>NZ_LGEA01000102.1 GCF_001280065.1 Streptomyces sp. NRRL B-1140
GGGGGGTGGGGGGGGCGGAGGCGGATGGGGAGGGGGCGGCGGGGGGGGTGGGGGTGGGGGGTGGGTGCGGGGTTCACCGGGGGGTGTGTCCTTCCACGAGGGTGGCTCGGCTCGCTGCCGCGAGGTGCAGCAGGGCTGCCAGGTCGTCGGGCCCGGTGGCGGGGTTGAGGAGGGTGGCCTTGAGCCAGAGCCGGCCGTCGATGCGGGCCCGGCCGAGGACGGCGCGGCCGTCGGTGAGCAGGGCGCGGCGTAGGGCGGCCACGATGGCGTCGGTGGCGCCGGTGGGCCGGAACAGCACGGTGCTGATGGCGGGCGGGGTGTGCAGTTCGAAGCCGGGGTGGGCGTCGACGAGGGCGGCGAACTGCCGGGCGTGTGCGCAGACCTGGTCTACGAGAGCTCCGAGGCCGCTGCGTCCCAGGGTCTTGAGGGTGACGGCGAGTTTGAGGACGTCGGGGCGGCGGGTGGTCCGCAGGGACCGGCCGAGCAGGTCGGGAAGTCCGGCCTCGGTGTCGTCGTCGGCGTTGAGGTAGTCGGCGTGCTGCCGCAGGGCGGCGAGGTCGCGGGGGTCCCGGACGGCGAGGAGGCCGGCGGCGACCGGTTGCCAGCCGAGTTTGTGCAGGTCGAGGGTGACGGTATGGGCGGCGTCGAGTCCGGTGAGGCGGGCCCGGTGGAGGTCGCTGAAGAGGAGGCCTCCGCCGTAGGCGGCGTCGATGTGCAGCCGGGCGCCGTGGGCGGCGCAGCGGGCGGCGATCTCGGGCAGCGGGTCGATGCGTCCGGCGTCGGTGGTTCCGGCGGTGGCGGCGACGAGCAGTGGGCCGGTCAGGCCGGTGAGGGTCTGGTCGAGCGCGTCGGGGTGGAGTGTGCCGCCCGGGGCGGGTACGACGACGGGTTCGGGCAGTCCGAGGAGCCAGGCGGCGCGGGGCAGTGAATGGTGGGCGTTGGCTCCGCACACGAGCCGGACGGATGTGCCGTGGGCTTCCCGGGCGAGGAGCAGGGCGAGTTGGTTGGACTCGGTGCCGCCGGTGGTGACGAGGGCGTCGGCCGTGCCGTTCTCCGGGTAGATCTCCCGTGCCAGCACGCCTGCCGCCAGGGCCTTAAGCTCCGAGGCCGCCGGGGCCTGGTCCCAGGAGTCCAGGGACGGGTTGAGGGCCGAGGCGGCGAGGTCGGCGGCGGTGGCGACGGCGAGGGGCGGGCAGTGGAGGTGGGCCGCGCACAGGGGGTGGGCCGGGTCGGCGGCGCCTTCCGCGAAGGCACGGACCAGGGTGGACAGGGCGTGGGGGTCGCCCTGGTCGGGCAGGAGCTCTCCCACCGCCGCCCGCAGGCGGACGGCGACCGCGTCGGGTCCGCCCGCGGGCAGCGGCCCGCCCCTGGCCCGGGCGCCGGTGTCCAGCGCTTCGAGGACGGTGCCGAGCAGCGGCCGCAGGGCGTGGGAGCCTTCGGGGCCTGAGGCGAGGGGCGGCGTGCTCATGGGGTTGACCTCCGGGGCGCGGGGCGAGACGCCCGCACGGCTCAACGACCCGACCCGGGTGGAGGTATCTCCCGTAGGGGAAACCCGGCGGAGCGGTGCGGGAGTCGGCCTCGGTTCCCGCCGACCCCGGCTCTCGCCGCTCCGCGTCAACGACGCCCGTGATCAATACACCTGGTTCTCCCCGGCCCGCTGGACCCGCAACGCTCGTGCCAGGTCGTCCAGTTGGTCGGCCAGTTTGCGGCGCAGCGCGGGGATCGGGGCGGCGTCGCGCAGGCATTCCTCGCCGAGGCGGAGGGTGTCGGCGTCGACGGCGTGTGCGGGGAAGGCCCAGCGGCCCGCCGCCTCCGCCAGGGCGGGGCCGCGGCGGTCGGCGAGGGCGACCGCGTCGGCGTAGTACCGCCCGACGTATTCATGTACCAGGTCGGCCTGTTCGGGCTGCCAGAAGCCGCGGGCGGTGGCGGTGAAGAGGTAGGTGGAGAGGTCGTCGGTGCCGAACAGGGTCTCCCAGGCGCGGGCCTTGGCCTCGGGGTCGGGCAGGGCGGCGCGGCAGCGGGCGGCGCCTTCCTGGCCGGTGGCGCTCGGGTCGCGTTCCAGTTCGGCGGTGATGGCGGCCTCGTCGGTCGCGCCGAGGACGGCGAGCCGGGCGAGTACGCGCCAGCGCAGCTCGGGGTCGAGTTCGGGGCCGCCGGGGACGGTGCCGTCGGCGAGCCAGGCGGCGATGGTGTCGGGGTGGGCGGCCACGTCGATGCGGTGGCGTACGGCGATCAGGCGCAGGCCGGGGTTGTCGCCGTCCTCGGTGCGGCGGATGAGGTCGCGGCACAGTTCGGAGAGGGTGGCGAGTGCGGCGGGCCGCTCCTCGGGGGTGAGGTAGCGGTCGGCGATGTACGTGGTGGCGAAGGCGAGCACGCCCTGGACGATGGCGAGGTCCGTCTCCAGCGGGAGGTGGATGCGGGCGGTCTCCAGGTAGGCGTGGGGGGCGAGTTCGCCGTCGCGGACGGCGTCCCGCAGGGCGTTCCACACGACCGCTCGGGTGAGCGGTTCGGGCAGTCCGGACAGGTCCTTGCGGACGGTCTCGAAGGACTCGGGGTCGAAGCGGACCTTGGCGTAGGTGAGGTCGCCGTCGTTGAGGAGGAGCAGGGCGGGCCGCTTGCCGATGGGGTGGGCTTCGGTGTGCGGGAGGTCCAGGTGGAGGCGTTCGCGCAGGACGAGCTGACCGCCGTCGTCGCCGAGGTCGCGGTCGTAGAGGCCGGCGGCGACGCGGTGCGGGCGGCTGCCGGCGCGGTCGACGGTGAGGGCGCAGGTGCCGTGCTCGCCGGGGGTGATGCGCGGGGTGAGGGTGTCGACGCCGGTGGTGCGCAGCCAGGCGTCGGCCCAGGCGTGGACGTCGCGGTCGGTGGCGCCGGCGAGGTTGTCGATGAAGTCGGCGAGGGTGGCGTTGCCGTACTTGTGCCGGGCGAAGTGGGTGTTGATGCCGGCGAGGAAGTCCTTCTCGCCGAGCCAGGCGACCAGTTGCCGCAGTGCGCTGGCGCCCTTGGCGTAGGAGATGCCGTCGAAGTTGAGCAGCGCGGAGGCGGTGTCGTCGACGGCGTCGGGGGCGACGGGGTGGGTGGAGGGGCGCTGGTCGGCGTCGTAGCCCCAGGACTTGCGGGTGACGCCGAAGTCGGTCCAGGTGTCGGTGAAGCGGGTGGCTTCGGTGAGGGTCTGGTAGCCCATGTACTCGGCGAAGGACTCGTTCAGCCAGATGTCGTCCCACCACTTGAGGGTGACGAGGTCGCCGAACCACATGTGGGCCATTTCGTGGGCGATGACCATGGCGCGGGTCTGGCGTTCGGTGTCGGTGACGGCGGAGCGGTAGACGAATTCGTCGCGGAAGGTGACCAGGCCCGGGTTCTCCATGGCGCCCGCGTTGAACTCGGGGACGAAGGCCTGGTCGTAGGAGTCGAACGGGTAGGGCTCGTCGAACTTCTCGTGGTAGCGGTCGAAGCAGGCGCGGGTGATGTCGAGGAGTTCGTCGGCGTCGGCGTCCAGGTAGGGGGCGAGGGAGCGGCGGCAGTGCAGGCCGAAGGGCAGGCCGCGGTGTTCGGTGCGCACGGAGTGCCAGGGGCCCGCGGCGACGGCGACCAGGTAGGTGGAGATGCGCGGTGTGGTGGCCGCCTTCCATACGCCGTCGGTCTGTTCGGCGATGCCGTTGGCGAGGACGGTCCAGCGGGGCGGGGCCGTGACGGACAGTGCGAAGACGGCCTTCAGGTCGGGCTGGTCGAAGGCGGCGAAGACGCGCTGGACGTCGTCCATGAACAGCTGGGTGTAGACGTAGGTCTCGCCGTCGGTGGGGTCGGTGAAGCGGTGCATGCCCTCGCCGGTGCGGGAGTAGCGCATCGTCGCGTCCACGTGCAGTTCGTGCTCGCCGGCGGTGAGGTGCGGCAGGGCGAGGCGGTTGCCGTCCAGCGTCTCCGGGTCCAGGGGGTGTCCGTCGAGGGTGACGGAGCGCAGCTCGGCGGGCTTGAGCTCGACGAAGGTGTCCCCGTCCACGCGGGCAGCGAACCTGATCGTGGTGCGGGAGCCGAAGGTCTCGTCTCCGCCGGTCAGGTCGAGTTCGATCGTGTAGTGGTGGACGTCGAGGAGCTCTGCTCGGGTCTGCGCTTCGTCGCGCGTCAGTACGGACATGCGAGACATGCTGCCTGATGGCGTGGGCAGGGCACAGAGGCGGATCGGTACGTGCCCAATGTCCGGTCTAGGTGCGGTCCTTTTCGAGCTCCCCGGCGTGCGCCCCGTCGGGCCGCTGCGTGGGTACGCGCGCGTCGGGATGGGGCAGTCCGGGGCGCGCGGGGTGTGCGGGGTGGGCGGCGGTCTCGGTGTGCTCCCCCGCGAGGGCGCGCAGGCGGCGCACCTCGCGTTCCAGGGCGAGATGGCGCCGGTGGGCGTCGTAGAGGTAGCGCACCTTGGTGCGCAGGGCCCAGGGGTCGACGGGCTTCATGACGAGGTCGGCGACGCCGAGCCGGAAGGCGGTCGTGGTCAGTTCGTGGTCGGCGCCGAAGCCGGTGAGCAGGATGACCGGGATGTGCTGGGTCTGCTCCACGCGCCGCATGTAGCGCACGACCTCGAGTCCGCCGACGCCGGGCATGCGCACGTCGAGCAGCAGCAGGCCCACCTGGCCGCGGAGCACCTGCTTGAGTGCCTCGTCGCCACTGGTGGCCCGGCCGAGCAGGTAGCCCAGCGGGGCCAGGGCGCTTTCGAGCGCGTACAGCGTGTCCTCGTGGTCGTCGACGATGAGGATCCTGGTATCCGACGGCATGGCCCCACGCCCCTCCCTCGTGGAGGACCAGAGTAGCCCGGGATGCTGACGCGCAGTGCTCGTCAGCTGACGTGCTGTGTACAGCGCAGCATGCCCCGAGCGGGCCGCCGTGTCACTCCCCCGGGGCGTGCGCGACGTCAGTTGCCGCCTGGGGCGGCGCCGTTGAGCGCCTCGTCGGCGATGCGCTCGTGATGGCGGATGACCTCGGCGACGATGAAGTTCAGGAACTTCTCGGCGAAGGCCGGGTCGAGTTTGGCGTTCTCGGCGAGGGCGCGCAGCCGGGCGATCTGGCGGGCCTCGCGGGCCGGGTCGGCGGGCGGCAGCTGGTGCCGGGCCTTGAGGTGGCCGACCTGCTGGGTGCACTTGAAACGCTCGGCGAGCATGTGGACGACCGCGGCGTCGATGTTGTCGATGCTGTCGCGCAGCCGGGCGAGCTCTTCGCGGACGGCGGGGTCGACGTCGGGGGAACCGGTGTTGCTGGTCATGGGGCGTCAGCCTACGGGGATCACGGCCGGTGACCGAAGGGCGTCTCATCCCTCGGCGGTGAGAGCCGCTTGTGGAAGCAGACGTCCTCGTGGCCGCCGGGGACGCCTGCGATGCGGGCCCGTTCCCGGAAGCCGAGCCTCGGGTGGAAGCCGGGTGCCTGGAAACTGTAGGTGGAGACGATCATGTCGGTGCAGCCGCGTCGGACGGCCTCGTCCTGCGCGGCGCGCATCAGCCGGCCGCCCCACCCGGAGTGCCGCTGGCCCTCGCGCACCCAGAGCATGTCCACCGAGCACAGGGTGCCCCAGGTCCAGGCGGTGAGCCCGCCGATCAGGTCGCCGCTGGGGTCGGTGGCACGGACGGAGAGGGGCTCGGTGACGGCCCCGTCGGCGGCGGCGGTGTTGAGGGCGGTCAGCTCCTCGTCGAGCCGCTGTTCGAGGGCGTCGTCCCGGCCGCCCGCGCGGAGGGAGCCGGCGGCGGTGTGCTGTTCGCTGGTCACGGCCCGGATTCTGCCCCGGATGCGCGGGGCGACGACCGGATTTCGCCGTGGCCGGGCCCGTCCGCGGCGGGGCGCGTCCTCGTACAGTGGAACCGGGTTCAGGGGCGTCTTGGGGGTGAGGCGTGGCGAACGACGGGCCGGTCGAGCACGGCTACCCGCATCTGGAGACGGTGCGGGCCGCCGTCACGGCGCTGTACAAGCGGCTGTCCCACGACACCGTGCGGACGTTCGCGACGAGCGTGCTCCCCGTCGACGTGGCGTTCTGCGACACCGACGACCTGTATCTGGGGGCGCAGCGGGTGGCGCACGAGCTGGTGCGGCACTACCGGTTGCCGGATGCGCGGCTGGTCGTGAGCTTCCGGGAGATGCGGCACGCGGCGAACGTGGAGCTCACGGCCGGGCCGGAGTACTTCGTGGAGCTGAACGACCGGTTCCGTACGCATCGGCGGGACATCGGGGCGGCCCTCGCGCACGAGGTGACGCATGTGTACCTGCATCGCCTCGGTCTGTCCTTCCCGGGCGTGCGGGACAACGAGATCCTCACGGACACGGTGACGACGTACCTGGGTGCGGGGTGGCTGCTGCTGGACGCGTACCGGGAGGACGGGGCGTCGTCGCAGAAGCTGGGGTATCTCACGCCGGAGGAGTTCGGGTACGTGCTGGCCAAGCGGGCGCTGGCCTTCGGGGAGGACCCGGCGGTGTGGTTCACCAGCGCGCAGGCGTACACGGCGTATGTGAAGGGGAGGGAGCTGGCTCGCCGTGACGGACAGCAGCCGCCGTTGACGGCGGCGGGATGGGCGGGTCGGCGGCGGTACGCCCGGGACCGGCGGCACGCTGCGGCGGGTCCGTCGCAGCCCGGGGTGCCGTACGCGTTCTCGCCCGACGGGGGCGGGCGGTTGCGGGTGTCGTTCCCCTGCCCCACCTGCCATCAGCGGATCAGGGTGCCGGTGCGCGGGCGGGTCCGGGCGCGGTGTGCGCTGTGCCGGAGTGTGCTGGAGTGCGATACGTAGCGAAGGCCGGGAAGGTGTTCCGGGCCCCGGCCGTCAGGGGGAGTGGTCGCCGCTGGTGATCTCCCGGTACTGCTCCGCGGTCGGCTTCTCGATCCGTGCGTCGGGCCCGTACATGGCCTTCGCCAGCCGGGCGCGCAGCCGCTCGGACCGTTTGACTCTGCGGCGGACACCCCCCGCGTCGACCTCGGGCCCGATCTCGTAGGGCGGGTTCTGCTCGTGCTGGGTGAGCGTGAACAGCTCGCCCTGGGTGAGGGGCTCGTGGACCTCGGTGTACTCGCCGGTCGGCAGCCGCCTGATGGTGCCGGTCTCCCTGCCGTGCAGCACCTTGGCGCGGTCGCGGCGCTGCAGGCCCATGC
The DNA here is from genome assembly GCF_001280065.1 of Streptomyces sp. NRRL B-1140. Taxonomy (GTDB): domain Bacteria; phylum Actinomycetota; class Actinomycetes; order Streptomycetales; family Streptomycetaceae; genus Streptomyces. Next base: position 7,109 of record NZ_LGEA01000102.1, read on the forward strand.
AGATCTTCTTGGTGACGATGAAGGCGGCGGCCGGCAGCACGAAGACACCGATCCGCACGAACCAGGTGATCACGTTGATGGACAGGTGCAGATGGGTGGCGACGATGTCGTTGCCGCCGCCGATCAGCAGCACCGCGTACAGGGTCAGCCAGGCCACGCCGAGGCCGGTGCGCACGGGCGCGTTGCGCGGCCGGTCGAGGATGTGGTGCTCGCGTCTGTCGCCGGTGATCCACGCTTCGAGGAAGGGGTAGAGGCCGAGGGCGAGCAGGATGAGGGGGAAGAGCGAGAAGGGGATGAACACGCCGAGGACGAGGGTGTGCCCCCAGAGGTTGATCTCCCATCCCGGCATCACCCGGATCAGGCCCTCGGAGAAGCCGAGGTACCAGTCGGGCTGGGCGCCGGTGGTGACCAGGTCGGGGCGGTAGGGGCCGAAGGCCCACACGGGGTTGATCTGGGCGACCGCGCCCATCACCGTCAGCACACCGAAGACGAGGAAGAAGAAGCCGCCGGCCTTGGCCATGTAGACCGGCAGGAACGGCATCCCGACGACCGAGCGCTCCTTGCGTCCGGGGCCGGGGAACTGGGTGTGTTTGTGGTAGAAGACCAGGATCAGATGGGCGGTGACCAGGCCCAGCATGATCCCGGGCAGCAGCAGGATGTGGACGGGATAGAGCCGCGAGATGATGTCCTCGCCCGGGAACTCCCCGCCGAACAGGAAGAACGACAGGTACGTCCCGACGATCGGGATCGACAGGATCGCGCCCTGCGCGAAGCGGATGCCGGTGCCGGACAGCAGGTCGTCGGGGAGGGAGTAGCCGGTCAGGCCGGTGATGATGCCGAGCATCAGCAGGGTCCAGCCGAACAGCCAGTTCAGCTCGCGCGGCTTGCGGAAGGCGCCCGTGAAGAACACCCGCATCATGTGCACCAGCATGCCCGTGATGAAGACCAGCGCCGCCCAGTGGTGGATCTGCCGGATGAGCAGCCCGCCGCGCACGTCGAAGCTGATGTCCAGCGTGGACTCGAACGCCTTGCTCATGAGGACGCCGTTGAGCTCCGTGTAGGACCCGTTGTAGGCGACCTCCTGCATGCTGGGCTCGAAGAACAGGGTGAGGTAGACGCCGGTGAGGATCAGTACGACGAAGCTGTAGAGGGTGACCTCGCCCAGCATGAAGGACCAGTGGTCCGGGAAGACCTTGCGCATGTTGGCCTTGGCCAGGGCGAAGAGCCCGAGCCGTCCGTCGGCCCAGTCGGCGAGCTTCTCGCCCCTGCCGGCGGGAGGCCTCCGCTGAACGGAGTCCGTCCCGTACACCCGTCGTGCGCCGTCGTCGCCCATACGTCGTCGCCTCCCCGTCGGATCCTTCCCAGCGTGGCACGGCGACGCGGCCGCGCAAACGGGGCGGAGGAGCGGTTGGGCCAGGGAGGCGAGGGGCCCGGTCGAGCGGTCGGGCCGGGGGCCGGGTCCGGTTCAGCGGCCGCCGGGGTCCTTGACGATCCCCTGCGCCCGTGCGGCCACGAGCCACTTCGGGAACTCGCCCACCAGCCGGTCGTACAGGTCGGCGTCCGGGACCTTGCGCGGGTCCTGCCCGGCGTGGAAGAAGCCGGCGTTGTCGACGGCCCGCTTGCCGGGCACGGCCAGCTCGTCCAGCTTGCGCAAGAAGTCGAACTGCCTGCTGTCCGGGTCGCCGAACCCGATGAACTGCCAGAACAGCGGCAGTTTCGCCGCCTTGCACAGGTAGCGTTCCGCGGCGAGCTTGTTGATGGGTCCGCCGTCGGTCTGGAAGACCACCAGGGCGGGCTCCGTCGAGCCGCTGTCGAGGTAGTGGTCGATCACGGCGTCCATCGCCAGGTGGTAGCTGGTCTTGCCCATGTGCCCGAGCCCGGCGACGATCCGCTCGATCCGCCCCTGGTGGCCGGCCAGGGCGATCTCGGTCTCGGCGTCGACGTCGGTGGAGAAGAACACGACCGGCACGGTGCCGTCGTCGTCCAAGTGCGCCGAAAGCCCGAGGACCCGGTCGGCCAGCGCCTGCACACTGCCGTCCATGTAGTACGGCTTCATGGAGCCGGAGTAGTCGACCACGAGGTAGACCGCGGCCCGCAGCCCGTCCAGCCCGTGCTTCACGAGGGACACCCCGGCGCTCTTGTAGAGGTTCACCAGCGCGGGAGCGGTCTCCTGGACCTTGCTCAGACCGATCGCGACCATGGGCGGCATCCTCTCACTGCTCGACGACCACTCCGTCACTCAGTTCCAGCACCCGGTCGGCGAGGCCGAGGAGTTGGGGGTCGTGGGTGGCGACGAGGGCCGTGACGCCCTCGCTGCGGACCACGGCGCGCAGCAGCTCCATCACCGCCAGGCCGGTGGCCGCGTCGAGCTGACCGGTCGGCTCGTCGGCGAGCAGCAGGGCCGGACGGTTGGCGAGGGCCCGGGCGATGGCGACCCGCTGCTGCTGCCCGCCGGAGAGCTCGGCGGGCCGCTGTGTCTCGTGTCCGGCCAGCCCCACCAGGGCCAGCAGCATCGCCACCCGCTCCTCCCGTTCCCGTGGCTCGGCCCGGCGCAGTCTCAGCGGCACGCCCACGTTCTCGGCGGCGGTGAGGATGGGGATGAGCCCGAAGGACTGGACGAGACGGGCCGGGAGTCCCTCGTGGCGCGTGAGTACGCGATGCTCGACCGCACGGGCCGGCTTCAGCTGCCGGCCGAGTACACGGCTGCCCTGGGCATGGCGGACCGGGTGCTGCTGGAGCTGGCCGAGGACCACATCCAGGTGCGGCCGGACGAGAACACGGGCGGGAACGACGGCGAGAGCGGCTGAGGACGTGCGACAGCGCCTGCCCGGGCGTCCGGTCGGGGACTGTGGGGCAGGCGCCGTCAGTGTTCCGTACGCCTTTGTACGGGACGTCTTGTGCGGTGCGGTCAGACCATCAGCGCGCGGTCCGTGGGACGGATCGGCGCCGGCAGCTCGCTGGCGCCCGTGAGCGCGCGGTCCACTCCGCGCGCCGCCGAGCGGCCCTCGGCGATCGCCCAGACGATGAGCGACTGGCCGCGGCCGGCGTCACCGGCGACGAACACACCCGGCACGTTGGTCCGGAAGTCGGCGTCGCGGGCGATGTTGCCGCGCTCGTCGAGCTCCAGGCCGAACTGCTCGACCAGGCCGTTCTCCCGGTCGGTGCCGGTGAAGCCCATCGCGAGGGTCACCAGCTGCGCGGGGATCTTGCGCTCGGAGCCCGGCTTCGGGGTGAGCTTGCCGTCGATGAACTCCACCTCGGTGAGGTGCAGCCACTGGACGTTGCCGTCCTCGTCGCCCTCGAAGTGGGTCGTCGAGACGGAGTAGACCCGCTCGCCGCCCTCCTCGTGCGCCGAGGTGACCTTGTACAGCATCGGGAAGGTCGGCCAGGGCTGGGAGGCGGCGTTCCGCTCCTCGCCCGGGCGGGGCATGATCTCCAGCTGCGTGACGGAGGCCGCGCCCTGGCGGTGGGCGGTGCCCACGCAGTCCGCGCCGGTGTCGCCGCCGCCGATGACCACGACGTGCTTGCCCTCGGCCGACAGCGGAGTGGTGACGTAGTCGCCCTCCTGGACCTTGTTGGCCAGCGGCAGGTACTCCATGGCCTGGTAGATGCCCTTGAGCTCGCGGCCGGGCACCGGCAGGTCGCGGGCCGTGGTGGCGCCGACGGCCAGGACGACCGCGTCGTAGCGCTTCTTCAGGTCCGTGGCCTTCAGGTCGCGGCCGATCTCGATGCCCGTGCGGAAGCGGGTGCCCTCCGCGCGCATCTGCTCGATACGGCGGTTGATGTGCCGCTTCTCCATCTTGAACTCGGGGATGCCGTAGCGGAGGAGGCCTCCGATGCGGTCCGCGCGCTCGTAGACGGCGACGGTGTGGCCGGCGCGGGTCAGCTGCTGGGCGGCGGCGAGACCGGCCGGGCCCGAGCCGACGACGGCGACGGTCTTGCCGGACAGGCGCTCGGGGATCTGCGGGGCGACGTCCCCGGTCTCCCACGCCTTGTCGATGATCGAGACCTCGACGTTCTTGATGGTGACGGCCGGCTGGTTGATGCCGAGCACACAGGCCGACTCGCAGGGAGCGGGGCACAGGCGGCCCGTGAACTCCGGGAAGTTGTTCGTCGCGTGCAGACGCTCCGAGGCGGCGGCCCAGTCCTCGCGGTAGGCGTAGTCGTTCCACTCGGGGATGAGGTTCCCGAGCGGACAGCCGTTGTGGCAGAACGGGATGCCGCAGTCCATGCAGCGGCTGGCCTGCTTGCTGATGATCGGCAGCAGGGAGCCGGGGACGTAGACCTCGTTCCAGTCCTTGACGCGCTCCTCGACGGGGCGGGACTTGGCGACCTCGCGCCCGTGGTTCAGGAAGCCCTTCGGGTCAGCCATTGATCGCCGCCTCCATCATCTTCTCGTGGGTCTCGGTCTCGGACAGACCGGCTCGCTCGGCGGCTTCCTTGGCGGCGAGCACTGCCTTGTACGTGCTGGGGATGATCCTGCTGAAGCGCTCGACGGCGGTGTCCCACTCGCCCAGGAGCTTCTCGGCCACGGTCGAGCCGGTCTCCTCGTGGTGGCGTCGGACCACGTCGTGCAGCCACTGCTTGTCGGTGTCGTCCAGCGCCTCGACGGCGTCCAGGTTGCCGACGTTGACGTTGTCGCGGTCCAGGTCGATCACGTACGCGATACCGCCGGACATGCCGGCCGCGAAGTTGCGGCCGGTCTCGCCGAGCACCACCGCGTGACCACCGGTCATGTACTCGCAGCCGTGGTCGCCCACGCCCTCGGAGACGACCGTGGCACCGGAGTTGCGGACGCAGAACCGCTCGCCGACCTTGCCGCGCAGGAACATCTCGCCGCCGGTGGCGCCGTAGCCGATGGTGTTGCCGGCGATGACGCTGTACTCGGCGAGGTGGTCGGCCGCGCGGTCCGGGCGGACCACGATCCGGCCGCCGGAGAGGCCCTTGCCGACGTAGTCGTTGGCGTCGCCCTCCAGTCGGAGCGTGACACCGCTGGGCACGAAGGCGCCGAAGGACTGGCCCGCGGAGCCGGTGAAGGTGATGTCGATGGTGTCGTCGGGCAGGCCCGCGCCACCGAACTTCTTCGTCACCTCGTGGCCGAGCATGGTGCCGACCGTGCGGTTGATGTTGCGGATCTGCACCTGGGCGCGCACCGGCTGGGCGTCGGTGGCGCCGGAAGCGGCGAGCGCGTCCGAGGCCAGCTTGATCAGCTGGTTGTCGAGCGCCTTCTCCAGACCGTGGTCCTGTTCGATCAGCTGGTGACGCACCGCGCCCTCGGGCAGCTCGGGCACGTGGAACAGCGGCTCCAGGTCCAGGCCCTGGGCCTTCCAGTGGTCGACCGCGCGGGTCACGTCGAGCGTCTCGGCGTGGCCGACGGCCTCCTCGATGGAGCGGAAGCCCAGCTCGGCGAGGATCTCGCGGACCTCTTCGGCGATGTACTGGAAGAAGTTCACGACGTACTCGGCCTTGCCGGAGTAGCGCTCGCGCAGGACCGGGTTCTGCGTGGCGATGCCGACCGGGCAGGTGTCGAGGTGGCAGACGCGCATCATGACGCAGCCGGAGACGACGAGCGGCGCGGTCGCGAAACCGAACTCCTCGGCGCCGAGCAGCGCGGCGATGACCACGTCACGGCCGGTCTTCAACTGGCCGTCGGTCTGCACGACGATGCGGTCGCGCAGGCCGTTGAGCAGCAGCGTCTGCTGGGTCTCGGCGAGGCCGAGCTCCCAGGGACCGCCGGCGTGCTTCAGCGAGGTGAGCGGCGAGGCGCCCGTGCCTCCGTCGTGGCCGGAGATCAGGACGACGTCCGCGTGCGCCTTGGACACACCCGCCGCGACCGTGCCGACGCCGACCTCGGAGACCAGCTTCACGTGAATCCGCGCCTGCGGGTTCGCGTTCTTCAGGTCGTGGATCAGCTGGGCGAGGTCCTCGATGGAGTAGATGTCGTGGTGCGGCGGCGGGGAGATCAGACCGACACCCGGGGTCGAGTGACGGGTCTTGGCGACCCACGGGTAGACCTTGTGGCCGGGCAGCTGACCGCCCTCGCCGGGCTTGGCGCCCTGGGCCATCTTGATCTGGATGTCGTCGGAGTTGACCAGGTACTCGGAGGTCACACCGAAGCGGCCGGAGGCGACCTGCTTGATGGACGACCGGCGCGCCGGGTCGTACAGGCGCTCCGCGTCCTCGCCACCCTCACCGGTGTTGGACTTGCCGCCCAGCTGGTTCATGGCGATGGCGAGGGTCTCGTGCGCCTCCTGGGAGATGGAGCCGTACGACATGGCGCCGGTGGAGAAGCGCTTGACGATCTCGGAGACCGGCTCGACCTCGTCGATGGAGATCGGCTGCCGGTCCGACTTGAAGCCGAAGAGCCCGCGGAGCGTCATGAGGCGCTCGGACTGCTCGTTCACGCGCTCGGTGTACTTCTTGAAGATGTCGTAGCGGCCGGAGCGCGTGGAGTGCTGGAGGCGGAAGACCGTCTCCGGGTCGAACAGGTGCGGCTCGCCCTCGCGGCGCCACTGGTACTCGCCGCCTATCTCCAGCGCGCGGTGCGCCGGGGCGATGCCGGAGGCCGGGTAGGCCTTGGCGTGCCGGGCGGCGACCTCCTTGGCGACGACGTCGATGCCGACACCGCCGATCTTGGTGGCCGTGCCGTTGAAGTACTTCTCGACGAAGGCGTCGTCGAGACCGACGGCCTCGAAGACCTGGGCGCCGCGGTAGGAGGCGACGGTCGAGATGCCCATCTTGGACATGACCTTCAGCACGCCCTTGCCGAGGGCGTAGATGAGGTTGCGGATGGCCTTCTCGGGCTCGACGCCGGGCAGGAAGGTGCCGGCGCGGACCAGGTCCTCGACGGACTCCATCGCCAGGTACGGGTTGACGGCGGCGGCGCCGTAGCCGATGAGCAGGGCGACGTGGTGGACCTCGCGGACGTCACCGGCCTCGACCAGCAGGCCCACCTGGGTGCGCTGCTTGGTGCGGATGAGGTGGTGGTGGACGGCCGCGGTGAGCAGCAGCGACGGGATCGGGGCGTGCTCGGCGTCCGAGTGGCGGTCCGACAGGACGATCAGGCGGGCGCCGTTCTCGATGGCGGCGTCGGCCTCGGCGCAGATCTCCTCGATGCGCGCGGCCAGCGCGTCACCGCCGCCGTGCACCCGGTACAGGCCGGAGAGCGTCGCGGCCTTGAAGCCGGGCATGTCGCCGTCTGCGTTGATGTGGATGAGCTTGGCCAGCTCGTCGTTGTCGATCACCGGGAAGGGCAGCAGGACGCTGCGGCAGGAGGCCGCGGTCGGGTCGAGCAGGTTGCCCTGGGGGCCCAGCGACGAGCGCAGGGAGGTGACCAGTTCCTCGCGGATGGCGTCCAGCGGCGGGTTGGTGACCTGCGCGAACAGCTGGGTGAAGTAGTCGAAGAGCAGACGCGGGCGGTCCGACAGCGCGGCGATCGGCGAGTCGGTGCCCATCGAGCCGATCGGCTCGGCACCGGCCTTGGCCATCGGCGCGAGGAGGACGCGCAGCTCCTCCTCGGTGTAGCCGAAGGTCTGCTGGCGGCGGGTGACCGAGGCGTGCGTGTGCACGATGTGCTCGCGCTCGGGCAGGTCGGAGAGCTCGATCTCCCCGGCCTCCAGCCACTCGGCGTAGGGCTGCTCGGCGGCGAGGCCGGCCTTGATCTCGTCGTCCTCGATGATGCGGTGCTCGACGGTGTCGACGAGGAACATACGGCCCGGCTGGAGACGGCCCTTGCGGACCACCTTGGCGGGGTCGATGTCGAGGACGCCGACCTCGGAGCCGAGGACGACGAGGCCGTCGTCGGTGACCCAGTAACGGCCGGGGCGCAGGCCGTTGCGGTCGAGGACCGCGCCGACCTGGGTGCCGTCGGTGAAGGTGACACAGGCCGGGCCGTCCCAGGGCTCCATCATCGTGGAGTGGAACTGGTAGAAGGCGCGCCGGGCCGGGTCCATGGAGTCGTGGTTCTCCCACGCCTCGGGGATCATCATCAGCACGGAGTGCGGCAGGGAACGGCCGCCCAGGTGCAGGAGTTCGAGGACCTCGTCGAAGGAGGCGGAGTCGGAGGCGTCCGGCGTGCAGACCGGGAAGATCCGGTCGATGGCCTTGTCGTCGGAGCCGAACAGGTCGGAGACCAGCTGCGACTCGCGGGCCACCATCCAGTTGCGGTTGCCCTTGACGGTGTTGATCTCACCGTTGTGCGCGACGAAGCGGTAGGGGTGGGCCAGCGGCCACGAGGGGAACGTGTTCGTCGAGAACCGGGAGTGCACGAGCGCGATCGCGGAGGCGAAGCGGCGGTCGGACAGGTCCGGGAAGAAGGGCTCCAGCTGGCCGGTGGTCAGCATGCCCTTGTAGACGATGGTCCGCGCGGACAGCGACGGGAAGTAGACGCCGGCCTCGCGCTCGGCGCGCTTGCGCAGCACGAAGGCCTTGCGGTCGAGGGCGATCCCCTCCGACGTGCCGTCGGCGACGAAGATCTGGCGGAAGACCGGCATGGTCGACCGGGCGGTGGCACCCAGCAGCTGGGGGGCGACCGGCACCTCGCGCCAGCCGAGGACGGTCAGGCCCTCGTCGGCCGCGATGGTCTCGATCTGCGAGACGGCCTCGGCGGTGGAGTCCTCCGGCAGGAAGGCGATACCGACGGCGTAGGAACCGGCGTCGGGCAGTTCGAATCCGGCCACGTCCCGGAAGAAGGCGTCCGGGACCTGCGACAGGATGCCGGCGCCGTCACCCGAGTCGGGCTCGGAGCCGGTGGCGCCGCGGTGTTCGAGGTTGCGCAGAACGGTCAGAGCCTGTTCCACCAGGGTGTGGGACGCCTCGCCGGTGAGGGTGGCGACGAAGCCGACGCCGCAGGCGTCGTGCTCGTTGCGGGGGTCGTACATACCCTGCGCAGCAGGGCGAGCATCCATGAACGACCAATTCTGGCCGTTCGCGGAATGCTGGGACGGCTGGCGCGGCGTACGCATCGGCTCTCCCGTCGTCGTCTGTGGCATATGCAAAAGTGCCGAGGGACGACGTTGGCCCTCGCGTGATCGCAAAATTTCGTGCAGGTTACATGATGGAGCGGTTCTCGGGAACCGGGATAATCCGTTCCAGCATGCGGACACTGCGGGTGCGCGGCGGGGGTACCGCGCCAGCAGTGGAAGCTGTGGAGGGACCGCACGAAACGATCGGGTCAGATCGGTCTGCGTAGGGCCCGGGGGGCGGGGCAGGCGTCTTCGCCCGACCCGCCGGGGTGCGCGGCGGGCGTCGTTGCCCGCAGCGCTTACGGCTCATGCCCGGTGGTCGCACATCCGAAACCAACGAGTAACGACTACCTATGCAGTCCCTTGCATAGGTCCGAGCCGCGCTATCCTACGGCCGTTCCGAACACGGTGCCCAGGGCGTACGTCACACCGGCCGCCGCGCCTCCCAGCAACAGCTGCCGCAGCCCGCTGTACCACCAGGTCCGCGCCGTCACCTTGGCCACCACCGCGCCGCACAGGAAGAGTCCGAGCAGCGCCAGCAGCACGGCCGGCCACATGCTGCTCGCCCCCAGCAGATAGGGCGCGACGGGAATCAGCGCGCCGAGCGCGAAGGAGCCGAAGCTGGACACCGCGGCCACGGTGGGCGAGGGCAGATCGCCGGGGTCGATGCCCAGTTCCTCCCGGGCGTGGATCTCCAGCGCCTGCTCGGGATCCTTCGACAGCTGCCGCGCGACCTCGCGGGCCAGCCCCGGCTCGACGCCCCTCGACTCGTAGAGCGCGGCGAGCTCGGCCTCCTCGTCCTTGGGGTGCTTGCGCAGCTGGCGGCGCTCCACGTCCAGCTCGGCCTCGACGAGCTCGCGCTGCGAGGCGACGGAGGTGTACTCGCCGGCGGCCATGGAGAAGGCGCCGGCGGCCAGGCCCGCGAGTCCACTGAGGACGACGGTGTGCTGACTGACCGCACCGCCCGCGACGCCGGTCATCAGGGCGAGGTTGGAGACGAGGCCGTCCATCGCGCCGAAGACCGCGGGACGCAGCCAGCCGCCGTTCACGTCCCGGTGCGTGTGGTTGTCCCGGTGCGCCTCGTGCAGCGTCGCCTCGGTCTCGATGATGGCCATGAAAAGAACCCCACTCCCCGTCCACGGACTGCTCTTTGGACACGTTCCAGAGTTTTACAACACCAAAACTACGCCCCGAATTCCATCACCGCCAGCAAGGAAAGGCTGCGCTAACCTGCGGTTTTACCGTCATCCGCTCACTTGATCAACATGGTGCGCAGATGTCGACCGGGTGATGCTGAGGCTCGTGAGGCTCGGCGGAGTCATCGCAGTGGGACACATCCCCCATGGCATCGATCGGGCTCCGGGCACGGGCACGGGGCGCACTGCTGGGCCTGGCCGTCGGTGACGCGCTCGGGGCCCCGGCCGAGAACATGAAGCCCTCCGAGATCCGCGCCCGGTGGGGCCGCATCACCGGGTACGTCTCTGATAACCCGTCCGGCACGGATGACACCGAGTACGCGATCTTCTCCGGGCTGCTGCTGGCCCGGCACGGCTCCGCGCTCACCCCGGGCCATGTGGAAGCGGCCTGGCACGAGTGGATCGCCGACCGTGACGAGGGCCCCTTCCGGGGCGCCGGGTTCAGCGAACGCGGCACCCTGGAGAACCTCCGCCGGGGCCTGGCCGCCCCGATCTCCGCCCAGCACCGGCATGCCTGGAGCGACGGCCTGGCCATGCGCGCGGCACCCTTCGGCGTGTTCGCCGCGGGCCGCCCGGCGGAGGCGGCCCGGCTGGTCGCGATCGACGGCTCGGTGAGCCATGACGGCGAGGGCATCCACGGCGGCCGGGCCGTGGCCGCGGGTGTCGCGGCGGCCATGGCGGGCGCGCCGCCGGACGCGGTGGTGGCGGCGGCCCTCGCGGTCCTCCCCGACGACTCCTGGACGGCCCGCAGCCTGCGCCGCGCGGTCGCCGTCGCCCACCACGGCGAACGCGCGGTCCGCTCCGCGGTCGTCATCGGCGGCTACCCCTGGACCGATCTGGCCCCCGAGGCCGTCGCCCTCGCCTTCGGCGCGTACGCGGCGGCCGACGGCGACTTCGAACAGTCGGTCCTGACGGCCGTGAACATGGGCCGCGACGCGGACACGACGGCGGCGGTGGCGGGAGCACTGGCGGGCGCGACGCGGGGCGAGTCGGCGGTCCCGCAGGCCTGGGCGGCCGCCATCGGCCCGGTTCACGGCAGATGCCTCCCGGCGATGGCCGGCTACCACGTCCTGGACGTGGCGGACCTGCTGACACCGGCGGACTCCCTCCTGCCGAACGACGGAACGGAGGCCCTCGCATGACAACGCACGCACCGGCACCCGCCGACGGTGAGCGCGCCCCACAGGAGACCAGGACCCCTCGGGTGACAGTTACGGGCGGTGCGCGGGCGGGAGACACACGGGCCGAAGGCGAAGCCGAGGCCCCGAGACGCGCCGAAGGCCTCCTGCTCGGACTCGCCGCCGGCGACGCCGCCGGCTGGCCCGCGGCCCGGCACAGAGCCGCCCGCATGCCCGACTGGACCCGCCGCCTCACCCGCGAACTGGACACCTTCGCCGAACAGAACGCCACGACCACCCTCCCCGTCCCCATCGCCCTGAACCAGCCCCCCGAGCCCCTGCACCTCGGCCCCTCCGACGACGCCGAATGGGCGGCCTTCGCTGCGGAAGCCCTCCTGCGCGCAGGCGACGACACCGTCCTGAACGACCTCAGCCGCGACCGCCGGGCCCGAGCCGCCATCGACCTCACCTGGAACGCCCTCGCCGCCGAGGTCGCCGCCGCGGCGGACCGCGCCCCCGAGATCGAGTCCGCCGTCCTCCCCCTGCGCGCCCGCATCTCCGTCCGCGCCGGCCTCGGCAACCTCGCCACCGGCCTGCGTCCGCCCGCCACCGGCCACGACAACCCGCACTACTTCGACGACGCCGCCTGCGTACGCGCCTGCGTCCTGGCCGTGGCCCACCCCGGAGATCCCCGCAGCGCCGCAGACCTGGCGGAGTTCGACGCCCGCTACACCCAGGACGGCGACGGCGTCCACGGCGCCCGCGCGATGGCTGCCGCGCTCTCCCTCGCCCTGGCCGGTGCGGACGTCGACGCCTGCGTCACCGCGGCCCTCGCCGAACTGCCCGAGAAGACGGAGATCGGCCGCAACGCCCGGCACGCCCTGCGGCTCGCCGCCGCAGCGGACAGTGCCTTCGCCCTGGTCCCACCCCTGGAACACCAGATCGTCGACCACGTCTACAGCTACGGCATCGCCGCCGCCGAGACCGTCCCGGTCGCCCTCGCCCTGGCCACCGCCGCCCGCGGCCGCATCGCGGACGCGATCCCCGCGGCGGCCTGCCTGTCCCGCGTCGCGGACTCCGCCCCGGCCCTGGCCGGCGCCCTCACCGGCGCGCTGGGCGGCGGCGCGTGCGTCCCCGGGTCCTGGCGGGAGAGCTGCCGCACCCTCTCCGGCTGCGCCCTGCCCCGCCTCACCGGCACGGACCTCGTGGAACTCGCCGGGCTCCTGGAAGCCGTACAACCGGCCCGCCCGGGTGGATGATGCGGCCATGCAGCCCAAAAGCCAACAAAACGCCTCGCTGGACGAGCGGATCACCGGCGCCCTGGTCGGGGCGGCGGTCGGTGACGCTCTCGGCGGTCCCGTCGAGGGCTACTCGCCCGAGCAGATCCTCGAACGCCACGGCGGCCGCGTCCACGGCATCGTCGGCCCCTGGCACGGCGACGCCTGGCGCACGGCCCGCCCCCTCGCTCCGTACCACAAGGGCGACGGGCACGTGACCGACGACACGTTGATGACCCATGCCCTGGTCCGCGTCTACGCCCGGGTCCGCGACCACCTCGACGCCTACGCGATCGCCGACCACCTGGTCCCGGACCTGATGACCGAGCCCCGCTGGATCCCGGAACTGGAGACCGAGGCACTCCCCCTCCAGCGGATCTTCCTGGCCGAGAAGTGGCTGGTGACGAGGATCCACTACGGCCACGCCGACCCTCGCGAGGCCGGCACCGGCAACATCGTCAACTGCGGGGCGGCGATGTACACGGCCCCGGTCGGGCTGGTCAACGCCGCCGACCCGCGGGCTGCGTACGCCGAGGCCCTCGACATCGCCGGCGCGCACCAGTCGTCGTACGGCCGTGAGGCAGCGGGCGTCCTGGCCGCGGGCGTGGCGGCGGCGTGCACGCCCGGCGCGACACCGGACTCGGTCGTCTCGGCCTGTCTCGCCCTCGCGAAGGACGGCACCCGGGCCGCGATCGAGCGGGTCTGCGAGGAGGCCTCCCGGCACACGGACTTCGAGTCGGCACTGGGGCCGTTGCGTGCGGCGGTGGCCCCCTACGACACGGTGGGCCCCGACTACCGTGCCCCTTCGCTCGGCGCCCGCCGCCCTTCCCGGCTGCACGCGATCGAGGAACTGCCCATCGCGCTGGGCATGCTGGTCGTGGCACGCGGCGACCACCGCCACGCGGTCCTCGGCGCGGTCAACTACGGCCGCGACTGCGACTCCATCGCCACGATGGCCGGCGCCCTGGCGGGCGCCCTGGGCTCCCCGGTCCCGGAGGACTGGGCCAAGACGGTCGCGGAGGCGAGCCGGCTGGACCTCTGGGAACCGGCGGCCACCCTCACGGCCGTGACCCGCGAGATCTTCACCAGGGACCTGTCCCGCCGCCGTGCCCACGAGCAGGCCTTCGCATCCCTCGGAGGCCTGGCATGCTCCGACTGACCTGGGTCCAGCCGGAGGACCTGATCGGCCACGAACTGCGCCAGGCGGCCCTGGACGGACGCGAGCCGAGGGCGGTCGCGGCCCGCTGGCGAGCGGCGGGCGGCCCGGACGCCCCGGCCGCCGGGGGCGCGTCCCCCACGCCCGTGTCCCGCTACCTGCGCCGGCTGGCCGCGGACCTCCTGGACGAACTGGCGGACCTCCCCAGCCGCCTGACCGACGACGAGCCGACAGACCTGGAGAGGATCAAGGCGGCGTGCCCCGACTGGCCCGAACCCCTGGGCATCCCGGCCACCACCCCGGAACACCTGGAAGCCGCCTGGCTCGGCCGCGCCGCCGGCTGCCTCCTGGGCAAGCCGGTCGAGAAGCTCCCCCTCGACGCCATCCGCCGGCTCGCCCGCTCCACCGGCAACTGGCCCCTCACCACCTACTTCACCGCCCGGGGCGTCCCGGCGGAACTCCTGGAACGGCATCCCTGGAACCGCCGCTCGGCAGCCACCTCCCTCGCCGAGAACATCGACGGCATGCCCGAGGACGACGACCTCGACTACCCGGTGCTCAACCTCGTCCTGCTCCAGCGGTACGGCACGGCCTTCACCACCGCGGACGTGGCCCGGACCTGGCTCGACGAACTCCCCGCCGGCCGTACGTTCACCGCCGAACGCGTCGCCTACCGCAACCTCCTGACCGGCCTGGAGCCCCCGCACACCGCCCGCCACCGCAACCCGTTCCGCGAATGGATCGGCGCCCTGATCCGCGCCGACGTCCACGGCTGGACCAATCCCGGCGACCCGGCCGCGGCGGCCGGGCAGGCCCACCGGGACGCCACTCTCACGCACACCGCCAACGGCGTCTACGCGGCGATGTTCACGGCGGCCGTCATCGCAACGGCCGCGACCGGCGACCACGACGTCCACACCTGTCTCCGCACCGGCCTCACCGTCGTCCCGCCACGCTCCCGTCTCGCCCGGGCCGTCACCGAAGCCGTCCGGCTCGCGCACGAGCACGAGGACTTCGACACCGTCGTCGACGCACTCCACGCCACCCACGCCGCCACCCACCACTGGGTGCACGCCGTCCCCAACACCGCGCTGATCGCCGCCGCCCTCACCCACGCGAACGGCGACTTCACCGGCTCCGTCTGCCGCGCGGTGAGCGGCGGCTGGGACACCGACTCCAACGGCGCGACGGCGGGCAGCATCACCGGACTGCTGGCCGGGCACCCCGCGGCGCTCCCCGACCGATGGACCGCACCCCTGAAGAACCGGCTGGCCACGTCCATCGGCGACTTCAACGGCATCGGCTTCGACACCCTCGCCCACCTCACGTACCGGGAGACCCGACGCCCATGACCGCCTCCACCACCGGGCCCCTCACCGGCCTGCGCGTCCTCGACCTCGCCACGCTCTTCGCCGGCCCGATGGCCGCCACCCTGCTCGGCGACTTCGGCGCCGAGGTCGTCAAGATCGAGCACCCGGGCAGGCCGGACCCCTCCCGCGGCCACGGCCCCTCCAAGGACGGCGTGGGCCTGTGGTGGAAGATGCTGGGCCGCAACAAGCGGACCATGACGCTCGACCTGTCGAAGCCCGGCGGCCGTGCCATCCTCCTGCGCCTGGCCGCCCGCACCGACGTGATCATCGAGAACTTCCGCCCCGGCACTCTGGAGAAGTGGGACCTGGGCTGGCCGGAGCTGTCGGCGGCCAACCCCCGCCTGGTCCTCGCCCGGGTCACCGGCTTCGGACAGTTCGGCCCCTACGCTCATCGCCCCGGCTTCGGCACCCTCGCCGAGGCGATGAGCGGCTTCGCCGCGATCACCGGCGAACCGGACGCGCCCCCGACCCTCCCGCCGTTCGGCCTGGCCGACTCCATCGCGGGCCTGACGACGGCGTACGCCGTGATGACCGCGCTCGCCGCCCGCGAGCGCACCGGCGAGGGCCAGGTCGTCGACACGGCCCTGATCGAGCCGATCCTGGCCGCGCTCGGCCCCCAGCCCCTCTGGTACGACCAGCTCGGGCACGTCCAGCCCCGCACCGGCAACCGCTCCCCCAACAACGCCCCGCGCGGGGTCTACCGCACCGCGGACGGCACCTGGGTCGCCGTCTCCACCTCGGCCCAGTCGGTCGCGGAACGCGTGATGCACCTGGTCGGCCGCCCGGAACTGATCGACGAACCCTGGTTCGCCACGGGCGCCGAGCGCGCCCTGCACGCCGACGTCCTGGACGAGGCGGTCGGCACCTGGATCGCCGCGCGCACCCGCACCGACGTCCTGGCCGCGTTCGAGAAGGCCGAGGCGGCGGTGGCCCCGGTCCAGGACGTCCGGGACGTGATGGCGGACCCGCAGTACCAGGCCCTGGAGACCATCACCACCGTCGACGACCCCGAACTGGGCCCGCTGCGCATGCAGAACGTCCTGTTCCGCCTCTCCGCCACACCCGGCGTGATCCGCTGGGCCGGCCGCCCGCACGGCGCCGACACCGAGGAGGTCCTCACCGAGCTGGGCCTGACCCCGGGCGACCTCGCCGCGCTGCGCGCGGAGGGCGCCCTGTGACGGCGTACCCGCTCACCTGGCTCTACGTCCCGGGCGACCGCCCGCACGTGGTGGCGAAGGCCCTCACCAGCGGCGCCGACGTCGTGGTCGTCGACCTGGAGGACGCGGTCCCCCCGGACCGCAAGGCCTACGCCCGCGCCGCCACCGCGGAGCTGCTCACGGAAGGGCCCCCGGTGCCGGTCCACGTACGCGTCAACCCGCTGGGCGGCCGGGGCGAGCAGGACATCGCCGCCCTCGTGGGAGCGCCGGGTTTGTCCGGGCTGCGGCTGCCCAAGGTGACCTCGGCCGCCGAGATCGTCCGTGTGGCCCGCCGCACGGCACGGACCGACCTGTACGCGCTCCTGGAGACGGCCCTCGGTGTGGAGCGGGCCTACGCCGTCGCGACCGCCCACCCCCGTCTGCGGGGCATCTCGCTCGGGGAGGCCGACCTCTGCGCCGACCTCGGCGTGCGCGACGGCACGGGCCTGGACTGGTCCCGCTCCCGGGTGGTGGTGGCCGCCCGCGCCGCGGGCCTGCCGCCACCGGCCCAGTCGGTCCACCCGGACATCCACGACCAGGAGGGACTGGCCGCCTCCTGCGCGCACGGCCGCGCCCTGGGCTTTCTGGGCCGGGCCGCGATCCACCCCCGCCAGCTGCCGGTGATCGAGCGGGCCTATCTGCCCGGCGCGGAGGAGATCGAGCAGGCGGAAACGGTCCTCGAGGCGGCCGCCGCCGAGCAGGGCGCCCAGGCCCTGCCGGACGGCCGCTTCATCGACGCGGCGATGGTCACGGCGGCCCGGCGCACCCTGGCCCTGACCCGTCACCGCTGACGAACCGACGGCCACGGCGGGACACACCCTTCCCACACCCACCGCCTCTCACGTACCGAGCCCTGACGTGCCGAAGGGCGCCCGGGGAGAGTCCCGGGCGCCCTCGGCGCGTCACATGCGGCTGGACCGTCAGGTCTTCTTCCCCGACCCGGCCTCGTTCCTGGCACCGTCCGTCTCGGCGTCGTCCGCGGGCTGGTCGTCCTCCCCGGCGTCCTCGGCCCGGTCGGCCTTGCCCGTGGCATCGGCCGGCTCGGCACCGTCGGTCTCACCGCCGGAGGCATCCGCACCCGGCTCGACGACGTCCTCCCGTCCGGGCCGCTTCTTCGACGACACCACCAGGTACGTCACCGCGAGCAGGAACACGAGGATCGCGGTCCACACGTTCAGCCGGACGCCCAGGATGTGGTGGGCGTCGTCGACGCGCATGTACTCGATCCAGCCACGCCCCGCGCAGTACGCGGCGACGTACAGCGCGAACGCCCGGCCGTGTCCGAGCCGGAAGCGGCGGTCGGCCCAGATGACCAGGAGCGCCACACCGATGCACCACAGCGACTCGTACAGGAACGTCGGGTGGTAGGTGCCCGGCACCCGCCCGTCCGACGAGGAGGTGATCTCCAGGGCCCAGGGCAGATCGGTGGGCTTGCCGTACAGCTCCTGGTTGAACCAGTTGCCCCAGCGGCCGATCGCCTGGGCGAAGGCGATGCCCGGCGCGACGGCGTCGGCGTAGGCCGGCATCGGGATGCCGCGGCGGCGGCAGCCGATCCACGCGCCCAGCGCACCCAGCGCGATCGCGCCCCAGATGCCGAGGCCGCCCTCCCAGATCTTGAAGGCGTCCACCCAGTCACGGCCCTCGCTGAAGTACAGCTCGTAGTCCGTGATCACGTGGTAGAGCCGGCCGCCGACCAGGCCGAACGGCACGGCCCAGACAGCGATGTCGGCCACCGTGCCGGCCCGCCCGCCCCGGGCGATCCAGCGCTTGTTGCCGAGCCAGACCGCGACGAAGACGCCGATGATGATGCAGAACGCGTAGCCGCGCAGCGGAATGGGGCCGAGGTACAGCACCCCGCGCGACGGGCTGGGAATGAAGGCAAGTTCCATGGCAAGGTCGACGCTACCGTGCCGCACCGGGCCCGCGGCAGGCAGCCCGGCTACGGGTCCATAACAGGGGCGTGAGAATGGCCCTTACGCCCTTACCCCTTGTTCGCCTCCCGCACCATCTGCTTCAGCTTGGCGGGGGTCATCGTCCGGTCCTGGTAGATGTTCTCGCCGTCGAACAGCACGGTCGGCGTGCCCGAGAAGCCGCCCTTGTCGAACGCCTGGTGGGACTTGGTGACCCAGCCGTTGTGCGTGCCCTTCTCGACACAGGTGCGGAAGGCGGGGGTGTCCAGTCCGTCGACCTTGCCGGCCAGCTCGATCAGCCGGGCGTTGTCCGCGTAGGCGTCGTCGACCTCCGAGGGCTGGTGGTCGAAGAGGACGTCGTGGTAGGCGGGGAACTTCCCGGCGTCCTGGGCGCAGGCCGCCGCGTTGGCGGCGTTGCGGGAGCCCGTGCCGCGCATGTTGCCGTCGATCAGGGTCACCAGGTGGTACTCGACCTTCAGGTCGCCGGCGTCGGTCAGTTCGTGGATCACCGGCCGGTACGCCGTCTCGAAGGACTTGCACGCGGGGCAGCGGAAGTCCTCCCACACCGTGAGCGTGGACTTGGCACTGTCCTTGCCGACCGGGAGGGCGAGGCTGTCCTTGCCCCGTGCTCCGGAGGGCACCACGACCGGCCCCGAGGCCTCGCTGCCGTCGTCCTTGCCGGCGTTGGCCGCGACGACGCCGATCACCGCCGCGAGTCCCAGGACGGCGACGACGGCGCCGCCGACGATCAGCGCGCGCCGGCGCTTGTCCGCGGACTTCTGCTTCTCGCGCTCGACCGCCAGCTTCTCCCGGGCGGTGCGCTTTCCCTCACGGTTCTTCTCGCTCACACCCCGGAAACGAACCGGGGAGGCGCACCGCGCCTCCCCGGCCCCAGGTCCACCCGTACGAGGGACCTGTATGACTTCCCGGTTTCTTACGCCTGCCGGCGCACGCCCCGGGCGAGGTCACCGGCGAGCGCGCGCACGGCGTCCAGACCGGCGGCGTCGTCCGGGGCGTCCAGCATCGCCTTGACGAAGGCCGAGCCGACGATCACGCCGTCGGCGAAACCGGCGACCTCGGCGGCCTGGGTGGCGTCGGAGACGCCGAGCCCGACGCAGACGGGCAGGTCGGCGCGCGTGGCCCGGGTGCGTTCCACCAGGCCCTGGGCCTGCGAGCTGACGGTGGCGCGGGTGCCGGTGACGCCCATCAGGGAGGCGGCGTAGACGAAGCCGCTGCCCGCCGCGGTGATCTGCGCGAGCCGCTCGTCCTTGCTGCTGGGCGCGACGACGAAGACGGTGGCGAGACCGTGCTTCTCGGCGTGTTCCCGCCACAGCGCCGATTCCTGCACGGGCAGGTCGGGCAGGATGCACCCGGCGCCGCCCGCCTCGGCGAGCTCGGCGGTGAACCGTTCGACGCCGTAGCGGTCGATGGGGTTCCAGTACGTCATGACGAGGATCGGCTTGCCCGTGGCGGTATGGGCCTCGCGGACCGTGCGCAGCACGTCGGCGATCTTCACGCCGCCGCGCAGGGCGATGTCGTCGGCGGTCTGGATGACCGGGCCGTCGAGGACGGGGTCGCTGTGCGGCAGGCCCACCTCCACGACGTCGGCGCCGCCGTCGATGACGGCCTTGATCGCCTCGATGCCGCCGTCCACGGTCGGGAACCCGGCCGGGAGGTAGGCGATGAGCGCCGAACGCCCTTCGGACTTCGCCGTGGCGAGGGTGTCCGTCAACAGCTGGATGTTGCCGCTCACTTGGCGTCCCCCTCGATCTCGGCGGTGTCGGTGTCGGTGTCGGCGGCGACCTCGGCGTCGGTGTCGTACAGGCCGAAGTAGCGCGCGGCGGTGTCCATGTCCTTGTCACCGCGGCCGGACAGGTTGACGACGATCAGCCCGTCCTTGCCCAGCTCCTTGCCGACCTCCAGGGCTCCGGCGAGGGCGTGGGCGGACTCGATGGCCGGGATGATGCCCTCGGTGCGCGACAGCAGGCGCAGGGCCTGCATGGCGGCGTCGTCGGTGACCGCGCGGTACTCGCCGCGGCCGGAGTCCTTCAGGTAGGAGTGCTCCGGGCCGATGCCCGGGTAGTCCAGGCCCGCGGAGATCGAGTAGGGCTCGGTGATCTGGCCCTCGTCGTCCTGGAGGACGTAGGAGCGGGAGCCGTGCAGGATGCCGGGCTCGCCCGCGGTGAGGGTCGCGGCGTGCTCGCCGGTCTCGACGCCGTGCCCGGCCGGCTCGCAGCCGATGAGGCGGACGCCCTCGTCGGGGATGAAGGCGTGGAAGAGACCGATGGCGTTGGAGCCGCCGCCGACACAGGCGACGGCCGCGTCGGGCAGGCGCCCGGCACGCTCCAGGAGCTGGCGGCGGGCCTCGACACCGATGACCCGGTGGAAGTCGCGGACCATCGCGGGGAAGGGGTGCGGTCCGGCGACGGTGCCGAAGAGGTAGTGGGTGTGGTCGACGTTGGCGACCCAGTCGCGGAAGGCCTCGTTGATGGCGTCCTTCAGCGTGCGGCTGCCGGACTTCACGGCGATGACCTCGGCGCCGAGCATGCGCATGCGGGCCACGTTGAGGGCCTGGCGCTGCGTGTCGATCTCGCCCATGTAGATGGTGCACTCGAGGCCGAAGAGCGCACAGGCGGTGGCCGTGGCCACGCCGTGCTGTCCGGCGCCGGTCTCGGCGATGACCCGGGTCTTGCCCATGCGCCGGGTGAGCAGGGCCTGGCCGAGGACGTTGTTGATCTTGTGGGAGCCGGTGTGGTTGAGGTCTTCCCGCTTCAGGAAGATCCGTGCGCCCCCCGCTTCCGCGGCGAATCGGGGGACCTCGGTGAGCGCCGAGGGGCGGCCGGTGTAGTTGACCAGGAGGTCGTCGAGTTCCCTGGCGAACTCCGGGTCGTGCTTGGCCTTGTCGTACTCCACGGCCACCTCGTCGACGGCGGCGACGAGGGCCTCGGGGATGAACTTGCCGCCGAAGGCCCCGAAGTAGCCATCGACATTGGGGGTTTGACCCTCGGGGTCGGGGATGAAGAACTGGCTGGGCATGCGAATACCTCACGGTGAGTGTGTGTGGAATGCACTGATCGCCGTGGGGGCGGGGATGGTCAGGTGGCCGCGGGCCCGTGGGGGCTGGTCGCGCCCACGCGGCGGTAGCCGCACATCGAACAGAGCCCCGCGCCCCTTGCGGGGCGCTGCTGCCATCGCATGCCGTTGACCTGCCCGGGTTCGTCACCGATGACGTACCGGACGCGGCGGCCGTGGACCCGGCGGGCGGGCGCGCGGCAGCCGCGGGGGCGGCAGCCGCGCGCGAGGCGGGCGTACCGGTCCACGGTCGTCAGGGTGGGAGTCATCGGGGCAAGTTTAGCGGTGATCAGCTCCGGCCGTGCCGGAGTGCGGGGTGCTCGCCGGCCGCGACGAGGTCCGAGACGGCCGTCCTGGGGTCCTTGCCGGTGACCAGGGACTCGCCGACCAGCACCGCGTCGGCGCCGGCGTTGGCGTAGGCGATGAGGTCGTGCGGGCCGCGGACACCGGACTCGGCGATCTTGACGATGTGGCCGGGGATCTCCGGTGCCACCCGCTCGAAGGTGCCGCGGTCGACCTCGAGGGTCTTGAGGTTGCGCGCGTTGACGCCGATCACGCGGGCGCCCGCGTCGACCGCGCGCTCCACCTCGTCCTCGTCGTGCACCTCGACGAGCGGCGTGAGCCCGATGGACTCGGCGCGCTCGATGAGGGACTCCAGGGCGGGCTGGTCGAGGGCGGCGACGATCAGCAGCACGACGTCGGCGCCGTAGGCGCGGGCCTCCCACAGCTGGTACGACGTGACGATGAAGTCCTTGCGCAGGACCGGGATGTCCACCCGGGCGCGGACCGCCTCCAGGTCGGCGAGCGAGCCGCCGAAGCGGCGCTCCTCGGTGAGGACGGAGATGACGGCCGCGCCGCCCGCCTCGTAGTCGGCGGCGAGACCGGCCGGGTCGGCGATCGCGGCCAGCGCGCCCTTGGACGGGCTGGAGCGCTTGACCTCGCAGATGACCTTGACACCGTCACCGCGCAGTGCGGCCACGCCGTCCTTGGCCGCGGGAGCCTTCGCCGCGCGCTCCTTGAGCTCGTCGAGGCTGACGCGCGCCTGCCGCTCCGCGAGGTCGGCACGGACTCCGTCGATGATCTCGTCGAGCACACTCACGCGAGCGGCCCCCTTCCAGACTCTTGACAGTTCCAGCGACCGACCGGACAACCGACGGTCACTGCGATGGTATCCGCAGCGGGGCGCAGGCCTCGCATCCGGTTGACGCCGGTCCCAGTACCTGGACCTCCGTCCGCTGATCAGGGGTGGAGCCAGCCGCCGAAGGGCAGGTTCCGGACGACGGAGAAGACCAGCAGCAACGCCCCGAGGCTCCACACCAGCCCCGGGCGGGGGTCGATCCGCAGGGGGCGCCCGCGGACCGCGTGGACCACCCATACGGTCCACAGCACGGCGAAGCCCAGATAGCCGAGGGTCGCGAGCGCGTTGGCGTGCAGCGCGGTGAGGACGTCCCCGTGGACGAAGGCGTGCGCGCTGCGCAGTCCGCCGCAGCCGGGGCAGTAGAGGCCGGTGTGGCGCAGCAGCGGGCAGACGGGGTAGTGGCCGGGCTCGTTGGGGTCCACGGCGCCCACGTAGGCGAACGCGGCGGCGACGGCCGCGAGCACTCCTGCGGGAATGGCCAGACGGCTCGGGACGCTCGGCGTCACCCTTCGGCTCTCGGCGTTCACGCCAGGCATTGTGCCCCGGACGCGCGTGAGGGGCGGTCCCGGCACCCGAGTGCCGGTCGCCCCTCGTGCGACCAGGTGTTCCGCGGGGGTCAGCCCTCGGCGCGCGCCGGCTCGCGGTCGCCCGTCATCCGGTGCGGCTGGTGCAGGTCCTTGGGCTGGCCGAGGCCCATCATCCGCATGATGCCGCCGACGACACCGCCGAGCAGCACGACCACCATGCCCGCCCAGAAGCCCACCGGCTGGTCCAGCACCATGAACGCGCCCGAGACGCAGAAACCGATGAACGCGATCGTGACACCGGTCCAGGCGGCCGGGGTGTGACCGTGGCTGCTGCCCGCCATTGCTTGCTCCTCGTTGCTGTGTGCGTATCTGAGCAGGACGCTCGGGCCCATTGTCCCGCACGCGCGCGTGCGGGGTGAGCGGGGGTGCTCCCCCTGCCGCTCCCGGTCGCCCGTGCGGGCTCAGGCGCCGGTCGGGTCCTCGCCGCGGTCGAGCGCCTTCCACAGGTCCTCGGGGCGGTCGGGGTCGACGGCGGGGGCCTTGCGGCGCGGCTGGGGCGTGCCGGAGCGCTCGTAGCGGCCGGACATGCCGGGCCACAGCCGGCCGTAGCGCAGGGCGAGCAGCCCGGCCAGCAGGATCAGGGCGCCGCCGACGACCGCGACGTAGGGCCAGGCCGTGTGGCTGAGGGCGTCGACGGAGGCCGAGGTGTCGCCGGAGGCCTGCGCGGCCTGCTCGTCGAGCGCGGCGCTGTCGGAGGCGCCGAGCAGGGCCGCGGCGACGATGCCGACGCCGGAGAGCGCCAGCAGCGCGGCGACGATCAGGCGGCCGGCGCGGCGGACGGCGAACACGGCGACGAGCGCGGCGAGGCCCACTATGGCGAGCGCCGCGGGAACACCCGTGACGTCGCTGCCCTTGGCGGTGAGGGGGAAGGCGCCGCCGGCCACCGTCGCGGTGCCCTGCGACCACTCCTGCCGGGTGGCGAGCAGCGCCACGGCGGCGCCGAGCGCGCCGCTCAGCAGCGCCACGGCGAGGCTCAGGCGGCCGGCCCGGGCGGATCCGGGGGCTTCGGAACGGGGGTGCGGTACAGCAGTCACGTACCCCACTATCGCCTGAAGCCCGGGCGAACCGTCACCCGGGGGTCATCTCATGCCTTTCCGAGCCGGTTCGCCGTGTGGACGGCGCGCAGGACCGCGGCCGCCTTGTTGCGGCACTCGGTGTCCTCGGCGACCGGGTCGGAGTCGGCGACGATACCCGCGCCGGCCTGGACGTAGGCGGTCCCGTCGCGCAGGAGGGCCGTGCGGATGGCGATGGCCGTGTCGGAGTCGCCGGCGAAGTCGAGGTAGCCGACGCAGCCGCCGTAGAGGCCGCGGCGGGAGGGTTCGAGTTCGTCGATGATCTGCATGGCGCGGGGTTTCGGGGCGCCGGAGAGGGTGCCGGCCGGGAAGCAGGCGGTGAGGACGTCGAAGGCGGTGCGGCCCGGGGCGACGCGGCCGGTCACGGTCGAGACGATGTGCATGACGTGCGAGTACCGCTCGACGGACATGAAGTCGACGACCTCGACCGAGCCGGGCTCGCAGACCCGCCCCAGGTCGTTGCGGCCCAGGTCGACGAGCATGAGGTGCTCGGCGCGTTCCTTGGGGTCGGCGAGCAGCTCGTCGGCGAGGGCCTGGTCCTCCTGGGGGGTGGCGCCGCGCCAGCGGGTGCCGGCGATGGGGTGCACCATGGCGCGGCCGTCCTCGACCTTGACCAGGGCTTCCGGGGACGAGCCGACGACGTCGAAGCCGTCGAAGCGGAACAGGTACATGTACGGGGACGGGTTGGTGGCCCGCAGGACCCGGTAGACGTCCAGCGCGCTCGCGGTGCACGGCGTCTCGAAACGCTGGGAGGGGACCACCTGGAAGGCCTCACCGGCCCGGATGCGCTCCTTGATGTCCTCGACGGCCACCTGGAAGTCGGGTCCGCCCCACAGCGCGGTGTACTCGGGGAGCTCGGAGGGCGGGAGGACGGCCGGGGGCTGGGCGACCGGGCGGGAGAGGTCGGCCTGCATCGCGTCGAGGCGGGCGACGGCGTCGGCGTAGGCCTCGTCGACGCCCGTCTCCAGGTCGTTGTGGTTGATCGCGTTGGCGATCAACAGGACCGAGCCCTCCCAGTGGTCCATGACGGCCAGGTCGCTGGTGAGGAGCATGGTCAGCTCGGGCAGCTTCAGGTCGTCGCGCTCGCCGGGGCCGATCTTCTCCAGGCGGCGGACGATGTCGTAGCCGAGGTAGCCGACCATGCCGCCGGTGAAGGGCGGCATGCCCTCCTGGTGGGGCGTGTGCAGGGTGTCGATGGTGGCGCGCAGGGCGGCGAGGGGGTCGCCGCCCGTGGGCACGCCGACGGGCGGGGCGCCGAGCCAGTGCGCCTGCCCGTCGCGTGCGGTCAGCGTGGCGGCGGACCGTACGCCGACGAAGGAGTACCGGGACCACGAGCGGCCGTTCTCCGCGGACTCCAGCAGGAAGGTGCCGGGCCGCTCGGCGGCGAGCTTGCGGTAGAGCGCGACCGGGGTGTCGCCGTCGGCGAGGAGCTTGCGGGTGACGGGGATGACCCGCCGGTCGGTGGCGAGCTTGCGGAACGTCTCGAGGTCCATGGCCGCTGACCTTACTGATCCCGGGCGGCGCGGTCGGAGCCGCCGTCCTCGAGGAGCACGTCCTCGTCGAAACAGGTGCGGGCCCCGGTGTGGCAGGCGGCGCCGACCTGGTCGACCCTGACGAGCACGGTGTCGGCGTCGCAGTCCAGGGCGACGGACTTCACCCACTGGAAGTGGCCGGAGGTGTCGCCCTTGACCCAGTACTCCCCGCGGCTGCGCGACCAGTACGTGCACCGGCCGGTGGTGAGGGTACGGTGCAGCGCCTCGTCGTCCATCCAGCCGAGCATCAGCACCTCGTTGGTGTCGTACTGCTGGGCGATGGCGGGCAGGAGGCCGTCGGGGCTGCGCTTGAGGCGCGCGGCGATCTCCGGGTCGAGGGGGCTGGGCGTGCTGGTCATGGTGACCATTGTGCCGCGCGCCACTGACGTTCCCGGTGGAGTGTCCACTGGGCGGACCGGGGGGCCGGTCGTAGGCTGGGCCCCATGTCGACCCATGCCAAGCGTGAACGACTTCTCCTCGCCGACCTGTTGGAGACCGCGGGCCCGGACGCGCCCACCCTGTGCGAGGGCTGGCGGACCCGGGACCTCGCGGCGCACGTGGTGGTGCGCGAGCGCCGCCCGGACGCCGCCGGCGGGATGCTGATCAAGCAGCTCGCGCCGCGTCTGGACAAGGTGATGGCGGAGTACACCGGCAAGCCGTACGAGGAGCTGATCCAGCTGCTCCGTACGGGCCCCCCGCGGTTCTCCCCCTTCTCCCTCAAGCCGGTCGACGAGGCGTCGAACATCATCGAGTTCTACGTCCACACCGAGGACGTCCGCCGCGCCCAGCCCGACTGGTCGCCGCGCGATCTCGACCCGGTCTTCCAGGACGCCCTGTGGTCCCGCCTGGAGCGCACGGCCCGTCTGATGGGCCGCGGCGTCCCGACGGGCCTGGTCCTGCGGCGCCCCGACGGCCAGACGGCGGTCGCCCACCGTGGCACCCCGGTGGTCACGGTGACCGGCGAGCCGTCCGAGCTGGTGCTGTTCGCCTACGGCCGGCAGAGCGCGGCCAAGGTCGGCCTGGACGGCGACGAGAACGCGATCGCGAAACTCAACGAGTCGAAGCAGCTCGGGATCTGAGCGGGCATGCCGGAGCCCCGGTCGCAGCACGCGGCCGGGGCTCTCGGCGGTCGGGGGCGGCGTCAGCGCACCGGGTGCCCCGCCTCCCGCAGCGTCTGCTTGACCTGGCCGATCCGCAGGTCTCCGAAGTGGAACACCGACGCGGCCAGGACCGCGTCCGCGCCGGCCTCGACGGCCGGGGGGAAGTCGGCCAGTCCGCCCGCGCCGCCCGAGGCGATGACGGGGACCGTGACGTGCTTGCGGACGGCCCGGATCATCTCCAGGTCGTAGCCGTCCTTGGTGCCGTCCGCGTCCATCGAGTTGAGCAGGATCTCGCCCGCGCCCAGTTCCGCGGCCCGGTGGGCCCATTCGACGGCGTCGATGCCTGCGGAGCGGCGGCCGCCGTGGGTGGTCACCTCGAAGGAGCCCGAGTCGGTGCGGCGGGCGTCCACCGACAGGACCAGGACCTGGCGTCCGAAGCGCTCGGCGATCTCGCGGATGAGCTCCGGGCGGGCGATGGCGGCGGTGTTGACGCCGACCTTGTCCGCTCCCGCCCGCAGCAGCTTGTCCACGTCCTCGGCGGTGCGGACGCCGCCGCCGACCGTGAGCGGGATGAACACCTGCTCGGCCGTGCGGCGCACGACGTCGTAGGTGGTCTCGCGGTTGCCCGACGAGGCCGTGATGTCCAGGAACGTCAGCTCGTCGGCGCCCTCGGCGTCGTACACCTTGGCCATCTCGACGGGGTCGCCCGCGTCGCGCAGGTTCTGGAAGTTGACGCCCTTGACGACCCGGCCGTTGTCCACGTCCAGGCAGGGGATGACTCGGACCGCCAGGGTCATGAATCGTGCTCCTCTAGTGTTCCTCGGAGGGTGTCCCTCTGAATGCTTCCACTTCCACCGACACCAGGACCCGGGAGTCGATGAAGCCCTGCACGATGAGCAGGGTCGTGACCGGGCGCACGCCGTCGAACAGCTCCTTGTGGGCCCGGCCCACCGCGTCGACATCGCGGGCGTGGGCCAGGTACACGCGGGTGCGGATCACCGACTCGGGTGCGAGCCCGAGTTCGGCGATCGCCTCCAGGGCGGTGGTGAAGGCCACCTTGGCCTGCTCGTACGGGTCGCCCTCGCCGTAGAGCACGTCGCCCTTGAAGGCGGTCGTGCCCGCGACCAGGACACGGTCGCCCGCCTCGACGGCGCGTGCAAAGCCGACGGACTCTTCCCAGGGACTTCCGCTCTGCACACGCCGTACGGTCATGACGACACAGCCTCCAAGGCCTCTTCCAGGGTGAACGCCTTCGCGTACAGCGCCTTCCCGACGATGGCTCCTTCGACACCGAGCGGGACTAGGTCGGCGATGGCCCGCAGGTCGTCGAGCGAGGAGACCCCGCCGGAGGCCACGACCGGGCGGTCGGTGGCGGCGCAGACGTTCTTCAGCAGCTCCAGGTTCGGGCCCTGGAGCGTGCCGTCCTTGGCGATGTCGGTGACGACGTACCGGGCGCAGCCCTCCTTGTCGAGGCGCTCCAGCGTCTCGTAGAGGTCGCCGCCGTCGCGGGTCCAGCCGCGGCCGCGCAGGGTCGTGCCGCGGACGTCGAGACCGACGGCGATCTTGTCGCCGTGCTCCGAGATGACCTTGGCGACCCACTCGGGCGTCTCCAGGGCGGCCGTGCCGAGGTTGACGCGCCTGCAGCCGGTGGCGAGGGCGGCGGCGAGGGTGTCGTCGTCGCGGATGCCGCCGGACAGCTCCACCTTGATGTCCATGGCCCGGGCGACCTCGGCGATCAGCTCGCGGTTGTCGCCGGTGCCGAACGCGGCGTCCAGGTCGACCAGGTGCAGCCACTCGGCACCGGAGCGCTGCCAGGCGAGGGCGGCCTCCAGCGGGGAGCCGTAGGAGGTCTCCGAGCCGGACTCGCCGTGCACCAGACGGACGGCCTGGCCGTCCCGGACGTCGACGGCGGGGAGGAGTTCGAGCTTGCTCACAGTGTTCCGATCCAGTTGGTGAGGAGCTGGGCTCCGGCGTCGCCGGACTTCTCGGGGTGGAACTGCGTGGCCCACAGGGCGCCGTTCTCGACGGCCGCGACGAACGGCTTGCCGTGCGTGGACCAGGTGACCTTGGGGGCCTCGATGGTCGGGTTGTGCGTCTCCAGCGACCAGTCGTGGACGGCGTAGGAGTGCACGAAGTAGAAGCGGGCGTCCGGGTCGAGGCCGGCGAACAGCCGCGAGCCGGGCGCCGCCTCCACGGTGTTCCAGCCCATGTGGGGCACGACGTCGGCCTGGAGCGGCTCGACGGAGCCGGGCCACTCGTCGAGGCCCTCGCTCTCGACGCCGTGCTCGATGCCACGCGCGAAGAGGATCTGCATGCCGACGCAGATGCCCATCACCGGGCGGCCGCCGGAGAGCCGGCGGTCGACGATCCAGTCGCCGCGTGCCTCGCGCAGGCCCGTCATGCAGGAGGCGAAGGCGCCGACGCCGGGTACCAGCAGGCCGTCGGCGTTCATGGCCTTGTCGTAGTCACGGGTGATCTCGACGTCGGCTCCCGCGCGCGCGAGGGCGCGTTCGGCGGAACGGACGTTGCCGAAGCCGTAGTCGAAGACCACCACCTTCTTCTGCGGGGCGCTCAATTCCACACCTCCAGCCTCACCACACCGGCCGCCAGGCACATCGCGGCGCCGATGGACAGCAGCACGATCAGGCCCTTGGGCATCTTCTGCTTCACGAAGGAGTAGATCCCGCCGACGAGGAACAGGCCGACGACGATCAGCAGGGTCGAGGTGCCGTTCACAGGGCGCCCTTCGTGGAGGGGAGGATGCCGGCCGCGCGCGGGTCGCGCTCCGAGGCGTACCGCAGGGCCCGGGCGAGCGCCTTGAACTGGCACTCCACGATGTGGTGCGCGTTGCGCCCGTAGGGCACGTGCACGTGCAGCGCGATCTGCGCCTGGGCCACGAAGGACTCCAGGATGTGCCGGGTCATGGTGGTGTCGTACTCGCCGATCATCGGCGCCATCTTCTCGGGCTCGGTGTGCACGAGGTAGGGGCGGCCGGACAGGTCGACGGTGACCTGGGCGAGGGACTCGTCCAGCGGGACCGTGCAGTTGCCGAAGCGGTAGATGCCGACTTTGTCGCCGAGGGCCTGCTTGAAGGCGGCGCCGAGGGCGAGGGCGGTGTCCTCGATGGTGTGGTGCGAGTCGATGTGCAGGTCGCCCTCGGTCTTCACGGTGAGGTCGAACAGACCGTGCCGGCCGAGCTGGTCGAGCATGTGGTCGTAGAAGCCGACGCCGGTCTTGATGTCGGTCTTGCCGGTGCCGTCGAGGTCGATCTCGACGAGGACCGAGGTCTCCTTGGTCACCCGCTCTATGCGGCCTACGCGGCTCATGTGCTCTGCTCCTTCTTCAACTCACGTACCGCGTCGAGGAACGCGTCGTTCTCTTCGGGGGTTCCGGCGGTGACCCGGAGCCGGCCGGGCACGCCGTTGTCCCGGACCAGGACGCCCCGGTCGAGGATCTTCCGCCAGGTCTCGTGGGAGTCCTCGAAGCGGCCGAACTGCACGAAGTTGGCGTCGGAGGCGGTCACCTCGTAGCCGAGGGCGAGCAGTTCGGTGACCAGGCGGTCCCGTTCGGCCTTGAGCTGCTCGACGTAGCCCAGCAGCGTGGCGGTGTGTTCCAGGGCGGCCAGGGCGGTCGCCTGGGTGACGGCCGACAGGTGGTAGGGCAGCCGGACCAGCTGGACGGCGTCGACGACGGCCGGGTGCGCCGCGAGGTAGCCCAGGCGCAGTCCCGCCGCGCCGAACGCCTTCGACATCGTGCGGGAGACGACGAGGTTCGGGCGGCCCTCGATCAGCGGCAGCAGCGAGTCGCCGTGGCTGAACTCGATGTAGGCCTCGTCGACCACGACCATCGAGGGCTTGGCGGCCTGGGCGGCCTCGTACAGCGCGAGGACCGTCTCGGGCGGTACGGCCGTGCCCGTGGGGTTGTTGGGGGTGGTGATGAAGACGACGTCCGGCTGGTTCTCGGCGATCGCCTTCTCCGCGGCGGCGAGGTCGATCGTGAAGTCCTCGTTGCGGGGGCCGGAGATCCAGCCCGTGCCGGTGCCGCGCGAGATCAGGCCGTGCATCGAGTACGACGGCTCGAAGCCGATGGCCGTGCGGCCCGGTCCGCCGAAGGTCTGCAGCAGCTGCTGGATGACCTCGTTGGAGCCGTTGGCCGCCCAGACGTTGGCCACACCGACCTCGTGGCCGGAGGTGTCGGTGAGGTACTCGGCCAGCCGGGTGCGCAGCTCGACCGCGTCCCGGTCGGGGTAGCGGTTGAGGTTCCGGGCGGCCTCACGGACCCGCTCGGCGATCCGCTCGACCAGCGGCTCGGGCAGCGGATAGGGGTTCTCGTTGGTGTTCAGCCGTACGGGGACGTCCAGCTGGGGCGCGCCGTAGGGCGACTTGCCGCGCAGTTCGTCCCGTACGGGGAGATCGTCGATGCCTGTCACTTGCCCTGCGGAACCTTCCAGTCGAACCTCGCCTTGATCGCCGCGCCGTGCGCGGGCAGATCCTCCGCCTCCGCCAGCGTCACCACGTGGTGCGCGACCTCGGCCAGCGCGTCCTGCGTGTAGTCGACGATGTGGATGCCGCGCAGGAAGGACTGGACGGACAGTCCCGAGGAGTGGCAGGCGCACCCGCCGGTGGGCAGGACGTGGTTGGAGCCGGCCGCGTAGTCGCCCAGCGACACGGGCGCCCAGGGGCCGATGAAGATCGCACCGGCGTTGCGGACCCGGTCGGCGACGGCGGCGGCGTCGGCGGTCTGGATCTCCAGGTGCTCGGCGCCGTACGCGTCGACGACCCGCAGGCCCTCGTCGACGCCGTCCACCAGCACGATCGCGGACTGCCTGCCCGACAGGGCCGGGACGATCCGGTCGTCGACGTGCTTGGTGGCGGCGACCTGCGGCTCCAGTTCCTTCTCCACCGCGTCGGCGAGCTCGACCGAGTCGGTGACCAGGACGGCGGCGGCCAGCGGGTCGTGCTCGGCCTGGCTGATCAGGTCGGCGGCGACGTGGACCGGGTCGGCCGTGTCGTCGGCGAGGACCGCGATCTCGGTCGGGCCGGCCTCGGCGTCGATGCCGATCCTGCCGGTGAAGTAGCGCTTGGCGGCGGCGACCCAGATGTTCCCGGGGCCGGTGACCATGTTCGCGGGTGCGCAGGACTCGGTGCCGTAGGCGAACATGGCGACGGCCGTGGCACCGCCGGCCGCGTACACCTCGTCGACGCCGAGCAGGGCGCAGGCGGCGAGGATCGTGGGGTGCGGCAGGCCGCCGAAGCCGGCCTGGGCGGGCGAGGCGAGCGCGACGGACCCGACGCCGGCCTCCTGCGCGGGCACCACGTTCATGATCACGGAGGACGGGTACACCGACCGGCCGCCGGGCGCGTAGAGCCCGACGCGATCGACCGGCACCCACTTCTCGGTGACGCTGCCGCCGGGCACGACCTGGGTGGTGTGCGTCTGGCGGCGCTGCGCGCGGTGGACGGTCCGGGCGCGGCGGATGGACTCCTCCAGGGCCGCGCGCACGGCCGGGTCGAGCTCCTCCAGCGCACGGGTGAGCGCGGCGGCCGGCACGCGCACCTGGTCGAGCCGGACCCCGTCGAACCGCTCGGCGGCGTCGATCAGCGCCGCGTCGCCCCGATGATGCACGTCCTCGCAGATCGGACGCACCTTCTCCAGGGCGGCCGCGACGTCGAAGTCGGCTCGGGGCAGCAGGTCGCGCAGGGCGGGGCCCTCGGGAAGGGCGTCGCCACGCAGGTCGATTCGGGAGATCACGTGCTCAATTCTCTCAGACCCGGGTGAGGCGTCGTCCGCGCGTATCAATGGCTGATACAGCGCGTCGCGGAAGGGCGGAAGATCACCTTCACTTCTTGTGTTCGGGACGTCACTCACCGGGCATGAACGGGTGTACGAGGAAGTGACCCGCGAGTACCCGGGGAGGAAGGAAGCGCTGTGACCGAGGGGGCAGGCGTCCGTGCCGGGGAGCTGCCCGGGGACCTGACCGCGGCCGAGGCGGGCATGTGGCAGGCCTTCCGCAACGGCACCGTGTACGACCTGAGCAGCGGCGACGCCGTGGTGGACGATCCGCACGGCGGCCACCCCTGGGGTGCGGAGCGGACCGTACGGGCCCGGGTCGTGTGCTGGCTGCTGCTGGACGGTCCGCCCGCCCTGGCCGGCCGCGTGTCGTCGCTGAAACTGATGGGCGTGCAGGTCAGCGGTTCGCTGGACCTCGCGGGCGGCACGGTGGTGCCGTACGTCGAGATGCGCCGGTGCCGTTTCGAGCAGGACGTGCTGCTGCCGGAGGCCCGCTTCACGACGCTGCGGATGGTGGACTGCTCGGTGCCCCGGCTGGAGGCGGCCCGCGTGCACACCGAGGGCGATCTGCATCTGCCGCGCTGCCGCTTCCACCACGGCATCCGGCTCACGGACGCGCAGATCGGCACGGACCTGATGCTCAACCAGGCGATCGTGCACCGGGACCACAGCGGCCGGTCGATCGCCGCGGACGGCATGACCGTCGGCCAGGACCTACAGGCCGAGCTGCTGTCGTCGCACGGCGAGCTGAGCCTGCGCGCCGCGACCGTCGGCGTCTCCCTGAGCCTGCGCGGGGCGCGCCTGTCCAACCCGTACGAGCGGCTCGCGTTGAACGCCCCGCAGCTGACCGTCGAGCGCAGCCTCTATCTGACGCCGGCGGGGGTCGGCGCCCAGGCGATGAGCGGGATGACCCCGGCGCAGGGGACGCGGATCCAGCGCTTCGCCTGCGAGGGCGGCATCCGGCTGGACGACGGCCGGTTCGGTGACGCCGTCGACTTCGAGCGGGCCCGGTTCACCCTCACGGACGACCAGGAGCTGTCGCTGCGCCGGGTGCAGACGCCGGAGCTGCGGTTCCTCGGCGAGCAGCCGGTGCGGGGGCGGGTGGTGCTGTCCGGGGCGAAGGTCGTCAACCTGATGGACCGGGCGGACGCCTGGCCGGGCCCGGGGCGGCTGCACATGGGCGGCTTCGCCTACGAGAACCTGGTGCCGCGCGGGCCGTTCCCTCTGGACGAGCGGCTGGCCTGGGTGGCGGCGGCGACCGCCGAGTACAACCCGGAGCCCTACGAGCGCCTCGCGGCCGTGCTGCGGGCCGGCGGAGAGGACGAGGACGCCCGCGAGGTGCTGCTGGCCAAGCAGCGCCGCCACCGCGAGAGCCTGCCGATGGCGGCCAAGCTGTGGGGCTACGCGCAGGACTGGACGGTCGCCTACGGATACCGGCCGGGCCGGGCCGCGGTGTGGATGGCGGTGCTGTGGGCGGCGGGCTCCTACGCCTTCGCGCAGGCCGGCCATCCGCCGATGAAGCGGGGCGAACATCCGGAGTGGAACCCCACGCTGTTCACCCTCGACCTGCTGCTGCCGGTCATCGACCTGGGCCAGGTGGGCTTCTGGCAGCTGCGGGGACCCTGGCAGTGGCTGGCGACGGCGATGATTTTGCTCGGCTGGATCCTGGCGACGACGGTGGCGGCGGGAGCGACCCGGCTGCTGCGCCGCAACTGATGGTGCTGGTGTGACCACAGGGGCCGAACTGTCACGGTTTTACGCTCTCTTGACCATCCGATGTACAACTTTCCGTAGGTTCCATGAACACTCTGGCGCCGTCATGACCAGCCGACTTTCAATGGTCGGCACCATGGCAATGCAGCTCCCGTTCATCCGCCCGAGCCGGATGGCAAGGACCTCCCCCCACCTCGTCGGCGAGCCGTGCGCCGGCGACGAGGTGCTGCTCGACGCTCCCGACGCCCGGCTGAGTCCGGCGCTGGTCGCCGCCGCCCGGGGCGATCACGGGCCGGCCGCGGCCCTGCTCTTCGCCACCCGCGCGGCCGGTGAATGGGAACGGCGCGACCGGTACGTGACCCGGCTGGCCGCGTTCGCCCGCTCGCGGCCCGAGTGGCTGGACGCCTGGCTCGCCATCGCCCCGCAGGACCCCGACGCGCTGCTGGTCGGGGCCCAGCTGGCGGTGGACCGGGCCTGGCAGTCACCGGCCCGGGCCGAGGTGCTGCGCGAGGTGAGCCCGCTGATCACGGCGGCCGCCCGGGGTGACCAGCGCGACCCCGTGCCGTGGCGGCTCGCGCTCGACCACGCCCGGGGAGCACAGGCGGGGCACACCTACTTCGAGGAGCTGTGGGCGGCGGCCGTACGCCGTGCCCCGCACCACTACGGCTGCCATGTGGCGGCCCTGCGCTACCTGGCCACCTACTGGCACGGCTCGCACCACGAGTGCTTCGACTTCGCCGACCGGGCGGCCCAGGACGCTCCCGCCGACGCGCTCGTGCAGGCCCTGCCGCTGCGGGCGGCCTTCGGCTACGTCACCGACCGGTGCGGGCCCGAGGTGCCGCGCGAGCGGCTGGACGCGGCGGCCGACCGGGCGATCGCGCTGTCCCCGCTGCTGCCGGCGGCCGACCCCTGGCCGGCCCGGATGCGGAACCTGCTGATCTTCGTCCTGGTGCGCCTGGAGCGCTGGGCCGACGCCGCCGAACAGCTGCGTCTGAACGGCCCGTACGCCACCTCCTTCCCCTGGGACCAGGTGTCGGACGACCCGCTCGGCCACTTCCTGGGGGTGCGCGAGGACATCCTGGCCGGGACGGCCGGGGCCGCCGGGGACCCGTCCGGGCATCCACGGAGTGAACGGGGCGGTCGAGTCCGTCCCGGCGACCATTAGGCTTTTGCGTCGTGACCACCGTCCGGCTCCCCCTCTTCCCCCTGAACTCGGTGCTGTTCCCGGGGCTCGTGCTCCCGCTCAACGTCTTCGAGGAGCGGTACCGCGCCATGATGCGCGAGCTGCTGAAGACGCCCGAGGACGAGTCCCGCCGGTTCGCCGTCGTGGCGATCCGCGACGGCCACGAGGTGGCCCCGAGCGCGCCCGGCATGCCCGACCCGACGGCCGTGCCCGAGCGGGGACCGGCGGCCGGTTTCGGCGCCGACCCGGTCAAGGCGTTCCACAAGGTGGGCTGTATCGCCGACGCGGCGACGATCCGGGAGCGCACCGACGGCTCCTTCGAGGTGCTGGCGACCGGCACGACCCGGGTGAAGCTGCTGTCGGTCGAGGCGTCCGGGCCGTTCCTGACGGCCGAGCTGGAGCCGCTGGAGGAGGAACCGGGCGACGAGGCCGCGCCCCTGGCGGAGGGGGTGCTGCGTTCCTTCCGCCAGTACCAGAAGCGACTGGCCGGCGCACGGGAACGGTCCCTGGCGACGGGGGCCGACCTGCCGGACGAGCCGGGCGTGGTGTCGTACCTCGTGGCGGCCGCCATGATGCTGGACACCCCGACCAAACAGCGCCTGCTCCAGTCCCCGGACACCGCGTCCCGCCTGCGCGACGAGCTGAAACTCCTTCGCTCCGAGACGGCGATCATCCGTAGTCTGCCGTCGTTGCCGGCGTCGGAGCTGACGCGCGGCCCGATGAGCCTCAACTGAGCGGATCGGCATGGCGAAGAAGGCGAAGAAGCAGCAGCCGGGCGGCACTCCGGCGACGGTGGCCCTCACGGCTGCCGGTGCGGACTACACGGTCCACTCCTACGACCACGACCCCGCGCACCCCTCCTACGGCGAGGAGGCCGCCGAGGCCATGGGCGTCTCCCCCGACCGCGTGTTCAAGACCCTGGTCGCGGACGTCGACGGCACCCTGACGGTCGCGGTGGTCCCGGTCGCGGGCCAACTGGACCTCAAGGCCCTGGCAGCCGCGGCCGGCGGTAAACGCGCGACCATGGCCGACCCGACTCTGGCGGAACGCACGACGGGCTATGTCAGGGGTGGCATCTCACCGTTGGGCCAGCGCAAGCGCCTGCCGACGGTCCTGGACGACTCGGCCACGGCCCACGCGACGATCTGCGTGTCGGCGGGGCGCAGGGGCCTGGAGGTGGAGCTGTCGCCGCAGGACCTGCAGAAGCTGACGGGGGCGGTCCTGGCCCCGATCGGCCGCGCGTAGTCTCGCCGGGCGGCGGGCGATGGTGCTGCCGGCTCGGCATCCGTACCGAAGTGGGCGGCACCGCACGGCGCCGCCCCCGGCCCCGACGCCGGGCCGCTACGAAGCAGGCGTCCCCTGGTACGGCTCGTGATAGGGCTCGGGTTCCGGATCCCGGGGCCCGAACAGCGCCATGAGCCCGAGGTGCAGCACCAGCGCGGCGAACGGCCAGGCCAGCAGCGCCCCCTTCGCCCCCAGCTTCAGCGGCGCGGAGAACGTCACCCCCCGCCCCACCTCCCGCGCGTGGGCGATGACGTCCTGCGCGGGCCCGAGCCACACCCCGACCCGCCAGGCGAGCAGCGACCCGAGCAGCCCTCCGAGGGCCAGCCCCACCACCAGCGGCACACCCCCGCGCCGGCGCAGCAGGAAGACCACGAGCGCGCTGACGATCCCGAAGCCCAGCCCGAGCAGCGTGAAGGTGCCGTCGACGCCGATGCCCTGCTCGCCCTCGGTGTCCTTGAGGTAGACGACCCAGTTCTTCTCCACCACGTCGCCGACCAGCGGCACGTGCGGCGCGAGCCACCACCACAGCACTCCGAGCAGCACCCCGCCGAGCGCCACGGCCACGGCGATCACCGCGGCCTCCCGCAGTTCCGTCTTCATCCCGGGGCCGTCCTGTCCGTACCAGCCGGGTCCGGCGTACTCGGCGTGCTGGGCCCCGGGAGCCGCGGGCCCGGCGTCCGGCGGCTGCCACGAACCCTGTGCGGCATGTCCGTGCGGTGGCTGAGGCGGAGTCAGTGGTGCGGTCACCCTGCCATCGTGCCAGGCCCGCCTGTGCGCCGCGTCACCGGACGACCGCTCCCCGCTCAACGGACGGCCGCCCGGCGGTACGCCCAGGTCGCCACGGCCAGCGAGACGACGCCCACGGCCCCGCACACCGCGAGGTCCCCGAGCACGAAGGCCCAGTCGGGATGCGGCCCGAACGTGCGCGCGAAGGCCTCCACGCCGTACGTCGACGGCAGCAGGTCCCGCGCGAAGCGCACGATCTCCGGCATCCGGTCGGCGGGCAGCACGCCCAGCAGCAGCGCCGCCGACATGCCGAGCTGCCCCAGCAGCGTGGCCAGCTCCGGCCGGGGCGCGAGCAGCCCCAGCGCCGCACCGAGCCCGGCGAGCGCGGCGCCCGCGAGCGGGATCACGGCCATGAGGACCCACAGGTGGGCCATCGGCAGCCCGAACAGCACACAGCCGAACACCGCGGTCACCACCGTCCCGGGCACGGTGAACGACGCGTACGCCCCGGCCGCGCCCAGCACCACCGCCGCGGGCGGCACGGGCAGCGTCGCGTAGTGGTCGAGCCCGCCGCTGGCCCGCAGCTGCCCGAAGTACTGCGCGAGCAGGTTCAGCGCGACGAAGGCGACCACCAGGACGGACGACCCGGCGACGACGGCCTGCGCCTCCGCTCCGTCGTCCACGACCCCCCGCATCAGGATCATGATCCCGACCGACTGGAAGGTCGCCACGAACAGCAGCGGGATCCGCGCCACCCTCGCCCGGGAGAGCTGGGCCCGGTACACGGCCGCCAGCGAGGGCCACAGCCGCGCCCGGGGTCCGAGCTCGGCCGCGCCCTCGGCCGGCTTCTCAGCGGCCAGGGCACCGCCCGGCAGGACATCGGCGGGTACGACACTCACGTCGTGCTGCTCCCCTTCGCTCGGATCCACTGCGGCAGTCGCCTGTTCGGTACGGAGTCCGCGGCCGGAGTGCTCACGGCCCGCGCGTCGGGTGCCCGGGTGCTCACGCCTTCACCAGCCCCTGCTGCGCGGCGCCGCCGAGGGCGAGGTACACGTCCTCCAGGCTCGGCGTGGCCAGGGTGAAGTCGTCCAGGGCGGCGAAGGCGGTCCCGCCGGTGACGGTCGCGACGACCGCCCGGGCCTCCTCGGGCCCGAGCCGCAGCGTCCAGCGGCGGCCCGACTCCACGACACGGTCCTTCAGCGCGGCGACCTCGGGCACGTGCAGGGGAGCCGCGTCCCGCCACACCAGGTCGACACGCACCTCTCCGGCGACCTGCTCCTTGAGCCCGGCGGGCGTGTCGCAGGCGATCACCCGCCCCCGGTCGAGGACGGCCACCCGGTCCAGCACCGTCTCGGCCTCGATGACGTTGTGCGTCACGAGCAGCACGGTCGTCCCGCGCTCGGCCCTGCGCCGGTCGACGGCGGACCACACGGCCCGCCGCGCCACCGGGTCCATTCCGGTGGTCGGCTCGTCGAGCACGAGCAGCGGCCGCTCCCCCACCAGGGCCGCCGCGAAGCACGCCAGGCGCCGCTGGCCCCCGGAGAGCTTCTTCAGCGGCCGCCCGGCGAGCGCCGCCAGGCCCAGCTCGTCGAGGACGGCGTCCCGCTCGGCCCGCGCCCGGCGCACGTCCAGGCCGCGCAGCCGCCCGGTGGTCTCGGCGGCGAGCGACACGGTCAGCTCGTCGAGGGCGGTCGACTCCTGTCCGAGGTAGGCGAGGATCCGCGCCGCCCGCTCGGGGTGGCGCACGATGTCGTGGCCGAGGATCTCCACACTGCCGCGGTCGGGCCGCATCAGCCCGGTCAGCTGCCGGACGAGGGTGGACTTGCCGGCGCCGTTCGGGCCGAGCAGGCCGAAGATCTCGCCGCGGCGGATGGCCAGCGTCACGTCGTCCGTGGCCCGGACCTCGGGCGCCGCGGGAGTGCCGCGCCGGCCGCGGACCGCCGGATAGGTCTTGGTCAGCCCGCGCACCGCGCACACGACGTCACCATCGTGCCGAAATGCCTGTGCCGCGCGCTTACTCACAAGGGACGAGACTACGGGGTCGGCGGCCCCGGTCCGCCCTCGGGTCGGTCCGCACCGGGAAATCCGCCGGCAAAGAACTCAGGCCTCGACGGGCGGGTGCTCCACGCCCGTGCGCACGCTGATCTCCCGCCAGAAGCCGGCCCGGATGGCGTACCGGTCCCGCTCGTCGATCTGGTCGTCCTTGTGGGCGAGCAGGCCGAAGCGGGCCGCGTAGCGCAGCAGCTCCCCGTCGACGCGGTGCGGGATGCGCGGGTACATCCCGGACAGTTTCGGCAGGTGGGTCTGGTCGCCCAGACGCTCCACCCAGCGCCGGGCGAAGACCTGCCCCACCTCGAAGGGGTCACCGCCGACGGTGGTGATGTCCTCCTCGCGGTCGGCCCAGCGCTGCTCGGCCGTGGTCAGTTGGGCGAGCGTCGGCATCGAGGCGGCCTCGGGGGGCTCGGCCGTGGGCCGGTCGACCCAGCCCTTGTCGGAGGACCACCGGAGGGTGGCGGAGGCGGGCTGCTGGGCGGGCTGGGTGCCGGGGGCGCGCAGGGCGGCCAGGTCCTTGGGCGTGGGGACCCCTTTGGCGGCGGGCACCCGTTCCTCGGTGCCGTTGTGCCCGGGGGCGTCCTCCTGGTGCCGGGGCTGCGGGGCGGACCGGCCGGTCACGGTGCCGAGGGCGGATTCGGGCAGGGGCGCGGAGAGGATGGCGGCGATCTCGGGCCGGGGCGCGGGCTGCGGCGCGCACACGCCGGTGTGCTCCTTGGCGCGGACGGCCTTGGTGATCCATGTACGGTCCAGCACGCGCCGCTCGTCGGCCTCGGCGACGAGGTCCTCGGACTGGTTGTAGTCGCCGTCGGCGGCCTGGACGGCCCACAGGTGGACGGCGACGCCGTGCTCCTTGGCGGCCATCATGCCGGGCAGCAGATCGCCGTCGCCGGTGACGAGGACGACGTCGGAGCAGGCGCGGTTGCGGGCCAGTTCGGTGAGCTCGGCGTGCATCGCCGCGTCCACGCCCTTCTGGGCCCAGCGGCCGTCGCTGCGGGTCAGGGCGCCGAGCCGGACGGTGACCCGGGGCATCACGCGCAGCCTGCGGTGCTCGGGCTGGGGGACGCGGTCTGGGGCGCCGTCGAACCAGTAGATGCGCAGCAGCGGCTGCTGCGTGTCGGATTCGGCGCGCTCGCGCAGCCCCTGGATGAGGGCGGTGTGGTCGACGGTGATGCGGGACCGCGAGGGCTCCCCGGCGAGGAGGCTCGCCGCGGCTCCCAGCAGATACCCAGCGTCCACCAGGACGATGCAGCGGTCCACGCGACTCACCCTCTTCCCAGGAGGTTTGCTTCGGGCTCGCTTCGAGTCTGCCCGACGGCGCGGAGGTTAACGGCCGGAACTCGATCTTCGGCGTGGCGTTTCGGGCCCTCCCGCTCCGACCAGCCCTGTCACGCACGGTAATTGTCCGACATGCGATCGTTGTCGGCCTGTGTGAATCTGGTCCCGGCCCTGGCCCCTAGTCCCCTACAGGAGGCATCACCATGGCCAAGAACAAGAACCGTGACCGCAAGCAGCAGCGTCCGACCGAGCGTGGTCAGCGGGCCGACCGCAGCCCCGCCTCGCAGACGGAGCCCCAGCCCGAGGTCGAGGCGACCCCCGGCGAGATGGCGTCGGCCAAGCGAAAGCGCAGCTTCGGCCACAACTGACGCCCGTGTGACGGGTTGTCGAGCCCGCGCACAAGCACGAGGGGCGTACCCGATCCCGGGTACGCCCCTCGAGCGCGTCACCAGCCCTGTCTCACCCGGCCAGGCAGGACGGTCCGAGCAGCACCTTCAGGTCGCCGAAGAGCGCGGGGTCCGGCTTCACCCGGTGCCGGTCCAGCCGCAGCACGGTCGTCTTGGTCGGTCCCTGGAGCTTGATCCGGACCTCGCTGTCGCCCTTGTGGTGACTGAGGACCTCGCCGAGGCGGCTGACCAGCGGCGGGGTGACCCGGGTGGCCGGGATGGTGAGGACCACGGGCGCGTTGGTGCCCGCGTTCGACAGGTCCGGGATCATCAGCTCCATCGCGACGAGCCGCGGGATGTCCTCGCGCTTGTCGAGGCGGCCCTTGACGAACACCACGGCGTCCTCGACGAGTTGCGTCGAGACGAGCTGGTAGGTCGCGGGGAAGAACATGCACTCGATCGAACCGGCGAGGTCCTCGACGGTGGCGATGGCCCAGGCGTTGCCCTGCTTGGTCATCTTGCGCTGCAGGCCGGAGATGATGCCGCCGATGGTGACCACGGAGCCGTCGGAGTAGTCGCCGCCGGTCAGCTGGGAGATGCCCGCGTCCGCCTTGTCGGACAGGATGTGCTCCAGGCCGAACAGCGGGTGGTCGGAGACGTACAGACCGAGCATCTCCCGCTCCTGGGCGAGCAGATAGGTCTTGTCCCACTCCTCCGGGGAGAACTCCACGTCGAGCCCGAAGCCCGGTTCGCTGGTCTCGGCCTCGCCCATGCCGCCGAAGAGGTCGAACTGGCCCTCGGCCTCCTTGCGCTTGACCGCGACCACGTTGTCGATCATCGGTTCGTAGTGCGCGGTGAGGCCCTTGCGGGTGTGGCCCATGGCGTCGAAGGCGCCGGCCTTGATCAGCGATTCGGTGGTGCGCTTGTTGCAGACCACCGCCTCCACCTTGTCGAGGTAGTCCGGGAAGGAGACGTACTTCCCCTTGGACGTGCGGCACCTGATGATCGACTCGACCACGTTCGTGCCGACGTTGCGGACGGCGGAGAGGCCGAAGAGGATCACGTCGTCGCCCTGGGCCGCGAAGTTGGACATCGACTCGTTGACGTCCGGCGGGAGGACCTTGATGCCCATGCGGCGGCACTCGTTGAGGTAGACGGCCGACTTGTCCTTGTCGTCCTTCACGGACGTGAGCAGCGCGGCCATGTACTCGGCGGGGTGGTTCGCCTTGAGGTACGCCGTCCAGTACGAGACGAGTCCGTACGCGGCGGAGTGCGCCTTGTTGAACGCGTAGCCGGCGAAGGGGACCAGCACGTCCCACAGGGACTGGATGGCCTCGTCGCTGAAGCCCTTCTTGCGGGCGCCCTCCTGGAACAGGACGAAGTTCTTCGCCAGTTCCTCGGGCTTCTTCTTGCCCATCACGCGGCGGAGGATGTCGGCCTCGCCGAGCGAGTACCCGGCGATGATCTGGGCGGCCTTCTGCACCTGCTCCTGGTAGACGATCAGGCCGTAGGTGACGTCCAGGACCTCCTTGAGCGGCTCCTCCAGCTCGGGGTGGATGGGCGTGATCTCCTGCTGGCCGTTCTTGCGCAGCGCGTAGTTCGTGTGGGAGTTCATGCCCATGGGGCCCGGGCGGTACAGGGCCGACACGGCGGAGATGTCTTCGAAGTTGTCCGGCTTCATCAGCCGGAGCAGGGAGCGCATGGGGCCGCCGTCGAACTGGAAGACGCCGAGGGTGTCGCCGCGCTGGAGCAGTTCGAAGGTTGTGGGGTCGTCGAGCGGGAGGCTCAGGAGGTCGATGTCGACCCCCTTGTTGGACTTCACCATCTTGACGGCGTCGTCCATGATCGTCAGGTTGCGCAGGCCCAGGAAGTCCATCTTCAGCAGGCCGAGCGACTCGCAGCTCGGGTAGTCCCACTGAGTGATGGTGACCTTGTCCGTGTGCCTGACCCAGACGGGCACGTGGTCGGTGATGGTCTCGCTGGACATGATCACGCCGGCGGCGTGCACGCCCATCTGCCGGACCAGGCCCTCGACGCCCTTGGCGGTGTCGATGACCTTCTTCACGTCCGGCTCGTTCTCGTACATCGCCCGGATCTCGCCCGCCTCCGAGTAGCGGGGGTGCTCGGGGTTGGTGATGCCGTCGAGGTTGATGCCCTTGCCGAGGACGTCGGCGGGCATGGCCTTGGTGAGGCGGTCGCCCATCGCGTACGGGTAGCCCAGCACGCGCGCGGAGTCCTTGATCGCGTTCTTGGCCTTGATGGTGCCGTACGTGCCGATCATGGCGACCTTGTCGGCGCCGTACTTCTCCGTCACGTAGCGGATCACCTCGACGCGCCGGC
Organism: Streptomyces sp. NRRL B-1140; assembly: GCF_001280065.1. Taxonomy (GTDB): domain Bacteria; phylum Actinomycetota; class Actinomycetes; order Streptomycetales; family Streptomycetaceae; genus Streptomyces. The sequence goes on from NZ_LGEA01000102.1 coordinate 50,549, forward strand.
GCTCGTCGAAGTCGATGTCGACATCGGGCATGGAGATGCGCTCGGGGTTGAGGAACCGCTCGAAGATCAGACCGTGCGGGATGGGGTCGAGGTCGGTGATGCCCAGGGCGTAGGCGACGATCGAGCCGGCCGCGGAGCCTCGGCCGGGGCCGACCGCGATGCCCTGCTTCTTGGCCCACATGATGAAGTCGGCGACCACGAGGAAGTAACCCGGGAAGCCCATCGAGATGATGGTGTCCATCTCGTACTCGACCTGCTTCATGCGGTCGTCCGGGATGCCGTCGGGGAAGCGGCGGTGCATGCCGCGCAGGGTCTCCTCGCGGAACCAGCTGACCTCCGTGTACCCGTCCGGGATGTCGAACTTGGGCATCAGGTCGCGCTTCTCGAACATGCCCGTGGTGTCGACCATCTCGGCGATGAGCCGGGTGTTGGCGCAGCCCTCCTGCCAGGCGTCCGAGGAGTCGATGGCGTACATCTCGTCCGTGGACTTCAGGTAGTAGCCGGTGCCGTCGAAGCGGAAGCGGTCGGGGTCGGAGAGGTTCTTGCCGGTCTGGATGCACAGCAGCGCGTCGTGGGCGCTCGCCTCGTGCGCGTACGTGTAGTGCGAGTCGTTGGTGACCAGCGGGGGGATGCCGAGCTTCTTGGCGATCTCCAGGAGGCCGTCGCGGACCCGGTGCTCGATCTCGATGCCGTGGTCCATCAGCTCCAGGAAGTAGCGGTCCTTGCCGAAGATGTCCTGGTAGTCGGCGGCGGCCTTCAGGGCCTCGTCGAAGTGGCCGAGGCGCAGCCGGGTCTGGACCTCGCCGGAGGGGCAGCCGGTGGAGGCGACGATCCCCTCGGACCACTTCGCGATGGTCTCCTTGTCCATCCGGGGCCACTTCTGCAGCCAGCCCTCGGCGTAGGCGTCGGAGGACAGCCGGAAGAGGTTGTGCAGGCCGGTCGAGTTCACCGCCCACATCGTCTTGTGGGTGTAACCGCCGGAGCCGGAGACGTCGTCGCGCTTCTGGTGCGGCTGGCCCCACTGGATCTTGCGCTTGTTGCGCCGGGACTCGGGGGCGACGTAGGCCTCGATCCCGATGATCGGCGTGACCCCGGCCTTCTGCGCGGAGTGGAAGAAGTCGTAGGCGCCGTGGAGGTTGCCGTGGTCGGACATGGCGATGTGCGTCATGCCCATCTCGTTGCAGGCGTTGAACATGTCCTTCAGCCGCGCGGCACCGTCCAGCAGCGAGTACTGGGTGTGGACGTGCAGGTGCGTGAACGGCGGCTTCGACATGCGGCGGCCTCCAGAGAAAAAGTACGGCAAAGGGGTCCGGCAGGCTGCGAACAGTCTGGGGGACAGCGTCGAAGTCTATGCCTCGGCACTGACACCTGGAGGGCTGACCCGCGTACCTTCGTGCGAGGCTTCGCGGGCACTCCCGCGGGACGCCGCACGTTAGGCTTCAGGGCGGACCTGCCGCCCTGAGACGCATGTACCAGGAGGCACCCAGCGATGTCGTTCCCGCAGCTCAGCGACGAGCAACGCGGTGAGGAGATCCTCGCCGTCTTCGACACCGCCTTCGGCGAGCTCCTGGCCGCCGACCCGGCCGCGTTCCGCGTGAAGTTCCGGAAGATGGCGGCCTCGGCCTTCGCGTTCTACCGGGGCACGGCGGGTCTCTTCTACCACGATCTGGACGAGGAGAACGCCGGGCGGGGTGGCGGGAGGACGCTCAGTGGGCCGTATCTGGACGAGCGCACCTCGCGCGTGTGGATCCACGGCGACCTGCACGCGGAGAACTTCGGCACGTACATGGACGCCAACGGCCGCCTGATCTTCAACGTCAACGACTTCGACGAGGCCTACGTCGGCCCCTTCACCTGGGACCTCAAGCGCCTGGCCGCCTCCATCGCCCTGATCGGCTACGCGAAGGCACTCGGCGACGAGCAGATCTCGGAGCTGGTGACGATCTACGCGGTCGCCTACCGCGAGCGGATCCACGCCCTGGCGACGGGCGCGAAGAGCGACGAGGTGCCGCCGTTCACACTGGACACGGCACAGGGGCCGCTGCTGGACGCGCTGCGTGACGCCCGCTCACTGACCCGCTTCGGGCTGCTGGACTCGATGACGGAGATCCGCGACTTCGAACGCCGGTTCGCCTCGGGAGGCGGCTCGGTCGAGCTGGACGCGGCCACGCGCTACAAGGTCCTCGCCGCCTTCGACGGCTACCTGGAGACGCTGCCGGACAGCTCGCTGACCCGCCCGGACTCCTATCGCGTGAAGGACGTCGTCGGCCGGCGCGGCATCGGCATCGGTTCGGCGGGGCTGCCGTCGTACAACATCCTGCTGGAGGGGCACAGCGACGCCCTGGAGAACGATGTCGTGATCTACATCAAGCAGGCCCAGACCCCGGCGGTCTCCCGGCACGTCACGGACCGGGCGATCCGCGACTACTTCCAGCACGAGGGGCATCGCACGGTCATCTCCCAGCGCGCCCTGCAGGCGCACGCCGACCCGTGGCTGGGCTGGACCGAGTTGGACGGCGCGGGCCAGCTGGTCGCGGAGGTCTCGCCGTACGCGGTCGACCTGGACTGGGGCGACATCGACGACCCGGGCGAGATCGCCCAGGTGGTGGCCGACCTCGGCCGGGCGACGGCCACGATGCACGCGGCGGCGGACGACCAGTCCGGCGAGTCCCTGGTGCCGTTCTCCACGGAGCGGGCCATCGACGCGGCGATCGCGGCCGACGAGGAGGGCTTCGCGCCCCTGCTGGTCGACTTCGCGCACAGCTACGGCGCCCGCGCGCGTGCCGACCACCAGACCTTCGTGGACCTGTTCCGCAACGGCCGCATTCCGGGCCTGTGACGGCAAGGCCTCTCACAGGCATCCTTTAGGGGTCTCTTACAGGCCGACGTGACACACTCTCCTCTCGCTATGGACATATCCGGGATCCAGCTCAGAGCCGTACGCGCGGCACTGTTCACGGCCGTGGTCGTGACGCTCAGCACCGCGTCGCACGTCCTGCTGTCCCGCGCCCCGCTGCCGATGGGCACGGTGGCGGCGGTCGCCGCCGCCGTGTTCGTGATCGCGTTCGCCCTGGCGGGCCGCGAGCGCTCCTTCGGGAGGATCGCGGCTCTGCTGATCCCGCTGGAACTCGCCGCCGACACCGTGTTCACCACGGGCCAGCACGCCTGTTACGGCCGTGCGGGCGGCCCGGTCGCCGGCCCGTTGCGCTCGGTGGGCCTGGACGTGCTGTGCGGTGGCGGCGAGGTCGGCACGCCGCTGGCCCGGATGGCCGGCGCCACCGGCACGGAACGGCTCGCGGCCGCGGTCGCCCACGCCGACCCGGCCACCGCCTGGCTCCTCCTCGGAGCGCACGTCGGTGTCGGCCTCTTGGCCGCCGTGTGGCTGCGCCGCGGCGAGCGGGCCCTGGCCCAGCTGCTGCGGGCGGTGACGGCGACCACGTTCCGGCCGCTGCTGCTGGCGGTCGCCGCGGTCGCGGTGGAGCGGGCCCCGGCCGGGCGGCGCCTGCCGGCGCGTGCCGCCGACCGCACCCCGACGGCCCGGGACCGGATCCTCGCGTACTCCCTGGGACGGCGTGGACCGCCGTGCTCATCCGCCTTCGCGTAAGGCACCCGCCGTCGTGCGAGGCACCCTCGCCACCCGCGGCACTTTCGAGCACCAGCAGTCCCCTACGTATCCCGCACCCACAGAGGTGCGCGTCCCCTACGGAGAACATCACCATGAGCAAGCGCAACAGCCAGTCGGCGAAGACGGCGGCCCGCGAGCGGCTGCGCATCGAGCGCGAGCGCGAGGCCAAGCGGGCGAAGACCAAGCGGCAGATCATCGTCGCCTGCTCGATCGTCGGCGTCCTGGCGATAGCCGGCGGCATCGGGTACGCGGTCGTCCAGGCCAACAAGCCCACCCACTGGGAGGCGGTGAAGGACGAGAAGGTCGTCACCCCCGCCAACACCACGGGCACCGACGGCACCACGGTCGTCATCGGCAGGGCCTCGGCCAAGAAGACGCTGAAGATCTACGAGGACCCGCGCTGTCCCGTGTGCGCCCAGTTCGAGCAGACCGTCGGCCCGACCGTGAAGAAGGACATCGACGACGGCAAGTTCAAGATGCAGTTCGTCGGCGCCACCTTCATCGACGACAAGGACAACGGCGAGGGCTCCAAGAACGCGCTGAGCGCCCTGGGCGCCGCGCTGAACGTGAGCGACCAGGCGTTCCTCGACTACAAGGCCGCGCTGTACTCGGCGAAGTACCACCCGGAGGAGACGACCGACAAGTTCAAGGACGACAGCTACCTCATCAAGGTCGCGGACACCGTCCCCGAGCTGAAGGGGAACAAGAAGTTCCAGGACGCGGTCGAGAAGGGCACCTACGACGCCTGGGCGATGGCCATGTCGAAGACCTTCGACGACAACAAGGACGGCGTGAAGGGCACGCCGGGCTTCGTCATGGACGGCAAGCAGCTCACCGCCGACAACCAGGGCACGCCGCTGATGACCGTGGACGACTTCAACCGGGTCGTGGGCGAGGCCCTCAAGAAGTGACGCCGGGTCAGGTACCGGTCGGGATGTGAAGAGCGGGCGAACTTCCGGAGTTCGCCCGCTCCGGCCCATACCGACCAGTAACCTGATCGGTCGTGACCAGTCGATACAGATCATCGAATACGTCAGAGGGACTCAACTCCCTCACCCCGCGCCGCCGTACGGTCGTCAAGGCCGCGGCGGCGACCGCTGTTCTGGCCGGGCCGCTGGCGGCGACCCTGCCCGCGCGCGCCGTCGACCAGGCACCCGCCTTCCTGCACGGCGTCGCCTCCGGTGACCCGCTGCCGGACGGCATCCTGCTGTGGACCCGCGTCACGCCGGTGCCCGGGGCGATACCCGGCTCCGGTCTCGGCCCGGACACCGAGGTGAGCTGGGTCGTCGCCAGGGACAAGGCGTTCACCACCGTCGTCGCCAAGGGCTCCACGACCGCGACGGCGGCCTCCGACCACACCGTGAAGGCCGACATCCGCGGTCTGGAACCGGGCACCGACTACTGGTTCCGCTTCTCCGCCGGCGGCACCGACTCCCCCGCGGCACGCACCCGCACCGCCCCCGCGCACGACGCGGCCGTCACGGGCCTGCGCTTCGGCGTGGTCTCCTGCGCCAACTGGGAGGCCGGCTGGTTCTCCTCGTACCGGCACCTCGCGGCCCGCGGCGACCTGGACGCCTGGCTGCACCTCGGCGACTACATCTACGAGTACGGCACCGGCCAGTACGCCACCCGCGGCACGGTCGTACGCCCGCACGCCCCGGCGCACGAGATCGTCACGCTCGCCGACTACCGCATCCGGCACGCGCGGTACAAGACCGACCCGGACCTCCAGGCGCTGCACGCGACGGCCCCGGTCGTGGCGATCTGGGACGACCACGAGTTCGCCAACGACACCTGGTCGGGCGGTGCGGAGAACCACACGGAGGGCGCGGAGGGTGCCTGGTCCGCCCGTCAGGCCGCGGCCAAGCAGTCCTACTTCGAGTGGATGCCGGTCCGCCCGGCGATCGCCGGCACCACCTACCGGCGGCTGCGCTTCGGCAAGCTGGCCGACCTCTCGCTGCTGGACCTGCGGTCCTTCCGCTCGCAGCAGGTGAAGGTCGGCAACGGCGAGGTCGACGACCCGGACCGCACGCTCACCGGCCGCGCCCAGCTCGACTGGCTCAAGGCGGGGCTGAAGTCCTCCGACACCACCTGGCGCCTGGTCGGCAACTCGGTGATGATCTCGCCGTTCGCCATCGGCTCACTCTCCGCCGACCTGCTGAAGCCGCTGGCCAAGCTCCTGGGCCTGCCGCAGGAGGGCCTCGCCCTCAACACCGACCAGTGGGACGGCTACACCGACGACCGCCGCGAGATCCTGGCGCATCTGCGGACGAACGCCATCCGCAACACGGTCTTCCTCACCGGCGACATCCACATGGCCTGGGCCAACGACGTGCCGGTGGACGCCGGGACGTATCCGCTGTCCCCCTCGGCCGCCACGGAGTTCGTGGTCACGTCGGTCACCTCCGACAACCTCGACGACATCGTGAAGGTGCCGGAGGGCACGGTCTCCGCGGTCGCCTCACCGGTCATCCGCGCCGCCAACCGCCATGTCCACTGGGTCGACACCGACCGGCACGGCTTCGGCGTCCTGGACATCACCGCCGAGCGCGCGCAGATGGACTTCTACGTCGTCTCCGACCGCACGAAGCCCGACGCGACCGCCAAGTGGTCCCGCTCGTACCGCACCCGCAGCGGCACGCAGAAGGTCGAGCGCACCTACGACCCGGTGTAACAGCCCTACAGGGTGTCGAGGAAGCCGAGGGCCACCCGCCAGGTGGTCTCGGCGGCCTCCTCGTCGTAGTCCGGCAGGTCGGGGTCGGTGTAGAGGTGGCCGGCCCCGGCGTACCGGTACACCTCGACGTCGGCGCCGGTGCGGCCCATCTGGAGGTACCAGGCGCTCAGCCAGTCGTCCGTCTCGAAGGGGTCCGGCTCCGCCACGTGCAGCTGGACCGGCAGGTCCTCGGCCGTGACGTCCGGCGCGATGTCCGACGTGCCGTGCAGCAGGAGCAGGCCGCGCGCCTTCTCGTCGCCGAGGGCGAGGGTCTGCGCGATGGAGGCGCCGAGCGAGAAACCGGCGTACACCAGCCCGCGCTCGGAGTAGGGCGCGGCGGCCAGCACGGCCCGCTTCAGCAGCTCCTCCTTGCCGATCTTCTCCTTGTGCGCCATGCCCTCCTCGACCTCCTCGAAGGTGCGCCCGTCGAAGAGGTCGGGCGTCCACACCTCGTGTCCGGCCGAGCGCAGCCGGTCAGCGGCCCGGAGCACCGCGGGCCGCAGCCCGAAGGTCGAGTGGAAGAGCATGATGTTCATGAGCCCATGGTGCCAGCCGGGTGTGACGGGCCGGAATCGCGGCACTACCCACGACGCAACGGAAGTCACATGTTCATGCCCCCAGGGAGCCGGTTAGGTTCGGTGGCATGGAGAACCTGCTACGACCGCTGATCGTGGTCGGTGGCTCGGTCGTGCTCACGCTGGTGATCGGCTGGGCCACCGACTTCCTGCTGCGCAAGGCCGACGCACGGCACCACGAGACCCCGCTGTGGGGCTCCCTCCGCCGTGGCCGCATCCCCTACCAGCTCGTGCTGTTCGCGGCCCTGCTGAGAGGGTCGTACGACGAGGCGCGACTGCTGGAGGACCACCGCGAGGGCATCGGCCAGACGCTGACCCTGCTGCTGATCGGTTCCGCCGCCTGGCTGGTCATCCGGATCGCGGCCGCGGTCGTCGAGACGTCCTACAGCCGCTACGCCAACGCGCACGCCCAGCGTGATCCGGCCCGGGTACGCCGGGTGCGCACCCAGGTGACGCTCATCATGCGGGTGGTCTCCGCGATCGTCGCCGTGGTGGCCGCGGCCACGATGCTGCTGACGTTCCCGGCGTTCAAGGCCGCGGGCGCCTCGCTCCTGGCCTCGGCCGGCATCCTCGGCATCGTCGCCGGTGTCGCCGCCCAGTCCACGCTGGGCAACCTGTTCGCCGGGCTGCAGATCGCGTTCGGCGACATGGTGCGCATCGGCGACACCGTGGTCGTGGACGGCGAGTGGGGCACGGTCGAGGAGATCACACTGACGTTCCTGACCGTCCGCACCTGGGACGAGCGCCGCATCACCATGCCGGTGTCGTACTTCACGTCCAAGCCGTTCGAGAACTGGTCGCGCGGCACGCCGCAGATGACCGGCACCGTCTTCTGGCATGTCGATCACTCCGCGCCGCTGGAGGCGATGCGCGAGAAGCTGCGTGACATCCTGCGCGAGTGCCCGGCCTGGGACGGCCGCGCCTACAACCTGACCGTCACGGACAGCACCCCGAGCACCATGGAGGTGCGGGCCCTGGTGACGGGCAAGGACGCGGACGACATCTGGACGGTGCGGGTCACGGTCCGCGAGCAGATGATCGGCTGGCTGGCGGACGAGCACCCGTACGCGCTGCCCCGGGTCAACACGGCGGACGCGGTCCTCCCGCCGTCCTCGCGCGGCAACGGCCACCGTCCGTCCCCGGAGACCGTGCCGGCCCAGCAGCGCCGCTACCACGGGAACGGCTCCGGGCGGCCGGGACACTGACGGTACGGGCCGGCGCCCGCAGAGACGACCGGAGGGCTGCCCGCGGAGCGGGCAGCCCTCCTTTTCGCTGTCGGTGTCAGCGACCGCGCTCGGCGCCGCCGTTGACCTGGATGATCTGCGAGGTGATGTGCCCGGCGCCCGGGGAGGCCAGCCAGTGCAGGGTCTCGGCGACGTCCCCCGGGGTCCCGGCCCGCCCGTTCGACGTCTCGCCGATGAGCCGGTCGCGGCGGTCCTCGGCCATGGCGTCCCCGAAGAACTCGGTGTCCTCGATGTACCCGGGCGCGACCACGTTCACGGTGATGCCGCGCGGGCCCAGCTCCCGGGCCAGGTCGTGCGCGTAGGGATGCAGCCCCGCCTTGGACGCCGCGTACGCGCCGCTTCCCGATCCCCGGTAGGCGGCGATGGAGCTGAGGAACAGCACCCGGCCACCGGGCTCGGCGAGCCGCGGCTTCAGCGCCTCGGTGAGCAGGACCGCGGTCAGGGTGTTGAGCCTGAAGTTCACGTTCCACGTGTGCGCGACGGCCGCGAGGGCATCGCCCTCCGGGGCCTCCGGTTCGAGCAGTCCGCTGCCACCGGCGCTGTGCACCAGCACGTCCACGGCCCCCAACTCGCGCTCCACGAAGGCGGCGACACCGCGCACGTCCTCCGGGTCGGCGAGATCGGCCGCGTACGTCAGCGCGCCGGGCACCTCGGCCTTCTCCAGCACCTCGGCCCGCCGCCCGAGCAGCAGCACCCGGTCCCCGCCGGCGGCGAACACCCGGGCCGCCGCGAGCCCAATTCCCGTACCTCCACCACTGATTACTACGTTGCGTGCCATACGAACGACCCTACGACGCCCCGGCCACCCGCCGTCAAACCGGCAGCCGGAGCAGACGCCGGCTCACCGCAGGCTACGGACGTCGAGGTGCCGCAGAACCCGGTCGACCACCTCGGGATCCGCCCCGGGCTCGCTGCGCGCCGCCAGCACCTCGTGCCGTGCCGCGCTCAGCATCTCCTGCTGGATCCGCCGCACCCGCTTCACCCGCCGGGCCCCCTCCCGGAACGCCTCCCGGCGCTCGTCCTCGGCGAGTTCGGGGCTGATCCGCACGCCGATGTCGTAGGCCCGCCGCAGCATCTGCTCGGACAGCTCCTCCGACAGCTCCTCGTTCCCCTCGATCTCCCGCAGCCGCTGCTTCGCCGCCTTGGCCGCCCGGAGCGCGAGCGCCTTGGCGAACTCCTTCTCCCGGTCGGTGTCGGCCTTCACGCCGAGCCGCCGCACCAGCCACGGCAACGTCAGACCCTGCAGCACCAGCGTCGCCATGATCACCCCGAACGCGATGAAGATGATCTCGTCCCGGCTGGGGAACGGCGACCCGGCGTCGGTCTCCAGCGGAATGGCCAGCACCAGCGCGACCGAGGCCACCCCGCGCATCCCCGACCACCACATCACCACGGTCTCGCGCCAGCTCACCGGGATGTCCTCGTCGTAGTCCCGCCGCTCGTGCAGCCGCTTCGTCAGCCAGGTCGCCGGCAGCAGCCACAGCAGCCGGGCGAAGACGACGACGACCACCACCACCGCCGCCCACCAGAGGAGCTCGCCCCACCGGCCGGAGGCCGTGCGGATGGCGTTGTGCAGCTCGAGACCGACCAGCCCGAACGCGACACCGGTGACGAGGGTGTCGACGATGTTCCAGAACGTGTGCCCGGCCAGCCGCGTCATGACGTCGTCGGCGTCGGAGCCGTACTCCGCGAGGAACAGCGCGGTGGTGAGCACCGCGAGCACCCCGGACCCGTGCAGTTCCTCGGCCATGACGTACGAGGCGTACGGCACCAGCAGGGTCAGCCCGACCTGCAGGGTCGCGTCGCCGAGCACCTCCATCAGCTTGTTGGCGCCCCAGCCGAGCGCGAGGCCCACGGCCACCGCCACCACGGCCGACAGCACCAGGTCGAGCCCGGCCTTCCAGGGCGAGAACGTCCCGCTGACGGCCGCGGCGATCGCCACGTGGTAGAGGACGATGGCCGTCACGTCGTTGAACAGCCCCTCGCCCTCCAGGATCGACACCAGCCGGCGGGGCAGCCCCAACTGCCCGGCCACGGCGGTCGCCGCGACCGGGTCCGGCGGGGCGACCAGCGCGCCCAGCGCGAACGCCGCCGCGAGCGGCAGCCCCGGCACGATCGCGTCGGCCACGGCGGCCACACAGGCCATGGTGACGAACACCAGCGCCACGGCGAGCAGGAAGATGGGCCTCTTGTTCGCCGCGAACTGCCGCCAGGACGTGCGCCGCACGGCGGCGTACAGCAGAGGCGGCAGCAGCAGCGGCAGGATCAGGTCCGGCGCGATCTCGACGTTCGGCACGAACGGAAGCAACGCGAGGACTATCCCCAGGAGCGTCATCAGCACCGGGGCGGGCACCTTGAACCTGTCTCCCACGGGGACACTGATCACGGCCCCGAGCAGCAGCACGAACAGCAGGGCCAACTGATCCACGGTCAGCGCTCCGGAAGGTCAGATGTTCACACGACTGACCTCAAGCCTGCCACGCAACTCCCGGGACAAACCGTTTCGGCACCCACCACGAGGGGCTAAAGCGAACGCCGCATCCCCTGGTGCGGAATGCCCGCCTCCACGTACTCGGGGCCATAGGCCTGGTAGCCGAGCCGCTCGTAGAAGCCCAGCGCGTGCGTCTGCGCGTGCAGGTCCACGGCCGCGAGCCCACGCGCGCGTGCCGCGTCCTCGATGGCCCGGACGAGAGCGGCGCCGACACCGAGTCCGCGTGCCGGGCCCGCCACCGCGAGCCTGCCAAGAGAGCCGACTGACGGGTCCCCACCGGTCTGGGCGACGGCCGCCTCCCCGTGCAGCAGCCGCCCGGTCCCGAGCGGCACACCGTCCTCCCGGACCGCCAGCACATGGACCGCACCGGCGTCGTGCGCGTCGTACTCGAGGTCCTCCGGCACGCCCTGCTCGCCGACGAAGACCTCCTTGCGCACCGCGAAGCACGCCTCCCGGTCGGCCGGGTCCTCGGCGACCCGCACCACGTACCGGGTGCTCACGCCCAGGTCTCCTCGCGGACCTGGTCGAGGGCCTTCTGCAGGTCCTCCGGGTAGTCGCAGGAGAACTCCACCCACTGCCCGTCCCCGGGGTGCTCGAAGCCGAGCCGCACCGCGTGCAGCCACTGCCGGGTCAGGCCGAGGCGCTTGGCGAGCGTCGGGTCGGCGCCGTAGGTGAGGTCGCCGACGCAGGGGTGCCGGTGGGCGGCCATGTGGACGCGGATCTGGTGCGTGCGGCCGGTCTCCAGCTTCACGTCGAGCAGCGAGGCCGCGCGGAACGCCTCCATGAGGTCGTAGTGCGTGACGGACGGCTTGCCCTCGGCGGTGACGGCCCACTTGTAGTCGTGCTGGGGGTGCCGGCCGATGGGCGCGTCGATGGTGCCGCTGGTCGGGTCGGGGTGGCCCTGGACGAGCGTGTGGTACCGCTTGTCGACCGTGCGCTCCTTGAACTGGCGCTTGAGCGAGGTGTAGGCCCGCTCCGACTTGGCCACGACCATCAGCCCCGAGGTGCCCACGTCGAGCCGGTGCACGATGCCCTGGCGCTCGGCGGCGCCGGAGGTCGAGATGCGGTACCCGGCGGCGGCGAGCCCACCGATCACGGTCGTCCCGGTCCAGCCCGGGCTGGGGTGCGCGGCGACACCGACCGGCTTGACGATCACGACCACGTCGTCGTCGTCGTGCACGATCTCCATGCCCTCGACCGGCTCGGCGACGATCTGCACCGGCGCGGGCGCCTGCGGCATCTCGACCTCCAGCCAGGCGCCGCCGTGCACGCGCTCCGACTTGCCGACCACCGACCCGTCGACCGTGACCTTCCCCGCCGCGGCGAGCTCGGCCGCCTTGGTGCGGGAGAAGCCGAACATGCGGGAGATGGCGGCGTCGACGCGCTCGCCCTCCAGGCCGTCGGGCACGGGCAGGGTACGGATCTCGGGAATCGTGCTCACCCGTCGAGTATGCCGGACGGCCAGGACGGGGCCGTACGCGCGCTCAGTCCTTGTGGACGGTCCCGTCCGGGTCGAGCCCCCGGAAGGACAGCAGCACGATCAGGATGCCACCGCACACGATCGCCGAGTCGGCCAGGTTGAAGACGGCGAAGTGCTTGGGCGCGATGAAGTCCACGACCGCGCCCTCGAAGACGCCCGGCGCCCGGAAGATCCGGTCGGTGAGGTTGCCCAGCGCTCCGCCGAGCAGCAGGCCGAGCGCGATCGCCCAGGGCAGGCTGTACAGCTTGCGGGCGAGGCGGGCGATCACCACGATCACCGCCGCGGCGATCATGGTGAAGATCACGGTGAAGGCCTCGCCGAAGCCGAAGGCGGCGCCCGCGTTGCGGATCGCCTCGAACTTCAGCCAGTCGCCGATGATCTCGATGGGCGGGTGGTGCTCCAGTTTGGCCACCACGATCAGCTTGCTGATCAGGTCGAGGGCGTAGGCGAACGCGGCGACGGCGAACAGCACCGCGATCCGGCGCCTGCCGCGGGGCCGCCCGGCGGTGGCCTCCGGCTCGCCGGTACCGGACGTTCCCGCCCCGGCCGCGGGGCCGGTGCCGGGCTCCCCTGCCGGGGTGCCCTCGGCGTCGGGCCGCTCCTTGCCGCCCCCGGCCGCGTCCGGTGTGTCCGGCGTACCGATGATGCGCTCCGCCTCTGCCACGTGAGTCCCTCAACCTAGGTGCCTGACTGAGGACGAGGGTACGGCACGCCCTGCGCGTCCCACGTGCTCAGGAGGCATTCGGCGGGCGGTCAGTAGCGGCGCTCCTGCTTCTGCTTGCACTCCACGCACAGCGTGGCCCTCGGGAAGGCCTGCATACGGGCCTTGCCGATGGGGTTGCCGCAGTTCTCGCACAGGCCGTAGGTGCCCGCGTGCAGACGTTCCAGGGCGCGCTCGGTCTGGAGAAGCATCTCGCGCGCGTTGGCGGCCAGGGCCAGCTCGTGCTCGCGGGTGATGTTCTTGGTGCCGGTGTCCGCCTGGTCGTCGCCCGCGCCGTCCCCGGAATCCCGCATCAGGCCCGCCAGCGACCGCTCCGACGACGTGATCTCCTCACGCAGGCGGGTCTCCTCGGAGGTCAGCTCGGACCGCGCCTCCTCGACCTCCTCCGCCGTCCAGGGGTCCTCGCCGGGGCGTACCGCGAGCTCGCCGGGCTCCGCCGCGGCGACCCGGGCCTTGGGAACGGCGGTCTTCGCCGCCGTGGCCGGGCCAGGAGTCTTCTTCGCAACCACCGTCGTCGCTCCCGTCTGCTGCGCGGCCTCGGCCGCACCCGCCTTCTTGGCCGTGCTGGTCGCGGCCCTGTCCTGTGTGACCGCGCCGGTCCGGGCAGCGCCCTTCCCGGCCGCGCTCTTCGTGGTGGTGCTCTTGCCTCCGGCGGCCTTCCGGGCCGGGGCCTTCCTGGCGGCGGCTTTCTTGGCGGCGGCCTTCTTCCCGGCCGCCTCGGCGCCTGCCGCCTTACCTCCGGCGGCCTTCTCGGTGCCGGCCGGTCCCGCGTCCGCCTTCATGCCGCTCGTCTTTCCCACCGCGGCCTTCCCAGAACGCGTCGACCCGCCAGCCGCCTTCACGCCAGCCGCCTCTGCGCCCGTCGCCTTCGCGCCCACCGACCTGCCCGCCGCCTTACCGGCCGCGGCCTTCCCGGAGCCCGTCGACCCGCCGGCCGCCCGCTTACCCGCCGACTTCCCGGCGACGGTCCTCCCGGCCGGAGCCTGCCCCGAGCCGATCGCTCCACCGACCGCCTTCGTGCCCGCCGCCCTACCGGCGGTCGTCGCCTCGGCCGATGCGGTCTTCGCGGCCGACGCTCTCTTCCCCGCCGCCCGCCCGGCCGGTCCACGCTCCGCCGATGCCTTCGCCGTGGTCCTCTTGGCCGCTGTCGCTTCGGCCGCTACCGCTCCGGCCGGCGCCTTCTCGCTCACGGCACGCGATGCCACCGCTTCACCGGCCACGGCCCTCGCCTTGCTCCCGGCCCTCCTCGCCCCGGCCGCCCTCGTCCCCTCGGCCGCCTTCCCCGCGTCCCTCTTCGCCGACCGCCCCGCCGAGCCCCCCTGTGTGGTCTTCTTCCCGCCCACGTCCCCCGCAGCGCCGCCGGAGCCCTTCACGGACCTGCCGGACGCCGGCTGCTGTACGGCGGTCTTCTTCGCCACCATGGCCGCGGCCCCTTCACATATTGTGATCTTGCTCGCGCATCGTGCTGGGACGATAAATCGACTTGAGTCCCGCGGCAACGGGGCACACCGCTCGATTCGCCCGCCTCGCGCACGCCGCGCGGCGAGCATGCATCCGTTGTGCCCAGCTCCCCGCCCGGTAATCCGCCGAGCCGGACGTCCCAGGATCCGAACACCTATACCGTGCTTTTCGGGTCATCAAACCCATACCGCGCCCCATGTGCCACCCCACCCCCGGCCGCCCCGAAAACCGGTCGGCCGCTCTCCGCGCGGCGCCGTACACTGGGCGGAGCGAGAAGCGTGGATGGGGACGAGTAGCGGCGTACGCAGCCCAGAGCGACCCGGGGACGGTGGGAGCCCGGGGGTGAGCGCGACGTGAAGATCACCCCGGAGCCGCCGGAAGAAAGCCGTCAGCCAGTGCGCGACGGCCGGTAGACCCGGCATCGCGACCCCAATGAGGGGGCTCGCCGGCACACACCCCGTGCCGGAGGGCCAAGGAGGGTGGTACCGCGGGAGCGCGCCGAAGGCGGCGCAGGCAGACACAGCTCTCGTCCCTCCGGACGGAAGGCAGCAAGTCCGCCGGAGGAAGCCCGCTGATGACATCGCCGACGTACCGCCAGGTACCCGCCCAGGTCGACCTGCCCGCCCTCGAGCACGCCGTGCTCGACTTCTGGCGCGAGCAGAAGATCTTCGCCAAGAGCCTGGAGCAGTCCGAGGGCCGCCCCGAGTGGGTGTTCTACGAGGGTCCGCCCACCGCCAACGGCATGCCCGGCGCCCACCACATCGAGGCGCGCGTCTTCAAGGACGTCTTCCCCCGCTTCCGCACCATGCGCGGCTACCACGTCGCCCGCAAGGCCGGCTGGGACTGCCACGGCCTCCCGGTGGAGCTCGCCGTCGAGAAGGAACTCGGCTTCTCCGGCAAGCAGGACATCGAGGCCTACGGCATCGCGGAGTTCAACGCGAAGTGCCGCGAGTCGGTGACCCGGCACACGGACGCCTTCGAAGAGCTCACGACCCGCATGGGCTACTGGACCGACCTCCAGGACCCGTACCGCACGATGGACCCCGAGTACATCGAGTCGGTCTGGTGGTCGCTGAAGGAGATCTTCAACAAGGGCCTGCTGGTCCAGGACCACCGCGTCGCTCCCTGGTGCCCCCGCTGCGGCACGGGCCTGTCGGACCACGAGCTCGCGCAGGGCTACGAGACGGTCGTCGACCCGTCGGTCTTCGTCCGCTTCCCGCTCACCTCCGGCCCGCTGGCCGGCGAGGCCGCGCTCCTGGTGTGGACGACGACCCCGTGGACCCTGGTGTCCAACACCGCCGTTGCCGCGCACCCCGAGGTCACCTACGTCGTCGCGACCGACGGCGAGGAGAAACTCGTCGTCGCCGAGCCGCTGCTCGCCAAGGCCCTCGGCGAGGGCTGGGAGACCACCGGGCAGACCTTCACCGGCGCCGAGATGGAGCGCTGGACCTACCAGCGCCCCTTCGAGCTGGTGGAGTTCCCGGAGCCGGCCCACTTCGTGGTCAACGCCGAGTACGTCACCACCGAGGACGGCACCGGTCTGGTCCACCAGTCCCCCGCCTTCGGTGAGGACGACCTCAAGGTCTGCCGCGCCTACGGCCTGCCGGTCGTGAACCCGGTCCGCCCCGACGGCACCTTCGAGGAGGACGTCCCCCTCGTCGGCGGCGTCTTCTTCAAGAAGGCCGACGAGCAGCTCACCGAGGACCTCGACAGCCGCGGCCTGCTCTTCAAGCACATCCCCTACGAGCACAGCTACCCGCACTGCTGGCGCTGCCACACCGCGCTCCTCTACTACGCGCAGCCCTCCTGGTACATCCGCACCACGGCCGCCAAGGACCGCCTCCTCCAGGAGAACGAGAACACCAACTGGTTCCCCGAGACGGTCAAGCACGGCCGCTTCGGCGACTGGCTCCAGAACAACATCGACTGGGCGCTGTCCCGCAACCGCTACTGGGGCACCCCGCTGCCCATCTGGCGCTGCGAGGACGACCACCTCACGGTCGTCGGCTCCCGCGCGGAACTCACCGAGCTGACCGGCACGGACCACTCCGGCCTCGACCCGCACCGCCCGTTCATCGACGCGGTCACCTTCGCGTGCCCGCAGGGCGGCTGCGGAAAGACCGCCACGCGCGTGCCGGAGGTCATCGACGCCTGGTACGACTCGGGTTCGATGCCGTTCGCACAGTGGGGCTACCCGTACAAGAACAAGGAACTGTTCGAGTCCCGCTACCCGGCCCAGTTCATCTCCGAGGCCATCGACCAGACCCGCGGCTGGTTCTACACGCTGATGGCGGTCGGCACGCTCGTCTTCGACAAGTCGTCGTACGAGAACGTGGTCTGCCTCGGTCACATCCTGGCCGAGGACGGCCGCAAGATGTCCAAGCACCTGGGCAACACCCTGGAGCCGATCCCGCTCATGGACCGGCACGGCGCCGACGCCGTCCGCTGGTTCATGGCGGCCGGCGGCTCCCCGTGGGCGGCCCGCCGCGTGGGCCACGGCACGATCCAGGAGGTCGTCCGCAAGACGCTCCTGACGTACTGGAACACGGTCGCCTTCCAGGCCCTCTACGCCCGTACGACCGGCTGGGCCCCGTCCGGAGCCGACCCGGCCCCGGCCGACCGCCCGGTCCTGGACCGCTGGCTGCTGTCCGAGCTGCACGCGCTCACCGACCAGGTCACCCAGGCGCTGGACGCCTACGACACCCAGCGCGCCGGCAAGCTGCTGTCCGCGTTCGTCGACGACCTGTCCAACTGGTACGTGCGCCGCTCCCGCCGCCGCTTCTGGCAGGGCGACAAGGCGGCCCTGCGCACCCTGCACGAGGTCGTCGAGACGGTCACGCAGCTGATGGCCCCGCTGACCCCGTTCATCGCCGAGCGGGTGTGGCAGGACCTGATCGTCCCGGTCACCCCGGGCGCCCCCGAGTCGGTCCACCTGTCGTCCTGGCCGGAGGCGGACCTGTCCGCCATCGACCCGGAGCTGTCGAAGCAGATGATGCTGGTGCGCCGCCTGGTGGAGCTGGGCCGCGCCACGCGGGCCGAGTCGGGCGTCAAGACGCGTCAGCCGCTGTCCCGCGCGCTGATCGCGGCGACCGGCTTCGACGCGCTGGGCACCGAACTGCGCACGCAGATCACGGAGGAGCTGAACGTCGAGTCCCTGGCGACGCTGAGCGAGGTCGGCGGCAGCCTGGTCGACACCACGGCGAAGGCCAACTTCCGCGCGTTGGGCAAGCGGTTCGGCAAGCGCGTCCAGGACGTGGCCAAGGCCGTCGCGAACGCGGACGCGGCCGCCCTGTCCCTGGCCCTGCGCGAGGGCACGGCGTCGGTGGAGGTCGACGGCGAGACCATCACGCTGGCGCCCGACGAGGTCATCATCACGGAGACCCCCCGCGAGGGCTGGTCGGTGGCCTCCGACGCGGGTGCGACGGTCGCGCTGGACCTGGAGATCACCGAGGAGCTGCGCCGGGCGGGCCTGGCCCGTGACGCGATCCGCCTGATCCAGGAGGCCCGCAAGAACAGTGGCCTCGACGTGGCCGACCGCATCGCGCTGCGCTGGACGGCGACCGACCCGGCCGTCACCGAGGCCCTGGCCGAGCACGCCGGCCTGATCGCCGACGAGGTCCTGGCGACGGACTTCGCCCAGGGCGAGGCCGACGGCACCTACGGCGAGCCCTTCACCGACGAGGGTCTGTCCCTGACGTTCCGCCTGCGCAAGGCGTAATCCTCAAGCCGGACAGCCCGAGGGCCCGGGCCCGCCAAAGATCTTGGCGGGCCCGGGCCCTCGGCGTTGCGTACGCACGAACACGGGTGCGCGGTGCCGAACTCACGGAGCAAAAGGGCGAGACTCACGGAACAAAAGGGCGAGGCCCCGGGTGGGAACCCGGGGCCTCGCCCTGAACGCTGCCGACGTCTATGCCGTACTACTGGCCATCAGGCCGTCAGTTGTCATCCTCGTCGATCAGGAAGCCCCGCATCGGCGAGGGCGCCTGACCCATCGGGGACGGGCCCTGCGGACGGACCGGCGCCATCGGCTGGGTCATCGCCGGCGACATCTGCTGCTGGCCGCCGTAGGACGGAGCGGACGGCGACGGGGCACCGCCCATCGTCTGGTTGCCACCACCGTAGGACGGGGCGCTCGCGCCGGCCGGAGCCATGGAAGGCGCCGGGGACGGCGGGAGGGACGCGGTCGCCGGGGTGCGCGGCGGGGCCAGCGAGTCGTCGGCCTGGGTCTCCAGCTGACGCAGCTGCGACTCCAGGTACGACTTCAGGCGCGTGCGGTACTCGCGCTCGAAGCCGCGCAGGTCCTCGACCTTGCGCTCCAGCGTGGCGCGGGCGGACTCCAGGGAGCCCATCGCGACGCGGTGCTTCTCCTGCGCGTCCCGCTCCAGGGCGTCGGCCTTGGCACGGGCGTCACGCTCCAGACCCTCGGCACGCGAACGCGCCTCGCCGACGATCTTGTTGGCCTCGGAACGCGCCTCGGCGATCGCCTGGTCGGCGGTCTGCTGGGCCAGCGAGAGGACACGGGCGGCGCTGTCGCCACCGGGGCCTTGCTGACCGGGGCCGCCCATCGGACCGCCCATCGGGCCGGGGCCGCCCATGGGGCCGCCCATCTGCTGCTGCATCGGGGGCTGGCCCATCGGACCCGGGCCCTGGCCCATCGGACCGGGACCCTGGGGTCCCCCCTGACCGCCGGGACCGGCGGGCAGCTGCGGGGCACCGCTCGGCAGCTGGGGCGGACCACCCATGGGGCCACCCATCTGCTGCTGCGGCGGGCCCGATATGCCGGCGGGGACAGGACCGCCGGGACCGCGCATGCCCTGCTGCTGTTGCTGCTGATCCTGCTGGGGCTCCGGAGGCTTGCGCATGTTCTGCTGGTTCTGCGCAGCAGCGCGCGTGGCCGCGGCCAGTTTGGCGCGCAGGTCCTCGTTCTCGCGGAGCAGGCGGGTCAGTTCGGCTTCGACCTCGTCGAGGAAGGCATCGACCTCGTCCTCGTCATAGCCTTCTCGGAGGCGGACGGTCGTGAACTGCTTGTTCCGCACGTCCTCGGGGGTCAACGGCATCTCTTCACCTCAACGTAGTCGTCGGCATTCGGCAAGACGGTAGGTCACATCGCTCATCACAGCCGGCTCACGATCGAGATCAGGATGTAGACGATGATCATCAGTACGAAGAAGGACAGGTCTAGCGCCACGCCCCCGAGACGCAGCGGCGGAATGACCCGCCGCAGAAGCTTGAGCGGTGGATCGGTGACAGTGTAGGTGGCCTCCAGAACGACCACCATCGCCTTGCCGGGTTGCCATGAGCGGGCGAACTGGAAGACATAGTCCATGACCAGTCGGAAGATCAGCACGATGAGGAAGCACATCAGCGCGATGTAGACGACATCGAAAACCACGCTCATGACCTCTTGCGTCCCTCTCCCCTGTGCCCTGCTCGGTACTGCTGTTCCGGTGGTGCGTCTCAGCTCTGGTTGAAGAACCCGCCCTCTGCGATGCGGGCCTTGTCCTCCGCCGTGACATCGACGTTAGCAGGCGACAACAGGAACACCTTCTGCGTCACCCGCTCGATACTGCCGTGAAGACCAAACACCAAACCTGCCGCAAAGTCGACAAGTCGCTTCGCATCTGTGTCGTCCATCTCAGTCAGATTCATGATCACCGGGGTGCCTTCACGGAAGTGTTCCCCGATGGTACGGGCCTCGTTGTAGGTCCGTGGGTGAAGCGTGGTGATCCGGTAAGGCTCTCGTTCGGACACGACCTTGGGCATGATCACCGGTGCGTTCTTCTCCAGATTTGCGCGTTCTTGTGTGATGGACGCCACGGGCGCGATGCGCGCCGGGCGGCTGGATTCCGCGGGGAGCGAAGCGGAGCGGGGGGCCGGTTCGCGCGGCGCGGGCGGCTGTACGACTCGTACCTCTTCGTCCCTTTGGGGCTGATGTGAGACGTGCGGCTGATGGGACGGCTCGTGCCGTCGGTGGTCCCGCTCGGGCTCCGGGTCCAGTTCGGGTTCGAAGTCGTCGTCGGGGTCGAATCCGCGGCCGTCGTACCCATCGTCCTCCACGAGGCCGAGGTAGACCGCCATCTTGCGCATCGCGCCGGCCATGCTCTGAGTCCTCCGCTCTGTGGTGGATCGGCTGACGACTGCCAAGTGCCCGCGATCCACGTGGTCCTTGAATCCGCCTATCGGCGGCAATGACCATATTTTCTGCTGTGGTCCGACTTCTTGGCGACGTTACCCGAGCCTGGGGCGGACTCCGAGTACCGCGCTGCCGACGCGCACATGTGTCGCTCCGGCCGCCACAGCCTGTTCGAGGTCCGCACTCATCCCTGCCGACACCATGGTGGCAGTCCGGTGACTCCGGCGCAGGTCGGTCGACAAAACCATCAGCCGCTCGAAGGCCGCCCGTTCGCGCCCGGCGTACTCGCCGGTGAGCGGCGCGACGGTCATCAGTCCGTCGAGCCGGAGCCCCGGCGCGCCGGCCACGAGACCGGCCAACTCCCCGATCCCGTCGGGCGCGACGCCGCCTCGCTCGCCCCGGGCGCTCTCACCGGCGTCGAGTGCGACCTGGAGGAGGCATCCCAGTTCGCGCCCGGTCCGGACGGCTTCCCTGGACAGAGCCGTGACGAGCTTGGAACGATCGACGGACTGCACGAAATCCGCGTAACCGGCCACGGAGCGCACCTTGTTGGTCTGGAGTTGACCCACGAAGTGCCAGGTGAGAGGCAGATCCGAGCAGGCCGCGGCCTTGGGGGCCGCGTCCTGGTCGCGGTTCTCGGCGACGTGCCGCACACCGAGCTCCGCGAGGATCCGCACGTCGCTCGCGGGGTAGGTCTTGGTGACCACGATCAGGGTCACCTCCTCACGTGCCCGCCCCGCGGCCGCGCACGCGTCGGCGATACGCCGTTCCACCTTCGCCAGATTTGTGGCGAGTTCGTCCTTACGGTCCGTCATGTCCTGTCAGTCCAGCCACACATAGCCCGCGAGCCGACCAGTGGTGCGGTCGCGGCGGTACGAGAAGTGATCGCGCGACTCCAGCGTGCACACCGGCGACTGCTCCCGGTCACGCACTCCGAGCCGTTCGAGCTGGGCGTGCACTCCGGCGCTCACGTCGACCGCCGGCGTGCCCCAACTGGTTTCGGCGTACGCCGCCGGCTCGACGGCGGACACCTCGGCGCGCATCGCCTCGGGCACTTCGTAACACCGGCCGCAGACGGTGGGCCCGGTGCGGGCGACGATCCGGGAGGGATCGGCGCCCAGGTCCGTCATCGCGCGTAGCGCGGCCGGGACGACTCCGGCGATCATGCCGGGCCGGCCCGCGTGCGCCGCGGCGGCGACCCCGGCGACGGGGTCGGCGAGCAGCACCGGCACGCAGTCTGCGGTGAGCACGGCGAGGGCGAGCCCCCGGCGCGTGGTGACGACCGCGTCGACCGACGGGATCGCGGTCGAAGATCCCCACGGCCCGTCGACGACGGCCACGTCAGCCCCGTGCACCTGGTTCATCCAGACCACCCGGTCCGGCTCGACGCCGAGGGACTTGGCGGCCAGGTCCCGGTTGGTGCGTACGGCGTCGGGGTCGTCACCGACCGCTCCGCCGAGGTTGAGCTCCTCATACGGAGCGGCGCTCACCCCGCCCCACCGGTCGGTGAAGCCGAAGTGCGCGCCGCTCGCGCTTTCGCGCTGTCCTATCACGACTGAAGGATCACTTGAGGAAGTCCGGTACGTCCAGTTCCTCGGCCGCGCTGTCCGAGTAGGTCCGCGGCGCCGGCGGGACCGGCGGGGCGACCGGGATGTCCTTGACCGGCTCGGGCGCGGGCTCCGGGTCCTCCTTGGGGGTCACGCTGCCGAGCGACCCGAAGGACGGACGGCTCTCGGCCTGCCGGACCGGCGCCGGCTCCTCGCGCTTGGCCGAGGACGAGCCGAGGACGTTGTCCCGCTTGGCGGGCGGCTGGCCGCCGTCGAAGCCGGCCGCGATCACGGTGACCCGCACCTCGTCGCCGAGGGCGTCGTCGATCACCGCGCCGAAGATGATGTTGGCCTCGGGGTGGGCCGCCTCGCTCACCAGCTGGGCGGCCTCGTTGATCTCGAACAGACCGAGGTCGGAGCCACCGGAGATGGAGAGCAGCACGCCACGGGCGCCGTCGATGGACGCCTCCAGCAGCGGCGAGGAGATCGCCATCTCGGCAGCCGCCACGGCGCGGTCGTCGCCGCGGGCCGAGCCGATGCCCATGAGGGCCGAGCCCGCCTCGGACATGACCGACTTGACGTCGGCGAAGTCGAGGTTGATGAGGCCCGGGGTGGTGATGAGGTCGGTGATGCCCTGGACACCGGAGAGCAGGACCTGGTCGGCCGACTTGAAGGCGTCCAGCACCGAGACCTGGCGGTCCGAGATGGACAGCAGCCGGTCGTTCGGGATGACGATGAGGGTGTCGACCTCTTCGCGGAGTTCGGCGATGCCGTCCTCGGCCTGGTTCGCGCGGCGCCGTCCCTCGAAGGTGAACGGGCGCGTGACCACGCCGATGGTGAGGGCGCCGAGCGAACGGGCGATGTTGGCCACGACGGGCGCGCCGCCGGTGCCGGTGCCGCCGCCTTCACCGGCTGTCACGAAGACCATGTCGGCCCCCTTGAGGACCTCCTCGATCTCCTCGCGGTGGTCCTCGGCGGCCTTGCGGCCCACGGCCGGGTTGGCTCCGGCGCCGAGTCCGCGGGTGAGTTCACGGCCGACGTCCAGCTTGACGTCGGCGTCGCTCATCAACAGAGCTTGCGCGTCGGTGTTGATGGCGATGAACTCGACGCCCTTGAGACCGACCTCGATCATCCGGTTGATGGCATTGACACCACCGCCGCCGACACCGATGACTTTGATGACTGCGAGGTAGTTCTGCGGTGCTGCCACGTCGAAGGCCTCTCGCCTCGAGTTACGTGTCGCCGGATCAGCGTGACGCCCTGCGCCCCGCGACCCGACGACTGATGCCGAATGGGACGGTCCGTATCGCCGACCCGAACCCTAACCCTGAAGTTTAGGGTTACCAGTGTGTCCGTTCCTTGGAGTCTTCTGAACAGGACACTAAGTCGACAAGTGGCGCGCGTTCAACGAACACGCCGAACCTCCCGTTTTTCTTTTCACCCTATGTGATCAGCCGTAGCACTGCCCAACCAGGGTGCTGGCCTGCGCGGATGTGCGTCAACTCGCTGATGACGCGGGCGCGGTGGGGACGCTCACGTCGAAGTACCCCGCATCGGGCGATGCTTTCATCAGAGCGGTGAGCGTACGGGCCTTCGCGGCACCCTTCTCGCTGCTTCCCCAGACGACCGTACGGCCGCCCCTCAGCTCCAGCGAGATGGCGTCGTAGGAACGGACCTTGACGGTCTGTGTCTCACGGGCGACGGCGGCCGGAAGCGCGCGGGCGACGGCGACGGCCTCGCGCACCAGCCGGGGCTCGCCGAAGCGGCGCAGGCTGGCGGCGGCGGAGCCGGACCGGGCGAGCGTCAATTCCAGCGCCGGGACGCCTTTCGGGGCTTCGGAAACCGTGGCGAAGCGGACACCTTCGTCGTCCACTTCGACGAACTTTCCGCCCTTTTGAACAATCAGAACCGGAGTCCGCTCAACCACTTTCAGGTCGATTCCATGGGGCCAGGAGCGGACCACGTCAACCGAGTCAATTCGGGGCAATTTCCGGCGCAGTCGCGTCTCGATCGCATCGGTGTCGACGGAAATCAGCGGCTTCCCGAACGGAACCTCTGCCGCCGCTTCGACCTGAGCCGGTGTCAGGACGCGGGTACCGGAGACGGAGACGCGCTCGGCGCGCAGCCAGTCGGAGCCGTAGAACAGCCAGACCGTCGGAATGCCGAGGAAGACCAGGACGAGGCCCAGGAGGACGATCGCGCGGAGCCGGGCGCGCCGCGAGCGCAGGCGGGGCGGCGGGCCGGACGACTTCTGCTTGGGTTCACCGCGTTCGGCGGTGGTCGATCCGGCCACGCTCCCCTGCCTTCCGTCATACAGTCCTATCGGTGTGCACGGTTGGCGGCGATCGCCTCGTACACCATGCCGACGAGCAGGTCGTCGGCGTCCCGGCGGCCGAACTCGGCGGCGGCGCGGGACATCTGGTACAGCCGGTGCGGGTCGGCGAGCACGGGCAGGACGTGTCGCTGGACCCACTCGGGCGTCAGTTCCGCGTCGTCGACCAGCAGTCCGCCGCCGGCCTTGACCACCGGCTGGGCATTGAGCCGCTGTTCGCCGTTGCCGATGGGCAGCGGGACGTAGGCGGCCGGAAGCCCGACGGCGGAGAGTTCGGCGACGGTCATCGCGCCCGCGCGGCAGAGCATCATGTCGGCCGCGGCGTACGCGAGGTCCATCCGGTCCAGGTAACTTACCGGGACATAGGGGGGCATCCCCGGCATCTGCTGGACCTGCGGCAGTTCGTTCTTCGGGCCGACCGCGTGCAGGATCTGGATCCCGGCCTGCTGGAGCCAGGGCGCGACCTGCTGGACGACCTCGTTCAGGCGGCGGGCGCCCTGCGAGCCGCCGGTGACCAGCAGCGTGGGCAGGTTCGGGTCGAGCCCGAACGCGGCCCGGGCCTCGGGGCGTACGGCGGCCCGGTCCAGGGTGGCGATGGAGCGGCGCAGCGGGATGCCGATGTAGCGGGCGCCCCGCAGCTTGCTGTCGGGCGTGGAGACGGCGACCTGGCTGGCGTACCGCGAGCCGATCTTGTTGGCCAGGCCCGGGCGGGCGTTGGCCTCGTGGATCACGATCGGCACGCCCAGACGCTTGGCCGCGAGGTAGCCGGGCAGCGCGACGTAGCCGCCGAAGCCGACCACGGCGTCCGCCCTGGTGCGCTCCAGGATCTGCTCGGTCGCCTTGATGGTGCCGCGCAGCCGGCCGGGGACCGTGATCAGCTCCGGGGTGGGCTTGCGGGGCAGCGGAACAGCGGGGATCAGCGCGAGTTCGTACCCGCGCTCGGGTACGAGACGGGTCTCGAGGCCGCGCTCCGTGCCCAGGGCCGTGATGCCCACGCTCGGGTCCTGCCTGCGCAGGGCATCCGCGAGGGCGAGCGCGGGCTCGATGTGGCCCGCGGTTCCTCCGCCGGCGAGTACGACATGCACCGAAATTCACCGCTCTCCGGACGAGCGCGCCGCCGAGGCACGCCGTCGCATCGTGTTCCATCTCCGGGGACTCCGACCGGAACCGGTGCCCCCCGCCCCCCGTTTTCTACCAAAGCGGGGTTGCCGCATCGCAAGCGCCATCCGCGCAGCGGGGTCCTGACGCGCGAAGGCGATCAGCAGCCCGATGGCGAACATGGTCGGCAGCAGGGCGGATCCTCCGTAGGAGAACAGCGGGAGGGGGACGCCGGCGATCGGCAGCAGACCGAGCACCGCACCGATGTTGATCACGGCCTGGGCCGTGATCCAGGTGGTCACGCCTCCCGCGGCATACCTCACGAAGGGATCCTCCGTGCGTCCGGCCACGCGGATACCCGCATAGCCTAGAGCCGCGAAGAGGGCGAGTACCGACAGCGTCCCCGCAAGGCCCAGTTCCTCACCGGTGACGGCGAAGATGAAGTCGGTGTGGGCTTCGGGGAGTTGGCCCCATTTCTCCACACTCGCACCCAGCCCGGAACCGAAGATTCCGCCCGACGCGAGGGCGTAGATCCCGTGCACGGCCTGCCAGCAGTCGACGGGTCCAGACTGGGGTTCGGTGGCGCCCAGGCACTGCAGACGGGCCATGCGGTTGGCGCTGGTCTTGATGAGGATCAGGCCGAGCACGGCGGCGATCGACAGCACCCCGGCGAACAGCCGCGTAGGGGCTCCGGCCAGCCAGAGCAGACCGAACAGGATGGCCGTGAGGATGATGGCGGTGCCCATGTCGCCGCCGATCATGATCAGGCCGAGCAGCATGAAGGCGGCGGGGACCAGCGGCACGAGCATGTGCTTCCACTGGTTCAGCAGCCTCTTGTCCTGCTTGCGGGCGAGCAGGTCGGCGCCCCACAGCACGAGGGCGAGCTTGCCGAACTCGCTGGGCTGGATCTGGAAGGAACCGCCGAGGGAGATCCAGTTCTGGTTGCCGTTGACCGACACCCCTATCCCGGGGACCTGCACCAGGGCCATGAGGAAGACGGCGCCCGCGAGGATGGGATAGGCGAGGGCCCGGTGGAGTCTCACCGGCATCCGCGATGCCGCGAACAGCAGACCGGTGCCGAGGCCCGCCGCGAGCAGCTGTTTGCGGAAGAAGTACGAACCCGGCAGCGACATCTGCAGTGCGGTGATCTGGGAGGCCGAGTAGACCATGACCAGTCCCAGCACGGTGATCAGCAGACTGCCGCCGAGGATCAGGTAGTAGGCGGTCAGCGGCCGGTCCCAGCCCCTGCGGACACGGGTGTAGAGGCTCAGGACGCTGCTCTCACGCGCGAGCCGTGGCGCGACGGGGCGTTTGGGGGCGCGGGAGGCCGGAGGCCGTCCGGTGCGGCTGGTGGGCATCGCCGCTCACCCTCCCGTGCCGGAGGGGGACGGTGCGAGGTGCACGCCCCCAGGCCGCTCGGGCACCAGCCACATCCGTGTCACGCGTCCCTCCCAGGTACGCCCGGCGCCGCCGCCGGGCGAGGCGGACCCGGGTCAGCCGTCGGCGGAGCCGAGCTCACGGACGGCGTCCGCGAAGGCGTCCCCGCGCTTGTTGTAGTTGGCGAACATGTCCATGGAGGCACAGGCCGGAGCCAGCAGCACCGTGTCGCCCGGCGACGCGAGTCTCCGCGCCTCCTGGACCGCCGCGCGCATCGCCCCAGTGTCGGTCCGGTCGAGGTCGACGACGGGTACCTCCGGGGCGTGTCGCGCCAGGGCTTCCCGGATGAGGGCGCGGTCCGCGCCGATCAGCACGGCGGCCCGCAGCCGCTTGGCCGACTTGGCGACCAGCTCGTCGAAGGTCGCGCCCTTGGCGAGCCCGCCCGCGATCCACACGATCGGGTCGTAGGCCGCCAACGAGGCTTCCGCCGCATGCGTGTTGGTGGCCTTGGAGTCGTCGATGTACGCGACCCCGTCCACGTCCGCGACGTGGGCGATGCGGTGCGCGTCCGGGGTGAACGCCCGCAGACCGTTCCGTACGGCCTTGGCGGGCACGCCGTAGGCGCGGGCGAGGGCCGCGGCCGCGAGGGCGTTGGCGATGTTGTGCGGGGCCGGCGGATTCACGTCGGCGACCTCGGCGAGCTCCTGGGCGTTCTTCTGCCGGTTCTCGACGAAGGCACGGTCGACCAGGAGGCCCTCCACCACACCCAGTTGGGAGGGCGCCGGGGTGCCGAGGGTGAAGCCGACGGCGCGGCAGCCCTCCTCGACGTCGGCCTCGCGGACCAGGTCCTCGGTCGCCTTGTCGGCCACGTTGTAGACGCAGGCGACACGGTTGCCCTCGTAGATGCGGCCCTTGTCGGCTGCGTACGCCTCCATGGAGCCGTGCCAGTCCAGGTGGTCGGGGGCCAGGTTCAGCACGGCGGCCGAGTGGGCGCGCAGGGAGGGCGCCCAGTGCAGCTGGTAGCTGGACAGCTCCACGGCCAGGACGTCGTACTTCTCCTCGCCGAGCACCGCGTCCAGCAGGGAGACGCCG
Organism: Streptomyces sp. NRRL B-1140; assembly: GCF_001280065.1. Lineage (GTDB taxonomy): Bacteria > Actinomycetota > Actinomycetes > Streptomycetales > Streptomycetaceae > Streptomyces. The sequence continues at coordinate 78,438 of NZ_LGEA01000102.1, forward strand.
ATGTTGCCGACGGCCGCGGTGCGCAGGCCCGCCGCCTTCAGGATCGACGCCAGCATCTGGACGGTGGTGGTCTTGCCGTTGGTGCCGGTGACGGCGAGCCAGTCGGCGGCGTCGGGGCCGCGCAGGCGCCAGGCCAGTTCGACGTCGCCCCAGACCGGGACGCCCGCCTGGCGCGCCGCCGCGAACAGCGGCTTGTCCGGCTGCCAGCCGGGCGCGGTGACGATCAGGTCGGTGCCCTCCGGCAGCGTCGCGCCGTCACCGAGACGCACGGTGACGCCGAGCGCCTCCAGGTCGGCCGCCTGCGCACGCGCGCGCTCGTCATCGCCGTCGTTGACGACCGTGACGATCGCGCCGAGGCCGTGCAGCACCTTGGCCGCCGGGACGCCGGAGACGCCGAGTCCGGCCACGGTGACGTGCTTGCCCTGGAAGTCGAAGGGCTCCGAGGTGGTCACTTGTCCGCTGCCCATCCTGCGTAGAAGAGGCCGAGTCCGACGATGACACAAATGCCCTGGATGATCCAGAAGCGGACCACGACGAGCACTTCGGACCAGCCCTTGAGTTCGAAGTGGTGCTGGAGTGGCGCCATCCGGAAGACGCGCTTCCCGGTGAGGCGGAACGAACCGACCTGGATCACCACGGACATGGTGATGAGGACGAAGAGGCCGCCCAGGATGGCCATCAGCAGCTCGGTGCGCGAGCAGATCGCGAGGCCGGCGAGCACACCGCCGAGCGCGAGCGAACCGGTGTCGCCCATGAAGATCTTGGCCGGCGAGGTGTTCCACCACAGGAAGCCGAGGCAGGCGCCCATCAGCGCGGAGGCCACGACCGCGAGGTCGAGCGGGTCACGCACCTCGTAACACGCGCCGGGGTTGGTCAGGGTCTGGGAGTTGGCGCAGGACTCCTGGAACTGCCAGACACCGATGAAGGTGTAGGCGCCGAAGACGAGCACCGAGGCGCCGGTGGCCAGACCGTCCAGACCGTCGGTCAGGTTCACGCCGTTCGACATGGCGAGGATCATGAACAGCGCCCAGACCACGAACAGCACAGGGCCGATCGTCCAGCCGAAGTCCGTGATGAACGACAGCTTCGTGGAGGCCGGGGTGTTGCCGCGGTTGTCCGCGAACTGCAGCGACAGCACCGCGAAGCTGATGCCGACGATCAGCTGGCCGGCCATCTTCGCCTTGGCGCGCAGACCGAGCGAACGCCGCTTGACGATCTTGATGTAGTCGTCGAGGAAGCCGACCAGGCCCATGCCGACCATCAGGCCGAGCACCAGCAGGCCCGAGAAGGTCGGCGCCGCGTCGACGTCCGGGTCCAGGTAGCCCGTGATCACCTTGGCCAGGAAGTACGCGGCGACCGTGGCCAGGATGAAGGCGATACCGCCCATGGTCGGCGTACCGCGCTTGCTGGCGTGCTCGCGCGGGCCGTCGTCGCGGATGTACTGGCCGTAGCCCTTGCGGGCGAGCAGCTTGATCAGCAGCGGGGTCCCGACCAGGGTCAGGAAGAGGCCAATGACTCCTGCGAACAGGATCTGCTTCATCATCGGGCGGAAACCTCACCCTCGGCACCGGACTCGAGGAGCGCCTGCGCCACGCTCTCCAGACCGACCGAACGGGACGCCTTCACGAGCACGACGTCCCCCGGGCGCAGCTCGCTGCGCAACAGGTCGACCGCCGCCTGTGCGTCGGACACGTGCACCGACTCCTCACCCCACGAACCCTCGTTATATGCGCCCAGTTGCAGCCAGGCGGCTTCCCTGCCACCGACCGCGACGAGCTTGCTGACGTTGAGCCGGACGGCGAGCCGTCCGACCGCGTCGTGCTCGGCGAGAGCCTCGTCCCCGAGCTCGGCCATCTTGCCGAGCACCGCCCACGTACGACGCCCCTTTCCGATGGCCACGAGCGCGCGCAGCGCGGCCTTCATCGACTCGGGGTTCGCGTTGTAGGCGTCGTTGACGACCGTCACGCCGTCCGGGCGCTCGGTGACCTCCATCCGCCAGCGGGAGAGGGAGCCCGCCTCGGAGAGCGCGACGGCGATCTCGTCAGCGGACATGCCCAACTCGTGGGCGACGGCGGCCGCGGCGAGCGCGTTCGACACGTGGTGCTCACCGTACAGGCGCATGGTCACATCACTTGCACCGGAGGGTGTGTGAAGCCTGAACGAAGGCTGTCCGGTGTCCGTGAGTCGCACGTTCTCGGCGCGAACGTCCGCTTCGCCGGACTCTCCGAAATAGACCACCTTCGCCTTCGTACGGGAGGCCATGGCCCGTACGTAGGGGTCGTCCGCGTTGAGGATGGCGGTGCCGCCCTCGGCCTCGGAGGGCAGGGCCTCGACGAGTTCGCCCTTGGCCTGCGCGATCTGCTCACGGCCGCCGAACTCGCCGATGTGGGCGCTGCCGACGTTGAGGACCAGACCGATCCTCGGGGGCGTCAGGCCGGTGAGGTAGCGGATGTGCCCGATGCCGCGGGCACCCATCTCCAGGACGAGGAACCGCGTCTCCTCGGTGGCGCTGAGCGCGGTCAGCGGCAGCCCGATCTCGTTGTTGAGCGAGCCGGGCGTGAAGACCGTCGGCGCCTTGCGCTGCAGCACCTGCGCGATGAGGTCCTTGGTGCTGGTCTTGCCCGCCGAGCCGGTGAGGGCGACGAGGGTCGCGCCCAGACGCCGTACGACGTGTCGCGCGAGGGCCCCGAGGGCGTTCTGGACGTCGTCCACGACGATCGCGGGGGCGCCGACGGGCCGGGTGCCGAGCACGGCCACCGCTCCCGCCTCGACGACCGCCGCCGCGAAGTCGTGGCCGTCCACGCGTTCCCCGGCGAAGGCCACGAACAGGCTGCCCGGTCCCGCCTCTCGGGAGTCCCGGACCACCGGGCCGGTGACCTGGACGGACGGATCCGGTATGTCGTGCGTCTGCCCGCCGACGACTTCTGCGATCTCGGCGAGGGAGAGGGCGATCACAAGTTCATCCCCTGGGTCTTCTGGATTTTCATCCCTGGGTCTTCTGGATGGCTTCGCGGAGCACCTGGCGGTCGTCGAAGGGACGGACCACCCCGGCGATGTCCTGGCCCTGCTCGTGGCCCTTGCCGGCGACCAGCACGGTGTCGCCGGGCTCGGCGCGGGCCACGGCGGCGGCGATCGCCGCGGCCCGGTCCTCGAAGACCTGCACCTCGCCGCGCTCGTGCGCGGGCACGGACGCCGCGCCCTGGAGCATCGTGGCGAGAATCGCGAGGGGGTCCTCGCCACGGGGGTTGTCGGAGGTCAGTACGGCGGTGTCGGCGAGCCGTGCCGCGGCTGCCCCCATGGGCTCGCGCTTGGTCTTGTCCCGGTCGCCGCCGCAGCCGAGGACGATGTGCAGCCTGCCCTCGGTGACCTTGCGCAGGGCGCGCAGCACGGACTCGACGGCGTCGGTCTTGTGGGCGTAGTCGACGACCGCGAGGTAGGGCTGCCCGGCGTCCACGCGCTCCAGGCGGCCCGGGACGCCCGGGACGGCGGCGACGCCGTCGGCGGCGGCCTGCGGGTCGAGGCCGGCCACGGCGAGGGCGACGATCGCGGCGAGGGTGTTGGCCACGTTGAACGGGCCCGGCAGCGGAGACTTGGCGGCGATCCGCTCACCCTTGGGGCCGATGACGGTGAACGTCGAGTCCAGCCGGCCGACCTCGACGTCCTCGGCGCGCCAGTCGGCGTCGGGGTGCCCTTCGGCGGAGTAGGTGACGACCGGGACGGTGGCCTCGTTCGCCAGGCGCCGGCCGTACTCGTCGTCGACGTTGACCACGCCGAGTTTGCCGCGCTCCGGCGTGAACAGCTGCGCCTTGGCCTGGAAGTAGTCCTCCATGCCCGAGTGGAACTCCATGTGTTCCGGGCTGAGGTTGGTGAAGACGCCGATGTCGAAGACGCAGCCGTCGACCCGGCCGAGGACCAGGGCGTGGCTGGAGACCTCCATGGCGACCGCGTCCACACCGCGTTCGCGCATGACGGCGAACAGGGCCTGGAGGTCGGTGGCTTCGGGGGTGGTGCGCTCGGACTTGATGCGCTCGTCGCCGATGCGCATCTCGACCGTGCCGATCAGGCCGGTGGACCGGACCGTCTTCAGGCCGCCTTCGACGAGGTAGGCGGTGGTGGTCTTGCCCGAGGTGCCGGTGATGCCGATCTGGAGCAGGTCCCGGCCGGGGTGGCCGTAGATCGTGGCGGCCAGCTCGCCCATCTGCGCGCGCGGTTCGTCGACGACCAGGACCGGCAGACCGGACGCGGCGGCGCGTTCGGCGCCCGTCGGGTCGGTCAGCACGGCGGCGGCACCGAGGCCCGCGGCCTGGTTGACGAAGTCGGCGCCGTGCACCCGGGCCCCCGGGAGGGCGGCGTACAGGTCGCCGGGGCGCACGGCTCGCGAGTCGTGGGTGATGCCCGTGACCTCGGCGGTGCTCTCCGGCGTGGGAGCACCCAGCTGACCGGCGAGTTCCGCGAGGGGTGTGGCGGAGACCTGAACCGGCCTGGGCGGCCCGGGGTATGTCACGGGATGGCCCTTCTGGGTGGTTTGGGACTGATCAGCGTGTGGCACGGCGGTGAGCGTACCGGGCGTACCCGCCTCCGGGCGAAGTGAGGGGCCGGTGCTGCTCTGGTTGCCGGGGTCGGGAGTGATCGTCGTCACGGAGGCGGTCCTGGTGGCTCGGTGGGGCTGAGTGCTGATCAGGGCGGGTCGGCCCTGATCACTGCTGGAAGGAGACGGGCAGTTTCGCGGCCTTGGCGCCGGTCGGCGGGACCTGGAGGGACTTCAGTGCGAACTCCATGACCTTCTTGTAGACGGGTCCGCAGATCTGCCCGCCGAAGTAACTGCCCCGGGTGGCGTTCTGGATGGCGCAGTAGACGGTGACGCGCGGCTTGTCGGCGGGTGCGAACCCGGCGAACGAGGAGGTGTAGCCGTGGTACTTGCCGGTGGCCGGATCCACGCGGTTGGCGGTACCCGTCTTGCCCGCCACGCGGTAGCCGGGGATGCGCGCCTTGGTGCCGGTGCCCTCCTCGTCGTCCACGACGGACTCCAGCATCTGGGCGAGGGTCTTCGCCGTCTTCTCGCTGACGACCCGGTTCTGCTGGGGTTTCGGGGCGGGCGTGAACTGGCCGTCGGGGCCCCTGGTGCCGCGTACGAGGGTGGGCTGGATGCGCACGCCGCCGTTGGCGATGGTCGAGTACACGGAGGCCGCCTGCATGGCGTTGATGGAGACGCCCTGGCCGAAAGGGATCGTGTACTGCTGCGAGGTCGACCACTTGTCGGGCGGGGCGAGGATGCCCTTGGTCTCGCCGGGGAAGCCGAGCCCGGTGTAGCCGCCGAGGCCGAACTTGCGCAGGTAGTCGTAGAGGACCTTGTTGGCCTGGGCCTGGGTCTTGCCGAGCTGTCCCGTGGCGAGGATGGTGCCGATGTTGCTGGACTTGGCGAGGACGCCGTTGAGCGTGAGGTACCAGGTCGGGTGGTCGATGTCGTCCTTGAAGAGCCGGTCGCCGCGGTGCAGCCGGTTGGGCACGACCACATGGGTCCCGGGTGTGGCGACGTTCTGCTGGAGGACGGCGGCCATCGACATGACCTTGGCCGTGGAGCCGGGCTCGAAGGCGTCCTGGACGGCGGCGTTGCCCAGGGCGGCAGGGTCGGCGTCGGACAGGTCGTTCGGGTCGAAGCCGGGCGAGTTGGCCATGGCCAGGACCTGCCCGGTGCGGGTGTCCTGGACGATGACGTAGCCGCGGTCGGCCGCGGATTCCTTCACCTGCTCGCTGATGGCGTTCTGGGCGGCCCACTGGATGTCGCGGTCGATGGTGAGCTCGACGTCGCTGCCGGGCACGGCGGGTGTCTCGGTGGAGCCCGCGGTGGGCACGAGACGCCCCCCGGACTGGGCGTAGCGGATCTTGCCGTCCTTGCCGGCGAGCTTCTTGTCCAGCTGCAGTTCGATGCCGCCGCCCGGCTTGCCCTCGCCGTTGACCCAGCCCAGTATCCCGGCGGCGAGGTCCCCGCCGGGATACACGCGCTTGCTGGTGGCGACGGAGAAGACGCCGGACAGGACGTTGGGGGTGGACTTGTCCGTCTCGGCCTTCTCGGCGAGTGCGGACTTGAGGTCCTTGATCTGCTTCCAGACCTGCGGGGTCTGGCGCGAGGCCAGCTTGACGTAGCGCAGGGCGGTGTTCTTCGGACGCAGCTTCTTCACCAGGTCCGCCTGCTCCTGGCCCAGGATCGGGGCGAGGAGTGCCGCCGCCTGCTCGGGCCCGTCGGCGATCTTCAGCATGCCGGGGGCGAACATCGTGGGGTCGGCGGTGATGTCGTAGGCGTCCTCGCTGGTCGCGAGGGCCACACCGGACCGGTCGGTGATCTCGCCCCGGTCCGCGGCCAGCACCTGCCCGACGTACCGGTTCTGCTCGGCCTTGGCCGCGTACGTGCTCGCGTCGACGGCCTGCACCTGGAAGAGCCGTACGACGAAGGCGGCCAGGACCAGGGTCAGCGCGAGTCCCACCAGCCGCAGGCGGGGCCGGGGGCTGCCCAGCCGCAGCGGCTTGGACGGCGCTGGGCGCCCCTGTCCCGGCCGGGGCCGGGCCGGGCGGGCCCCGGGGGCCGGACGGCGCCGGGCGTCGGGGCGGGCGGGCCGTGCGGGGCCGGGCACGCGGCGGCGCGGCGGTTGCCTGTCGGACACTTCCGTCACCTGCCTGGGGTCGGGGCGAGGCCGTCGGTCATGGCCTCGGGGGCGAGGACCAGAGGGGTGTGCGCGGCGGGCCGCCGGGCGCCGGGAGCGGCGCTGGGGACGCCCTTGACGGTGCCGTCGGGGTCGAGGAAGACGGGGTCGCCGCCGGGCACCATGCCGAGCTCGCGGGCGCGGCGCTGCAGGGCGTCGGGGGCGGAGTAGGCGTCGATGTCCCGCTGGAGGGCCTGCTCCTCGTCGGTGAGGTTCTTGGTCCCGCTGCGGAGGTCGTCGAGTTTGAACGCGCCCTCGCTGAGGGCCGAGTTCAGCACCAGGAGGCAGATGAGACCGCCGCCGAGGAGGAGGACGACGAGCAGGACGAACGGTGCGCGGGCCGCCTGCCCGGGACCGGTCGGAAGGAGCCGCGCGAGCCGGGCCGCCCTCCCCTTCAGTTCGGGTTTGCCGCTCACGCACGCTCCCTCGGTCCGGCCTGCACACGCCTCACTCGACGTCCTCCCTGATGCGCTGGGCCCCGCGCAGTCGCGCCGGTGCCGCCCGCCGGTTCTCGGCGATCTCCTCCTCCGTGGGGAGTTCGGCACCGCGGGTGAGCAGCTTGAGCCGCGGCTGGTAGCGCTCGGGGACGACGGGCAGCCCCGGTGGCGCGGTGGTGGCCGCACCTGCCGCGAAGACCTGCTTGACCAGCCGGTCCTCCAGCGAGTGGTACGACAGCACGGCGATCCGCCCGCCCACGTCGAGCGCCTTCACGGCGGCGGGGATCGCGCGTTCCAGGACGGAGAGCTCGCCGTTGACCTCGATGCGCAGGGCCTGGAAGGTGCGTTTGGCCGGGTTTCCGCCGGTGCGCTTGGCGGCCTGCGGCAGGGCGTCGCGGATCAGCTCGACCAGCCGCGCGCTGTTACTGAACGGCTCCTTGTCCCGCTCCCGCACGATCGCGCTCACGATCCGCTTGGCCTGCTTCTCCTCGCCGTAGGCCCGCAGGATGCGCACGAGTTCGCCCGGCGGGTAGGTGTTGAGGACCTCGGCGGCACTGACGCCGGTCGTCTGGTCCATGCGCATGTCGAGGGGGGCGTCCTGGGCGTAGGCGAAACCCCGGTCGGCCTCGTCGAGCTGCATGGAGGACACGCCCAGGTCGAACAGGACGCCCTGCACCCGCCCGATGCCGAGCCGGTCGAGCACCTCGGGGAGCTCGTCGTAGACGGCGTGGACGAGGGTGGCGCGCTCGCCGTAGGGGGCGAGGCGCTCGCCGGACAGGCGCAGGGCCTCCTTGTCGCGGTCGAGGGCGACGAGCCGGGTCTCGGGGAATCGCGCGAGCAGCGCCTCGCTGTGGCCGCCGAGGCCGAGGGTGCAGTCGACGACCACGGCGTCCGGGCCCTCCAGGGCGGGTGCCAGCAGATCCAGGCACCGCTGGAGCATCACCGGGACGTGTCGACTGTCGCTCAAGGGGCCCTCTCAGATCCGGCACGGCCGTACGCACCGCCGGGTCACCGCCCGCTCGAGGACATGAGGCCCGCCGGCGCCGGAAGCGTCAGCCGACCGGGAGCGGGAGGAGGCCGAGCCGTACGTACGCGCCGCGCACGCGGGGAGATCTCCGGATCGTCGCCGGGGTCTCCGAAGTAATCAGTCCAGCGGGGAGAGTCTCGCCTCCCGCTTCGCGTCACTTTAGTCCACGGTGTCGCCCGGTCAATCAACCGGCCTGCGCGTCGCCGCCGTTCGCGCGGGGGCCGGGACCCCACCCGTGTGGGTTACCTCACATGTCCTGCTCGGCGGCATTCTTTGTGCACTTCCACAGGAGGCCGGGACGGGGTGTGACCAGTAACGTCATGGCTATGACGACTTCTGCATCGGTACCCACGGGTTCGGAAAGCGCCAAGGCCGGCAACACGGTCACCGACCGTCTCGTAGAGGCGAACGCCCGGTACGCCGAGGCCTTCACCGACCCGGGGATGGACGCCCGGCCCGTGCTGCACGTCGCCGTCGTGGCCTGCATGGACGCCCGCCTCGACCTGCACGCGGCGCTCGGGCTCGAGCTCGGCGACTGCCACACGATCCGCAACGCGGGCGGCGTCGTCACCGACGACGTGATCCGCTCCCTCACCATCAGCCAGCGCAAGCTGGGCACCCGCAGCGTGGTACTCATCCACCACACCGGCTGCGGCCTGGAGAGCCTCACCGAGGACTTCCGCAACGAGCTGGAGGCCGAGGTCGGGCAGCGTCCGGCGTGGGCCGTGGAATCCTTCCGGGACGTGGACCAGGACGTGCGGCAGTCGATGCAGCGCGTGCGCACCTCGCCGTTCGTGCCGCACACCGACGACGTGCGCGGATTCGTGTTCGACGTGAAGACCGGCCTGCTGCGCGAGGTCGACCCGGCTTCCTGACCTGCGCGGCGGGACAGGCCCACCCCGGCCCCGCCCCCGCCGCGGCTGTCGGAATCCTGTCAGTCACGCGTTCGAATGGCCGCAAGACCGACATATCGCGGCCAGTTGTCCACAGTCGAGTGACACGAAACGGTAACGGCGGCAAGAATGCGGGAGTGACGTCACGCGGAACCTTTCACGCGTGGTGTCCGTGGTTCGGGGTGGGCCGGCCCGCGTCATGCGGCGTCGGCCCGGGAATATGGGGTATCTCGTGCTTCCTGGGAGCACGGGAAAGGCCGAGGAGCGCCGGGTGACGACCTATGACGATCGAGCGAGCCATGGGGGTCCCCCAAGCCGGGACTTCTCGCGGGTGGGGGACGATCTGACCGCCGTGGTGGAGCGCGTGCGGCAGTCGGTGGAAGGCGTGATCGAGGGCAAGCCCGAGGTCGTACGGCTCTCGCTGACCGTCCTGCTCGCCGAGGGACATCTGCTGATCGAGGACGTCCCGGGTGTCGGCAAGACGATGCTGGCCAAGGCGCTGGCGCGGTCCATCGACTGTTCGGTGCGGCGCATCCAGTTCACGCCGGACCTGCTGCCGTCGGACATCACCGGCGTGTCCATCTGGGACCAGCAGCGCCGTGACTTCGAGTTCAAGCCGGGCGCGATCTTCGCGCAGGTGGTGATCGGCGACGAGATCAACCGCGCCTCGCCCAAGACGCAGTCCGCGCTCCTGGAGTCGATGGAGGAGCGCCAGGTCACCATCGACGGCAAGACCTACGAGCTGCCCAGCCCCTTCATGGTGGTGGCGACGCAGAACCCGGTCGAGATGGAGGGCACCTACCCGCTGCCGGAGGCCCAGCGCGACCGCTTCATGGCCCGGGTCTCCGTCGGCTACCCGAGCGCGGAGGCCGAGCTGCAGATGCTGGACGTGCACGGCGGCGTCTCGCCGCTGCAGGACCTCCAGCCCGTGGCCCACGCGGACGAGATCCTCAAGCTCATCGAGGCGGTGCGCGGGGTGCACGTCGCCGAGCCGGTCCGGCGCTACGCCGTCGACCTGGTCGGCGCCACGCGCACCCACCCCGACCTGAGACTCGGCGCCTCCCCGCGCGCGACGCTGCACCTGCTGCGCGCGGCGAAGGCGTCCGCGGCCCTCAGCGGGCGGGAGTACGCGCTGCCGGACGACGTGCAGGCCCTCGCCGTCGCCGTCCTGGCCCACCGCCTGCTGCCCACCGCCCAGGCCCAGCTCAACCGGCGCACGGCCGAGCAGGTCGTCGAGGAGATCCTGCAGCGCACCCCGGTGCCGGCGGGGCCGCAGCAGCAGAGCGGCTTCGGCGGCCTGGGCCGTACGGCTCCGGCGTATCCCCAGCAGCCGCCGCGGAGGCTGTGATGTCGACCGCGGGGGCGGGCCGGGCGGAAGCCGACCGGGGCGAGAAGGGGGGCGTCCGCACCGCTCTGGCCGGTCTGACCACCCGCGGACGCTCGTTCCTGGCCGCCGGTGTCGCGGCCGCGATCTGCAGTTACGTGCTCGGCCAGAGCGACCTGCTGCGCGTGGGGCTGCTGCTGGCGGTGCTGCCGCTGGTGTGCGCGGCGGTGCTGTACCGCACCCGCTACCGGGTCGCGGGCAGCCGCCGGCTCTCCCCCGCCCGCGTTCCCGCGGGCAGCGAGGCCCGGGTCCACCTGCGGATGGACAACGTCTCGCGGCTGCCCACGGGCCTGCTGATGCTCCAGGACAAGGTGCCGTACGTGCTCGGTCCGCGGCCCCGATTCGTGCTCGACCGGGTGGAGGCGGGCGGCCGGCGCGAGGTGTCCTACCGGGTGCGCTCCGACCTGCGCGGCCGCTACCCGCTGGGCCCGCTCCAGCTGCGCCTGACCGACCCGTTCGGCATGTGCGAGCTGACCCGCTCCTTCTCGACGCACGACACCCTCACGGTCATCCCGCGCGTGGAGCCGCTGGCGCCGGTGCGTCTGGGCGGCGAGGCGCAGGGCTACGGCGACGGGCGGCAGCGTTCGCTCGCCCTGGCCGGCGAGGACGACGTCATTCCGCGCGGCTACCGCTACGGCGACGACCTGCGGCGCGTGCACTGGCGTTCCACCGCCCGCTACGGCGAGCTGATGGTGCGCCGCGAGGAGCAGCCGCAACGCGCCCGCTGCACGGTGCTGCTGGACACCCGCGGCATCGCCTACCAGGGCGCGGGGCCGGACTCACCCTTCGAGTGGGCCGTCTCGGGCGCCGCCTCGGTGCTGGTGCACATGCTCGAACGCGGCTACTCGGTACGGCTGCTCACGGACACCGGGGACGCGGTGCCCGGCGAGGGCGGCGACGGCTTCGCGGGCGCCAGCCAGCAGTCGGCGGACGCGGCCGGACTGATGATGGACACCCTCGCGGTGATCGACCATTCCGACGGCGCGGGCCTGTCCCGGGCCTATGACGTGCTGCGCGGCGGCAACGAGGGGCTGCTGGTGGCCTTCCTCGGCGACCTGGACGAGGAGCAGGCGGCCGTGCTGGGGCGGATGCGGCAGCGCAGCCCTGGGGCGGTCGCCTTCGTGCTGGACAGCGACTCCTGGGGGCGGGAACCGGGCCATGTGCCCGGCCCCTCGGACAGGAGCGGAGACCGGCTGCGCATGCTGCGCGAGGCGGGCTGGACGGCCCTGCGCGTGCCGCGGGGCGCCTCCATGGACGAGCTGTGGCGGCTGGCGGACCGGGAGCGCAGGGGCGTGACCGCCGCGAGCGGCGGGGAGGGACCGTGATGAGCGGGCGGGTACGACTGACGCTGGGCGCCTGGGCGGCCACCCTGATGGCCGCGTGCGCCCTGCTGCCCCTCGTTCGGCCGGCCACATGGATCGTGCAGGCGGCGTTCCTGCTGGCGCTGCAGTCGGGCGTGGGAGCCGCTGCCCGCCGGGTGCCGCTGGCCCGGCCGCTGACGGTGGCGGCGCAGGCCGTGGTCACCGTGATGCTGCTGACCTTCGTGTTCGCCCGTGGGCAGGCCCTGGCCGGGCTGATCCCGGGACCGCAGGCCGTCGACCGCTTCGCGCTCCTGCTCCAGCAGGGCGGTGACGACATCGCGCGGTACGCGATACCGGCGCCCCTGGAGTCCGACGGCATACGGCTGATGCTGCTGGGCGGGGTATTGATCATCGGCCTGCTGGTGGACACCCTCGCGGTGACCTTCCGCAGCGCCGCTCCGGCCGGCCTGCCCCTGCTCGCCCTGTACTCCGTGGCGGCGGGGCTGTCCGACGGGGACGCGGACTGGCTGTGGTTCCTGGTGGCGGCGGCCGGCTATCTGATGCTGCTGCTGGCCGAGGGGCGGGACCGGCTCTCGCAGTGGGGCCGGGTCTTCGGCGGTGCGCCGCGCACGGCGGGCGGGGAGCCGAGCGGCGCCCTGGCCCCGGTCCGCACCGGCCGGCGCATCGGCGTGGTCGCGCTGGGCATCGCCCTGGTGGTGCCGCTCGGCCTGCCCGCGATGAACGGCGGCCTGCTGGACACCGTGGGAGCGGGCGCGGGCGGCGGAGCCGGCGGCGGGGGCACGATCTCCGCCGTGAATCCGCTGGTGTCGCTGCGGGACAGCCTGAACGCGGACGAGGATCAGCAGGTGCTGTCCGTGCGGACCAAGTCGCCGGACCTCTCCGACCTGTATCTGCGGATCGTGTCCCTGGACGACTTCGACGGCACCACGTGGAAGCCGTCCAGGCGGTCCATCACCGCCGTCCCCGACGGCACATTCCCCGACCCGGCCGGGCTCAGCCCGGACGTCAAGCGCACGGAGTTCGACACCACGATCACGGCGGCCGGCTGGTACGCCCAGGACTGGCTGCCCATGCCGTACCCGCCGAGCGGCGTGCGCATCAGCGGCAACTGGCGCTACGAGCCGCAGGGCATGACGCTGGTCGGCGACCACGGGCAGAACACCCGCGGCCTGACGTACCAGGTCAAAAGTCTGGACGTGCAGCCGACGGCGGAGCAGCTCGCCTCGGCGGGGCCGGCGCCCGAGGACATCGAGCGCCCGTTCACGAAGCTGCCCGACTCGCTGCCGTCGGTGGTGGCCCGCACCGCCCGCACCGTCACCGCGGGCGCGTCCAGCCCGTACGACCAGGCGGTCAAGCTCCAGGACTGGTTCGCCGTGACCGGCGGCTTCGAGTACGACACGCAGGTGCAGGTCGGCAGCGGCTCGCAGGCGATCGCCCGCTTCCTGAAGGACAAGCAGGGCTTCTGCGTGCACTTCTCCTTCGCGATGGCGGCGATGGCCCGTTCCCTGGGTATTCCGGCCCGGGTGGCGGTGGGCTTCGCGCCCGGTTCCCCGCAGGCGGACGGCTCGGTGTCGGTGGGGCTGCGGGACGCGCACGCGTGGCCCGAGCTCTACTTCGAGGGCGTGGGGTGGACCCGCTTCGAGCCGACTCCGAACCGCGGCTCGATTCCGTCGTACACCCTGCCCGACAACCCCGGCAGTTCGGTGCCGGACCCGTCGCGTCCCTCCCGGTCGGCGTCGACCGCGCCCTCCGCGGCACCCTCGGTGAGCGAGAGCTGCACGCCGGAGCAGAAGAAGCTGGACGGCGGTTGCGGGAGCGAATCGCCGCAGGCGGCGCTGCCCACGGACGACGACGGCCCGAAGTGGTACGCGTTCCTGGTGTGGGCCCTGGCCGGCCTCGCCGTCCTCGCACTCCCCCTGGCCCCGATGCTGTGGCGGCTGCGGACACGGTCGGTACGGCTCGGGGCGCACGGCCGGGGCGAGGCCGACACGGCGCCCCACACCCTGGCCGTCTGGCAGGAGCTGACCGACACGGCGTGGGACTTCGGCATCACGCCGGACGAATCACAGACACCGCGCAAGGCGGCCGCCCGTATGGTGCGCCTCGGCGATCTCGACGCGGCGGCCGCGGCCTCGGTGTACCGGGTGGCGAACGCGGTGGAGCAGGTGCTGTACGCCCCGCACCCGCGCCCGGTGGCGGGCCTCACCGAGGACGTGCGCCGTGCGACGGCGGGACTCGGCGCGGCGGCCGGCCGGGCGGCCGGGCTCCGCGCGCTTGTGGCCCCCCGGTCCACCGCGCGTGTGGTGTGGGCGGCGTCGGCCTGGTGGACGAGGGTCCGGGAGCGGGCGGTGGCGCTGCGGCCGACGTGGCGGAAGACCTCGGCGCAGCAGGGCTGAGGAGCGGCTCCTGGGGTGGCGCTGCTCGGGCCGGCCGGTGCGGATGCGCCGGCCGGCCTTGTCGTGTCAGGGCCGGCCGGCCTTGTCGTGTCAGGGCCGCGCCGGCGTCCTGTGACGGCACACACGCAAACGTCAGGGGGTGACCACCGAGTCGGTGGTCACCCCCTGACCAACGTGTTCACATGGTCCTGGAGAGGCTCCGCGGGCGGCTAATGGCCGCCCTGTTCGTCGCGGCGCTTCTGCCAGCGCTGTTCGATGCGGTCCATCACCGAACGGCGCTGCCGACCCTGTGAGCGGGCGTGATGTCCGGCGGCACCGGACGCCTGCTCACCCGGTTTGGGGGCCTTGCGCCAGCCGGTCACGGCGAGCACCGCACAGCCCAGCATGACCAGGAAGCCCACGACGCTGAGCCACACCTGCTTGGCGACCATTCCAGCCATGAGGAGCGCGATACCTACGAGGAAGCCCGCGACCGCCTGGTAGACCCGTCGCCGGGTGTACGTACGCAGCCCGCTTCCCTCGAGCGCTGTCGCGAACTTGGGATCTTCGGCGTACAGCGCTCGCTCCATTTGCTCGAGCATGCGCTGCTCGTGCTCCGAGAGCGGCACGGAGTCCTCCTCATCGTGCAGTCGCCGGGGCGACCCGGGGGGTCCCTTCAGGATAGGCAGGGAATCGCCCCCGTGAAACCCGCCCCTCTGCGCCAATTGACCAACCGGAATCCGCCATGGGCGCCCGGCTCGCTGAGGCTTGCATTCCCCGGCGGCCGACCCGTCATGCCGGAACGGTCTCCCTCGATCATACGGCGCGCCGCCCCCATTCGGGGGGCCTGTGGCGTACTCCATGCGCAGCCGAGGCGCTGATCAGCGGTGGTGTCGCAGGAGGAGGCTCAGGCCTCGGCCACCCCATCGCTCTCGTCCGCCCCAAAGGGCGCACCGGTTTCAGTGGCCCCACCGGTCTCGCCCAGGACGTGCAGCTGCGTGGCCACCGAGTGGAACGCGGGCAGCTCGGCGGCTGCCTCCTCCAGCTTCAGCAGCGCTTCCAGGGCTCCGGGCTCGGTGTCCACGAGGACACCGGGCACGAGGTCGGCGAAGACCCGGACGCCGTGCACGGCACCGACGCGCAGGCCCGCTCCCTCGACCAGTCCCGTGAGCTGCTCGGTGGTGAAGCGGCGCGGCACGGGGTCACCCGCACCCCATCGTCCGTTCGGGTCGTCGAGCGCCTGCCGGGCCTCCTTGAAGTGCCCGGCGAGGGCGCGGGACAGCACCGCACCGCCCAGTCCGGCGGCGAGCAGGCTGAGGACGCCCTCGGGACGCAGGGCCGCCACCGCGTTGCGGACACCCTCGGCCGGATCGTCCACGTACTCCAGGACACCGTGGCACAGCACCACGTCGTAGCCACCGCGCTCGGCCACGTCGAAGAGGCCGTGGACGTCGCCCTGGACGCCCTTGACCCGGTCGGCCACGCCGGCTTCGGCGGCCCGGCGCTCCAGGGCGAACAGGGCGTTCGGGCTGGGGTCGACGACGGTGACCCGGTGGCCGAGACGGGCGACGGGCACCGCGAAGTTGCCGCTGCCGCCTCCGGTGTCGAGAACGTCCAGCGACTCCCGACCCGCGGCCTTGACCCGGCGGTCCAGGGCGTCCTGGAGGACCTCCCAGACCACGGCGGTACGGAGGGAGGCGCGGGGGCGCATCGGGTCCGACACGGCAGTTGACTCCTCGGCGCGGCACCGCCTCTTGCACGGCGGCGCGAACGGGGCGTCTTCTCCGGCCCCGGCCAGGGGAGGGAAGACTTCAGGCGTTCCCCACCCTATTGCCTGGGCCGCGGTGTGCCGATGCCCAGGTCCCTGGATGCACCGCGGGCCGGGCGAGCCCGGGCCGCGGTCAGCCGGCGTCCGGCATGTCACTCCCCGCGCCCGGACCCGCCGGCCGGTCCTGGTCCGGGCGGGGCTGCGGGAGGACCGGCTGGAGGACCAGCATCCGCTCGACGAGGCGCAGGAACATCGCCACGTCGCGTATCAGGTCGTCGGCGTCGCGGCCGGTGGCCGCGCCCTCGATGCCTGCCTCGGCGCGGGCGCGGCGCCGGGCGCCCGCGGCGAACAGCGCGCTCCACTCGGTCAGTTCGGGTGCGATCTCGGGGAGCACTTCCCAGGCGCTGCGGATCTTGGCCCGGGCCCGGGGCGAGGTCTCCGGGCGGCCCCGGGCGGCGAGCACCGCCGCTGCGGTGCGCAGCGCGGCGAGGTGGGCTCGTGAGTAGCGCTCGTTGGATGTCTCCAGGGACGTGGCCTCGTCGAGGCTGGCGCGGGCCTGGGCGAGCAGGTCGAGGGCGGCGGGCGGGGCCGTGGCCCGGCGGAGCACGGGGTGCACGTCGCTCGCCGGGCCGGTCAGTGAGGGGGCAGGGCCGGTGGCGCGGCGCCGGCGGGCGGCTGCTGCGTGATAGCTGGCCATGACGAACCTCCTGTCGTCTGGGTGACGGCACGTCCGGTCAGGGCGTGCCGTATGTGACCCATCGTGAGGTATGGCACTGACAATCCGTTCTGACCTGCCGTTTTGCCTCGCTCGTAGGTTCGGAGTAGTTTTTGCACTGACCAGTCAGTTCAATTTCAGGGGTGACTCGTGGGGGAACAGGCGGGAGGGGTGCGGATCGCCGCCGAAGGCCTCGGGATCAAGGGGCCACGGGGGTGGGCGGTCCGCGGGATCTCCGTCGACGCCGAGCCGGGTGCGCTCGTCGCGGTCGAGGGCCCGTCCGGGTCCGGCCGGACGTGCCTGCTGCTCGCGCTGACGGGGCGGATGAAGGTCTCGGAGGGCACGGCGGCCGTGGGCGACGCGAGGCTGCCGAAGCAGATGGCGGCCGTGCGCGGCGTCAGCGCGCTGGCGCACGTCCCGGGGGTCACCGACCTCGACCCGGCGCTGACCGTCGGCGAGCACCTGCGGGAACGGGCCCTGCTCCAGCGTCGCTTCGGCGCCTCGCTGCGCGGACTGCTGCGGCCCCGCCGCGAGCGGGCGGCCGAGGCCGAACAGCGCGTCGAGGCCGCGCTGGAGGCGGCCGGGCTCGACCTGGAGACCCTGCCCAAGGGGCCGCGCACGGCCGTACGGGACCTGGAGCGCCTGGAGGCGCTGCGGTTGTCGATCGCGCTCGCCCTGGTGGGCGGGCCGCGGCTGCTCGGCGTCGACGACGCCGACCTCAAGCTCTCGGACGGTGAGCGGGAGGAGGTCCACGCACTGCTCAGGTCCCTGGCCGACGCCGGGACGACGGTCGTGGCGGTGTGCAGCGAGGCTCCCGAGGGTGCCGTCAGAGTCTCCACCGCGCAGAGCCATGAGGACCCGGCCACCGGGGACACCCACCCGGACGAGACGGGGAAGACAGACCCGGCGGACGGCGCCGAGAAGGCGGACCACGCGGACCAGGAAGAGGAGAAGGCCGATGCGATCGCCGAAACTGGCCGCGCTTGAGCTGCGCCGCTTCGGGCGGGGGAAGCTGCCGCGCGCGGCGCTGGTCGCGCTGCTGGTGCTGCCGCTGCTCTACGGCGCTCTGTACCTGTGGTCGTTCTGGGACCCGTACGGCCGTCTGGACCGGATTCCGGTCGCGCTCGTGAACGACGACAAGGGGGCGACCGCCGACGGGAAGAAGATCACGGCGGGCGACGACATCACGAAGGGCCTGCGTGACAGCAAGACCTTCGACTGGCAGGAGGTGAGCGCAGCCGAGGCCCGCAGGGGCGTCGAGGACGGCAGCTACTACCTGTCGCTCACCCTGCCCGCCGACTTCAGCGAACGGATCGCCTCCAGTTCCGGGAACACCCCGGAGACCGGCGCCCTCCAGGTGCGCACGAACGACGCGAACAACTACATCGTCGGGCAGATCTCCCGGACGGTCTTCAGCGAGGTGCGGCAGGCGGCGTCCACGAAGACGTCCCGGTCCTTCCTGGACAAGATCTTCGTGTCGTTCTCCGACATCCACGGCAAGACCGTGAAGGCGGCGAAGGGCGCCGACCGGCTCAACGGCGGTATCGGCAAGGCCGAGAAGGGCTCCAAGGACCTCGCCGACGGCCTGAAGGACGCCAAGGGCGGCAGCGGCAAGCTGGCCTCCGGCCTCAAGAAGCTCCACACGGGCGCGGGCGACCTGGAGGACGGCTCGAAACGGGTCGCGGAGGGCACGCAGAAGCTCGCCGACCGGGTCAACGGCACCGCAGACAAGGTCGGCCCCTTCCTGAAGGGCAACGAGAAGACCATCGGCGACACCGCCCAGCTGGTCGCCGACTCCTCCGGGGTGATCCGCAAGCACCTGGACACCCTGGTGAAGACGGCCCCGACCGCCGCCAAGGGTGCCAAGGCGGCCTCCGGGACGCTGAACAACGTCTACGCCCGGCGCTGCGACGATCCGGTCGTGCCCGACCCGGCGTGCTCCGACCTGAAGAAGGCCAAGGACGCGGCCGCCGAGGTGACCACCATCGCGGACGACCTCAACACGCTGATCGCGGACCATGACGGCGATCTCGACAAGCTCGACAAGAACCTCGCCATCCTCCAGAAGCAGTCCCAGGCCCTCGCGAACCGGGCACCGCACCTCTCCGAGGACCTCACCGACGCCGTCAAGGAGATCAACGCGCTGAACGACGGGGCGGCCGAGGTGGCCTCCGGCGCCAAGAAGCTGCACAAGGGCATCGGCACGGCCAAGACCGGGGCCGTCGCCCTGGACAAGGGTGTCGGCAAACTCAAGACGGGCGCGGACGACCTCAACGGCGGCATCTTCAAGCTCGTCGACGGCTCCGGGAAGCTCGCCGGCGGCCTGCACGACGGGGCGGAGAAGATCCCCGACTACGACGAGCACGACCGCGACCGGCGCACCGAGGTCATGGCCGACCCCGTGCGGCTCGCCTCCCACGATCTACACAAGGCGCCCAACTACGGCACCGGGTTCGCGCCGTACTTCATCCCGCTGTCGCTGTGGGTGGGTGCGATGGTGGCCTACATGCTGATCGCGCCCATGAACCGGCGGGCGCTGGCCGCGGGCGCCCCGGCGTGGCGGATCGCGCTGTCGGGCTGGCTGCCGGTGGTGGCGATCGGAGTGCTGCAGACGGTGGCGCTGATGTCGGTGCTGCACTGGGCGGTCGGCCTGGAGATGGCCCGGGCCGCCGGGACGGTGGGCTTCCTGTTCCTGGTGACCGCGTGTTTCGCGGCGATCGTGCAGTGGCTGAACGCGCGCTTCGGGGCGGCGGGCCGGATCCTGGTCCTGGCGCTGCTGATGCTCCAGCTGACCTCGGCCGGCGGTACGTACCCCGTGCAGACGAGCCCCGGGTTCTTCAACGCGCTCCACCCGTTCCTGCCGATGAGCTATGTCGTCGAGGCCCTCAGGCGGCTCATCACCGGCGGTGGACTCGAACCGGTGTGGCACGGGTGCGTGGTGCTGACGGCGTTCACCGCGGGCGCCCTCGCGCTGACCGCCGTGGCGGCCCGCCGACGCCAGGTGTGGACGCTGGACCGGCTGCACCCGGAGCTGAGCCTGTGAACCCCACCGTCGCTTCCCCCGGAAAGGTTCCTGTGACAATCGGGGCCATGGAAAGCAGCAGTGCCGCGTCGGGCGGCAGCACGCGCCGCGAGGCCACCCGGCAGAAGCTCTACGAGGCGGCCGTCACGCTCATCGCCGAGCAGGGGTTCTCCGCCACGACCGTGGACGAGATCGCCGAGCGTGCCGGGGTCGCGAAGGGCACCGTCTACTACAACTTCGCGAGCAAGTCCGTCCTCTTCGAGGAACTGCTGCGGCACGGGGTGGGTCTGCTGACCGCCTCCCTGCGGGAGGCGTCCGAGCGGACCGCGCGGGAGGGCGGCGGCAAGGTCGACGCCCTGGACGCGATGATCCGCGCGGGGCTGGTCTTCATCGACCGCTACCCGGCCTTCACGCAGCTGTACGTGGCCGAGCTGTGGCGCACCAACCGGACCTGGCAGTCGACGCTGATGGTGGTCCGGCAGCAGGCCGTCGCGGTCGTGGAGGACGTCCTGCGCGACGGTGTCGCGGCCGGTGAGTTCAGCGAGGAGATCGACATCTCACTGACGGCGTCCGCGCTGGTCGGTATGGTCCTGGTGGCCGCGCTGGACTGGAAGTCGTTCCAGGCGGAACGTTCCCTGGACGACGTCCACGCCGCGCTGTCCCGGCTGCTCCAGGGCCGGGTGAGCGGCTGCCGCTGACCTCCGTCCCGTGCACATGTGAAAGCGCCGGTCCGGTGTGGCCGCGTCCCCCGCGGGCCACCTCGAACCGGCGCCTTCCCCACTCCCCCGTTTTCTTCTCCTGCTCCCCCGTGCGTCCCCCCGCAGGACCCCCGTTCGGTCGTCCCCCGGTTTCTTCCGGTTCCCCCGGTTCTCCCCCGTGTCTCGCTCCCGCCGACACCGCCGGCGGAAGGAGCGGATCGCGGGCCGGCTCCGTTCCGGCGCCCCGTGTCGCCGGTGCCGGAGCCGTGCCCCTCTCCGTGTCTCCACTCTCTCGTCCGCGCAGGTCGTCCCCCATCCGCGCGCGTACTCAACTCCTCGGCTAGGTATCCGTACTCAGTCCTGCGCGCAGGGGCCCACACCGCTGTGCCGCCTCCTGATGACGACCGCCTCCGCGCCCGTACTCGCAGGCCGGCCGGCAGGTGCTGCCGGTGGGGCTGTCGGTGGGGGCCGATACAGTCCCTGGCATGGCACGGATTGCGGTGATCGGCGCCGGGATGGGCGCGCTGACGGCCGCCGCCCGGCTGGCCGTCGCGGGCCACCGGGTGGCGGTGTACGAGCGGACGGACACCTACGGCGGAGCCCTGCGCCGCTTCGAGCGCGACGGGTTCTCCTTCGACACGGGCCCCGCACTGCTGCCGCTGCCCGCCGTCTACCGCGACCTGTTCGTCAAGACCGGCAAGGAGCCGCTGGAGTCCTGTGTCGAGCTGGTCCAGGTCGATCCGTCGGCCCGGCACGTGTTCGCGGACGGCACCGAGGTCTCCCTGCCGAACGCCTCGCGTGCGGGCGTCGTCGCCGCCCTGGACGAGAGGCTCGGCGCGGGTGCGGGAAAGCGCTGGGGCGACTTCCTGGTCCGGGCCCGCGAGGCCTGGGACCGCACCCGCCGGCCGCTGCTGGAGGAGCCGCTGTGGCCGAACTGGCAGGTGCTGGCCGAGCGCGAGCCCTATCCGGCCGTGCCCCACAAGCGGCTGTTGCGCACCCGCCGGGCCGGCACCCTCGCCGAGATCGGCGCCTGGGAGCTGCGCGACCCCCGGCTCGCGGCCCTTCTGGAGAGTCACGCCCTCGGCCACGGCCTGGATCCCCGGGTCACCCCGGCGAGCGCGGCCGTCCTGCCCTACCTGGAGCACGCCTTCGGCACCTGGTACGTGCGCGGTGGTCTGCGCGAGCTGGCCCGGGCGGTGTACGAGCGGTGCCTGGCCCGGAGGGTCGAGTTCCACTTCGGCGCCGACGTCACCGGTGTGCTGGAGAAGGACGGTGCGGCGTCGGGGGTGGAGCTCGCCGACGGATCGCCGGCGGAGGCGGACTTCGTGGTAGCCGGTGTCGCGCCCGGCGCGCTGGCCCGGCTGACGGCGGGCACCGTCGTCCGGGGCGACGGCGAGGTGCCACCGCAGCCGGCTGCGGCGTCCCGGCTGACCGTCCTGCTGGCCCTGCGCGGTGCCCGCCCGGAGGGCACGGCCCACCGCACGGTGGTGCACGCCCGGGACCGCGAGGCCGAGCTGGACGCCCTGTTCGGCGCGGGGGCGGGAGATCCCTGTCCCACGGTCACGGTGCTGCGGCCCGACGACCCGCGCACCGCTCCGGCGGACCACGAGGCGGTCACGCTCACGACGGTGGTGCCCGCGCGGCCCGGCCGGGCTCACGACGAACTCGCCGACCACATGATCACCGTCGCCGGACGCGCCGTACCGGGTCTGCGCGACCGCCTGCTCTGGCACGAGGTGCGCACCCCGGCCGACATCGCGGACACGACGGGCGCGGAGGGCGGCGCGGTGCCCGTGCCGGCCCTGGCCGCGGGCGGCGGACGGCTGCTGCACCCGTCCAACAGCACACGGGTGTCAGGCCTGTTCACCGTGGGCGGCTGGGCTCACCCCGGCGGCGGGCTGCCGCACGCGGGGATGTCGGGGGCGCTGGTGGCGGGACTGATCGTGGAGGGGCCGGAGTTCCGCGGCTCGCAGTGAGCACAGCGCCCCGGCAGGGCGCACGGCCTTCAGAAACGGTACTGCTCGTCGTACCCGTTGCCCTGTGGCTGCTGCCCACCGCCCTGATAGCCGTACGGCTGCTCCGGCGGCAGTTCCTGCCCGTACTCGTCGGCGTTGCGCTGCTGCGGGACCCAGACCCCGCCGGGCGTGCTGTCGCCGCCGTAGGTGCCGGAGTACTGGTCCTGGCCGTAGGACTGCTGGCCGTAGTACTGCTGGTCGCCGTACGTGCCGTCGTAGGTGCCCTGGCCGTAGGCCGACGAGCCGATGTACGGGTCGGAGTAGGCGGCGTACTGCTGCTGCCCGTTCGCGTCGTAGCCCTGCTGCTGGCCGTAGCCGGAGTAGTCGTAGGCGTAGGACTGGTCCGCGGCCTGGGAGGCGTACTGGTCGTGGGTCTGCTGACCCCCCGACTGGTACCCCTGGTCGTAGACGCCGTAGGAGCCGCTGTCCTCGGGCAGGGGCTGCGGCTCGTAGACGGCGGTGGTCTCGGCGGAGGCCGGCTGGTGCATGGGGCGGGCGGGAGTGAAGACGTCGTCCCGGTCGTAGTCGTCGTCCTGGCCGTGGGGGGCGGGGTCCTGGCGGCGGGCGCCGGACTCGTCGTCGTAGCCGCCCTCGGCCTCCAGGCCCGAAACCTCCAGGGTGGGCTCCTGGCGGCCGCGCTCGCCGCGGCGACGCTTGCTGCCGCCCAGCGCGGGCGCGTTCATCGCCCAGCCGGCCGCGAAGCCGCTGCGGAACGACAGGGTGACGTAGGTCTGCCCCACCGCGAAGGCGGCCGCACCCAGTCCGATCACGACGACCGACGGGATCAGGACGCCGACGACGACACCGAGGAACCCGGCGAAGGCCAGCAGGCGCCAGCGCAGTCGCGCCTTGTACTGCAGGAGCACCTCGCCCAGCAGCCACAGCGCGACGATGCCGAACGCGATGTAGAGGACCGCCCAGCCCATGTACGCCCCTCTCCCAGTGGCCGCTACGCAGTGTGTCGTATACCGGTGCGAACGGTCTAGGCCTGCGGTGAGTGGTGCAGGCCCAGGTTCTCGTAGATCTCCAGTGTCGCGGTGGAGTTGTTGAGCGTGATGAAGTGCAAGCCGGGCACGCCCTCGGCGAGCAGCCGCGCACAGAACTCCGTGGCGAATTCGATCCCAATGGAGCGTACAGCGGCGGGATCGTCCTTTGCTGTGAGGATCCGCTCTTTCAGGGCGTCCGGGAACGCGGCGTTGGTGAGGGACCCGATCCGTTCCAGCGTCTTCACGCTCGCGATCGGCATGACCTCGGGAATGATCGGGGTGTCGCAGCCGGCGGCCGAGACCCGGTCGCGCAGCCGGAGGTAGTCCTCGGGGTCGAAGAACATCTGCGTGATGGCGTAGTCGGCGCCCGCCCGGCACTTGTCGACGAAGTGGCGGACGTCGGTGTCCCAGTCGCACGAGCGGGGGTGCATCGCCGGGAAGGCGGCGACGCCCACGCAGAAGTCGCCGGAGGCCTTGATCAGCTCGACGAGTTCGGCGGCGTAGGCCAGGCCGCGCGGGTGCGGCACCCAGTCGCCCATCGGGTCGCCGGGCGGGTCGCCGCGCAGGGCGAGCATGTTGCGGATCCCGGCGTCGGCGTACTGGCCGATGATGTTGCGCAGGTCGGCCACCGAGTGGTCGACGGCGGTGAGGTGGGCGATCGGGGTGAGGGTGGTGTCGGAGGCGATCGCCTCGGTCGCCTTGACCGTGCCCGCACGGGTGGAACCGCCCGCGCCGTAGGTCACGGAGACGAAGTCGGGTGCCACCGCCTCGACCCGGCGCAGCGCGTTCCACAGGTTCCGCTCGCCCTTCGGGGTCTTGGGGGCGTAGAACTCGAACGAGTACGTCGTCTTGCCGGCCGCGAGCATGTCGCGGACGGTGCGGGCGTGGTCCGACCTGATGGATGCGGTGCCGAGGGCCATACCGGCAGGTTAGCCAGGGGCGGTCGGTCCCCCAACCGGGGGCCGACTTTTGCCCCGATTGTCCACTTGTTGTCCATCCCTTGGACAAGCCGTCGTGGTTACGCCTCCCGCAGCCGCTTCGCGAACCCGGCCGCCGCGGCCCCGGGGTCGTCCGCCTCGGTGATCGCCCGGACGACGACGGCCCGCCGGGCGCCCGCCTCCAGGACCTGGTCGAGATTGCCGAGGTCGATGCCGCCGATGGCGAACCAGGGGCGGTCGGTGCCGAGGGCGGCGGTGTGGCGGACGAGGTCCAGGCCGGGTGCGTGGCGGCCGGGCTTGGTGGGCGTCGGCCAGCACGGACCGGTGCAGAAGTAGTCCACGCCCTGCTGGACCGCTGCCGCCTCGGCCTCGGACTCGGCGTGGGTGGAGCGGCCGATCAGGACGTCGTCGCCGAGGAGCGCGCGGGCGGCGGGGACCGGGAGGTCTCCCTGACCGAGGTGCAGGACGTCGGAGCCGGCGGCGTGGGCGACGTCCGCACGGTCGTTGACCGCGAGCAGCTTGCCGTGCCGGGCGCAGGCGTCGGCGAAGACGGCCAGGTGCTCCAGTTCCTCGGCGGCCTCCATGCCCTTGTCCCGCAGCTGCACGATGTCGACGCCGCCGGACAGCACGGCGTCCAGGAACTGCCCGAGGTCGCCCTGCCGCTTGCGCGCGTCGGTGCAGAGGTAGACCCGGGCGTCGGCGAGCTGGGCCCGTGCGGTGGCGGCGTTGCCGGTCATGCGTGTCCCCCAGGGTGTCGGTGGCGTGCGGGTGCGGGTGCGCGTGCGCGGCGTCGAGCGGGCCCGCGTGGGCGGCATGCGTGGCGTGCGGCGCGGGACGTACCCGCCCCCGTCACCGATGCCTCGGGCACCTTACGCCCGTCCCTTGGCCCGCCGCTGACCTTCGCAGTCCCGCACAGGGCGCGCGCCACCCGGGCCGTGACCCCTCGGGTCACGGCCCCCACATCGGGCGGTTGTTCGGGTCCGACCCCGCTCGCACGGCGCCGGACGGTTGTCCTGTCGCTGCCTGGTCAGACCGCGAGCGCCTGGGCGCGGCGCTTCACCTCCGTGCCGCGATTCTCGCTGAGCGCCTGCGCGGGGGTGCCGGGCAGGCTGGGGTCCGGGGTGAAGAGCCACTCCAGCATCTCTTCGTCCGTGAAGCCGTCGTCCCGCAGGAGCGTCAGGGTCCCGGACAGGCCCTTGACGACCTTGTCCCCGTCGATGAAGGCGGCAGGGACGTGCAGCGCGCGGTTCTCACCTCGGCGTACGGCGATGAGCTGGCCCTCCTTGACCAGCTGCCGCACACGCGTCACCTCGACGCCGAGCTGTTCGGCGATGTCGGGGAGGGTGAGCCAGGCGGGGACGAGAGCATCGATCTTTGCGTCAATCTCGGTCACGGAAACCAGCCTGCCATTTGCCGCTGACAGTCGGAAGCCGGACCGGCCCACCCGGCGGACGCGCCGCGCCCGTCAGCACCGCCCGGCGGCCCCCACCGAGGCGGTGACGCCTACGCCGTCGCCGCTTTCATGGGCCTCGCCGGATCGGCCAGCAGCACCGGATTCATCGGCGTGCCGGACTCGATCAGGCGGCGACCCTGCGCCAGGTCCCGGGGCCGGCCCACCGCCAGCAGCGCGACCAGCCGCTCGCCCCGCAGCCAGCAGACCGTCCAGGCCGGACCGGACGGGTCGCCCCGCCACAGGGTGGCGTCCGCGGCCGCGTGGTGCCCGGCGTACTGGACGAACCGCCCGAACTGCTCGGACCAGAAGTACGGCACCGGGTCGTACACCGCCGGCGTCTCCCCCGTGGCCCGGCCGACGATGTTCACGGCGACCGTGCGCGGCCCCTGCAGGGCGTTGTCCCAGTGGTGGATCAGCAGGCGCTCGCCGTAGCGGCCCGAGGGGAAGGAGGCGCAGTCGCCGACCGCGTACACATCCGGCACGCCCGCGCGCAGATGCTCGTCGGCCACGATCTCGCCGTGGGGGCCCAGTGCGATCCCGGAACCGGCCAGCCAGGCCGTCGCGGGGCGGGCGCCGATGCCGACGACGACCGCGCCCGCGGGCAGCCGCGAGCCGTCGTCGAGGACGACGACGCCGGGTTCGACGCGCTCCACGCGCGCGTGCGTCCGCAGGACCGCGCCCGCGTCGGTGTACCAGCCGGCCATGGGGGCGGCGACCTCGGCGGGCAGCGCCCCGGCGAGCGGGCGTTCGGCGGCCTCGACGACGGTCACCGCGCAGCCCGCCTCGCGCGCGGCGGTGGCGAACTCGGCGCCGATCCAGCCCGCGCCGACGACCACGAGGTCGTGCCGGCCGGCCAGCACGGGCCGCAGCCGCTCGGCGTCGTCGAGGGTGCGCAGCAGATGCACGCCCGGCACGCCTTCGGTGCCGGGCAGCCGAAGGGGTTCCGCGCCCGTCGCGACGACCAGGACGTCGTACGGCACGGGCCCGTCCTCGGTGTCCAGCTCGTGGTCGGCGGGGCGCAGGCCCAGCACCTCGCAGCCGAGCCGCAGTTCGATGCCGAGGGCCTCGAAGTCGACGTCGAAGGCGGAGCCCTCGGACTTGCCGAGCAGGACGGCCTTGGACAACGGGGGCCGGTCGTAGGGCTGGTGGGGCTCGGCGCCGATGAGGATCACGTCACCGGTGAAGCCCTGCTCGCGCAGCGCGACGGCGGTCTGCACCCCGGCCATGCCCGCGCCCGCCACGACGACGCGCCGCGGCGCGGACGAACCCGGTTCCTGCGTCTGCTCGCTCACCTGATCACCATAGACACCTGACGTTCTGTCAGTCAGTGCTCATGCGCCGTGACCTGCTCCACAACGCTTCTGCCGTTGCCCTGCTGGGACTCCCACTCCCAGGTCTCCTCCAGCCGCACCCGCCCGTCGGGCAGCTCCACGACCGCCGAGACGCAGTGCCCCGAGGACGTGGTCCCGTCCCGCTTGAGCTGGACGTACCGGAAGTCCAGCCGGTCACCTTCCCGGGTACCCACGAGGTGCCCGCGTACGACGTCGCCGCCGGTGTACTCGGCCCAGATCTCGCCCCGCCGCTCGTGGTACGTGAACCGGGTGCGGGTGCCCACCTGGCCGGGAGCCTGGTCGGCGACCGGGGCGAGGACGAGACCGTCGAGGGATCGGGCCATGGACTGAGGCTCCCTTACTGCGGGACAGGGCATCGGGCTAGGGTGGCCAACGTAAAGCACTCGCGGGAGCCCGGACGCACCGGGCTGAGAGGGAGGCTGGCGGCCTCCGACCGTACGAACCTGATCCGGGTCATGCCGGCGAAGGGAGGGGCTGGACGCCCATGTCGCCTACGTTCACATCCGCGGCCGCGTCGCCAGACGTCCTGGTCATCGGGGGCGGGATCATCGGCCTGGTCACGGCCTGGCGGGCCGCGCAACGCGGGTTCGCCACGGCCGTCGTGGACCCCGAGCCGGGCGGCGGGGCCGCTCAGGTGGCCGCCGGGATGCTGGCCGCCGTCACGGAGCTGCACTACGGCGAGCAGACCCTGCTCGGCCTGAACCTCGCCTCCGCCCGGCGCTACCCGGACTTCGCCGCCGAGCTCACCGAGCTGACCGGCCGGGACCTCGGCTACCGCCGCTGCGGCACGCTCGCCGTGGCGCTGGACGCCGACGACCGGGCCCACCTGCGCGAACTGCACGCCCTGCAGCAGCAGTCGGGGCTGGAGTCGCAGTGGCTGACGGGGCGCGAGTGCCGGCGGCTGGAGCCGATGCTCGCGCCGGGTGTGCGCGGAGGGCTGCGGGTCGACGGTGATCACCAGATCGATCCGCGGCGGCTGGCCGCGGCCCTGGTCGCCGCCTGCGAGCGGACGGGCGTGGTCTTCCACCGCACGTGGGCACAGCGGCTGACCGTGGTCCGGGACCGGGCCGCGGGTGCCGTCCTGGCCGACGGGACCGAGGCGGCCGCCGGGCAGGTGGTGCTCGCCGGGGGGAGTCTCAGCGGGCGGCTGGCGGGCGTCCCGGAGGACGTGCTGCCTCCCGTGCGGCCGGTGAAGGGGCAGGTCCTGCGGCTGACCATGCCGCAGCGGCACGGGCCGTTCCTGAGCCGGACCGTGCGCGCGGTCGTGCGCGGCAGCCACGTCTACCTGGTGCCGCGAGCGAGCGGCGAGCTGGTCGTCGGGGCCACCAGCGAGGAGCTGGGCTGGGACACCACGGTGACCGCGGGCGGCGTGTACGAGCTGCTGCGGGACGCGCACGAACTGGTCCCGGGGATCACCGAGCTGCCGCTGACCGAGACCCGGGCGGGTCTTCGGCCCGGCTCCCCCGACAACGCGCCCCTGCTCGGCCCGACCGGCCTGGAGGGGCTGCTGCTGGCCACCGGGCACTACCGCAACGGCGTCCTGCTCACCCCGGTGACCGGCGACGTCCTGGCCCAGGTCCTGGCCACGGGCGAACTCCCCGAGGAGGCCCGGCCCTTCACCCCGAAGCGCTTCAGTCCCGCCACCGTACTCACGGAGCAGCCCGCATGAACATCTCCGTCAACGGCGAGCCCCGGGACGTCGGGCCCGGCACGGCTCTGGACACCGTCGTGAGGTCGCTCACCGCCTCGCCCTCGGGTGTGGCCGCCGCCCTCAACGAAACCGTCGTCCCGCGCACCCAGTGGCCCTCCACGCCCCTCTCCGAGGGAGACCGCGTGGAAGTCCTCACCGCCGTCCAGGGAGGCTGACCATGGCCGACGATCCGTTCGTCCTCGGTGGTACGTCGTTCACGTCCCGTCTGATCATGGGCACGGGCGGGGCGCCCAGCCTCGACGTGCTGGAGCGGTCGCTGGCCGCGTCCGGGACGGAGCTGACGACGGTCGCGATGCGCCGGGTGAACGCCTCGGTGCACGGCTCGGTGCTGTCCGTCCTCGACAAGCTCGGCATCCGGGTGCTGCCGAACACGGCGGGCTGCTTCACCGCCGGGGAGGCCGTCCTCACCGCCCGTCTCGCCCGTGAGGCCCTCGGCACGGACCTGGTCAAGCTGGAGGTCATCGCCGACGAGCGCACGCTGCTGCCGGACCCGATCGAGACCCTGGAGGCGGCCGAGACCCTGGTCGACGACGGCTTCACGGTCCTGCCGTACACCAACGACGATCCGGTGCTCGCGCGGAGGCTGGAGGACGTGGGCTGCGCGGCGATCATGCCGCTCGGCTCGCCGATCGGCTCCGGGCTCGGCATCCGCAACCCGCACAACTTCCAGCTGATCGTCGAGCAGGCCCGCGTGCCGGTGATCCTGGACGCGGGCGCGGGGACGGCGTCGGACGCGGCGCTGGCGATGGAGCTGGGGTGCGCGGGCGTGATGCTCGCCTCGGCGGTGACGCGGGCGCAGGAACCCGTGCTGATGGCTTCCGCCATGAGGAGCGGGGTGGAAGCCGGGCGGTTGGCGTATCGAGCTGGGCGCATCCCGCGGCGGCACTTCGCACAGGCGTCTTCGCCGGGTGAGGGTATGGCTGTGCTCGACCCGGAGCGGCCTGCTTTTCAGTGACCCGCGCTTGTGCTGGGGGCGGGTCGGCACTCATGCCCGCAGCGGGGGGGGCGGACAGACGTCACAGGTCGGCTGCAGTCCCGCCCCGGAAACAGCCGCAGGGACAGGGCTGTCGGTCATGGCTCGTACACTCGCCTGCGTGGACACGACCCTTCAGGACCCCTTGGTCGGGCAGGTGCTCGACGGCCGGTATCGCATCGACGCGCGGATCGCGGTCGGCGGGATGGCCACGGTCTACCGGGCCGTGGACACCCGGCTCGACCGGATCCTCGCGCTCAAGGTGATGCACCCCTCGCTCGCGGTCGACGCCTCGTTCGTCGAGCGGTTCATCCGCGAGGCGAAGTCGGTGGCCCGGCTGGCCCATCCGAACGTGGTGCAGGTCTTCGACCAGGGCACCGACGGCTCGTACGTGTACCTGGCGATGGAGTACGTCGCGGGCTGCACCCTCCGGGACGTGCTGCGCGAGCGCGGGGCGCTGCAGCCGCGTGCCGCCCTGGACATCCTGGAGCCGGTGCTGGCCGCCCTGGGCGCGGCGCACCGCGCCGGGTTCGTGCACCGCGACATGAAGCCCGAGAACGTGCTGATAGGGGACGACGGGCGGGTCAAGGTCGCCGACTTCGGCCTGGTCCGGGCCGTGGACACGGTGACGAACACCACCGGCACCGTGCTCGGCACGGTCTCGTACCTGGCCCCGGAGCAGATAGAGGACGGCACCGCCGATCCCCGCGTCGACGTGTACGCGTGCGGCGTGATGCTGTACGAGATGCTGACCGGCGACAAGCCGCACGACGGCGACTCCCCCGCCGTCATTCTCTACAAGCACCTGCACGAGGACGTGCCCCCGCCCTCGGCCGCCGTGCCGGGTATGGCGTACGAGCTGGACGCGATGGTGGCCTCGGCGACGGCCCGTACCCCGGCCCTCCGCCCGCACGACGCGGTGGCGCTGCTCGCGCAGGTCCGTGACGGACGCGGCCGGCTGGACGAGGAGCAGCTGGACGCGGTGCCGCCGCAGGCGCTGGCGGTGGACCACGACAACGGCGACGACCGGACGACCGTGATCCCGCGCGCCCTGACCACGCCCCGTCCGCTGCCGGCCGACGCTGACGAGGAGGCCTCCGGGGCCGCCCTCAACCGCACCACCCGCCTGGCCTCCCCGCCGCCGCCCCCGCCGTCCCGGCGCCGCCGTGGTCCGCTGCGCGGCCCGGCGGCGATCGTCGTCGCCGTCCTGCTCGCGCTGGGTCTCGGCGTCGGCGTCTGGTACATCAACTCCGGCCAGTTCACCGAGGTCCCGCCGCTGCTGACGAAGACCCAGGAGCAGGCCGAGGACCGGCTGCGCGACGCCGGTCTCGAACTCGGCAAGGTGGAGCACGCCTACAGCGACACGGTGGAGCGCGGCCAGATCATCAGCAGCGACCCGAAGGCCGGGACACGCATCCGCGGCAACGACTCGGTGGGCATCACCATCTCCGACGGCCCCGAGACCGTGCGGGTGCCGGCCCTCGCGGGACAGAAGCTGGGCAAGGCGCGGGAGCTGCTGAAGGACGACGGGCTGGAGCCGGGCATGGTCACCCGGGAGTTCAGCGAGGACGTGCCGCGCGGCTCGGTGGTCTCCGCGAGTCCGGCCGACGGCACGAAGGTACGGGCCGGCACGGCCGTGGCGCTGGTCGTCAGCAAGGGCGCAGCCATCGACATCCCCGACGTCACCGGCTCGGACGAGGCCGACGCGCGGTCCGAACTGACGGAGGCCGGCCTCAAGGTGAAGATCGCCACCGAGCGGGTCACCTCGTCCGAGTACGACAAGGGCCAGGTGGTCCGGCAGACGCCGAAGTCCGGCACGGCGGCCGAGGGCGACACGGTGACGCTGACGCTGTCGAAGGGCCCCGAGATGATCGAGGTCCCGGACGTGGTCGGCGACAGTGTCGACGACGCCCGGCAGGCCCTGGAAGGCGCCGGGTTCGAGGTCGACGAGGACCGCGGGCTGTTCGGCCTGTTCGGCGACGAGGTCAAGAGCCAGTCCGTCGAGGGTGGTCAGACCGCGCCCAAGGGCTCCACGATCACCATCGAGATCAGGTGAGGCCGGCGGGCCGAGGCCCGCGGACGGGGCAGGGCCGGACGCATGACACCCTGAACGGGTGAACAGTCAGCTGTCCGGCCCGTCCCGCAACCCGGTGGGCGGCCATGTCCCCGTGGCCGGTGGGCTCCACTCCGTCGGCCTGTCGTACGCCCGTGACCTGGAGGCGGAGGCCGTCCAGGTCTTCGTCGCCAACCCGCGCGGCTGGGCCACGCCGACCGGGAACCCCAAGCAGGACGAGGCGTTCCGCGCGGCGTGCGCGGACGGGGCGATCCCGGCGTACGTCCACGCCCCCTACCTGATCAACTTCGGCTCGCACACCGAGGCGACCGTGGAGCGGTCGGTGGAGTCGCTGCGGCACTCGCTGCGGCGCGGGCGGGAGATCGGGGCGCTGGGCGTGGTCGTGCACACCGGCAGCGCGACCGGCGGCCGGGAGCGGTCGGTGGCGCTGCAGCAGGTACGGGAGCACCTGCTGCCGCTGCTGGACGAGCTGACCCACGACGACGACCCGTACCTGCTGCTGGAGTCGACGGCCGGCCAGGGCGCCTCGCTGTGCTCACGGACCTGGGACTTCGGCCCGTACTTCGAGGCGCTGGACGCCCACCCGATGCTCGGCGTGTGCCTGGACACCTGCCACATCTACGCCGCCGGGCACGACCTGACCGGCCCGAGCGGGATGCACCGGACGCTGGATCTGCTGGTGGACACGGTCGGCGAGGGCCGGCTGAAGCTGATCCACGCCAACGACTCCAAGGACGTCGTGGGCGCGCACAAGGACCGGCACGAGAACATCGGCGTCGGTCACATCGGCGAGGACCCGTTCCGGGCGCTGATGACACACCCCGCGACCGCGGGCGTGCCGCTGATCATCGAGACGCCGGGCGGCAAGCAGGGACACGCGGCCGACGTGGAGCGGCTGAAGAAGCTGCGCGACGGGTGAGCTGAGGCCTCAGAGGTCGGGGCCGTCCCCCGGAAGCTCCTGGTAGGAGTAACGCTGTTCCCGCCAGGGGTCGCCGATGTTGTGGTAGCCGCGCTCTTCCCAGAAGCCCCGCCGGTCGGCGGTCATGTACTCCACACCGCGCACCCACTTGGGGCCCTTCCAGGCGTAGAGGTGCGGGACGATCAGGCGCAGCGGGAAGCCGTGCTCGGCGGTGAGCAGCTCGCCGTCCTTGTGGGTGGCGAACAGGACCTGCTCGTCGGCGAAGTCGGACAGCCGGAGGTTGGAGCTGAATCCGTATTCGGCCCACACCATCACATGGGTGACGTCGTCCGCGGGCGGGGCGAGGTCGAGGAGGGTGCGGGCCGGGATGCCGCCCCACTCGGCGCCCAGCATGCTGAACTTCGTGACGCAGTGCAGATCGGCCACGACGGTGGTGTGGGGCAGGGCCGTGAACTCCTCGTGCGTCCAGCAGTGCTTGCCGCCGTCGGCGGTGGCGCCGAAGACGCGGAATTCCCAGCGCTCGGGCCGGAACTTGGGGACGGGCCCGTAGTGCGTGACCGGCCAGCCGCGCTGCAGCCGCTGGCCCGGGGGCAGGTCCGGCTGCGCCGCTCCTGCTGGATCGCGCCCTTCTCCCGATTCGTGTTCCAGCGGCTGACCCATGACTCCATCCTGACAGACCCCGGGTGATGCCCCTGACCGAGGCCACTCCCAAACGGAACAAACTCGACTAAGCATGCCCTTACTTACTAAGTGCAGACTTACTGGACGATCTTCTTCCCCAGTGGAATCATGCGGCGCAACCTGCCAGTTCCCCCGCGCGGAAGGAGCCTCTGCGATGCAGGGCGACCCCGAGGTCCTCGAATTCCTCAACGAGCAGTTGACCGGCGAGCTGACGGCGATCAACCAGTACTGGCTGCACTACCGGATCCAGGACAACAACGGCTGGACCAAGCTCGCCAAGTACACGCGTGAAGAATCCATCGACGAGATGAAGCACGCGGACAAGATCACCGAGCGCATTCTCATGCTGGACGGCCTGCCCAACTACCAGCGGCTCTTCCATGTACGCGTCGGCCAGACGGTCACCGAGATGTTCCAGGCGGACCGGCAGGTCGAGATCGAGGCGATCGACCGGCTCAGGCGCGGTATCGAGGTGATGCGCAGCAAGGGCGACATCACGTCCGCGAACCTCTTCGAGGAGATCCTCGCCGACGAGGAGCACCACATCGACTATCTGGACACGCAGCTGGAGCTGATCGACAAGCTCGGTGAGGCGCTGTACATCGCGCAGCAGATCGAGCAGCCGAGCTGAGGACTGCCGTCAGGCGGCGTCTTCCAGCTCGGAAAGCACCGGCTCGCCCCGGTCGGCCAGGTCACGCCGGGGGCAGGATCCCCTGCCCAGGATCGCCTGGATGCGGCGCACACAGGACCCGCAGTCCGTGCCCGCCTTGCAGGCGGAGGCTATCTGGCGGGGGGTGCAGGCGCCGCCGTCCGCGTGCTGCTTGACCTGCTGCTCGGTGATGCCGAAGCAACTGCACACGTACACGCGGTTCACCTCCCGACGGGTCGTTCCCGGATCTGCCACTCCCGTTGATCGGTGAGGCAAACCTAACCTTACCCGTCGGGTCGCGAGCGGAAAAGTGGAGTGGGGCGCGGATCGTGTGATCCGCGCCCCAGTCCGTGCCCGGGTAACGGGCGGAACCGCTACTGGTCCCTGTACATCTCGGCCACGAGGAACGCCAGGTCGAGCGACTGGCTGCGGTTGAGCCGCGGGTCGCAGGCCGTCTCGTAGCGCTGGTGCAGGTCGTCGACGAAGATCTCGTCGCCGCCGCCCACGCACTCCGTGACGTCGTCGCCGGTGAGCTCCACGTGGATGCCGCCCGGGTGGGTGCCGAGGGCCTTGTGGACCTCGAAGAAGCCCTTGACCTCGTCGAGCACGTCGTCGAAGCGGCGGGTCTTGTGCCCGGAGGCCGCCTCGAAGGTGTTGCCGTGCATCGGGTCGGTCACCCAGGCGACGGTCGCACCGGAGGCGGTGACCTTCTCCACCAGCTCGGGGAGCTTGTCGCGGACCTTGTCGGCGCCCATACGGACGATGAAGGTCAGCCGGCCCGGCTCCCGCTCGGGGTCGAGGCGCTCGATGTACTGCAGCGCGTCCTGGGCGGTGGTCGTCGGGCCCAGCTTGATGCCGATCGGGTTGCGGATCTTCGAGGCGAACTCGATGTGCGCGTGGTCGAGCTGCCGGGTGCGCTCGCCGATCCACACCATGTGCCCGGAGACGTCGTACAGCTGCCCGGTGCGCGAGTCGACCCTGGTCAGCGCGGACTCGTAGTCGAGCAGCAGCGCCTCGTGCGAGGCGTAGAACTCGACCGTCTTGAACTCCTCCGGGTCGGTCCCGCAGGCGTGCATGAAGTTGAGCGCGTTGTCGATCTCGCGCGCCAGCTGCTCGTAGCGCTGCCCCGAGGGGGACGACTTCACGAAGTCCTGGTTCCAGGCGTGCACCTGGCGCAGGTCGGCGTAGCCGCCGGTGGTGAAGGCGCGCACCAGGTTCAGCGTGGAGGCGGAGGCGTGGTACATCCGCTTCAGCCGCTCGGGGTCCGGGACACGGGCCTCTTCGGTGAAGTCGAAGCCGTTGACGGAGTCGCCGCGGTAGGTCGGCAGCGTCACGCCGTCGCGGGTCTCGGTCGGCTTGGAGCGCGGCTTGGAGTACTGGCCGGCGATCCGGCCCACCTTCACCACCGGCACGGACGCGGCGTACGTGAGCACGGCGCCCATCTGCAGCAGCGTCTTCAGCTTGTTGCGGATGTGGTCGGCGGACACCGCGTCGAAGGCCTCGGCGCAGTCGCCGCCCTGGAGGAGGAACGCCTCTCCCTTGGCGACGGCCGCCATCCGGGCGCGCAGCTGGTCGCACTCGCCCGCGAAGACGAGCGGCGGATACGACTCGAGGTCCGCAACGACTGCGCGCAGAGCCTCGGTGTCGGGGTACTCGGGCTGCTGCGCCGCGGGCAGGTTTCGCCAGGTGTTGCCAGCAGTCGCGCTGGTCTTAGCGTTCACGGTCACGTCACCAACCCTACGGGGTCGTGTCGGGCGTGCTGAGCCATGCCCAGGAAGTGAGACACCCCGAACACCCCTCGGACATGGGGTAGGGTGCGTCGCATGTTCGCGCACTCGATCCAGACCTGGTGGTGGACCGCTCATCCGGCGGCCCGCTGACTGCGCGTACTCAAGACTTCGCGAAGGCCGCCCGAGGGGCGGCCTTCGGTGTTTCCCGGGGTCCGTTCCTCTCTCTCACCGAGACTCACCGAGATGGAGCACGGACCATGAACCTGCTCGGCTTGCCGGACGACTCCCGTCCGTTCGCCCTGCTGCGCCGCCGCACCCCGGGCCACGACCACGATCAGGTCGAGGTCCTGATCGGCCCGGTCGCCGCCTGCGACCGGCTCGCCGACCTCCCCGGCCAAGGCCTCGCGCTGGTGCCGTTCCGGCAGATCCGCGAGCGCGGCTTCGACGTCCGCGACGACGGCACGCCCCTGCTGGCACTCACACCCGAGGAGTCGTACACCGTCCCGCTCGTTGACGCGCTGCAGCAGCTCCCGGCGCACGACGTGCGCGTCGAGGGCGGCGGCTTCGACGTCGCCGACGAGGAGTACGGCGAGATCGTCGGACGCGTGCTGCGCGAGGAGATCGGCCGGGGCGAGGGCGCGAACTTCGTGATCCGGCGAACGTACGAGGGCGAGATCCCCGGCTTCGGCCGGGCCGACGCGCTGGCGCTGTTCCGGCGGCTGCTGGAGGGCGAGCGCGGGGCGTACTGGACGTTCGTCGTGCACACCGGGGAGCGCACGCTGGTCGGGGCCAGCCCCGAGGTGCACGTGCGGATGTCCGGCGGCACAGTCGTCATGAACCCGATCAGCGGCACCTACCGCTACCCCGCCGAGGGGCCGACGCCGGAGCACCTGCTGGACTTCCTCGCCGACGGCAAGGAGATCGAGGAGCTGTCGATGGTCGTCGACGAGGAGCTGAAGATGATGTGCACCGTCGGCGACATGGGCGGCGTGGTCGTCGGGCCCCGGCTGAAGGAGATGGCGCACCTCGCGCACACCGAGTACGAGCTGCGCGGCAGGTCCACGCTGGACGTGCGGGAGGTGCTGAAGGAGACCATGTTCGCCGCGACCGTCACTGGCTCGCCTGTGCAGAACGCCTGCCGGGTGATCGAGCGGCACGAGAGCGGGGGGCGCGGGTACTACGCGGGGGCCCTGGCCCTGATCGGCCGGGACGCCGGCGGGGTGCAGACCCTCGACTCCCCCATCCTGATCCGCACCGCCGACATCGACGCGGGCGGGCGGCTGCGGGTGCCGGTCGGCGCGACCCTCGTGCGCGGCTCGGACCCGACGAGCGAGGTGGCCGAGACGCACGCCAAGGCGGCGGGCGTGCTGGCGGCCCTGGGAGTACGGCCGTCCCGGCCGCGTGCCGAGCACACCCGGCCCCGCCTCGCCGACGACCCTCGTGTGCGGGCCGCGCTGGACGGACGCCGGGCCTCGCTCGCGCCCTTCTGGCTGCGGATGCAGGAGCGCTCGCCGGAACCGGCCGGGCACGCCCTGGTCGTCGACGGCGAGGACACCTTCACGGCGATGCTCGCGCACCTGCTGCGCGCCGGTGGCCTGGAGGTCAGCGTGCGGCGGTACGACGAGCCGGGGCTGCGGGAGGCGGTGCTCGGGCACGAGGGTCCGGTGGTGCTGGGGCCCGGGCCGGGGAACCCCTCCGCCCTGGCGGATCCGAAGATGCGGTTCCTGCGCTCCCTCACCGCCGAGGCGATCAGGGGCGAACGGCAGGGTGTGCTGGGCGTCTGCCTCGGGCACGAACTGATCGCGGCCGAGCTGGGACTGGACATCGTGCGCAAGGACGTGCCGTTCCAGGGGGCGCAGACGGAGATCGAGCTGTTCGGGCGGCGGGAGACCGTCGGGTTCTACAACAGCTTCGCGGCGCGCTGCGATGACGAGGCGGCGGCCGAGCTGTCGGCGCACGGGGTCGAGGTCGCACGCGCGGCCGACGGTGAGGTGCACGCCCTGCGCGCGCCCGGGTTCGCCGGGGTGCAGTTCCATCCCGAGTCGGTGCTGACGCTGAACGGGGCCGCGATTGTGCGGGAGCTGGTAGGGCGGCTGCGGGGGACCAACGCGCCGTCGGTGTAGTGCGGACCGGTCGGGGCCGCACGGCCCCGACCGGCACCGGATGCCCAACAGTCAGCCGAAGAACACCCCGACCTCCTGGTACAGCGCCGGGTCGACCGTCTTCAGGCGGGCGGTGGCGTCCGCGAGGGGGACCCGGACGATGTCGGTGCCGCGCAGGGCGACCATCCGGCCGAAGTCGCGGTCACGGACGCAGTCGATGGCGTGCAGGCCGAAGCGGGTGGCGAGCCAGCGGTCGAAGGCACTGGGAGTGCCGCCGCGCTGGACGTGCCCCAGGACCGTCGTACGGGCCTCCTTGCCGGTGCGCTTCTCGATCTCCTTGGCGAGCCACTCCCCGACCCCGGACAGCCGGACGTGCCCGAAGGAGTCCAGGGTCTGGTCCTTGAGGACCATGTCGCCGTCCCTCGGCATCGCCCCCTCGGCGACCACCACGATCGGCGCGTACGACGCCCGGAAGCGGGAGGTCACCCAGGTGCACACCTGCTCGACGTCGAAGCGCTGCTCGGGGATGAGGATGACGTTGGCGCCGCCGGCCAGGCCGGAGTGGAGGGCGATCCAGCCGGCGTGCCGGCCCATCACCTCGACGACCAGGACCCGCATGTGGGACTCGGCGGTGGTGTGCAGCCGGTCGATGGCCTCGGTCGCGATGCCTACGGCGGTGTCGAAGCCGAAGGTGTAGTCGGTGGCGGACAGGTCGTTGTCGATGGTCTTCGGAACGCCCACGCAGGGCACGCCGTGCTCGTCGGACAGGCGGGCGGCCACGCCCAGGGTGTCCTCGCCTCCGATGGCGATGAGCGCCTCCACCCCCAGTCCGGCGAGGGTCTCCTCGATCCGGCGGATGCCGTTCTCCACCTTCAGCGGGTTGGTCCGCGAGGAGCCGAGGATCGTGCCGCCGCGAGGCAGGATGCCGCGCACCGCGGGGATGTCGAGACGGACGGTGTCGCCGTCCAGTGGCCCTCGCCAGCCGTCCCGGAAGCCGGTGAAGTCGTAGCCGTACTCCTGCACGCCCTTGCGGACGACGGCCCGGATGACGGCGTTGAGCCCGGGGCAGTCGCCGCCCCCGGTCAGTACTCCGACGCGCATGGAACAGTCCCTTCGCCGCAGGTACCTGACGAAAGGTCAGTGTGACGTGCGCCTCACTCGTCGTCGAGGCCGCGCTCGATGGCGTACCTGACGAGCTCCACGCGGTTGTGCAGCTGGAGCTTGCCGAGGGTGTTCTGGACGTGGTTCTGCACCGTGCGGTGGGAGATGACCAGACGTTCGGCGATCTGCTTGTAGCTCAGGCCCTTGGCGACCAGGCGCAGCACCTCGGTCTCGCGGTCGGTGAGCCGGGGCGCCTTGGGTTCGTCGGTGTCGGCGGCGGGAGCGGGTTCGGAGGCTAGCCGACGGTACTCGCCGAGGACCAGTCCGGCCAGGCCGGGGGTGAAGACGGGGTCGCCGAGGGCCGTGCGGCGTACCGCGTCCTGCAGTTCCGCGGTGGAGGCGGACTTCAGCAGATAGCCGGTCGCGCCGGACTTCACGGCCTCCAGGACGTCGGCGTGCTCCCCGCTCGCGGACAGCACGAGCACCCGCAGCGCCGGGTTCGCGGCGACGACCTCCTTGCAGACCTGCACACCGGGCTTGGCGGGCAGGTTCAGGTCGAGCACGAGGACGTCGGGTGCGGCGGCCTTGGCGCGGCGTACGGCCTGGTCGCCGTCGCCCGCGGTGGCGACCACCTCGAAGCCCGACTCGGCCAGGTCGCGGGCGACGGCGTCGCGCCACATGGGGTGGTCGTCGACGACCATGACCTTGATCGGGTCCTGCGTCTTCGCAGTGGTCTCCGTCATCGCTGCTCCGCCTTCCCCCGTGTGTTCGTCACGTCCTTCGGTACCTTCAGCTCGACCTCCGTGCCCTGACCCGGCACCGAGATCAGCTCCGCGCTGCCGCCGAGGTCGCGCAGTCGGCCGCGGATCGACAGGGCGACTCCCAGCCGGCCCTCGCCCTCGGCCTGGTCGAGCCGTCCCTCCGGGATGCCCGGCCCGTCGTCCCGTACGGTGACGATCACCTCGTCCGGCTCGTCCTCGACCAGGATCCACGCGCGTGCGTCCTGGCCGGCGTGCCGGCGGACGTTCTCCAAGGCGGCTTTGACGGCGGCGGCCACCTCCCGGGCCGCGACCGGCGCCAGCGGCACGGGCGCGCCGGGCTCGGCGAGGCTGACCTTGGCGGCCGCGTACGGCGCGAGCAGGGCGCGCAGGTCGACGGGACCGCTCTCCTCCGGCTCCTCGTCCACGGCTCGTACGACCGCGCCCTGTGCGGCGTCCTCCGACACGCGGGAGACGGGCACGAGTCCGCCGGAGACCAGGGTGCGCAGCGCGACCTCCTGTTCACCCGCCATCCGGCCCAGCTCGGCCGCCTCTCCCCCGATGACGGCCCCGCGGCGCTGCACCATGGCCAGCACCTGGAGCACGCTGTCGTGGATGTCCCGGGCCAGACGCTCGCGCTCGCGCGTGGCGGCCTCGATCTCCAGCGCGCGGGCGAGGGTGCGCTCGGAGGCGCGGGCGACCTCGACGACGTAGCCGATGGCGACGGAGGCGATGCAGACCAGGATGACGTTGTGGACGGTGTCGCGGGCCGGGCTGCCACGCTCGACCAGGTTGGCGACGGCCACCAGGCCGGAGGCGAGGGCCGCCCAGCGCCAGCCGCCCTTGATGGCGAAGGCGAGGACGGCGCCCGCGGTCCATATCGACGGCAGGGTGGGGCCGCCCGACTGGACCCGCTCGTGCGCGTCGGCGACGGGGGTCAGCAGGATGCCGGTCAGGGCGACGGTGAGGTCGGCGGCGAGGAACCGCTTGGTGCAGCGGGCCGCGTTCGCGACCCGGGGCAGGGTGGCCAGGGTCCAGCCGCACAGCACCGCGTAGTAGACGACGGCGATCCAGGGGCGGGTGAATTCCTCGTAGGCGGTGGCGAACAGGCCGACCGCGTACAGCATCGTGAGCACCCGGTAGCCGGTGAGCGCACGCCACAGCGGCTGCTCGACCGACATCCTCATCACGCGTTCACGCTCGGCCATCTCCCCCGCCCCCCCGACCCGAGCCCCGGCTAGGGCTCGGTCCGCCGCCGCTCCGTCTGCTGTTCCGCCTGCTTCTGCTGGTCGGTCTGCTGCTTCGCGGCCTGTTCCCGCTCGGCCTTCTCCTTCTCGGCCTGTTCCTTCTCCGCACGGGCGAGAGCGGCCTTGGCCGCCTTCTCGGCTTCCTTCTCCGCCTTCGCCGCTTCCGTGAGCTGCCGCTTCATGGCCGTGGCGTACATGTCGACGTACTCCTGGCCGGAGAGGTTCATGATCTCGTACATGACCTCGTCGGTCACCGCGCGCAGCACGAACCGGTCGTGCTCCATGCCCTGGTAGCGGCTGAAGTCCAGCGGCTTGCCGATCCGGATGCCGGGCCGCATCAGCTTCGGCATGACCTTCCCGGGCGGCTGGATCTTCTCCGTGTCGATCATGGCGACGGGGATCACGGGCGCGCCGGTGGCGAGCGCCACGCGCGCGAGGCCGCCCGGCTTGCCCCGGTAGAGCCGTCCGTCGGGCGAGCGCGTGCCCTCCGGGTAGATCCCGAACAGCTCACCGCGCTCCAGCACCTCTATGCCGCTCTTGATGGCGGCCTCGCCCGCGCCGCGCGCACCGGAGCGGTCCACGGGGAGCTGCCCGACCCCCTTGAAGAAGGCGGCCGTGAGCCGTCCCTTCACACCGGGGGTGGTGAAGTACTCGGCCTTCGCGATGAACGTGACCTTTCGGTCCAGGACCGCCGGCAGGAAGAACGAGTCCGAGAAGGACAGGTGGTTGCTCGCCAGGATCGCGGGGCCCTCGGCGGGAACGTTCTCCAGGCCTTCCACCCAGGGCCTGAAGGCGACCTTCAGCGGTCCCCCGACAGCGACCTTCATAGCGCCGTACAACAACCGAGTGCCTCCTGTATCTGTAGATCAGACCTTAACCCGGAGCGCTGCCGAAGGAGCCGACGGCCCTGGTCGGTGTCAGTGCGGTCGCGTACGGTGAAGGTCCCGCGAACGCCGTGCGACCCCTTCCACGACGTTCCGTGACATTCCGTGATCGTGCCAGTCCCTTCTCACGACCAGGAGGCCGAAGGTGCCGGTCCTCGCCGGAGCCGAGCCGTTCCACCACGAGGGCGGAGAGACCGCCGTCCTCCTCTGCCACGGCTTCACCGGATCACCGCAGTCGCTGCGCCCCTGGGCGGAGCACCTCGCCGAGCACGGCATGACCGTCTCCCTGCCGCTGCTGCCCGGGCACGGCACGCGCTGGGAGGACCTGCGGATCACCGGCTGGCAGGACTGGTACGCGGAGGTGGACCGGGAGCTGCGCCTGCTGTGCGAACGCCGCGAGACGGTTTTCGTGGCCGGTCTGTCGATGGGCGGCGCGCTGGCCCTGCGGCTGGCCGCGAAGCACGGCGACGCCGTCCGCGGTGTCATGGTCGTCAACCCCGCGAACAAGGTGCACGGCCTGGCCGCGCACGCCCTGCCGGTGGTGCGCCACCTCGTCCCCGCGACGAAGGGCATCGCCAGCGACATCGCCAAGCCGGACGGCAGGGAGCTCGGCTACGACCGGGTGCCGCTGCACGCGGCGCACTCGCTGCGGCAGTTCTTCCGGATCGTCGACGGCGAGCTGCCGCAGGTCACCCAGCCGGTGCTGCTGCTGCACAGCCCGCAGGACCACGTGGTGCCGCCCGCCGACTCCGCCCGCGTCCTCAGCCGCATCTCGTCGACGGACGTGAAAGAGGTCGTCCTGGAACAGAGCTACCACGTCGCCACGTTGGACCATGACGCGGACGTGATCCACGAGGAGAGCCTCGCGTTCATCGACCGCATCGCGTCCGGCCTCGGCAAGGAGCCCGGGCTCGGCAAGGAAGGGACGACCGCAGGTGGCTGAGCACGACTCCGACCGCGAGGGCCGGGAGCCGGACGACAAGGGCGTGCCCTTCGACGAGGAGGCCGCCTGGGCGGCGATCGTCGCCGGGTACGGCGAGGAGCCGCCGGACCCGCCGGGCGCCAAGCCGTTCAAGCCCATCGAGGACCTGGCCCTGCCCGCGACCGGGACCAACGACGCCGTACTGGACGGCGACCGGGGCGACACGGCCGTGAAGTCCGGGGACGTCGTGAAGCCGGTCGAGCCGGAACAGGCCGAGCGGTCCGGCACCGGGGACGAGCCCGTGAAGCCCCTGGGCGGCTCGGTCTCCTTCGCGCCCGGCGTCGGCCCGCGTGACTACACCACACCCGAGCCCGCCGAGGACGACTTCGACGAGGACGACGAAGGCCACTTCGTGCCCCCGGAGCCGCCCCCGCTGCCCACCGCCGACCCCACCGCCAAGTTCGCCTGGCTCGGCGTGCTCGGCGGGCCGGTGCTGCTCCTGCTGGCCGTGCTGCTCGGCTGGGACATGACCTGGTGGCTGGCCACGCTGGGGATCGGCGGGTTCCTCGGCGGGTTCGCGACGCT
Organism: Streptomyces sp. NRRL B-1140; assembly: GCF_001280065.1. Classification (GTDB taxonomy): domain Bacteria; phylum Actinomycetota; class Actinomycetes; order Streptomycetales; family Streptomycetaceae; genus Streptomyces. The sequence goes on from NZ_LGEA01000102.1 coordinate 121,857, forward strand.
GGTGATGCGGATGCGCACGGACGACGAGGAGGACGACGACCCCGGGCGGGGCGCGGTCGTCTAGGAGCGGTCGTCTAGGAGGACGGGACCCTGAGGGCGGCCAGGACCGGAAGGTGGTCCGTGGCCGCCCTCAGGTCTGCTTCGGACACCCCGGGCTGCCCGGTCGGCACACCGCAGCCCAGCACGTCGATGCCCTTCGTCGCGAAGATCGCGTCGATGCGCTGGTAGGGGTCGCTGGGCGTCCAGGTGTGCTCGCCGCCCCAGGGGGCCGCGGCACGGCAGTCGGTGAGGCCTTCGGCCAGCCGGCGGAAGGCCGGGCCGTCGGGGCGTTCGTTGAGGTCGCCGCCGGCGATCGCGTGTTCCACTCCCATGCCGGCGAGCCGGTCCAGGAGCATGCCGGACTGCTCGTAGCGCTCGTTCTTCTGCAAGGACAGGTGGCAGCTGAGGACGCCGAGGCGGGCGCCGGCGATGCGGACGACCGCGGTGGCGAAGCCGCGGCGGTGCAGGCCGGGGGTGGGGGGCAGGAGGATGTCCTCGGTGCGCTCGACGCTCGCCCGGAGCGAGCTGAGGACGGCCGGTCCGGTGGTGGTGGCGCCGCCGGTGACGATCACCAGGTCGGAGGCGAGGGCCAGGCGGGCGAGTTTCTTGCGCCAGCGGAAGAAGCGGGGTGCTTCCTGGATGAGGACGAGGTCGGGCTCGCACGCCCTGATGACGCGGGCCAGGGCGTCGGTGTCGTCGCGCATGGAGCGGATGTTGTAGCTGAGGACCCTGATGACCGCGGAACCGTCGGGTTCCGTACGGGAGTTGGGGAGCAGCGGCATGTGATCAATTTACGCCCGACGGGGCGGGACGCGAGGTTGTGCGCGAGTACCCGTTGTGCGTGGCTCGTCGCGCAGTTCCCCGCGCCCCTGAAGCGCGTCCCCCGGGGGCGTTCACATGAACGAGTCGTTTACATGATCGGGTCGGGTTCCCGTGCCAGGTCCGCCGCGCCGACCAGCCCCGCCTTGTTGCCCAGTTCCGCCGCGCGGACCTCGGCCACCGGGCGCCAGTTGCCGCCGACCAGCCAGCGCTTGTACGACTTGCGGATCGGGCCCAGGACCAGTTCTCCCTCGTCGGAGAGACCGCCGCCGACGATGAACGCGGAGGGGTCGAAGAGGGAGGCCAGGTCGGCGAGACCCGCGCCGACCCAGCGGGCCAGCTCGCGGTAGGAGTCGACGGCCACCCGGTCGCCCTGGCGGGCGGCCATGGAGATGTGCTTGCCCTCGATGCCCTCGGGCGAGCCGTTGCCGAGGCCGAGGAGGGTCTCGGCGTTCTCGGGGGTGGCGTTGGCGCGCTGCTTGGCGTACCGGACGAGGGCGCGGCCGGAGGCGTACTGCTCCCAGCAGCCCTGCGAGCCGCAGCCGCACAGCAGGCCGTCCGGCACCATGCGGATGTGGCCGAACTCGGCGGCCACGCCGAAGTGCCCGCGGCGCAGCTTGTTGCCGATGATGATGCCGCCGCCGAGGCCGGTGCCGAGGGTGATGCAGATGACGTTGCGGTGGCCCTTGCCGGCACCGAACTTGTACTCGCCCCACGCCGCGGCGTTCGCGTCGTTCTCCACGACCACCGGGAGGCCCACGCGGGCCTCGACCTTGTCCTTGAGCGGCTCGTTGCGCCAGTGGATGTTGGGCGCGAAGTAGACCTCGGAGCGCTGCCGGTTCACGTAGCCGGCGGCACCGATGCCCACGCCGACGATGTCGTGACCGACGCGTGCGCCGTCCACCGCCGAAGCGATGGCGTCCACGATGCCCTCAGCCGTGCCCGGGGTCGGCACCTTGTGGGTCGAGAGGATGTTGCCGTCCTCATCGACCACGCCGGCCGCGATCTTCGTGCCGCCGATGTCGACGCCGATGGTGAGTCCCATGAATCCCTCAGTTTCGGTCGAGCCCCGCTACGGCCAACGGTACCCGAGGCATGCCGCCGGGTTCCTCGTCGTCCGCACGCTGGGCACCCCGGGAGGCCGTGCCGGGGCCGCCTTCCGGGCCGGGGCCGGGGACTCAGTCCAGGTCGATGCGCTCCCCGGGGCCGGCGTCGTCACCGCCGTCCCGGCGCTCGCTCCCGTCACGGGGGTCGTGCCGGTCGTCGCGGCCGGTCCAGCGGCGTTCCTGGGCCTGGACGGCGGAGCGGTAGGCGGCGAGCAGTTCGTTCCCGGCCGCGGCCAGGTGGCCGAAGACGTCCGGGTTGCGCTCGATGACGGGTTCCACGGCGTCCTTGGCCTGCTGCACGACCTGTCGCACGGCCTGCTGGGCGGCGGGTCCGGCGACGGCGCCGAGCAGCGGGGACTGGACCCCGGACAGCTTCTCGGCGACGGCGTCGACGAGCTTCTTCAGTTCCTCGGCCGCGGGGCCGGGGGGCGTGCCGTACTCGGCTCGGCGGCGGTCCCTCTCCGCCTGGAGGTCCTCGGCGCACGCGGTCGCCCAGGCGTCGGCGTCGGTCGCCCGCACGTCGTCCGCGGCCCCTTCCCGGGCGGCGCCGGACGGAGGGAGGTCTTCGCTCATCACGGACTCCTGACTACGGTTCGTCTTTACGACGTTACCCGAACGGGCGTACCGGGTTCACGGGCCGTGCCGGCCACTGCTGCGCCCCGTTCAGCCCGCTCTGTCTCACCGGCCCTGCGGCCACAGCCGAGGGTCGGGCGCGAAGCGGATCCGCAGCTCGCCCTCGCGCAGGGCGGCCCCGTCGACGGTGCAGCGGCGCAGCACGGAGGGCAGCGGGACGATCCGGCGGAACCGCCCCGCCGTGACGACGAGTTCGTCGCCGCGCCGGACGAGGTCGAGTTCCTCGCGTATGGCGCCGGGCAGCGGGATCCGCCAGACGAGCACGCCGTCCTCGCCGAGCCGGTCGGTCACGGGCCAGTCGGCGGCGGGGGCCGTCTGCCCGGTGCCGGGCACGGCGAGGGCGGTGAGGTCGTCGGCGCCGCGCGGGTCGCGCCCGAGGTGGGCGACGGTGCGGACGTCGTAGGTCTCCCGCCATTCCTCCAGTGTCTTGCGCTGCTGGGCGACCGGCCCGGCGAGCCAGGTGTCCGGGGACGCCTCGGGCAGCACGCGGTTGGCGACCACGACATCGGTGCGCAGACCGCGCAGGGCGAGTCCGAGGCGGGTGGCGCGCAGCGCCTCGGCACCGGCCGGGCCGGGCTCGGCGACCAGGCGCACGACGGTGCCGCGGTCGGCGACGACCGCTTCGACGGCGGCGAGTTCCAGGTCCAGGCGGGCCGCCGTCTCGTAGAGCCACTCGGCGGGCATGGGGACGCCGGCGAGGCGGCCCAGGACGGGGCGCAGGGCGCGGGCGGCCTGCCGCTCGGGCGGGAGGAGGCGGCGCAGGTAGCGGCGGAGTTCCTCGGGCAGGGCGAGCAGGGCGAGGGCCTGCGGGGCCGGGGGGAGGTCGACGACGACGGTGTCGTACTTATCCGACAGCGCGGCGTCGCGCAGAGCACGCAGCCAGGTGAGTTCCTCGGCCCCGGGCAAGGGGGTGAGTTCGTCGGGGTCGAGGCGGGAGGCGCCGAGGAGGTCCAGAGCGGAGGAGGCGCGCTCCTGGAGGGCGACGAGGTCCTTGCGGAAGTCACCGGCGGGGTCGGGGCGCCAGGCGGCGAGGCGGGGTGCGGCCTCCACCCTCCTCGCTCCCGTGGGCACGCCCAAGGCGGCACCGAGGGTGTCGGTGCGGTCGGTGCCGAGGACGAGGGTGCGATCGCCCTCGGCCGCCGCGGCCAGGGCGGTCGCGGCCGCGAGGGTGGTACGACCGCTGCCGCCGGGGCCGGTGATCAGGATGGTGCGCATGAGATCGAACGGTACCCGGGTGCGGCAGACCTGGGGGCGCGGAGAACTGCGCGACCAGCCGCCGCGCGCCGGCACCCGGCCGACGGCCGGCGATCAGGCAGACTCGACCCTCTTCTTCAGCCCCGCCAGCGCCCGGTCGATGATGACCTTCTCCGCCTTGCGCTTGATCATGCCGAGCATGGGGATCTTGACGTCCACGGTCAGCAGGTAGGTGACCTCCGTGCCGCCGGTGCCGGACGGCTTGAGGATGTACGAGCCGTCCAGGGAACGCAGCATCTGGGACTTCACCAGGGTCCAGGACACCTCGTTCTCGCCGGTCCAGGTGTATCCGAGGATCTGGTCGTCCTTGATCGCGCCCGCGTCCATGACGAGGCGGACCTGCTCGGCGCGGCCCTGGGCGTCGGTCTTGAGGACCTCCGCCTCCTTCACCTCGCCGGTCCAGTCCGGGTAGCGGGCGAAATCGGAGATGACCGCCATGACGTCGGCCGGGGCCGCCTCGATGGTGATGCTCGAGCTGGTGTGTTCCGCCATCGCCGTGGCTCCTCCAGATAAGGGCCGGTATGAGGTCGTCGTGCGCACGTGTGTGCAGCGTGAAGGCTACCGCGCACGGGCCCCGTGGATCTCACCCGACCTGGGGCGTCCTCACCACTCCAGGGCCCACGGCGTCCCGGTCCCCGCGAAGTGCCCCACGTTCACGCACTCGGTGGCCCCGATCCGCATCCTCCTCACCAGCGGCTGGTGGACGTGCCCGAAGAGCGAGTAGCGGGGCCGCGTGCGGCGGATGGCGTCCAGCAGGGCCCGGCTGCCCCGTTCGAAGCGGCGGGCGACGGTGTCGTAGACCAGCTCGGGGACCTCGGGCGGGATGTGGGTGCAGAGCACGTCGACCTCGCCCACGGCCTCGATCTTCGCCGCGTACTCCTCGTCGCTGATCTCGTACGGCGTCCGCATCGGCGTGCGCAGGCCGCCGCCGACGAAGCCGAAGACCCGGCCACCGATCTCGACGCGCTCACCGTCGAGGACGGTCGTTCCGGGGCCCGCGTACTCGCGCCACAGGGGCGGCATGTCGACATTGCCGTAGGTGGCGTACGTAGGAGTGGGGAAGGCGGCGAACAGCTCGGCGTACTGCTTGCGCACCGCCTTCTCGATCACGGTGGCGCGGTCCCCCTGGAGGCCGGCCCACAGCCCGGCCCCGAACACCCGGGCCTCCTCGAAGCGGCGGGCGGTGCGCAGCGCGACGATGCGGTCGGCGTTCTCGACGCCGAACAGGTCGGGGAAGATGCCGCGCGAGTGGTCGGCGTAGTCGAGGAAGAGGACGAGGTCGCCCAGGCAGATCAGGGCGTCGGCGCCCTCGCCCGCCCTGGCCAGGTCGCGGGCGTTGCCGTGCACGTCGCTCACGACGTGGACGCGCGTCCGGTGGTTTCCGGCTGGTGTGGGTGCCATGACGATCAAGCGTAGGTCGCGCGGTGCGGTGGTGAACAGTGGCGGCCCTACCTGCGGTTACTGGCCAGTCAGTTAGCAGGTGGACTACTGTGCGCAAAGGAATACCCAACTGTGTGACGCAGCGAACATCTCGACGGGACCCCCTGTCGTAGAAGCCATACCGGCGGGTAACGTCCGGCCAGTCCAGTCGTGCTCTGCATTTCAACAAGTGAATGCGCGAGCACTTCCCCGAGCCTTGGACCGCACCGTCGCAGCACACACCGTCGTGGCGCCGGCGCCCTATGAGGAGCAGCAGTCTTGCGCGAGTTCAGCCTTCCGGCTTTGTACGAGGTCCCTGCGGACGGAAATCTGACCGACATCGTCCGCAGAAACGCCGCGCAGCACCCGGACGTCGCCGTCATCGCCCGCAAGGTCGGCGGCAGCTGGCAGGACGTCACGGCCACCGAGTTCCTCGCCGAGGTGCACACGGCCGCGAAGGGGCTGATCGCCGCCGGGGTCCAGCCGGGCGACCGGGTGGGCCTGATGTCCCGCACCCGGTACGAGTGGACGCTGCTGGACTTCGCGATCTGGAGCGCGGGCGCGGTGACCGTGCCGGTGTACGAGACCAGTTCGGCGGAGCAGGTGCAGTGGATCCTCGGCGACTCGGGCGCGACCGCCTGCGTCGTGGAGTCGGACGCCCACGCGGCCGCGATCGAGTCGGTGCGCGACCGGCTCCCGGCGCTCAAGCACGTATGGCAGATCGACGGCGGCGGCGTCGACGAGCTGGGCCGGCTCGGCCAGGACGTCACCGACGAGACGGTCGAGGAGCGCGGCTCGTTCGCCAAGGCCGACGACCCGGCGACCATCGTCTACACCTCCGGCACCACCGGCCGCCCCAAGGGCTGTGTGCTCACCCACCGCAGCTTCTTCGCCGAGTGCGGCAACATCGTGGAGCGGCTGCGTCCGCTGTTCCGCACGGGCGAGTGCTCGGTGCTGCTCTTCCTTCCGCTCGCGCACGTCTTCGGCCGGCTGGTGCAGATCGCGCCCATGATGGCGCCGATCAAGCTGGGCACGGTCCCCGACATCAAGGACCTCACCGACGAGCTGGCCGCGTTCCGTCCGACGCTGATCCTCGGTGTGCCGCGCGTCTTCGAGAAGGTCTACAACTCGGCGCGCGCCAAGGCCCAGGCCGACGGCAAGGGCAAGATCTTCGACAAGGCGGCCGACACCGCCATCGCGTACAGCAAGGCGCTGGACACCCCGTCGGGCCCGTCGCTCGGCCTGAAGATCAAGTACAAGACGTTCGACAAGCTCGTCTACAGCAAGCTCCGCGCGGTCCTCGGCGGCCGGGGCGAGTTCGCCATCTCCGGCGGCGCCCCGCTCGGCGAGCGCCTCGGCCACTTCTTCCGCGGCATCGGCTTCACGGTGCTGGAGGGCTACGGCCTGACCGAGTCCTGCGCGGCCACCGCGTTCAACCCCTGGGACCGGCAGAAGATCGGCACGGTCGGCCAGCCGCTGCCCGGCTCGGTGGTGCGCATCGCCGACGACGGCGAGGTGCTGCTGCACGGCGAGCACCTGTTCAAGGAGTACTGGAACAACCCCGGCGCGACCGCCGAGGCGCTGGCCGACGGCTGGTTCCACACCGGTGACATCGGCACCCTCGACGAGGACGGCTACCTCAGGATCACCGGCCGCAAGAAGGAGATCATCGTCACCGCGGGCGGCAAGAACGTCGCCCCGGCCGTGATCGAGGACCGCATCCGGGCGCACGCGCTCGTCGCCGAGTGCATGGTGGTGGGCGACGGGCGGCCGTTCGTGGGCGCGCTGATCACCATCGACGAGGAGTTCCTGGGCCGTTGGTGCTCCGACCACGGCAAGCCGGCGGGTGCCACCGCGGCGTCGCTGAGCGAGGACCCGGACCTGCTGGCCGCGATCCAGGCGGCGATCGACGACGGCAACGCCGCGGTGTCGAAGGCGGAATCGGTGCGGAAGTTCCGCATTCTGAACTCCCAGTTCACGGAGGAGTCGGGCCACCTGACGCCGTCGCTGAAGCTGAAGCGCAACGTGGTGGCGAAGGACTACGCGCACGAGATCGAGGCGATCTACGCGAAGTGACCCCTCGGGTCGGCTATGGCGCGGTGTCCTCGGCGAGGACCCGCGCCATCGTGCGTTCGGCGAGCGCGGTGATGGTCACGAAGGGGTTGACCCCGAGCGATCCGGGCACGAGCGAGCCGTCGGTGACGTACAGCCGGGGGTACCCCCTCACCCGCCCGTAGTCGTCGGTCGCCCTGCCCAGCACGCAGCCGCCGAGCGGGTGGTAGGTGAAGTCGTCGGCGAAGACCTTGTTCTTCGAGCCGAACAGGTCGTACCGGTAGATCGTCGCGTTGGCCGCGTTGATGCGGTCGAAGAGCTTCTTGGCCATGGCGACGGAGACCGCGCTGTGGGCGGCCGTCCAGCCGAGCCGCAGCCGGCCCGAGCCGGTGTCGTAGGAGAAGGACGCCCGTTCCGGGTTCCTGGTGATCGCCAGGTAGAGGCTCACCCAGTGCTCCAGGCCCGTCGGCAGCGGGGCGATCTCGGCGAACACCGGGTTGGCGGTGTTCGCCCAGTCGTCGATGCCCATGACCGGCATGGTCGACTGGTTCGCCCCGACGGTGTCCCACAGGTGGTTGGCCCGGCCCAGCATCACGTTGCCGTTGGTGCCCCAGCCGGCGCCGACGTCGGCGTCGAGGCCGGGGAGCGTGCCCGTCTCCCGGGCGCGCAGCAGGAGTTCGGTGGTGCCGATGCTGCCGCCGCCGAGGAAGAGGTACCTGCAGCCGTACTCCCTGGTCTCGACGACTTCGCCGGTCTCGTCGATGCGGTCGGCGGTCAGGATCCACGTCCCGTCCGGCGCGCGGCTGATCGCACGCACCTTCTCCAGGGTATGGAGGGTGACGTTGCCGGTGCCGAGCGCGGCGGCGAGGTAGGTCTTGTCGAGGCTGCGCTTGCCGTGGTTGTTGCCGTAGATGACCTCGCCGCCGAGAGCCGACTTCGGGGCGGTGCCGGCCGCCTCTCGCTCCATGTGGCCGAAGTCGTAGACGCTCGGCACGAAGGTGGTCCGCAGGCCGGTCTTCTCGGCGTGCTTGCGGGAGACGCGGGTGAAGCGGTACCACTCCGTCGACTCGAACCAGGCCGGGTCGACGGTGTTCACACCGAGGGCGGCGCGGGCGCGCGGGAAGTACGTGCCGTACATCTCGTCGGCGTCGACGGTGGGGAACTGCTCGGCGAAGTAGGACCGGGGCGGGGTGACCGCCATGCTCCCGTTGACCAGGGAGCCGCCGCCGACCCCCCGGCCGACGTACACGGACATCTCGTCGAAGTGCACCCGGTCCAGGGCGCCCGGGTAGCGGCCGATGTCCCGGTTGACGACGTCCAGCCAGAGGAAGGTGCCGAGGGGGGCCTCGGTGCGGGTGCGGAACCACATGGAGCGGTGGTCGGGGGCGCTGGTGGTGCAGAAGACCTTGCCGTCGGGGCCCGCGGTGTTCCAGAGGCGGCCCATCTCCAGGACGATCGTGCGGATGCCGGCCTGGGCGAGGCGGAGGGCGGCGACCGCTCCGCCGTAGCCGGAGCCGACGACGATGGCGGGGGCGGTGTCGACTGCGTCGGGCTGGGCGGCTCGGGCGCTTTCGAGGCCGATGCGGGTGAAGCCGAGGGTGGCTGCGGTTTGCAGGGCTGCCATGCCCAGGATTTGACGTCTTGTCAGATGACGATGCGTCAGGTTAGATGTCATGGGCGCAGCATCGGCGGATTATCGGGTTCCGCCTAGTGGGGTGCGACTTGATCCTTGCGGGCGGGCGCGGGTTGTTTGTGGTTTCTCGCGCAGTTCCCCGCGCCCCTCTTGCCCTAAAGCAAGCTTTTGAGGTTCTCCGCGAGCAAATCCCAGCGCCACTTCTCCTCGACCCATTCCCTGCCCCGCTCGCCCATCCTGCGGCGCAGCTCCGGGTCGGCGAGGAGGGTGGTGATGCGGTCGGCGGCCTCCTCGGGGGAGCCGCCCCTCACCACCCAGCCCGTCTCGCCGTCGAGGACCGCGTCCGGGGCGCCGCCCGAGTCGCCGGCCACGACCGGCAGGCCCGTCGCTGAGGCCTCCAGGTAGACGATGCCGAGGCCCTCGACGTCCAGGCCGCCGCGGCGGGTGCGGCAGGGCATCGCGAAGACGTCGCCGGCACCGTAGTGGGCGGGCAGCTCGGACCAGGGCACGGCACCGGTGAAGCGGACGGCCGGGGCGACGCCGGTCTCGTGCGCGAGCCGCCGCAGATCCCGCTCGTAGGGGCCGCCGCCGACGATCAGCAGGACGGTGTCGGGCTCGGCGGCCAGGATGCGGGGCATGGCCCGGATCAGGGTGTCCTGCCCCTTGCGCCGGACCAGCCGGGAGACGCACACCACCACAGGGCGGTCCGTCAGGCCGAGCCGCGCCCGGACCTCGTCGCCGCCCGAGCCGGGGTGGAAGGTCTTCTCGTCGACGCCGGGCGGCAGCTGCGCCATCCGGGCGGCCGCCTCGGGCGTCAGGGCGGAGGCGATGCGCGAGCGGGTGTACTCGCCGAGGTAGGTGATCGTGTCCGTGGCCTCGCCGATCCGGCGCAGCAGCTGCCGGGCGGCGGGCAGCTGCGCCCAGCCGGCCTCGTGGCCGTGCGTGGTGGCGACCAGCCGCTCGGCGCCCGCGGCGCGCAGCGCCGGGGCCATCAGGCCGAGCGGGGCGGCCGCCCCGAACCACACCGAGCCGCACCCGTGCTCCCGCAGCAGGCCGACGGCCCGCCGGGTGGCGCCGGGCGTCGGCAGCAGCATGGTCGTACGGTCCCGTACGACGGTGAATGGCTGCTCGGCGTCGAAGGCGCGGGTCGCCTCGACGCCCTCCCGGGTCCGCTTCCAGGTCGAGGCGTAGACGACCAGCTGCTGCGGGTCCAGCCGCAGCGCCATGTTGTGCAGGAAGGCCTGGATGCCGCCGGGCCGGGGCGGGAAGTCGTTCGTCACGATCAGGGTCTTGCGCACGCCGCCGACCCTACCGAACCGCCCTCACCGCCCTGTGCGGAAGCACATATGGCACGCTCACAGCCGGTGGGCCCATCATGGCCCCATCAACACGGCGCGCGAACGGGCAGGGATCACGTGAAGACGACGGGCACGAGGCGGTCCCTGGCATGGCTGCCGGTGGTCTGGTGTCTCACGAGGCTGTTGCTGCTGCTGTTCGTCCTGAAGGTGTACGTCTTCCCGGGCCCGGACGTCACGAGTGACGTGCAGGTGATCTACCAGGGCTGGTACCGCGTCCTGAGCACCGGGACCTTCCCGCTGGCCGACGTCACCTGGCAGTACCCGCCCGCCGCCGCCCTGGCGATCCTCTCCCCCGGCCTGCTGCCCTTCCTCGACTACGCGACGGCCTTCTTCGTGCTGGTCTGCGTCACCGACCTGGCCGTGCTGGCCCTCATGGCGTACGCGGGACGCCGCCCGGGCCGTTCGCTGCGCGGCGCCTGGGTGTGGGTGATCGGCGTACCACTGCTCGGCCCGACGGTGTACGCCCGCTACGACGTGATGGTCACGGCGGTGGCGGTGGCCGCGCTGCTCGCGGGGGCCCGCCATCCGAGGGCCATGGGCGCCCTGGCCGCCTTCGGCGCGCTGCTGAAGGTCTGGCCGGCGATGCTGCTCCTGGCCGCCCGCCGCCGCAGCGCCTGGGTGTCGGCCCTGGTGACCGGCATCGCCGTGACGGGCGCCTTCGCCCTGGCCATGCCCGGAGCCTTCGCCTTCCTGACGTTCCAGCGCGACCGGGGCACCGAGGTGGAGTCGCTGGGCGCGCTGGTCTTCCACGTCGCCCGGCACTTCGGCTGGCAGGGCGAGGTGCGGCTGAACTACGGCTCGATCGAGTTCCTCGGGCCGTATGTGAGCGAGGTCAGCACGGGGGCGCTGTTCCTGACGGGGGCGGCCTTCGGCTGGCTGGTGCTGTGGCGGTTGCTGGCCCGGCGCTTCGAGGAGCACACGCTCGCCGACGCGGCCTTCGTGGCGGTGCTGATGTTCACCACCACCAGCCGGGTGATCAGCCCTCAGTACATGGTGTGGCTGGTGGGGCTCGCGGCGGTGTGCCTGTACTTCCCCGGCAGCCGGATGCGGCTGCCGGTCGCCCTGGTGCTGGTCGCGTGCTTCGTGACGGTGCTGGAGTTCCCGTTCTACTTCGCCGACGTGGTGGCCGGCAACGGCCTCGGGATCACCTTGCTGTTCCTGCGCAACGGTCTGCTGGTGGCAGCCGCGCTGATCGCGGCCCGGGCCCTGTGGCGGCAGACCGTACCGACCGTCACCCCGCCCGCCCCCGTACCCCCTCAGCCGACCCGGACGGACGAGACCCCCGTCTCCTCCTGAACCGGGACCCGCCGGAACAGCAGCCCCGCCAGGGCACACTGCACCGCCGCCGCGGACGCCAGCGCCAGGCACACGCCGGGCAGTCCGAGCCCCGTCAGTCCGTACGCGAACGCCAGCTGGACCGCGGTCCCGAGCGCGGTGACGCGCAGCAGCGCGGGAGCGTCTCCGCTGCCCTCGAAGACACCGCCGAGCGCGATCAGGCCCGCCATCAGCACGAGGTAGGGCCCCACGCAACGCAAGAACACCACCCCCTCGTGTGCGACAGCGGGCCCGGCGCCGAAGGCGGCCATGATCCAGGGGGCGCCGACGGCCAGCAGGACGGCCGCGGTGAGGCCGAGGGCCACGGAGAGGAGCACGGCCTGCCTCCCGATCGCCCGCCGCCCGTCCCGCCCGGCGCCGCGCGTATGAGCGGTGTGGATGGCGGCGGCCTGGCGGACGGCGTAGAAGGCCATGGTCGCCACGTACATGGCCTTGTAGGCGATCGCGTACGCGGCGACGGCCGTCACCCCGAGCCGCGCCACGACCGCGACCAGAACCAGGGCGCCCGTCTGCCGCACGGTGAAGTCAAAGGACATCGGCAGGCCGGTGGTCAGCGTCCGGCGCAGGGAGACGGCCGGGCTCTCCCCCGGCTCGGCCCGCCGGACGGTGCGCAGCAGGGCGTTGCGGCGGAGCGCCACGAGCCCCGCCCCGAGCGCCACGGACCGGGCCAGCACTGTGGCGGCAGCGGCACCCCGGACGCCATGGAGATGGATGAGGAGCGGGTCCAGGACGAGGATCAGACCGTTGGCCAACAGCGCGAGCCGCATCGGGGTGCGGGTGTCGCCGGTGCCCTTGAGGAGGCCGTCGACGAGTTGCTGGGCGAAGAAGACGGCCATGCCGGGCATGGAGAGCGTGAAGTAGGCGACGGCGAGCGGAAGGGCCGCGCCGTCCGCCCCGCCCAGCACCAGCCGGGCCAGCGGTTCACGCGCGAGCAGGCCGCCCGCCACCACCAGGGGTGTCACCAGTGCCCACAGCGCCCATCCGCCGCGCACGGCGGCCCGTACCGCCCCCGGATCACGGGCGCCCCGGCCGTGGGCGACCAGCACGGTGGTGCCGGAGGCGAAGACCAGGGCGACACCGAGCAGCACGTTCTCCGTACTGGTCGCCACGGCGACGGCGGCCACGGCCGGACCGCCCAGCCGGGCGACCCAGACGGTGTTGATGATCCCGGCGGCGACCGAGGCGAGGAGCGAGAAGTAGACGGGGCGGGCGAGCAGCAGGAGCTGCGTGCGGTGCGTGTTCACGGTGGCGGTCCCCCTGAGGCTGCGACGAACCTCGATTCGAGCTATCTCGAATCGAGGTAGCTCGTTAAGAGGTAGCATGCGGTGTCGACCACCCGCAAGGAGGGCCATGCTGGAGCTGTCGATCCTGGGTTTCCTGGCCGAGCAGCCGCTGCACGGTTATGAGCTGAAGGAGCGCATCAAGGCGCTGACCGGGCATGTCCGGCCGGTGAGCGACGGCGCGCTCTACCCGGCGATCACCCGGCTCACCACGGCGGGCCTGCTCGACCAGCGCACCGAGCCGGGTGCGAGCGCGGCCCCGCGCCGGATTCTCGCCCTCACGGAGAAGGGCAGGGAGGAACTGCTGGCGCGACTGCGCGCCCCCAAGCAGACGGAGATCACCGACCACGTCCGCTTCAACACGGTCCTCGCCTTCCTGCGCCACCTGCCCGACCGGCACGAGCAGGCCGCGGTGCTGCGCCGCCGGCTGGACTTCCTCGAGGCGCCGACGAGCTTCTTCTACGACTCCGGCAGGCCGGTCAGCGCCGAGGAGGCGGAGGATCTGTTCCGCCAGGGCATGCTGCGCGTGGCCCGGGCGACGGGCGAGGCGGAGCGGGCCTGGCTGCGGGAGGCCGTCGAGGTGCTGGAGCGGCCGGAGTAAGGGGGCGGGCGGACGGTCCGGATCAGCCCAGCTGGTCCCGCAGATACGCCCGCCAGTCCTCCGTGAAGGCGTCGGGTGTGGTCCCGAGGACCGTCCGCATCGCGTCCTCCAACGCCCCGGCGCGCTGCCGGTGCTCCCCGACGGCCCGGTAGAACGCGCCCAGCCGGGCCTCGCCCCAGCGGTCGGCGATCAGCCGGCATGCCGTCCAGCCGCTCTCATAGGAGCGGGCCAGGCGGCTCGCGTCGCCGGTGAAGCCGAAGTCCCCGTCGTCGGGGAGAGCGGCGGGGAGGCGGTCGTCGCGGACGGCCCGGGACAGTTCCGGCGCGGCCTCGGCGGGGGTGCGGCCGGCGGCGCGGTAGCCGACCCAGTCGGCGTACCCCTCCGACAGCCACAGCGGCGTGGCGGCCGTGGTCCGGGTGCGGGTGGCGACATGGGTGGTCTCGTGGGTGACGACGACCTGCTCGCCCAGGCCGCCGAGGAGCGCGAACGCGTCCGGGTTGACGATGATCCGGTCCGCCGGTGCCCGGGCCGGAGCCCCCGTCTCGCCGGTGGTGACCGCCGCGATGCCGCGGTAGGAGGAGGCGGGTGAGCCGAGCAGCCCCGCCATCCCCTCCACCGACTCGGGCACGAGCACGACGACCCGCCGGCTCCAGTCCGTGCCCCAGGCCTCCGACACGGCCGGTACGGCACGGTCGGCCAGGTCCGCGAAGTCCCGCAGCGCCCGCCCGGACTGCCCGACGCCGAGCACGAGACTGTGCCGGCCCCGGACCGGTTGCACCGCTCCCTGGTCCCACAGCTGCTGTGCGGCCTTTCTCGCCGGCCGGTCGGTGTCGACGGACCACCGCCCGTCCGCGTCCCGGACCAGCCGGAGGGTGCGCCCCGCGGTCACCGGCGCCCGGTCGTACCCGGCGACGCGGTACCGCAGTTCGGCGTCGGCGGTGGCCGTGTCGCCGGTGCGGTGCACCGCTGTCACCCGGTACGACCACGCGGCCACGGGGACCGCACGCAGCTTGGCGAAGTCCGTCCCCTCGCCGGTCCGTTCATAGGCCCGCTCGTCGCGGTCCAGGACCGCGGCGGCCCGCCGGTCCAGCAGACGCTGGACGTCGGCCGTGGCGCTGTCGGCCGTGGGCCGCCCGCCACACCCGGCCAGGGAGGCGAGCAGCACGACGAGCGCCACCAGCGCACGCCCCGACCTTCGACCAGCCACGTCCCCGATCGTACGGGCGCCGGGCCCTGTCGGTCAGACCCTGGTGACCGAGGAGACGGGCATCATCCCGACCGGGTCGTAGCGCACGGGCGCGCCGGGGTAGGGCGCGTGGATGACCTGGCCGTCGCCCATGTACATCCCGACATGGCTGGCGTCGCCCCGGTAGAGGACCAGGTCTCCGGGACGCGCCTCGGACAGCGGGACCTGCCGCCCTGCGTACCGCTGGCCCTGGGAGGTGCGCGGCAGGGCGACCCCGGCCTGTGCGTACGACCACTGCATCAGGCCCGAACAGTCGAAGCCGGTGGGCCCGTTGGCGCCCCAGACGTAGGGCTTGCCGAGCGCGCTGCGGGCGGCGGCGACGGCTGCGGACCCGCGCTCGGAGGCGGCGCCGGCACCGCCGAGGCCGGGCATGCCCGGGCGGCCGGAGCGGGAGGCACGGGCGTAGGCGTCGCGCTCGGCGTCCGGCAGGGAGTTGAGCAGGCGCCTGGCCGCGGCGAGTTTGCGCTCCACGGTCTTCTTGTGGGCGGCGACGGACGTGCGGCTCTTCTCCAGTTCGCGGAGCTTGCCGGCGGCCTCCTCGCGCTCCTGGGCGAGGTCGCGCAGGGCCTCCTGGAGCTTCTTCAGCTCACCGGCCTGACGGGTGGTGAGGCGGTCGAGCCGGGTGGCGCGGTCGAGGTAGTCGTCCGGGTCGTCGGAGAGCAGCAGGGCCAGGGACGGGTCGATGCCGCCCGAGCGGTACTGGGCGCCGGCGAGCGAACCGAGGGACTCACGCAGGTTGTTGACCCGCTGCTGCTGCCGGGCGACGCGGTCCCGGGCGGTGCCGGACTCCGCGCGCAGCAGGTCGGCCCGCTCGTCGGCCTCGTTGTACGCCTCGGTCGCCTTCTCGGCCTGCGCGTAGAGCCGGTCCACCGTGGCCCGGGTGTCGTCGTGCGGTGCCGCGCCGGCGGGTGCCGTGCCCAGGGCGGCGGCCGCGACGGACAGGATGCTGACGGCGGCACCGGCGCCCCGGTCGAACCCGGACGGTGCAAGGCGGCGATGGGACCCCACGGGAAGCCGCTCTCCTTCCGCTGACGGACTTGGAACGCGGCAGACAGTAGCCCCGTGGCAGGGGGCCGCCAACGACCATCCGTGGGTGTCCAGCAGTGCGCCCCGCCGCTGACGCAGGTCAATGGCGGGGCGTGGGCTCACTCGGGCGGTCATGAATCGCCCGAACGGCGGACACGGTGTCCTGATCTTGAAGGCGCCGAAGGGACCTCGGGACGGCCCGGCGAGCTTCGGGGGACGGGGTCAGACGCGGACGCCGAACATGAACGGGCCGCCGATGGTGCTCATCGACTCGTAGCGGACGACCGTGCCGGTGCGCGGGGCGTGGATGATCTGCCCGTTTCCGGCGTAGAGGCCGACGTGGTGCAGGTCGTTGAAGAAGAAGACCAGGTCCCCGACCTTGAGCTGGCTGGTCGAGTAGATCTTGGTGCCGATCTGGGACTGAGCCTCGGAGGTGCGCGGGATCTGGATGCCGGCGGAGGCGTAGGCCCGGGAGGTGAGGCCGGAGCAGTCGAAGGAGCTCATGCCGGTGGCGCCGTACACGTAGGGCTTGCCGAGCTGGCTCTGGGCGAAGGCGAACGCGGCCGCGGCGCGTCCCGAGCCGGGCGGGACGTCGACGTCGAGGGCGTCGCGCTCGCTGGCCCGGCTGGCGCGGCTCTGCTCGGCGGCGAGTGCGGCCTTCTCGGCGGCGGTGAGGCTGTTGAGCAGCTTCTGCGCGGAGGCGAGCTTGCCCTGGACTTCCTTCTTCTTGTTGCCGAGTTCGGTCCGGGTGGCGGCGAGGTCCTTGAGCTTCTCGGAGGCCTCGGCGCGCTCCTGGGCGAGTTCGCGCTGCTTCTCCTGGACCTTCTTCAGCGCCTCGACCTGCTGGCTGCTCAACTGGTCGAGCGTGGAGGCCTTGTCGAGGTAGTCCTCGGGGTTTGCCGAGAGGAAGAGCTGGACCGAGGGGTCGATGGAGCCGGTGCGGTACTGCGAGGCGGCGGCGAGTCCCAGACTGTCGCGGAGCTCGTTCAGCTCCTCCTGACCACGGGCCACGTTGTCCTGGATGGTGGAGATCTCCTTCTGGAGCTTCTCCTGCTTATCCTTGGCACCGTTGTACTTCTCGGTGGCCTGCTCGGCCTCTTCGTAGAGCTTGTCGACCTTGGTCTTGACCTCGTCCTTGCTCGGCTTCTCGCTGGGCGCCGCGTTGGCGGCCTGCGAGCTGAAGGCGACGGCAGCGGCGGCGGCTGTGGTCAGCACGGTCACACGTGCGCGGCTCGGCTGCTTGGGACGACGGTGGGACGCCACGGGTGAAAAGCTCCTTCTGGCCCCTCCGCCGTCTCTCCCGATGAGTGATCACCCGAGCGGAGGTTCGGCCCGACCCTAGTGACCTTCCTGTGATCAGTTCAAATCCTCAGATGAAAAATTGCGTCACGGTAGGCCATCTTTTCCCCTGGACTCACAGGCGGTGAGACCCGTTTGACTCACCGTGGCTCACCGGCCCCACCAATCCGGGCATCGCGCCCGGAGGTTACAGAGCGGGCGTACGTACCCTAGGCGCGCGAAAGGCGCTTGAGCAGCATGGCCGAGGCCACCGGGCGGGCACCGGCCCGGGCCACGCCGTCGGCGACCTCGCGGTCGGTGGACGCCACGATGACCGGACGGCCCGGCGGTTCGGCGCGCACCAACTGGCGGATGAGTTCGTCGGCGGTGACGCCCGGCTTCGAGAACAGCACGCGTACGCCGCGCGGCGGGGCCAGCAGCACCGGTGCGGCGAGCTCGGCGCCGTCGAAGACGCAGGTCACCTCGGCGCCGCTCTGCGCGGCCAGTTGGGAGAGCTGTCCGAGCAGCCTCAGGCGCTGCTTCTCCAGCGGCATCTGCGGATAGCCGGTCTTGGTGACGTTGTAGCCGTCGACGACCAGATGGGCCTGCGGGAGCGCCAGCAGCTGGTCGAGGACCTGCGGGTCGTTCTCGGACAGGGCGCGGGCGGCGATGTCCTTCGGGGTCATCCGGCCCGGCTCGACGGCGTCCACGGTCTCGGCGGGCCGCACCGACACCGGCGGCAGGGCCAGTTCACGGCGGAGCCCCTGGGTGGCGTCCAGGAGGGTGTCCAGCAGCAGCCGTACCCGCATGTCCTCGACGCTGCGGCCCTCGCGGGCGGCCCGGCGCGCGGCCTCCAGAGCGGCCTCGGACTCGCTCAGCCGGGACTTCAGCCGCCGGGTCTCACTCTCGGCTGCGGACACCTGGGCGTGCCCCTCGGCGCGGACGGCGTCGATCTCGCCGTGCGCCTTGCGCAGCGCGGCCTCGCCGCGCTTGACGTCGCTGAGGGCGGCGCGCAGCTTGCGGTGCAGCGCCTCGGTTTCCTTCTTGGCCGATTCCAGCTCCGTGCGCAGCCGCTCGGTCTCGGCCCGGGTGTGCTCACGGGCCCGGTCGAGCTCGGCACGCAGCCGCTCCAGTTCGGCCCGGCTCTCCTCGTCGGCACGCTCGGCGTCGGCCCGCTGGGCCTCCTCACCGGCGGCGGCCACCAGCTTCACCCAGCCGGCCGGCCGCAGTACGTAGGCCGCGGCCGCCACGTCGAGCGGGTCCGCGGCCGGGGGCGGGGAGCCTGAGTCGAGAGCGCCGGTCAGCTCCGGCTGGGCCTCTCTGAGCTTCTCCCCGATGCGCTGGCGGAACAGCGGGTCCGTCTCCAGCGCGGCCGCCATCGCGTTGCCCGCGAACTTCGCCCGGCGGTTCGGCGCGAACCTGGCGTACTGCCTGAGCTGCGCGGGCAGCTCGCCGACCGTCAGCGAGCCGAAGCCGTCGGAGACGATCTGCACGACTCTGCGGCGGACGCCGTCGGGCAGCGGACGGTCGAGCACCTCGGCGGCGCCGTCGCCCGGCCCCCCGCCTGTGGTCTCCACCATCCGTCACACCCCAATGCTGTGCGGGGCCTGCTCCCGTCAGGAGCCGGCGCCCGGCCTGTCCACGAGTTCCACCTGGTCCACCGCGTTGCACCAGCGGCAGCGCACCGACTCGATGGTCTCACTGAGCACCTCGCGCTCCTCGACCTTCGGCTCTCCGGCCAGGTCCAGGTGGACGTACTCGACGACCTTCGACGAGCGGGTCACGTCGAACCTCGTGAGGTTGCCGCAGAGGGTGCAGCGCCACCGCGTCTCGGCGGTCGGCAGGGGAACCGTCATCGTGACCTGTTCTCTTTCCTTCTAGTGTCCGTGACGCGACCGGCATCCCCGGTGCGTGTGGCTCGTAACCCTACGGCCTGGCGGGTCCTCGCCGCCCGCGCGTCCACGGCGGCGAGGCGATCTGTGCGGTTGCGTCCGGTTACGTCATGCTCTGTATCCATGATCAGCAAGTGGAGCGCGTCGATCATCCGGGCCGGCCGATCGGTCCGGGGGTCCTCGGCGCCGGTGACATACGCACTGATCGCCGTGTGCTGCACGGTCTTCCTGGCAGGACCCGCCTCGGGACTCAATCCGGCGTACGGCACCGGCGACGAGGTGCTGGCCGTGCAGCGGGCCTACTTCCGGCGCTGGGGAGTGATCCCCGCAGAACTGTTCGAGGGGTCCGCGGGCGCGGCCCTCACCCCGGCGACGGCGCTCTTCGTCCACGGCAGCTGGGTCCACCTGCTCGGCAACATGCTCTTCCTCTACGTCTTCGGGGCGATGACCGAGGAGCGGATGGGCCGGGTGCAGTTCATCCTGTTCTACGTCGGCTGCGGCTACCTGGCCCTGCTGGGCTACGCCGTCGCCAACGCGGACTCCGATCAGTCCCTGGTCGGGGCCTCGGGGGCGATCTCGGCGGTCCTCGGTGCATTCCTGTACCTGTTCCCCCGGGCCCGGGTGACCAGTCTTCTGCCGTTCCTGTTCTTCCTGCCGGTGCGCTTCCCGGCATGGGTCGTCCTGCCGTTCTGGGCGGCGCTGCAGTGGCTGGCGGCGGGGCGGGCCCCGGCCGCGCCGGGGGTGGCCTACCTCGCCCACCTGATCGGCTTCGGTCTGGGCTTCGGCTACGCGTCGGTCCGCTACGGCCGCCCCACCGGCCCCACTAGAGTGAAGGGCGCCCCTGCTCCGGCTCCCGAGGGAGAGAACCAGCCGTGATCACCGCGATCGTCCTCATCAAGACCAGCGTGGACCGGATCCCCGAGATCGCAGAGTCGATCGCGGCGCTGGACAGCGTCAGCGAGGTCTTCTCCGTCACCGGCACCTACGACCTGATCGCGATGGTCCGGGTGAAGGAGCACGAGGACCTGGCGGAGGTCATCCCGGGCCGGATCAGCAAGATCCCCGGCGTGGAGGGAACCGACACGCACGTGGCGTTCCGCACGTACTCCCAGCACGACCTGGAGGCGGCCTTCTCGATCGGGCTCGACAACTAGGGCCGGATCGAGGGGACCATCCGATCGCCGGACGGCTGGACAACCCGGCCCGCCCGGCGATTGAGCCCTCCTCAGGTCTCCCCGCAGCGGGTGCGGCCTCATCCGCAGGGTGGACATGGTCCGCCCCGGCGGACGAGGCGTCGCCGCCATGCCCAGGGCCAGCATGTGTGTCATGACGACAGCGACCGCCCCGCGCCCCGCCTCCGCACCCGCGCCCGTCTGGGCTCGCCGCGCCGCCCACGCCATCGCTCTGTGCGCCGTCCCCTCCGGCCTGTGGCGCATCGCCATGGCATCCGGCGTCTACGTGGGCTACAGCGACCGCGTGCTGCACGACGTCTTCGACATCCCGGGCTGGGGCATCGCGTACGTCGTCGGCCTCTCCGTCCTGACCGAGCTCGCCGCTCTGTTTCCGCTGCTGCTCGTCACCGACCGGTGGCGGCCGATGCACCCCGGGGTCCTCGCCCCGCTGGCCTGGACCGCCTCGGGCGTCCTGCTCCTGGTGGCGCTGTGGCAACTCGTCGTCGCTTTCACCGTCGAGAGCAGGACGTACATGTCGAGCGGTACGGCACAGACCGTCTGGGGGTTCGCTTTCGCCCCGCTGTTCGCCATCCCGGCCCTGATGACCGCGGTGACCTGGTCGTACGCGAAGCGGCACCGGGCACAGACGCGCACCAGCCCACCGTCGGTCCCCTGAGGCGGCCGGCTCAGGCGGAGGTGTCCGGCACGCAGCGGCCGTCCTGCGTGCGGTAGTTCCACTTCGCGCCGTCCGTCACGAGCTCCTTCACCGCCCGCACGAACCGCTCCACGTGCTCGTCGGGCGTGCCGGCGCCGAAGCTGACCCGGATGGCGTTGAGCGACTTCTCCCCGGGGGCGGCCTCGGGCGACCCGCACTCGCCCTGCGCCTGCGGGTCGCTGCCGAGCAGCGTGCGCAGCAGCGGGTGGGCGCAGAACAACCCGTCCCGTACGCCGATGCCGTACTCGGCGGACAGGGCGGCGGCGAAGTGGGAGCTGTTCCATCCCTCGACGACGAAGGAGAGCACGCCGACGCGCGGCGCGTCGTCCCCGAAGAGGGACAGGAAGCGCACCTCGGGCACGTCGGCGAGACCGTCGCGCACCGTGCGGACCAGGTGCTGCTCACGGGCGACGAGGGTGTCGAAGCCCGCCTCGGTCAGCGCCTTGCAGGCCGAGGCGACGGCGTAGGCACCGATCACGTTGGGCGAGCCGGCCTCGTGGCGCGCGGCGCTGTCGTGCCACTCCACGTCCACTCCCCCGTCCTCGCGCCGGCTGACCTTGCGGCTGGCGCCGCCGCCCGCGAGGTACGGCTCGGCCGCGCGCAGCCAGTCGGCGCGTCCGGCCAGGACGCCCGTGCCGAAGGGCGCGTACAGCTTGTGCCCGGAGAAGGCGACCCAGTCGACGTCGAGGTCCGCGACGGACACGGGGTGATGGGGGGCCAGCTGGGCGGCGTCCAGCACGATCCGCGCACCGTGGGCGTGCGCGGCCGCCGCGAGCTCCCGCACGGGCCACAGCTCGCCGGTGACGTTCGAGGCGCCGGTGACGCAGACCAGCGCCGGTCCGTAGGGGTCACGGTCGGCCAGGGCACGCTCCAGGGTCTCGACGGCCTGCCGCGGGGTGCGCGGGGCGTCCAGGTAGGTGACCCGGGCCTCCTGCCAGGGCAGCAGGGAGGCGTGGTGCTCGGTCTCGAAGACGAAGACCTGGCAGTCGGCGGGGAGCGCGGCGCTCAGGAGGTTGAGGGAGTCGGTGGTCGAGCGGGTGAACACGACCTGGTCGTCCTCACGGCAGCCGAGGAACTCGGCCACGGTCCGGCGGGCGTTCTCGAACAGGTCGGTCGACAGCTGGGACAGGTACCCGGCCCCGCGGTGCACGCTGCCGTAGTACGGCGCGTAGGCGGCGACGTCGTCCCAGACCCGCTGGAGCGCAGGGGCGCTGGCGGCGTAGTCGAGCGCGGCGTAGGTGACCTCACCTCCGGTCACGAGCGGCACGGTGACGTCCCGCCCCAGAACGGGCAGCGGGGCACAAACGGAGCGGTCGGCGGCAAGGGTGGAGACAGACATGACGGAACTCCCGTGACAGCAGGTGGAATCCGCCCGCGAGCGCGTACGGCTCGAGCGGGGGTGAAAGGAAAAGGGGATGCGGAGGCGGGGCTCTGCGGCCCTATCGCATTCGCTGGTTCACGGAAGACTCCTCGTCACGCGCTTGCCGCAGACCTCGCTGCCTGCGGCCCGGTCTTCACCCGGGGCACCCCGCCACGGACGGAGGGTTGCCGGACAGTCGGCCGGGGCCTCATGACTGTCACTCATGACCTGTTCAGGAACGTACGCGAAGAGATCGGCGTCCCGCAACCCGAGTCCGGATCGCGGGACGCCTGTCCCTTGGCCTGCGAGGTCCGTTACGCGTTGCTCGCGGCCACCCAGCGCTCCAGCGTGCGCTTGGCCGCCCCCGAGTCGATCGACTCGGCCGCCTTCGCCATCCCGGCGGCGATCTGCTCGGCCAGGGGCGCCGCGGTGGGCTCCAGGGCCACCAGGGCCGCCGCCGAGTTCAGCAGGACCGCCTCGCGGACCGGTCCTGTCTCGCCGTCCAGCAGCCGACGGGCGACCTCGGCGTTGTAGGAGGCGTCCGCGCCGCGCAGCGCCTCCACGGGAACGAGTTCGA
Source organism: Streptomyces sp. NRRL B-1140 (assembly GCF_001280065.1). Classification (GTDB taxonomy): domain Bacteria; phylum Actinomycetota; class Actinomycetes; order Streptomycetales; family Streptomycetaceae; genus Streptomyces. Next base: position 144,652 of record NZ_LGEA01000102.1, read on the forward strand.
GGCCCACGTCACGCGGGTCGAAGGCCTCCTCGGTCACCTTGCCGTCCCGGACGGTCCACACCCGCGAGGTGGCCGTGGTGGTCAGCTCGTCGAGGCCGTCGTCGCCCCGGAAGACCAGGGACGAGTTGCCGCGCTCGGCGAAGACGCCCGCGACGATCGGCGCCATGCGGGGGTCCGCCACGCCGACGGCCTGGGCGCGGACGCGGGCCGGGTTGGTGAGCGGGCCGAGGGCGTTGAACACCGTGCGGATGCCCAACTGGCCGCGGGCGGCGCCCGCGTGGCGCAGCGCCGGGTGGAACTTCACCGCGAAGCAGAAGGTGATCCCGGCCTCGTCGGCGACCTCCGCGACCCGGTGCAGCGGCAGCTCCAGGTTGACCCCGAGCTTCTCCAGCACGTCGGAGGCCCCGGACGCCGAGGACGCGGCCCGGTTGCCGTGCTTGACGACCTTGGCGCCGGTGCCGGCGACGACGATGGAGGACATCGTGGAGATGTTGACCGTCTTCGCGCCGTCGCCGCCGGTGCCGACGATGTCGACCGTCGCCCCGGGCACCTCGATGACGTTGGCGTGCGCGTACATCGTGCGGACGAGGCCGTTGATCTCCTCGACGGTCTCGCCCTTGGCGCGCAGGGCCACGACGAACCCGGCGATCTGTGCCTCGGTCGCCTCGCCGCGCATGATCCGGTCCATCGCCCAGGCGGTGTCGTCCGCGCTCAGGTGCCTGCCGTCCAGCAGGCCGTTCAGCAGCAGGGGCCAGGAGCGGCCCGCCGCGGTGTCGCCTCCAGCGGGGGTCACAGCGCTCATAAGCCGCTCCAGGGTCAGGCGTCCCGCACTGCGGGACGAGAGTCTCAACGAGGTCCACCCTATCCAGCCCGGGGGCTGCACGAAGGGCCCCGTCCGAACGTCGGACGGGGCCCTTCTGTGGCGTGGCGAAGCAGTGATCAGTGGTGGCCGTGGCCGCTCGTGATCTCCCGGTACTCCTCGGCGGTGGGCTTCGGGATCTGGGAGCCCTCGCCGTAGTAGGCGTCGCTGAGCTTGGCGCGCAGCTTCTCGGAGCCCTTCACCTTGCGCTCGACACCGTTCTCGTCGACCGTCGGGCCGATCTCGGCGGGCTTGTACTGCTCGTGCGCCGTGAGCGTGTACATCTGCTCCTGGCTGAGCGGCTCGTGCACCTCGATGAACTCACCGTGCGGCAGGCGCTTGATGATGCCCGACTCGCGGCCGTGCAGCACCTTCTCCTTGTCCCGGCGCTGCAGGCCGAGGCAGATGCGCTTGGTGACGACGAAGGCGATGACCGGGCCGAGGAAGAACCCGATCCGGACGAACCAGGTCACCGAGTTGATCGACAGGTGGAAGTGCGTGGCGACGATGTCGTTGCCACCGCCGATCAGCATGATGATGTAGCCGGTGACCCACGCGACACCGACACCGGTGCGGGTCGGGGCGTTGCGCGGCCGGTCCAGGATGTGGTGCTCGCGCTTGTCCCCGGTGACCCACGACTCGATGAACGGGTAGAGGGCGATGATCGCGAGGAAGACACCGAAGAGCACCAGCGGGATGAACACGCCCAGGACGAGCGTGTGACCCCAGAGGTTGATCTCCCAGCCCGGCATGGCACGGATCAGACCCTCGGCGAAGCCCATGTACCAGTCGGGCTGGGCACCGGTCGACACCTGGTCGGGCCGGTACGGGCCGAGGACCCAGATCGGGTTGATCGTCGCGATGCCGGCCAGGGCCGCGATGGCACCGAAGACCAGGAAGAAGAAGCCTCCGGCCTTGGCCATGTAGACCGGCAGCAGCGGCATGCCGACGACGTTCTTGTTGGTCCGGCCGGGACCCGCGAACTGGGTGTGCTTGTGGTAGAAGACCAGGATCAGGTGGCCGACCACGAGCCCGAGCATGATGCCCGGCAGCAGCAGGATGTGGATCGAGTAGAACCGGGCGACGAAGTCGGTGCCCGGGAACTCCCCGCCGAACAGGAACATCGAGATGTACGTGCCGACGATCGGCACGGACAGGATCGCGCCCTGCGTGAAGCGGACACCGGTGCCGGAGAGCAGGTCGTCCGGGAGCGAGTAGCCGGTGAAGCCGGTGAACATGCCCAGGACGAACAGCAGGAAGCCGAACAGCCAGTTGATCTCGCGCGGCTTGCGGAACGCGCCGGTGAAGAAGACGCGCATCATGTGCACGAACATGCCGGCGAGGAAGATGATCGCCGCCCAGTGGTGGATCTGCCGGATGAGCAGACCGCCGCGGACGTCGAAGCTGATGTCCAGGGTGGAGGCGAACGCCTCCGACATCAGCTGCCCCTGGAGCGGGACGTAACTGCCGTGGTACTCCACCTCGTTCATCGACGGGTGGAAGAACAGCGTCAGGTACACACCCGTGAGGATGATGATGATGAAGCTGTAGAGGCAGATCTCACCGAGCATGAAGGACCAGTGGTCCGGGAAGATCTTGCGCATGTTGGCCTTGGCCAGGGAGTAGATCCCGAGGCGGCCGTCGGCCCAGTCGGCGACCCGCTCACCCGCGGGCGCCTTGCGGCGTGTCTGTGCAGTGCTCATCCGCGCTCCCAGAAAGCAGGGCCGACGGGCTCTTCGAAGTCGCCGAGCGCCTCGAGGTAGCCCTCGTCGTTCACGCCGATGCGGAGCTGCGGCAGGGCGTGACCGGCGGGACCGAAGATCACTCGGGCACCGTCGGAGAGGTCGAAGGTGGACTGGTGGCACGGGCAGAGCACGTGGTGCGTCTGCTGCTCGTACAGGGAGATCGGGCAACCGACGTGGGTGCAGATCTTCGAGTACGCGACGATGCCCTGGTGCGACCACTCGAGTTCGCGCTTGTCCTTGATGTCCTCCGGCTGGATCCGGATGATCATCAGGGCGGCCTTGGCGATCTCGTTCTGGAAGTCGTGGTCGTGCTCCTCCAGGCCCTCGGGCTTGGCGAAGGTCAGCGAACCGACCGCGACGTCGGAGGGACGCAGCGGCTCGTTGGTGTTCATGTTGACGAGCAGCTTGCCCTTGGACCACAGCGTGTGGCGGAGCTTGGTGCCCGGCAGCGGACCGAGGTCACGCAGCAGCACGACACCGGAGAGCGGCACCAGCGTGAGCGCGCCGAGCATGGTGTTGCGGATCAGCTTGCGGCGGCCGATCGCGGACTCCTTGGCGCCCTGCTTGAAGTCGGCGAAGACCTTCTCGCGGACCTCGGGCGACGCCTCGATGGGGTGCCGCTCGTCGGCGACCTCCACGTCGGACATCAGGGTGCGCGCCCAGTGGACGGCGCCGGCACCGATGCAGAACAGCGCGATGCCGAGCGAGAGGCCCAGCGCGAAGTTCAGCGCGCTGATGTGCCCCAGCGGGAAGATGAAGACCGACTTGTCGACCGGGATCGCCACGAAGGAGGCGATGAAGGCGACGGTGGCCAGCATCGACACCGTGAACAGCAGGGCGACCGAACGCTCGGACCGCTTGGCGGCCCGCTCGTCGATGTCCTGGACTCGGTGCTCGTGAGGAGGCAGGCCCGGGTCGGCGAACGGGTTCTTGTCGTCCGCGACGCTCACCGCGCCGTGCCCGTGCTCGTCATGTCCTGCGGACTGCGCGGCAGGCAGGTTCTCTTCTGGAATGTCTTGGCTACTCATGACTTCTTGGCCTTTGCGGTCCGGGCGGCGACCCACACGGCGACGGCGATCAGACCGCCGAGACCGAAGATCCAGCCGAACAGGCCCTCGCTGACCGGCCCGAGGCCACCCAGTTCGAGGCCGCCGGGGCTCTCGGTCTTTTCGCTGTTGACCGCGTCGAGGTACGCGATGATGTCCTTCTTGTTCTTCTCCGACAGCGTGGTGTCGGGGAAGGACGGCATGTTCTGCGGGCCGGTCTGCATGGCCTCGTAGATGTGCTTCGGGGAGACGCCCTCGAGGGTCGGCGCGTACTTGCCGTGCGTCAGCGCGCCGCCCTTGCCGGTGAAGTTGTGGCACTGCGCGCAGTTGGTGCGGAACAGCTCACCGCCCTTGGCGATGTCGGCACCCTCGGGGCCGTACTGCTCCTCCGTCGGGACGGACGGACCGGCGCCCAGCGAGGCGATGAACGCCGCGAGCTGGTCGATCTCGGCCTGCGAGTAGATGTTCTTCTTCGCCGGGACCTGGGGGCCCTGGGAGGTGGCGGCCGGCATACGGCCGGTGGCCACCTGGAAGTCGACGGCCGCGGCGCCCACACCCACCAGGCTCGGCCCGTCGGAGGTGCCCTGACCGCCGGTGCCGTGGCAACTGGCGCAGCCGACCGAGTAGAGCTTCTTGCCCTCCTCGATGGTGAGGGACTGGGCGGTTTCGTCGGCCTGCGCCTTGTCCGCGGGTGCGAACACGGCGTACAGCCCCCCGGTGCATGCCAGCGCGAGGAGTAGGACGACGAGCGCCGCCAACGGGTGGCGTCGTCGTGCGGAGAGCTTTTTCACGGATTACCCCGGTGTCAGGATCTTCTGCGTCGATGCTTCTGGGATGCGCGCTTCGTCGAGCACGCGCGGATGCGGGCCCTGCTACTTGATCATGTAGATCGTGGCGAAGAGACCGATCCAGACGACATCGACGAAGTGCCAGTAGTAGGACACGACGATCGCGGCCGTCGCCTGCTCGTGGGTGAACCTCCGGGCCGCGTAGGTCCGGCCCAGGACCAGCAGGAAGGCGATGAGACCGCCCGTCACGTGCAGGCCGTGGAAGCCGGTGGTCAGGTAGAACACCGAGCCGTACGGGTCGGAGGACAGGGACAGGCCCGCGTCCTTGACCAGCTCCGTGTACTCGAAGACCTGACCGCCGATGAAGATCGCACCCATCACGAACGTGACGATGAACCACATCCGGAGCTTCTTCACGTCACCGCGCTCGGCGGCGAAGACGCCGAGCTGGCAGGTGAGCGAGGAGAGCACCAGGATGGTGGTGTTCGTCGCCGAGAACGGGAAGTTGAGATGGGCGGCCATCTCCTTCCAGTGATCGGGACCCGTCACCGATCGCAGGGTGAAGTACATCGCGAAGAGGGCCGCGAAGAACATCAGCTCGGAACTCAGCCAGATGATCGTTCCGACGCTGGTGAGGTTCGGCCGATTGACCGACGGGTGCGCGTGCCCGGTTTCTACTGTCGTTGCTGTCGCCACGACCGACATTATGTCGGTCGCTTATCCCGCCCTCACTCCGGGGGGTGCCGTTCGGAGTGTCTTCACCGTTCGTACCGGTGTTGACGTGGTGTTCAAGGGAGTAGCATCCGGCCCACGGGCCTGTCCTTACGACGCTGACGTCACGGAGGAACAATGCAGCCGACCGCCACGGTGCTGGTCTACAGCGACGACTCCAACACCCGCGAGCAGGTGCGGCTCGCCACGGGACGGAGGCCGGCTCCGGACGTTCCCGTGGTGGAGTTCGTGGAGTGCGCGACTCCTGCCGCCGTGCTCACGGAGCTGGACCGGGGTGGGATCGACGTCTGTGTGCTGGACGGTGAGGCCGTGCCGATGGGGGGCATGGGGGTCTGCCGGCAGATCAAGGACGAGGTGTTCGAGTGTCCGCCGGTGCTGCTGCTGATCGGGCGGCCTCAGGATGCGTGGCTGGCGACGTGGAGTCGGGCGGAGGCGGCGGTGACCCTGCCGGTGGAGCCGGTGGAGTTCGCCTCCGCGCTGGCTTCTCTGTTGCGGGACAAGGCGGCTTTGAACGCCTAGGGGGGCGGTTCGCCTTGTCGTTCGGCGACTGCGGGCGCGTGGGGGTTGTTCGCGCAGTTCCCCGCGCCCCTGAGGGACGTGCCCCTGAGGGCGTCTAGACGCTCTGGGGCCTCAGGCGGGCCCTGTCGGCCTCTGTCGGGCCGTCCGGGGTGCCGCCGAGGAGGGCGCTGCCGGTGCGCCACTTCGCCCAGTCGAGGTTCCAGTCGCCGTAGCCGTTGCCGAACGGCGCCATCTCGTCGCCGCCGGAGTTGATCACCTGGACGATGTCGCCCTCGCGGACGGTGTCGTAGAACCAGGCGGCGTTCTCGGTGCTCATGCCGGTGCAGCCGTGGCTGACGTTGGCGAAGCCCTGGGAGCCGACGGACCAGGGGGCGGCGTGGACGTACTCGCCGCTGTTGGTGACGCGGACGGAGTGGTGGACGATCAGGTCGTAGAAGTCCGAGGAGCCGATGCTGGCGCTGGTCATGCGGACGGTGCCCTCCTTGGCGAGGACGACCTTGACGCCGTTGCGGGTGTCGTAGCCGGGCTTGCCCGTGGTCACGGGTATCTGCCGGATGATCTCGTCGTTCTTGTAGACGGTCATCTGGTGGGCGGCGGCGTCCGTGACGGCTATGAGCTTGTCCGCGGTGGTGAAGGTCAGCGGCTTGGCCTTGCCGCCCCACATCCGGTCGCCGATCTTGATGCCCTGCAGGTTGCTGCGGACCTGGACGGTGGCCTGGGCGGGCCAGTAGTCCTTCGGGCGGTAGTGCAGCTTCTTGTCGTCCACCCAGTGCCAGGCGCCGTCCGTGGCGGGCGTGGAGGAGACCTTGAGGGCACGCTCCACGACGGCCCGCTGGGCCTTGTCCTTGACGGGCCGGCTCAGCTCGGCCGTGACGGGCTGGCCGACGCCGTAGGTGCCCGTCTGGGGGCCGAAGGTGACGTCCAGGCGCTTCTTGGTGGTGGGCTTGCCGGTGTCGAAGGTGACGACCCTGCGGCCGGGCGCCCCGTCCTCGTCCTCGGTGCTCACGCGGACCGTGTAGCTGGCGTTGGCGGCGAGCGGGGAGGTGCTGTGCCAGCGGCTGCCGTCGGCGGCGAGTTCGCCCGCCACGTAGCGTCCTGAGGCGTCGTGGGCCGTGACGTCCGTGATGCGCCCGTCGGAGTCCTCCACGACTTCCAGGGGCTTGTCCGGATCCGCCTTCTTGCGGTCGCCGTCAGGGGCGTTGAAGGAGATCTGGTCCGCCGCGTCGTAGGGGCGGGCGGCCAGGGGGTTGCCGTCGGAGCCGCAGGCGGTGACGCCCGCGCTGAGGGCTATCACCAGCAGCGTGCAACTGACGACGGTGCGGGGGCGGGAGATCACTGTGTGGCTCATGACCTCACGCTAGGAACGGACGTCAAGAGCGGCACGCCGAACGACTCGTACGAGTGACATCCATGACGGCAGAAGGAAGGGGCCCGGACGCTCCTGTCGGAGTGTCCGGGCCCCTTCGGCGCACGGTGCGTGTTACTGGGTGCGGTTCTCACCGCGGTAGTACTCGAACACCCAGCCCCAGATGCCGATCAGGATGATCGGCAGCGAGAAGTACATCAGCCACCAGCCGATGGCGACCGACAGGAAGGCCAGGGCACCACCGATGGCCAGCGAGAACGGCTGCCAGCTGTGCGGGCTGAAGAACCCGACCTCGCCGGCGTCGTCCGCGACGTCCGCCTCCTTGTTGTCCTGCGCGCCGACGTCCACCCGCTTGGCCGTGAAGCCGAGGTAGAAGCCGATCATGATGCACAGGCCGAAGGTCAGGAAGAGGGCCGTGGTACCGGCCGGCTCCTTCGACCACACGCCATAGACGACCGCCATGACGAGGACGAAGAAGCTCAGCCACATGAACATCTTGCCCTGGATCTTCACTTGCCGGCCTCCTTGCCGCCAGCGAGGGCCTTGTCGCCGTGGCCCACGTTCTCGAGCTGGTCGAGAGCAGCGATCTCCGGGTGGTGCAGGTCGAACGCCGGGGATTCGCTGCGGATCCGCGGCATGGTGATGAAGTTGTGCCGCGGCGGCGGGCAGGAGGTCGCCCACTCCAGGGAGCGGCCGTAGCCCCACGGGTCGTCGACGCCGACCGGCTTGCCGTACTTGGCCGTCTTCCACACGTTGTAGAAGAACGGCAGGATCGACATGCCGAGCAGGAACGAGCTGATCGTCGAGATCGTGTTGAGCGCGGTGAAGCCGTCGGCCGCCAGGTAGTCGGCGTAACGACGCGGCATGCCCTCGGCACCCAGCCAGTGCTGGACCAGGAACGTGCCGTGGAAGCCGATGAACAGCGTCCAGAAAGTGATCTTGCCGAGGCGCTCGTCCAGCATCTTGCCGGTCCACTTCGGCCACCAGAAGTGGAAGCCGGAGAACATCGCGAACACCACGGTGCCGAAGACGACGTAGTGGAAGTGGGCCACCACGAAGTACGAGTCGGAGACGTGGAAGTCCATCGGCGGCGAGGCCAGGATGACACCGGTCAGACCACCGAAGGTGAAGGTGATCAGGAAGCCGGTCGCCCAGAGCATCGGTGTCTCGAAGGACAACGAGCCCTTCCACATCGTGCCGATCCAGTTGAAGAACTTCACGCCTGTGGGTACGGCGATGAGGAACGTCATGAAGGAGAAGAACGGCAGCAGCACACCGCCGGTGACGTACATGTGGTGGGCCCACACCGTCACGGACAGGCCCGCGATCGCGATGGTCGCGCCGATCAGACCCGTGTAACCGAACATCGGCTTGCGGGAGAAGACCGGGATGACCTCACTGATGATGCCGAAGAACGGCAGCGCGATGATGTACACCTCTGGATGGCCGAAGAACCAGAAGAGGTGTTGCCACAGCAACGCGCCGCCGTTGGCGGCGTCGAAGACGTGGGCGCCGAACTTGCGGTCCGCCTCCAGGGCGAACAGGGCCGCGGCCAGGACCGGGAAGGCCAGCAGGACCAGGACACCGGTCAGCAGCACGTTCCACACGAAGATCGGCATGCGGAACATCGTCATGCCCGGGGCGCGCATGCAGATGATCGTGGTGATGAAGTTGACCGAGCCGAGGATGGTGCCGAAGCCGGAGAAGGCCAGGCCCATGATCCACATGTCGGCGCCGATGCCCGGGGAGCGGACGGCGTCCGACAGGGGGCTGTAGGCGAACCAGCCGAAGTCGGCCGCGCCCTGCGGGGTGAGGAAGCCACCGACCGCGATGAGCGAGCCGAACAGGTAGAGCCAGTAGGCGAACATGTTCAGCCGGGGGAAGGCCACGTCCGGCGCGCCGATCTGGAGCGGCATGATCCAGTTCGCGAAGCCGGCGAACAGCGGCGTCGCGAACATCAGCAGCATGATCGTGCCGTGCATCGTGAACGCCTGGTTGAACTGCTCGTTCGACATGATCTGCAGACCAGGCCGGGCGAGCTCGGCGCGCATGAGCAGCGCCATCACGCCACCGATGACGAAGAACGCGAAAGACGTGGCGAGGTACATCGTGCCGATCGTCTTGTGGTCCGTCGTCGTCAGCCACTTGACCACGACACTGCCGCGGTTCTGGCGCCTGACCGGCAGCTCGTCCTGGTAGTGGGACCCTGCTGCCGCGGCACCCTGGGGTTCGTTGAGGATGCTCACAGGTTGTTCGTCTCCCGGTTCTTCTCGTGGCTCGTCTGCGCGATGCCGGCAGGAACGTAACCGTTCTGCTGCTTGTCCACGAGGTCCTTGAGGTGCTGCTCGTAGCGCTCGGGGGAGACGACCTTCACGTTGAACAGCATCCGAGAGTGGTCGACGCCGCAGAGCTCGGCGCACTTGCCCATGAAGGTGCCCTCCTTGTTGGGGGTCACCTCGAAGGCGTTGGTGTGGCCCGGGATGACGTCCTGCTTCATGAGGAACGGCACCACCCAGAAGGAGTGGATGACGTCACGCGAGGTGAGGATGAAGCGGACCGTCTTGCCCTTGGGCAGCCACAGGGTCGGGCCCGGGTTGCCCGTCTGCGGGTTCCGCGTGCCCGGGGTGCCGCAGTCGTTGACACCGCCGGCGCCTGCCGGGAAGTCCTTCTTGAACCGGTCCGGGATCGCGTCCAGGTCCTTCGAGGTCTTGGCGTCCCCGGTGGAACCGGCGACCGGCTCGATGTAGTTGAAGCACCAGCTCCACTGGAAGCCGACCACGTTGACCGTGACGTCGGGCTTCTTCTTGAGGCTGAGCAGCTCGGACTCGTCACGGGCGGTGAAGTAGAACAGCACCGAGACGATGATGAGCGGGACCACGGTGTACAGCGCCTCGATGGGCATGTTGTACCGGGTCTGCGGAGGAACTTCGACCTTGGTGCGGCTGCGCCGGTGGAAGAAAGCACTCCACAGGATCAGACCCCACACCAGCACGCCGACGGCGAGCGCAGCCGCCCAGGAACCCTGCCACAGGGAGAGGATCCGCGGAGCCTCTTCCGTGGTCGGGGTGGGCATACCAAGGCGGGGGAAGTCTTCCCAGTTGTACGAGCAACCGGTGGCTGTCGCCAAGACCAGGCCCGCGGTCAGTGCCTGCAGCAGCTTCCGCCGCATCGGGCGCCGCGGCGAGCGGTCGGAGCCGTTGGGACTCACGTAGCGCCTTCCCGAGAGTCTCGCCCGCGCGGATCGGCTGCGGCCTGGCCTTCTCGCTGGTCGGTCGCGGCCCTGCGTCGGGCAGGGGTTTGGATGTTTATGCGGACCAAACCCTAGCCGACGCCCTCCGGGGGTTCTCGGGGAGGGGTGCCTACTCAGTCGGGTGGTTCGCTGAATTGGCGGCTGCGGGTGTTTTGTGGCTGTTCGCGCCGTTCCCCGCGCCCCTTGGGGGACGTCTGTGCGCTGGGCGTTCTAGCGTTGCCCTGTGGGTTACTTCGATGCTGCTTCCGGTGCTCCCCTTCATCCTGTTGCCCGGCAGGCTCTGCTGGCCTCGCTCGATGAAGGGTGGGCGGATCCTGCGCGGCTGTACCGGGAGGGGCGGCGGGCCCGGGTGCTGCTGGACGCGGCACGGGAGGCCGCTGCCGAGGCGGTGGGATGCCGGCCGGACGAACTGACCTTCACCTCGTCCGGAACCCGTGCCGTGCACACGGGGATTGCCGGGGCGCTGGCCGGTCGCAGACGCGTCGGGCGCCACCTGATCGTGTCAGCGGTCGAACACTCTTCTGTCCTCCATTCGGCCGAGCTGCACGAGGCGGCCGGGGGGACCCTCACGGAGGTGTCCGTCGACCGGGGCGGGGCGGTGGACCCGGTCGTCTACGGCGAGGCCCTGCGCGCGGACACGGCGCTGGCGTGTCTGCAGTCGGCCAACCACGAGGTGGGCACGGAGCAGCCGGTCACGGCGGTGGCGGAGCTGTGCCGGGAGGCCGGGGTGCCGTTGCTGGTGGACGCGGCGCAGTCCCTGGGATGGGGGCCGGTGGAAGGGGGCTGGTCGCTGCTCACGGGCAGTGCGCACAAGTGGGGCGGGCCGTCCGGGGTGGGGCTGCTGGTCGTGCGCAAGGGGGTGCGGTTCGCGGCGCAAGGGCCGGTGGACGAGCGGGAGTCGGGGCGGGCGCCCGGTTTCGAGAACCTCCCGGCGATCGTGGCGGCGGCCGCGTCGCTCAGGGCCGTACGGGCCGAGGCGGCCGAGGAGGCGGTGCGCCTGCGGGAGCTGACGGACCGGATCCGGGCGCGGGTGCCGCGCCTGGTGACCGACGTCGAGGTCGTGGGTGATCCGGAGCGCCGGCTGCCCGGGATCGTCACCTTCTCCTGTCTCTACGTCGACGGCGAGGCGCTGCTGCACGAGCTGGACCGCGAGGGTTTCTCGGTCTCGTCCGGATCGTCCTGCACGAGCAGCACGCTGACGCCGAGCCATGTGCTGCGGGCGATGGGCGTGCTGAGTGAAGGGAATGTGCGGGTCTCGCTGCCGCTCGGGGCGGCCGAGGAGGATGTGGAGAGGTTCCTGGAGGTGCTTCCCCGGGCGGTGGCTGCGGTGCGGGAGAAGCTGGGGGCGCCGGTCTCGGAGACGGTGGTGCGGGAGGCCGACGTGCTCGTCGTGGACTCCCTGGGCAAGAGGTGCCCGATCCCGGTCATCGAACTCGCCAAGGTCATCGGTGACGTCCCCGTCGGCGGCCTGGTCCGGGTCCTGTCGGACGACGAGGCCGCCCGCCTGGACATCCCGGCGTGGTGCGAGATGCGGGGCCAGGAGTACGTGGGCGAGGAGCCGGCGGAAAAGGGAACGGCGTACGTGGTCCGCCGGGTGAGCTGAACGCCTCGGGGGTGCGGGGCTGTGTCGACATGCGGCCGCCGCCGCGGGGGCGCGACCAGCCCCCACACCCCCGCAGACGGCACATCAGCCGAGATGACCACGAACCTCTTCCGCGGCCTCGTCCCCGTACGCCTTGGTGAACCGCTCCATGAAGTGCCCGCGCCGCAGCTGGTACTCCTGCGTGCCCACCGTCTCGATGACGAGGGTCGCCAGCATGCAGCCGACCTGCGCGGCACGCTCCAGGGAGACCCCCCAGGCCAGACCGGAGAGGAACCCGGCCCGGAAGGCGTCGCCGACGCCCGTCGGGTCGGCCTTGCGCTCCTCGTCGGGCGTGCCCACCTCGATGGGGTCCTCGCCGGCCCGCTCGATGCGTACGCCGCGCGCGCCGAGGGTGGTCACCCGGTGGCCCACGCGGGAGAGGATCTCCGCGTCGCTCCAGCCGGTCTTGGACTCGATGAGGCCCTTCTCGTACTCGTTGGAGAAGAGGTAGGTCGCCCCGTCGAGCAGGATGCGGATCTCCTCGCCGTCCATCCGGGCGATCTGCTGGGAGAAGTCGGCGGCGAACGCGATCTTCCGGGAGCGGCACTCCTCGGTGTGCCGGAGCATGGCCTCCGGGTCGTCGGCGCCGATGGACACCAGGTCGAGCCCGCCCACGCGGTCGGCGACGGTCTTCAGCTCGATGAGGCGGGCCTCGCTCATGGCACCGGTGTAGAAGGAGCCGATCTGGTTGTGGTCGGCGTCGGTCGTGCAGACGAAGCGAGCGGTGTGCAGCGTGTCGGAGATGCGGACGGACTCCGTGTCGACGCCGTGCCGGTCGAGCCAGGCCCGGTACTCGTCGAAGTCCGCGCCCGCCGCGCCGACCAGGATCGGGTGGGTGCCGAGCTGCCCCATGCCGAACGCGATGTTCGCGGCGACGCCGCCGCGGCGGACGTCCAGCTTGTCGACCAGGAACGACAGCGAGACCGTGTGCAGCTGGTCCGCTACGAACTGGTCGGCGAAGCGGCCGGGGAAGGTCATGAGGTGGTCGGTGGCGATGGAGCCGGTGACTGCGATGCGCACGGCGTGGATTCTCCTGAGGGAGGCGGACCTTGACGGTTCACGCTATCGGGTGGGCCGGCAGCGCTGAAGGCAGCGAAACTACCCGATAGTAGATCTTTCTCGGTGAGCTCGGCCGTGCATACGGTGCCGCTATGACGAACCTCAAGGTCCATGCGCCCGTTCCGGTCGATCTCGAAGGCGATCTGGCGTCGCTGCCGGGTGACGGGGCGCGGATGGCTCCGCACTGGGCGGTGCCCCGGGTCGCTTCCCGGCCGGTCTCCCCGGCCCTGATCCACGGCGTGTCCGTACCCCCCGCGTCGGCGCGGCTGCTCGACGCCATGTCCGACTACGGGGACTGACCGGCGCACACGCGGGAACCGTGTGCTCCCCCGCTGCGTCCCATCGCTGTCCCCCGTAAAGGGGAGGCGGGATACGACCCACCAGCGGTCCGTGTGCGACCGGGCAGGGTCCCATGGGACAGCTGTGCAGCCGAAGGAGCGATGCGGTGAACACCGAGCGACCCGACAACGACGCCGACGCCAGGGAAGCGGCCGGCGCCACCGCGGACGCCCCGAAGGCCGAGGAGCCGGGGACGGCCGGCGCCGGGACTCCGGCGGGGGCCGAGGCGTCGGCAGACGCCGAGGTGCCGGCCGAGGCCGGGGTGTCGCCGGGTGCCGCTGACTCCGACGAGACAACGGAGGCCACTGAGGCGGCCGAGGCCACAGAGACCCCCGAGGCCTCAGAGGCGCTTGAGGCGACGGGTGAGGATGCGCGGGCCGAAGGGGGCAGCGAGGGCGAGGCGGCCCCGGCGGCCGACGAGCCGAGTTCCCCGGAGGCCGGTACGCCCGGGGGCTCGCGGGACGACGCCGAGCCGGCCCCGGTCCCGGCGGGCGAAGTCGCCGCGGACGCCGTGGGCGTCGAGGAGGAAGCCCGTACCGGTGCCGCTCCGGCGCAGGTGGGTGATGTCCCCCGGGACGAAGAGGACCTGGCCCGCCACGGCGGTGGCCGTCCCCGCACGCCCGCGATCATCGCCTCCGTCGCCGCCGCCGTGCTGCTGATCGGCGGTGGCGGGGCCTGGCTCGCTTCCAACGCCGCCGGTGGGCCGGGCGGCGGCGCGACGTCCGGTGCGCCCGGTGGGGACGGCACTCCCCCGCCCCTCGCGCTCGACGGCTACTCGGAGTCCACCGCCGGCGGCGGCAACGGCATCGCGCCCGGCGAGCCCAACCCCTACGGCGCCACCTACCGCGTCGACACCACCCTGCCCGATGGCCCCGGCGAGGCGCCGGTGTACCGGGCGCGGGGCGAGGTCGGCAAGGCGGACGTGGCCCGGCTGGCGAAGGCCCTCGGGGTCGAGGGGGCGCCGGTGGCGCAGGGCGAGGCCTGGAGGATCGGGGGCCAGGACGGGTCCGGGCCGAGCCTCCAGGTGAACCGGCAGGCACCGGGATCGTGGACGTTCAGCCGGTACGCCCCCGGCACGGACGACTGCAAGGGCACCGCCACCTGCACGGCCCCGCGGTCCGGCGGTACACCCGTGAGCGAGGAGGCGGCCGAGAAGGCCGCGGCGCCGGTGCTGAAGGCGGTAGGTCAGCTCGACGCCAAGGTCGACGCGAGCCAGGTCATGGGGGCCCAGCGGGTGGTGAACGCCGATCCCGCGGTCGGCGGACTGCCCACATACGGCTGGACGACCGGGATCACGGTCGGCGCGGACGGCGAGGTCGTCGGCGGCAGCGGACATCTGGCGGCGCCGGTGAAGGGCGACACCTACCCCGTGGTCGGTGCCGGGAAGGCTCTGAAGCTGATGGAAGGGCAGCCGAAGGGCGACCACCGCATGGGCATCGGTGGCTGCGCCAGCCCCGTGCCGCTGAAGGACCGGCTGGAGCAGCCCTGCGGGCAGCCGGCGAGCGGCGCTCCCGAGCAGGACACCGTGACGGTCGAGAAGGCGGTGTTCGGGCTGGCCGCGCACGACGTGGACGGACGGCGGGCGCTGGTGCCGTCCTGGCTGTTCGAGGTGACGGCGCCGGGTGCGAAGGACCCGTTCACGGTGACGTACCCGGCGGTGGAGCCGAAGTACCTGGCCTCGCCCGAGCCGAGCGCGCCGAGTGACCGGCCGACGTCGGCTCCCGGGCCACGCGAGGTGAAGGTGGACGGCTACCGGGCCGAGGGCGCGGAGCTGACGGTGACCTTCACGGGCGGCGTGTGCGCGGACTACGACGTGAAGGCGAGCGAGAAGGGCGACGAGGTGACGGTCACCGTGACGTCGACCCCGTGGCCGGACAAGGTCTGCGTCATGATCGCCAAGCAGTTCCAGAAGACCGTGCGGCTGGACGAGCCGCTCGGTGACCGGGCCGTCGTGAACGCGGACGGCAAGGCGGTGCCGCTGGCGAAGGAGGGCGCGCGGCTGCCGGCTCCCCCGACGCAGGAGCGGTAGGCCGAAAGACGCAGCGCGAAGGCGGCGGCCCCCCTGAGGGGGCCGCCGCCTTCGTCGTGTCCGCGGCCGCCGGAGCGGCTCGGCAGGCTCAGCTGAAGGAGTCGCCGCAGGCGCAGGAGCCCGTCGCGTTCGGGTTGTCGATCGTGAAGCCCTGCTTCTCGATGGTGTCCACGAAGTCGATCGTGGCACCGCCCAGGTACGGGGCGCTCATGCGGTCGGTGACCACCTTCACACCGCCGAAGTCCTTCTCGACGTCGCCGTCGAGGGCGCGCTCGTCGAAGAAGAGCTGGTAGCGCAGGCCGGAGCAGCCGCCGGGCTGGACGGCGACCCGCAGCGCGAGGTCTTCGCGGCCTTCCTGGTCGAGCAGCGCCTTGACCTTGGACGCGGCGGCGTCGGTCAGGATGATGCCGTCGGTGACGGTGCTGGTCTCGTCCGATACGGACATCTACATCTCTCCCGGGTTGTACGGAGACTGCTTGCCGACGGTTGCAACCGGCGGGGCCGCGGATTCATTCCGGGGCCGGGCGCTCGATCTCGGCTCCTTTCATGCTCGCACACGCGCCGGGAACCGGAAAACGGCTCTTTCCGGGTCTTCCCGGGAATGAACGGCGGCTCGCCGGGATTCACGTCACACAGACGCTATGGCCATCGTCAAAGTGACGTGAAGCGGTTATGATAGATAGCGTCAAATCGACGAAAAGTCGCAGAAACAGAAAGGGTGCGTGTCGTGACCACCGCCCAGACCCAGGAGCTCGACGTCCAGCCGACGCCCCTCGCCCTGCTGCTCCTCGGCCGTGAGGCCGACCCGAAGAGCGAGCGCGGTGTGGAGTGTCCCGGCGACCTGCCCTCGCCGTCCGACCCGGACCTGGTGGAGCGCGCCCGCAAGGCGAAGGAGAAGCTCGGGGACAAGGTCTTCGTGCTCGGCCACCACTACCAGCGTGACGAGGTCATCCAGTTCGCCGACGTGACGGGTGACTCGTTCAAGCTCGCCCGGGACGCCGCCGCCCGTCCGGAGGCCGAGTACATCGTGTTCTGCGGCGTGCACTTCATGGCGGAGTCGGCGGACATCCTGACGTCCGACGACCAGAAGGTCGTCCTGCCCGACCTGGCCGCCGGCTGCTCGATGGCCGACATGGCGACGGCCGAGCAGGTCGCCGAGTGCTGGGACGTGCTGACCGAGGCCGGGATAGCCGAGCAGGTCGTGCCCGTCTCGTACATGAACTCCTCCGCCGACATCAAGGCGTTCACGGGCAAGCACGGTGGCACGATCTGCACCTCGTCCAACGCCAAGCGGGCTCTGGACTGGGCCTTCGAGCAGGGCGAGAAGGTCCTCTTCCTGCCCGACCAGCACCTCGGCCGCAACACCGCCGTGCGGGACATGGGCATGTCCCTGGAGGACTGCGTCCTCTACAACCCGCACAAGCCGAACGGCGGGCTGACGGCCGACGAGCTGCGCGCGGCGAAGATGATCCTGTGGCGCGGCCACTGCTCGGTGCACGGCCGCTTCAGCCTGGACTCGGTGAACGACGTGCGCGAGCGGATCCCGGGCGTCAACGTCCTGGTGCACCCCGAGTGCAGGCACGAGGTCGTGGCCGCGGCGGACTACGTCGGCTCGACGGAGTACATCATCAAGGCCCTGGAGGCCGCGCCGGCCGGTTCCAAGTGGGCCATCGGCACGGAACTGAACCTGGTCCGCCGCCTGGCGAACCGTTTCGCTCCCGAGGGCAAGGAGATCGTCTTCCTCGACAAGACGGTCTGCTTCTGCTCGACCATGAACCGCATCGACCTCCCGCACCTGGTCTGGGCCCTGGAGTCCCTGGCCGAGGGCAGCCTCGTCAACCGCATCGAGGTGGACAAGGAGACGGAGGCGTTCGCCAAGCTGGCCCTGGAGCGGATGCTGGCGCTGCCGTAGCCGTCGTCCGGCCCGCCGTCACCCCGAGCGCGGTTTCCGCTCGGGGTGGGCGGGGTCGAGGCTGAAGACCGTGCCGCCGGGGGTGGCGGCGACCAACGCGCCGTCGAGCGTCCGCACCTCGGTGGCGCCCCAGTCGGTGTCGTCACGCACGGCCCGCGGCAGCGTTTCCCAGAGCAGGGTGCCCTTCTTCGCGTCGAGCGCACCGACCCGGCCGGTGGCACTGGCCAGGTACACCGCCCGGGTCCGCGGGTCGTACGTCGCCTCGCTCGGCCGCTCCAGGCTGGTCGAGGTCTGCCACAGCGGCTTGCCCGTCCCGGCGGAGACGGCGGTGACCTGCCCGTTCGACGAGGCGAACCACAACGTGCCGTCCGCCGGCGACACCTGTCCCCCGTACTCCTCGGCCAGCTTCGTGATGCGGTGGGCACCCGTGCGGGGGTCCACCGTCCGGATGGCCGCGTAGGGAACGTCCTGGCCCATGAGCAGGTTGCCGTCCTCGTCCTCGCTGAGGTCCAGGAAGAGGAGTCGGCCGTCGAAGGCACCGAGGAGGTTGGCCTTCGCCGGGACGGTCAACTGCCGGTGCGGACCGTCGGCCCGGCCTGCTTCGACGACCAGGGAGGGGCCGGACGCCTCCGGGGCGCACTGCAGGTACAGCCGCTCGCCCGCTCCCGTGGTCCCGCAGTAGTGCCGCACGGGCAGCCGCTGCGTCCAGCGCGCGGCTCCGCTGTGGGGCGAACGGGCGGTCACGGAGGTGCCGTCGCCCTCCGGGAGCACGACGAGGCCGGCGGACAGCACCGGATCGATCCACTCGGCGTTCACCGCGCGCTGCCACAGCCGGTCACCGGTGCCGGTGTCGAAGGCGAGGATCCGGTTCGGCCCCTCGCCCTGCGGTTCCTGCTGCACCACCACCGCGTCGTCCCGGACACCGAGGATCTTGAACCTGGAGAAGTCGTCACCGGTGACGGACGCCGCCGGACCGGCACGCCAGACGGTCGCTCCCGTCCTGCCGTCCAACCGTACGGGCAGGATCCCGTCGCCCGCGCAGAACACGGCGCGCTCGTGGACGTGGCACTGCGGACCGCCCCGCGTTCCGCCCTCCTGCCGTTCGGGCACCGTGCGCACTCCGCGCGCGGCCGTCTCATAGACCGTCGTCTGCCAGGGCCGCCATCCGGCCGGCGGCGCCGCCCAGCGGGACTGCGCGGAGGGGTCACCGCTCAGCGCCCAGCCGGGGCCCAGGGTCAGATAGGCCGTCAGGCCGAGGACGACAGCACCCACCGCGCCCGTCACGACCGGCATCGGCCGGACCCGACGGCGGGGGCGTCCCGCCTCCGGTGGATCCCCCTCGGCGAGGGGCGGGGCGGCCTGAGCGCAGCCGGCGGCGGACGCCGGGCGGACGGCGTCGACGGCCGCGAGCCGACCGGCCCGGAGGGTCAGGGTGGCTCCGTCCGCGGCTTCGGGCAGCAGGGCCGCGAACTCCCCTGCCAGCTCGTCGAGTCCGGGCCGGTCCGGGGCGTCCTTGGCCAGGCAGCGCTCCAGCAGGGCGCGCAGCCGTGGTTCCACCCCGTCGAGCACGGGTTCGTGGTGGACGACCCGGTACGCCGTCAGATACGGGCTGTCGGCGTCGAAGGGGCCGCGCCCGGTGACGGAGTACACCAGCAGGGACCCGAGGGAGAAGACGTCCGAGGCGGGGCCGACCGCCCGGGCGTCGACGAGCTGTTCGGGCGACATGAAGGGCGGTGTGCCGATCATCTGGCCGGTCTCGGTGAGCGTCTGGTGGTCCCCGGCCGCGCGGGAGATGCCGAAGTCGATGACGCGCGGGCCGTCCTCGGCCAGCAGGACGTTGGCCGGCTTCAGGTCCCGGTGGACCACCCCCGCCCGGTGGATGTCGCGCAGCGCCTCCACCAGCCCCAGGGCGATGCCGCGCAGTTCGGCCTCCGGCAGGGCGCCCCGGTCGCGGATCCGCCGGGCGAGCGAGGGGCCGGGCACGTACTGGGTGGCCATCCAGGGCCGCGCCGCGTCGGGGTCCGCGTCCAGGACCGGCGCCGTGAAGGCTCCGCTGACCTTGCGGACCGCCGCGATCTCCTGCCGGAACCGGGTGCGGAAGACGGCGTCCGCCGCGTACTGGGCATGCACGACCTTGAGGGCCACGACACGGCCCGAACGGGCCCTGGCCCGGTAGACCACGCCCATCCCCCCGGCCCCGAGCCGGTCGAGCGGCCGGTAGCCACCGACCGACTTCGGGTCGTCGCTGTGCAGCGGCACGCCCGAATCCCCTTCCCCCGTGAAGCCGTTCGAGAGCCACAGGATACGTAACCGGACAAGGCGGCGGCCGGGCACCGGACGGGGAGGTCCGGTGCCCGGCCGCCGCCGGGTCACGCCGTCACGCCCGCGCGTGCTCCGGTTCCGTCGCGTCCGTCCGCTGGGCCGGCAGGCCCTTCTTCGCCGCGCGCTTCCTCGCCCGGCGCTCCTTGCGGAGTTCGACCATCGCGTACAGCGTCGGGACCAGCAGCAGCGTCAGCAGCGTCGAGGTGACCAGACCGCCGATCACGACCACGGCGAGCGGCTGGGCGATGAAGCCGCCCTCGCCGGTGATGCCGAGGGCCATCGGCAGCAGGGCGAAGATCGTCGCCAGGGCGGTCATCAGGATCGGGCGCAGCCGGTGCCGGCCGCCCTCGATGACGGCCTCGACGACGCCGTGGCCCTGCTTGCGGTACTGGTTGATCAGGTCGATCAGCACGATCGCGTTCGTCACCACGATGCCGATCAGCATCAGCATGCCGATCATCGCCGGGACGCCCATCGGGGTGCCGGTGGCGATCAGCAGGCCGATCGCGCCGGTGGCGGCGAACGGGATGGAGACGAGCAGGATCAGCGGCTGGACCAGGGACTTGAAGGTGCCGACCAGCAGCATGAAGACGATCGCGATGGCCGCCAGCATCGCCAGGCCCAGGTTGGCGAACGCCTCGTCCTGGTCCTCGGAGACACCGCCGATCGACGCCGTGGCGCCGTCCGGGAGCTTCAGCGCGTCGACCTTCGACTGGAGCTGGGCGCTGACCGCGCCGGTGTTGTCGCCGGTCGGCTTCGCGGTGATGGTGGCCGCCCGCTGGCCGTCGATGCGGGTCATCGAGACCGGGCCGTCGACCTGCTTCACCGTGGCGATGTCGCCGAGCCTCACCGTGCCGCCGAGGCGCAGGTCCTGAAGCTGCTTCAGGGTCTTGGCGGGCTTGGCCGAGCGGATGACGACGTCGCGCTCGGTGTCGTCCAGGACCGCCTTGGCGGCGGTGGTGCCGCGGACGGCCTGGGCGACGGCGGCGCCGAGCGTCCGGTCGTCGAAACCGGCCGCGGCCGCCTTGTCGTCGGCCTTGACCGAGATGCGCGGCACGCTGGTCGCGAGGTCGCTGGAGACGTCCGTGACGTCGTCGAGCGAGGCGACCGTCCTGCGGACCTCCTCGGCCGCCGTGCGCAGGACGCCGGCGTCGGCGGCCTTCACGACCACACTGAGGTCCTGGCTGGCGAATCCGTCACCGGCGGCGACGGTGGTCGTGCCGATGCCCTTCAGTCCGGCCAGGCCCTTCTCGATGCCGTCCTGGACGTCCTCGTAAGACGCCGAGTCGTCGAGCATGACCTGGTACGAGGCCTGGTTGGTGTCCGTGCCGCCGCCGAAGGCCGCCATGAAGCCGGACGAGCCGACCGTGACCTGGTAGTCCTTCACGCCCTTGGTGCCGGCGAGCAGCCGCTCGACCTTCCTGGCCTGGGCGTCCGTCGCGGACAGGCTGGTGCCGGGCTTCAGCTCCTGCTTGACGGTGAGGACCTCCTGCTCGCCCTGGTCGAAGAAGTTCGTCTTCAGCAGCGGCGCCATGCCGAACGTGCCGATCAGGACGACGACCGCGAGGGCCACACTGGTGAGGCGGCGGCGGGTCGCGAAGCGCAGGACGGGGACGTAGAGGCGCTGGAGGCGGCTCCTGGCCTCCTTCTCCTCGGCGATCCGGCGGGCCTCGGCCGCGTCCTCGGGGGTGCCCTTCGGGGGACGCAGGAACCAGTACGACAGGACCGGCACGACCGTCAGGGAGACGAGGAGGGACGCCAGCAGCGCGGCCGTGACGGTGAGGCTGAACGAGCCGAACAGCTCGCCCACCATGCCGCCGACCAGGCCGATCGGCAGGAACACCGCGACCGTGGTGAGCGTCGAGGACGTCACCGCGCCCGCCACCTCGCGGACCGCGTTCAGGATCGCCGAGTGACGCTCCTCGCCGTAGCCGAGATGGCGCTTGATGTTCTCCAGGACCACGATCGAGTCGTCGACGACGCGTCCGACGGCGATGGTCAGGGCGCCCAGGGTGAGGACGTTCAGCGACAGGTCGCGCGTCCACAGCACGATCAGGGCGAGGACCACGGACAGCGGGATCGACACCGCCGTCACGAGGGTCGAGCGGATCGAGGCCAGGAAGACGAGGATCACCAGGACGGCGAAGAGCAGACCGAGCGCGCCCTCGGTGGTCAGGCCCTTGATGGACTTGGACACGGCCGGGCCCTGGTCGCTGACGACCGTGAGGCTCGCGCCCGACCCGAGGTCCTTGCGGAGCTCCGGGAGCTTGTCCTGGACGGCGTCGGAGATGGCGACCGCGCTGCCGTCGCGGTCCATCGTCACGGCGACGGAGAGGCTGGGCTTGCCGTCGGTGCGGGTGATGGAGTCGGCCGTGGCCTCCTGCTGCTTCACGGCGGCGACGTCACCGAGCCGCACCGGCTTGCCCTTGCCGGGCCCGGCCGTGACCATCAGGTCCTGGATCTGCTTCAGCGAGGTCAGGCCGCCGCCGACCTGGACCGTGCGGTTGGCGCCGTCCTCGTCGAAGGACCCGGCCGGGACGGTCGCGCCGCCCGCCTGGAGGGCCTGGGAGAGGGACTGCGAGGTCAGGCCCGCCTTCGCCAGCTTCGCGTCGTCGGGCGTGACGGTGACCTGGAGGTCGCGCACACCGTCGACGGTGACCTGGCCGACGCCGTCGATGCTCTTCAGGTCCGGCACCACGGTCTTGTCGAGCTGATCGGCCAGGGCCTGCTGGTCGCGGCCGGAGGTGACGGCGAGGACGACGGTCGGGATGTCGTCCGTCGAACCGGCGACGACCTGCGGGTCGACGTCGTCCGGGAGCTGGACGCGGGCCCGGTTGACGGCCTGCTGGACGTCGGCGACCAGCTGCTCGGTGCCGTTGCCGTAGTCGAAGGACGCCATGATCACGGCGTTGCCCTCGCTGGCGGTGGAGGTGACGCCGCTGATGCCGTCGACGGCTTCGAGGGTGTCCTCGATGGGCTCGACGACCTGCTTTTCGACCACGTCCGGGGACGCGCCCTGGTACGGCGCCAGCACCGACACCACGGGCAGTTCGATGGTGGGCAGCAGCTGCTGCTTCAGCTGGGGTATCGCGATCGCCCCGAAGACGAGCGCGATGATCGACATCAGCCCTATGAGGGCTCGTTGCGCGAGGCTGAATCTCGACAGCCAGGACATGGGTGAGGGTCTCTCTTCTGTTAACGGCAGAAGCGGCAGCGGGCGCGCAGATGAGCGCCCGCCCCTACACCCTGAGCCATGGGGGGACCGGGTTTCGTAGGCCCCAGGTCCAAATCCTTACGCGGCGCCTACTCCGGCCGCAGTACGGCCGGGCCGGGCTCACTCCACCCTTGGACGGACCAGGCCGGACTCGTACGCGGTGACGACGAGCTGGGCGCGGTCCCGGGCACCCAGCTTGGCCATGGCCCGGTTGACGTGCGTCTTCACGGTCAGCGGGCTGACTTCGAGGCGCTCGGCGATCTCGTCGTTGGAGTGCCCGCCGGCGACCAGGACGAGCACCTCGCGTTCGCGGACGGTGAGCGAGTCGAGCCGTTCGCCGCGGCCCGGGTCGCGGTCGTCGTCGGCCGGGTCCTCGGTGGCGAGGAACCGGGCGATCAGGCCCGTGGTGGCCGCCGGGGAGAGCAGGGCCTGTCCGCCCGCGGCGATGCGGATGGCGTTCAGCAGCTCCTCGGGTTCGGCGCCCTTGCCGAGGAAGCCGGAGGCGCCGGCCCGCAGCGACTGCACGACGTAGTCGTCGACCTCGAAGGTCGTCAGGATGACCACCCGGACGTCGGCGAGGTCGGGGTCGGCGCTGATCATGCGGGTCGCGGCGAGACCGTCGGTGCCGGGCATGCGGATGTCCATGAGCACGACGTCGGCCTGCTGCTCCTTCGTCAGCCGGACCGCTTCCGCGCCGTCGGAGGCCTCGCCGACCACCTCCATGTCGGGCTCGGAGTCGACGAGCACGCGAAAGGCGCTGCGCAGCAGCGCCTGGTCGTCGGCGAGCAGGACACGGATGGTCATGCGGGGTCCTCTCCGGTCGGTGTGCGGTTCTTCACCGGCAGGATGGCATGGACGCGAAAACCGCCTCCGTAGCGGGGACCGGTGGTGAGGGTGCCGCGCAGTGCCGTGACGCGTTCGCGCATGCCGAGCAGTCCGTGGCCGCCGCCGCTGTCCTGGGTATCGGGCTCGCCGCCGCCGTCGTCGAGCACGGTGATCTCGATGTGCGGTCCGACGCGGACGACGCTGACCTCCGCCTTGGCCTGGGGCCCGGCGTGCTTCTGCACATTGGTGAGGGCCTCCTGGATGATCCGGTAGGCGGCCAGGTCGACGGCCGCGGGCAGGGTGGTGCCCTGGTCGGCGCGGGCGACCTCGATGTGCAGGCCGGCGTTGCGGAAGGTGCCGGTGAGTTCGCCGAGGCGGTCCAGGCCCGGGGCGGGTTCGGTGGGGGCCTCGGGGTCGTCGGAGTGCCGGAGCAGGCCCACGGTGGCGCGGAGTTCGTTGAGGGCGGAGCGGCTGGCCTCGCGGACGTGCCCGAGGGCCTCTTTGGCCTGGTCGGGGCGCTTGTCCATGACGTGGGCGGCGACCCCGGCCTGCACGTTGACCAGGGCGATGTGGTGGGCGACGACGTCGTGCAGGTCCCGGGCGATGCGCAGGCGTTCCTCGGCGACGCGGCGGCGGGCCTCCTCCTCGCGGGTGCGCTCGGCCCGTTCGGCGCGCTCCCGGATGGCCTGGACGAAGGCGCGGCGGCTGCGGACGGCGTCACCCGCGGTGGCGCCGATGCCGGTCCAGGCGAAGATCGCGAGGTTCTCCTGGGCGTACCAGGGCAGGGAGCCGGCCGACATGGCGGCGCCGGTCAGCACGGTCATGGTGAGCAGGCCGGCGCGCCAGGTGGTGGGGCGGTCGGTGGTGGAGGCGACGGTGTAGAGCGCGATGACGGCGGACATCGCGACGGGGGTGCGGGGGTCGCCGGTGAGGGACTCGACGACGGAGAGGGTGCCGGTGACGGCGAGGACCGTCATGGGGGCACGGCGGCGGAAGACCAGGGCGGCGGCGCCGAGGGCCATGAGGACGAGGCTGAGGGGGTCGGGGGTGCGCAGGGCCCAGCTGACGCTGTCACGGTGGCGGGGTTCGACGAACGAGCCGGCGACCATGCAGACCAGGACGGCGAGGGCGAGGACGGCGTCCAGGGCCAGGGGGTGCGCCTTGGCCTGGTGTTTGGCCCGCGCGAGGGTGCTCACGGGGGTTCACGGTAGCCGGGGTGGGTGTGCGGGGGTATGGGGGCGGGGTCGCAAGGCTGGTTGTGAGGTGCTCGGCGTGCGGGGTGAGGTCGGGTGGGTCCGCAGCCCGGCGCAGCGGTGTGCTGCCCGCGGACCACTAACCCGGGATCAAGCCGTCGTCGCTCAGGAGCTCCCGGACTTCCTCCAAGGTCGCGTCGGGAGACGGCAGGATCAGTTCCGATGGTTCGAGGGAGTCGTCCGGGAGGGGGTCTCCGAGGTCGCGGACCCTGGCCAGGAGGGCCTGGAGAGTGCGGCGGAAGCCGGGGCCGTCGCCGTTCTCCATCTCCGCCAGGAGTTCGTCGTCCAGCCTGTTCAGCTCGGCGAGGTGGCCGTCGGCCAGACTCACCTGGCCCTCCCCCATGATCCGTACGATCATGTCGCCCTCCTAGGCGTGGACCCCTACTGCTTGTCGAAGCGCGGAGTGTCCTGCGGCTGCTGCTGGGACTGCTGCCCGTTCGAGCCGCCTTCGATGGCCTGCTGACCGCTGCCCGAGCCGCCGGCCAGCTCGGCCTTCATACGCTGCAGTTCCAGCTCTACATCCGTACCACCGGAGAGCCGGTCCAGCTCGGCCTGGATGTCGTCCTTGTGCATGCCGGAGGGGTCGTCGAGGGCGCCGGAGGCGAGCAGCTCGTCGATGGCGCCGGCGCGGGCCTGGAGCTGGGCCGTCTTGTCCTCGGCGCGCTGGATCGCCAGGCCGACGTCGCCCATCTCCTCGGAGATGCCGGAGAAGGCCTCGCCGATCCGGGTCTGCGCCTGCGCCGCCGTGTAGGTGGCCTTGATGGTCTCCTTCTTCGTGCGGAAGGCGTCGACCTTGGCCTGGAGCCGCTGGGCCGCGAGGGTGAGCTTCTCCTCCTCGCCCTGGAGCGTCGCGTGCTGGGTCTCCAGGTCGGTCACCTGCTGCTGGAGCGCGGCGCGGCGGGAGAGCGCCTCGCGGGCCAGGTCCTCGCGGCCCAGCGCCAGTGCCTTGCGGCCCTGGTCCTCCAGCTTGCCGGACTGCGACTGCAGCTGGTTGAGCTGCAGCTCCAGGCGCTTGCGGGAGGTCGCCACGTCGGCGACGCCGCGGCGGACCTTCTGCAGCAGCTCCAGCTGCTTCTGGTACGAGTAATCGAGGGTCTCGCGCGGGTCCTCGGCCCGGTCAAGGGCCTTGTTCGCCTTCGCGCGGAAGATCATCCCCATACGCTTCATGACACCGCTCATGGGCTTCGCGCGCCCCCTTCTGACCGACTCCGGCAGCTGCTCCTGCGACAGAACCCACAGTACGGGCCCTGCATCCATTACCGCACTGTTCGGGGACGCATGCGCTCATCCCCAAGGACGACTGCGTGCGCTCCCGCTCCGGCGTAGGGAGTAGGTGGCCCCCGGGGTCCGCCGGAGCCGTACGCCCCGCGGGGACGTCCCGAGGCGTACGCAACGTCCCCTCTGTCCCCTTACTGACGACTGGTGTTGCCGGATCGTTCCCCACCGGGCTGGGGTCCATGCCCGGAAGCCCTTACCCTTGGGTTTTGTGTTCCGTAGCCGTGCGAAGGATGAGAAGGCCCAGGACGCCGACAAGGCGCCGGTGACCGACTCCAGTCAGCCCCGTCACCCCGAGGCCCCCAAGGGCCGCCCCACGCCCAAGCGCAGTGCGGCCCAGTCGCAGCGCCGCAGCGTGGCCAACACGTCGACGACGCGCAAGGAGGCCGCCAAGCGACAGCGCGCGGAGCGCCGTACCGCGATGGAGCGGCAGCGCCAGGCGCTGGCGAGCGGCGACGAGCGGTATCTGCCCGCGCGTGACAAGGGGCCGGTCCGCCGGTTCGCGCGCGACTTCGTCGACTCCCGCTTCAACATCGCGGAGTTCTTCCTGCCGATGGCCGTGGTCATCCTCGTGCTGAGCATGGTGCGAGTACCGGCGCTGCAGAACATCGCGCTGCTGCTGTGGCTCGTGGTGATCGTGCTGATCGTGCTCGACTCGTTCGTGACGTCGTTCCGTCTGAAGAAGCAGCTGAACGAGCGCTTCGCGGGGGAGAACAAGCGCGGCGCCGTCGCCTACGCCCTGATGCGCTCCCTGCAGATGCGCCGGCTCCGGCTGCCGAAGCCGCAGGTCAAGCGTGGAGAGCGGCCCTGACCACGACGCCGTTCTCCGGGGGTGCGGCGGACGCCTGGCTGGACAAGCTGGGCGGGCTGCGCGATGTCGTCCGCCAGGAGCTGGTGGCCCGCCAGCTGGACGAGCAGATAGTCGGCCGGTTCCCGGTCGGCCGGCGCCTGCGGGTGCTCGACGTGGGGATGGGCCAGGGCACGCAGGCGCTGCGACTGGCCCGGGCCGGGCACCAGGTGACCGGTCTGGAGCAGGACGCGACGATGGTCGCCGTGGCCCGGGAGTCACTCGCCGGGGAACCGGAGGGCATCCGGGAGCGGATGCGGATCATCGAGGGCGACGGCCGGGACACCGGCGTGCACTTCCTGCCGGGCAGTTTCGACGTGGTGCTGTGCCACGGCGTCCTGATGTACGTCGAGGAGCCCGACCCGCTGCTGGCGGGGCTCGCCCGGATGCTCGCGCCCGGCGGGCTGCTGTCCCTGCTGGTGCGCAACGGGGACGCGCTCGCGATCCGGCCGGGCCTGTCCGGTGACTGGTCCGGGGCGCTGACGGCCTTCGACACGGTCTCCTATCGCAACCGGCTGGGCCTCGACGTACGGGCCGACCGGCTGAAGGACCTGACGTCGACGCTCGCGGGGATCGGGGCGCCGCTGCACGCCTGGTACGGGGTGCGCGTGTTCACCGACACGGCGGCGGACGGCGCCGAGGTGCCGGCCGACGTGGAGACGCTGCTGGCGGTGGAGGAGAAGGCCGGGCGGACGGATCCGTACCGCGGGGTGGCCGCGCTGCTGCACCTGTGCGGCGTGCGCGGCTGACCGGACGAGGGGGTGGGCGGGGGCCGTCGGCCCCCGCCCAGCGGGCTCACGCCTCGGCCGCGTGCAGGCTCATCGGCCCGTAGATCTCCGTGGCGTCCTCGAACAGCCGCACCTGATCGGCACCGCCCTCCTGCAGGGCCTTCCAGTGCTCTCCGATCCAGGACTCGGCGTCCCCCTGGGTGGGGAAGTCCTCCGGCGGCACCGAGGGCTGGACCTCCGTACCGTCGGTCTTCTCGAACCGCCACGTCCATGCCGCCATGTACGCCTCCCATGTGTGTGAGCACACTGCACAGCGAAAGCCGGATCTTGGTCCGGCTCCCGTCCCGAGCCTAAGCGTTCCGCAAGGTGGGGTGTTATAGGCCTTGCGGGGGTGCGGGTCACCGGTCGGGGGCGGGTCGTGGGCGCTGCGCGGTTCCCCACGTCCCCGTGGGGGCGTCTCCATCACGCGTGACTCATGGGCACGGGTGAGAATCGTTGCGTGGAACTCACTCTGCTCGGCACCGGCGCCCCCGCGGGTCTCCCCCGCCCCGACTGTCCCTGCGCGGCCTGTGCGGCCGCTCTCGGTCCCGACGTGCGGGCGGCCACCTCGTTGCTCGTGGACGGGGCGCTGCTGCTCGATCTGACGCCGGGCGCCGCGTTCGCCGCGGCGCGGGCGGGGCGTTCGCTGACCGGTGTACGGCAGGTGCTGCTGTCGCATCCGCACGACGGGCCGGCGGTCGAGGTGCCGGCGGGGCTGCCGCAGCCCGGACGGGTGCCGGACGGGCGGGAGTTGACGCTGCTGACGGGGCACCGGGTGCGGGCGGTGGCGCTGGACGCGCCGGGCACGGGGTACGCGGTGACCGGGCCGGAGGGACAGCGGCTGCTGTATCTGCCGCCGGGCGGGGCGCCGGCGGGTCTGGAGCAGCCGGCCGAGTCGTACGACATGGTCCTCGCGGACGTCGTGGGGCGGCCGGACGCGCTGGCCAGGCTGCGCGCGGTGGGGGCGGTCGGCCCGACGACCGACGTGGTCGCCGTTCACCTGGACCACGACCTGCCGCCCGGCCCCGAGCTCGGGCGGCGGCTCGCGGCGGCGGGGGCGCGGGCCGTGCCGGACGGGGCGACGCTGGTGGTGGGTGCGTACGAGGACGTGCCGGACGTGCCGCGGCGGACGCTGGTGCTGGGCGGGGCGCGGTCGGGCAAGTCGGTGGAGGCCGAGCGCAGACTGGAGGCCTTTCCGGACGTGCTCTACGTGGCGACGGGCGGGTCGCGCAACGGGGACACGGAGTGGTCCTCACGGGTGGCGGCCCACCGGGACCGGCGGCCGGGGTCGTGGCGGACGGTCGAGACCTGCGATCTGGTGCCGTTGCTGGAGGCCGAGGGGCCTCCCTTGCTGATCGACTGTCTGTCCTTGTGGCTGACCGACGCGATGGACTCCGCCGGGGCGTGGGACGACGCGGTGTGGGCGGAGCGCGGGGAGAAGGTGCTGCGGGAACGGGTGCGGGAGCTCACGGAGGCGGTGCGGGTGACCCGGCGGACGGTGGTCGCCGTGTCGAACGAGGTGGGGTCGGGGATCGTGCCGTCGACGGCGTCGGGGCGGCGCTACCGGGATGAACTCGGGCGGCTCAACGCGCAGTTCGCGGACGAGTGTGAGCATGTGCTGCTGGTGGTGGCGGGGCAGGCGATGGTGCTGCGGGGCTGACGGGCTCCGTGAGGTCCGGCCGGCCTTTCACTCCGCGGCTCCCCTTCCCTCGGACTCGGCCCCGGCCCGGGGAGCCGCGCGGGCGATCACCCGGTAGGTGTTCGCGAAGCGCGTGCGGCGGGCCACCGGGGCGATGAGGTGGTCCGCCAGTGCCGCCACGGCCACCAGCGGGACACCGGCGCGGAGCAGGGCCGTGCGGGCGTGCCGCCGCACGGGGGGCGGCGGGACGGCCCGCCAGGGGGTGTCCGGGGTGGGCAGCGCGTGGGAGAGGGCCAGGGACGTGGCGCCCGCGAGGTCGTGGGGGACGTGGACCGGCCGGTGGTCGAGCGTCAGGATCGTGCAGCCCGCCGACTCCAGTTCCGCGCGGATGTTCTGCGGAGGCAGCAGGTGGAGGTGGCGCGGCTGGTCGTAGGGGAGCCACCAGCGGCCCAGCAGGGCGGCGAAGACGCTGCGGGGGCTCAGGGTCTCGATGAGCAGGTGGCCGCCAGGGCGCAGCACGGAGAGGGCGGCCCTCAGTTCCGCTCGGGGATCCGCTGTGCCCTCCAGGTGGTGGAGCATGCTGACCACGTCGTAGCGGGCGCGCAGCGGCACGGCGATCCGGGGGTCCGTCAGCCGGCCGACGTGGGCCTCCTCGACGCGGTCGGCCGTGCGGGCGCGGACCACGCGCGGGGTGGGGTCGAGGCCGTCGAAGGCGGTGTAGGGAAAGAACTGACGGGCCGTGGCGGGGAAGCGGGCGTGGCCCGTCCCGACGTCCAGCCAGCTCTCCGGCTCGCCGCAGCACAGCATCGCGCGGGCCGCGGAGCGGTGGCGGCGGGGGCTGGAGCGCAGGGCGAGGAGGCCGTCGCTCGCCGGGTCCCTGGGCGCCCCGCGCGCGGTCCGGTGGTAGAGGGCGAGGCCCTCCACGGTGAGGCGGGGGTTTTGGAAGGTGTGGCCGCAGTCCCGGCACGCGTCGACGGTGAAGCTGCCCGGCTTGTACTGCCGCAGGTCACCGGTGCGCAGCCGGTTCCGCAGCCGGGCGGAGCCGCACCAGGGGCAGTCCTCCCGGCGCGGTTCGTGCACGCGTGCGGTCGACGGGGAGAGGGCGGGTGCGGACGAGACGGGGTGTGCGGGCATGGGCGACTCCCGGGCGCGACGGCGTACGGCGGGACGTACGGCGGGGACGTCGAACGGCCGTGAACGAGCGCGCACGACGACATACGACAATCCGCTGCAAAACGGAACGTATGGGATGCCGATCCCGGGTGCAACGACGTCGCCGTGACGGAGTGGTGATGTGGCGCCGTGCCGTTCGATCCGGGCCGGTACTGTTCGGCGAATGAGCTCGCTTAATCTCGACGACTTCACCGATCTGATCGAGCGTCCGGACGGCGGGATCCGCCGTGACGCCGAGGCGCGCCGGGAGCGACAGATCGTGCCGCCCGGGTCGCTGGGCCGACTCGACGAACTGGGCGAGTGGCTGGCGGCGGCGCAGTCCGCCGTGCCGGTCCGGCCGGTCGAACGGCCGCGGGTGGTGCTCTTCGCCGGTGACCACGGCGTCGCCGGACTGGGCGTCTCGGCCCGGCCGGCGGGCAGCGCCGGGGAGTTGGTGCGCGAGGTGCTCGAGGGCGGCCGGCCCGTGTCGGTGCTGGCACGGCGGCTGGGCGTGCCGGTGCGGATCGTCGACATGGCCCTGGACTGCGACCCCGAGGGCCTGCCGGCGGACGTCGTACGGCACCGGGTGCGGCGCGGCAGCGGGCGGATCGACATCGAGGACGCGCTGACCCCCGAGGAGGCCGAGGCGGCCTTCCTGGCCGGGGTCGCGGTGGCCGACGAGGAGGCCGACTCGGGCACGGACCTGGTGGTGCTCGGCGATGTGAGCGTCGGCGGGACCACGGTGGCGGGCGTGCTGGTCGCGGCGCTGTGCGGGGTCGACGCGTCGGTCGTGACCGGACGCGGCGGGCAGGCGATCGACGACCTGGCGTGGATGCGCAAGTGCGCGGCGATCCGCGACGCGCTGCGCCGGGCACGTCCGGTGCTCGGGGACCAGTTGCGGCTGCTGGCGGCGGTCGGCGGGGCCGACGTCGCCGCGATGACCGGCTTCCTGCTGCAGAGCGCGGTGCGCAAGCTCCCGGTGGTGCTCGACGGGGTCGTGGCGGCCGCGTGCGCACTGGTCGGGCAGCGCATCGCGTTCCGGGCGCCGGACTGGTGGCTGGCCGCACACGACAGCGGTGAGCCCGGGCAGGCGAAGGCGCTGGACCGGATGGCCCTGGAGCCGCTGCTCACCCATGGCGTGACCGTCGGCGAGGGCGCGGGCGGCCTGCTGGCGCTGCCGCTCGTGCAGGCCGCCGCCGCGCTGGCGGCGGAACTGCCCGAGAAACCGAAGGAGTCCGAGGCACCGGAGGAATCCGAGGGGCCGGAGACGTCCGAGGGGCCGGGCGCGGCGGGCACCTCGGAGGCGCCCGCCGCGCAGTAGGCGGTCCCGAGATCCAGGTCACTCACGCCTGGCTCAACTTCGTCCCGTTCCGGTCGGTCTTGGAACGTGGTGTCGGTTCGACTGAGTCGCGGACACCCTCAGACCACGCCGTGCACGGACGGGGACGACCGCCGGATGACCACGCTCGCCCGCTGGGCCCGCGCCGAATGGGGTGCGCTGTACACCGCCATGCGCGGGCCGCTCGCCGAGCGGCGCTGGCGGGCCGCGCCGATGGCGGTCACGGCCGTGTGCCTCACGGCCGTGCTGCACGTCGTGCACAACCAGGCGTGGGGCTACCGCTTCGTGCAGGACGCCGGCGGCGTACGGGCCGAGGACCCGTTGTGGCTCGCGCTGCTGCGCACGCCGCTGTCGCTGTTCGTGCCCGCGCTCGATCTGCCGGTGTGGGGCGCGCTCGCGCAGATCCTGCTGGTGTTCGGCATCGCCGAGCTGTGCCTGGGCCGGTGGCGGACACTGGCCCTCGCCTACGTCGCGACGCTCGCGGGGACGCTCTACGCGCGCCTGGGCATCTGGCTGGGGACCGACGCGCCGATCGGCCTGCCCGCCTCGGACGCCCGGGTCGTGGACAGCGGGCCGTCGGCGGCGGTGGTGGGCCTGGCCGTCTTCCTGGGGTGGCGCCATCGCGCGTACGTCACGGCCTCGCTGGTGATCGTGGCGATGGTGGTCGAGGTCGTGGTGAAGGAAAACCTCGCGGGCAAGGAGCACCTGGCGGCGATCGCGGCGGTCCTGGCGCTGTGCGCGGCCTGCGAACTGCGTCAGCGGCGTTCGAGGGGCCGGGCCGGCTCGGGGTCGGGGGCGCCTCCGATCCAGTCCTGAACAGCGCGCATCGGGGTCGCCCAGCGGCGGTCGTGATGGTAGGAGCGCAGGGCGGATCTCGCCCGGGCGCGGGGCCGGTTGCGGTAGAAGCGCTTGGCCCACGGGGAGGTGGGCCGGGCCAGCCGTACGGCAGCGACCAGGGCGATGAAGGGGATGATCACGCCCACGACCGCGAGGCGGACCTTGCCCTTGAACAGGGCGATGAGGGCGAACGCGAAGTTCACGACGATGTTCCCGAGGACGACGGCGCGGTTCTGCTGCTGGTCGTCGCTGAGGTCGTCGACGCCCAGCGGCGAGAAGCCGATCAAGAGCAGGCCCACGAGGGAGGCGGTGAGGACGACCATCTCGACGCTCTTGCGGCCGCTCGGGGTCCAGTAGACGTCGGCGAGGTGCAGGACCAGGGCGAACTCGTCGAGGACGAGGCCCGCCCCGATGCCGAAGAACACCGCGGCCAGGCAGGACCCGAAGCCGTGCTGGCCACCCGCCACCGCGCCGAAGCCGCCGACGATCGTCAGGATGACCCCGGGGACCACGTGGTGGACGTGGACGCCGCCGCTGCTGACATTGCCGAAGGGGCCTTTGCCCGCCCGGATGAGACGGGTGATGAGCCGGGTGATCAGGAAGGTCAGCACGAAGGCGACGAGAGCGAGAAGCAGTGGCAGTTTGCCGGGCTCGATGATGTTCCGCTCCAGCCATCCCATATGTGAACTTTATCCTCGGCTGCCGTTCGCGCTCTCCTGACCGGCCGGTAGCCTGCGCCGGTGCCCACCACCTCGCCCCTCGACGGCCTCCGCTTCGCTTTCGGCACCCTCACGGTGATCCCGGTCCGGGTGACCCGGTGGGACCGTCAGGCCGCACGCGGCGGCATGCTGTGTGCTCCGCTGGCGGGGCTGGTGGTGGGCGCCGCCGCCGCCGGTCTCGGCCTGGCGCTGCTGTTCCTCGGTGCGGGCGCCCCGCTCGCCGCCGTGGCGAGTGTCTCGGTGCCGGCCGCACTCACCCGGGGACTGCATCTCGACGGGCTCGCGGACACCGCTGACGGGCTGGGCAGCGGGAAGCCCGCCGAGGACGCGCTGCGGATCATGAAGCAGTCCGACATCGGACCGTTCGGGGTCATCACCCTCGTCCTCGTCATGCTCGCGCAGGTCACCGCGCTCGCCCACGCCTACGACGCCTCCTGGGCCCGGGGCGCGTGCGCCGCCGTGGTCTCAGCGGCCCTCGCCCGGCTGGCCCTGACCCTGGCGGCCCGGACAGGGGTTCCGGCGGCTCGGCCGGAGGGGCTGGGCGCGGCGGTCGCGGGGGTGGTGCCCGTACGGGGGGCGGTGGCCGCGGCGGTGGCGTTCACCGTGGCCGCGGCGGCGTCCGGTGCCCTCTTCGGACCGTATGGCGTGATCCGTACGGTGCTCGCGGTCGTCCTCGCCCTGGCCGCCGCCGAGGCGCTGCTGCGTCACTGCACGCGCCGGTTCGGCGGAGTCACGGGGGACGTCTTCGGCGGTCTGGCGGAGACGGCGGCGACCACGGCGCTGGTCGTTCTGTCACTGGGCTGAAACGATCTCCCCGTGCCTCTCCTGCGCCTGCCACGGCACTAGCTTCCTGCCCCGACACCCAAGTGATCGGGGGACGTTCATGCCGAAGCTGCGCCGCGCCCTGGCCTGGTTCGTGGATTTCGCGTTGGTGGTGGCGCTGGCCTCGGCGCTCGCCGTGCTCACCTTCCACCGGGTCTCCGCGCTCGTCACCGACGTGCCCGAGCTGGCCACGCGCGGCGGTTTCGACCTGCTGACCTCGCGCGGTGACGTACTCGACGCCTCACAGGACCTCGGACTCTCGCTGTGGGACAAGTCGGTGCTGTACGTCGAGCAGGCCTTCGGGCTGCTGGTGCTGACGGTGTTCCTCTACCAGTGGGCGTGCCTGTCCCTGGCCGGGCGCACCGTCGGCAAGGCCCTGGTGGGGCTGAAGGTCACGACGGACTCCCCGCGCAGGGTCAGGGCGGCGCGCCGGGCCGCGGTCACCACCGCCGCGGACGTCGCCGTGTACGCCGTGGCCTGCGTGCTGCTGGTCGAGGGCCAGGTCGTGCTGTCGGTGCTGGTGTGGGCGGTCGCGGTGGTGCTGTTCCTGCTGAACGCGCTGCCGGTCCTCTCCCCCGGCCGCCGCTCCCTCGCCGACCGGTGCGCGGGCACCTCCGTCACCGGTATCGGGATCGGCAGGCCCGTCGCGGCCGGGGGCGGCGCCCGGGCCGTGTGACCCGGGTCACCGGTGTGAGGGAGCAGGAAACGGCCACTACGCCACCTACAGGTGAACGCCCGCAGGAATGAGCGTACGAGGCCACGCGCGTAGTCTCGTCGTCGAGTGTTCGCCGCACCGGGGAAGGCCCCGTGACACCCGTCCTGGAAGGTCGGCATAAGGTCGGCTGTCGGGCCCGGTCGACCCACACCGTTCGACCCCAGCAACTTCACATCGGAAGCGAGATTTCACCACCGTGACTGCTCTCACTCTCAGCACCGCCGCGGCGTCCGGTCTGCGGGCCGACGCGATCGTGATCGGTGTCGCCAAGGGTGCCAAGGGGCCGGTCGTCGCACCGGGCGCCGAGGCCGTGGACAAGGCGTACGACGGCAGGCTCGCCGGCGTTCTGGAGACGCTCGGCGCCTCCGGCGGCGAGGGCGAGGTGACGAAGGTGCCGGCACCGTCCGGCTTCAAGGCACCGCTCGTCCTGGCGGTCGGTCTGGGCGCGGTCCCGGAGAAGGACGCCGACTACGGGACCGAGGCCCTGCGCAAGGCCGCCGGCGTCGCCGCCCGCGCCCTGGCCGGGTCCAAGAAGGCCGCCTTCGCGCTGCCGCTCGGCGACGCCGCCGCCGCGGGTGCGATCGGGGAGGGCGCGCTGCTCGGCGCGTACTCCTTCGACGCCTACAAGGACAACGGCAAGGACCCCAAGGCGAAGAACGGCAAGGCTCCCCTCGCCGAGGTCGTCCTGCTCGGCGGCAAGCCGCGCGACAAGGCGTACAAGGCCGCGGTCGAGCGCGCCGTCGCCGTGTCCGAGGAGCTCAACCGCTCCCGCGACCTGGTCAACACCCCGCCGAACGACCTCAACCCCGAGTCGTTCGCCGCGATCGCCCAGGCGGCGGCGAAGGAACACGGCATCAAGATCCAGGTGCTCGACGAGAAGGCCCTGGCCAAGGGCGGCTACGGCGGCATCCTCGGCGTCGGCTCCGGCTCCGCGGCCACCCCGCGCCTGGTCAAGCTGTCCTACACCTCCTCCAAGGCGAAGAAGCACCTCGCCTTCGTCGGCAAGGGCATCACCTACGACTCGGGCGGTATCTCGCTCAAGCCGGCCGGTCACAACGAGACGATGAAGTGCGACATGGCCGGTGCGGCCTCGGTGTTCGCCGCGGTCGTCGCCGCCGCGCGTCTCGGCCTGGAGGTCAACGTCACCGGCTGGCTCGCCCTGGCCGAGAACATGCCCTCCGGGTCCGCGACTCGTCCGGGTGACGTGCTGCGCATGTACAGCGGCAAGACGGTGGAGGTGCTCAACACCGACGCCGAGGGCCGGCTGGTGCTCGCCGACGCGCTGTGGGCCGCCTCCCAGGAGAAGCCGGACGCCATCGTGGACGTGGCGACGCTGACCGGGGCGATGGTGCTGGCGCTGGGCAACCGGACGTTCGGGATCATGGGCAACGACGACGCGTTCCGTGCGGCGCTGGTCGAGGCCGCCGAGGAAGTCGGGGAGCCGGCGTGGCCGATGCCGCTGCCGGAGCACCTGCGCAAGGGGATGGACTCGGCCACGGCCGACATCGCGAACATGGGCGAGCGGATGGGCGGCGGGCTGGTCGCCGGTCTGTTCCTGCGCGAGTTCGTGGGCGAGGGCATCACGTGGGCGCACCTGGACATCGCCGGGCCGGCGTTCAACGAGGGCGGGCCCTTCGGGTACACCCCGAAGGGCGGCACGGGGACGGCTGTGCGGACGCTGGTGCGGCTGGCGGAGCTGACGGCTGCGGGCGATCTGGGCTGATCGCCGCCTGAGAGCTCGGTCTCGCCCGTTGTGTGGCGAGTGCGGGGGCGTGGGGGCTGTTCGCGCAGTTCCCCGCGCCCCTTCGGGGCACCTACCCGACAGCTCATCTGAACGTGGGGCGTCTCACACCGCAGCCCGGCGTCTCCTAGTGTGCCGACAAGTGCGAAGATGGGGCACGGCAGGACAGGGCCCCACCGAAGGGCCGAAGAACGAGCGGCCGGACACCAGCCGCCTGCCGGTCACTGAAGACCGGCTCACGGCGCACATGCATGGAGGACGTGACGTGGCGAACGACGCCAGCACCGTTTTCGACCTAGTGATCCTCGGCGGTGGCAGCGGTGGTTACGCCGCGGCCCTGCGCGGGGCGCAGCTGGGCCTGGACGTCGCCCTGATCGAGAAGGACAAGGTCGGCGGCACCTGCCTGCACCGGGGATGCATCCCCACCAAG
This sequence comes from Streptomyces sp. NRRL B-1140, assembly GCF_001280065.1. Classification (GTDB taxonomy): domain Bacteria; phylum Actinomycetota; class Actinomycetes; order Streptomycetales; family Streptomycetaceae; genus Streptomyces. The sequence goes on from NZ_LGEA01000102.1 coordinate 181,835, forward strand.
GCCCTGCTGCACGCGGGCGAGATCGCCGACCAGGCGCGTGAGAGCGAGCAGTTCGGTGTGAAGGCCTCCTTCGAGGGCATCGACATCGCCGGGGTCCACAAGTACAAGGACGGCGTGATCGCCGGCCTGTACAAGGGCCTGCAAGGGCTCGTCGCCTCCCGGAAGGTGACCTACATCGAGGGTGAGGGCCGCCTGTCCTCCCCCACGTCCGTCGACGTGAACGGCCGCCGCGTCGAGGGCCGCCACATCCTGCTCGCGACCGGCTCCGTGCCGAAGTCGCTGCCGGGCCTGGACATCGACGGCAACCGGATCATCTCCTCCGACCACGCCCTCGTCCTGGACCGCGTGCCGAAGTCCGCGATCATCCTGGGCGGCGGCGTCATCGGCGTCGAGTTCGCCTCCGCGTGGAAGTCCTTCGGGACCGAGGTCACGATCGTCGAGGGCCTGAAGCACCTCGTCCCGGTCGAGGACGAGAACTCCTCCAAGCTGCTGGAGCGCGCGTTCCGCAAGCGCGGCATCAAGTTCAACCTGGGCACCTTCTTCCAGAAGGCCGAGTACACCCAGGACGGCGTCAAGGTCACCCTGGCCGATGGCAAGGAGTTCGAGGCCGAGGTCCTGCTGGTGGCCATCGGCCGCGGCCCGGTCTCCCAGGGCCTGGGCTACGAGGAGCAGGGCGTCGCGATGGACCGCGGCTACGTCCTGGTCGACGAGTACATGCGCACGAACGTGCCGACCATCTCCGCCGTCGGTGACCTGGTCCCGACCCTCCAGCTCGCGCACGTCGGCTTCGCCGAGGGCATCCTGGTGGCGGAGCGCCTGGCCGGTCTGAAGACCGTTCCGATCGACTACGACGGTGTCCCGCGGGTGACGTACTGCCACCCGGAGGTCGCCTCCGTCGGTATCACCGAGGCCAAGGCCAAGGAGATCTACGGTGCGGACAAGGTCGTCGCTCTGAAGTACAACCTCGCGGGCAACGGCAGGAGCAAGATCCTGAACACCGCGGGCGAGATCAAGCTCGTCCAGGTCAAGGACGGTGCCGTCGTCGGCGTCCACATGGTCGGCGACCGCATGGGCGAGCAGGTCGGCGAGGCCCAGCTCATCTACAACTGGGAGGCGCTGCCCGCCGAGGTCGCGCAGCTCATCCACGCCCACCCGACCCAGAGCGAGGCGCTCGGCGAGGCCCACCTGGCCCTCGCAGGCAAGCCCCTCCACGCGCACGACTGACCCCTCGGTCGACACACGCGACGACACAGACTTCCGCACTTTCCGTAAGGAGCAACCGAAACCATGGCGGTTTCCGTAACCCTTCCGGCGCTCGGTGAGAGCGTCACCGAGGGCACTGTCACCCGCTGGCTGAAGGCCGAGGGCGAGCGCGTCGAGGCCGACGAGCCGCTGCTCGAGGTGTCGACCGACAAGGTCGACACCGAGATCCCCTCGCCCGCCGCCGGTGTCCTGGCGTCCATCAAGGTCGCCGAGGACGAGACGGTCGAGGTCGGCGCCGAGCTGGCCCTGATCGACGACGGCAGCGGCGCGCCCGCCGCCGAGCAGGCCCCGCAGGCCGAGCAGGTCGCCGAGCCCGCTCCCGAGCCGGCCCCGGCCGCCCCGTCCACCGAGCAGGCCGCCCCGGCGCCCGCTCCCTCCGCCGACGCCGCCGCCGGCGGCGGTTCCGCCGAGGGCACGGACGTCGTCCTGCCCGCGCTCGGCGAGTCCGTCACCGAAGGCACCGTCACCCGCTGGCTGAAGTCGGTCGGCGACACCGTCGAGGCCGACGAGCCGCTGCTCGAGGTCTCCACCGACAAGGTCGACACCGAGATCCCGGCGCCCACCTCGGGCACGCTGCTGGAGATCGTCGTCGGCGAGGACGAGACCGCCGAGGTCGGCGCCAAGCTCGCCGTGATCGGCGAGGCGGGTGCCGCTCCGGCCGCCGCCCCGGCGCAGGAGGCCCCGGCCGCTCCGGCCCAGCCCGAGCCCACTCCGGCTCCGGCCCCGGCACAGCCCGCCCCGGCCCCGCAGGCCCCGTCCGCCCCGGCCCCGCAGCAGCAGGTCACCCCGGCTCCCGAGCCGGCTCCGGCCGCTCCCGCGCCCGCCCCGGCTCCGGCCCAGGCCCCGGCCGCTCCCGCCGCCAAGCCGGCCGACGACGGCGCCTACGTCACCCCGCTGGTGCGCAAGCTCGCCGCCGAGCAGGGCGTCGACCTGGCCACCGTCAAGGGCACCGGCGTCGGCGGGCGGATCCGCAAGCAGGACGTCGTCGCCGCCGCCGAGGCCGCGAAGAGCGCCGCCGCCGCCCCGGCCCCCGCCGCTGCCGCCCCGTCGGCCGCGAAGAAGGCCCCGGTGCTGGAGGCGTCGCCGCTGCGCGGCCAGACCGTGAAGATGCCGCGGATCCGCAAGGTCATCGGCGACAACATGGTCAAGGCCCTGACCGAGCAGGCCCAGCTGTCCTCGGTCGTCGAGGTCGACGTCACCCGTCTGATGAAGCTGCGCGCCCGTGCCAAGGACGCGTTCGCGTCGCGTGAGGGCGTCAAGCTCTCCCCGATGCCGTTCTTCGTCAAGGCCGCGGCCCAGGCGCTGAAGGCGCACGCGCCGATCAACGCCAAGATCAACGAGGCCGAGGGGACCATCACCTACTTCGACACCGAGAACATCGGTATCGCGGTGGACTCCGAGAAGGGCCTGATGACCCCGGTCATCAAGAACGCCGGTGACCTCAACCTCGCCGGCATCGCCAAGGCCACGGCCGACCTGGCGGGCAAGGTCCGCGCCAACAAGATCACCCCGGACGAGCTGTCCGGCGCGACCTTCACCATCTCCAACACCGGGTCGCGCGGCGCGCTCTTCGACACGATCATCGTGCCGCCGGGCCAGGTCGCCATCCTCGGCATCGGCGCGACGGTCAAGCGTCCCGCCGTCATCGAGACGGAGGAGGGCACGGTCATCGGCGTCCGCGACATGACGTACCTGACCCTGTCCTACGACCACCGCCTGGTGGACGGTGCCGACGCCGCCCGTTACCTGACGGCGGTCAAGGCCATCCTGGAGGCGGGCGAGTTCGAGGTCGAGCTCGGCCTGTAGCCACACCAGGGTTTCGATCCTGCCGCGGTGCCCCGTCCGGAACGTCTCCGGGCGGGGCACGGCGTTTTTCGGGAGCAGGGCGCCTGAGAGCTCGGTGTGACCGGTCGTCGGGCGGGTGCGGGTAGTCGTGGGCTGGTCGCGCAGTTCCCGGCGCCCCTTGAGGTAGGCCCGCTGCACGTGCTTCGGGGGCGCGGGGAACCGCGCGATCAGCCACACACGACGGTCAGCCGAAGGACACGCACACCCCCACGGCGCCCGAACAGCACCGCCCCCCGTGTAAGTCTCGTCTCACCTGCACCAAGACGCCCCCACCCGCCCCACCCGCGGAGCGAACCGGCCGTATTGTCTAAACGTCAATCCCGACTGAGGAGCCCTCATGACCGCGCCCGTCATCCACTCGCTCCGCGAGCAGATCCGCGAGCACATCCTGGAGGGGATCATCAGCGGACGCTGGCAGCCGGGCGAGCGGATCGTCGAGCGCCGGATCGCCACCGAGCTGGAGGTCAGCCAGACCCCGGTCCGCGAGGCCCTGCGCGAGCTGGAGTCCCTGCGGCTGATCGAGTCCGCTCCGAACAAGGGCGTGCGCGTCCGCAACCTCACGGCCGCCGACCTGGAGGAGAGCTACCCGGTCCGGGCCGGCCTGGAGGCGATCGCCGCGGAGCTGGCCGCCCAGGGCCTGGCGGAGGACTGCACGGCGCTGGAGCCCCATGTCACCGCCCTGTACGAGGCCGACCATGCCGCCGACGGCACCGCCCAGGTCCGCCACACGGTCGCCTTCCACCGCGAAATGGTCCGCGCCGCCGGCAACTCCGTCCTGCTGCACACCTGGGAAGGCCTCGGCATCGAGGTGTTCACGGCCCTGTCCATCCGCTGGCTGGGCACGCAGCAGCAGTCGTACGCCGAGGAGCACGAGGAGCTCGTCGCCGCGTTCAAGCGCCGTGACCCCCGGATCGCCGAACTCGTGAAGGCGCACGTCCTGGGCTGCGCGCCCCGGGCGTGACACTCGAGCACATACCCGCTCAAAAGCCTCCGACCTGCGGAAACCATTCGAAAACCAGTCACCGCGTGCCACCGGCCGAGGCACCCCGTGCCTACTTTCTCGTGATCAAGAGGTTTTACCCCTCAACCCTTTGATCGATCATCGATCAGGGAGTTACAGTCGCCGACGGGCTTGCCACCCAAGCCCTCCGCCCTGTCCTGCCAAAGACAAAGGGCACCCCCGATCCCCGCATGTGAGGGAACCCCCTTCGACTGAGGAAGGCGGCGACATGACCGACCCCAACGCCATCCAGCCGAGCGAGCTCGACCAGCTCCCCGACCGGGACCCCGAGGAGACCGCCGAATGGCAGGCCTCCCTGGACGCGGTCACCAAGGCTGCCGGGCCGCACCGTGCCGCATACCTGATGCGCCGCACGCTGGAGCGCGCCGAGGGCGCCGGCATCGCGCTGCCGAAGCTCCTCGAGACCGACTACGTCAACTCCATCCCGACCTCCGCCGAACCGGCCGTGCCCGGTGACGAGGCGCTGGAGCAGCGGATCACCGCGTGGAACCGCTGGAACGCGGCCGCGATGGTGACCCGCGGCAGCAAGTACGGCGTCGGCGGCCACATCGCCACCTTCGCCTCCGCCGCCTGGCTGTACGAGACGGGCTTCAACCACTTCTTCAAGGGCAAAGAGGCCGACGGCTCCGGCGACCAGCTCTACATCCAGGGCCACGCCTCCCCCGGCATCTACGCCCGCGCGTTCCTCGACGGCCGTCTGAACGAGGAGCAGCTCGACAACTTCCGCCGGGAGGCGGGCGGCAACGGCCTGCCCTCCTACCCGCACCCGCGCCGCCTGCCCTGGCTGTGGGAGTTCCCGACGGTCTCCATGGGCCTCGGCCCGCTGTCGGCGATCTACCAGGCGCGCTTCAACCGCTATCTGGCCAACCGCGGCATCAAGGACACCGCCGGTTCGCACGTGTGGGCGTTCCTCGGCGACGGCGAGATGGACGAGCCCGAGTCGACGGCGGCCCTGGCGCTCGCGGCCCGTGAGGAGCTGGACAACCTCACGTTCGTCATCAACTGCAACCTGCAGCGCCTGGACGGCCCGGTCCGCGCCAACTTCAAGATCGTGCAGGAGCTGGAGGCCCAGTTCCGCGGCGCCGGCTGGAACGTCGTCAAGACGCTGTGGGGCACGGCCTGGGACGAGCTGTTCCGGCTCGACACCACCGGCGCGCTCGTACGCCGCCTGCGCCAGGTACCCGACGCGCAGATCCAGACGTACCAGACCCGCGACGCGGCCTACATCCGCCAGGACTTCTTCGGCGGCGACCCGGCGCTCGTGGAGATGGCGAAGCTGCTGAGCGACGACAAGATCCTGGAGTGCTTCCACCTCTCGCGCGGTGGTCACGAGTCCCGCAAGGTGTTCGCCGCGTACAAGGCGGCCGTCGAGCACAAGGGCGCGCCGACCGTGATCCTGGCCCAGACGGTCAAGGGCCACACCCTGGGTGAGGGCTTCGCGTCGAAGAACGCCAACCACCAGATGAAGAAGCTCTCGGTGGACGAGTTCAAGAACATGCGCGATCTGCTGGAGCTGCCCATCAAGGACAGCGACTTCGTCGACGGCGTGGTGCCCTACGGCCACCCGGGCGCCGACTCCCCCGAGGTCCGCTACCTCCAGGAGCGGCGTGCCGCCCTCGGCGGCCCGGCCCCGGCCCGGCGCGTCCACCCGGTCGCCCCGCTGCCCGCGCCCGCCGAGAAGGCGTTCGCGTCCTTCGACAAGGGCTCCGGCTCGCAGAACGTGGCCACCACCATGGCGTTCGTCCGCCTGGTCAAGGACCTGGTCCGCGACAAGGAGACCGGCAAGCGCTGGGTGCCGATCGTCCCGGACGAGGCACGCACCTTCGGTATGGAGTCGCTGTTCCCGTCGCTCGGCATCTACTCGCCGAAGGGCCAGACATACGAGCCGGTCGACCGTGACCAGCTCATGTACTACAAGGAGGCCCAGAACGGCCAGATCCTCAACGAGGGGATCACCGAGGCCGGTTCGATGGCCGACTTCATCGCCGCTTCGACGTCGTACGCGACGCACGGCGAGGCGATGATTCCGTTCTACATCTTCTACTCGATGTTCGGCTGGCAGCGCACGGCCGACCAGATGTGGCAGCTCGGCGACCAGCTCGGCCGCGGCTTCCTCGTCGGCGCCACGGCCGGCCGCACCACCCTGACCGGTGAGGGCCTGCAGCACGCCGACGGCCACTCCCCCGTGATCGCGGCGACCAACCCGGCGGCGCTGACGTACGACCCGGCGTTCGCCTACGAGGTCGCGACGATCGTCAAGGACGGTCTGCGCCGGATGTACGGCGAGGCGGCCCCGGGTGAGGACCAGAACGTCTTCTACTACCTCACCGTCTACAACGAGCCGATGCCGCAGCCCGCGAAGCCGTCCGCCGACGGCGTCGACGAGGGCATCGTCAAGGGCCTGTACCGCTTCAACACGGCGGAGTCGGCGGGCATCACGCCCCCGGCGAACGCCCCGCGGATCCAGCTGCTCGGCTCCGGTACGGCGATCCACTGGGCGCTCAAGGCGCAGCGGCTGCTCGCCGAGGAGTGGGGCGTGGCGGCCGACGTGTGGTCGGCGACGTCCTGGAGCGAGCTGCGCCGGGACGCCCTGGAGGCGGACGAGGCGCTGCTGCGCGGCGAGGAGCGGGTGCCGTTCGTGCGGCAGGCGCTCCAGGGCGCCGAGGGCCCGGTGCTGGCGGTCTCCGACTACATGCGCCAGGTCCCGGACCAGATCGCGCAGTGGGTCGAGCAGGACTGGTCCTCGCTGGGCGCCGACGGCTTCGGCCTCTCGGACACCCGTGAGGCGGCCCGCCGCCACTTCGGTGTGGACGCGGAGTCGATCGTCGTCGCGGCCCTGGCGCAGCTCGCCAAGCGCGGCGAGGTGAAGGCGGCGTCCGTGAAGGAAGCGCGCGAGCAGTACGGTCTGTGATCACCGACCGCTGACCGGCAGGCCCCCGCCCGGGACACCTCGGGCGGGGGCCTGCTGCATGATGTCGCCATGCGTGCTGCCCGGCTGATCAAGATGGTGCTGCTCCTCCAGTCCCGGCCCTCCATGACGGCCGCCGAGCTCGCCCGGGAGCTGGAGGTGTCGGAACGGACGGTGACGCGCGACGCGCAGGCGCTGTCGGAGGCGGGCGTGCCGGTGTACGCGGACCGGGGCCGGGCCGGCGGCTACCGGCTGGTCGGCGGGTACCGGACGCGGCTGACGGGGCTGCACCGCGGTGAGGCCGAGGCGCTGTTCCTGTCCGGGGTGCCGGGGGCGCTGCGCGAGATGGGCCTGGAGGACGCCGCCTCGGCCGCCCGGCTGAAGGTGTCGGCCGCGCTGCTGCCCTCCCTGCGGGACGCCTCCCGGTCGGCCGCCCAGCGGTTTCACCTGGACGCACCGAACTGGTTCCGGGAGCCGAAGACGCCCGCGCTGCTGCCGGCCGTCGCCGACGCGGTGTGGGACGACCGGCGGATCGGCGCGCGCTACCGGCGCGGGGAGGACGAGGTCGTCCGGGAACTGGAGCCGTACGGGCTCGTGCTGAAGGCGGGCGTCTGGTACCTGTGCGCCCGGGTGGCCGGGCCCGGGTCGTTCCGGGTCTACCGGATCGACCGGTTCACGGCGGTGGACACCGGCGGGGAGCGCTTCGAGCGGGATTCGGACTTCGACCTGCCGGCGTTCTGGGAGGAGCGGGCGGCGCAGTTCGCGCGGTCCCTCCTGCGGGTGCGGGTCGTGGTGCGGCTGTCCCCCGAAGGGGTGCGCGCACTGCCGTACGCCCTCGACTCGGGCTCCCGGGAGGCTCTGGCGGACGCGGACGCCCCGGACGCGGACGGCTGGGTGACGGTGGCCCTGCCGGTGGAGTCCGAGGAGGTCGCGCATACCCAGCTGGCGGCGCTGGGTCCGGAGGTGGAGGTACTGGCGCCGGAGGGCCTGCGCGAGCGGTTCGCCGGGGACGCGGCGCGGCTGGCCCGGCTCTACCGGTCCGGGGACGGCGCATAACGATCCCGCCCACTCCGGGTGCGCCCCTGTGTCCCAGGCCCGATGCTTGACCCGTGATGGACGAGACGGAGTTCTGGGAGCTGGTGGACGACGCCCGGGAGGCCGCCGAGGGCGACCCGGAGGAGCAGGCGGACCTGCTCGTGGACCGGCTCGCCCAGCTGGATCCGGACTCGGTCCTGGACTTCGCACGGCACTTCGAGTCCCGCTACAACCGCGCCTACCGCTGGGACCTGTGGGGCGCCGCCTGGGTGCTGCTCGACGGGGCGAGCGACGACGCCTTCGACTTCTTCCGGTGCTGGCTGATCGGCCAGGGGCGCGAGGTGTTCGAGGGTGCCGTGCACGACCCGGACGCGCTCGCCGACCTGCTGGACGACTTCGACGAGGAGATCGACGGCGACGGCGAGGAACTCGGCTACGCGGCGGACGAGGCCTACGAGCAGCTGACCGGCGTGGTCGCCCCCGACCTGGAGATCGCGCCGGCACCCCCGGAACCGGAGGGCACGCCGCTCGACTTCGAGAACGAGGGGCTGCTGGCCGAGCGCTATCCGCGGCTGTGGCAGCGCTTCCGGGGCTGATCAGGCGGCCCGGCGGCGGCTCGTGTCGGAGGGGATGTACGCGTGCGTCCCATCGGCCCGCGCCGCGTGGTGCAGCGGTGCGGCGTTGGCCTGGTCGAGCGCGGAGGCGGTGACCGCGGCCGGGCCCAGTACGACGGTCACGACCGCGCACAGCACCGCCCAGGGGCCGCGCGCGGCCACCGCCCGCGTACCCGGCTCCCCGGCGCTCCCCGTGTGCCTGGCCTTCGTACGACCGTTGTTCATGGTCCCCACCTCCAGTCGGCTGCCTGTGGGGACGACCGTAGGAGACCGGGATCTCAGGACGCTGCGCGTTCGCTGTGGCCTTGCTGTGGGCCGTCCGGCCGGCCCTGGAGACGGGCCGCGAGCTCCCGGATCTCGGGAAGGCGGGCGTGCAGGGCGGCGCCCGGGCAGCTGGTCATGTAGCCGTCGTTGTGGCCCGCGAGGGCGGGCAGGCGGGCTGTGGTGCCGGCCGCGTACCGGCTCAGGCCGTTGCTGGAGACCAGGCGGACGTCCGAGCGCGGGTCCGTGCCGCTCAGGCCGAGTTTCCAGGCCGAGAGCGCGGCGATCGCGCGGATCATGGGCTGGGGGACGGGCATGCCCTCGGTGAAGGTGCCGAGGGCGGCGATGCCCGCGGTGCGGTGGTTGAAGCCCTGGGTGTGGGCGCCGGTGACGGCCCGCTCCACACCTCCGGCGCGCCCCTCGTAGATGGTGCCGCAGCGGTCGACGACGAAGTTGTAGCCGATGTCGTCCCAGTCGCGGGTGCCGGTCTGGCCGGTGTAGAGGTCCCGGATGATGCGGGGCGCGTCGGCGCAGTCGTAGCCGTTGGGCGAGTCGGTGTGGTGGACGAAGACGGCGGCGACCCGGTCGTCGTAGCGGGGGCGTGGCTGTGCGCGGGCGGCGTCGCCCAGCCAGTGCGCTCTCGGCTCGATGGGCGGGCGCGGGGCGGTGTGGGACCTGGCCGGGGAGCGGGGCGGGGCGGCGCGGGAGCCGGTGTCGGCGGCGTTCTCCACGCCGTGGGCACACAGGAACAGCGCCACGACGGCGGCGGCGCCCGGCAGACAGCCCAGCAGCACGCGGGCCGTGCGCGGCAGGCCGGCTATGCCGGGCGCCCGGTCGGCGGAGCGCCCGCGTGCGCCCCGCCGTCTTCGGAAGACACGCATGGTCCCACTGTCGGCCTGATCCGGTCCGTCCGCGATGTGTGATGTGCCACCCGGTGGAACCATCGTCACGGTCCGCGGCGTTTTTCCATGTGCACGCTCGCGACCGATTCCGATCACCCGTGCGCGTGTGACTGATCACCGGGCCCTCCCCCCGCGTATTAAGGGGTCCCGAGAGAAAGGCGGCGTGCGTGGACCTGCTCGACATCCTGCTGTTGCTGGTCGTCCTGGCCTACGCGGCGTCCGGCTACCGGCGCGGGCTGGTGGCCGGCTGTGTGTCGCTGGCGGGCTTCGTGGGCGGTGCGGTCGTCGGCGTGTGGGTCCTGCCGTGGGTGATGGACCTGGTGGAGGCCGGCACGACCCGGGCGACGCTGACGGCGGTGTTCACGGTGCTCCTCCCGGCGGTGGTGGGACACGAGCTGGCGGGACGCCTCGCGCTGCGGTTGCGGCGGGAGCTGGACCGCGGGCCGCTGCGGGTGGCGGACGGGGTCGGCGGGGCGGTGGCCAACGCGGTGGCCGTTCTCATCGTGGCGTGGGTGGCCGCGAGTGTCCTGGGCGCTTCCTCGTCACCGCTGGTCACCTCGGCGATCCGGGACTCGCGGCTGCTCGGCGCCGTGCAGCGGACGATGCCGGACACCACCCCGGCCTGGTTCTCGGGGGCCACGTCCGCGCTGACACAGGCGGGCTTCCCGCAGGTCTTCAACCCCTTCGAGAACGAGTCGACGGCCGAGGTCGCCAGACCGACCGGCGACAGCGTCACCGCGGCCGCCACCGACGCAGCCAAGCGGAGCACGGTGAAGGTCGAGGGCGTCGCGGGCACCCAGGGACGCGAGGGCAGCGGGTTCGTCTTCGCGCGCGAGCGCGTGATGACCAACGCCCATGTGGTGGCGGGCATCGACGAACCGACCGTCCAGATCGGCGGCGTCGGGCGGACGTACGAGGCGCGGGTGGTGCTCTTCGACCCGCAGAAGGACGTGGCCGTGCTGTACGTGCCGGGCCTCAGGGCGCCCGTGCTGCGGTTCGACGACGACGCCGAGCGCGGTGACTCGGCGGTCGTCGCCGGTTATCCGCAGGACGGCGATCTGAACCTCCAGGCCGCGACGGTCGCCAACCGGGTGCGGGCCACGGGCCAGAACATCTACAACGACGGGACGGCCACCCGGGAGATCTACTCGATCCGCTCCACGGTCCGGCCGGGCAACTCCGGCGGCCCGCTGCTCACCACGGACGGCCGGGTGTTCGGTGTGGTCTTCGCCCGCTCCACCTCGGACGCCGAGACGGGCTACGTCCTGACGGCGGACGAGGTCGCCTCCGACGCGCGCAGCGCGGCGGGCGCGACGGCACCGGTGGACACGGGGGACCTGGCCGCGTCGTAGTACCGGCTCACGGCCGGCGCCGGGCTCAGAGGAAGCGTCCCATCGCCACGTCGTCGACGTAGGTCCCGTCGAGCAGGAACTCCTCGGGCAGGATCCCCTCGACCGCGAAGCCCTCGGCCGCGTAGAGCGCCCGGGCCGGGGTGTTGTGCCCGAGGACGCGCAGGGTGATGCGGCGGGCGCCGCGCCGGCGGGCCTCTTCGACGGCGGCCCGGACCAGTGCCCGCCCGACCCCGCGGCCGCGCGCCTCCCCGGCGACGGCGAGGCCCTGGATCTGGCGGACGTGCCGGTTCGAGTCGACCGGCGTGGGGAAACCGAGGAGGACGTAGCCCACGAGACGGTCGCCGAGCTCGGCGACCAGGCAGTCGTCGGGGGCGTGCCGCTCGCTGAAGAAGGGAGCGTACGGCGGCTGCGGCTCGGGCGTCACCGCGTGCAGGGGCGACCAGGCGAGCCGGTCGAGCAGGGCCAGTTCGTCGCCGTCCTCGGTGCGGGCGGTGCGGATGCGTGGTTCGGGCAGCTCGGGCACAGGCGTCACCCTACGGCGGGCGGATCGAGGCCTTGCAAGGGTTTTACGGGGTCACCCGGCAGGATTGGTTTATGGAACATTCAAGATTCGCGGTCGCGGGTGCGTCCGGGCTCATCGGCAGCGCCCTCGTTCGGTCCCTGACCGCCGACGGACACGAGGTGCGGCGCCTGGTGCGCGGCACGCCCCGCTCGGCCGGGGAGATCCGCTGGGACCCCGAGGCCGGGCGGGTGGACGCGGCCGGGCTCGCCGGGTGCCACGCGGTGGTGAACCTGGCCGGGGCCGGGGTCGGCGACCGGCGCTGGACGGATGCCTACAAGCGGCGGATCCGCGACAGCCGGGTGAACGGCACGGCGGCTCTCGCCGAGGCGGTCGCGTCGCTGGACGCGCAGGACCGCCCACGGGTCTTCGTGAACGGCAGCGCCATCGGTTACTACGGCGAGACCGGACAGCGCGCGGTCGACGAGAGCGCGCCCGCGGGAGAGGGTTTCCTGCCCGCGCTGTGCGTCGAGTGGGAGGGGGCCACCGCACCCGCCCAGGCGGCCGGTGTGCGCACGGTGTTCACCCGCACCGGCCTGGTCGTCTCCCGGCAGGGCGGCGCCTGGGGGCGGCTGTTCCCGCTGTTCCTGGCGGGGGCCGGCGGGCGGATGGGCGACGGGCGGCAGTACTGGTCGTTCGTCGCGCTGCACGACGAGGTCGCCGCGATCCGGCACCTGATCGAGACCGACGGTCTGTCGGGGCCGTTCAACATCACCGCGCCGAACCCCGTGACGAATCGTGAGATCACGGCGGCGATGGGGCGCGTGCTGCACCGCCCGACCCTGTTCCCGGTGCCCGCGGGTGTCCTGCGGACCGTGCTGGGCGAGATGGCCGGGGACGTCCTGGGCAGTGCCCGGGTGCTGCCCGCCCGGCTGCTGGAATCGGGCTTCCGGTTCGCCTTCCCGGAGATCGAGGGAGCGATCAGGGCGGCCCTGTGACGCCTCGCCACCGGGTCCGGGACCGGGACCGGGGAGCGGGCCCACCGGCCACGCCCACCGGACCGCCCGTCCGGGACCCGGCCGGCACACGCCGAGCGCCTGCCCGGAGGCTCAGCCGACGCACACCGGGCCGCCGACCCACCTGCCTCGATCGACGCACACCGGCCACCCGTCCTGACCCCGGCAAGCGCGCACCGGCCGTCTGTCCGGGATCCGACCGGCCGTTCCCAGACACCTCCCCGAGCCGCACACCAGCCTCCTGCGACCACTTGATGCCCACAAGGCGTCCGAATGCGACCGCCGTGCGACCGTGCCCTGTCGATGCGCGACTCCCGATGACCGATCACGGTCCTACCCTCGACCAGAACTCGCGTATCCCTGCGGCCTGTTGAGGGCATGACGTCTCCAGCGCCCGCGCAACCTCGAGGAGGGGCACGTGCTTGAGCCCGCGTACCAGGCGGACGTGGTCGTCGTGGGGGCCGGGGTCGCCGGACTCTCGGCCGCGCACCGGCTGACCAGCGCAGGAGTGACGACCATGGTCCTGGAGGCCGCCCACGGGGTCGGCGGCCGCATGGCGACGGAGAAAGTCGACGGCTTCCGGCTCGACAGGATCGGCCAGTTGCTGTCCACGGCGTATCCGGAACTACGACTGACACCCGGTCTCGACGGGCTGGTGCTGCGGCCCTTCGCGCCCGGTGTCCTGCTGCACGGCGACGGACGCCACCACCGTGCCGGCGTCCAGCCGGGTTCTGGGGGCGCAAGGGGCGCACTGCACGCCGTACGCGCGCTGGCGAGTGCGCCCCGGTCGCCGTCCACGCCCAGGCCGCCCCGGAGGCCGGTGGCCGTGCCCGGCCGGCAGGTCTCGGTCCCCCGCAGCCGGCCCGGCGCTCCGCTGGGCACGGCCGTCGACCAGGCCCGGCTCGGCGCCGCCCTGACGCGGCTGGCGGGCACACCGGCCGAACGCCTGCTGGCCCGCCCGGAGTTGCCCGCCGGCCAGGCCCTGGCGGCACGCGGACTGCCCGCCCGTACGATCGACGGCTTCCTGCGTCCGCTGCTCGCCTCCCTGCTGTGCGACCCGGGCCTGACCACGTCCAGCCGGTGCGCGGACCTCGCGCTGCGCGCCTTCGCCCGGGGGAGGTTGTGCCTGCCGGAGGGTGGTGCGGAGGCTCTGCCCGAGCAGCTGGCTCGGACGCTGCCGCAGGGCACGGTGCGCACCGGTGTGCGCGTCACCTCCGTCTCGACGACCTCGGTGACCACCGCGGAGCACGGTGAGATCCGGTGCCGGGCGGTTCTGGTGGCGACGGGCGCACGCGCCGCCGCCGAGCTGCTGCCCGGGCTGCGGGTACCGGAGTTCCACCCGGTGACCGTGGTGCACCACACGACCGACGAGCCACCGGCGACGGGCGCGTCGCTGTTGCTCGACGCCGATCTCGGCGGACCGGTCGCGCACACGGCGGTGGTCAGCCACGTCGACCCCACCCGGGCGCCGGCGGGGCGGTCACTGGTGTCGTCGACGGTGCTCGGGCGGCCCCCCGGGGACGTCGACACGGCCGTGCGCATGCATCTGGCGCGGTTGTACGGGGTGTCGACGGCCCGGTGGGAGACGCTGGCCGTGCACCGAACGGTGGAGGCGGTGCCGGCGATGCGGCCGCCGCATGATCTGCGGCGGCCGGTGCGGTTGATCGCCGGGCTGTACGTGTGCGGGGATCACCGCGACACCAGCACGGTCCAGGGGGCGTTGCACTCGGGGCATCGGGCTTCGGCGGCGATTCTGGCGGACCTGGGGGCGGGGCGGTCGATGCATGTCGCCGATCCGCTGCCGACTGTGCCGCGGGCTGCGTAGGTGACTCGTCGGCTGCGGGCGTGGGGGTTGTTCACGCTCACGCGGCGGAGCCGCACATCGACACAGCCCCGCGCCCCTACAGAAGGGCCGCCACCTTGTCGCGGTAATTACGCACCGGAGCCGCGTCCTTGTACGGCTCCAGGCGGCGCTCGAAGTCCCTCACGTACTCCACCGCCCGCACCGAGCGCATCTCGGCCGCCTGGCCCGCCGCCTCGGCGGCGAGCTGGCACGCCTGGTCGAGTTCGCCGAGGCCCAGGCGGGCGGTGGCGAGGACCACACGACAGAAGAGGCGGCTGCGGGCGTAGGAGGGGGCCCGCAGCTGGAGGGAGCGCTCGGCGTGCTGGGCGGCGGCACGGAACTGCTGCAGGTCGCGGTGGCAGTGGCCGAACTCGTCGGCGAGCTGGGCCTCGTCGAAGAACCGCGCCCAGTGCGGCACGTCGTCGCCGGGCCGGGCGGTCTCCAGGGCGCGTTCGGCCCGGACCAGGGCGGCGGTGCAGGCCCGGACCTCTCCGAGCACCCCGTGCCCGCGCGCCTCGGAGGCGTGCAGCAGGGACTGGACGACGGGCGGTCCGGAGGTGCCGACGCCCTGCTGGGCCACTCGGGCGAGCTGGACGGCCTCCCGCCCGTGTCCGAGGTAGACGGCCTGGCGGCTCATGGTGACCAGCACGTAGGCCCCGTACGTGCGGTCCCCGGCCGCCTGGGACAGCCGCAGCGCCTGCACGAAGTAGCGCTGGGCGAGGCCGTGCGCGGCGATGTCGTACGAGGTCCAGCCGGCGAGCCGGGTCAGGTCCGCGGCGGCCCCGAACAGCCGGCGGCCGGTCTGCTCGCCGTAGGTGCCGCGCAGCATGGGCTCGCACTCGTGCTCCAGGTAGCGCACGAGGGCCTGGCGGGCGTGGCCGCCTCCGTAGGCGTCGTCGAGGGTGCGGAACAGTTCGCCGACCGAGCGCAGGGCGGCGATGTCGCCGGCGGTGACCTTCTGACCGGGTCCCCGTTCGGCCTGGCCGCGCCTGCGGGACAGGGACGGGGCGCCCTGCTCGGCGGTGGCCGTGGGGCGCAGGGCGGGGCGGCCCTGCGCCGGGATGCGGGACACGGGCGTCTCGCCCCGGGCGACCTTCTCGTCGGCCCGCCCGATCAGCCAGTCCCGGCTGGGCACGACGAGCCCGGCCGGGGTGAAGGCGATCTTGCGGAGCTCCGCGTGACTGCCGGAGTCCTTGCGCCACAGCCCGCTGACGATGTCGACGGCCTCCTCGGGGGTGGCGGCGAACTCCAGCCCCGCGTAGACGGGGGCACAGGCGTCCAGGCCCAGGTCCTGGGCGGTGAGGCGCCGGCCCAGGCGCCGGGTGAAGACCTCGGCGATCAGGGCCGGCGTGGTGCCCCTCGGCTGCTGGCCGCGCAGCCATCGGGTGACGGATGTCTTGTCGTATCTCAGATCAAGCCCGTGTTCGAGACCGAGCTGGTCCACGCGACGGGCGAGTCCCGCGTTGGAGAACCCCGCTTCTGCGATGAGCGCGGCGAGCTGTCGGTTGGGGGTGCGCTGCGCGGGTCGTTCCGTCATCTGCGGTGCGGTCTCCTGCCTTCCGGCCTTCGTGATGTGCGCGGATTGCCTGTGAGCAGGCCTTATGCCTTGCCGAACGGCGCGAATGTAGCGGAGAGTAAGCGCCCCATCACACACTTTCACGGACATTCATCCGATCGTGTGAGGATTGCCCCCGGGACTGACGTGTCCGGGCCGGACGTACAGTGGCTTGGGCGCTTTACGTGCCTGACACACCCGTCCGAGGGAGGCGCTTGCCGTGAGTGAGTTGCGGTTCGTCCGCATGGGGTTCGGTGACGAGGCCGTCGAGTACCAGGAGGCGTGGGACGAGCAGCGCCGGGTGCACGCGGCGCGCTTCGCGGACGAGATCCCCGACACCGTGCTGCTCCTGGAGCACCCTCCGGTCTACACGGCCGGCCGGCGCACGGCGGACGACGAGCGGCCGCTGGACGGCACGCCCGTCATCGACGTGGACCGCGGCGGCAAGATCACCTGGCACGGCCCGGGCCAGCTGGTGGGCTACCCCATCCAGAAGCTCCCGCGGCCGGTGGACGTCGTGGCGCACGTACGCCGCCTGGAAGAGGCCCTGATCCGCGTCTGCGCGGATTTCGGCCTGGAGACGAGCCGCGTCGAGGGCCGCAGCGGCGTGTGGATCCTGGGCGACCCGGTCGAGCAGCGCCCCGCACCCGGAGGGCTGTCGCTGGACTTCGACCCCCGGCTGCACGACGAGGAGTTCGACCCGCGCATGAACGGCCCGGAGTACGCGCCGTCCAACGCGGGCCAGCGCCGCGAGGACCGCAAGATCGCGGCGATCGGCATCCGGGTGGCCAAGGGCGTGACCATGCACGGCTTCGCGCTCAACGTGAACCCCGACAACAAGTGGTTCGACCGGATCATCCCCTGCGGCATCCGCGACGCGGGCGTGGCCTCGCTGGCCGGAGAGCTCGGCCGGGACGTCACCATCGAGGAGGTTCTGCCGGTGGCGGAGCGCCATCTGCGGGAGGTCCTGGAGAACGCGGAGCCGAAGCCGCGGGAGATCGAGAAGACCCCGGCGGCATAAAAGAGCCCGTGGCGGGGCTGGAGGGGTAGCGCCCACACAGGCATTCAAATCAACGGGCGTACCCTTGAGGACGCCGAAGAATCAATCGCTAGGGAGCCGGTCGTGTCCGCAGTCGCACCCGACGGACGCAAGATGCTGCGCCTGGAGGTCCGCAACAGCCAGACCCCCATCGAGCGCAAGCCCGAGTGGATCAAGACCCGGGCGAAAATGGGTCCCGAGTACACCGCGATGCAGAAGCTCGTGAAGAGCGAGGGCCTGCACACGGTCTGCCAGGAAGCCGGCTGCCCCAACATCTACGAGTGCTGGGAGGACCGCGAGGCGACCTTCCTCATCGGCGGCGACCAGTGCACCCGGCGCTGTGACTTCTGCCAGATCGACACCGGCAAGCCCGAGGCGCTCGACCGCGACGAGCCCCGCCGCGTCGGCGAGTCCGTGGTCACGATGGACCTGAACTACGCCACGATCACCGGCGTCGCCCGCGACGACCTGGAGGACGGCGGCGCCTGGCTGTACGCCGAGACCGTGCGCCAGATCCACCAGCAGACCGAGGGGCGCGCGGACGGACGCACCAAGGTCGAGCTGCTGGCCCCCGACTTCAACGCGGTCCCCGAGCAGCTGGCGGAGGTCTTCTCCTCCCGGCCCGAGGTCTTCGCGCACAACGTCGAGACGGTCCCGCGGATCTTCAAGCGCATCCGCCCCGGCTTCCGCTACGAGCGCTCCCTGAAGGTGATCACCGAGGCGCGCGACTACGGCCTGGTCACCAAGTCGAACCTGATCCTCGGCATGGGCGAGACCCGCGAGGAGGTCAGCGACGCGCTGAGGCAGCTGCACGAGGCGGGCTGCGAGCTCGTCACCATCACGCAGTACCTGCGGCCCTCGGTGCGCCACCACCCGGTGGAGCGCTGGGTCAAGCCGCACGAGTTCGTGGAGCTCAAGGAGGAGGCCGAGCAGATCGGCTTCTCCGGTGTGATGTCCGGGCCGCTGGTGCGCTCGTCGTACCGGGCCGGGCGGCTGTACCAGATGGCCATGGAGCAGCGCCATTCGGCCGCTCCGCGGCAGGAGGACGGGCACGTCGCGGCGCAGGCCGTCTGACGAACCGTCACCGCCCCTGCCCACCAAGGGGCGAGACAAGCGTGTGAATTCGCGCACAAGAGACTACTCGCCGGTAGCGGCCGATTCGACGCGGTCCTGACGTCCTCGCAGATGAGGGCACATGTCAGGACCGCGTCGGCGTTCCACCGGTCCCCGCCGGCCCTTCATGGGTGTTTGACCGGCCGGTCACGCACTGGTAACACCAATCAGTAACGCTGGACTCACAGCACGTACACCCGCACCCGAGGGGGGACCTCACCCATGCAGGCCGCGCCGCCCGTCCGCGCCACCGCGATCCCGTCCTTCACGACCGCCCTGCGCGCCGTCGAGTCGCTGCTGATGAGCAGCGGTCAGCGCACGGCCCGCCGCAACGCCTGGACCTCCGTGCTGGAGGACCGCCGTCGTGCCAAGGACCGGGTCGAGACGCAGCGCGTCATCGAGCAGTCCCTGTCCGTCCGCTCCGTCCGCCCCTGACTCCGGGCCCTCCCCCAGGGGCACCCGCGGGCACTGCCGTCGTCGGGGCTTGTGGGGCCACGTAGACTTCGTGGCATGGCGAGGAAGGAACCTGCAGCGGACGCTGCGAATGCCGGGCGACTGAAGCAGATCGCCCTGACCTACAAGATGACCCGCAGGGCCGACAAGAAGATCGGTCTTGTACTCGCGGCAGTCGGAATCGTCACCTTCGGTGTCTTCCTCGCGATCGGTTTCTTGATCGGTCACCCCATCTATCTCGGCATCCTGGGCCTCCTGCTCGCCTTCCTCGCGTCGGCGATCGTGTTCGGGCGCCGGGCCGAGCGGGCCGCCTTCGGGCAGATGGAGGGACAGCCCGGTGCCGCGGCGGCGGTGCTCGACAACATCGGCCGGGGCTGGACGACGACCCCCGCGGTGGCGATGAACCGCAACCAGGACGTGGTGCACCGCGCCGTCGGCAAGGCCGGCATCGTCCTGGTCGCCGAGGGCAACCCGAACCGGGTGAAGACCCTCCTGGCCGCCGAGAAGCGGAAGATGAACCGCATCGTCGCGGACGTCCCGGTGCACGACCTGGTCGTGGGCACGGGCGAGGGCCAGGTCGAGCTGAAGAAGCTGCGGACGACCATGCTGAAGCTCCCGCGCGTACTGACCGGCCCGCAGGTCACGGCCACCAACGACCGGCTGCGCGCGCTCGGTGACCTGATGAGCAACATGCCGCTGCCGAAGGGCCCGATGCCCAAGGGAATGCGCCTGCCGAAGGGCGGGCCGAAGGCTCGCTGACACCCCGCACACGACATGAACGAGGGGCGCCCGGATCACACCGGGCGCCCCTCGTTCATGTCGGCCGTGCCGACTCGTTCTCGCCGGTCCGTGTCGGCCGGTTCGCGCTTCGCTCAGATGCGGACCTCGACCGTGCCGGCCAGCCGGTCGTGCAGGCCCCGGCCGTCGCGGTCCCAGATCAGCGCGGGGATCGCGAGGAAGAGCAGGACCGTGCGCAGGGCGGCGCGCCAGGGGCTGACCCGGCCGGTGTCCAGGGCCAGCACCCGCAGGCCGAGCAGGCGCTTGCCGGGGGTGAAGCCGACCGTGCCGAGGGTGAGGACCATCAGCACGAACATGATGAGCGGCGCCCAGGTCTGCGCCGCCTCGTTGTAACTCTGCGTGATGAGACCGTATGCGATCAGGAGACACAGGCCCCAGTCGAGGGCGAGGGCCCCGATCCGGCGGCCCGGGCGGGCGATCGAGCCGGGCCCCTCCTCGGGCAGACCGAGCTGCTCGCCCCGGTATCCGAAGTCGACACCGGCCTCTTCCGCGGCCGCGCGGGGCCCGGAGAGCCACGATCCGAGTGCTTGCCTGTTGTCCACCCGTCCACGGTACTGCGCCCGTAAATGACCAGGGCATGGCGGGGTGTGTCCGGGCTACGGTGGAGGGTGAGCCGGTTAACTTGTGCGAAACAAATGAGTCACGCCCGAGAAACCACCCGTCCCTAGGGTCGAGGTCAGCGTGTGCCACCCGCACTGGCAGCACGAACGAACTACCACCCCGGCGGGACGGTCGGGAGTAGGAGGAGCTGGATGTTCCAGAACGCCGACGAGGCCAAGAAGTTCATCGCGGACGAGGACGTCAAGTTCATCGACGTCCGCTTCTGCGACCTGCCGGGCGTGATGCAGCACTTCACGATCCCCGCATCGGCCTTCGACCCGGCCGAGGAGCTGGCCTTCGACGGCTCCTCGATCCGCGGCTTCCAGGCCATCCACGAGTCCGACATGGCGCTGCGCGCGGACCTGTCGACCGCCCGGGTCGACCCGTTCCGCCGCGACAAGACGGTCAACATCAACTTCTTCATCCACGACCCGATCACGGGCGAGCAGTACTCCCGTGACCCGCGCAACGTGGCGAAGAAGGCCGAGGCCTACCTCGCGTCGACCGGCATCGCCGACACGGCGTACTTCGGTCCCGAGGCCGAGTTCTACGTCTTCGACTCGGTCCGCTTCGCCACCTCGGCGAACGAGAGCTTCTACCACATCGACTCCGAGGCCGGCGCCTGGAACACCGGTGCGGTCGAGAACAACCGTGGTTACAAGGTCCGCTACAAGGGCGGCTACTTCCCGACCCCGCCGGTCGACCACTTCGCCGACCTGCGTGCCGAGATCTCCCTCCAGCTGGCCGCGTCCGGCCTCCAGGTCGAGCGCCAGCACCACGAGGTGGGCACCGCCGGCCAGGCGGAGATCAACTACAAGTTCAACACGCTGCTCGCCGCGGCCGACGACCTGCAGCTCTTCAAGTACATCGTGAAGAACGTGGCGTGGCAGAACGGCAAGACCGCGACCTTCATGCCGAAGCCGATCTTCGGTGACAACGGCTCGGGCATGCACGTCCACCAGTCGCTGTGGACCGGCGGCCAGCCGCTCTTCTACGACGAGGCCGGCTACGCGGGCCTGTCGGACACCGCCCGCTACTACATCGGCGGCATCCTCAAGCACGCCCCGTCGCTGCTGGCCTTCACCAACCCGACGGTGAACTCCTACCACCGTCTGGTCCCGGGCTTCGAGGCGCCGATCAACCTGGTGTACTCGCAGCGCAACCGCTCCGCGGCGATGCGCATCCCGATCACGGGCTCCAACCCGAAGGCCAAGCGCGTCGAGTTCCGCGCGCCCGACTCCTCCGGCAACCCATACCTCGCCTTCTCGGCCCTCCTCCTCGCGGGCCTCGACGGCATCAAGAACAAGATCGAGCCGGCCGAGCCGATCGACAAGGACCTCTACGAGCTGGCTCCCGAGGAGCACGCGAGCGTCGCGCAGGTGCCGACCTCCCTCCCGGCCGTCCTCGACCGCCTGGAGGCCGACCACGAGTTCCTGCTCGCGGGCGACGTCTTCACGCCGGACCTGATCGAGACGTGGATCGACTACAAGCGCACGAACGAGATCGCGCCGCTGCAGCTGCGTCCGCACCCGCACGAGTTCGAGCTGTACTTCGACGTGTGATCGACGCCTGATCGAGGCATCACCGCCCGCGCCCCCGCTGTCGTCACGACGGCGGGGGCGCGGGCGTGTGTTCTATTCTTGGGGCAGGACCACACGGGGGTGGATGGGAATGCCCGAGCACGAACAGGACGACCAGGAACGCGAGTTCGACCTCAGATGGGCGGACGGAGCCGAGCACAAGGAGCCCTCCGCGCGGGCCCGCATGCTCGCTGCGCGCTGGAAGCACGACCCGCCCGGGCCGGTGCCGTTCCGTGCCGACCCCGAGCACGTCGGCTCCCGTCGCCGCTCCCCCTGGGTCTCGACCGTCGTGGTGCTGGGCTGTCTGGCGGCGGTGATCGTGCTGCTGGGGTACATCAACTTCCGGGCGCCCTACTAGATCCGGACCGCAGGGACGAGCTCGCGTCACGGCGTCGGCCCCTGACCTCGGGGAGGGTCCCGAAGCCGGCCGCCCGGTAGGTTGCGACGGCGGCGGTGTTGGAGCTCGGGATGCACACGAGCGCGCTCGACGAGCCCAGCTCACGCAGGGCGGCGGCCGCGGCGACGCTGATCGCTTTGCCGTGGCCCTGCCCGCGATGGTCCCGGCGCACGCCCATCGGCTCGAGCACCCCGGGCTTCCCCGGACCCGCCGACCACACCGTCACCGTCGCGACGGCGTCGCCCCGGGCGTCGTACGCGACCAGACACCGGGCGTCGGCGTACGGCACTCCGGCAGCCATCGCGTGCCAGTGGTCCTCCGTGAACGTGGACCTGCCGAACGACGCCCGCTGTACGGCGGCCCGCACGTACGCCTGCTCCGGCCCGATCACCTCGATCCGCACGCCCGGCTCCCCCACCGGCTCCGTCAAGGTCGCGGCGCAGCGGCGTCCAGGGCGCGTCGATGCTCCAGCCCTTCTCTCGCAGCAGCTCCTGGACCGGCGAATCGACGGACCCTTCGACGTACGCCTCGCCCGCCTTCAGCACCCCGCGCTCCGGCTCGGTCAGGTCCGCCACCTGATGCCGCGCCGGCTCCTCGTCCTGGCGGACGTCCGGTGCCGTCGTCAGCCGCAGCAGCTCGGGGCCGTCCAGCAACCTGGATGTGGCGGCTGTTAGCGTCCGGCCCCGTGGATGATCGTGTGTACGTGGGCAACGCCGGTGTGGACGCCGCCCTGGACCGGGGCTGGATTCTCGGGCATTTCAAGGACGCCGGGGATCCGCGGCACAGTGAGGACGTCGAGATCAAGTGGGGTGTGCATCCCCCGGGTGACGAGCGGGCGCAGTGGGTGCGGGGTGAGGCGCGTACCGCGCTGCTCGTGCTGATCAGCGGGCGGTTCCGGGTGGAGCTGCCGGGACGCAGTGTGCTGCTGGAGCGGCAGGGGGACTACGTCGTGTGGGGGCGCGGCGTCGATCACTCGTGGGTCGCCGAGGAGGAGTCGGTCGTGCTGACGGTGCGCTGGCCGTCCGTGCCGGGCTACGCCGTGGCCTCGGGCGCGTGACGCCTTTGCCCGCTCTGGGGACGTGCACGACCCGTTCATGAGCGGGGCCGGTGCACACTGGCGGTGGGACGAGTGCGTGACTGCGGGGTGAGGCAGATGCACAGCCGCTTCCGGAGCGACCGGCGGTTGACCACCCGGATGGGGATCACGCTGTTCCTGCTCGGACTGTTGTACGTGGGGTTCGTCGCCGCGTTGATCGTGCTGCTGAAGTCGTGGGTGCTGGTCGTGGTGATCGCGGCGGCGCTGCTCGGCTCGCAGTACTGGTTCTCCGATCGGATCGCGCTGTACGCCATGCGCGGGCGGGTCGTGGAGCGGGACGAGTACCCCGAGTTGCATGGCGTCGTGGACCGGCTGTGTGCCGTCGCCGACATGCCCAAGCCGGTGGTCGCCGTGTCCGGGATGGACATGCCGAACGCGTTCGCGACCGGGCGGAACCCCGATCACGCGGTGGTGTGTGTGACGACCGGGCTGCTGCGGCGGCTGGAGCCGGCCGAGCTGGAGGGCGTCCTCGCCCACGAGCTGTCGCACGTGGCGCACAAGGACGTCGCCGTGATCACGGTCGCCTCGTTCCTCGGGGTGATCGCCGGGCTGCTCGTGCGGTTCGCCTTCTACTCGCAGCTGTTCGGCGGCGGCAGGAGGGACCAGAACACGGCTGCGGTCTTCGCCGCGGTGATGGGCGTGTCGGCCGCCGTGTACGCGCTGAGCTTCCTGTTGATCCGGGCTCTTTCCCGGTACCGGGAGCTGGCAGCGGACCGGTCCGCTGCCCTGCTCACCGGCCGTCCCTCGGCGCTTGCCTCCGCGCTCACCAAGGTCACCGGCGACATCGCCCGTATCCCGAGCAAGGACCTGCGCACGGCCCAGGCATTCAACGCCTTCTACTTCACGCCGGCGCTGGGCCGTGAGCCCGGTGTCGCACGGCTCTTCTCGACCCACCCGAGCCTGGAGCAGCGGCTCGACCAGCTGGGCCGGATCTCGGCCGAGCTGGGCGAGGCGGCGCCACCGGGAGGGGGGTGATCGGCGGATGGGGCTGCTGGACATCCTGCTCGGCCGGACGAAACCGGTCGTGCCGGATCTCGACCGGCTCTTCGCGCTGCCGTCGGCGGCCGTGACCCTGGAGGCGGCGGCCGGCTTCACGCCGACCGGGCAGGGCGCGGTGTGTTTCGCCTCGGTCGAGGGCGCGGCCTTCGAGCAGTCCCACCGCGAAGTGCAGGCGCTGCTGGACGCCGACGTCGACCGCGACGGACCGCCGGTGGAGCTGCGGCAGGACGACTACGGCTACTCCTGGCTGGTCTCACGCCGTGCCCCCGACCGGCTCCCCGCCCTCGTGAACGACCTGCACGCCGTGAACAGCCAGATGGAGGTCAACGGGTTCGGGCCCCAACTGCTGTGCTCGCTGGCCGGGTTCGAGGACCCCTCAGGCCGGCGGCTCGCCCTTGTCTACCTCTACAAGCGCGGTACCTTCTATCCTTTCGCACCCCTGCCGGACGGGACGCAGCGGCGCGACAACGGCCTCGAACTGCAGGTGCGGGCGGCGCTCGCCGGTGATCTGCGCATCGAGCAGGACCTGGGCCGCTGGTTCCCGGTGTGGGGGGCGCCGGGATTGTGAAAGCCCCTCACGGGCCTTGGGCCGCCCCCCTGCACGGGCCGTGGGGCGCGTGAGTGAATGGCCGGATGAGCGAGCTGATCCCCTTCACCCACGTCGTCGGCGGCGAACGGCTCGACGGGCTGTCCACCGGCGACGGTGCGCAGGCCCGGGCGGCGGCCGTCCTGCTGCACGGCGCGGGCAACGGCAGCAAGGAGCGACTGGTGCCGTGGCTGACGGAGTTCGCCGCCCACGGCTGCCACGCCGTCGCCTTCGACTTCTCGGGGCACGGGGAGAGCACCGGGCTGCTGACGCAGCTGAGCCTGCGCCGCCGTTTCGAGCAGGCCGTCTCCGTCGTCGACGCCCGCGTGCGGGGGGACGCGCCGCTGGTCCTGGTCGGGTTCAGCATGAGCGGCCAGACGGTGGCGGACCTCGTGCGGCACTACGGTGACCGGGTCGCGGCCTTGGGGCTGTGCGCACCGGCCGTGTACGCGGGCGAGGCGTGGGACGTGCCGTTCGGCGCGGGGGACGGACGGTTCAGCGAGATCATCCGCCGCCCCGGGAGCTGGCGCTCCTCCCCCGCTCTCGACGTGCTGCGGGCGTACGAGGGGCGGGCGGTGCTGGTCGTGCCCGGCACGGACGAGGTCATCCCGCCCGCCGTGACGGAGGCCGTCTCCGAGGCGCTGGCCCGTCGCGCGCAGTTCACCCACCGGGAACTCCCGGACGCCGGGCACCGCTTGGGCCTGTGGTTCCGTGATCACCCCGGCGACCGGCGCGCGTGCGTCACGGCGTTGCTGACCGGGCTCGGGGAGCAGGGCTGGACGGCGACCCGCGGGTGGGTGACCAAGCAGCTTCCCGAAGGCCGTACCGTCGACAAGTCGTCCTTTCTGACCGGTGGCTGGAGCGCCCAGATGCGGCGGCTCACCCTTGACGACGGCAGCGAACTGGCGTTGCGGACCTTCGTGAAGCCCTTCTTCCGGCGGCACGCGCCCGGGCTGCTGGCCCGCGAGGCGGAGGTGCTCACGCTGCTGGAGGAGCAGGAGGGCGTACCGGCCCCCGAGCTGATCGGCGTCGACGCGACGGCCGAGCACTGCGACCATCCGTCCCTGCTGATGTCCGTCCTGCCCGGCCGCGTCCGGGTCGACGAGCAGGACCTCGATGTCCGGGTGGACCTGCTCGCGGCTCAGCTGGCGCGGATCCACCGGGTCGTGCCCCGGGAGCGTCCGCGGACGTACCAGGCGTGGACCTCTCCGGCGGCGGTGCCACCAGGGTGGGAACGGGCCGTGGACGTCATCGGCCGCACTCCCCCGCCCTACGACGGCTGCTTCCTGCACCGGGACTTCCACCCCGGGAACGTGCTGTTCACGGGGTCGGGGGCCGGTCTGCGGATCAGCGGGGTCGTCGACTGGGTGGAGACCTCGTGGGGACCGGCCGACCTGGACGTCGCCCACTGTTCCACGGCACTCGCGCTGCTGCACGGGCCGGAGTGGGGTCTCGCCTTCCGGGAGCGCTACGAGGCACGGGGCGGGCGGCGCCTGGCCGACGGCACTGACCATCTGTACTGGCGGCTGCTCGACGCGCTGGCCTACGTACCCGACGCGGCGAAGCTCGCGGGTCCGTGGCGGGAGCTGGGGCGGTCGGATCTGACGCCGGAGGTGCTGGGCGTCAGGCTGGAGGCGTATGTGGCGGGGCTGCTGGAGCGGTACGCCTGAGGGGTTCGGCGGGGTGATGTCGGTGTCGTCCGCGATGATGCCGTCGGGCGGAAGGACACAACGAGCGGAGGCCGTCATGGGTGCGCAGCGGTACATCGGCGTGGCGGAGCGGCGGGCCCGGCTCGCGCTGCGGCAGCGGCTGGCCGGGCGGGCGCGGGCGCAGACGCCCGAGGAGGTCGCCGGTTCCCTGGTCGCGCTGCACGGCACCGACCCGGCGACGGTGTACCTCGCGGTGGGCGCGCGGCTCGCCGACCCCGCGAGGACGGTGGAGGAGACCGAGCGGGCCTTGTACGAGGACCGTCACCTGGTGCGGATGCATGGCATGCGCCATACGGTGTTCGTGTTCCCCACCACCCTGACCGCCGTCGTGCACGCCTCGACGGGGCTGGCCGTCGCCGCCCGGGAGAGGGCCTCGCTGCTCAAGCACATGGTGACGGCCGGTGCGCCGGACGCGGCCTGGCTGAAGGAGGTCGAGGAGTCGACGCTGGCGGCGCTCGCCCGGCGCGGGCAGGCGACGGCGGCCGAACTCGCCGCGGACGAGCCGCGTCTGCGGGAGCAGTTCGTGTACGCGGCCGGGAAGAGCTACGAGGGGGTGCACACGGTCTCGACGCGGCTGCTGAAGGTGCTGGGCGTGGAAGGGAAGGTCGTCCGCGGGCGGCCGCTCGGCTCGTGGACGTCGAGCCGGTTCCGCTGGGCCGTGGCGCCCGAGCACCCGGATCTGGATGTCGCGGAGGCGCAGGCGGAGCTGCTGGGACGGTGGCTCGCCGCGTGCGGTCCGGCGACGGAGGCCGATCTGAAGTGGTGGACCGGGTGGCGTGTGACCGAGGTGCGCAGGGCGCTGGCCGCGATCGGGGCGGAGGCGGTGTCGCTGGACGAGGGCACCGCCTATGTGGCCGAGGGCGACACGGGCCCGGTGCTGTCACCCGACGAACCCTGGGCCGCACTGCTGCCCGGTCTCGATCCGACGGCGATGGGGTGGCAGCAGCGCGACTGGTTCCTCGGCCCTCGGCTGCGGCCCCGGCTGTTCGACGGCAGCGGCAACGTGGGACCGACGGTGTGGTGGAACGGGCGGGTGGTGGGCGGCTGGGCGCAGCGGCCGGACGGGGAGATCGTCTGGCGGATCCTGGAGGAGGAGGGTGTCGGACGGGACGCCCGCGCGGCGATCGAGTCGGAGGCGGAGCGGCTGACCGGCTGGCTGGGCACGACCAGGGTCACGCCGCGCTTCCGCACGCCGCTGGAGAAGGAACTGGCAGCGGGCTGAGATCAGCGCCCCAGGCAGTGCCCCTCAGGTCTTCCTCCCCCGGCCCACGACGTACACGCCCGCTCGCGCCGCCGTCGCCGCGACCTCGGCGGCCCGGGTGGCCGTGGCCTCGTCGAGCCGGTCCCCACTGATCAGCAGGCGGTAGTACAGCGGGGCGGACACCGCGCGGATCACCTCGTGCGCGTCGGTGCCTTCGGGCGCCTCGCCCCGGTCGACCGCCTGGCGGACACAGGGGGCCCACTCCCTGACGCGGATGTCGTAGAAGCGGTGCAGTGCCTCGGCCGTCCTCGCGTCGCCGGCCGCGGCGGCGATCAGCGCCTTGAACAGCGGCCCCTGCCGTGGGTCCGTCAGTGTGCGCTGCACGAGGCGGGCGTTGGCCGTCAGGTCACCGAGCAGTGAGCCGGTCTCGGTGCGCGGCGCGGACTGCTCGGCCATGTCCTGGAGGAGGTCGGCCACCAGTGCGGCCACCGTCCCCCAGCGACGGTAGACGGTCGTCTTGCCCACACCGGCGCGGCGAGCGATGTCGGCCAGGTCGAGGCCGCTGAAGCCCTGCTCGGTCAGGGCGTCCTCGGCCGCTCGCAGCACGGCCTCGCGCACCCGCGCCGTGCGCCCTCCGGGCCGTACGGTCCCCGGTTCGCCCCCGTCAGCCATAACGGCACTCCTGTTCCATTAGCGACCTCACCCTGCTACTTTAGTGACCACTAACGGAACCACAGGCCCATTAACGAAGGGTCGCTGCCGAGAGGGGTTCGCAATGGAGTACAGGCGATTGGGCGCATCCGGGCTCATGGTCCCGGCACTGAGCTTCGGAGCCGGCACCTTCGGCGGGCGGGGGCCGCTCTTCGGCGCGTGGGGCACCACCGACGCACAGGAGGCGCGTCGCCTGGTGGACATCTGCCTGGACGCCGGGATCACGATGTTCGACACCGCCGACGTCTACTCCGCCGGCGCCTCCGAGGAAGTGCTCGGAGAGGCCCTCAAGGGCCGGCGTGACCAGGTGATCGTCTCCACCAAGACGAGCCTGCCGACGGGTGACGGACCGGGCGACGCGGGCTCGTCCCGTTCCCGGCTGGTCCGCGCCTGCGAGGACGCCCTGCGTCGCCTCGGCACGGACCACATCGACCTCTTCCAGCTGCACGCCTTCGACGCCGGTACGCCGGTCGAAGAGGTGCTGTCCGCGCTCGACTCGCTGGTCCGGGCGGGCAAGGTGCGCTACACCGGCGTCTCCAACTTCTCCGGCTGGCAGGTGATGAAGTCCCTCGCGGCCGCCGAGCGACACGGCCGTCCGCGCTACGTGGCGCACCAGGTGTACTACTCCCTGATCGGCCGTGACTACGAGTGGGAGCTGCTGCCGCTCGCCCTCGACCAGGGCCTCGGCGCGATCGTCTGGAGCCCGCTCGGCTGGGGGCGCCTGACCGGCAAGGTCCGACGCGGCACCCCGCTCCCGCCCGACAGCCGGCTGCACCGCACCGCCGAATTCGGCCCGCCCGTCTGCGACGAGCACCTCTACGACGTCGTCGACGCACTGGAGGAGATCGCGGAGGAGACGGGCAAGGCGGTGCCGCAGATCGCCCTGAACTGGCTGCTCCAGCGGCCGACCGTGTCCTCCGTCCTCATCGGCGCCCGGGACGAGCGGCAGCTGCGCCAGAACCTCGGCGCCGTCGGCTGGAGCCTCACCCCCGAGCAGGTGGCGAAGCTCGACGCGGCGAGCCACCGCCCGGCGCCGTATCCGTACTTCCCCTACGAGCGGCAGGAGGGCTTCGCCCGGCTGAACCCGCCGGTGTTCACGGCACCGGGCAGGGCGGCATGATCGAGCGCCGGGCGCCCCGTCACCGGGGTGCCCGGCGCTCGATCGGAGCGGGTCAGCGGGCGTAGCGCATGAAGGCCCGCACCATGTGGCACGTCGTGTCCGACGGCGGGTGGACGCCGATCAGCTCCGCCGTGTCGCGGATGGTCTCGTCGCGGGCCTGGTTGGGCATGTGGACGCCCGAGTCGAGCAGGGCGATGGCCAGGCGCATCGCCTTGAGACGGCGGTTGTGCGTCACGTACCACTGGCGCGGCCGTCCCGGCGGCAGCGGCCGCTTCTCCACGGGCGCGTACGGCAGGTCGAGCAGGACGGGACGCTTCGCGGTGGACTGGGTGGGCAACGGCTTCGACTTCAGGGCGGCAGCGGGCACAGGCATCCTCCTGTCGCGGTCGGGCGGCTCACCGAAGACGTCTGCATCCCCGGCGCCACCCTCGAACACTGCTTACAGTCTACCGCCCGGCACTGACAACGGGGAGTCCGCAGAACCCGGCAAATGCCCTGGTCGGCCAGGGAATTGGCGCTGCGTCAGGGCAGGTCCGCGAGGTGCGGAAAGGGCGCCGGAAATTCGAACAAGCCGGTCGGCGCTACCGTGTGCGCATGGAGATCTGGATCAATCCCGCGTGTTCGAAGTGCCGCAGCGCCCTGACGCTGCTCGACGCCGAGGGCGCCGACTACACCGTCCGCCGTTACCTGGAGGACGTGCCGAGCGAGGACGAGATCCGGGGCGTGCTCGAACGCCTCGGCCTCGAGCCCTGGGACATCACCCGCACCCAGGAGGCCGACGCAAAGGAGCTCGGGCTCAAGGAGTGGCCTCGGGACGCCGCCTCGCGGGAACGCTGGATCACCGCCCTTGCCCAGCACCCGAAGCTCATCCAGCGCCCGATCATCACCGCGGACGACGGAACGGCGGTGGTCGGCCGCACCGACGAGGCCGTCCAGGACGCTCTGTCGCGCTGACCAGCCGCCATGCCCCCGTGTGGCGCAGGTCACTTGAATGACTCCTGTGACCGCTGAGTAACCTCGTTCGGTATCTCGTACATAGCGGCGTACGCTCCCCTACCTCTTCAGGAGGCGCGCATGTCGCGCAGGAGAACTCTCGGTCCGAAGAAGAAGATCGCGCTGCTGGTGAGCGCGGCGACGGTGGCGGGAGGCGGGGCCTTCGTCATGGCCAGCACGTCGAACGCGACGCCGCCGACCCCCAAGTCGGCGTCGGAGTCGACGGTCTGCCTGGGCCTCGCCACCGCCCTCGGCGACAACCAGAAGTTCATCGCGGACCAGCGGGCCAACCCGGACGCGCAGTCCGAGGCGCGGATCGCCAACCGCGAGGCGGTCGTCGCGGAGATCAAGCGGAAGCAGGAGGCGTCGGGGTGCGCCGTCGGGGAGTCGGCTCAGGACTCCCAGACCGCACAGCCGTCGCAGCCCGCCGACGCGGCCCAGCCGCCCGCGGCCTCGGCCGAGCCGTCGCAGCCCGCCGCGTCCGCCCCGGCGGGAGACGCCGGGGGCGGTGCCGCCGCCTCCGGGCAGCAGGTGTGCAACGGCTCCACGGTCACGCTCTCCGGCGAGGGCGGTGCGCCCGCCGCGTCCAGCAACCAGTTCCCGGCCGGCACGAAGCTGAAGGTCACCAACCTGGACAACAACAAGTCCACGACGGTGGAGGTCACCTCGGTCTCCGGCAGCTGTGCGCTGCTCAACAACGCGGCCTTCGAACAGGTCCGTGAGCCCGGCAAGTTCCTGATCCGCCGGGCCCTGATCGAGAAGGTGGGGTGAGGCCCCACGGCCGAGTGAGTCGATGAGGCGGCGGCCACCCCCTCGGCCGCCCCTCGTACGTGTCACCGGTCCTGCCGCCCCCGGCCAGGGGCGGCAGGACCGGCGCGTGCGGGCCGTGCGGCGCCGGTCACCGGCTTGACGGAGGGGAGCCGGTGACCGGCGCCTCACCCGCGAAACGCCCTCACGGCGTGAAGCGCGGCACAGCATGGCCAGGTAACACGGGGTTCACATACGAGCAATGGACGGGAAATCGCCTGTTGTCAGGCTGCCGGGCAGCAGACGCGGCGCGCCGGTGCCGCTGCGCCGCACGCACCCGCGATACGCGCCCAGACACACCCGAGGATGTGGCCCGTGACCTTCAAGGCTGAGTACATCTGGATCGACGGCACCGAGCCGACGGCCAAACTGCGTTCCAAGACCAAGATCATCACGGGCGCCCCCGCCGGTCTCGACGCGCTGCCGATCTGGGGCTTCGACGGGTCGTCGACCAACCAGGCCGAGGGCCACTCCTCGGACTGTGTCCTCAAGCCGGTCTTCAGCTGCCCCGACCCGATCCGCGGCGGCGACGACATCCTGGTGCTGTGCGAGGTCCTGAACATCGACCTCACCCCGCACGCCAGCAACACCCGTGCGGCGCTGGCCGAGGTGGCGGAGAAGTTCGCGGCGCAGGAGCCGATCTTCGGCATCGAGCAGGAGTACACGTTCTTCAAGGACGGCTACCCGCTCGGCTTCCCCAAGGGCGGCTTCCCGGCCCCGCAGGGCGGCTACTACTGCGGTGTCGGCGCGGACGAGATCTTCGGCCGTGACGTCGTCGAGGCGCACCTGGACAACTGCCTCAAGGCGGGCCTCGCGATCTCCGGCATCAACGCCGAGGTCATGCCCGGCCAGTGGGAGTTCCAGGTCGGTCCGGTCTCCCCGCTGGAGGTCTCCGACCACCTGTGGGTGGCCCGCTGGCTGCTCTACCGCACCGCCGAGGACTTCGACATCGCCGCCACCCTCGACCCCAAGCCGGTCAAGGGCGACTGGAACGGCGCCGGTGCGCACACCAACTTCTCCACCAAGGCGATGCGCGAGAGCTACGAGGCGATCATCACCGCCGCCGAGTCGCTCGGCGAGGGCTCCAAGCCGCTCGACCACGTCAAGAACTACGGCGCCGGCATCGACGACCGCCTCACCGGCCTGCACGAGACCGCCCCGTGGAACGAGTACTCCTACGGCGTCTCCAACCGAGGCGCCTCGGTCCGTATCCCCTGGCAGGTCGAGAAGGACGGCAAGGGCTACATCGAGGACCGCCGCCCGAACGCCAACGTCGACCCGTACGTGGTGACGCGTCTGCTCGTCGACACCTGCTGCTCGGCGCTGGAGAAGGCCGGCCAGGTCTGATCCCCGCGCTTCGCCTCCCGAGGGGCGTCCACCGACCGGTGGACGCCCCTCGGCGCATTGTCAGTGGGACGTGCCATGGTGTCGGCATGGAGAGCGAGGGGGGCCTGGCCGTCAAGGCCTGGACCGAGAGCGGACAGAAGTACACCCGGATGACGGCCGCGGACGTGCGCGCGGCCGTGACCGGGCTGGGGCGGGCGGACAACCGCTTCCTGGTCGCGCAGCGCATCCCGGACCTGCCGGACGTCTTCGCCCAGGTGTGGCACGAGGAGGGCGGCGACTACCAGCTGGAACACCGCCGCGGCAGAGACGGCTTCTTCGGTACGCGACTGACCGACCCCGGCCTGGTGGCCGACCTGCTGACCGGCTGGGCCCGGCAGGAGGACGGCTGGGACGCGCATCTCGTCTGGGAGCCGGTGGACCTCGGCCCGGCCGAGGAGGTCCCCGACCTGCCGCAGGACGTCCGCGAGCAGGTCGAGGAGCGCGTACGGCTGCTGCTGCGCTGCGGTTACGACGACCGGGCCCAGCTCACCGAGGACGCCGAGGAGTGGCTGGTCGACGGCGACGAGCGGCCCGTGTCACGGGCACAGGCCGGACAACTGGTGGACCGGCTCTGGCTGGAGCGGCTCGGCGAACAGGAGACCTGGCCGACCACGACCGACCCCGAGCGGCTCACCCGCGCGTTCGACGCCCTCAACACCCACGGCATCACCGCCCGCGAGAACTTCACCTGCTGCCGCACCTGCGGCACCGCGGAGATAGGCGCCGAACGTGCCGAAAGCGACCGCGGGTTCGTCTACTTCCACAGCCAGTGCACCGAGAGCGCCGCCGAGGGGCGGGGACTGATGCTGCTGTACGGCGGTTTCGACGGCACCGCCGACACCGGCACCACCGTCGGACGCGAGGTCGTGGCCGCCCTCACCGCAGCCGGCCTGTCCGCACTCTGGGACGGCAATCCGGACAAGGCGATCGAGGTCAGCCCCCTGAACTGGCGCAAACGCCTGACGGGGTGAGGCGGGCCACATCGCTTTCACGCCAAGGAGGCGTCCAAGCAGTGAGAGGAGGCTCCTGTTGCGGGCCGGTGTCTGCTTCAATGAATTCATGGCCATCTACCAGAAGTGCAGCGCGACGGGTCGTCATGACCTCGAGCCCTTCTGGCCGTCCCGCCAGGACCACGACTTCGACCGGGTGTGTTGCCGCGCGATGAACGCGCCGGCCCTCTAAAGCCGTACACCCCGGCCTTCGGCCAGCGCGCACCGCGTACGTCCCTCGGCGAGCCCGCCCACACATCGCGGCCGTCGACCTCCCCGACGAACTCCTCGCGCGAAAGAGCTGACCTCTCATGGCGACCACTCGTTCCCTGTCCACCGCCGCCCCTCTCACCACCCCCGCGCCGCACGGCCCCCGGCACCGGCTGCGTGCCGTCGACCGGGACGAGGTGGTCACGGTCGCGGACCTGCTGCCGCCGGGTGCCACCTGGCTTCCGGCCCCGCAGCACACCCTGCCCACCCTGCCGGGGCAGCCGCCGATGATCGGCTACCTGGTGCTCGTCCCGGCCGACCAGCAGCCGCCCTTCCCGGTGGCCGTCCCCGATCTGCCCCAGGCCGCCGGTCCGCAGCCCGTCGCCGAGCCGGCCGGCGAGCCGGTGATCCGGGTCGACACCGTGCAGCGCACCGCCCGGGTGGCCGGACAGCCGCTCGACCTCACCTACCTGGAGTTCGAGCTGCTGGCCCACCTGGTCGCGCACCCGGGCCGGGTGCACACCCGCGACCATCTGGTCGGCACGGTGTGGGGCTACGGGCACGTCGGCGACGGCCGCACGGTCGACGTCCACATCGCCCGTCTGCGCCGCAAGCTGGGCGTGGAGCACCGCGACACGATCCGCACGGTGCGCCGCGTGGGTTACAAGTACGTTCCGCCGACGGGACACTGACGCCCGCGGACGGCCAGGGCGCTCCGTCTCTGCTGACAGCAGATCCCCGTTCCGTCCCCTCGCCCGACCGGGCAGAGTCACCGGCATGAGGCTTCTGATGCTGGGCGGTACGGAGTTCGTGGGACGGGCCGTCGTGGAGGCGGCGCTCGGGCGGGGCTGGGAGGTGACCGTCTTCCACCGCGGCCGGCACGAGGCCCCGCCGGGCGCGCGGTCTCTGCTCGGTGACCGCACCGCGCCCGGCGGCCTGGCCGCCCTGGCCGACGACCCGGGCGAGTGGGACGTCGTCGTCGACACCTGGTCGGCGGCGCCCCGCGCGGTGCTGGAGGCGGCGCGGCTGCTGCGGGGCCGCGCCGGCCGGTACGTGTACGTGTCGAGCCGCTCGGTGTACGCGTGGGCCCGGCCCGCCAGGTTCGACGAGGACGCACCGCTGGTGGAGGGGGCGGCCGCCGACGCGGAGCAGACCGACTACCCGCGGGACAAGCGGGGCGGTGAACTGGCCGTGCTGGACGCCTTCGGCGTGGACCGGTCGGTGCTCGTACGGGCCGGCCTGATCCTGGGCCCGTACGAGAACATCGGCCGGCTGCCGTGGTGGCTGGGCCGCACGGCACGCGGCGGTCCGGTGCTGGCGCCGGGCCCGCGTGAACTTCCTCTGCAGTACGTGGACGTCCGTGACCTCGCCGAGTGGATCGTGCTCGCGGCAGAGCAGGAGCTGAGCGGCCCCTACAACCTGGTCAGTCCGCGAGGCCACACCACCATGGGCGCCCTGCTCGACGCCTGCGTGCGGGTCACCGGCGGCGTGGCCGAACTGCGGTGGACCGAGCCCGCGGTGATCCTGGAGGCGGGCATCGAGCCGTGGACCGAGCTGCCGGTCTGGGTGCCGCCGGGCAGCGACCTGTACGAGGCCCTGCACAGCGCGGAGGTCTCCCGGGCGGTCCGGGCCGGGCTGGTCTGCCGGCCGGTCGAGGAGACGGTGGCGGACACCTGGGAGTGGCTGCAGGGCGTCGGGGGCGTGGCACCCCAGCGCCCGGACCGGCCGCGCTCGGGCCTCGACCCGGAGGTGGAGGCGAAGGTCCTCGCGGCCGGAACCGGCGCGTGAACACGGCACGTTCGCCGCCGGGGTGTACGTAGCACCACCCCCGGGCCGGGTGCCCGGCCCCGTGACCGGGCACGTCCGCTCGGCGAGACTGACGCCATGACCACGGACACGAAGAACGGCACCGGGCGGACGACAGGACGGGGCATCGGGCTCGCCGCGGTGCGGGGGCTCGCGCTGGCCCTCGTCTCGCTGCCGGGGGCGGTGCTGTGCTTCTGCCTGTCCCTGGTCTCGATCGCACTCATCCCGATCGGGGTCGGGATCGTCACCACGCCGTACGCGCTGGAGGGGGTACGGGCGTTCGCCAACGCGCGGCGGGTGCTCGCGGCCGAGTGGGGCGGGGTGCGCATCCCCCCGGCGTACCGGCCGCTGCCGAAGGACGCCAACCCCTGGGCGCGCACCTTCGGGATGCTGCGCGACCCGGCGACCTGGCGGGACCTGCGGTGGCTGCCGGTCGACATGACCGCCGGGTTCGTCACCGCGCTGCTGCCGGCGGTGCTGCTGCTCTATCCGCTGGAGGGGTTCGCGCTCGCGCTCGGGCTGTGGCGGGTCTTCCCCGACACGTACTGGTACGGGTTCGTGCCGGTGACGGGGCAGGCGTCCGCGCTGGGTGCGGCGGCCCTGGCCCTGGTGCTGCTGTTCCTCGCGCACTTCTGGACCCCCCGTCTGCTGGGCGTCCACTTCCGGCTCACCCGTGCCGTGCTCGGCGGCGGCCAGAGGGAACTGGCCGAGCGGGTGCGGGTGCTGACCGAGACGCGGCGTGACGCCGTCGACGCCTCAGCGGCCGAACTGCGGCGCATCGAACGGGACCTGCACGACGGGGCGCAGGCCCGGCTGGTCGCCGTCGGCATGGACCTGGGCACCATCGAGGCGCTCCTCGACAAGGACCCGGAGCAGGCGAAGAAACTGATCGCGCAGGCCCGCGCCTCCTCGGTGGAGGCCCTGGCCGAGCTGCGCGAGCTGGTGCGCGGCATCCATCCGCCGGTCCTCGCCGAACGCGGCCTGGGCGACGCCGTGCGGGCGCTGGCGCTGCGGCTGCCGGTGGCCACCGAGGTGAGCGTGGATCTGCCCGGGCGGGCCGAGGCGCCCGTGGAGTCGGCCGCGTACTTCGCCGTCAGCGAGGTGCTCACCAACGCCGTGAAGCACTCGGGCGCCGACCGGATCTGGGTCGACCTGCACCGGGCGGACGGCATGCTGCGGGCGACCGTCACGGACAACGGCAAGGGCGGTGCGGTGATCGGCGCCGGTTCGGGGCTGGCCGGGGTCGAGCGGCGGCTGGGTACATTCGACGGCGTCCTGGCCGTCAGCAGCCCCGCGGGCGGCCCCACCATGGTCACCGTGGAGATCCCTTGCGCGTAGTCCTGGCCGAAGACCTCTTCCTGCTGCGCGACGGACTCGTCCGGCTGCTCCAGGCCCACGGCTTCGAGATCGCGGCGGCCGTCGGGACCGGGCCCGAACTGGCCGCCGCACTGGCCGAGCTGGACCCGGACGTCGCCGTGGTCGACGTGCGCCTGCCGCCCACACAGACCGACGAGGGCCTGCAGTGCGCGCTCGACGCCCGCCGGAAGCGGCCCGGCCTGCCGGTGCTGGTGCTCTCCCAGCACGTGGAGCAGCTGTACGCGCGCGAACTGCTCGCCGACGGCACCGGCGGGGTCGGTTATCTGCTGAAGGACCGGGTGTTCGACGCCGACCAGTTCGTGGACGCGGTACGGCGGGTGGCCGCGGGCGGCACGGCGATGGATCCGCAGGTCATCCAGCAGCTGCTGGCGCGACGTTCGGGCGAGGACCGGCCGCTGGCGCGGCTGACGCCCCGGGAGCGGGAGGTGCTGGAGCTGATGGCGCAGGGCCGGTCCAACGCGGCGATCGCCGGGAAGCTGGTCGTGACGGAACGGGCGATCGCCAAGCACACCGCCAACATCTTCGCCAAACTGGGGCTGGAGGTCTCGGACGACGACAACCGCCGCGTGCTGGCGGTTCTGGCGTATCTCGACCACGGCCGGTGAAACCGGACCGGTGTCTTCACCCCCGGTGGGGGATCGACAACTGCCGGTGCGGGAGCGGCTGTTGATGACACGCGGTCCTCACGAATCTCGCATCAATTTCCGGGACCTCTGAACACCCGTGGGGCGCCCTGCGTATGGAAGGGAGCCGCTTCACTCCTGTCGGGCGCCTCGATGCCCCCGAAAAAGGAAGTCAGAGGAGTTCCATGGGACGCAACACAAGAAAACGCCGTACGCCGCTGGCCACCAAGGCCATTGCCGCATCGGCGGCCCTAGCGCTCGGTGGGGGCGGGCTGATCTGGGCAAACTTCTACGCCTCGGCGCACGAGGAGAACTCGGCGAACCAGACGAAGTCCGCGGGCGCGCAGATCGCCACGATCCAGTGCCCGGACGTAGGACAGAAGCTGACCGATGTGCCGGACGGCGCTCGTCAGGGGGTGGACAAGGAGCTGGCCAACCTCGACAAGCAGATCAGCGAGGCCTACACCCGTCTCGCCTCCACGCGTCAGGCCCAGGCCGGTGACGCGAGCTTCGTCGACAACGCCATTCTCGGCCCGCTGAAGTCGAAGCGCGTCGCGGTCATCGACCGCATCGGCATCAACATCCGGCGGGTGGGCGGCCAGGCCCCGGGCAACCTCGAGCAGCTGGCCTCCTGCAAGGGCATGGCCGCCGAGGCCAACACCAACGACGGCCAGGCCGGCGGGGGTCAGAACAACGACGGCCAGAACAACGACGGCCAGAACAACGAGGGTGGCCAGGACCAGGGCGGTCAGGACCAGGGCGGTCAGGACCAGGGCCAGGACAACGGCGGGCAGGGCCAGGGCGGCAACGGCGGGCAGGCCGGCAACGGCCCGGCGGCGAACGACTTCATCAAGATCGAGGACGTCCAGCCCAACTCCCGCAACCTGCCGAACGGCCTCGCCGCGAACGGCGACGGCGGTTCGACGGGCACGTTCACCACGGAGTGCGGCACCAACGAGAACGAGAACCGCAACTCGGACAACGTGATCGTGGCGCCGGGTGTCTCCAACGGTGCGCAGCACCAGCACGACTACGTCGGAAACCAGAGCAACAACGCCTTCGCGAGCGACGAGGACCTGGCGAACGCCCAGACCACCTGCCAGAACCAGGGCGACAAGTCCTCCTACTTCTGGCCGGTCCTGCGGATCCAGGACGGTTCGAACGACATCGACGCCGGTCAGCCCGGCGGTGGCCAGGACGGCAACGTCGGCAAGATCGTCGAGCCGGCCGAGGCCCAGCTGAAGTTCGTCGGCAACCGCACCAGCGACGTCGTCGCGATGCCGAAGGCCCTGCGCATCATCACCGGTGACGCCAAGTCCACCACCAACGGCCTGAACAACGCCAACACCTCCTGGAGCTGCACCGGCTTCGAGGACCGTCAGGTGACGGACAAGTACCCGCTCTGCCCCGAGGGCAGCTCCGTGGTGCGGACGTCCAACTTCCAGAGCTGCTGGGACGGCCAGAACATCGACAGCGCCAACCACCGCACCCACGTCGACTTCGTCGAGGCGGACGGCAGCTGCTCGAACGGCTTCAAGGCCATCCCCCAGCTCCAGGTCCGCCTGGTCTACGACGTACAGGCGCCGCAGATCAACAACGGGCAGGTGCAGAACGCCTTCGCGGTGGACTCCTTCCCGGAGCAGCTGCACAAGGCGATCACCGACCACAACGACTTCATCAACTTCTTCGACGAGAACCTGATGAACAAGATGGTCCAGTGCATCAACGACGGCCAGGACTGCAAGTAGTCCTGAACCGGTAGCGCGGAAGGCCGGCGGTGGGAGTTCCCACCGCCGGCCTTCTGCCGCTGTGCCCCGCGTGCTCAGCCGTGATGGCTGCCGCCGCCATGGCCGTTCTTGTTGTGGCTGCCGCCCGGGTTCATGTGCTCGGAACCCTCCTCCATGGTCCCGCCGAGCGTGCCCTGCAGCGCCGTGACCGTCTTCTGCTGGCCGACGGCCACCCACTTGCGGCCGACGAGGTAGTAACCGCCGTAGTCCTTGGCGCTGTTCAGCCACTCGCGCTGGCCGCGGTCCGTGGAGAAGGTCGCGAGGACGTACTTCTCCTTGCCCTTCTTGCACAGCGCCTGGCGGATGGTGTCCGCGTCGGTCTGCATGTTCGGCTTGCAGTCGGCCTCGGCGGCGATGTGCTCCAGGCTGCCGCTCACCTCCTTCGGAACGGCCGCCTCGTCCTTGCCGCCGGACCCGCCGCAGCCGGTCAGCGCCAGTATCGCCACCGCGCCGCTCAGCGCGAGCATCGGTCGGGTCACCCTCATCTGTTCCTCCGGTCCTTGTCGGCACGGTCCCTGTCACGGCACGATCCGGACGCATGCCGCACCGAGCCCCGGCAAGAGGCTCTCGCCCTCGATACGGCTGCGGAGCCCGCCGTGCTCAAAATCCCGCTGCCCCGGTGTGCACGCGTGTGCGAGGGTGGTCCGGTGGATCAGGACTGGGAAGATCGTGCAGCCGCCCTCTGGGACCGTTTCGACGACTACGGCGAGACGGAGGCGGGCGAGGCCCGCTTCCGCGCCGACGTCGACGCCCTTGTGGCCGAGCTGCCCGAGGGCAGTCCGCTCGGGCCGTTCGAGCAGGCCTGCGCCTGGGACTCCACCGGCCGCTCCGACAAGGCGGTCCCGCTGTACCAGGAGGCACTGGCGAACGGGCTGGGAGACGTCAGCCCCTACAAGGCACGCCGGACGAAGATCCAGCTGGCCAGCTCGCTGCGGAACACCGGCCGGGCCGAAGAGGGCGTCGCGCTGCTGACGCCCGAGCTTCTCGCCCCGTCCGACGAGCTGGACGACCCCGTACGCGCGACGCTCGCGCTGTGCCTGTCGAGTCTCGGCCGTGACCGGGAGGCACTCGCGCTGGCCCTGGGCGCCCTGGCCCCGCACCTGCCGCGCTACCAGCGGTCCATGGCGAACTACGCCCGGCTGCTCGTGGAACCCGGGGCCCACCCGGGGGCGTGACACCCGCGGCCTGGTGACCAACCAACGATTCGCTCGTTCTGCTGAACGTGCAGTCACAGGATGTCGCCCAGCGCCCCGCACCTTCCTCCCCCGCCGGTCCGGTCGTCGACGTCGAGCAGGCCGAGGCCGCCCTCGTCGAGCACTATCCGCGGCTCGTCCGGCTGGCCTACCTGGTCCTGCCGCCCGGGCTGGGCCGCAGTCGCCGTGTCCTGACCGCACACGCCCTCACCCAGCGGGCCCTGCCCCGCAACCGCACGCCGTCCCCGGTGATCCCTGCGCAGTCCACCGGGCGGGACGGCGACCCCGGCTACGCCCTGGTCCGTCTCCAGGTGCTGCGCACGGCGCTGGAGGCGGGCCTGCCGCTGAAGGCGAAGGCGTGGCCCAAGAGGGCCCAGCTGCCTCCGCTGCTGCCGCACGTGTGGGGCCTGAAGCTGTTCCCGCGCTCCGGCGGCGCCGACGAACTCGCTCTGGACCAGCGGCTGTCCACCCTGTCCGGCCCGGCCCGGGCCGCCTACGCCCTGCGGGGTCTGGAGCGGCTCACGGACGACGGGGTGGGCAAGGTCCTCGCGGCGGCGGGCGTCGCCGACCCGGAGGGCGCGGTGCTGGAGGCCGACGGCGTCCCCGCCCAGTACGGGCTGCTCGACTCCCCCGAGTTCGACCCCTGCTCGCTCCAGGCCCGCCCCACCGACCTGATGCGCCGCCGCCAGCACTTGAAGGCCGCACTGGTCGCCGGTGCCGCCCTGCTGGTGTGCGGGGCCCTGCTCGGCCTGCCCGGTGAGGGCTGGGGCCCCGAGGGCGCGGCGGCACCCCCGTATGCGCGGAACCCGGCCGCGCAGGCCGCCCTGGACCCGGCGAAGCTGACCCGGGTCCCGCCCGGCGCGTGGCGCAGCTCTGCGCGCACCGACTTCTCCGTGTGGCCGGCCCGCGGCGACCGCACCGACGACAAGGCCCTGCTGCGCCGCGCCCTGGCCGTGTGGGCCCGCCCCGGCGAGACGGTCCAGGTGTCGGCGACCCCCGGGACCCTCTCCGGCGGGCCCGCCGGCCCGCCCCAGCTGCTGTACGCGGGGACGGTCGACGCGGCGCGCGTGGTGATCCTCTACGACGGTCTGCGCATCGTCCGGTACGCCGAGCCGAAGGACGGCACGCAGGGCGCCGCCCTCGACCTCGCCCGGGTGGACGGGGCCGGGCGTGCCGAGGCGGGCGCGGTGGTCCTGGGCCGGTCCGACGGCAACGTCCGCTATCTGACGGCCCCCTGGGTGCGGAAGGCCGGCGAGCGGGACCTGATGAAGCCGCGCTCCGGCGCGATGAACCTCACGCTCACCGGCGGTGTGGCCGCGCCGCTGGCCAGCCCGGCCCTGCGGCCCGGCCCCTGCACCTCGTGGAACGTGCTGCAGGTGACCGACGGCGGCGGGACCCGGCTGCTGACCGACCTCGGCGAGCTGGTCCCGGCCCGGCTCACCACCGGACGGCCGGGCTCCCCGGCCGAGGTGTCCGGGGCCGCGGCGCTGCACACCTGGAAGCCGTTCGCCTGCTCGCTGGGCACGATGCGCTCGGCAGGGGTGCGGAGCGTCAACGCCTGGGCGTTCAACGAACAGCCGCTGCCCGACGCGAGCGGCTCGGCGGCGTGGGTGTGCACGCGGGCCGAGACCTGGCGGGGCGGCGGGGCGCGGGTGCTGGCGCAGTTCCACACTCCGGGCGGGGCGTACGGCGCGGCGGCGGCGCAGGCCGAGAACGTCCCGGCCTGCGGGGCGCGGGACCCGCATGTCCTGGCCGGGGTGCTGTGGAAGTCGAAGGCCGGTGACTGGTACCTGTTGGCCGCCGGCAGCCGGAAGACGGCGTCGGTCCGGGCGACGGGCGCGGTGAACGGGGAAGCACGGGGCAGTCTGCTGACCGTCCCGGCCGAGCGGGGGGCCAGGGCTCAGCTCAAGGGAACCCTGAAGGACGGGCGTTCGCTGCGCGGGCTGCGCTGAACCGGGGCCGTATCGCCGGCCCGTGCGATGAGGCCGGGTGACCCGGTGATCGATCCGGCCCGTTCGAGGCCGGAATCGATCGGTAAGGTGTTCGCATGACTACCGGGGTTCGCCGCAGAATGGGAGTCGAGGAGCGGCGGCAGCAGTTGATCGGCGTCGCCCTCGAACTGTTCAGCCGCCGCTCGCCCGACGAGGTCTCCATCGACGAGATAGCGTCGGCCGCGGGCATCTCACGCCCGCTCGTCTACCACTACTTCCCCGGCAAACTCAGCCTGTACGAGGCCGCGTTGCAGCGCGCCTCGGACGATCTGGCGGCCCGTTTCGTGGAGCCTCACGAGGGCCCGCTGGGGGCGCGGCTGCTGCGCGTGATGCACCGCTACTTCGACTTCGTGGACGAACACGGGCCCGGTTTCTCCGCCCTGATGCGCGGCGGTCCGGCCGTCGGCTCCTCGACGACCAACGCGCTCGTCGACTCCGTACGGCAGGCCGCGTATGTCCAGATCCTTTCGCACCTGGGCGTGACCGATCCGCCCGCCCGCCTCGAACTGGTCGTCCGCTCCTGGATCTCGCTCGCCGAGTCGACGGCGCTGATCTGGCTGGACGGCCGGCGCATCCCGCGCGAGGAGCTGGAACCGCAGCTCGTCAACGACTTCGCCGCGCTCGCCGCCGTCAGCGCCGCCTACGACGAGGAGATGGCGGAGCTGCTGCGCGGCGCCCTCAAGGACGAACCGGCCGACGGCCCGTTCGCGCACCTGGTCGGCCGGCTCATCGCGCTGGCGGGCTGATCCGGCTCAGCTCTCGTACTTCGCGTACGACGGATCCAGGTCGCGGACCTCGGCGGAGGCGTGCAAGGTGTGACCGGCGGCGGGCTTCACGTGGTTGCGCAACAGCTCCAGCGCGGCCTCGGTCAGCCGGGCCTTGGTCTCGTCGGTGCGGCCGGCGAGCAGCGCGATATGGACGTGGACGTGGGCGTGCCCCTCGGTCTCCGGACCGACCACGATGTCCTCGGTCGGGCGGAACCGGGTCTTGCAGGCGGGCGGCTTGGCGGCCGCGATCTCGACCGTCGCCTCGTGCAGCGCCTTGGCGAATCCGGGCCGGTCGAAGCCGTCGGCGAGGTCGGCGGAATAGTCGACGGTGATCTGCGGCATCAGCACTCCTGTTCCCGTTCGGTGTGCTCACCCTAGCCGCGGGCGGGGCGGGGGGGGGCCGCCGGTCGCGGTCCGCCCCCGCCCGCACCGGTGGATTACCCCGCGGTCCGGGTGAAGACCGCGACCGTGCGCGCCGGCACGGCGAAGGTGCCGGACTCCCGCGCGTAGGCGGCGGACTTCACGGTGGTGTCCGCGCCCGCCGCCTGCACCGGGTGCAGCCGGTAGCCGGTCCCGGCGAGTGCGGACACGCGCTGCTCCTGGCGTTCGGGCGTGGCATTGAAGACGACGACGAGGTCACCGAGCCGCATGGTGATCACGCCGGGCGTCTCGTCCGTGCCGGACAGCGGGAAGGACAGCCGGGACTGCACCTGCGCGGCGGTGCCGAGGGAGAAGTCCTTCTCGGTGCTCCGGATCCGCAGCAGGTCACGGTAGGCGGCCGAGGCGCCCTCGATCTGCTCGCAGCCCACCTTGACGGTGGTCAGCAGGGGCTTGACGTACGGCCACTTGTCGGTGTTGTCGGCCGCCATGGGCAGGCCGCGGCCGAAGCCGTTGCCGTCCTCGCACCTCCAGTGGACGGCGTTGAACCAGTCGCCGCTGTCGTAGGAGTTGCGGTCCAGGGACTTGGAGCGCAGCAGGTCGGTGCCGGCCTGGGAGAGGGCCGGGCCCTGGGAGAGGGTGGCCGTGGCCATGGCGAGGACCTGCATCCGGGCCCGGTCGGACGCGCCGGTCGTGGCGGGCAGCTTGAAGGCCAGCGCGTCGAACAGGGACTCGTTGTCGTGCGCGTCGGCGTAGGCGAGGGCGTCGCCCGGGGCGTCCG
This sequence comes from Streptomyces sp. NRRL B-1140, assembly GCF_001280065.1. GTDB lineage: Bacteria > Actinomycetota > Actinomycetes > Streptomycetales > Streptomycetaceae > Streptomyces. The sequence goes on from NZ_LGEA01000102.1 coordinate 226,439, forward strand.
CGTACCCGGCGGGGGCGCCGTTGTAGTCCACGTCGGAGCCCTTGACCTCGTTGCCGCCGGTGTCGGTGAACCGGTAGCCCGCGAGGTTGCCGGAGAGGCCGACCTTGACGAGGTCCTGGTAGTGCAGGAGCCGGGCCTTCTGCTCGGCGGGCGTGCCGTTGCTCTTCGAGGAGTTGGGGTCGGTGTACAGGCCGGAGGCGAAGCCCTGGACGCCGGGGTCCTCGTCGAAGGGGCCGCCGCCGCGCACGGCGTCACGGGCCCGGTCGGAGAAGGTGGCGATGCCGGTGCCGGCCATGTTCTTCTGCGTGGCCTGGACGAACCGGGCGTCGTCGGCGACCTCCCCGAAGTTCCAGCCCTCGCCGTAGAGGATGATCTTCTTTCCGTCGACGCCGTCCTTCGCGAGGGTCAGTTCGTCCAGGGCCTTGCGGACGGCGAGGATGTTGGCCTTCGGGTGGTGGCCCATGAGGTCGAAGCGGAAGCCGTCGACCTTGTACTCCTTGGCCCAGGTGACGACCGAGTCGACGACCAGCTTGCCCATCATGGCGTTCTCCGTGGCCGTGTTCGCGCAGCAGGTGCTGTTGGCGACCGAGCCGTCGGCGAGGAGTCGCTGGTAGTAGCCGGGCACGATCCGGTCCAGGACGGAGGTGCCGGCCTGGCCGCTCGCGGCGGTGTGGTTGTAGACGACGTCCATGACGACCCGCAGCCCGTCGTCGTTGAGGGCCTTGACCATCCTGCGGAATTCGACCGTGCGGGCGGGGCCGTCCGGGTCGGTGGCGTAGGAGCCCTCGGGGACCGTGTAGTGGTACGGGTCGTAACCCCAGTTGTAGGCGTCCTTCGCGGCGATCTTCCCGACGCACTCCTGCTGCTTGTCGGAGTCGGCCGGGAAGGAGGCCAGGTCGCAGTCGGTCTTCGCCTGGTCGGCCTTCCTCTCCGGGATGGTGGCGATGTCGAACGCGGGCAGGAGATGGACGTAGGAGGTGCCCGCCTTCGCGAGCTCGCGCAGGTGCCTGCTGCCGTCGCTCGCCTTGTCGGTGAAGGCCAGATAGGTGCCGGGGTGCTTCGCCGTGCGGTCCTCGACGGAGAAGTCCCGGATGTGCAGCTCCTGGATCTGGGCGTCCCGCAGCGGCACGGCCCTGGGCTTGGTGTACGACGACCAGCCGGCGGGCTTGAGGGCCTTGTCGTCCAGGTCGACGACCAGGCTGCGCTTCGAGTCGGTGGTGAGCGCGAGGGCGTAGGGGTCGGTGACCTTGTTGGTGACGACCTTGCGGACGCCGGGCGCCCAGACCTTGACGACGTACCGGTAGGGCTTGCCCTTCCAGGACGCCGGGCCGGTGACGGACCAGACGCCAGTGGCGTCGTCGCGGCGCATGGCGACGGTCTTGCCGTCGAGTTCCAGGGCGACGGACTGCGCGGTCGGCGCCCACACGGACAGGGTGGGGCGGCCCTTGGCGAAGGTGGGCCCCAGGTCGGCCTTGGTGGCGCCCGGGTACAGGTCGTCGAGGACGCCGGCGATCTGCACGCCGGTCGCCGCGAGGACGGCTCCGTTGGCCGCGTGCTGGGTGGCGACGACCTGGCCGCGCAGGGCCTCACGGACCCGGTCGCGGTCACGCGGGTCGACGGTCCAGGCGTCGTACGCCTGGAGGTGCGGGAACTTCGCCTTCTGGGCGTCGGTGAGCTCGCTCCTCGCCAGGCGCAGCCACTTGGCGTCGCCGGTCAGGGCGCCGTCCTCGGCCTTGATCGAGCCGTTCCGGGAGTACAGCAGCTGGGTGGATGCTGCGGCGTCGGAGCCGTTCCAGGCGAGGGTGTTCCGGTCGATCCAGACCGCCTTGGAGGTGGTCAGGTCGAGGGCGGCGGCATTGCCCGCGGGCTGCGGGAGCAGGTACTTCTCCTGGCCGCTCACCAGCCACACCTCGTGGCCGTTCGCCTTGAGGTCGAGCGACTGGTCGGTGGGCAGGTCCTTCTCGTCGCCCTTGTGGAGGATGTAGCTGAGGCTGGTGGCACCGTCGGTGAGCGGTACCTCGAAGACTGCGCCATAGGTATCAGTCTTGACCGGCTTGAGGGGGTTCGACCAGTCGGTGGGGTTCGCGGCGCCGGTCCAGACGTGCAGGCCCCAGCCGTCGTAGTCCCCGTCGGCCCGGTGGTAGTGCAGGACGGCCTTGGTCTTGTCGGGCGCCGGGTACTCGGGTCGCTCGGTGGTGACGGTGTCCTTGCCCTGCTCGATCCAGATCTCGCCGGTCTTGGTGAGGTCGATCGTGCGGTCGGCGGAGACGTCCTTGGTGCCGTCCTTGTCGATGACGAGGAAGCCGACGTTCGAGGCGCCGGGCTTGAGCTTGACCCAGGCGAAGGCGCCGTACGCGTCCCGGCCGGTGAAGGGGTGGCTCCTGGGCCACTCGGTGGCCTCTCCCTCGGCGAGGTCGCCCCAGGCGTACAGGCCCCAGTCGGCGTAGTCGCCGTCCGTGCGCTTGTAGTGGACGATCACGTAGTCGCGGGAGGAGGCGGTGGGCGGCTCGGGGGCGGGCGGGGTGCCGGTGGCGGAGGCGGCCAGGGCGCTCGCGGTGCGGCCGGCCCAGTCGACCACGACGGCCTTGTAGCGCCGGGCCGTGCCGGGGGCGACGTTCTTCCCGATGGTGTGGGTGACCTTGTACGGGGCGTGGTCGGCGGAGCCGAGGACCTGCCACTTTCCGCCGCCGGTCTGCGCGGCGAACACGACCCGGTTGAGCTGCCCCCCGTCGACATCGGCGGTGACCTCGACCGTGCCGGTGGCTCCGGCCGCCGGGGCCTTGAGGGTGAGCGTCGGGGCCGTGGCGGGCTTCGCGAGCTTTCCGGACGCCTTGAGGACGATCGCGGAGCCGGCCGGGACGGTGACGGTGACCTTCTTGTCACCGTCGCTCTTCAGGGTCGCGGCGGTGCCGTGGATGCCCTTGAAGGTCATGCCGGCCGAACCCGTCGGGAAGGTCGCGGTCTTCTTCTCGCCCGCGTTGTTGAAGGCGACGACGTACTCGGTGCCGGTCTTCGCGTCGGTGCGGGAGAAGGCGTAGACGCCGGGGCCGTCGGCCGCGTACCGCTCCTGCTGGACGCCGTCGGTGAGGGCCAGGTTGGCCTTGCGGAGTTTGGCGAGGGCGCTGATCCGCCGGTACAGGGGCGCCTTGGTGTCGTAGGCGTCCTCGGCGTGGGTGCGGTCGGTGCCGATGCGGTCGTCGTCGAGGTAGTCGGCGGTGCGTGAGGCGAACATGCTCTGCCGGGCGTCCTTGTCGCCGCCCGGGCCGGTGAAGCCCTGCTCGTCGCCGTAGTAGACGACGGGGTTGCCGCGGCTGAGGAACATCAGCTCGTTGGCGAGAGCGTCCTTCGCGAGGATCTCGGCGTCGGTGGCCTTGGGGTTGTCCTGCTTCAGGAACGACCCGATGCGGCCCATGTCGTGGTTGCCGAGGAAGGTGACCTGCTCATACGCGTTGGCCTTGCCGGTCGTGTACTTGTAGTCGTCGCCGAAGACACCCGCGAGCGTGCGGGCGCTGCCGCCCTGGGAGGCGTACTGGCGGGCCGCCTCCTGGAAGGGGAAGTCGAGGGTGGCGTCGAGCCGGCCCTGGGTGACGTACGGGGCGGTGATGTCCGTGTCGGACGAGTAGACCTCGCCGAACATGAAGAAGTCGTCCCGGCCCCGCTTGGCGGCGTAGGCGTCGAGGGCCGTGGCCCACTGGGTCCAGAACTCCATGTTCACGTGCTTGACGGTGTCGATCCGGAAGCCGTCGACGTCGAAGTCCCGTACCCAGCGCTGGTAGATCTTCTCCATGCCGCGCACGACCTCGGGCCGCTCGGTCCACAGGTCGTCCAGCCCGGAGAAGTCGCCGTGGGTGGAGCTCTCACCGGCGAAGGTGGAGTCGCCGCGGTTGTGGTACATCGTCGGGTCGTTGAGCCACGACGGCACCTTGTTCTTCCCGGTGACCACCGGGGTGCGCGGGAAGGAGTCCCGGTCGACCGCGGGGAAGCCGCGTCGCCCGTCGGCGTAGTCGGCGTCGTCGAAGGGCACGCCGTCCTTCGTCAGGTACGGGAAGGCGCCCTTGGAGAGGTAGTCGTAGGACTTCTCCTCGTAGTCGACGACGTCGGCGGTGTGGTTGGTGATGACGTCGAAGAAGACCTTCATGCCCTTGGCGTGGGCCTTGTCGATGAGGGTCTGAAGGTCCTCGTTGGTGCCGAAGTGCGGGTCGACCTGGGTGAAGTCGGTGATCCAGTAGCCGTGGTAGCCGGCGGAGGCGTTGGCCCCGGTGCCCTGCACGGGCCGGTTCTTGAAGATGGGGGCCATCCACAGGGCGGTGGTGCCCAGGCCCTTGATGTAGTCGAGCTTCTTGGTCAGACCCTTGAGGTCGCCGCCCTGGTAGAAGCCCTTGTCGGTGGGGTCGTAGCCGGTGGCGAGGCGCGAACCGGTCAGGCCGCCCTTGTCGTTGCGCGGGTCGCCGTTGGCGAATCGGTCCGGCAGGACGAAGTAGAACTGCTCGCGGGTGGCGTCGTGCCGGGCGGGCTGGGCCGCCAGTCCGGCGTCGGAGGGGGGTGGAGGCGGTGTGCCGGCCCGCGCCGCGAGGGGCTGGACGAGCGCTGCGGCCAGCGCGGTCACGGTGACCGCAGCGACCCGTCCGGCATGGGTGGTTCGGCGCCTCGACGGCGTCGGCCATCTCGGTATCACAGATGGGCTCCTTGCGATTACGGCTCTTCGGGTCCGACCCCGCGCGACCGTATCGCCGCCGCAACGCTTACAGCAAGAGGCTTGAAACCACCGGAAAAAACTTTCAGTCGGCCGCTCAGCAGCTCGACTTGCCCGCGTGGACCGCCAGGGCGGTGTTCGCGCCCAGGGTGGCCGTGAGCTGCCCGCCGGAGTTCACCGTCACGGTCCTGTTGTTCTGCACGTCGCAGTACGTCCCCGCAGGCAGCGACGTCTGATACGTACGGCTCAGCGAGCCCGACTCGTGGTTGATGGCCACGAACCCCTTGTTCCCACGGCCGAAGGCGATGGCGTCGCCGCCGTTGTCCCACCAGTTCGTGACGGCCTGGCCCCGGGTGGCGTTGCGGAAGGCCACCATGGACTTGATCTCGGGCCAGTTGTGCTGGCACTTCCAGCCGTTCTGCCAGCAGGCGTTCACCGCACCCCCGTCGGGCGGGCCCGCGTCCGGGTCGGAGAACTCGTACCCGGAGTTGATGTCGGGTGCGCCGTAGGGCCAGGCCAGCATGAAGACGTTGGCCAGGGTGTAGTTCGCCCCGTCCTTGTAGCTGAGGGTCGAGCCGTTGCGCTCGGTGTCGTGGTTGTCGACGAAGACACCGGAGACGCCGCTGTTCATGTAGCCCCAGCCCTCGCCGTAGTTCTTCAGGTAGGCGAGGTTCTCGTTGTTGAAGACCCGCTTGAGGTCGTAGGCGTAGCGGAACTCCTGGACGTCGCCGTTACTCGTGTATTCGGTCGGCTGGACCGCCTCGCCGGAGCCGTATATGACCTCCTGCTTCCAGTACACCGAGGGGTTCGACAGCCGCGACTTGATGTTCGCGAGGTCGGCCGCGTCGATGTGCTTGGCCCCGTCGACGCGGAAGCCGTCGACGCCGAGGGAGAGCAGGTCGTTCAGGTACCCGGCGATCGCGCCGCGGACGTAGCTCTCGCCCGTGTCGAGGTCGGCGAGGCCGACCAGTTCGCAGTGCTGGACGTTCCAGCGGTCCCGGTAGTCGCCGATCCGGCTGGTGCAGTCGTCGAAGTCGAACGACGAGTACAGGCCGGGGTAGGTGTACTTGCTGTACGACGAGCCACCGGTGCCGGTGCCGCTGCCCGCCGACATGTGGTTCACGACGGCGTCCACGACGACCTTCACACCGGCCGCGTGGCAGGTGCTGACCATGTTCTGAAACGCCGTGCGGTCGCCGAGCCGGCCGGCGATCTTGTAGCTGACGGGCTGGTACGAGGTCCACCACTGCGGGCCCTGTATGTGCTCGGCGGGCGGGGAGACCTGGACGGAGCCGTATCCGGCGGGCCCGAGGGTGGTGGTGCACTCGCGGGCGACCGAGGCGAAGTTCCACTCGAAGAGGACGGCGGTGACGTCCTTGGTGCCAGGTGGGGAGGCCTGCGCACCAGTCGGGTTCATGACAACCGAGGCGGCTGCGAGCGCGACGGCGGCGGCGAGGTATCTGCGTGCCATGTGGGGTTTCCTTCTTCGTTGAAGGTTCTTGCAGCAAGGTTCAGAAACCTTGCGGTGACGCAGATAGTAGAGGCCCGCCGCCCGAAAGGGCAGCGGGCCGTACGGAATTCAATGGAAAATCAGGCGCGGGCCTCTTGGGTCGCGGTGGTCGCGGTGGTCCACCACACCGTCGTGTCGGCCGGCACCTTCGCCTCGTCGTCGACCTGCACGATCTCGCCGCTCGCGACCAGGACCCGGCCGTACGCCGGCATCGCCACCGACTCGCCGGTGGTGTTGGCGACGCACACGAACTCCCCGCGGCGGAAGGCCAGCACGCCCTCGGGCGCCCGCAGCCACTCCACGGACGTACCGGCGCCGAGGTCGGGCCGCTCGCGGCGCACGGCGAGCGCGGCCCGGTACAGCTCCAGGGTCGAACCGGGCTCGCCGGTCTGCGCCTCGACGCTCAGTTCGCCCCAGCCCTCCGGCTGCGGCAGCCAGCTGCCGCCGTCACCGAAGCCGTACGAGGACCCCGTCCGGGTCCACGGGATCGGCACCCGGCAGCCGTCGCGGAAGCCGTCCTGGCCCGCGCCCCGGAAGTACGCCGGGTCCTGGCGCACCTCGTCCGGCAGGTCGACGACGTCCGGCAGGCCGAGCTCCTCGCCCTGGTAGACGTACGCCGAGCCGGGCAGCGCCAGCATGAGCAGGCTCGCGGCCCTGGCCCTGCGCAGCCCCAGTGCCCGGTCGCCGGCCAGGCGGATCTGGGTGCCCAGACCGGCCGGGTTGGCGAAGCGGGTGGCGTGCCGGGTCACGTCGTGGTTGGACAGCACCCAGGTGGCGGGGGCTCCGACCGGGCGCATGGCCTCCAGGGTGCGGTCGATGACCTCACGCATCTCCTCGGCGTCCCAGTGGGTGCTGAGGTACTGGAAGTTGAAGGCCTGGTGCAGCTCGTCGGGACGGACGTAGTTCGCGGTGCGCTCGATGGTCGGGGTCCACGCCTCGGCGACGAAGATGCGTTCGCCCGCGTACTCGTCGAGGATCAGCCGCCACTGCCGGTAGATCTCGTGCACGCCGTCCTGGTCGAAGAACGGCATGACATCGTTGCCCAGCAGTTTCACCTGGTCGTGGGAGCCCAGGTCGGGCAGCCCGTCGGCCTTCACCAGGCCGTGGGCGACGTCGATCCGGAAGCCGTCGACGCCCATGTCCAGCCAGAAGCGCAGGATGGAGCGGAACTCGTCGCCGACCGCGGGGTGCCGCCAGTTGAAGTCGGGCTGCTCGGGGGCGAAGAGGTGCAGGTACCACTCGCCGGGCGTGCCGTCGGGTTCGGTGACGCGGGTCCAGGCCGGGCCGCCGAAGATCGACTCCCAGTCGTTGGGCGGCAGTTCGCCGTTCTCGCCCTTGCCGGGGCGGAAGTGGTAGCGGTCCCGCAGCGAGGAGCCCGGCCCCTCGGCCACGGCCCGCTTGAACCACTCGTGCTGGTCGGAGGAGTGGTTCGGGACGAGGTCGACGATGATCCGCAGGCCCAGCCGGTGGGCGTCGCGGATCAGCGCGTCGGCGTCCAGCAGGTTGCCGAACATGGGGTCGACGGCACGGTAGTCGGCCACGTCGTAGCCGGCGTCGGCCTGCGGCGAGGCGTAGAAGGGGCTGAGCCACACGGCGTCCACGCCGAGGTCGCGCAGGTACGGCAGACGGGTGCGGACACCCTCCAGGTCGCCCATGCCGTCACCGTTGCTGTCGGCGAAGCTGCGCGGGTACACCTGGTAGATCACCGCGTCCCGCCACCAGTCGCGGCGCTTGGCCACGGCGACGGCGGACGCGGGGGTGGGGGCAGGTGCGGCTGAGTGCTGGCTCATGTCGTCCTTGATGCGTAACAGGAGGTCGGTCATGGAAGGCGTGGGTGGGGTGACGAGGCGGCCGCGGCACAGCGGGGTCGGATGGGCACCACGGCCGCCTCGGGCTTTCGGGGGACGGTTCGGCAGCGCACCGGCGGGCGCGGGGGTCACCCCTTGGTGCCGCCGGCCGTCAGTCCGGTCACCAGGTTCTTCTGCACCAGGTAGAAGAACAGGGCGGCCGGTATCGCGATCAGCACGGCCGTCGCAGCCATCAGGTTGCGCTGCGCGTCGTGCTCGCTCACGAACGTCTGCAGACCGACGGCGAAGGTGTAGTTGCCGTCGCTCAGCATGAACGTCGAGGCGAACGCGACCTCGCCGAAGGCCGTGAGGAAGCTGTAGAACGCCGCGACCGCGAGGCCCGGCTTGGCGAGCGGCAGGATGAGCCGCGCGAACGTGCCGAAGGGGGTCAGCCCGTCGACGCGCCCCGCCTCGTCGATCTCGAACGGGATGGTGTCGAAATAGCCCTTCATCAGCCAGGCGCAGTACGGCACGATCGTGGTGCAGTTGACAAGGATGAGACCAAGGTAGCTGTCGATGAGCTGCAGATCCGAGAGGATCTGGTACATCGGCACGATCAGTACCGCGATGGGGAACATCTGGGTGACCAGCAGCACCCACATCAGCTTCCGGTAGCCGGGGAACCGCATGCGGGAGACCGCGTAACCGGTGGACGCGGCGACGACGACGCCGATCAGCGTCGTGCCCAGCACCACGACCAGCGTGCTCTTCAGCCAGTCGAAGAAGCCGGTGTCCTGCAGGACGAACGCGTAGTTGTGCAGGGACATCTTGCCCCAGATGCGTCCGGGGTGGAGGTAGTCGTCCTTGTCCGGGCCGAGGGACAGGAAGAGCAGCCAGGCGACCGGGAAGAGCGCGGCCAGGCTCGCGACGATCAGCACGGCGTGCGAGGCGAGGGAGGCTCCGCGGCTGCGTTGGCCGCGGCCGCGGACCTTGCCGGGGGCGTTCGCGGGGCGCCGCTCGCCGGCCGGGGCCGGGCTCTCGACGGTGGTCGTACTCATGGGGAACTCCTGCCTCAGATCGCGAGCTGCTGCTCGTTGCGGTTCAGCCAGCGGCGGTAGAAGGAGGTGAAGACGATCAGGATGGACAGGAGCAGGATTCCGTAGGCGGCGGACTGGGCGTAGTCGCGCGGCTGCTGCCCGAAGCCCAGTTGGTAGGCCCAGGTGACGAGGATCTGGGCATCGGGTGCGGTGTTGCCGAACAACAGGAAGATGATGGCGAACTGGTTGAAGGTCCAGATGACACCCAGGAGTACGACCGTCGTGCTGACGGACCTCAGACCGGGCAGCGTGACGTAGCGGAACCGCTGCCAGGCGTTGGCGCCGTCCATCTCGGAGGCCTCGTACAGGCTCGCGTCGATCGACTGCAGGCCGCCGAGGAGCGAGACCATCATGAACGGCACACCGCACCAGGTGTTGACCATGATCGCGGCGAACCGCTGCCAGAAGGTGTCCTCCAGCCACAGCGGTGTCGGCAGGTGCAGGAACTCCAGGCCGGAATTGATGATGCCGCCGTCCGCGAGCATGAACCGCCAGCCGAAGACGGTGACGAAGGTGGGCACCGCCCAGGGCAGCACCAGGATCATCCGGTAGAGGGTGCGGCCGCGCAGCTTCTGGTTGAGCAGCAGGGCGAGGCCGAGACCGATGCCGTAGTGCAGGGCGACACAGGCCGCCGTCCAGAAGACCGTCCACAGGAAGTGCGACCAGAAGCGGTCGTACGCCGTCGGGCCCCACAGGATGTCGGCGTAGTTGTCCAGGCCGATGAACTTGTACGTGGCGTCGATGTGGTTGACGCCGATCGTGCGGGCGGTGTTGAGGCTGGTGGCGTCGGTGAGGGTGAGGTACAGGCCGTACACCAGCGGGTACACCACGAGGACGCCCAGGACGACCGCCACCGGGGCGATCATCGCGTAGGCGTACCAGTGCTTGTGGAAGCCGTTCCTCAGCCGCTGGGCCGGCCCGGGTCGCGGTTCCCGCTCACCGCGCCGCTTGCCGGTCGCTCGGTCGATGGCGACTGTCATGGTTCGACACCTTCTGGAGGTTCAAGGAGGTCAAGGGGACTGCCGGGCGGCAGGCGCGGGCCGGTGGCCGCGGGATCCCCTCCCCCATGGCAGGGGATCCCGCGGCCGGCCGGCGGTCACTTGGAGAAGTCCGGCACCAGCTTGGCGATGGCGGTCTCGGCGTTGCCGAGGCCCTTGTCCAGGGACTCCTTGCCGCCCGCGATCTTCAGCAGCTCGTCGTCGAGCGGGGTCCACAGGGAGCTGTACTCGGGCAGCGCCGGGCGCGGCTGGGCGGCGGACAGCACGCCCTGGTAGCCGGCGATGCCGGGGTCCGCCTTGACCTTGCCGGTGTAGGCGTCCTGGCGGGTGGGGAGCGTGTTGTTCTTCAGCGCGATGGTCTCCTGGGCCTTGGCCGAGGTCATGAACTTCACGAACTTCAGCGAGGCCTCCTGGTGGGCCTTGTCCGAACCCGCGTACACGGAGAGGTTGTGGCCACCGGTCGGGGCGCCCGCCTTGCCGGTGGAGCCGGCCGGGACGGTGGCGATGCCGAGGTTGTTCTTGTCCTTGAAGGCCGAGCCCTTGTAGAAGTTCGTGATCTCCCAGGGGCCCTGGATGATCGAGGCGACCTTGCCGCTGACGAACGCTTCCTGGATGTGGGCGTAGGCGTCGGCGGTGGTGTCGGCCTTGTGCAGGCCCTTGCCCTTGAACAGGCCCTGCCAGGTGCCGTAGGCCTTCTTGGCCTCGGGCGAGGTGACGGTGATCTTCTTGGCGTCGGCGTCGACGGTGTCGGTGCCCTCGCCGTAGAGGAAGGTCTGGGCGTAGTAGGCCTGGGTGGAGCCCCAGTAACCGTCGGCGCCGGTCTTGTCCTTGATGGTGGCGGCGGCCTTCTTCAGGTCGCCCCAGGTCTTGGGGGCCTCGACGCCGGCCTTCTCGAACAGGGCCTTGTTGTAGACCAGGGCCAGGGTGTCCGTGGTGAAGGGGACGCCGTAGGTCTTGCCCTCGTACGTGGCCTGCTCGATCAGGCTGGGCTGGAACTTGTCCTGCTCGGCGAGGGCCTCGGTGCCGTCCAGCGGCGCGAAGAAGCCCTTCTTGGCGAAGGCGGGGGTCCAGCCGACCTCGGAACGCAGCACGTCGGGGGCGCCCTTGGAACCGGCGGCGGTGTCGAACTTGTTCTGCGCCTGGTCGAAGGGGACGTTGACGTACTTGACCTTGATGTCCTTGTTGGCGGCCTCGAACTCCTTCACCAGGGCCTGGTACGTCGGCGCCTCGTTGGTGGCGTTGGAGGTGTCCCACCAGGTGATGGTGACCGGGCCGCCGGCCTCGTCGCCGCTGTCGCTTCCGCCGCAGGCCGTCGCCGCCAGGGCGAGGGACGCCGCCAGCGCGGTGGCCGCTATGCCACGCCGCATGAGTTCTCCTTGAGGGTGAAGCCCGTTCGTGCTGCCGACTGCGCCGTTGGCCGCCGGGCGTCGGTGAGATTAGCCGCGCTGCAACGACTTGCGAAAGACCTTGCAGCAAAAAGTTGCAAGGGGTGCGGATGGTTACCCCGCCGTGACCTCGCCTCGACCGCCCCGAGGCCTTGATTTCCGCCTGCCCGGCGGGCAGTGGGACGGCTGTGCAAGACTCTGCAAGCACTTGCCATCCGTGCCCGCCGGGGGGAATCATCCGTTGCGGATCGGACGGATCGGACGCCGACCATGAATCTCGAGGGACCGCGATGACCAAGCCACCCGCAGCGGGCCGTGCGACGGCGCGCACCAGGCGTCCCGGCGGTACGCAAGGGGAACACCGGCCGCTACAGTCCGGTGCTGTGACCACACGGCTTGCCGACATCGCGTTGCAGGCGGGGGTGAGCGAAGCGACCGTCAGCCGCGTCCTCAACGGGAAGCCGGGCGTCGCCGACACCACCCGCCAGTCCGTGCTGGCCGCTCTCGACGTGCTGGGCTACGAACGCCCGGTGCGGCTGCGCCAGCGCAGCGAGGGGCTGGTCGGTCTGATCACCCCGGAGCTGGAGAATCCGATCTTCCCGGCCCTGGCGCAGGTCATCGGCCAGGCGCTGACGCGGCAGGGCTACACGCCGGTGCTGGCCACCCAGACCCCGGGCGGCTCGACCGAGGACGAGCTGACCGAGATGCTCGTGGACCGCGGCGTCGCCGGCATCATCTACGTCTCCGGACTGCACGCCGACACCACCGCCGACATGCAGCGCTACGACCGGCTGCGCGCCCAGGGCGTGCCGTACGTCCTGGTCGACGGCTTCTCGCCGAAGGTGCAGGCGCCCTTCATCTCCCCCGACGACCGGGCGGCGATGAGCCTCGCGGTCACGCACCTGGTGTCCCTGGGGCACACCCGGATCGGACTGGCCCTCGGGCCCAAGCGGTTCGTGCCGGTGCAGCGCAAGATCGAGGGGTTCGTGCGCACGATGCAGGACCAGTTGGGTCTGCGCGCCGAGACCGTCGAGTCGGAGCTGGTGCAGCACTCCCTGTACACCCTCGAGGGTGGTCAGGCGGCGGCGACCGCGTTGATCGACCGGAACTGCACGGCCGTAGTGTGCGCCAGCGACATGATGGCGCTGGGCGCGATCCGGGCGGCCCGGCAGCTCGGTCTGGACGTGCCGAAGGACGTCTCCGTGGTGGGCTTCGACGACTCCCCGCTGATCGCCTTCACCGACCCGCCCCTCACCACGATCCGCAAGCCGGTCCCGGCCATGGGGCAGGCGGCCGTGCGCACGCTGCTGGAGGAGATCGGCGGGACGCCCGCGCCGCACAGCGAGTTCGTGTTCATGCCGGAACTGGTGGTGCGCGGTTCGACCGCTTCGGCCCCGGGGGAACGCGTTCGTCCCTGAAGGGTCCCTTCACTGCGCCCGCCCGCGTCACGCGGCCTGATACCGCCGTAGGACATGCGGCCCGGGCGGGGCCGCGGGATGATCGGTGCGTAAGTCCTTTTCTGGCAGACTTTGCGCCTATGGGTGAAACGACCGTAACGAAGCCGGAGGGCCTGGAAGCGGCCCTCCCGGAGCCCGTTGCGGCCGATCCGGGGCGCGGCCCCCTGCGCCGGCTGCGCACCCCGCGGCGGCCCCGGTTCTGGTTCGAGATCCTGCTGATCGCGGTGAGTTACTGGACGTACTCGCTCGTCCGCAACGCCGTGCCCGAGCAGAGAGCCGAGGCGCTGCACAACGCCGACTGGATCTGGCGGGTCGAGCACCATCTGGGCGTCGCCGTCGAGGAGTCCGTCAACCACGCGGTGAACTCGGTGCATTGGCTCATCGTCGGGATGAACTACTACTACGCGACGCTGCACTTCATCGTCACGCTGGGTGTGCTGGTGTGGCTGTTCCGTCGCCACCCCGGCCGTTACGCGGCGACGCGCCTGGTGCTGTTCGCGACGACCGCGGTCGCCCTGCTCGGCTACTACCTGTATCCGCTGGCACCGCCGCGGCTGATGAACGGCGGCGACTTCATCGACACGGTCATGGTCCACCAGACCTGGGGGTCGATGGCCTCGGGCGATCTGAAGCACATGTCCAACCAGTACGCCGCGATGCCGTCGATGCACATCGGCTGGTCCGTGTGGTGCGGCCTGACGATCTTCGCCCTGGCGTCGGTCCCCTGGGTGCGGGTCCTGGGCCTGCTGTACCCGGCCCTGACGCTGGTGGTCATCGTCGCGACCGCCAACCACTTCTGGCTGGACGCGGTCGGCGGACTGCTGTGCCTGGCCTTCGGGTTCACGGTCGCGCGGCTCTGGTACGGCAGGCAGCCGTACGCGCTGCCGAGGCTGGCGCCGCAGCGCGGGCGCGGTGAGTCGCGGTCGCCGGCCGCGGTACGACCTGCGGGTGTCCGGGGTGGGCGTCGCTAGGTCGTGCCGTGGAGCAGGCGAGACGTGGCGGACATGCCTCAACGCTCGGCGGTGCCGTAGAACAGTTCCTCCACCACACCGCGCGCCCGGCGTGCCGTGCGGCGGTAGGCGTCCAGCATGTCGCCCGCGTGGCCCGGTCCGTATCCGAGGTACCTGCCCACGGCGGCCAGTTCCCGGGACTCGGTCGGGAACGTGTCGCCGGCCCGGCCGCGGACCAGCATCACCGCGTTGCGGACGCGGGTCGCGAGGACCCAGGCCTCGTCGAGGGTCGCCGCGTCCTCGTCCGTGATGAGCCCGGCGGCGCGGGCGGCGGCCAGGGCCTCGCGGGTGCGGGTGGTGCGCAGGCCCGGCTCCGTCGAGCCGTGCCGCAGCTGCATCAGCTGCACGGTCCACTCCACGTCGGACAGGCCGCCCGGCCCGAGCTTGGCGTGCAGCTTGGGGTCGGCGCCGCGCGGCAGCCGCTCGGACTCCATGCGGGCCTTCAGCCGGCGGATCTCGCGCACGGCCTCGTCGGAGAGTCCGTCCGCCCGGTAGCGCAGCGGGTCGATCAGCTCGATGAAGCGGCGGCCCAGCTCCTCGTCGCCGGCGACGGGCTCGGCCCGCAGCAGCGCGTGCGACTCCCAGGTCAGGGCCCACCGGCGGTAGTACGCCTCGTAGGAGGTGAGGGTGCGGACCAGCGGGCCGGACTTGCCCTCCGGGCGCAGGTCGGCGTCGATGAGCAGGGGCGGGTCGGCGCTGGGGAGCTGCAGCAGGCGGCGCATCTCGGAGACGACCTTGTTGGCCGCCTGGGAGGCCTCCCGCTCGTCGACGCCCTCGCGCGGTTCGTGCACGAACAGCACGTCCGCGTCGGAGCCGTAGCCCAGCTCGTGGCCGCCGAACCGGCCCATGCCGATGATCGCGAACCGGGTGGGCAGGTCGTCGCCCCAGCCCTCCCGCACGACCGCGCGCAGCGTGCCGGCGAGGGTCGCCGCCGTCAGGTCCGACACCGCCGCCCCGACGAGGTCCACCAGGGCGCCCTGGTCGGCCTCGGCGGGCTGCTCCTCGGTGCCGTAGGAGCCGACGATGTCGGCGGCGGCCGTGCGGAACAGCTCGCGGCGCCGCACTCCGCGGGCCGCCGTGACGGCCTGGGCGGCGCCGTCGGCCCGGCGCACGGCGGCGAGTATCTCCTGCTCCAGGTGGGCGCGGGACCGGGGCTCCAGACCGCCGCCGTCCCCGTCGCCCAGCAGGGCGACCGCCTCCGGGGCACGCATCAGCAGGTCGGGCGCGAGCCGGCCGGCGGACAGCACCCGGGCGAGGTTCTGCGCGGCGGCGCCCTCGTCCCGCAGCAGCCGCAGGTACCAGGGGGTCTTGCCGAGCGCGTCGGAGACCTTGCGGAAGCCCAGCAGGCCCGCGTCCGGGTCGGCCGAGTCGGCGAACCAGCCGAGCAGCACGGGGAGGAGGGTCCGCTGGATGGCGGCCTTGCGGGTGACGCCGGAGGCCAGCGCCTCCAGGTGGCGCAGGGCGGAGGCGGGGTCGGCGTAGCCGAGGGCGACCATGCGTTCCCGGGCCGCCTCGGTGCTCAGCCGCGCCTCGCCGGTCGCGAGCTGGGCGACCGCGTCGAGCAGCGGCCGGTAGAAGAGCTTCTCGTGCAGGCGGCGTACGACACCCGCGTGCCGCCGCCACTCGCGGTGCAGATCGGCGACCGGGTCCGCGCGCAGGCCCAGGGAGCGGCCGATGCGGCGCAGCTCGGCCTCGTCCTCGGGGACGAGGTGGGTGCGGCGCAGCCGGAACAGCTGGATGCGGTGCTCCATCGAGCGCAGGAAACGGTAGGCCTCGTCGAGCTGGGCCGCGTCGGACCGGCCGACGTAGCCGCCCGCGGCCAAGGCCTCCAGCGCGTCCAGGGTCGTGCCGCTGCGCAGGGAGGTGTCGGCCCGGCCGTGCACCAGCTGGAGCAGCTGGACGGCGAACTCGACGTCCCTGAGGCCGCCCGGGCCCAGTTTCAGCTGCCGGTCGACCTCGCCCGCGGGGATGTTCTCCACGACCCGGCGGCGCATCTTCTGCACGTCGGGCACGAAGTTCTCGCGCTCGGCGGCCTTCCACACCAGCGGCTGGACGGCGGCGACGTACTCCGCGCCGAGGTCGAGGTCCCCGGCCACCGGGCGGGCCTTGAGCAGCGCCTGGAACTCCCAGGTCTTGGCCCAGCGCTGGTAGTAGGCGAGGTGGCTGGAGAGGGTCCGCACGAGGGGGCCGTTGCGGCCCTCGGGGCGGAGGTTGGCGTCGACGGGCCAGATGGAGCCCTCGACGGTGGTCTCGGAGCAGATCCGCATCATGTGCGAGGCGAGCCGGGTGGCGGCGCGCACGGCCTTGGTCTCGTCGGCCCCTTCGCTGGCCTCCCCGACGAAGATGACGTCCACGTCCGAGACGTAGTTCAGCTCATGGCCGCCGCACTTGCCCATGGCGATCACCGCGAGGCGGCACAGCGCCGCGTCCTCGGGCGCGGCCGCCTCGGCGATCCCGAGGGCGGCGCGCAGCGTGGCGGTGGCGAGGTCGGCCAGCTCGGCTGCGGACTCGGCGACGCCGGTGGTGCCGCAGACGTCCCGGGCGGCGATGGACAGCAGGCAGCGCCGGTAGGCGACACGCAGGGAGACCGGGTCGGTGGCCTCCGCGAGCCCGGCCTCGAACTCCTCCACCCCGGGGTGCAGGTCGTACGCCTCGTACATGACGAGCGCCTGCCAGTCGTCCGGATGCCGGGCGAGGTGGTCGGCGAGGGCGGTGGAGGCGCCGAGGACGCCGAGGAGGCGGTCGCGCAGCGGCTTGGAGGAGATCAGCGTGTCGAGCAGTTCCCGGCGGGCGCCGGGGCCGTGCTGGGCCTCCAGCAGCCGGACCAGTCCGAGCAGCGCGAGATCGGGATCGGCGGTGGCGCCCAGCGCCTCCAGCAGGACCGGGTCGTCGCGCAGGGGCGCGAGCTCCGGGCTGTCCAGAAGCCGCTCGGCGGCGGACGCGTCGGTGAAGCCGTGCCGCAGCAGCCGTGTGAAGGTGCTGCTCCTGCGCCCCGGCACCGCCGTCATCCGGGCCTCCCTCGCACTGTTCCTCGGACATGGGTCGGATCAAGGTCGTACGGCTTTGAGCCTAACCGCACGGGCCGGGGGAAGCGCCGGGGAGTTCGGCGGGCGGACAGGGACGGGCGGGCTGCCGGGTTGATGTCCCGCATCTGCGCACGGGCCGGGACGCCACACGCGTGACCGCCGGGGCACGCGGCTACGCGGACTGGCCACGCGGGGGGACACCCGGGTACGGCGGTCGGCGGCGCACCTGGGACGCGAGGGCCATTTCGGCCACGGCGCGGGTCCGGTGGCCGTCCACTCGGTGGCGCCGCCCGCCGTTTTCGGCTTCGGTGAGGGAGAGCCGTTCAGCCGGCTTCAGCCGGACCGGTGACCGCTTCTCATGAGGCCGGACGAAGGAGTCATGCCGTGGACATCACCCTCGAAGTCATCCCGCTGCCCGTGTCCGACATCGACCGTGCCCGGGACTTCTACCGGGACAAGGTCGGCTTCCACGTGGACATCGACCAGGAGGTCATGCCCGGGATGCGGATCGTCCAGCTGACCCCTCCGGGTTCCGGCTGCTCGATCGCCCTGGGCGAGTCGATCTGGCAGATGACGCCCGGTCCCACCCCGGCTCCGGGCTCCTACCAGGGCCTGCAGCTGTGCGTCGCCGACATCAAGGCGGCCCACGCCGAGCTGGTCGCCCGCGGCCTCGACGTCTCGGAGCCGGTCCAGTACTCCCCCGACGACGGCGCGACGTTCATGCACTTCCAGGACCCGGACGGCAACGGGTGGGCGGTGCAGGAGTACCGGCGCAGGGCCACGGAGCCGCTGCACCAGCTGCTGGCGGACCTGAAGCGGCAGCAGGCCTGAGGCCCCCGCGCAACCCGGTCAGGAATCGAGAAGCGCGTCTCGCGGGGCGCGCTTAGCGTCGTTGTCATGACTTCCATCGCATCCGTCACCCTCGAGGTGGCCGACCCCGCCGTCGCCGACCGCTTCTACTCCGCCGCCTTCGGTCTGGGCGACCGGCTGCGCCTGCGGGCCTCGGCGGCACCGACGTCCGGCTTCCGCGGGTTCACGCTGTCACTCGTCGTGCCCCAGCCGGCCGACGTGGACGCGTTCTTCGAAGCGGCCGTGCGGGCCGGGGCGACGCCGCTGAAGCCCGCCGCCAGGTCGCTGTGGGGCTACGGGGGCGTCGTACAGGCCCCGGACGGCACGATCTGGCAGCTCGCGTCGTCGTCGAAGAAGAACACCGGCCCGGCGACGGGGCGGGTCGACGAGGTGGTGCTGCTGCTCGGTGTCGAGGACGTGAAGGCCAGCAAGCAGTTCTACGTCGACCACGGCCTGGCCGTGGGCAAGAGCTTCGGCTCCAAGTACGTCGAGTTCGCCGCCGAGGGCCCCGTGAAGCTGGCCCTGTACAAGCGCCGCGGCCTCGCCAAGGTCGCCGGCGTCTCCCCCGACGGCACCGGCTCCCACCGCCTCACCATCGCGGGCGACACCGGGCCGTTCACCGACCCGGACGGTTTCGCGTGGACTACGGCTTCGGAGAGTGCGGCGGTGTGAGCGGTGCCGGGGAGGGTCGTCCGGCCCGGGCCGGACGACCCGGCAGACCTACAGCGCCGGAAGGTTCTTCCGCAGCTCGAACGCGGTGACCTCGGAGCGGTACTCCTCCCACTCCTGCCGCTTGTTGCGCAGGAAGAAGTCGAAGACGTGCTCGCCGAGGGTCTCGGCGACGAGGTCGCTGCGTTCCATGAGGGTCAGGGCCTCGCCCAGGTTCTGCGGGAGCGGCTCGATGCCCATGGCGCGGCGCTCCGCGTCGGAGAGGGCCCAGACGTCGTCCTCGGCGCCCGGCGGGAGTTCGTAGCCCTCCTCGATGCCCTTGAGGCCGGCGGCCAGCAGCAGTGCGTAGGCGAGGTAGGGGTTGGCGCCGGAGTCGAGGGAGCGGACCTCGACCCGGGCCGAGCCCGTCTTGCCGGGCTTGTACATGGGGACGCGGACCAGTGCCGAGCGGTTGTTGTGGCCCCAGCAGATGTACGAGGGTGCCTCGCCGCCCGCGCCCGCGGTGCGCTCCGCGCCGCCCCAGATGCGCTTGTAGGAGTTGACCCACTGGTTGGTGACCGCGGAGATCTCCGCCGCGTGCCGCAGCAGGCCCGCGATGAAGGAGCGGCCCACCTTGGAGAGCTGGTACTCCGAGCCGGACTCGTAGAACGCGTTGCGGTCGCCCTCGAAGAGCGAGAGGTGCGTGTGCATGCCGCTGCCCGGGTGCTCCGAGAACGGCTTCGGCATGAACGTGGCGTGCACGCCCTGCTCCAGGGCCACCTGCTTCATGACGAGGCGGAAGGTCATGACGTTGTCGGCCGTGGACAGCGCGTCGGCGTAGCGCAGGTCGATCTCCTGCTGGCCCGGCGCGCCCTCGTGGTGGGAGAACTCCACCGAGATGCCCATCGACTCCAGCATGGTGATCGCCTGGCGGCGGAAGTCCATGCCGACGTTGGTCGGGGTGTGGTCGAAGTAGCCGGAGTTGTCGGCCGGGGTGGGGCGGGAGCCGTCCAGCGGGCGGTCCTTCAGCAGGAAGAACTCGATCTCCGGGTGGGTGTAGAAGGTGAAGCCCAGGTCGGAGGTGCGGGCGAGGGCGCGCTTGAGCACGTAGCGCGGGTCGGCGAAGGACGGGGAGCCGTCCGGCATGAGGATGTCGCAGAACATCCGGGCCGTGCCCGGGGCCTCCGCGCGCCACGGCAGGATCTGGAAGGTCGACGGGTCCGGCTTGGCGATCATGTCGGACTCGTAGACCCGGGCGAAGCCCTCGATTGCGGAGCCGTCGAAGCCGATGCCCTCGTCGAAGGCCTGCTCCAGCTCGGCCGGGGCCACGGCGACGGACTTGAGGAAGCCCAGCACGTCCGTGAACCACAGGCGTACGAACCGGATGTCGCGCTCCTCCAACGTCCGGAGCACGAACTCCTGCTGCTTGTCCATCTTCCGCTTCCCCATCCTTGCTGGTCAGGCCGCCTTCTCTTCCGTACCACGGGAGGCGGTCGGGCACCTGAGCATCCCACCACACCACCGTTTCGAACGCATTGCGGACCATGATCGCCCGGCTGATGCGGGGTCGAACGCGTCACGTACGGCAGGTGAACTGCTCTTCCGCCCATAGTGCCTGCTCGCACCGGCATCCGTAACGGCCGGTTCCCTTCGTCGCTCCACCCACTTAATTTGCATCTCATATGCAACTTTAAATAGCGTGCGCTCAGCCGAGCCCTGAGGAGCCCTCATGCTGTCCGAGCAGTCCGCCGCCACCGTCCGTGCCACGCTCCCCGCCGTCGGGGCCGCCCTCGGCACGATCACCGAGCGCTTCTACGCCGGACTGTTCGCGGCACACCCCGAGCTGCGGCGGGATCTGTTCAACCGGGGCAACCAGGCCTCCGGCGCCCAGCGCCAGGCGCTCGCCGGGGCCGTCGCGGCGTTCGCGACCCACCTGCTGGACCACCCCGGGCAGCGGCCGGACGGGATGCTCCACCGCATCGCCCACAAGCACGCCTCGCTCGGTGTCGCGCCGGAGCAGTACGGCGTCGTCCACGAGCATCTGTTCGCCGCCATCGCCGAGGTGCTCGGCGACGCCGTCACGCCCGAGGTCGCCGCCGCCTGGGACGAGGTCTACTGGCTGATGGCGAACGCCCTGATCGCCGAGGAGCGGCGGCTGCGCGAGGAGCGCGGCGGGCACACCTGGCGGTGCTGGGAGGTCGTCGACCGGGTCGCCGAGACCGACGACGTCGCCACGTTCCGGCTGCGGCCGGCCGACGGCGGTCCGGTGCGGGACTTCCTCGCGGGGCAGTACGTCTCCGTCCGTGTCGCCCTCGCGGACGGCGCCCGGCAGATACGGCAGTACAGCCTGTCGGGGGCGCCCGGCCCCGGCCTTCGGCAGATCAGCGTGAAGCGGATCCGCGGGGCCGGCGTCCCCGACGGCGAGGTCTCGAACCATCTGCACGCGCGCGTGCGGGTCGGCGACGTACTGGAGCTGTCCGAGCCGTACGGCGACCTGGTCCTGGACGGCGGTCCCGGCACGCCGCTGCTGCTGGCCTCGGCGGGCATCGGCGTGACTCCGATGGCGGCGATGCTGGCGCACCTCGCCGGCTCCGGCCACAGCGCCCCGGTCACCGTCGTGCACGCCGACCGCTCCCCCGCCACCCACGCCCTGCGCACCGACCACGAGGCCTACGCCGCCAAGCTGCCCGACGTGGCCGTCCACCTCTGGTACGAGCAGGACGCTCCCGCGGGAACGCATCCCGGACGGGTCGACCTCACCGGTGTCGCGCTCGCCCCGGGCACGCGCGCGTACCTGTGCGGCCCGCTCCCGTTCATGCGGGCGGTGCGCACCCAGCTGATCGCCCGGGGCGTGGCCCCCGCCCACATCCACTACGAGGTGTTCGGCCCGGACCTGTGGCTGGCGGGGCAGGGCTAGGGGGTACGGGGGTCGGAGCCTTCCGTAGCCGAGGGGCCGGGACTAAGGGGTACGGGGAGCGGCGCCCCGCGAGATCCCCAGCAGCAGTGCCCCGGTCGGCTCCGCCACGATGTCCTCCACGGTGACCGGGTCCAGTGAGGTGAAGAACGCCTCCTGGGCCCGGCGCAGGGCGCCGCGCAGGCGGCAGGCGGAGTTGAGGGGGCAGGGCGTCGGGCCCTCGCAGTCGACCACGTCGCCGCCGCCCTCGAAGGCGCGGACCACGGCGCCCACCGAGGCCGTACGGCCCCGCTCGGTGAGGGTGAGGCCGCCGCCCCGGCCGCGGCGGGCCTGGAGCAGGCCCATGTGCTGGAGCTCGGCGACGACCTTCGCCAGGTGGGTGTACGGCACGTCCATGCCGTCCGCGACGTCCCGGGTCGTCGGACTCGACGCGCCCGCGACGGCGAGCCGCATCAGCACCCGCAGGGCGAGGTCGGTCGAGCGCAGCAGCCGCATGCGGGCAGCCTAGGTAATGGGAATCTGCGGTTCAAATTATCCGGCATCCGTGAGCAGGCCCTCGGGGCGCGACACCGGCGCACGGACCGGTGAAGCTGTCGGGCGGCTGTCGGTGCCGTATCGATTCGGCCCATTCCCGCGGCTGCCCTACGAGGCGCCCCGCCTCCCCCACTACGATCACTCCACCCGACCGTCACTTTTCCCACGAAGGACACCTCATGGGCTCCGCCAACAAGAGCAGCACGGACCGCAGGGCGCGAATAGAGGAGATGCGGCGCGCCGAGCAGTCCCGTGAGCGCCGCAACCGGGTCCTCACCATCGCGGCCAGTGTGGTGGTCCTCGCCGGGCTCGTGGTCGGCGGTGTCGTGCTGGTGCGGTCCCAGGACGACGGGGGCAGTGACACCGCGGCGACGAGCGACTCCTCCGGCAAGGGCAAGTTCGTGACGGGCAAGGACGGCGTGAGGACGTGGGAGGGCAAGCTGTCCCGCAACCACGTCACCAAGGCCGTGAAGTACGCCTCCGAACCGCCGGTCGGCGGCGATCACAACCCGGTCTGGATGAACTGCAACGGCGACGTCTACACCGAGCCGCTGAAGAACACCAACGCCGTGCACTCGCTGGAGCACGGCGCGGTGTGGGTGACGTACAACGCCGACGCGAAGAAGGCCGACGTCGACGCGCTCGCGGCGAAGGTGAAGAAGACGCCGTACACGCTGATGAGCCCGATGGACGACCAGAAGGACCCGATCATGCTCTCGGCGTGGGGTCACCAGCGCACCGTGACGGGCGCGAAGGACCCGAACGTGGACGCGTTCTTCGAGAAGTTCGTCCAGGGCGAGCAGACCCCCGAGCCGGGAGCCGCGTGCACGAACGGGCTGTCCGAGTGAGGCATGCCGGCCTGATCGCCGGGGCCGCGGCGGCGGCCCTCGTGGCCGCCGGTGCGATCACCTACGCCGTCGCCGGGGACGACGGCGGCGGCAGGACGCCGTCCGCCGAGTCCGCGGACGCGGGCTTCGCGCGGGACATGGCGGTGCACCACCAGCAGGCCGTGGAGATGTCGTACATCGTGCGCGACCGCACGCGGGACGAGGAGGTCCGGCGGCTCGCGTACGACATCGCGCAGACACAGGCCAACCAGCGCGGCATGATGCTCGGCTGGCTGGACCTGTGGGGTCTGCCCAAGGTGTCCTCCGAACCGCCGATGACCTGGATGGACATGGGCGGCATGGCCTCCGGCAAGGACGGCGCGCTGATGCCGGGCATGGCGACCAACACCGAGATGAAGAAGCTCGGCGAGCTCAGCGGGAAGCGGGCGGAGGTCTTCTACCTCCAGCTGATGACGGACCATCACAAGGGCGGCATCCACATGGCCGAGGGCTGTGTGGAGCGGTGCGCGGTCGGCGTGGAGAAGCGGCTCGCCCAGGGCATGGTGGACGCGCAGCAGTCGGAGATCGCGCTGATGGCGGACATGCTCAAGGAGCGGGGCGCGGCGGCACGGCCGTAGGGACACGCGGGGCGTAAGCCTCACATCGCCCCGCACTGCGGCCTCTTGGGCTCTTCTTGGCCTCCGTAGAGCGGTTCTTGGGCTGCGCCATTCCCTGGCATGAACGGTTCATCGCGAGAGTGGCGACCGTCGAGTGATCCACTCACGACGAACCGCAGGGGGTTCCATGAGATCCAACCGCGCCACGGTGCGCGCCGGGGTGAGTCTGGCAGCGACACTGCCGATGCTCGCCGGTGCGCTGGCGCTCGGCATACCCGCGGCCCACGCCGCCGACCACCCGGCCCGCGACCTGCTGGCCGGGACCCGGCCCGCGTGGGCCACCGCCAAGGCGGACAGGGGCGCCACCTCCGACACCACCCGGGTCTCGGCCCGGGTCTACCTCGCCGGCCGGGACGCGGCGGGCCTGGCCGCCTACGCCAAGGCCGTCTCCGACCCGCATTCGGACTCCTACGGCAAGTACCTGACGGCCGGGCAGGCGCAGGCCCGCTTCGGTGCGACCCCGGCCCAGGTGGCGGCCGTGAAGTCCTGGCTGACGGCCGCGGGCCTGAAGGTCACCGGCGTCACGCGGCACTACGTGTCCGTCAGCGGTGACGTGGCCGCCGTCGAGAAGGCGTTCGGCACCCGGCTGCACAACTTCGCCAAGGGCTCGAGGACCTACCGCGCTCCGGCGAGCACCGCCTCCGTGCCGCAGAGCCTGGCCGACGCCGTCCTGACCGTGACCGGGCTGGACAACGCGCCGCACATGGCCACGCACGACGATCAGCTGCCGCCGCCGGACACCGTGTTCCGCAACGCCGGGCCGTTCTCCTCGTACTACGGCTCCGCCACCGCGAGCACTCTCCCGGACGCCTACGGCAAGAAGGTCCCCTACGTCGTCAAGGGCTACACGGGCAAGCAGCTGCGGGCCGCCTACGGCGCGGGCACGCGCACCGGCAAGGGCGTCCGGGTCGCCATCACGGACGCGTACGCCTCCCCGACGATCGCCTACGACGCCGGCACCTACGCCAAGCGCAACGGCGACGCGGCGTGGAAGACGGGTCAGCTGCAGCAGGTCCTGCCCAAGAAGTACTCCGACACCAAGGGCTGCTCGGCCTCCGGCTGGTACGGCGAGGAGACCCTGGACGTCGAGGCCGTGCACGCGGTCGCGCCCGCCGCGAACGTCACCTACGTCGGCGCCGCCTCCTGCCACGACGACGACCTGCTCGACGCGCTCGGCAAGGTCGTCGACAAGCACCTGGCCGACATCGTCTCCAACTCCTGGGGCGAGGTCGAGGCCGCGCAGACCCCCGACCTCGCGGCCGCCTACGACCAGGTCTTCCAGCTGGGCGCGGTCGAGGGCATCGGCTTCTACTTCTCCTCCGGTGACGACGGCGACGAGGTCGCGAACTCCGGCACGAAGCAGGTCGACTCCCCGGCCAACTCGGCGTGGGTGACCGCCGTCGGCGGCACCTCGCTGGCCGTCGGCAAGGACGACACGTACCTCTGGGAGACCGGCTGGGGCACCGACAAGGCGACCCTGTCGGCCGACGGCAAGAGCTGGACCGACTTCCCCGGCGCGTTCACCTCGGGCGCGGGCGGAGGCACCAGCAAGACCGTCGCCGAGCCCGGCTACCAGCAGGGCGTCGTGCCGAACGCGCTGGCGAAGGCCAACAGCGCGGCCGGCAACCGGGTCGTCCCGGACATCGCGGCGATCGCCGACCCGAACACCGGCTTCCTGGTGGGACAGACGCAGACGCTCCCCGACGGCAAGACACAGGCCTACAGCGAGTACCGCATCGGCGGCACCTCGCTCGCCGCGCCGACCATCGCGGCCGTCCAGGCCCTCGCCCAGGAGGCCCGCGGCAAGGCGATCGGCTTCGCCAACCCGGTGATCTACGCGAAGTACGGCTCGAAGGTCTACCACGACGTCACCGACGACCCGACGGGCTCCGGCCTCGCCGTGGCCCGGGTCGACTTCGTGAACGGCTACGACGCCACGGGCGGTCTGACCACGTCCGTGCGCAGCCTCGGCAAGGACAGCTCGCTCGCGGCCGTGAAGGGCTACGACGACGTCACCGGCGTGGGCTCGCCCGCGAACGGCTACGTGGAGTCGTACCGGCGCCGCTGAGGTGCGCTGACTTCCGCCGGCCTCCGCAAGGGGACATGGGGT
The DNA here is from genome assembly GCF_001280065.1 of Streptomyces sp. NRRL B-1140. Taxonomy (GTDB): domain Bacteria; phylum Actinomycetota; class Actinomycetes; order Streptomycetales; family Streptomycetaceae; genus Streptomyces. The sequence goes on from NZ_LGEA01000102.1 coordinate 251,961, forward strand.
GGTGTGGGGTGACCCACACCACCCCATTGTGTCGCTCTGACGATTACACTGGGCGGCGTGCCTCAACTACGTCTCGCCCTGAACCAGATCGACGCCGGCGTGGGCGACCTCGCCGGTAACACCGAGTCGATCGTCCGCTGGACCCGGCACTCCGCCGAACAGGGAGCGCATCTGGTCGCGTTCCCGGAGATGGTGCTGACCGGGTATCCCGTCGAGGACCTGGCGCTCAGGTCGTCCTTCGTCGAGGCCTCCCGCGCGGCGCTGCGCGCTCTCGCCGCGCGCCTGGCCGAGGAGGGCTTCGGAGAGCTGCCGGTGATCGTCGGCTATCTCGACCGCAGCGCGACCGCCCAGCCGAAGTACGGCCAGCCGGCTGGCGCGCCGCAGAACGCCGGGGCGGTGCTCCACCGCGGCGAGGTGGTCCTGAACTTCGCCAAGCACCACCTGCCGAACTACGGCGTCTTCGACGAGTTCCGCTACTTCGTGCCCGGCGACAGCATGCCGGTGCTGCGGGTGCACGGCGTGGACGTCGCCCTGGCCATCTGCGAGGACCTCTGGCAGGACGGGGGCCGCGTCCCCGCCGCCCGTTCGGCGCAGGCGGGCCTGCTGGTGTCCATCAACGCCTCCCCCTATGAGCGCAACAAGGACGACACGCGCCTGGAGCTGGTCCGCAAGCGGGCGCAGGAGGCCGGCTGCACCACGGCCTACCTGGCCATGATCGGCGGCCAGGACGAGCTGGTGTTCGACGGCGACTCGATCGTGGTCGACAAGGACGGCGAGGTCGTGGCGCGTGCGCCGCAGTTCTCCGAGGGCTGCGTGGTCCTGGACCTGGACCTTCCGGCCGCGTCGGCGGACGCGCCGACGGGCGTGGTCGACGACGGTCTGCGCATCGACCGCGTGGTGCTCTCCGAGGAGCCGCTGCCGGCGTACGAGCCCGAGCTCACGGGCGGTTACGCGGACCGGCTGGACGACGACGAGGAGGTCTACTCGGCGCTGGTCGTGGGCCTGCGGGCGTACGTCGCGAAGAACGGTTTCACCTCGGTCCTGATCGGGCTGTCCGGCGGGATCGACTCGGCGCTGGTCGCGGCGATCGCCTGCGACGCGGTGGGCGCGCAGAACGTGTACGGCGTGTCGATGCCGTCGAAGTACTCCTCGGACCACTCCAAGGACGACGCGGCCGAACTGGCCCGTCGCACGGGCCTGAACTACCGCACCGTGGCCATCGAGCCGATGTTCGACGCGTACATGGGCTCGCTGGGCCTGACCGGCCTGGCCGAGGAGAACCTCCAGTCGCGCCTGCGCGGCACGCTGCTCATGGCGATCTCCAACCAGGAGGGCCACATCGTCCTGGCCCCGGGCAACAAGTCGGAACTGGCGGTCGGCTACTCGACGCTCTACGGCGACTCGGTCGGGGCGTACGGTCCGATCAAGGACGTCTACAAGACGTCGGTGTTCCGGCTCGCCGAGTGGCGCAACCGGGCCGCCCGGGAGCGTGGCCAGACCCCGCCCATCCCGGAGAACTCGATCTCCAAGCCCCCGAGCGCGGAACTGCGCCCGGGCCAGGTCGACACGGACTCGCTGCCCGATTACCCCGTCCTGGATTCGCTCCTGGAGCTGTACGTCGACCGGGACCGGGGCGCGGACGAGATCGTGGCGGCCGGCTTCGACGCGGAGCTGGTCGCGAAGACGCTGCGCATGGTCGACACGGCCGAGTACAAGCGGCGTCAGTACCCGCCGGGCACGAAGATCTCCCCGAAGGGCTTCGGCAAGGACCGCCGGCTGCCGATCACGAACGGGTGGCGGGAGTCGCTCTGACGGGCGAGGGTCGTCAGGGACGGCCACGGCCACCGGCCCGGCCTCCCGGGCCCGGCGGTCTCCCGCACCGTGAGGTGCGGGAGACCGCCGGGCCCGCCGAGACCCGCGTCCCTCGACCCGACCACGGGAGCCCGCCATGAGGATCCATCTGACCAGCGTCTTCGTCGACGACCAGGCCAAGGCCCTCCGCTTCTACACCGAGGTGCTCGGCTTCGTGAAGAAGTACGACGTCCCGGTCGGCGAAACGGACCGGTGGCTGACCGTCGTCTCCCCCGAGGATCCCGGCGGCACGGAGCTGCTGCTGGAGCCCGCGGGGCACCCGGCCGTCAAGCCCTACCGCGACGCGCTCGCCGCCGACGGCATCCCCGTCGCCCAGTTCGCCGTGGACGACGTTCGCGCCGAGTACGAGCGCCTGAGCCGTCTGGGCGTCCGCTTCACCCAGGAGCCCGTGGACATGGGCCCCGTCACCACGGCCGTCCTCGACGACACCTGCGGCAACCTGATCCAGATCGCGACCCAGCCGCGGGAGTAGGGCGGTCGCGCGCCCGGCGCTTCAACCGGTCCTCCTGCGTACTGACGGCTGGTCACGTAGCCTCGGCGCGGAGGGGGTCGATCGTGAGCGAGCGGAGTGTTCCGGAGCGTGTTCTGGCCGCCGAACGGCTAGCCGTCGAGGCGGGGTTCACCAAGAGCTGCGTCCGGGAGGTCGGCAGGCTGCTGAGGACGGCTGCCGCCGCCAAGCCCGGTGGGGTCGTCGCCGAGAGCGGCACCGGGTCGGGTGTGGGGACCGCCTGGCTGCACAGCGGCCTCGGGGACGGCGCGCGGCTCGTCACCGTGGAACGGGACGAGGAGCTGGCCCGTCGCGCGGCCGGGGTGTTCGCCGACGACGGCCGCGTCAGCGTGCTGACCGGTGACTGGCGGCTGCTCGAACGGCACGCCCCGTTCGACGTGTTCTTCTGCGACGGCGGCGGCAAGCGGGACGACCCGCACAGGGTCGTCGAGCTGCTCGCCCCCGGCGGGATTCTCGTCCTGGACGACTTCACGCCGTCGGCCGAGTGGCCGCCCCGGTTCGAGGGCGAGGTGGACGAGCTGCGCCTGTTCTACCTCACCCATCCGGACCTGGACGCGGCCGAGGTCCTCACCACTCCGACCAGTTCGGCGGTCGTCGCGGCGCGGCGGCAGGCGTCCCGGTAGACGACGAGCGGCGGCAGCCCGTGGGTCCGGTCCCGTGGCTGCCGCCTGACGAACGAGGGCAGCCCGTGGGAACAGGTCCCACGGGCTGCCGTACGCCGGAAGCCGTCAGTGGTGCACCGGCTCCGCCTCCTGCGGGACGTGGCTCGCCACGATCCGCTCGCGGCCGGAGGCCGGGGCCCGGCGGCGGTCCACCGCGTAGGCGAAGGACGCCACGGCCAGTCCGAGAACGGCCAGGGCCACACCGGCCAGGGCCGGGGAGGTGACGCCGAAGCCCGCGGCCAGGGCGAGACCGCCGATCCAGGCGCCGCCGGCGTTGGCCAGGTTGAAGGCGGCCTGGTTGGCCGAGGAGGCCAGGGACGGGGCCGAGGAGGCCTTCTCCATGACCATGAGCTGGAGCGGGGAGCCGGTGGCGAAGGCGGTCAGGCCGAGCAGGATCACGGCGACGGCGGCCGTGACCTCCGTGCGCATCAGCAGCGGGAACAGCGACAGGACCACCACCAGCGAGGCGAGGCAGCCGAACAGGGTGCCGCGCAGGGAGTGGTCGGCCAGGCGGCCGCCCAGCAGGTTGCCCGCGGTCGCGCCGACGCCGAACAGCGCCAGCAGCAGGGTGACGCTGGCGTCGGCGTAGCCGGCGGCTTCCGTGAGCATCGGCGTGATGTAGCTGTAGGCCGAGAAGAGCGCACCGAAGCCCGCGACGGTCGTGCCGAGCGACAGCCAGACCGGCAGGGAGCTCAGGGCGGCGAGTTCGCCGCGCAGGCCCTGGGCGGTGATGTGCTCGTGATCCCGCGGGATGAGGAGCGCGAGCGCGGCGATGGCCGCGAGGCCGATGGCGCTGACGCCGAGGAAGGTCGCCCTCCAGCCGAGGTGCTGACCCATCAGGGTCGCGACCGGCACGCCCGCGACGTTCGCGATCGTCAGGCCGAGGAACATCAGCGAGACGGAGCGCGCCTTGCGTTCGGGGGCGACCATGTTCGTCGCTACGACGGCGCCGACGCCGAAGAAGGCGCCGTGCGGCAGGCCGCTCAGGAAGCGGGCGGCCAGCAGCCAGCCGTTGTCGGGCGCGAGGGCCGACAGGGCGTTGCCCACGACGAACAGTCCCATCAGGCCGGTGAGAACCGTGCGCCGGGACATCTTCGCGGTGACCGCGGCCAGCAGCGGGGCGCCGATGACGACGCCCAGCGCGTACGCCGACACCAGATGGCCGGCGCTGGGTATCGAGATGTTCAGGTCGTCCGCGACGTCGGGCAGCAGCCCCATCATCACGAACTCGGTCGTACCGATGCCGAAGGCGCCCACGGCAAGGGCTAGCAGGGCCAGGGGCATGAGTGAGCCTTTCGAGACTTGCTTGGAGATCCGTACGCGTATGTTCAAGTACGGAACAAAGTCTCGCAGGCGCGCTATTCCACGCCCTGCCGCCTTCGGCGCGGATTTCCGGCGGCAGGGCTGTGACCAGGGAGTTTCAGGAACCGCTTGTGGTGACACTCACACGCGCCGCGACCGGGAGATGGTCGCTGCCGGTCTGCGGGAGGGTCCATGAGCTGTCCGGCTTCAGGCCCCGGACCATGATCTGGTCGATGCGCGCCATCGGGAAGGACGCGGGCCAGCTGAAGCCGAAGCCGTTGCCCGCCGCACCCTGCGTGGAACGCATCTGCGAGGTCACGGCGTTGAGCGCGCGGTCGTTCATCGTGCCGTTCAGGTCGCCGAGCAGGACCACGTCCTTCAGCGGTTCGTGGGCGATGGCCTCGCCGAGGTAGTCGGCGCTGCGGTCGCGCTGCCGGGCCGTGAAACCGGCCTCCATCTTCACGCGCACCGAGGGCAGATGGGCGACGTAGACGGCGACCTGCCCGGCCGGGGCGGTCACGGTGGCGCGCATCGCGCGGGTCCAGCCCATGTCGGTGTCGACGGCCCGCACCCCGCTCAGCGGGTACTTGCTCCACACCCCGACCGTGCCCTGCACCGAGTGGTAGCGGTACGTCGACGCCAGCGCCTTCTCGTACGTGGGCACCGCGGCCGGCGTCAGCTCCTCCAGGGCCAGCACGTCCGCTCCGGAGGCGGCCACGTCACGGGCGGTGCCGGCCGGGTCCGGGTTCTCGGCGTTGACGTTGTGCGTGACCACCGTGAGGTCGCCGCCGGTGGCGGTCTTGTCACTGAGCTGACCGCCGAAGAGGTTCAGCCAGACCACGGACGGCAGCAGCACCGCGATCAGCGCGGTCGCGGACCTGCGGACCAGGGCGAGGACGAGCAGCACCGGGACCAGGAGGCCCAGCCAGGGCAGGAACGTCTCGGTGAGGCTGCCCAGGTTGCCGATCGTGTTCGGGATGCGCGAGTGCAGCCCCATGACCAGGGCCAGCAGCACGGCGGCCGCGGCGACGAACAGCCCGCGCCGCCAGATCCGCGGGTCGCCCCGCCAGGAGCCCGCCAGCCGGTCGAACAGGCGCCGAAGCCGGGCTCCCCGTGGCTCGGGCCCCGAGCCGCCGTTGTCCGTCTCCGTCATGTACGCCTGCTGCGCCATACCGTCGCCTCACTGCCTGCCGTGCACACCATCGCCCCCGTGTCCTTACGACCCTAGGGGATGATCCGTTCCGTTCCCGCCGACCCTCGACGGCCGTACGGGGGCGATGACGTTCGGCTTCCCGCGACGAGTTCCGATCAGACCCCCCGAAAGCGTCCTCTGTGACGAAACACGCACACTAGGAGCCCTGGGAGGCGGAACTGACTGAGGGTGAGCTGCCCGGCCGCAGCCCTTCGAGCAGGGTGTCGACGACCTGCTCGGCGAGGTCGTCGGGGAGGTCGGCGTCGGTGTGCAGCACGGCGCGCAACAGCATCGGCCCGAGGAACAGGTCGTTCAGCAGCTTCAGGTCGAGGTCCGTGCGCAGTTCGCCGTTCTTCTGGCCGCGGCTGAGGACCTCCAGGCCGAGCCGGCGGCGCGGGGCGACGACGGTGGCGTGGTACGCCGCCCACAGTTTCGGGCTGCTCTTCATCTGGGCGTGGACGCTGTGCAGGATCGCCGAGGAGCGGTTGGCCAGGCCGCGCCGGCGCACCTGCTCCAGCAGGACCACGAGGTCGTCGCGCATGGAGGTGCCCGGCAGCGGCGGATCCGGGAGCTCGGCGGCGCGCACGACGTCGACGAAGAGCTCCTCCTTGCCGCTCCAGCGGCGGTAGATGGTGGCCTTGCCGACACCCGCGGTGCGGGCGATGCGCTCGATGGACAGGTCCGCGAGGGGCACGCCCTCCTCCAGGAGCTTCATCACGCCCTCGATGATGGCGCGCTCGACGGCCTCGCTTCTGGGACGTCCCCTCGCGGGACCGTCGTGCGGGGGGTGCCGTTCGGCGAGGCTCACGTCGCTGCTTCCTTTCCTGACCCGGCGACGGCCGTTCCGAGCCGGCCGGGACGTGCATTCTCCCGCGTGCCTACGAGCTGGTGTGCGACAACCTCTGCTCCTCCTCGGCCCCCTGGACCGCCGGGGGCCTGCCCGGCAGGAACAGCGCCACGAGGACCGCGCCGAGGACCGCGACGCCCGCGCCCCACAGGGCGGTGACGTGCATCGCGTGCAGGAAGGCGTCGTGGGCCGGGGCGACCAGGGCCTCGCCCCGCGGGCCCAGCTTGTCCGCGATGCCGAGCGTGGCCTCGATGGACTCCCCCGCGGTGTGCCGTAGCGCCGGGGGCAGGGCGCCGAGTTTGTCCTCGACGCCCGTGCGGTACGCCGTGGACAGCACCGAGCCGAGGACGGCGATGCCGAGGGCGCCGCCGACCTGCCGGAAGGTGTTGCTGAGCGCGGAGGCGGAGCCGGCCTTCTCACGGGGCAGGGCCTGCATGATGACGACGCTGACCGGCGTCATGATGTGCGCCATGCCGGTGCCCATCAGGAAGAAGATCACTTCCAGGATCCAGATGGGCGTATCGGCGTCCAGCGCGGCGAACGCGGCCAGCGTGGCGGCGATGACGAGGAGGCCCCCCGTGGTCGTGGCCTTGTTGCCGATGCGGTCGACCACCAGCCGGGCGCGCGGCGCGAAGATCATCTGGGCTGCGGCCAGCGGCAGCATGAGCAGGCCGGTCTGCAGGGGCGAGTAGCCGCGCACGCTCTGGGTGTAGAAGACGGAGAAGAAGGTCACGCCCATGAGGGCGAAGAAGACCAGCGCGATGGCGGCGATGGCGGCCGAGAAGACCTTGTTCTTGAAGTACGTGACGTCTATCGACGGGTGGTCGCTGCGCTTTTCGAACACGACGAACGCGACGAGTACGGCGAGACCGGCGCCGATGGTGGACAGCACGGTGGCGTCGGTGAAGTCGGCGAGCTGGCCGCCCTTGATGATGCCGTAGACGAGCAGGACCAGGCCGACGACGGACAGCACCACGCCGACGGGGTCCACCCGGCCGGGGTTCGGGTCGCGCGAGTCGGGCACCAGCCAGAGCATCAGCGCGAGCGCGAGCAGCACGATCGGCACGTTGATGAGGAAGACCGAGCCCCACCAGAAGTGGTCGAGCAGCACGCCGCCCGTGATCGGGCCGATGGCGATGGCGAGTCCGACGCCGCCCGCCCAGATGCCGATGGCCTTCGGCTGCTCCTCGCGCTCGAAGACGTTCATGAGGACGGCGAGGGTGGCGGGCATCACGAACGCGGCGCCCAGGCCCATCACCGCCCGGAAGGTGATCAGCTCGCCCGGCGAGCCGGAGAAGGCGGCGAACGCCGAGCCGATGCCGAACACGGCGAGACCGCCGAGGAGCACCTTCTTGCGGCCCAGCCGGTCACCGAGCAGCCCGGCGGTGAACAGCAGGCCCGCGAAGACGAGGGTGTAGGCGTTGATCGCCCATTCCAGTTCGCTCTGCGTGGCGCCCAGGCCGGTGGGGGCCGGGGTGGAGATCGTCTTGATGGCGACGTTCAGGATCGAGTTGTCCAGCACGACGATCAGCAGGCTCAGCATCAGCACGCCGAGGATCGCCCAGCGGCGCCGGTGCACCGCTTCCGGTACGCGCGGGCCGGTGGGGGCGGCCGGATCGGCAGGAGTAGTCATGAGGGCGAGCCTAGGACCATTTCGATACGAGACCGTCTCGTATCGGAATTCTCTTACCAGGATCTTACGCGGCTTCCCCCGTCCGGCCTCCGGGGGTGGAACTCACAGGGGCTCCCCTAGCCCTCGGTGGCACGAGGTGCCACCATGGACGTGGTCCGGGGACGCCGTCAGGGCGCCTCGAGATGACGTGTTAGGAGCCGTGCAATGACGCAGCTTCCGGCTGCCCAGACTGCTCAGCAGAAGTCCTCCGACGGCGGCAGGGCGCTGTACGGGGGCAAGGGCACCCGCCGTATCACCGTGCGCGACATCGCCGCCGCCAAGGAGCGCGGCGAGAAGTGGCCGATGCTCACCGCCTACGACGCGATGACCGCGTCCGTGTTCGACGAGGCCGGGATCCCGGTGATGCTCGTCGGCGACTCGGCGGGCAACTGCCACCTCGGGTACGAGACGACCGTACCCGTCACCCTCGACGAGATGACGATGCTGTCGGCGGCGGTCGTACGGGGCACCTCCCGTGCCCTGATCGTCGGCGACCTGCCCTTCGGCTCCTACCAGGAGGGTCCGGTGCAGGCGCTGCGCTCGGCGACCCGGCTGGTGAAGGAGGCGGGCGTGCAGGCGGTGAAGCTGGAGGGGGGCGAGCGGTCGCACGAACAGATCCGGCTGCTCGTCGAGTCCGGCATCCCGGTCATGGCCCACATCGGGCTGACCCCGCAGTCGGTCAACGCGATGGGCTACCGCGTGCAGGGGCGGGGCGAGGAGGCGGCCCAGCAGCTGCTGCGGGACGCCAAGGCCGTGCAGGACGCCGGTGCGTTCGCCGTGGTGCTGGAGCTGGTTCCGGCGGAGCTGGCCGCCGAGGTGACGCGGGTGCTGCACATCCCGACCGTCGGCATCGGGGCGGGCCCCGAGACCGACGCGCAGGTGCTGGTGTGGACCGACATGCTGGGTCTGACCGGCGGGCGGGTGCCGAAGTTCGTGAAGCAGTACGCCAACCTGCGTGAGGTCATGGGCGACGCGGTGAAGGCGTTCGCCGACGAGGTCGTCGGCGGGACGTTCCCGCAGGAGGAGAACTCGGTCCACTAGAGCCACAGCGGTACCACGGACAGCCCGTCGATCTCCCCCAGTCGACGGGCTGTCCCCTGTGCCGACACCACCGACAGCCTGGCCGGGGCCACCGGCACGCGCTGTCGGCGGCCTGTCGGTGATTTGTCGGTGGGCCCTGGGAGCGTCTGTCCCATGACGCGAATCGACACACAGACCAGCGGCGCCGCTGTCACCGTGCGGGGGCTGGTGAAGCACTACGGGGAGACCAAGGCTCTGGACGGGGTCGACCTGGAGGTGCGGGAAGGCACCGTCATGGGGGTGCTCGGGCCGAACGGGGCCGGGAAGACGACCCTCGTGCGGATCCTGTCCACCCTGCTGGCGCCCGACTCCGGGCAGGCCACGGTGGCCGGGTACGACGTCGTACGGCAGCCGCGGCAGCTACGGCGCGTGATAGGGCTCACGGGCCAGTACGCGTCCGTGGACGAGAAGCTCTCGGGCTGGGAGAACCTGTACATGATCGGGCGGCTGCTCGATCTGCCCCGCAAGGAGGCCCGCGCCCGTGCCGACGGGCTGCTGGAGCGCTTCTCGCTCACCGAGGCGGCCAAGCGGCCGGCGGCGACCTACTCCGGGGGGATGCGGCGGCGGCTGGACCTGGCCGCGTCGATGATCGGCCGGCCGGCCGTGCTCTTCCTCGACGAGCCGACCACCGGGCTCGACCCGCGCACCCGCAACGAGGTGTGGGACGAGGTGAAGCGCATGGTCGGCGACGGGGTCACCGTGCTGCTCACCACCCAGTACATGGAGGAGGCCGAGCAGCTCGCCTCCGAGCTGACGGTCGTCGACCGCGGCCAGGTCATCGCGGGCGGCGCGATCGAGGCGCTGAAGGCGAAGGTCGGCGGCCGGACGCTGCGGGTCCGCCCGGCCGATCCCACCCGCCTGCGGCCCCTCGCCGGCGCGCTGGACGAGCTGGGGATCACCGGGCTCGCCACCACGACCGTCGACACCGACCGGGGTGAGGTCCTCGTGCCGATCCTCAGCGACGAACAGCTGACGGCCGTGGTCGGCGCGGTCACCGCGCGCGGCATCACGCTCTCCTCCATCACCACCGAACTGCCCAGCCTGGACGAGGTGTTCCTGTCCCTCACCGGCCACCGTGCCAGTGCCCCGCAGGACGCCGCACCCGCCGAAGACCTTCAGGAGGCCGCCGTATGAGCGCCGTCACCGTCAGCGACGCCGCCGCGGACGCCCGGATCCCGCTGCGCGGCCATCTGCGCCACACCGGGGCCCTGATCCGCCGCAACCTGCTGTGGATCCGCAAGGACCCGGAGTCGATGGCCGACGCACTGCTGATGCCGGTCATCTTCACGCTGCTGTTCGTGTTCGTGTTCGGCGGCTCGATCGGGCAGGCGCTGGGCGGCGGGCAGGACCGGTACGTGCAGTACGTCATCCCCGGGATGATCGCCATGATGAGCATGACGCTGTCCCAGGGCGTCGGCACCGGCTTCAGCCAGGACTTCAACTCCGGCGTCATGGACCGCTTCCGGTCCCTGCCCATCGGGCGCGGCTCGGTGCTGTTCGCGAAGATCTCGGTGGAGCTGCTGCGGATGCTGTTCGCGACCGCCGTGCTGATGATCGTCGCCGTGGCCGTCGGGTTCGAGATCACGAACTGGCCGGGGCTGTTCGCGACCGTGGCCCTGTCCACGGCGTTCGCCTCGTCGATCATGTGGGTGTTCCTCACCCTGGGCGTGATCCTGAAGAACGCGCAGTCGGTGCAGGCGATGGGCTTCCTGGTGCTGTTCCCTCTGCAGTTCGGCTCGTCGATCTTCGCGCCGACCACGTCGATGCCGGGCTGGCTGCAGGCGTTCACCGACTACAACCCGCTGTCCACGCTCGCGGACGCCGCGCGCGGACTCATGGTGGGCGGACCGGTCGCCCACGACCTGTGGGTGACGCTCGGCTGGTCGGTGGCCATCACCGCCGTGATGGCGCCCGTCGCGATCCACAAGTTCCGCACGAAGAACTGACCGGACGGCTCGGATCCGCGTCAGAGCAGGGCGGTGGCCTCGTCGAGGGAGAGGCCGCCGCCCTGCGCGTACGCGGTCTCGTACGCCTCGTCCCCGAGCAGCGCCCGGGCCTGCCGCTCCGCCCGCCGCCGGGTCTCGCGCTCCTGCCGTTGGGAGCTGTGACCGGGCGGCAGCAGCGCGTCGAAGGCGCCCAGACAGCGGGCCGCGTCCTCGGCGCGCCCTCCGCCGTCGAGGCCGGCCAGGGCCCAGGCGCCGATGAGCAGGTACCCGGAGCGCATGTAGGGCGCGATGGCCGTGGACAGCGGGTCGGCGGCCCGGTTCAGTGCCCTGCGGATCAGGTGCAGACACTCCTCGTACCGGCTCTCGGCGGCGTCCAGCCAGGCCTCCGCGCCGAGGATGAACGCGTCGAAGACGATGAAGTGGGCGATCCGGAAATCCCGGCGCAGCCGCTTCAGCTGCTCGCGTGCCTCCGCGGTGCGTCCCGTCATGCCGAGCAGACCCGCGAGGAACAGCCGGGCGGCGGGCATGGCCTCGCTGTGCGAGTCCTCGCGCTGGGCGATCACCTCGCGCAGCAGCCGCTCACCGCGCTCGCCGTCGCCCGCCTCCAGCAGCGCGCTGCCCAGCCGGGCGCTGAGCACCGCCGCCTGGGCGCGGGCGCCGAGGTGTTCGGCGTGGGCGATGGCCGCTTCGTAGTCGGCGGCGGCCAGGGCGTAGTGGCCCTTGCGTTCGTGGGCCTCGGCGCGGGCGGAGAGGGCCTCGGCGGTGCCCCAGGCGTCGCCGAGGCGCCGGTAGATCTCCAGCGACTCGTCGGCGTCCTGCGCGGCGTCGCCGGCCCAGTCGGTGCGGTTGGCGAGGAAGTTGGCCCGCATCTGCAGGCCGGAGGCGAGCTCCCAGTCGAAGCCCGGCGTCTGCCGGCAGGTGCGGATGGACGCGTCGATGATGACGCGCAGCCGGTCCATGTCGCCGGTCAGCATCACGGCGAAGAACCAGAGCAGGCCGGGGAGCCGGCAGTTCTGCGGCAGACCGGGCTCGTAGGTCCCGGCGATGGCGCGCAGCTTCCGCTGGGCCTCCGGGTTCTGCCAGGCTTCCAGCTCGGTGTCCATGCAGGCGAGGTGGGCGAGATGGATGCCGCGCCGCGCCTCCCACAGGATCTCGCCGGTCATCGGGGGCGGGGCGTCGGTGCAGCGTTCCCACACGGCGGCGGCGGGGCGTACGGGCTCGGTGAACGGGTCGGGGCCGAGCGCCATGACCTCGCGGCACCAGTTGCGGGCCTCGATGCGCAGGTCCCGCATCTGCCAGTACCAGACGAGGGACAGCGCCAGGCACAGCGCCTCCTGCTCGTCGCGCAGGATCACGGCGTGGCGCAGGGCGATGCGCAGGTTGTCGTACTCGCGCTCCAGCAGGCGGATCGCGGCGAGCTGGCCGGGTCCGCGCAGCAACGGGTCGGTGGTGCGGGCGAGTTCGCGGAAGTACGTCAGGTGGGCGCGTTCGGTGTCGCCGCGCTGCCCCGATTCGTCCAGCCGTTCGGCGGCGTACTCGGCGACGGTCTCCAGAAGGCGGTAGCGCATCTCCCCCTCGGCGGACTCGCCGGGCGGGGCGGCCACGACCAGGGAGCGGTCGACGAGGGAGCCGAGGGCCTGAAGGGCGGCCGGTCCGCACACGGCCTCGGCGGCGGGCAGGTCGCAGCCGCCGGCGAACACCGACAGTCTTCGCAGGACGTCCCGTTCGTCCTCGTCGAGCAGGTCCCAGGACCAGTCGACGACGGCCCGGAGGGTCTGCTGGCGGGGCAGGACGGTGCGGCTGCCGGAGGTGAGGAGACGGAAGCGGTCGTCGAGCCGGTCGGCGATCTGGCGGGGGGTGAGCATCCGCAGGCGGGCGGCGGCGAGTTCGATGGCCAGGGGCAGGCCGTCGAGGCGCCGGCAGATCTCGGCGCACGCCTCCGGGTCGTCCTCGATCCGGAAGCCGGGCCGGGCCGCCGCGCCCCGGTCGGCGAGCAGCCGCAGCGCGACCGGCTCGGGCAGCGGCTCCACCGGGCGCAGCAACTCCCCCGGCACGCCCAGCGGTTCACGGCTGGTGGCCAGCACGGTGAGGTCGGGGCAGCGGGCCAGCAGCTCCTCGGTGAGGCGGGCGGCGGCGTCGGCGACGTGCTCGCAGTTGTCGAGGATCAGCAGCATGCGGGGCCGGAAACAGTGCTCGGCGAGCCGTTCGACGGGGTCGTCGAGCCGGTCGCCGACGGCGGCGCGGATGCCCTCGGCGCTCGCGCCGTACAGCACGGTCTCGCGGGCGCCGAGGGCGGTGAGCACGGCCTCGGGGACGGCGTCGGGGTCGTCGACCGGGGCGAGTTCGGCCAGCCACACGCCGCCGCGCATGGTCTCGCGCACGGACTCGGCGGCCTCCTGCGACAGACGGGTCTTCCCGGCGCCGCCGGGTCCGAGCAGGGTGACCAGCCGGGCCGCCGCGAGATCCCCGCGGATGGTCTCGATGTCGCTTTCCCGGCCGATGAAGGAGGTGAGCCGGGCCCGGAGGTTCCCGGCGGACCTGCCCGGCCCCCCGGCTGCGGGCAGCGGGGCGGGAGCCTCGCCGAGGCGGAGCAACTCCGCGTGCAGGGAACGCAGTTCCGGCCCCGGGTCGGCGCCGAGACGGTCGGCGAGGAGGCGTCGCACGTCCTCGTAGGCGTCCAGGGCCTCCGCCGTACGGCCGGCGTCCCGCAGGGCGCGCAGACGCAGGGCCTGGAGGGGTTCGTCCAACGGGTGGCCGTCGCACAGGGCGGTCAGTTCGGGCAGGGACTGTTCGGCCCGGCCGAGAGCGAGGGCGGCGGTGTGGCGGGCGCGCAGCACGTCCAGGCGGCGGGCGTCCCGGCGGGTCGCTTCGGCGGCGCGGTCGGGCAGGTCGGCGAGGGCCGGGCCGCGCCAGAGCGCGAGGGCGTCGTCGAGGACCACGGCGGCCTTGGCGGGGTCGCCGTCGGACAGCGCCCGCAGCCCCTCGCCGGCCAGCCGTTCGAAGCGGTGCAGGTCGACGTCGTCGGGCGGGGCGGTGAGCCGGTACCCGCCCTCGACGGAGGCGATCGCGTCCGCGCCGAGTGTCCTGCGCAGCCGTCCGACCAGCGCCTGCAGTGCCCCCGGCGCGTCGGCGGGCGGCTGCCCGCCCCACACCTCGTCGACGAGCAGCCCGGCGGGCACGGTCCGGCCCGCCCGCAGCGCGAGCACGGTCAGCAGCGCACGCAACCGCGCCCCGCCGACCGGAAGAACCGTCCCGTCGTCGCGGAGCGCCTGCGTGGTGCCGAGGATGCGGTAGCGCACGGGGTCCATTGTCTCCGGTGACATGTAAGCGGTCACGACGGCCCGACGGCGCGGCGACGGCTGGTGGGGATGTGTGACGGGCCCCCGCGGACCGGCCCGCGGAGGCGGACGGCTCGTGAGGGACGTCTCGGCAGCGTGCCGGGGGCGCGGCCGGCCGCGACGTGAGCCGCGGACGGTCCACTCGCAGCTTCCTCATGGCCTTCGGTGAGGTCGCGCTCACCTCGGCGTCCGTGCCGAGCCACGACCCGTACGCCGTGTGAGGGCCGATGGTGGCGAGGCGGGGAGGGGCGGCACCGCGTTCACCCATGCCGGCGCCTCGGCCGGTCGCGGTGCTTCGGCGGGGTCGCCGCCGTGCTCAGTTTCTCCAGCAGGACCGCCAGCTCCGCCGCGGGCAGGCCCTCCGTCTCCGCGCCGGGCACGGCGTCCCGGTGAGGGATTCCCCGGGCTTCGCGCAGGGCGTGGGAGAGCCAGGAGTCCGTACCCGGCACCTCCAGGGTCACCACCACGCCCGAATCCCGCCATTGCCGCCCCTGTTCCTCCCGCCTCTCGCCGAACCACTCCGGGCACCGCTCCACCAGCCGCAGCCGCCGCTCCCCCGCCACCGGCTGCCACGTGCGCGAGCCGGGCGCGGTCTCCGCGTAGGCCTGCGTGAGCACCTGCACGGCCCGCACCCGCCCACCGGTCTCGGGCCACCGCGCGCCATGCCGCTCGACGGACAGCAGCCCCACCGACCGGATCCGGCCCCCCGGCTTCGGCCGCCGGTCCTCCCCGTCGTCGGGGCCCCCGCCCAGGGCGGCCGTGAGGCCGGTCTCCCCCCGCACGACCCGGACGCCGCCGACGTCCTCCACCGGCCCGCACACCTTGCTGAGCTGGTCGTGCCAGCCGCCGCCGAACACCTGGCCGGCATCCTCCAGGAGCAGCGGCCAGCCGACCTCGTCCCCCACCAAGAAGGGCGTGCCGCAGCACTCCATCTGCCAGTCCTCGTAGATCACGTGCCACAGCCCCATTCCCCCACCCTCCCCGGAACCGACCGCCCCGCGCGAGACGTTTTTCCTCTGCGCCCGGTACCGTCGGGCCGTCCCACCCCGTGTCGATGAGTGCAGGGAGCCCCATGACCACCGCCACCACCCGCCACAGCGAGCGGCGGATCAGTCCCGTGTTCGTCGGGATCCTCGCCGTGACGGCGGTCACGGGATGGGCGACCTGGACCGGGTTCGCCGAGCAGCCCGGTGTCGCCGTGTTCCTGTTCGTGACGGCGGCGTGGATCGTCTCGCTGTGCCTCCACGAGTACGCGCACGCGCGCACCGCCCTGCACAGCGGCGACATCTCGGTCGGCGCGAAGGGCTATCTGACCCTGAACCCGCTGAAGTACACCCACGCGCTGCTCAGCATCGTGCTGCCGGTGATCTTCGTGATCATGGGCGGTATCGGGCTGCCCGGCGGTGCCGTGTTCATCGAGCGGGGGCGGATCCAGGGGCGCTGGAAGCACAGCCTGATCTCGGCGGCGGGCCCGCTGACGAACGTGCTGTTCGCCGTCGTCTGCACCGCCCCGTTCTGGCTGGACGCGCTCGACGGCGTACCGAACGACTTCCGGTTCGCCCTCGCCTTCCTCGCGCTGCTCCAGGTGACGGCCGCGCTGCTGAACTTCCTGCCGGTTCCGGGGCTGGACGGCTACGGCGTGATCGAGCCCTGGCTGTCGTACAACGTCCGCCGCCAGGTGGAGCCGTTCGCGCCGTTCGGGCTGCTGTTCGTGTTCGCGCTGCTGTGGCTGCCCGCGGTGAACGGCGTCTTCTTCGACGTGATCGACACGATCCTGAAGTCCCTCGGGATCAGTGACTTCGAGACGTACTGCGGTCAGGAGCTGTACCGCTTCTGGCAGGGCTCCAACGAGTTCTGCCAGGCGGCCCCGTGACGGAAGCGGTCAGTGGGTGACCGACTTCTGTGCCCTGGCGCGCTTCAGGTAGTACCAGGCCATGTTGGACGACAGCCCGGCGAGCAGCACCCAGACGATTCCCAGCCAGCTGCCCTCCACGAAGGAGACCACGGCCGCGGCCACGGACAGGACGCAGAGGATCAGGGCGTAGAGGGCGAGGCGGGGCATGGGGTCGACTCCTGTCGGGGGACACTGCGGCACTGCTGATGCCGTCCAGTGTCCCCCATGCACCTCACCGGCTCACACGTCGGTGACGCGGAGCCCCGCGTGCGCCTTGTACCGGCGGTTGACGGAGATCAGGTTGGCCACGAGCGACTCCACCTGGTGGGCGTTGCGCAGCCGTCCGGCGAAGACACCGCGCATCCCGGCGATGCGGCCGGCCAGGGCCTGGACGATCTCCACGTCCGCCCGCACCTCGCCGAGCACCATCACATCGGTGTCGATCTCGTCGATCTCCGGGTCCTGGAGCAGCACGGCCGACAGGTGGTGGAAGGCGGCCGTGACCCGGGAGTCCGGCAGCAGGGCGGCGGCCTGCTCGGCGGCGCTGCCCTCCTCCGGCTTGAGGGCGTAGGCGCCCTTCTTGTCGAACCCGAGCGGGTTGACGCAGTCGACGACGAGCTTGCCCGCCAGTTCCTCGCGCAGGGACTCGAGGGTCTTGCCGTGGCCGTCCCACGGCACGGCGACGATCACGACGTCGCTGCGGCGCGCGGTCTCGGCGTTGTCGGCGCCCTCGATGCCGTGGCCGAGTTCCTCGGCGGCTGCCTGGGCACGGTCGGCCGCCCGTGAGCCGATGATCACCTTCTGGCCGGCCTTGGCGAGCCGGTAGGCCAGGCCCTTGCCCTGCGGTCCGGTCCCGCCGAGCACCCCCACCACGAGTCCGGAGACGTCGGGCAGGTCCCAGGGGTCCTTGGCGGGCGCCTTCTGGGCGTTGTCGGTGGCAGCACTGTCGGTAGAGGTCATGGCCCCGACTCTACGACCGCGCCGTCGTGCCGGGCGGCTCAGGTCGGCCCCGTCACGGGCATCCGCCGGAAGGTGCTCGCGTCGTGGGCTGCGAGGTCACCGGTCTCGCGAGGGGCGGCGGTCCCGGTGAGGGGCACGCTGCTCCGGTCGTTCGACGGGGGTACAGGTGACCGGTCGCCCTCCCCAGCCCGGGCGAACGCGCAGCGAACCCGACGTCACGGGTGACCGCTGGGGGGCAGGATGCGGCTCCATGGATGCGGTACGGGTCGCGTTGCTGCGGGAAGTGCTCGCCGGGACGGAGTGGCTCGGGGCCACGCGGCGGTTCGCCGGGGCGCTGCGCGGCTCGGTGGTGTCGCACGGGGGCGGGCTGCTGCTGGTCGGCACGCGGGACTACGAGCCGTGGCATCTGGCCGCGCACCTGGTGGACGAGGCCGCCTGGTCGGGCACGCCGGAGCTGGCCCCGACCC
Organism: Streptomyces sp. NRRL B-1140; assembly: GCF_001280065.1. GTDB lineage: Bacteria > Actinomycetota > Actinomycetes > Streptomycetales > Streptomycetaceae > Streptomyces. The sequence continues at coordinate 269,701 of NZ_LGEA01000102.1, forward strand.
TGGTACGGCACGACGCGCGCCCCTGTGATCCCACGCATCTGGCGGTCGGTCTGGGCCGGCTCGAGGCGGCCCGGCGGGGGGAGACGCTGCTGGTGGTCGCCCCCGAGGGGCCCGCCGCACCACTCCTGGAACGGGTGTCCGACGCCCGTCGCGCCGGGGCGACGGTCCTGGCCCTGGGCCCCGGCCCGGGCGAGCTCCCGTCCCTGGCGCACGAGACCCTGGCGGTCCCCGACGGCTCGGAGCTGGACCTCGACACGGTGCAGCACCTGGTCAGTGCGGCGGCCGGGGAGAACGCCCTGCCCACTCCGCGGGGGCGGCGCAGGCTGCGGGACCGGGTGGCGCGACTGGCGGAGCACCTGACGGCACCTCCACCGGCCCGCTGGTGAGGTCCTGCCGTTCCGCTGCGAGCCGGGGCCTCCGGCCATCGCGAACGCCCGGGTCCGCGGCTGTCACGGACCCGGGCGCCGGCGGGATCAGCTCTCGTCGTCCCGGCTGCCCGCCGGTGCGTCGTGCCACTTGGGGTCGTTCTCCCACTGGAGGTTGCGCTCGCGGGCGGTCGCCATCGCGTGTTCGGCCTCCGTGCGGGAGGCGTACGGCCCGAACCGGTCCTTGTTGGGGCACTCCGGCCCCTCTTCGACCTTCTTGTGCTCCAGGCAGTAGTACCACTCGCCCGGCTTGCCGACCGTGCGCTTCTTGAACAGGGCCATGACCAGCTCCTCTCGCCATCGTCATGTTCCCCCATGGCCGCTGGTTAGACTCGCTGGCATGTCTGGCCAGTCGCTGCTCGTCCCGGGGGAGCTGTCCCCCCTCCGTTCCGTGCCCGGAAACATCCGCCGCCCCGAGTACGTCGGCAAGCCCGCGCCGACGCCGTACACCGGACCGGAGGTGCAGACGCCCGAGACGATCGAGGCGATGCGCGTGGCCGGCCGGATCGCGGCGCGGGCGATGGCGGAGGCCGCGAAGCTCATCGCCCCCGGGGTGACCACGGACGAGCTGGACAAGGCGGCGCACGAGTACATGTGCGACCACGGCGCCTACCCCTCGACGCTGGGCTACCGCGGCTTCCCCAAGTCGCTGTGCACGAGCGTCAACGAGGTCATCTGCCACGGCATCCCGGACTCGACGGTCCTGCGCGACGGCGACATCGTCAACCTCGACGTGACGGCGTACATCGGCGGTGTGCACGGCGACAACAACGCCACCTACCTGGTGGGTGACGTCGACGAGGAGTCGCGGCTGCTGGTGGAGCGGACCCGGGAGTCCCTGGAGCGGGCGATCAAGGCGGTCAAGCCGGGCCGGCAGATCAACATCATCGGCCGGGTCATCGAGTCGTACGCCAAGCGCTTCGGATACGGGGTGGTCCGGGACTTCACCGGGCACGGCATCAACTCGTCGTTCCACTCGGGCCTGATCATCCCGCACTACGACAGCCCGCACGCGACGACCGTCATCCAGCCCGGCATGACGTTCACGATCGAGCCGATGCTGACGCTCGGCACACACGAGTACGACATGTGGGACGACGGCTGGACGGTCGTGACGAAGGACCGCAAGCGGACGGCCCAGTTCGAGCACACGCTGGTGGTGACGGACTCCGGCGCGGAGATCCTCACGCTGCCGTAACCCGCACCCGCACCCCCGCACGGCCCGCTCTCCCGCAGAGGGCGGGCCGTTCCGCATGGGCGTGCGGACGGAGGTTTTTACCGACACCGCGTCGGGAAAAGTGTGCGCATGGAATCCTTCTCGACGCTCCTTCGGACGGCTTCCCGCGAGCAGCACGAGGAGGTCAGAGGCTCGACGTTCATCGGCGACCTGCTGGGGCGGAAGCTGGGGCTCGACGCGTTCGCGCGCTACACGGAGCAGCTGTGGTTCGTGTACGGGGCATTGGAGTCCGGCGCCCGGCGGCTGGCCGCGGATCCGGTGGCCGGCCCCTTCGTCCGTCCGGAGCTGTTCCGCGTGACGGCACTGGAGCAGGACCTGGAGCATCTGCGCGGCCCCGGCTGGCGCACGACGGTCAGCGCGCTGCCGGCCACCCTGGAGTACGCGGAGCGGATCAGCGCCTGCGCCCGCACCTGGCCGGCCGGTTACGTCGCCCACCACTACACCCGCTACATGGGCGACCTCTCCGGCGGGCAGATCATCCGCGACACGGCCGAGAAGACGTGGGGCTTTTCGAGGAAGGGCGACGGGGTGCGCTTCTACGTCTTCGAGGAGATCCCCAACCCGGCCGCCTTCAAGCGGACTTACTGCGAGCTGCTGGACGCGCTGCCCGGTGACGAGCTGGAGCGGCAGCGGGTCGTGGCCGAGTGCAAGCGGGCGTACGGGCTGAACAACCGGATGTTCGAGGCGCTGGGTGCGGAGTTCCCGCTCACGGCGTGAACGGGCGGGCCCGACACGCACGGCAGGTCACCCCCTCCCCGTACGGACGCACTCCGCCCGGGTCAGCGTTCGAGGCGGACCCGCCCGCCGACCTCGGTCCATCCCCCCGGCTGGGGGGCGGTGAGGATCTGGGAGCCCGCACCCTGGGTGATGTTGAGGGCCCGGCCCAGCCGGTCGGTGAGCAGCAGGGCCGCGGCTCCGGTGGCCTCGTCCTCGTCGATGCCGTCGCCCCGGCCGGGAAAGGCCCGGGCCCGGATCCGCCCGGCCGGCTCGTCCTCCCACGCCCAGGCGTACACCGACTCCCCCGGCGGCGGCACGGCCAGGTCGTCGACCTCGGCGGCGCCGCCGCACTGCCGCAGCGTCCGCGGTGGCGCCCACTCCGCCCGGGCCTCGATCCAGCAGAACTCACCGTCCTGCCGGGCCCCGACCACCCCGGCGGGTGTCACCAGTTCGGGCACGTCGAGCAGCCATGCCGTCCCCACACAGGGATGCCCCGCGAAGGGCAGGCGCAGGGTGGGCGTGTAGATGTCGATCACTCCGCGCTCGGGGTCGTCGACGAACACGGTCTCACTGAACCCGGCTTTCGCCGCGAACGCCTGCCGCTCGTCCCGCTCCGGCATCACGGAGCCCTCGCGCACGACCCCGAGCTCGTTGCCGTACCCACCGTTCGGCCCGCAGAAGACACGGAGCACGTCGTAGTCAGTCACGAGGGGAATTCAAGCATCGCCCGAGTGGAGGGGGCGCCCCGGGCAAGGGCGCACGCCGGTGACGCGGTGGCCACACGGAGCACGAAGAGTGTTTCCGCGTGGCCCGTGTGCATCAGGTCACGCCCCCGTGCGCCGGACATGTCAGGGCAGACACCGGGCTCCCTGGCCTCGAAACGCGACCTTTGACCTTCCCTTGACTCAACCATGGGAGCGATTTTGAGCCACTTAGGTCATCCTTATGTGCTGCCCTTAGGTGAGCCTCACCTTCCTCTCTCCTGGAGCCCACATGCGACCCGCCCGTCACGCTTCCGTCGTCATCGCCGCCGCGGCGGCCCTGGCCGCTGTCACCGGTTGCACCGAGAAGAGCGACGCGAAGGACGGCGACCACGTGATCAACGTGACGGCGACCGACGACAAGTGCCAGGTGTCGAAGAAGGAGTTCCCGGCCGGGCACGTCGAGCTGGCCGTGGAGAACAAGGGCTCCAAGGTCACCGAGGTCTACGTCCTGTTCCCCGACGACCGTGTGGTCACCGAGCGGGAGAACATAGGCCCTGGCACCAAGCAGCGGGTCACCGCCGAGGTGAAGGCGGGCGAGTACCAGATCGCCTGCAAGCCCGGCATGAAGGGCGACGGCATCCGCCAGGCCGTCAAGGCCACCGGCGGCAAGGCCGTCCAGCGCGACCCGCGCCTGGACAAGGCCGTCGCCGCCTACCGCGCCTACGCCCAGGCGCAGGCCGACGAGACGCTGCCGAAGGCCGAGGCGTTCGCCAAGGCCGTCAAGGACGGTGACCTGGAGGCGGCGAAGAAGGCGTACGCCCCCTCCCGCATCGGCTGGGAGCGCACCGAGCCGGTCGCCGAGTCGTTCGGTGACATCGACCCCAAGGTCGACGTCCGCGAGGACGGCCTGGAGGACGGCCAGGACCCGGCCACCGACTGGACCGGCTGGCACCGCCTGGAGAAGGCCCTCTGGCAGGACAAGAAGATCGGCACCCGCGAGAAGGACCTCGCCGACCTGCTGATCAAGGACCTGAAGGACTGGCAGAACCGGGTCGGCACGGCCGAGATCACCCCCACCTCCATGGCCAACGGCGCCAAGGAACTCCTCGACGAGGTCGCCACCGGCAAGGTCACCGGCGAGGAGGAGCGCTACTCGCACACCGACCTGGTCGACTTCAAGGCCAACGTCGAGGGCGCGCAGAAGTCCTACGACCTGCTGAAGCCGGTCGCCAAGGAGAACGACGCCGCCCTCGTCACCGAACTCGACGAGCAGTTCGCGGCCCTGGACAAGCTGCTCGACCGGTACCGCCCGAACAGCACGTCGTACGACTTCACCTCCTACGACAAGGTAGGCAAGGCCGACCGCAAGGAGCTCTCGGACGCGGTCAACGCCCTGGCGGAGCCGCTGTCGAAGCTCGCCGCGGCGGTGGTGAAGTAACGATGACGGACACCGACTCCCCCTCCCCCAGCCGCCGTTCCCTGCTCGGCTGGGGCGGCGCGGGCCTGGCGCTCGGCGCGGCCGCGGCGGGCGGCGCGGTGGCGATGGCCCGCACCGAGGACGACACCGCACCGGCGTCGGCCGGCTCGGCGATCGCCTTCCACGGCCCCCACCAGGCGGGCATCGCCACCCCGGTCCAGGACCGCCTGCACTTCGCCGCGTTCGACGTGACGACCGACGACCGTGAGGCCTTCGTCCGGCTGCTGAAGGACTGGACCGAGGCGGCCCGGCGCATGACGGCCGGACACGCGGTCGGCGAGGGCGCCTACGGCGGTCTGGCCGAGGCACCCCCGGACGACACGGGCGAGGCACTGGGCCTGAAGCCCTCCCGACTGACCCTCACGATCGGCTTCGGCCCGTCCCTGTTCGAGAAGTTCGGCCTCGCGGACCGCCGCCCGGAGGCCCTGGTCGACCTGCCGAAGTTCGCGGGCGACAACCTCGACAAGAACCGCAGCGGCGGCGACCTGTGCATCCAGGCCTGCGCCGACGACCCCCAGGTCGCGGTCCACGCCGTCCGCAACCTGGCCCGCATCGGCTTCGGCAAGGTCGTCATCAAGTGGTCGCAGCTCGGCTTCGGCAAGACCTCCTCCACCACGCCCGAGGCGCAGACACCGCGCAACCTCATGGGCTTCAAGGACGGCACCCGCAACATCGCGGGCACGGAGACGGACCGCCTGAAGAAGTTCGTCTGGGTGGACGGCAAGGACGGCCCGTCCTGGATGGAGGGCGGCAGCTACCTGGTCGCCCGCCGCATCCGCATGCACATCGAGACCTGGGACCGCACCTCGCTGCAGGAGCAGGAGGACATCTTCGGCCGCGACAAGGGCGAGGGCGCCCCGGTCGGCAAGGCCAAGGAGCGCGACGAGCCGTTCCTGAAGGCGATGAAGCCCGACGCGCACGTCCGACTCGCGCACCCCGACAGCAACCACGGTGCGACGATCCTGCGCCGCGGCTACTCCTTCACCGACGGCACGGACGGCCTCGGCCGCCTCGACGCGGGCCTGTTCTTCCTCGCCTACCAGCGCGATGTCCGCAAGGGCTTCATCCCCATCCAGCGCAGCCTGGCCGCGGACGCGCTCAACGAGTACATCCAGCACGTGGGTTCGGCCCTCTTCGCCGTCCCGCCGGGCGTCCGCGACAAGGACGACTGGTGGGGCCGCACGCTGTTCTCCAAGGAGGCCTGAGCCGGTGTTCTCCAACTACCTGATCGGTCTGCGCGAGGGCCTGGAGGCCAGCCTCGTCGTCTGCATCCTGATCGCCTACCTGGTCAAGACGGACCGCAGGGACGCCCTGAAGCCGATCTGGGCCGGCATAGCCGTCGCGATCGCCCTGGCGTTCGGCTTCGGCTGCGCCCTCGAGTTCGGCTCACAGGAACTGACGTTCCAGGCCCAGGAGGCCCTCGGCGGGTCCCTGTCCATCCTCGCGGTCGGCCTGGTGACCGGGATGGTGTTCTGGATGCGCCGCACGGCCCGTCACCTCAAGTCCGAGCTGCACGGCCGGCTGGACGCGGCACTGGCCATGGGCACGGGCGCGCTGGTCGCGACCGCCTTCCTCGCAGTGGGCCGGGAGGGCCTGGAAACGGCCCTGTTCGTCTGGGCGTCGGTCCACGCGGCGAGCGACGGCACACCGCGTCCCCTGCTGGGCGTCGCCCTGGGCCTCCTCACGGCGATCCTCCTGGGCTGGCTGTTCTACCGGGGCGCGCTGCGCATCAACCTGGCGAAGTTCTTCACATGGACCGGCGGCATGCTGGTGGTCGTCGCGGCGGGCGTCCTGGCCTACGGCGTCCACGACCTCCAGGAGGCCGACTTCCTGCCCGGCCTCACCGACAAGGCCTTCGACATCTCGGGCACGATCCCCCCGGACAGCTGGTACGGCACGCTCCTCAAGGGCGTCCTCAACTTCCAGCCCGACCCCACGATCCTCCAAGTAGCGGTCTGGTTCCTGTACTTGATCCCCACCCTGGCCCTGTTCCTGGCCCCGGTCCGCACCACGACCCCAACTCCGGTGCGCGACAAGGTGTGACGAGCCGCTGAGGCCTGCACTGAGGCCGGGTGGGTCCGCAGCCCGGCGGAGCGGGGTGCCGCCTGCGCCCACCCGTGCCGCCCCAGGCGGCACGCATGCCCGCAGCTTGGACAGAGCGCACCCCCCGGCGCGGCCCCGACCGACCACCCCACGGCACGCGAAGACGCGCACCCCCACCCCACCCCCGGCCCGACCGCCGGAGGCACCCGGTAGGGTTCGCCTCCGGAAAGGGGAAGGTGAAGGTACCCGATGAGCAGGGATCGCGACCCTCGAACGCTCCGCAGGCCCGCCCGGAGCGCCCTCATAGCAACCTCGGCGACCGCTTTGTCGCTGACGGCCAGTGGATGCGTCGTCGTGCACGGCGAACGGGAGGTCCTCCCGTCCACGACCCGCGCCGAAGCCGCCCAGGCCCTCCAGGAGTTCACGACCGCGTACAACGAGGCCGACAAGGCCTACGACGGCACCCTGGACGCCGACCGCACCACGGGCGCCCTCGCCGACATCGACTCGGCCCGCCTCAAAGCCGGGAAGGTCAACAACCCGGACGGCAACCCGCGCCACACCCCCCTGAAGCTGACGGACGCGAAGTTCACGATCCCGAAGAAGGCCGGCTGGCCCCGCTGGTTCGTGGCCGACGCGGCCGGCAACAAGGGCGGCACCGCCCGCTGGCTCCTGGTCTTCACCCGCAGCAGCCTGGACGACCCCTTCCAGGTGGCGTACCTGACGCTCGTCGCCCCGGACAAGGTCCCGCAGTTCAAGGAGGACTCCGACGGCTGGGCCGAGTCCGTCCCCGCGAACTCCACCGGCCTGGCCGCCGACCCCGGCGGCCTGAGCCGGACGTACGCGACGTACCTGAAGAACGGCGGCGACACCTTCGCGGAGGGCGCGCACACCAGCCAGTGGCGTGCTCTGCGCGAGAAGAACGGCAAGAAGCCCGGCATGGTCACCCAGTACATCGACGAGCCGCTGACCAACGGCGACTACGCACCGCTCGCGCTGCGCACGGCGGACGGCGGGGCCCTGGTGTTCTTCACCACCCGCCACTACGAGAAGCAGACCGCCCACGCGGGAACCTCCGTCCCCGCCCCCAACAAGGACGTCCTGGCCCTGACGAAGGGCGAGATCAAGCAGTCCCTCACGATGGAGTTCGTCTCCAACGAGGTGGCACTGGACCCCAGGGGCCCGGGCAAGGTGACGATCCTGGGCCGGATCCAGGGACTGACCTCGGCGGAGGGCTCGTAGCCCGGGTCGCGCCCCGGGCCGCGACCCGAGCCGTACCCCCAGGCCCTCACGGCCCGGTCGCCGACAGGCCTCAGTGCCGCAGAGGCCAGGCCGCCTCGTCGGAACGGCCGGTGTGCTCGCCCACGTACCGTCCGCAGACCTCGGTGAGCACTTCCAGCAGGCTCAGGGGATCCGGCAGCGCGTGCTCGGGCCCGCGCACCCACCGCACCGCCTGCTCCTCACCGGGCAGCCGCGCCGGCGGCACGAGGACGTAGGAGCCCCGGCAGTGCCAGCGCAGCCCGGGGTGTTCGTCCATCGTCTCGGGGTGGCAGTCCAGTTCGCACGGCCACCACTCGTCCTCGTCCTCGGGCGTACCGCGGGTGAGCGTGAAGAAGAGGAGGCGGCCGTCGTCGCTCTCGGCGACCGGCCCGACCTCGACACCGGCGGCGAGCAGCCGCTCCAAAGCGTCGCGACCGGCGTCGAGGGGCACGTCGAGGACGTCGTGCACCATGCCGGTCGCGGTGATGAAGTTGGCCTGCGGCTGATGTCGCGCCCAGCGCTCGATCTGGGCACGGTCGGTGGTCGACTGCGTCTGCCAGGCGAAGGACACCGGGTGCCGGGCGGGGGTGGGACAGCCGACCCGGTCGCAGGAGCAGCGGTAGCCGGCCGGGTGCGCGGCGGGCGCGAGGGGCAGTCCCGCGCCGGCGGCGGCGAGCAGCAGGGCCTCACGGCCGCCGTCCCCGGCGGTCTCCTTCGGCCGGCGCCCGGCGCGCAGCCACTGGGTGAGTTTGCCCTGCAGGCCGTTCCGGCCGCCGAACTCCGCGCTCATCTATCCCCTCGCCTCGCCGTCGTGCCGAACAGCATGCCTCATCGTCCCATCTTCCCGCGCACCGGGGGGCCAGTGCCCACATCCAGGACAGGCAGGACGCACCACCCACAGCGCACCGGGCGGGAGGAGAGCGGCGAGCCCCACACTCCACCGTGATCGGGTGTCATTGCCCGCTTTGACATGACATGGCGCCCTACCGTGGTCGCCATGGTCACAAGGATCGCGTTGTCGGGTCTGGCCTCCGTGGCGTCCGTGGTCTCGCTGGCCCTGTCGGGGCCCGGCGGCCGCGCCCCGGCCCCGCTGGAGTGGGGCGCGGGTCCGCTGACCGTGGCCGCCCTGCCCCGGATCACGTACGTCGCGCACCGCGGCGGCGCGCGTGAGGTCCCCGAGAACAGCATGACGGGGCTGGCGACCGCGTACGAGCGCGGGACGGCGCAGGTGCTGGACTTCGACACGCGGCTGCTGCGCGACGGCACGCCGGTGGTGTTCCATGACGAGACCCTGAACCGCACCACCTATCAGGGCGGCGCGGTGCGCGGCCTCGACGCCCGGGAGTGGCGGGGCGTACGGCTGCGGCCGAAGGACAGGCTCCCGGGCAGCTGGCGGTCGGAGCGGCCGCCGACGGTCGCCGAGGTGCTCGATCGTTTCGGCGGGCGGATCGTGCTGATGCTGGAGGCGAAGGACCCGCGCAGCCTCGACCGGCTGGCCGGGCTGATCCGGGCCCGTGGCCTGACCCGCTCGGTGTTCGTGAACTCCAACGACCCCGAGGTGGCCCGGCGTGTCCACCGCCTCGGCCTGCTCTCGCAGTTGTGGCGCTCGGCGCAGCAGTTGCGCACGGACCGTCCGGAGCGCTGGCGGTCGTACGTGGACCTGCTGGACGTGGACCACCGGGCGCGCGACGCGGATCTGGTGCGGGCGGTGAACTCGGGCATCGCGCGGGTGTGGGCGCACACGGTGGTGACGGACGCCCAGCGGGACCGGGTGCTGGCGCTGGGCTGCGACGGTGTGATCACGGACGCGCCGGGGCGCCTCGCCCGGGCCGCTCAGCGCGGGGCCAGGCCGTGAAGGGCGTAGTCGACGAGGGTGTCGGTGTACTCGTGGGAGATGGGGCCCGTGTGCTGGAGCCAGCGCTGGGCGAGCGGGGAGATGAAGAACTCCAGCGCGATGCGCGGGTCGATCTCGGGCCGCACCTGGCCGGCCTCCTGCGCGGCCCGCAGCCGGCCGATGTAGAGGTCGAGTGAGGGCTGCATCAGCTTGGAGACGAGCTCGCGCCCGAGCTGCTCGTTGACGACACCCTCGGCGGCGAGCGCGCGGGACGGCACATCGAATTTCGGGTCGCGCATCTGATCGACGGTGGCGCGCAGCACGCCCTTGACGTCGGCGGCGAGGTCGCCGGTGTCCGGGAAGACGTACGGCTCCGGCCCGGCGTCCGGCGCGGACTGCTCGGCCAGGTCGAGGAACGCCTCCATCAGCACGTCCGCCTTGGACGACCACCAGCGGTAGATCGTCTGCTTGCCGACGCCGGCGCGGGCGGCGATGCCTTCGATGGTGGTCTTCGGATAGCCGACCTCGACGACGAGCGCGAGGGCTGCGTCGTAGATGGCGCGGCGGGACTTCTCGCTGCGCCGGGTGGAGTCGGGGGCGGGCTTGCCGGAGGCGGGCTGGGTGGACTTCTGGACGGCCATGGGCCGAATTTATCAGGTTGACAAGACGGAGCGTCTCGCGGACAGTTGAGCGCAGCGTGCGAGACGAACCGTCTCGTCGCTCGAAGAGGACGGCTACGGAAGGAGCCCGAGATGACCCGAGGCGGAGCCGGAAACATGCTGGGTGTCGGCGGATCGCGGAAGAACCTCGGCCGCAGGGAGCTGCGCGGCGGCGGCCGGGGCGGCCGGATCGGCGGCGGTCTCGACCCGCAGGCCCAGAAGCGCGAGCTGCTGCGCAAGCTCCAGGAGAAACGGCAGCAGCAGGACGCGCGGCAGGGGGGTACGGCGGGCGCGGCGTCGTGAGCCTCCCCCGCGCGGGGGAGAGCGGACCCCCGCGTGCGGGATCCTCCCGGGCGGTCCGGCGGATGTACTGAGGCGGTCGCGGCCCGCGACCGGCGGACACCCGCCCCAGGACACCCGGGAGGACTCGGCTCATGACCGCATGGACCAGACGACGGCTGCTCACCACGGCGGCCACGGCCCTCCCGGCGGCGGGCCTCGCCACCACGGCGGCCCCCCTCGCGCGAGCGGCGGCACCGGCCCGTCCCGGGGACGCCGACGTGGCCGACGGGCTGCGGGCCCTGCCCGGGCTGCGCCTGGTCGAGGAGCGGCACGACGCCGAACCGGGATACCGGCACTTCGTCCTGGGGCTGCGCCAGCCGGTCGACCACACGAACCCGGCCGCCGGCACCTTCGAGCAGCGCCTCACCCTGCTGCACACCGCCGCCGACCGCCCCACCGTGCTGTTCAGCACGGGCTACCAGGCGGTCCTCACCCCACGGCGGACCGAACCGGCGGTCCTGCTCGGCGCCAACCAGCTCCAGGTCGAGCACCGCTACTTCGGCACCTCACGCCCCGCGGACCCGGGCTACACCCACCTCACCATCCGGCAGGCCGCCGACGACCACCACCGCGTGGTCCGGCTCTTCCGCCGCCTCTACCCCGGCGCGTGGATCTCCACGGGCGGCAGCAAGGGCGGCATGACGAGCGTCTACCACCGCCGCTTCCACCCCCACGACGTGAACGGCACGCTGGTCTACTCGGCCCCCGACAACGTCGACGACCACGACGACTCCGCGTACCTCCGCTTCCTGGAGACGGTCGGCACCCCGGCCGCCCGGGAGGCCCTCGCGGCGGTCCAGCGGGCGATCCTGCTGCGCCGGACCGAGATGGTCGCCCGCTACGAGGCCTGGGCCACCGCCACCGGCGACACCTTCCGGCTCGTCGGCAACGCCGACAAGGCACTCGAGATCGCCGTCCTGCGCGTGCCGTTCATGTTCTGGCAGCGCGGCACCCCGGCCGACATCGCCACGATCCCCGGCCCCGGGGCCACGGACGACGAGCTGTACGCCTGGCTGGACGACACGACGGGCCTGGCGCTGTACGCCGACACCACGGCCCGGAACTACATCCCGTACTGGTACCAGATCGGCACGCAGCTGGGGTACGGCAGCCTCCCCACCGCCCACCTCACCGACCTGCTCCGCCACCCGGGCGCCGCGGAACCGCGCAGTTTCGTCCCCCGGGACGTCCCTCTGCGCTTCGACCGGGCCGCCATGCCCGACATCGACCGCTGGGTACGGCGGCGGGGCAGCCGGATGCTCTTCGTCAACGGCACCCAGGACCCCGCGGTCGCCGAGCACTTCCGTCCCGGAGGGCCGGACTCACGGCTGCTGTGGGTGCGGGGCGGAAACCACGGCGCCGACCTCGCGGACCTGTCCCCCGCCGACCGGGCGTGGGCACAGGACGCACTGGTCCGCTGGGCGAGTTGAGCACGGGCGTATCCGGCAGAAGCTCAGGAGGGCGGCCAGGCGTCTCCCCAGTCGGCGTCCCGGGCAGCCTTGTACAGGTCGCCGTGGCGCTTGGTGACGGTGGCGCGACGGAGGGACGGTTCGCTCTCGCACAGGTCGAGGAGGACCTGGCCCTTGCGGATCTGGGGGCGCCGGACGATGCGGTTCGCAGCCGGTTCGGCCGGGAAGCGGGCGGCGGCGACGTAGGCGAACTTCTCGTCCTCGTAGGCGAGCGAGCCGCCCTTGACCTGGCGGTGCAGGGAGGAGCGGCTGACGCGGGCCGAGAAGTGGCACCAGTCCGTGCCGGGGGCGATGGGGCAGGCGGCGCTGTGCGGGCAGGGCGCGGCGATCCGGAAACCGGCGGTGATCAGCCGGTCCCGGGCCTCGATGAGGCGGGCGTAACCGCCGGGGGTGCCGGGTTCGACGATCACGACGGCCTGGGCGGCGGCAGCGGCGGCGTCGACGAGGGCGGTGCGGTCCGCGGCGGTCAGCTCGTTCAGGACGTAGGAGACGGTGACGAGGTCCGTGCTCTCCAGGGTCAGCGCCGCCCCGATCCGGGAGCGCTGCCAGCGGACGTCCTTCAGCTCCGGGTTGGCCGCGGCGATCTCGCGGCCCAGGGCGAGCGCGGGTTCCGCCCAGTCGAGCACGGTGACGGGCCGCTCCCCGCCCCACACCGCACTCACGGCCCAGGCGGCGGCACCGGTGCCGCCGCCGAGATCGGTGTGCCCGCCGGGCACCCACTCGGGCGCGGTCTCCGCGAACGCCTCCAGCGCCGAGCGCACGGCCTCGAAGGTCGCGGGCATCCGGTAGGCGGCGTAGGCGGCGACGTCGGCCCGGTCCCGGAGGATGGGGGCGTCGGTCGGGGTGTCCCCCCGGTAGCTGGCGATCAGCCGCTCGACCGCCTGCGAGGCCTGCCGGGGCGGCAGCCCGTCGAGCAGACCGGCAAGGGCGGCACGGAGGTTTTCGGCCGGGGGTGCGGGGGCGTTCACCCGGCGATTCTACGAGGAGGTGGCCGGGGCAGCCTCGCAGAGATCACCGCACCGCCCGCGCCACCCGCGACGCCGCTGCCGCTCTCGGGGCGCTGTCCGGGCGGCGGCGGCGCGGGTGGACCGCGTTGGTGAGCAGGATCAGGAACGTGTCCGTGGCCGGGTCCAGGACGAGGGACGTGCCCGTGAACCCGGTGTGGCCCGCGGCTCCGCGGCCCGCGAGGTCGCCCATGAACCACGGCTGGTCGAGGGAGAAGCCGAGGCCCGGCGGGGTGAAGAGGAGCTCGACGAAGTCGGGGCCGAGGATGCGGGCCGGGCCGTGCGAGCCGCCGGCGAGGAGGGTGCGGCAGAACACCGCGAGGTCCCGCCCGGTGGAGAACAGCCCCGCGTGGCCGGCCACGCCCCCGAGGGCCCAGGCGTTCTCGTCGTGGACCTCGCCCCGCAGCATCCCCCGGTCCGCCTTGGCCCAGGGCCGCCGCTGGTCCTCCGTCGCCGCCGCGCCCGGGCACGGTCCGAAGTCGGTCGCCGTCATGCCCAGCGGCCGGGTGATGCCGTCGCGGATCAGGACGTCGAGCGTGCGGCCGGTGATGCGCTCCAGGACGTACTGCAGGAGCAGCATGTTGAGGTCGGAGTAGCAGTACGTGCCCGGCACCCCGACCGGCGGCTCCGCCCGGAGCGCGGCAAGTCGCCGGGCGTGGTCGGCGCAGTCGTACAGCGGGAGTTCGGGCCGCAGCCCGGAGGTGTGCGTGAGGAGCTGCCGTACGGTGATGCCGTGCCGGGCGGCCGCCGTGAAGTCCGGCAGGTACGCCCCGACCCTGGCGTCGATGCCGAGCGTGCCCCGCTCGATCTGCTGGACGGCCGCCACGGACGTGAACAGTTTGGTGAGGGAGGCCAGGTCGAAGGGCGTGCCGACGGTCATCGGGACCCGTTGCCCGGGGGGCAGTTCCACCCCGGCGTCCGAGTCGGGGTCGTAGGCCGCGTAGCGGACGGCCCAGCCCGCCGCCTCCTCGACCGCGATCACCGGGCCGCGTCCGACGACGAGGACCGCGCCGGGTGCCCAGGGGCGCTGCCCGGTGGTGAGGACGTGGACCTCCCGGACGAGGTGACGCAGTTCCCCCGGGTCGAGTCCGGCCCGCTCCGGCGTGCCGTCGCGCAGTCTGGGTGCGCTCAGCTGACTGCTCCCTCCACGCTCGCGCGGCTGCTCTCCTGCTTCCAGGGTCGGCACAGTCCCATGAAGCAGGCCAGTGCCACCAGTGCGGCGGCCAGTTGGACGACGGCCATCGGGAGGGCGGTGTCCTCCCCGGCGACGCCGACGAGCGGGGAGGCGACCGCGCCGATGAGGAAGGACGAGGTGCCGAGCAGGGCCGACGCGGAGCCCGCCGCGTGCTTGGTGCGCATCAGGGCGAGGGCCTGGGTGTTGGGCAGGGTGATGCCCATCGCGGACATCAGCACGAACAGCGCGGCGGCCACGGGCACCAGGCCGACCTCGCCGAAGACGCCGAGGGACATCAGCAGCAGCGCGGTCGCGGCGGTGATGACGATCGTGAGGCCGATGCCCAGCACCCGGTCGAGGCTGACCCGGCCGACCAGGATCTTGCCGTTGATCTGGCCGACGACGACCAGCCCGACCGAGTTGAGGCCGAACAGCAGGCTGAACGTCTGCGGGGAGGCGCCGTAGATCTCCTGGATGACGAACGGGGACGCGGAGATGTAGGCGAAGAGGGCGGCGAAGGCGAAGCCGCCGGTGAGCATGTAGCCGGTGAAGGCGCGGTCGGCGAGCAGGCCGCGCATCGCGCGCAGGGCCTCGCCGACGCCGCCGCCGTGCCGCTCGGCGGGCTCCAGCGTCTCGGGCAGCCTCGTCCAGACCAGGACCCCGATCAGCACGCCGACGGCGGTGAGGACGACGAACACGCCCCGCCAGTCCGTCACACGCAGGACCTGCCCGCCGATGAGCGGCGCCACGATCGGGGCGACGCCGGAGATCAGCATGAGGGTGGAGAAGAAGCGGGCCATGGCCATGCCGTCGTAGAGGTCGCGGACGACGGCCCGGGCGATGACGATGGCGGCGGCGCCCGCGAGGCCCTGGGCCAGCCGGAAGGCCACCAGCGTCTCCACGGTGGGCGCGAGCGCGCACAGGACGGTGGCGACGACGAAGACCGCGAGACCGGCGAGCAGCGGGCGTCGGCGTCCCCAGCGGTCGCTCATCGGCCCGACGACGAGCTGCCCGAGCGCCATGCCGGCCAGGCACGCGGTGAGGGTGAGCTGGACGGTCGCGGCGGGCGCGTGCAGGGAGCGGGTGACCTCCGGCAGCGACGGGAGGTACATGTCCATCGCCAGTGGAGGCACGGCGGTCAGGCTGCCGAGGAGGAACGTGACCAGGAGCCCGGTACGGCGGTGCGAGGTGCGGTCGGGCCGCTCCGTCCCCGCTGCGGCCCCCTGAGCGGTCTTCGATATGGACGCCCCACCCTCGGGCATGAGTCCCTCCCTCTCCGAGTCGATCGCCACCTATGCTCTCAGCTCGTACGCAGTGCTCGGGGTCACAAGGTGAAGGCGGGGCGGGAATGACGGCGGACACGGTGCGGTGGGGAGTCCTGGCGACCGGCGGTATCGCGGGTGCGTTCACCGCGGACCTGATCGACCTGCCGGACGCGGAGGTCGTGGCGGTCGCGTCCCGGTCCGAGGAGTCGGCGAAGGCGTTCGCGGAGCGGTTCGGGATACCCCGGGCCTACGGCGACTGGAACCAGCTCGCGCAGGACGAGGACATCGATGTCGTCTACGTCGCCACCCCGCACACGGCGCACCGGACCGCCGCCGGTCTGTGCCTCGCGGCCGGGCGGAACGTGCTGTGCGAGAAGCCCTTCACGCTGAACGTGCGCGAGGCGGAGGAACTCGTCGCGCTGGCGCGGGAGCACGGGCGCTTCCTGATGGAGGCGATGTGGATGTACTGCAACCCGCTGGTACGGCGGCTCAAGGCCCTGGTCGACGACGGGGCGATCGGCGAGGTGCGCAGCGTCCAGGCCGACTTCGGTCTTGCCGGGCCCTTCCCGCCCTCGCACCGGCTGCGCAACCCCGAGCTGGGCGGCGGCGCGCTGCTCGATCTCGGCGTGTACCCGGTGTCGTTCGCGCAGCTGCTGCTCGGGGAGCCGTCGGACGTCGTGGCGCGGGCGGTGCTCTCCGAGGAGGGCGTCGACCTCCAGACGGCGGCGGTGCTCTCCTTCGGCAGCGGCGCCCTCGGTTCGGTGCACTGCTCCATCGTGGGCGGTACGGCGACCTCCGCCTCGGTCACCGGCTCCAAGGGCCGGATCGACATCCCGCACGGCTTCTTCTTCCCGGACCGGTTCGTCCTGCACCGGGACGGCCGTGACGCCGAGGAGTTCACGGCCGATCCCGCGGACGGGCCGCGCAACAGCATGCGGCACGAGGCGCTGGAGGTGATGCG
The DNA here is from genome assembly GCF_001280065.1 of Streptomyces sp. NRRL B-1140. Lineage (GTDB taxonomy): Bacteria > Actinomycetota > Actinomycetes > Streptomycetales > Streptomycetaceae > Streptomyces. The sequence continues at coordinate 286,272 of NZ_LGEA01000102.1, forward strand.
GGCCGTGCGCGCGGGTGAGACCGAGTCCCCTCTGGTGCCGCTCGACGGCACGCTGGCCGTGATGCGCACGCTGGACGCGATCCGGGACCGCGTCGGCGTCCGCTACCCCGACGAGACGGGCGAGCCGGAACTCACGCCCGCCTGAGTCCCTCATCCCGCCGGGCCACCGGGGAGCTCCCGTACGCTGCGGGCCCATGAATGCCAAGGACAATGCGATCGCGGTGGTGACCGGGGCGGGTTCCGGCATCGGCCGGGCGGTCGCCGTGGAACTGCTGCGGGCGGGCTGGTCGGTGGCGCTGGCGGGCCGGCGCGAGGAGACGCTGGAGGAGACGGCGGCGCTGGCTCCCGGGACCGCGTCCCTCACCGTACGGACGGACGTCTCCCGCCCCGAGGACGTGACCGCCCTGTTCGACGCCACCGTCGGGCGCTTCGGCCGGGTCGACCTGCTGTTCAACAACGCGGGCACGTTCGGTCCCGGTGGCGTGCCGGTCGAGGAACTGCCCTACGAGGCCTGGCGGCACGTGGTGGACACGAACCTCAACGGGGCCTTCCTGTGCGCGCAGGCGGCGTACCGGCAGATGAAGGAGCAGGACCCGCAGGGCGGCCGGATCATCAACAACGGCTCGATCTCCGCACACACGCCCCGCCCGATGTCGGTGGCCTACACGGCGACGAAGCACGCGCTGACCGGCCTGACGAAGTCCCTCTCCCTGGACGGACGGCGGTACGGGATCGCGGTGGGGCAGATCGACATCGGCAACGCGGCCACCGACATGACCTCCCGTATGCAGACGGGAGCGCTGCAGGCGAACGGGGAAGTAGCCCCGGAACCGGTCATGGACGTCGCGGACGTGGCCCGCACGGTGCGGCACATGGCCGAACTGCCGCTGGAGGCGAACGTGCAGTTCGCGACCGTGCTGGCGACGGCGATGCCGTACGTCGGACGCGGCTGAGCACGCGAGAACGCCCGGCAGAAATCGTCAACTCGTCAACCTGCACAAACGGAATATGAATCTCCGCCCCATTGCGGCCGGTAGGGGACATATGCTCAACTCTCCTACACGAAAGCTTCACAGTTGGAGTGGAGCGCTTCCGTTGGCCAATCCCAGGGGGGAGGCGGCAGTCGTTCCACGGCACCGGGTGGGGGTGGATTCCGCGAGGGACCGCGGAGTACGCACCGGTGCGCGTGGAACGACTGCCGCTCGGTTCCGTCGGCCGCCTGCCACTCTCCGCCGATCGCCCAGCGGCCGAAGCCAAGCCCCTGCGGAAAAGGGATCTCAGGCCGTGAAGGGAATCAGGCCTGCCCGGTCTCGAAACTCGTGATCCGGCCGTCCTCGTCCACCTGGAAACTCCAACGGGTGCGCATCTCGCCCCAGGTGTCGTTGCTGTAGCGGGCGAGGAGGGAACGGCCGCCGTTGGACTCGTTGTCGACCTCCATGTGGCCGTGGGAGGAGAAGATCTCCCGGTCCACCCAGTCGGCGAGGTCGCGGTCGGAGCCGTCGTCGGTCATGGTCGCGCCCGGCGCGAGGAGCTCCATGAAGCTCTCGCGGTCGTGGTTGTTCACGGCGGTCACGAAGGCCCGGACGGCCGGATCGCTGAGGCGCGTGGTCTGAATCGTCATACGAGCAGCCTCGTACCGGCCAGGGCCCGCCGCCACCGGTGCCACCCGAACGGCGGCCGGGGAAGGGCCCGCCGGGTGCCGTGGGCGGGGAGGGGGTGCGACGGTGAGAACGCGAAGGGGAGCGTTCCTCCGCTCCCGCTGCGTGCTACCTGCCCGCTATTGCTACTGCTACCTGCTACGGGAGACGACGTGAGGCGTGACGACCGACGTGATCTGGGTCTGCTGCTGCTCCGGCTGGGGGCGGGCGGTGTGCTGGTGGCGCACGGCACGCAGAAACTGTTCGGCTGGTTCGGCGGACACGGCATCGAGGGAACCGGCCAGTTCATGGAGTCCGTCGGATACGCCCCAGGCAAGGCGAGCGCGACGGCGGCGGGCCTCGCGGAGACGGGCGGCGGCACGCTGCTGGCCCTGGGCCTGGCGACCCCGGCCGCGGGGGCGGCGGCGGCCGGGGCGATGGCCGGAGCGGCGGCGGTGCACACCCCGAACGGCTTCTTCAACCAGGGCGGCGGCTACGAGTACGCGGCGACGCTCGGCCTCACGGCAGCGAGCCTGGCCGTCACCGGCCCGGGCCGCCTCTCCCTGGACCACCTGCTCGGCCACGCGGTGAACCGCGGCTGGATGATCCCGGCGGCCTTCGCGGCGACGGCGGCGGGCACGGCGGCGGTGGTGGGGGCCCGGGCGAGGCGGCTGCGGAAGGCGAAGGAGGGGGAGCAGGATCCGCTCTTCGATGAGGAGTACATGGAGTAGGAGGCGTAGGGCCAGGACCCGGCGTTGTCAGTCCCCCATGGCAGGCTGCGCCCCCATGAACGAACAGTCCCCCGCCCCTGAACTCTGGTCCACCATCGACGCCTTGTACGAGTGGCTCGACACCAACCGCCCGGTGGAGGGCCGCGAGGGCCTCCTCCTGCGCATCCTGAAACTCTCCGAGGAGGTCGGCGAGGTCTCGGAGGCGGTGATCGGGGCGACGGGGCAGAACCCTCGCAAGGGCGTCACGCACACGTGGGAGGACGTGGAGGCGGAGCTCTGCGATGTCGTCATCACGGCACTGGTGGCGTTGCGGACGCTGACACCGGAGGCGCGAGAGGTTCTGGGCCGGCACCTGGAGCGGGTGGCACGACGGTCCACGGCGCACTCGGCCCAGCCGGACGTTCCGCGTCAGTCGCTCTGATCACCGGGTGACGCACACCACGGTCCCGTCCGGCTCCCGTACCAGTTCACTCACCCGCCCGCTCACCTCCACCGCCCGTACCGACCGCTGCCCACGCTGGGAAGCACGCACCCACCACGCCTCCGAACCTCGAAAGTTCACTAGACCAAGTGCTCATGCAGCCGAGAGAGCCGCTTCGGCCTTGTGGCGACCCTGCCGTTTCCGGCGATCCCGACCGAGAGGCCGAGTCGCCGGTCGAGGTGAACGGCGGCTCACATGTACGAGGTTGATAGATTTGCGTGAGCGACGGGGGGCAGCCATTGCACGGCCCGCCGAAGCATGACCGGGGACGGGACGGGGGACCGAAGTGGCTTGGGAAGAGTGGGAGAGGGCCAAGGCCGCGGCGTCGGAGGGCCAGGCTGCGCGGATGCGGCTGAATCAGGCCGGGGCGGCAGGTGCCGGCGACTCGGATCTCGTGGTGCACCAGGACGACCTCGGGGCCGTCGGTCACGAGGCGTTCATCCTCCACGGCGAGCTGAAGAAGAAGGCCGACGTCGCCGGTGCGGGCGTGGACAAGAACGGATCCGGGTCCACCATGCAGGCGGCCGCCGCGCTCAAGAGCCACAACCTCGGGCTCGGTGCGGAACTGGAGTCGACGGTCGAGATCTGGACCTCGCAGGTGAAGCACGTCCTCCAAGCCTGCGCGCACATCTCCAACCACCTCGACTACAGCAAGAAGCTGTATGCGCGGGAGGACGCCGGGATCGCCGCAGAGATCCGGGGCCGTACTGGATCGTTGCCCGTCTCAGCGCTGAACGATTACTTCAAGTAGGTCGCGCCATGGGAGATTTTTCGTACTCGGACCTCATGGCCCTGGACCTCACCAAGCTGGGCACGGCTGCGTCCGACTGGAGAACGATGGCCGGCGATCTGGCCAAGCTCACGACCGACGTACGGGACGGCTTGACGAAGAAGTCCGACGGCGCCCGCTGGAAGGGCGTCAACGCCGGCGTGACCAAGGACTTCGTGCGCAAAACGGCCAAGGAGTTCACGGACCTCCAGACAGAGGCCGAGAGCATCGCCAACGTCCTCGGCGACGCCCACGCCGAGCTGACGCGGTACCAGAAGCAGGCGCAGAGCCTCACCGACTCGGCGCGCAAGGGCGACCCGGCCCACGAACCGCCGGACCCGGGCCTCCTCGTCTTCGACGGTCCGGGCGGCACGGTTCGCGTCTCGGAGGCGATGTGCACGCCCGAAGGCCCCGACCAGCGCACCAAGGACCGGATCCAGTGGTACGCGGACACTCTCACCGGAATCGTCCAGCACGCCGCCGAGGTCGACGCGGCGGCAGTACGCGCGCTGCGCAAGAGCCACGGCAACGACCCGCACAACGCGGGCCATGCTGAGTACACCTCCCTTGACGAGGAACAACTGCCGCGCGCGAAGGAACTGGCCGCGCTCGGCGGGGACGCGAGCCCGAAGCAGCGGGCCGAACTGGGGCGCCTGTGGGAGTCCCTGAGCCCCGAGGCACGGGCACAGCTCTGGCTGGCGCAGAAGGACGACCTGCTGGCAGCAGGCATTCTCAGCCCCACCATGCCGCAGATCGCGGCGGACGCGGGCTCGGGAAGACACGGGTCCGAGTCACCAGGCTTCGACGAGTGGGCCACCAAGCAGAAGATGGAGTTGCTGACGGAGGGGGCCGACTGGAAGGGCATGACGGACGCGTCCCGTCATATGGCCCACTACCTGGGAAACAGCGGCAGCGTCATGAACCTGCCCGTGGACAAGATGATGACGGACGTCCCCGCCTTCAGGACGTACGTCGACGACATCGTCCGGCTGAACCAGGACGACTGGCGCAAGCAGGCTCTCGCGGAGTTCGAGAAGAACGGAGGAAGACCGGTCGCCTTCCCGGTCGAGGCGAAGCAACCCGAGGGCTTCTACTTCACTCAGCAGGTTGATCCCAACTGGTTCTACGCGGTGGGCGGCGCCAATACCAACGTCACCGGCGTGGTGACGGCCGTTCCGGATGTGAATGGCAACCCCAAGATCAGCATCGACTACCAGGCAAACGTCTGGGACCGCTACAACTGGGACGAGGGCAAGGGCGTCAACGTCGGCCCGCTGGACATCCCCGACGGAGAGATGGCCAAGCTGCACCGGGTAGGCCTCGCCCAGGAGTTCGACATGTCGGGCAGCAGCAGCGTCAAGAACTACGATCTCGGCTCCTCGGAGCCCAACGACGACCCGCTACCGGGTCCCGACGACAGCAGGGACGGACGCTTGAATCCCGGCCGAGAGCAACAGCAGGACCGTACGACCGGCAGGGCGGCGGAGAGGGCGGACGGCCGATGAACGACGTGTACGCGTACCGGGCACCCGGGGAAGGCGGCGGCAACGGCGGTCGTGGTGGCCGCCGCTTGTGGCTCATCGCAGGCGTGACCGCCGGCGTACTGGCCCTCTCGGGCGCCGTGACCACAGGGGCGTGGCTCCTCGCCGACCGGGGCGGTGACGGGCCCGACGACCGCGTGGCGGAACAGGCTGCGGACGCGAGGTGGGCCGAGGGAATCTCGTCGGAGTGGATGAGCGAGCAGATGGGCCTTGACGTCCCGGTCACGGCCCGGTCCCCACAGGCCGCGTACGAGGTCACCTCCCGTTTCGACACGGGCCTGCTCACCTTCACGCTGACGAGGTCCGAGGCGGAGACCTACCTTAAGGAGCATCCCCCGGAGGGCAAGTGGCTGGAGCCCTCGTCCACGCAGGCCGACGTCACTCCCCATGACTTCGCCCACCTCGGGCTCCCGGAACCCGAGACGTTCAAGGACGGCATGCGCTACGGCTACGTCTGCCCCGACGCCGCCAAGGCCACCGAGGACCCCGGCACCTCCGGAACCCCCGACAACCCGTACGGCACGTCCGACGCGTACGACACGTCCGACAAGCGCTGCGTCCGTCTGTACGCACACGAGTACTCGCCGAAGCGCACCCGCATCTACCTCCGCGCCCACTTCGAACCTGGCATCAGCCCTCTTCCTGCGACCCCGTCCTCATCGGCATCGGCAGACTGAGGACCTCGTCGGTGACTGTCGCCGCGATCGTGGACGCCTGGTTCCCGGTCCGCGACCCGAAGTCGGCCCACTCCAGGTCTGTCCGCGGCCGAAACCGCTTCAGTGGCCGCCCGAACCATCGCCATCCATGTGCGACGTTGCGCCGAGGTTCTCGGCTACGACCCCGAGCACCTGATCGATCAGCAGCGCGACACAGTGGAAACCGCCTTGCAGGATCCAGTGAGTTCGCCGCTGTGCCGGCCGAGGAGATGACACCGGCCCAGTACCAGGAACTCGCCGCGCGTTACAACGGCAGGCCGTCCTGGCAGACCGACGACGCCCAGGGTTACGGGCCTGGGGCGCGATGTACGCCGGAATCGAGCTGGACGGTCATGGGGGCGACTCACCGAGGGACTTTCCGCCGCGTAATGCGGCAAGCCCCTGAAAGACCGGAAAGGGCCTCCGACGCAGGTCAGAGGCCCTTTCCAAGGCAAAGCCGCAGGTAGCGGCAGACGAGTCGGGCTGTACGCCGGGTTCTGTTCCGGCGGGTCCTCGCGGTCCCGCCGGCGACGGCCATCCATCTAGGACCGGCGTTGCCACCGGCCTCCTGCGGTCTACCCGCGAACTCGGGCGGGCAGCCCTCGATCGTCCGCGCAGAGACACCGAGGTGTCTCCTCTTGACCTTGCTCCGGGTGGGGTTTACCTAGCTGCCTGAGTCACCTCAGGCACTGGTGGTCTCTTACACCACCGTTTCACCCTTACCCCGCACCTAGGTGCTGGGCGGTCTGCTTTCTGTGGCACTGTCCCGCGGGTCACCCCGGGTGGCCGTTAGCCACCACCCTGCCCTGTGGAGCCCGGACGTTCCTCGGGAAGCTCCCCGTCAGGGGGACTCCACGCGGCCGTCCGCCCGGCTCGTCTGCCGTGTCGACCATGGTACCCGTACCCGGCGGACGTCCCGCTTCGGCGTCGCGGCCGTGGCCAGGACCGAGCCCGCCAGGATCAGGGTGAAGGCGACGCCGATGCCGAGGGTCAGCTCCTCGTCCAGGAACAGCGCGCCCGCGGCGACCGCCACCGCCGGGTTGACGTACGTGATCACGCCGGCCCGGGTCGGGCCGACCTCCTTGATCAGCTCCAGGAACGCCACGAACGCGATCGCGGTGCAGACCACGCCCAGGCCGGCCAGGGACGCCAGGACCTCGCCCGAGGGCATCGTCGATGGCCTGGTCAGGAAGGCCGCGGGGGCGTAGACGACGGCGGCCAGCGTGAGGCACGGGGTGATCAGCTGGAGCGTCGGGACGTCCTTGAGGTAGCGGGCCGCTATCAGCGGGGCCGTGGCGTAGCCGACGACCGTCACCAGCACCTCGGCCATCGACAGGGCGTCGCCCCCGGTGAGGTGCGGCAGGGTCAGGACGGTGACGCCCCCGAGGCCGAGGGCCAGGCCCGCGATGCGGCGGGTGCCCACCCGCTCCCCCGCGCCGAAGAAGCGGGCGAGAACCAGGGCGACGATCGGCACACCCGCGATGAGGAGCCCGGCGGTGGAGCTGGACAGGTGACGTTCCGCGTCGGTCAGCGTCCACCAGGGGCCGACGATCTCGATGACGGCGAAGGCCAGCATCGGCTTCCAGTGGGCCCGGACGGTGCGGGCGAAGCCGCCCTGGCGGAGGGCGAAGGGGAGCAGGAGTGCGGCGCCGAGGGCGCAGCGCGCGAAGACCACCATGGACGGGGACAGCTCGTCCACCGCCACCTTGATCATCAGGTAGGGGACGCCCCAGACGACTCCCATCAGGGAGAACAGGAACCAGCCGCGTGCAGTCATGCGATGAGTCTCGGGCCTGTCACCCCACGGTGTCTTGAACGCTGTTGCGGTACGCCGCCGGGGTCACCCCCAGCACCCTGCGGAACCAGCGGGTGAGGTGCGCCTGGTCCGCGAAGCCGACGAGACCGGCGACCTCGGCGGGGCGCAGTCCTGCTTCCAGGAGGCCGCGGGCCCTGGCCACCCGGTGCTGGGCGAGCCAGGCGTACGGCGGCACGCCCATCGTCGTGCGGAAGGCCCGCAGGAGCTGGTAGCGGGACAGGCCCAGGTCGGTGGCGAGGGCGGCCAGGGACGGGGGCTCCAGCAGTTCGTCGGCGAGGCGGTCGCGTACGGTCCTGGCGATGCCCACCGCCCCGGGCACGGTGTCGCCGGTCGCCCGGGCCGTGGAATGGCGGCGGGCCAGGGCCGTGAGCAGCCAGGGCAGCCGGGACTCGGCTTCCAGGGGGTCGGGGCAGGCGCTGATGTCGGTGTGGGCGGCGCGCAGGGCCACCGCCAGTTCCGGGTCGTGCAGGACGGCGTCGCGGAAGTGCGGGAGGCCTCCGAGGGTGCCGTCGGTGAGGAGGGACGGTTCGGCGTAGAGGGCCTGGTAGGCGTAGCCGTCGCAGGCGGCCGGTCCTCCGGTGTGCATCTCGCCCGGCTCCAGGACGACGATCGAGCCGGGGTAGGAGTGGATGTGCCCGCCCCGGTACGCGATGACCTCCGAGCCGCCGACGGTGACGCCGATGGTGAACTCGTCGTGGGCGTGCGGCGCGTAGACGTGGCTGTCGAAGTGGGCGGTGAGGAGGTCCAGGGCCGGTCCGGCACGGCCGAGGCGTGCCCGTGTCCAGCTGGCCTGTTCTTGTGTCCCCATGGCGTACCCCCCGCCCACAGGGGATCAGAGGAGGTCCGCTGTGTCCAGATCGAAGGCGAAGGGTTCCGGCAGGGTGACGGGCTTGCCGAAGGGGCGGGCGCAGTGCTCGCGGTAGTCGTCTTCCTTCGGCTCACTGAAAACGGTGACTTGAGCCGTGTCCCGGTCGACCAGCAGGTAGAGCGGGATGCCGGCGCGGGCGTAGCAGCGGCGCTTGGCCTCGCGGTCGGCCTGCGGCTTGGTGGAGGTCACCTCCATCACCATGGCGACGCCGTCACAGGGCATCCAGGAGTCGGCTCCCCGGTACAGGCGCAGTTCCACAGGAGCGAACGTGCCGTCCGGAACCACATGGTCCTTCGGGCATTCGCCTCCCCGTCGCAACTTGAGCCCCTTGTTGCCCGAGAACTGCATGTCGGTCCGGGAACGCCTGATCACCTGGTTCACGATCAGCCCGATGTAGTCCTCGTGATCCCCGTCCGGCGGCGGCGTCACGACGATCTCCCCCTCGATCAGCTCGGCCCGGAAACCCTCCGGGGTGTCCAGGGCGAGAAAGCCCTCCAGCAGGACCTCTTCCTGCGGGAGCGGCTCGTGGGCCGTGGCGGTCATGTCGCGCCCCTCCTTCTGTCGCTCGCCAGACTGGGACATCGGCTGATCACCTGTCCGTGAGATCGGAATCCCTTCCCTCGATCGTGGCACACGATCACGGTCGTCGTCAGAAGGCCGGACGGCTCGCTTGACCTTGCCGCAGCGTCAACGTCTTCACTGGTGGCATGCGGATCGGAGAACTCGCCGGCGTCGTCGGCGTCACCACGCGGGCCGTGCGTCACTACCACCATCTGGGGCTGCTGCCGGAGCCCGAGCGGCGGGCCAACGGGTACCGGGAGTACGGGTTGCGGCACGCCGTCGTGCTGGCGCGGATCCGGCGGCTGACCGAGCTGGGTCTCGGGCTCGCGGAGGTGCGGGACGTGCTCGCTGACGAGGCCGGCAAGGACCTCGTCGAGGTACTGACCGAGCTGGACGAGGATCTGGCGCGGCAGGAGGAGGCCCTGCGGGAGCGGCGGGCGCGGTTGCGGGTCCTGCTGGAGGTGGAGGGCGGGGTGCCGGCGGAGGGGCCGGTGTCGCCGGAGCTGGCCGCGCTTTTCGCCCGGGCCGCGCATCTGTCTCACTCCCCCATGGCCGTCAAGGACCGCGAGATCATCGCGTTCCTGGAGACCGCCGTGCCGGAGGGGGAACGGGAGCGGCTGGTGTCGTCGGTGGGTGAGGCGCTGGGCGGTCCGGAGGCCGTGGCGCGGGCCGGTGAGGCATACGCGCTGCTCGACGCGCTCGTCTCTGCCGAGCCCGCCGACCCGCGCGTCGACGAGGCGGCCCGGGCCCTCGCCGACTGCATTCCGCCGACGCTGTTCCCGGGGATCGGTGAGGTCGGTGAGATCGGTGAGGTCGACCAGCGCGACAGCGTGCTGCGCGCGTTCTACGACGACCTCGCCCCGGCCCAGGCGGAGGCCGTCCGCCGTGCGTTGCGGTTCCTCTCCGAGCAGCGGCGATGACGGTGGGGTGGCTGCTGGTCCGGCACGAGGCGCGGTTGCTGGCGAGTCTCGCCCTGTGGGTGGCGCGGCGTACACACGGGACGGGCGGCGGGTCGGCCTTCGCGTATGCGCGGGGGCAGGGCGCGATGACGGCCGGGTTCGCCTTCGTTTGCGTCGTAGAGACGGTCGCGATGTCCGTGCTGCTGAGGGACTGGCCCGTCGCGCACGCGGCGTTCCTCTTCCTGGATGTGTACACGGTCGTGTTCGTCGTCGCGTTGCACGCCTCGTCCGTCGTCCGTCCGCATGTGCTGGACGCGGCCGACGGGACCCTGCGGATACGGCGGTACGTCCACGTCGATCTGTGCGTTCCGCTGGAGCGGATCGCCTCGGTTCGGCGTGAACTGCGGATGACGCACGAGCGGGCCGAGGGCGAGCTGAACGTCGAGGTGGGCTCGCAGACCACCGTCACGCTCGAACTGACCGAACCGGTCACCCACATGACCTTCCTCGGGCGGCGCCGCGAGGTGCGGCTCGTCCGCTTTCACGCCGACGACCCCGACGGGCTCGTGCGCGCCCTCCGCCGGGCCCGCGTCTGAGCTCCCCGTACGCTGGCGGGCGGAGTTCGATCGAAGGAGTACCCCGTGCTTGTCCTGCTGCCGCCGTCCGAAGGCAAGGCCTCTTCCGGCCGCGGTGCCCCGCTGAAGCCGGAGTCCCTGTCGCTGCCGGGGCTGGCCGACGCCCGGGAGGCCGTTCTGACCGAGCTGGTGGAGCTGTGCGCCGGCGACGAGGACAAGGCACGCGAGGTGCTGGGGCTGAGTGAGGGGCTGCGGGGCGAGGTCGCGAAGAACGCGGAGCTGCGCACGGCGGGGGCGCGGCCGGCCGGGGAGATCTACACCGGCGTGCTCTACGACGCCCTCGGCCTGGCGTCGCTGGACACGGCCGCCAAGCGGCGGGCCGCGCGGTCGCTGCTCGTGTTCTCGGGGCTGTGGGGTGCCGTGCGGGTGACGGACCGGATTCCGTCCTACCGCTGCTCGATGGGGGTGAAGCTGCCGGGGCTGGGGGCGCTGGGCGCGCACTGGCGTACGCCGATGGCGTCGGTGCTGCCCGAGGTGGCCGGGGGCGGGCTGGTGCTGGATCTGCGGTCCGCCGCGTACGCGGCCGCGTGGAAGCCGAAGGGTGAGGTCGCCGGGCGGACGGCGTCCGTGCGGGTGCTGCACGCTCCCACCCGGAAGGTGGTCAGCCACTTCAACAAGGCGACCAAGGGGAGGATCGTGCGCAGCCTGCTGACCTCCGGGACCGATCCGAAGGGCCCGGCCGAGCTGGTGGAGGCACTCCGGGACCTCGGGTACGTGGTGGAGGCACAGGCGCCTTCGAAGTCGGGGCAGGCCTGGTCGCTGGATGTGCTGGTGGACGAGGTGCACTGACTAGCGTTGCACTCGCGTTGCACGACATGCAATGACCTTTGCGCAGCATGCACTCCGACGGCAGGATGACGCCATGGTCTCCCCCGCCCTGCCCGCGTCCGTGCTGGACCTCGCGCCCGTCGTCCCCGTCGTCGTCATCGAGGATGCCGGCGACGCCGTACCGCTGGCGCGGGCGCTGGTCGCGGGTGGGCTGCCCGCGATCGAGGTGACGTTGCGGACGCCCGCGGCCCTGGAGGCGATCCGGGAGATCGCCCGGGAGGTGCCCGGGGCGGTGGTGGGGGCCGGGACGGTGATCCGGCCCGAGCAGGTCGTGGAGGCGGTGGCCGCGGGCTCCCGCTTCCTGGTCAGTCCGGGATGGACAGACGTGCTGCTGGAGGCGATGCGGGCGTCCGGGGTGCCGTTCCTGCCGGGGGTGTCGACCGCGTCCGAGGTGGTGGCGCTGCTGGAGCGCGGGGTGCGGGAGATGAAGTTCTTCCCGGCGCAGGCCGCGGGCGGTACGGCGTATCTGAGGTCGTTGTCGGGGCCGTTGCCGCAGGCGCGGTTCTGCCCGACGGGCGGGATCGGCCCGGACTGCGCCCCGGACTATCTGGCGCTGCCCAACGTCGGGTGCGTGGGCGGCAGCTGGATGCTGCCGCAGGATGCCGTGGCTTCGCGCGACTGGGGGCGCGTCGAGGTGCTGGCCCGGGAGGCGGCGGCGCTCAGCGCAGGTGGGACGTGTCGTTGAGGAGGCGGACGCTGGCGTTGCCGTCCGCGTAGTAGGCGACGACCGACAGGGACGCGGCCGACAGTTCCATGCGGAAGAGGGACTCCGGCGGGGCGCCCAGGGCGAGCCGGACGAGCGTCTTGATCGGGGTCACGTGCGTGACGAGCAGGACCGTGCGGCCCGCGTGGGCGGCGACCAGCTTGTCGCGGGTGGCGGCGAGCCGGGCGGCCGTCGCCGCGAAGCTCTCGCCGCCACCGGTGGGTTCGGCGTCCGGGGAGGCCAGCCAGGCGTTCAGGTCGTCGGGGTGGCGCTCGCGCACCTCGGCGAAGGTGAGGCCCTCCCAGGCGCCGAAGTCGGTCTCGCGCAGCCCGTCGTCGATGCTCACGTCGAGCCCCAGCCGGGCGGCGACGATCCCGGCGGTCTCCCGGGTGCGGGCGAGCGGCGACGACACGACGGCCTGGACGGTGCCCCGCCGGGCCAGCATCGCGGCGGCCCGCTCGGCCTGCTCCCGGCCCGTGGCGGAGAGGGAGGGGTCGGTGCCGCCGCTGCCGGAGAACCGCTTCTGGGGCGTCAGCGGGGTCTCGCCGTGACGCAGCAGCACGAAGGTGGCGGGCGCGCCCATGTCGGCGGGGGCCCACCCGGGGGCGGCCACGGCTTGGGCGGCCCGGGTGTCGGCGTGAGCGGACCGCGTGTCGGCGTCGGCATTGCCCTCTGCGGCCTCGGGACCCTCCGGAACCCTTGAAGCCTCCTGCGCCGCCGTGTCCAGCTCGGCCGTGGAGGCCGCCTCCGACCACCGCTCTCCCCTGACCCCCGCGTCCATCGCCTCGTTGGCCAGCCGGTCGGCGTGCTTGTTCCGCTCCCTCGGGATCCACTCGTACGTGACCCGTCCGGGCGGGAAGACCCGGGCCGCCTGCGCGGCCAGGGGCTTCATGTCGGGGTGCTTGATCTTCCAGCGGCCCGACATCTGCTCGATGACGAGCTTGGAGTCCATCCGGACGTGGACCGTCGCCTCGGGGTCCAGCGCGTGGGCGGCGCGCAGGCCGGCGAGGAGGCCGCGGTACTCGGCGACGTTGTTCGTGGCGACGCCGATGTACTCGGCGGTCTCGCGCAGGGTCTCCCCCGTAGCCGCGTCGCTGACCACGGCCCCGTAGCCGGCCGGCCCCGGGTTGCCCCGCGACCCGCCGTCGGCCTCGACGATGAACTCCCGCACCGGAAGGGCTCCCTGAAGGCCTAGAGGCCGGACTCGGACGTGCGCACCAGGATCCGGCGGCAGTTCTCGCAGCGGACCACCGTGTCGGGCGCCGCCTTGCGGATCTCGGCCAGCTCGGTGATGGCGAGCTCCTGCCGGCAGCCCTGGCAGCTGCGCGCGTACAGCTTCGCCGCGCCGATGCCGCCCTGCTGCCCGCGCAGCTTGTCGTAGAGCTTCAGCAGATCGGCGGGGATCGATCCGGCGACGACCTCGCGCTCCTTGGTGACCGTGGCGACCTCGCCGTCGATCTCCTCGAGGGCGGCGTCGCGGCGCGCGGTCGCGTCGTCGATCTTCGACTGGACGGAGGTGACGCGCTCGGTCAGCTCGGCGACCCGCTCCTGCGCGGACTCCCGGCGCTCCATGACCTCCAGCACCACGTCCTCGAGGTCGCCCTGCCGCTTGGCGAGGGAGGCGATCTCGCGCTGGAGGTTCTCCAGGTCCTTGGGGGAGGTGACGGCGCCCGAGTCGAGGCGCTGCTGGTCGCGGGTGGCGCGCTGGCGCACCTGGTCCACGTCCTGCTCGGCCTTGGTCTGCTCGCGGGCGGTGTCGCTCTCCTCGGTCTGCGCGGCCACGAGCAGGTCGCGCAGCTGGGTGTGGTCCTTGGTCAGCGACTCGATCTCGGCGTGCTCGGGCAGCGACTTGCGCTTGTGCGCGAGCTGCTGGAGGCGGACGTCGAGGTCCTGGACGTCGAGGAGACGGATCTGGTCGGCGGGCGCGGCGTTCAGTTCGGGGCTCCAAGGGGATCAGAAGGGGGCGAGGCCGCGTGCGCGGTCCAGGGGTCGGTGACCGTCTTCGAGACGTGGACGCGCAGGTCCCATCCGTGCCGGTCGGAGATCTCGTCGAGCTGGCTCGCGGCCAGCTCGCACCAGGGCCACTCGGTGGCCCAGTGCGCCGCGTCGAGCAGCGCGAGGGGGCTGTGGGCGACGGCTTCGGACGCCGGGTGGTGGCGCAGGTCCCCCGTGAGGAAGGCGTCGACGCCGGCGGCGCGTACGTGGCCGAAGAGGCTGTCGCCGGAGCCGCCGCTGACGGCGACCGTGCGCACGAGCGCCTCGGGGTCGCCGGCGACGCGGATGCCCTGCGCGGTGGCGGGCAGCCGCTCGGCGGCGCGGGCGGCGAACTCGCGGACGGTCACGGGGTGGTCCAGCGCGCAGAGGCGGCCGAGGCCCCGGCGGCCCTCGGGGTCGGTGGGGTCTGGCACGAGCGGCCCGGTGACCCGCAGGTCCAGCGCGCCGGCGAGGGCGTCGGAGACGCCCGGGTCGGCGGTGTCGGCGTTGGTGTGGGCGACGTGCAGCGCGATGTCGTTCTTGATGAGGGTGTGCACGACGCGGCCCTTGAAGTGCGTCGCCGCGACCGTCGTCGTGCCGCGCAGGTAGAGCGGGTGGTGGGTGACGAGCAGGTCGGCGCCCAGCTTGACCGCCTCGTCGACGATCTCCTGGACCGGGTCGACGGCGAACAGGACCCGGCTGACCTCCTGGTCCGGGTCGCCCGCGACGGTGCCGACCGCGTCCCAGGACTCGGCCCGCTCGGCGGGCCACAGGGTCTCCAGCGCGGCGATGACTTCAGACAGACGGGGCACGGGAGCAAGGCTACCCGCCTGATCTGTGGCGTTGCACCGCCACCGCCCGCTCCCGGTGCCCATCGCCCCGCTCAGCACAATCGCCCCCTTTTCCTCAGGCGAATCGTTCCTGGAACACCCTTACGTGTGAAGCCCGCTGTAGCGGAATTCCACGTTCGTGCGGGCGAACTACCTTCGTCACTGGAGGTGACCGAGCGATGACGGTCTGTGCGATCGAGCCTTCGGCGGGATACGAGGACGGTGACGAGGACGGAGGCGGGGGCGGCCGCGGGCACGGGTCCGCACCCGCCGGCTGCACATTCACCGCGGACGGTTCCTACGGTGCGCGTCTGGCGTCGGCCGGCGGCTCCTGGTTCCCGGAGCGCTGGACCCTGGACGGCCCCGAGCCGTACGCGGTGCCCCTGCCGCGCAACCAGCCGGAGGAGCCCGGCACCGAGGTGCAGCCGATGGCCGACGGGCGGGTGCTGATCCATCGGGTGGTGGCCGGGAGGCACGCCTTCTCGCTGCTGTACCCGACGGGCCCGGGCACCGGTGAGCTGCCTCTGGGCGCGGTCGGCTGCCCGGACCCGGCCGCCCGGCTGCGGCTGCTGCCGCCCGCCCCGGGCGGCGAACGGGCCTACGCCCTCGCCGTCGGGCCGCGGACGACGTCGGTGTGGCTGGTGGCGGGTGGCGCCACGGGGCCCGAGCGGCTGGCGGAGCTGCCCGGCCGTTGCTCGGGCGGGGTCTGGCTGGACCGCTCGGCACGGCTGCTGGCTCTGGACCGGGAGTCCGACGGCCGCACCAAGGCCGTCGTGGTGGACCTGGAGTGCGGCGGTGAGGTGTCGCCGCTGCTGCAGATCGCCGACGACAGCGACGACCGGGTGCTGCTCGCCGACCACGACAGCGGGCTGCTGATCGTCCGCTCGGACGCGCCCTCGCCGGGACAGGACCGGCTGGGCTGGGGGGTCCTCGGCAGCACGCTGCCGGTGCGCTTCCCCGAGTGCCTGCGTGTGCGGGACTGCTCCGTCACACCGTTCGCGATCCAGCCGGGGCAGGTGCTGACGCCCGAGAGCTGCGCTGTGGCGTTGCGGGTGGACGGGCCGGCGGGCAGCTGGGTCGGGGTCTGGCGTCCGGCCGAGCGGCGGCTGCACCATCTCCGGGCGCCCGAGGGGTGGTTGACGGGGGCGGGCCTGTGGACGCCGGAAGGGGTGCTGCGGCTGCCGTACGCGACGGCGGCCGTACCGTGCGGGGTCGCGCAGGTGAGTCCACCGCCCGTCGCCGAGGCTGAGCCCGGGTCCGCTGCGGGTCCGCGGCCGGAACAGTCGCCGCCCTCGCCCCCGCGGCCGACGGCCCCGTCTCCAGGACACCCGGGCCGGCACGCAGCACCGGGCGAGCCTCGCCCGCAGCCCCAGGTCCAGACCCAGGACCCGGCCCAGGCCCCGGCCCCGGCCCCGGCCCCGGCCGCCCAGCCTCCGGCGCCCTCGGCCGCCCGTCCTGTGCCCCTTCGGGAAGCGCCGTTGGGACGCCTTGTAACGAACCAGTGCCGGTTGGTGTTCCCGCCTGGATCCGAGGTCAGGGGTGCCGGTTAGACTCACCCGGCTCTAAAAAAGATCATGTTGACGGGGTGAATTCCATCCGATGAGCGACGCCAGCACGAACCAGATGAATGATGCCGACGTCCAGCAGCCTTCCTCCGGCCCCGGCCGGCACCGTGGTGAAGTCTCCACGCAGGACGGCGAGACGGCTCCGCGCGGACGTCACCGCAAGCCGGTGACGGAGACCGGGCAGGCCGTGACCGCGGCCTGACGGCACGCCGGTCACCCAACGGAGAACGGCCCTTCCCGCCACAAGCGGGGAGGGCCGTTCCGTGTCCGTCGCACCTGCCCTCACCCGCGTCTCAGGCCCAGTACCTCCGCCGCGGCGAACGTCTCCCCCGCCGGCCGGTCCGCGTAGTACGGGCCGAGGACGGCCTCCAGCTCCTCGTACGTGAAGGTGTCCTGCTTGCTGTCGAACCGGGCGGCGACCCGCGGCCGTTCGACGACGGCGACCATCCCGCCGTGCACCACGAGGAGCTGCCCGTTGACGTGGGCGGCGGCGGGCGAGGCCAGATAGCCGACGAGCGGGGCGACGTGCTCGGGGGCGAGCGGGTCGAGGCCGGTGCCGGAGGGCTGCTCGATGCCCGCGAAGACGTCCTCGGTCATCCGGGTGCGGGCGCGCGGGCAGATGGCGTTGGCCGTGACGCCGTACTTGCCGAGGGCGAGGGCCGTGGAGGTGGTGAGGCCGACGATCCCGCCCTTGGCGGCGGCGTAGTTGGGCTGGCCGGCGGAACCGGCGAGGAACGCCTCCGAGGAGGTGTTCACGATCCGCCCGAACACCGGCCCCCGGGCCCGCTTGGACCGCTCCCGCCAGTGCGCGGCGGCGAACCGGGTGGTGTTGAAATGGCCCTTGAGGTGGACGCGGAGGACGCAGTCCCACTCCTCCTCGGTCATCGAGAAGACCATGCGGTCGCGCAGGATGCCCGCGTTGTTGACGAGGATGTCCAGCTTGCCGTAGGCGGTGACGGCCGCCTCGACGAGCGCGCGGGCCTGTGCGAAGTCGGAGACGTCCCCGGTGTGCGCGAGGGCGCTCCCGCCCGCCGCGCGGATCTCGGCGGCGACCTCCTCGGCCGGGCCTGCTGACGCCTCGCCCGTGCCGTCGCGGCCCGGCTGCCCGTAGTCGTTGACGACCACGGCGGCACCGAGCCGGGCGAGTTCCAGCGCCTCGGCCCGGCCGAGCCCGCGGCCCGCGCCCGTGACGACGGCGGACAGCCCTTGAAGTGGCAGTGGCATCGGTGGCGTCCTCAGATCTCTATGCAGGTGCGCAGGGCGGTCCCGGTGCGCATCTGATCCAGTGCCTCGTTGATGTCCACGAGCGGTACCCGGTGGGTGATCAGGCCCGCCAGGTCGATGCGGCCCGCGCGCCACAGGGCGATGGTGCGTTCGTAGGAGGTCAGCACGTCGCCGCCGCCGTACATGGACGGCAGGATCCGCTTCTCGTCGAAGAACAGCTCGAACATGCTGAGCCGGAGGAAGTCGTCCATGGCGCCCGCGCCGACGATGACGAGGGTGCCGCCGCGCCGGGTGTTCTCGTAGGCGGTGCGGGCGGTGGCGGACCTGCCGACGACCTCGAAGACGTAGTCGAAGCCCTCGCCGCCGGTCACCTGCTGCTTGGCGTCGGGCAGTTCCTCCGGGGAGACGGCTCGCGTCGCGCCGAACCTCAGTGCCGACTCGCGGCGCGCGGCCACCGGGTCGACGGCGACGATCTCGGCTGCGCCCTTCAGCCGGGCTCCCTGGATCGCGGAGATGCCGACGCCCCCGCAGCCGATGACGGCGACCGACGAACCGGCCTCCACATCGGCCGTGTTGAGCGCGGCGCCGAGGCCGGTGGTCACGCCGCAGCCGATGAGGGCGGCGATGTCGAAGGGCACGTCGTCGGGGATCGGCACCGCGCAGCCGGCGTCGACGACGACCTCCTCGGTGAAGGTTCCGGTCCCGGCGAAGCCGAACACGTCCCCGCCGGGGCGCTTGAAGTTGGGGGTGCCCGCGTTCATGAACCCGGCCAGGCACAGCTGGGTCTGGCCGCGCTTGCAGGCCGGGCAGGCGCCGCAGGCGGGCAGCCAGCACACGACGACCCGGTCGCCGGCCTTCAGCCGGCTGACGCCCTCGCCCACTTCGACGATCTCGCCGGCCCCTTCGTGACCGGGCACGAACGGCCCGGGCTGCGGGAGCACCCCGCTCATCGCGGACAGGTCCGAGTGGCACAGCCCCGTGGCGCGCACCCGGATCCTCACCTTGCCCGGCCCGAACCCCACCGCCTCGACGTCGTCGAGGACCTCCAGCTTGTCCTGGCCGATCTCGTGCAGTACGGCTGCGCGCATGGTGCGGGCTCCCCTCGTACGGCGTGCTGGGTCAGGTGTGTTCGACGACGGTGTCGGCGAGGACGGGCGCGTCCTCACGTTCGACGGCGCTGACGGCGACCCGGGTGGAGCCGGGTGTGGGCCACATGCGGATGCGCAGGGTCTCCCCCGGGTACACCACCCCGGCGAACCGGGTGGCGTAGGACCGCACCCGGGTCACGTCCCCGCCGAGCAGGGTGTCGACGACCGCCTTGAGCGTGACGCCGTAGGTGCACAGGCCGTGCAGGATGGGCCGTTCGAATCCGGCGAGCTTGGCGAACTCCGGGTCGGCGTGCAGCGGGTTGAAGTCACCGGAGAGGCGGTAGAGGAGGGCCTGGTCGTCGCGGATCGGCCGTTCGACGGTCCGGTCGGGTTCCCCGGCGGGGGGTTCTAGGCGGGCGGAGGGGCCGCGGTCGCCGCCCCAGCCGCCCTCGCCGCGGATGAAGATCCGGGCGTCGTTGGTCCACAACGGGCCTTCGGTGTCCGCGACGTCGGTGCGCAGCACGAGGACGGCCGCGGTGCCCTTGTCGTACACGGCGGCGATGCGGTTGGTCGCGGTGGCGGTGCCCGTCGGCGGGATGGGCCGGTGGATGACGAGGTTCTGGCCGCCGTGCAGGACGCGGGCGAGGTCGACCTCGACGCCGGGCATGGACAGCCCGCTGGTCACGCCGGGCTTTCCGCCGCCGGCGACGGTGGCGAAGCTCGGCAGGACGTGCAGCCTGGTCTCCAGGGTGTAGCGCAGTTCGTCGGGGTCGGTGGCGGGGCTGCCCGCGCCGATGCCCAGGTGGTAGAGCTGCACGTCCTTGTGGTCCCAGGAGAGTTCACCGGTCCGGGGTGCGGCGGCGAGCGCCTTGGCTGCGTCGATGGGCATGGGGCTCCTGATCGCCGGAGGAAGGACCTCGGTACGGCCGTCCGCACCGTCGGCCGCACCGAGGCCGTCTGGGGCCGGACCAGGACGCGAACTGAAACGCGTTCCAGTCCCGCGCCCTCTGTATAGCCGAGGCCTCCTCAGTTGTGAAGGCTCCTGACGTCGTGTCAGATCGGTGTGGCGATGACATTCGTCCTGCCGCGGTCCGGGCAAGCGCGTCCGCCCCGCCGCACGGCGGGTCCGTGACCCGCGGGGTTTCCGCTGCGACCCGGGCGTGTACGTTGGCCGGTGGTCCGCGCGCCCGCACGTCGAGGCCGCCGGCCACGGATGAGGACCCCAGGGGAACGGGAGCACATGGGACGCGTCGCCGTCATCACCGCGCCGAACATCGGGTACCGCAACACGGGCATGCTGACCGTGGACTTGGCGTTCGAGTCCCTGCGGCGGCGGATGGACACCGCGTTCGACGCCGACTGGTACACGCTGCACACGCCGGAGACCGTGCCGCTGCGCGAGGGTGCGCGCGGCACCGCCTTCCCATTCCGTTTCCAGCCGCTCGCCGAGCACCTCGGCACGCTCCGCGACCATGACGCCGTCGTCTTCTGGGGCGACTTCCTGCACACCCGGCACTACCTGGCGCAGGACGCGACGAACCGTCTGCTCGACTTCGGCTTCGCCACGGACCGGGACGACGCCCGGACGCAGCTGAACCGGGTCCTGCTCCTCGCCGACCAGCCGGACGAGGTCCTCGCACGGACCCTCAGCTACGGCGGGACGATCCTGCACAACACGCAGTCCGACTACGAGGACAAGGAGTACGGCCCGCTGTTCTCCCGCCTGGTGACGGGCAGTCACCGGATGTGGGTGCGGGATCCGCTCTCGGCTGCGAAGCTCGCGCATCTGCGCGGGGACCGTACGACCGACCACTTCGGTTCGGACGCGGCGCTGCTGTCCCGTCCCGGGGACCTCGACCACCTCCCGGTCTCGCAATGGTCCCGGTCGGTGCCCCAGGGCGGGGCCATCGGTGTCTTCCTCGGCGCCCGGACGCCGATCCCCGACTGGCTGCCCGCCTTCTGCCAGGGCCTGTCCGACCGTCTGGGCGCCCCGCTGGAGTGGCTGCCCTGGTTCGACCGGGACGTCCCCGCCGCGGTGAGCCACATCGCGGCCCGCCCGGGCATTCCCACGGTCGGCGATCTGGTCGGGGTCCTGCCCCGCTACCGGCTCGTCATCACGGACACGTACCACCTGGCCGTCAACGCGTGGGGCGCCGGCACCCCCGCGGTGTGCGTCGGCGCGCCCGAGCCGACCCCCAAGACGCACGACGACTACCTGACGCTGAGCGACGTGAAGAAGCACGTCTTCCACATGGCGTACGACGCGACGGACTTCTACCTGACCACCCAGGAGGGGCACGGGCAGGACCTGGACCGGATCGTGGGCCTCCTGGAGGGCGGCGGCGCGGACACGGTCGCGGCACGCGTCCGCGACCACGCGGACCACTCGGCGGAGTCCTTCATGCGGACGCTGGCCGCACTGCTGGACACGGCCCGCCCCACTCCGCTCCCCTGACCGCCCGGCGCATCCGCGTGCTGCTCGCGGACCGCGACCGCGGGGAAGCCCTCCGCGAGGCCCGCGCCCGGGCAGGCCACAGCCCGGCTCGCGCTCACGGCGCCCGGTCCGCCCGCCGCGGCAGCCACACCCACATCAGCACGACCCCGGCTGTCAGCACCGCCGCCCCCACGCGGAACGCGAGAGCGTAGCCCGCCGTCAGGGACTCGGGGGTGGTGCTGCCCGCCGACTCCGCCGCCGCCAGGGTGGACAGGACCGCCAGGCCCAGGGAGCCGCCCATCGTGCGGGACGTGTTGACGAGGCCGGAGACCAGGCCCGCCTCCTCGGGGGCGGCTCCGGACGTGGCCAGGGAGGCGAGGGGGGTCGCCGCCAGGCCCGCGCCGAGCATCATGAGAACCCCGGGGACGAGGATCGCCGTGACGTAGGAACCGTCGGGGGCCATCGTGGACTGCCAGGCGAACCCGGCCACGGCGACGAGGGTTCCCAGCGCGGCGACGTTGCGCGGGCCGACCGGCCGCATCAGGCGCGGGGCGAGCTTGGAGCCGAGGATGACGGCGAGGGAGCTCGGGACCAGGGCGAGGCCGGCCTCGATCGGGCTGTAGCCGAGGACGTTCTGGGCGTAGAGGGTCATGAAGAACCACATGCAGAACATCGCGGAGCCGCACAGGAACATCGAGACGTTCGCCGAGGACACCGAGCGCACGCGCAGGAGACCGAGCGGCATCAGCGGGCTCGCCGTGCGGGCCTCGACCCACAGGAACGCCCCGAGCAGGGCAAGACCGGCGAGCAGCGGCAGCAGGGTGGCCGGTGCCGTCCAGCCCGCCGCCTCCGTCTGGGAGATGCCGTAGGCCAGGGTGCCGAGACCGGCCGTGACGAGCAGCGCGCCCGGCAGGTCCAGGCGGCGGCCGTCCCCGGCGCGGCCCCCGGTGAGGAACCAGGCGGCGGCGCACAGCACCACGGCCCCGACGGGCACGTTGATCAGCAGCACCCAGCGCCAGGAGAGCGTCTCCACCAGCAGCCCGCCCACCAGACCGCCCGCCGCACCGCCGCCTGCGCCGACGGCCGTCCAGGTCCCGATGGCCCGGGCCCGCGCGGCGCCCTCCGGCACCGACGCGGTGAGGATCGTGAGCGTCGAGGGCGC
Source organism: Streptomyces sp. NRRL B-1140 (assembly GCF_001280065.1). GTDB lineage: Bacteria > Actinomycetota > Actinomycetes > Streptomycetales > Streptomycetaceae > Streptomyces. Next base: position 308,713 of record NZ_LGEA01000102.1, read on the forward strand.
CAGCACCGCCGCGCCGAGCCCCTGCACGGCCCGCGCCACGAGCAGCTGCCAGTCGTCCTGCGCGAGCCCTCCGGCCGCCGAGGCCAGGGTGAACAGGCCGAGCCCGACGAGGAACATCCGCTTGCGGCCGTAGAGGTCCCCGGCGCGTCCGCCGAGCAGCATGAACCCGGCGAAGGCGATGGCGTAGGCGTTCACCACCCACTGCAGGCCCTGCTCGCTGAGCCCCAGTCCGGTCCGCATCGACGGCAGCGCCACGTTGACGACGGACACGTCCAGCACGACGAGGAACTGTCCGGCACAGGTGAGCGCCACGACGAGCCACATCGGCGGCGCTCCGCGCGGACGCATCCGGGAGAGCCGGGACAGCCGGGGTATGCGGGGGCGGCGGGCGGTGGCGGCATCGGCGGATTCGGGCATGGGTGTCATGCTCTCAACGCCCTCGCGCCCCTTGCATCGGGATTTCGCAGGGCCGGGGTCTCGGTCCGGAGACCTAGGCCTGGGGTCAAATCCCCATGAACCCTCCCACAACACCCCACCCAGACCAAGGAAAGGTCAAGTTTTCGTTAGGGTGCCGAAGCAACGGAATAGTTGCCTGGACGTACAAGGTTCAGACTCCACGTAACCCGACGCTCCCGGCCCGGAGGCCCTCCTCAATGACGCAGACGACGACCGACCGCCCCGCCGGCAGAGCGAGCGGGGCCGTGGTCCCGGTGCTCGCCTTCGCGGGCATCGTTGTCGCGGTGATGCAGACCCTGCTGGTTCCGGTGATCAAGGATCTGCCGCAACTGCTGGACACCGCCCCCAGCAACGCCACCTGGGTCCTCACCTCGACCCTCCTCTCGGGCGCGGTGGCCACCCCGATCATGGGCCGTCTCGGCGACCTCTACGGCAAGCGCCGCATGCTGATCCTGAGCCTGGCCGTGATGGTGGTCGGCGCCCTGGTCAGCGCGCTCACGAGCGACCTGCTGCTCATGATCGCCGGCCGCACGCTGCAGGGCTTCGCGATGGGCGCCATCCCGCTCGGCATCGGTCTGATGCGCGACATGCTGCCCCGCGAGAAGCTCGGCTCGGCGATGGCCCTGATGAGCTCCTCCATCGGCGTCGGCGGCGGTCTCGCCCTGCCCGCCGCCGCCCTGGTCGCCCAGCACAGCGACTGGCACACCCTCTACTACGGGGCCGCCGGCCTCGGCGTCGTGGCCATCGCCCTCACCCTCCTCGTCGTACCGGAGTCCCCGATGCGCGCCGAGGGCTCCTTCGACCTGCCGGGCGCGGTCGGCCTGTCCGCCGGGCTCGTGCTGTTCCTGCTGCCGATCACCAAGGGCAGCGACTGGGGCTGGTCCTCCGGCACCACGCTCGGCCTGTTCGGCGCCTCGGCGGTCGTGCTGGTGCTGTGGGGCGTGATGGAGCTGCGTGTGGCGGCCCCGCTGGTCGACCTGCGTACCACGGCCCGCCCGGCCGTCCTCTTCACCAACCTCGCCTCGATCATGGTCGGCGTCTCCTTCTACGTCGTCTCCCTGGTCCTGCCGCAGCTGCTCCAGCTGCCGACGTCCACCGGCTACGGCCTCGGCCAGTCGATGGTCGTCGCGGGTCTGCTCGTCGCGCCGCTCGGCCTGACGATGATGTTCACGGCGCCCGTCTACGCCCGGCTGTCCGCGAAGTACGGCCCCAAGTTCACCCTGATCCTCGGCCTGCTGATCATCGCGGTCGGCTACGGCGCCGGCCTCGGCCTGATGAGCGCCGCCTGGCAGAGCCTGGTCATCTCGGTCCTCCTGGGCGCGGGCATCGGCCTCGCCTACTCCTCGCTGCCCGCGCTGATCGTCGGCGCGGTCCCGGCGTCGGAGACGGGTGCGGCCAACGGCCTCAACACCCTGATGCGCTCCATCGGCACCTCGGTGTCGAGCGCCGTGATCGGCATGGTGCTGGCGAACACCGCGAACAACGTCGGCGGCGTCGAGATCCCGACCATGCACGGCTTCCGGGTCTCCTTCCTGATCGCGACGGGCGCGGTGGCCGTGGGCCTGCTCCTGGCGCTGTTCCTGCCGGGCCGCCGCCCCTCGGGCAAGCCGCAGTTGCGCGCGAGCAGCGAGGAGGACGCGGCGCTGGAGCGTGCCGAGCAGGCGCTGCGCGGCTTCCGCGGCCGGGTGCTGGGCGCCGACGGCTCCCCCGTCGCCCGGGCCAAGGTCACGCTGATCGACCGCCGCGGCCGCCAGGCAGGGGCGACACTCTCCGCGGAGGACGGCAGCTACACGCTCGTCGTCCCCGACCGGGGCTCCTACGTGGTGGCCGCCCGGGCCACGGGCCACGGCCCGCTCGCCTCGTCCGCGACCCACGCGGGCGACGAGCGCCCGGTCGACCTGGACCTGTCGCTGCCGGGCGAGACGGTGCCCGCCTGACCGCCACCCCTCCCCCCTACTCACCGGTACCCCCTGTCGTCCTCGCGGCAGGGGGTGCGGCACGATGGGCGCCCTGACCGTCGTACGACCGAGAGGAACCCCATGCCCGCGGCCCCGAAGCCCGAGATCCTGGCCGCGTTCGAGGCGGCGAAGGGGTTCATGCCCACCGGTGAGGGCCTCGCGCTGTACGCGGCGGCCGTGGAGGCCGGGCGGCTCGGGCTGCCGCTGCTGGAGGTCGGCACCTACTGCGGCCGGTCCACGATCCTGCTGGCCGACGCGGCCCGCGAGGCCGGGGTCGGCGCGCTCACCGTCGACCACCACCGCGGCAGCGAGGAGCAGCAGCCGGGCTGGGACTACCACGACCCGGAGACGGTCGACCCCGAGATCGGCCTGATGGACACCCTGCCCACGTTCCGCCGCACGCTCCACCGGGCGGGCCTGGAGGAACACGTGGTGGCGCTGGTCGGGCGTTCGCCGCGGATCGCCGCGTTCTGGCGGACGCCGCTGGGGTTCGTCTTCATCGACGGCGGCCACACCGACGCACACGCCACGGCCGACTACGAGGGCTGGGCGCCGCACGTCGCCGAGGGCGGGCTGCTTCTCATCCACGACGTCTTCCCCGACCCGCAGGACGAGTTCACCGGCCAGGCCCCCTACCGCGTCTACCTCCGCGCCCTCGCCTCCGGCGCGTTCACCGAGGTCTCGGCGGCGGACTCGCTGCGCGTGCTGCGGCGCACGGGGCCCGGGATCTGAGGGCGCGGCACCGGCAGACGCCCGGGCGGGTGAACTGCGCCGGGCGCGCCCCCGCCCGGTCGGCCCACGGGCGGCGTGGCGCGTCGGTGGGCGACCGTCACTGCCCAAGGATCCGGGCGCGTGGCACACACCTTCGAAGAGCTCGTGGAGAAGCAGCGCGCGGCGGACGAGGCGTACGCCCGCGTGCGCCATCTGCAGGACGCGTACGGGCCGCCCACCCAGACCAAGTGGAGCGAGCAGCAGACCAGCACCTGGGAGACGGCCTGGCGCGCCTGGCGCGATCTCGCCCGGGACGTCCAGGCGGCGGTGACCGGGTACGCGAAGCAGGAGGACACGCCGCGTCAGGAGGTGGAGGCGCGGGTGAAGGAGGCGGTACGGCACGCAGGCGACGGCGGGAACGGGGCGTAGCCCGGGTCCGCGAGGTCCGGACACGGTCCCGCCACCACCCGTCGGGCCGTCCTCGGCCCGCCGCCCCCGCCGGCGGCCGCTAGGGTGGCAGACGTGTCGTACGCAGGCCCGGACTTCGAACCTCCCCAGCCCCGCCGCCCCCGCCGCGGCCCCCTGACCGTCGCGCTCGCGGCGCTGGTGCCGGGGGCACTGCTCGGCTGGCTCGTGTACGAGACGGTGGGCGGCTCGGGAGACGACGGGGGTTCGGGGCGGGCGACCGTACGGTCCTCCTCGCCCGCCGCGTCGAACGCGCCCTCCGACGACGCCAAGGAGCCGAGCGCCTCCCCGGAGCCCACGGACACCCCGTCGGCCTCCGCGCCCGCCGCCTCCGGCCCGCTCAAGGGCAAGGTCGTCGTCATCGACCCGGGACACAACCCGGGCAACTTCCAGCACCCGTCCGAGATCAACCGCACCGTGGACATCGGGACGAACTCCAAGGAGTGCGACACCACCGGCACCTCCACCAACGACGGTTACACCGAGGCGAAGTTCACGCTGGACGTGGCGCACCGGATGCGCACCCTGCTGGAGAAGCAGGGCGCCACGGTGAAGCTGACGCAGGACGGGGACCGGCCGTTCGGGCCGTGCGTGGACGAGCGGGCCCGGATCGGCAACCGGGCGAAGGCCGACGCCGTCGTCTCGATCCACGCGGACGGCTCGGGCGCCGGCAACCGCGGCTTCCACGTGATCCTGCCCGGCGCGGTGCACGCGGGCGGCGCGGACACCCGGGCGATCGTCGGCCCCTCCCGCGATCTCGGCGAGCGCGTCGCGGGCCGCTTCGTGGCGGTCACCGGCAGCGCGCCCTCCAACTACATCGGCGACGGCAGCGGTCTCGTCACGCGTAAGGACCTGGGCGGTCTCAATCTGTCAACGGTTCCCAAGGTGTTCATCGAGTGCGGCAACATGCGCGATAGCAAGGACGCGGCGTTGCTCACCAGCGGCGCCTGGCGGCAGAAGGCGGCGCAAGGGATCTCCGAGGGAATCGTGAGTTTTCTGCGCGGGTAGTGGCGGACCGGCAGATCCCGGCGGACACCCTGACCTGGCGGACGATAGGGTCCTCCTTACGATGAGGGGCCACCCCCGCGCTTCACACCGAGTCCACACGGCGGCATGGTGACAGCGACGCCTCCACGGACGACGAGACGACCTACGAAGGACCTGAAGTGAATATCCGCTCCCTCACTCGGGGCGACGGCGTGGTGATCGGTGCAGCGGTGTTGCTGTTGATCGCGTCGTTCCTCGACCTCTACTCGTTCGACAATGTCCCCGACAGCGTCGACCTCCCCAGCCTGTGGGGCAGCGGCCCGGTCGTGTTCAGCGTCGTGCTGGCCGGGATCATCGGCGCGGCACTCGTCGTCCTCGCGCGCGGCCTGCCGCAGGCCCCCAAGGTCGCCGGGATCGAGCTCGGCCAGTTCGGCGCCGCCTTCACGGTGTTCGCCGCGTGGAGCGCGCTCGGCAACATCCTCGACGTGACGGGCGGCTACGACAACATCGAGGGAACCCGCGACGACTATCTTCCGAGTCCCGGCGTCGGAATGATCCTCGCCCTCGTCGCCACGCTGCTGCTGGCGGCCGCCGCCCTCGCCACGCCCCTCGTCCCGGTCCTCAAGGGCGCCCTCATCCCGGCCGCCCCGCAGCCCTACGGCGCCCAGCCCCCCGGTGGTTACGGCTACCCGGGCGCACAGCAGCCCGGCGGCTACGGCCAGCCGCAGCCGGGGCAGCCGTACGGCGGTCAGCCTCAGCCCCAGCAGGCCCAGGCTCCGCAGCCGCCGGCCGGGGACTTCTCCCCGTTCTGGTTCGCGGTGCCGGTGCCGCGCCCGCTGTTCGCGGAGGACGGCTCGCCCACGCCGATCGCCGAACTCGCCCCGGGTACCTGGTACCTGGCCGTCGAGCAGCGCGGAGCGGCTCTGGTCGCCCAGACGCAGGACGGCCGCCGCGGCGTCCTGCAGGACACGTCGGGCATCCAGCGCGGCTGAGCCCGCACCCCTCTCGCACGGCCCCTCGCCCTTCCGGGTGGGGGGCCGTTGCCGTACAGTCGTCGCCTCCGTAAGCTGACGCACCGTCAGGAGGCAGGCATGCGGCTCGGTCTCGCGCTCGGCTACTGGGGCCGGGGCCCCTCCTCCGGCCATGTGCCCCTCGCGCAGGAGGCCGAGCGGCTCGGCTACGACTCGGTCTGGACGGCGGAGTCCTGGGGCTCGGACGCGTTCACCCCGCTCACCTGGATCGCCGCGCACACCTCCCGCATCCGCCTCGGCACGGCGGTCGCGCAGATGGCGGCCCGGTCGCCCACCACGACCGCGATGCACGCCCTCACCCTGGACCATCTCTCCGGCGGCCGCATGATGCTGGGCCTCGGTCTGTCCGGCCCGCAGGTCGTCGAGGGCTGGTACGGCCGCCCGTTCCCCGTCTCGCCGCTCACCGCCACCCGCGAATACGTCGACGTCCTGCGGCAGGTGCTGCGCCGCGAGGCCCCCGTCGAGGTGGCGGGCCGTTTCCACACCCACCCCTACCGGGGCCCGGACGCCACGGGGCTCGGCAAACCCCTCAAGCCGATCACGCACCCGCTCCGCGCCGATCTGCCGATCCTGCTGGGCGCGGAGGGACCGAAGAACGTCGCGCAGACGACCCGGATCGCCGACGGCTGGCTGCCGCTGTACTGGGCGCCGACCCGCCCCGAGGTCTACGGCCCGGCCCTGGCGGAGCTGCCGGAAGGGTTCCTGGTCGCGCCGATGGCCCGGGCCCGGGTCTGCGACGACGTCGCCGAAGGCCTGCTGCCCGTCAAGGCGATGCTCGGCTTCTACATCGGCGGGATGGGGCACGCGGCCCGCAACTTCCACGCCGACCTGATGGCCCGCATGGGCTACGAGGACGAGGCCCGCCGCATCCAGGAGCTGTTCCTCTCCGGCCGCCGGGAGGAGGCCGTCCTGGCGGTCCCCGACGCCTTCGCCGACGAGATCTCCCTGGTCGGCCCGCGCCAACGGATCGCCGAGCGACTGGAGCTGTGGCGCAAGGGCCCGGTGACGGACCTCCTCGTCCTCAGCCCCGACCCGCACACCCTGCGGGTTCTCGCGGAGTTGAACTCCTGAGCGATTCCCCGGGTTTCATCCAGAGTTCAAGGGCAATCCGGAGACTATGTCCCCTCGATATCGCAACGGCGCGAGTCAAGTCGGCACGATCGTCGCGGTCGTGGCCGACATCATGGCCCTCATCCTGGGTCTCTGGATTCTGATGTACCTGCTGGACGCCAACCCCGGCAACTCGTTCGTCCAGTTCATCCACGACGCGGCCCGCTGGCTCGCCGGCTGGTCGCACGACCTGTTCACGTTCGACGAAGCATGGGCCCGAGTGGTCTGCGGCTACGGCCTGGCGGCGGTGGTGTACCTGTGCGTGGGCCACGCGATCGCCAACAGGGCCCGCCACTGACAACGCCTTCAGGGTCTCGCCTTCAGGGGCGCGGGGAACTGCGCGACAAGCCACGCAGGACCCGCGCCCGCACACCAGGCGGAACCCCCGGGCTCCTAGGCGCAGCAGTCCGACTCGAGCCCCACAGGCAAGTCCGCTCCCCCGAACACCTGGCACGTCGCCTCGTGCCCACCCAACGCGGCCACGGCCAGCAGCAGCGACCCCGCGGTCCACGTCGTCAACTCCCGCGGCCAGATCGCCTGGTCGTCGAAGACGTACCCGGTCCAGTACAGCCCGCTCTCCGGATCGCGCAGGTGCTGGATCGACTGAAGGATCTCCAGCGCCCGGTCGGACTCTCCCATCGCCCACAGCGCGAGGGCGAGTTCGGCCGACTCGCCGCCCGTCACCCACGGGTTGGGTACGACACAGCGCACCCCCAGCCCGGGGACGACGAAGCGGTCCCAGTCCTCCTCGATCCGGGCCTTGGCCTGCGCGCCGGTCAGGGCGCCGCCGAGCACCGGGTAGTACCAGTCCATCGAGTACCGGTTCTTGTCGAGGAACCGCTCGGGGTGATGGCCAATGGCGTGCCGCAGCGCACCGGCCGCCAACTCCCAGTCCGGTTGTGCCTCTTCACGCTGCTCGGCGATGGCCAGCGCGCACCGCAGCGCGTGGTGGATCGAGGAGCTCCCGGTCAGCAGGGCGTCCGCCGTGGCCGTGCCGTCGTCGTCGCGCCGCCAGCCGATCTGCCCGCCGGGCTGCTGCAGGCGCAGCACGAACTCCACCGCCGCGTACACCGTCGGCCACATCCGGTCCAGGAAGGCGTCGTCGCCGGTGGAGAGGTAGTGGTGCCAGACGCCGACGGCTATGTAGGCGACGAAGTTGGTCTCCCGGCCGCGGTCGGTGACCGCGTCGGCCTCGCCGTCGGTGTAGGCGGCGTACCAGGAGCCGTCCTCGTTCTGGTGCCGGGCCAGCCACAGGTAGGCCCGCTCGGCGGCCTCGTGCTCGCCTGCCGTGTCGAGGGCCATGGCCGCCTCGACGTGGTCCCACGGGTCCAGGTGGTGCCCCCGGAACCAGGGGATCGCACCGTCCTCACGTTGCACGGCGAGGATGCCGGCGACGGTCGCGGCGGCCTGCCCCGCGGTGAGGACCCCGGGCAGGACCAGATGTTCCGTCCGGGGAGTCGTCACGTCGCGTCCGCCCCGGTGTCGGCCAGACGCGGCAGGTGCGGCTTGGTCGCGTACGCCACGAAGCTCTTGCCGATCAGCGGGTTCAGCGCCTGCTCGGCGACCCGGGTGGCCAGCGGCTTCTTCATGATGTCCCAGACGAGCAGCTTGTGGTACGCCCGCACCGGCAGCGCCTTGTCGTTGTCCACGCCGAACGCGCACTTGAGCCACCAGTAGGGCGAGTGCAGGGCGTGCGCGTGGTGCGTGCCGTAGGGCTCCAGGCCGGCCTCGCGGATCTTCTCCAGCAGTTCGTCCGCCTTGTAGATGCGGATGTGGCCGCCCTCGACCTCGTGGTAGGCGTCGGAGAGGCTCCAGCAGACCTTCTCGGGGCCGTAGCGCGGGACGGTGACGGCGATGCGCCCGCCGGGCTTGAGCACCCGCACCATCTCGGCGAGGACGCCCTTGTCGTCCGGGATGTGCTCCATGACCTCGGAGATGATCACGACGTCGAAGGACTCGTCGGGGAAGGGCAGCGCGAGGGCGTCGCCCTCCATCGCGGTGGCGGTGGCGCCCTCGGGCGCCTCACCGGCCTCCTTCATCGCCGCGAACCACTTCGCGACCTCGCGGATCTCCTCGGCGTTCTGGTCCAGCGCCACGACCTGCGCGCCGCGCCGGTAACACTCGAACGCGTGCCGTCCGGCCCCGCAGCCGAGGTCCAGGACCCGGTCCCCCGGGGCGAGCGGGAACCGGGAGAAGTCGACGGTCAGCACGTGGCCCTGCTTTCGGAGTTGACGCCTTCTACATCTGCCGGGGCTGCGGAGACAGCAGCCGCGGGGACTACGGGTGCCGCGGCCGCAGCACCTGTCGTGGGGGCCGAACGGCCGGAGATTCGCGGCACGGTGCGGACCCCGGCCTGCTCGATCGCCTCGCGGTAGCGGGCCACCGTGCCCTCCGCGGCCCTGGCCCAGGTGAAGTGCCGGAGCACGCGCTCCCGTCCGGCCGCGCCGAGGCGGGCGCGCAGGTCCGCGTCGGACAGCAGGCGGCCGAGGCCGGCGGCGAGGGCATCCGCGTCGCCGGCCGGTACGGCCAGGCACGTCTCCCCGTCGCGGCCGGCGACCTCGGGTATGGCGCCGCCGGTCGTGGCGAGCAGGGGCGTGCCCGTCGCCATGGCCTCGGCGGCGGGGAGCGAGAACCCCTCGTAGAGCGACGGCACACAGGCGACCTGAGCCGAGCGCACCAGGTCGACGAGTTCCGCGTCGGAGATGCCCTTGACGAACTCGACGGCGCCTTCGAGGCCGTACCGCTCCATCGCCTGGGCGACGGGACCCTCGGCGGGCCGTTTGCCGACGACGACGAGATGGGCGCCGGGGTGCTCGGTCCGTGTCTTGGCCAGTGCCTCGACGAGATACACCAGACCCTTCAGCGGCACGTCCGCGCTGGACGTCGTCACGATCCGGCCCGGTACGACCGGCACGGACGGATCCGGCGAGAAGAGGTCGGTGTCGGCGCCGATGTGGACCACGTGGATGCGGTCCCGCCGGACTCCGAGGTGGTCGATGATCTCCTGCTGCGAGGTGCCGGACACGGTGAGCACGGACGGCAGGCGGCGCGCGACGCGCTTCTGCATGCGGGTGAAGGCGTACCAGCGCCGCACCGACAGGCGCCGCTTGCGTCCGTCGGCCGCGTCCAGCTCCAGCTGCCGGTCGACGGTGATGGGGTGGTGGATGGTCGTCACCAGGGGCGCGCCGACATCGCCCAGCAGGCCGTAGCCGAGGGTCTGGTTGTCGTGCACGACGTCGAACTCGCCGCGGCGGGCGCGCAGATGGCGGCGGGCACGCAGCGAGAACGTCAGGGGTTCCGGGAAACCGCCCGTCCACATCGTCGCGACTTCCAGCGCGTCGATCCAGTCGCGGTACTCGCCGCGCCCGGGCGTGCGGAAAGGATCCGGCTGGCGGTACAGGTCGAGGCTGGGCAGCTCGGTGAGGCTCAGCCCGTCGTGGCCCTCGTCGAGGACGGGGTACGGCTGGGCGCCGATGACCTCGACCCGGTGCCCGAGGCGGGCCAGTTCGCGCGAGAGGTGCCGGACGTAGACGCCCTGGCCGCCGCAGAACGGGTTCCCTTTATAGGTGAGGAGCGCGATGTTGAGCGGTCGCAAGCCGTCGGCAGCGAGGGCCTGTGGAGCCCCGGCCTCCCTGGCCTCAGCGGTCACTCCGGGCCCCCTTCTCCCTGCACGGTCCCGCGAGATTACGCCGGGAAGCTAATCTAGAACAAGTTTCAGACTTGATCGTTCGGAGGCTCTGAATCTACCGGCAGGTAAGGGTGCTGTGAGCAGTGGATCAGGTGATTCACGCCACGACCGGGCCCGTGCCATGCTGTGTGATCACCCGTCCTCACGGACGGTCACGGAACGGGACCGACACATGCCCGCGGAAGCCAAGGTGAGCGCCAAGGTGAACAAGCCGGCCAAGGTGGAAGCCAGAGCGGCAGCCCCCGCCTCCCCTCCCCTCACGGAGCGGCAGGAGGCCCGCCGTCGCCGCATCCTGCACGCGAGTGCGCAGCTGGCCAGCCGGGGCGGCTTCGACGCCGTGCAGATGCGGGAGGTCGCGGAGTCCTCCCAGGTGGCGCTCGGCACGCTCTACCGCTACTTCCCGTCCAAGATCCACCTGCTGGTCGCCACGATGCAGGACCAGTTGGAGCACATGCACGGCACGCTGCGGAAGAAGCCGCCGCAGGGCGAGACGGCGGCCGAGCGGGTCGCGGAGACGCTGATGCGGGCCTTCCGGGCGTTGCAGCGCGAGCCGCATCTGGCCGATGCGATGGTCCGCGCGCTGACGTTCGCCGACCGCAGCGTGAGTCCGGAGGTCGACCAGGTCTCCCGCCAGACGACGGCGATCATCCTGGACGCGATGGGCCAGGAGAACCCGACCCCGGAGCAGCTCTCGGCGGTCCGGGTCATCGAGCACACCTGGCACTCGGCGCTGGTCACCTGGCTGTCGGGCCGGGCCTCGATCGCCCAGGTGAAGATCGACATCGAGACGGTGTGCCGGCTGATCGACCTGACCGCGCCGGCCGCGCCGACCGCCCCGTGAGCGCCGCGGGGCCCCGTGAGCGCCGCCGGCCCCGGGCACGCGAAGGACCTACGAGACGGGTTCCCTTCGCCGGCATGGTCCGGATCAGGTGATGGGGGTCGCCTTCCGGTCGCCTGGCCTTTCGGCCCTGCGCCCTTCCGGCCTCTCAGCCCTACCGTCGCAGTCGGCACCAGCGGAAGCTCCAACTTCACTTCCCGCCGACGTCGGCTACTCCGGTCGGACTCCCTCACTCGCCTCGTAGGCCGATTTCCAGAATAAAACGCCCGAAAGGGAATGGAACCCCCCAATCCATGATTTTTCAGGCGTTACTCGTCCGGCGGGAACACCGCCTCCCCGCTGTCCCTCAGGGTGATCACGATCGCCTCCGCCGGACAGCACTCGGCCGCCTCCAGCACCCGCTCACTGGCGTCCATGTCCGGGGACGCCGGACGGGACTGGCGGGCCGCGTCCAGGCGGAATCCGTCCGGCGCGTGATGGAGGCACTGCGCGGAGCCGATGCACAGGGAGCGGTCGACCTCGACATGCCAGCGGTCGCCCATCGCTACCCCTGCGCCGGGAGGTGGATCATCTTGTGCTCCAGGTACTCGCCGTACCCCTCGGGCCCGAACTCCCGTCCCAGGCCCGAGTTCTTGTAGCCGCCGAAGGGGCCCAGCATGTCGAGGCTGAAGGTGTTGACGGAGTACGTGCCCGTGCGGACCTGCCGGGCGATGTCGATGCCGTGCTCGACGTCCGCCGTCCAGACGCTGCCGCTCAGCCCGTAGTCGGAGTCGTTGGCGATCCTGACGGCGTCGGACTCGTCGTCGTAGGGCAGCAGGCAGATGACCGGGCCGAAGATCTCCTCGCGGGCGATGCGCATGGAGTTGTCGACGTCGCCGAAGAGGGTCGGTTCGACGTACCAGCCCCGGTCCAGGCCGGCCGGGCGGCCGCCGCCGGTGAGGATCTTGGCGCCCTCCTCCTGGCCGATGCGGATGTAGTCGAGGTTGCGCTGCTGCTGGCGCCGGGCCACCAGCGGGCCCACCTGGGTGGCCGGGTCGAGCGGGTCGCCGACCGTCAGGGCGCTCGCCGCGGCGGCCAGGACGTCGGCGAACTCGTCGTAGCGGGAGCGCGGCAGGAGGATGCGGGTCTGGGCGACACACGCCTGGCCGTTGTTCATCCAGGCCGCGGGGGCGATGCCCGCCACGGCCGTCTCGACGTCCGCGTCGGGCAGGACGACGGCCGCGGACTTGCCGCCGAGTTCGAGCGTGACGCGGGTGAGGTTACGGGCGGCGACCTCCATCACGCGCTTGCCGGCCGCGACCGACCCGGTGAAGGACACCTTGTCGATGCCGGGGTGCCCGACCAGGTACTCGCTGACGTCCCGGTCGGCGGGCAGGATCGACAGCACGCCCTCCGGCAGCCCGGCCTCGCGGGCGATCTCGCCGAGCAGATAGGCGTCGAGCGGCGACTCGGGCGAGGGCTTGAGGACGACCGTGCAGCCGGTGAGCAGGGCCGGGGCGAGCTTGGCGGCGGCGACGAACTGCGGGACGTTCCAGGGGACCACGGCGGCCACGACCCCCACGGGCTCGCGCCGCACGAGGATCTTGCCGAGCACCCCGTCGCGCCGCTCCTCGTGGGTGAAGTTCCGGGCGACGGTGATCGCCGAGTCCCAGACCATCACGGCGCCGAGGGCTTGGGCGAGGACGCTCCAGGAGTAGGGCGAGCCGTTCTGCGCGGAGATCACGCGGGCGATCTCGTCGTGCCGGACGGCGATGGCGTCCTTGATCCGGCCGACGACCTCGACGCGCTCGTCGAGGCTCATGCGCGGCCAGGGCCCCTCGTCGAACGCCCGCCGGGCCGCCGCCACCGCCCGGTCCACGTCCGCCGCCGAGGCGTGCGGGACGCGTCCGATGACCTCCTCGGTGTGCGGCGAGACCACCTCGATGACGTCCTGGCCCAGGGGGTCGGTCAACTCCCCGCCGATGAACAGCTGTCCGTGTTCCACGAGCTCGGTCATGGCCGACTGCCTCCCCGGGAGCGTTCTCTGACGGTGCATCAGATATGCCCACTGATACCAGCCCCGCCCCGAGGAGTCCACGGACCGCGCACCCTACGGAGACTCCTCGCTGGAACCCGTTCTAGTTATAGTGACGGGGAGCCGGCGACGGGGGACCCCATGACACAGGTGACCGACCACGGCGGAGGCGTCCTCTCGCTCCGGGTCCCGATCCCGGACAACCCGCTCGGCCACACGCTGGTGTACGTCGTCGACACCGACCGCGGCCCGGTGCTGGTCGACACCGGCTGGGACGACCCGGACTCCTGGGACACCCTCACGCGGGGCCTCACGGCCTGCGGCACCTCGGCCGCCGAGATCCAGGGCGTGGTCGTCACCCACCACCACCCGGACCACCACGGCCTGTCCCGCCGGGTCCGTGAGGCGTCGGGCGCCTGGATCGCGATGCACGCGGCGGACACCGCGGTCGTACGGCGGACCCGGGAGGCCCGTCCCGAGCACTGGTGCACGTACATGGCGGCCAAGCTCGCCGCGGCCGGTGCGCCCGACGAGCACCTCGCACCTCTGCGCCGGGCCCGCCCCAGCACCCTGCCCGGCCTCTCCCCCGCCCTGCCCGACCGCGACATCGTCCCCGGCGAACTCCTCGACCTCCCCGGCCGCCGGCTGCGCGCGATCTGGACCCCGGGGCACACGCCCGGCCATGTCTGCCTCCACCTGGAGGAGACCCATCCGGCACAACTCCCCGGCCACGGACGCCTGTTCTCCGGTGACCACCTGCTGCCGGGGATCACCCCGCACATCGGCCTCTACGAGGATCCGGACGACGCCACGGTCACCGACCCACTCGGCGACTACCTCGACTCCCTGGAACGTGTCGGCCGCCTCGCCCCCGCGGAGGTACTCCCGGCCCACCAGCACCCGTTCTCCGACACCGCCGCCCGCGTGCGCACGTTGCTCACCCACCACGAGGCCCGCCTGACCGGCCTGCTGACCCTGCTCGCCGAGCCCCTCACCCCCTGGCAGCTCGCCGAGCGCATGGAGTGGAACCGCCCCTGGGGCCAGATCCCCTACGGCTCCCGCACCATCGCCGTCTCGGAGGCCGAGGCGCATCTGCGGCGGCTGGTGAAGCTGGGGCGGGCGGAGGCGGTGTCCGGGAGCGAGCCGGTGACGTACGTGGCGGTGTGAGGGCGGCGCGAGCAAGGTCGGCGAGCCGCGGAATCGCGTCGCCGGGCGGTGCGGATGGTGTCGGCGGGTGGGGAAACGGGGTCCTTGGCGACGGCGGCCTGCGCGAGGATCACCGCGGTCGCCGCCCAGTCCAGCCCCGGGTCCCGCTCCTTCGCGTCGGACCAGTCGATGACCCGGGGGCCTTCGGCGGTGAGGATCACGTTCTCCGGGTGCAGGTCGAGGTGGAGGACGCTGACGGCCGGGTCGGTGGAGCGCGGGGCGGGGACGGCGTGGAGGTCGCGCAGCAGCCGGGCGAGGAGGGAGCCCGCCTCGGTCGGGTCGATACCGCGCGCTCGGCAGCCGCGTCACCCCCGCCGTCGCGCTCACGGCGCAGCACCCACGCCTCGTCGATCTCGTACACATCGGCACGACGCCCCGAGCCGAGCAGCTCTCCCGGTGGCGGTGTGGTGGCCATGCAAGGAAGCCACCCCGCCCGCCCGGCACCCCTCGGCCCGTTTCCTACGTGCGGGTACAGTAAGCGGGTCGTCATCACACCGTACGGGGGGAAGCCGGTGCAATTCCGGCGCTGACTCGCAACCGTGACCGCCGCGCAGGGGCGGGAGCCGGATCGCCGCGTACGGTTCGTGACCGGCTCGCGTGCCCGGCAGCCCGCCGGTGCGCGGCACCGTCGAGGTATACGGAGCCGAGCCGCCCGGGGGTGTCCCGTGCTGCCCGGCTCCCCCACAGGGAGAGGCACCCGCCGATCATGAACGTCCGCCGCAGCGCAGCGGTCCTGGCCGCCGTCGCCGTGATCGGCGCCGCCACCCCGGCCGTCGCCGACCCGTCCCCGTCGCCCTCCCAGGCGTTCCCCTCCGCCCTGTACGGCGACAAGGACCCGAAGTACGACGGTGTCTGGCGCCAGTCGCTCGCGCTGCTCGCGCAGGACACCGTGGGGGTGAAGCCTGCGCAGAAGTCCGTGCAGTGGCTGGTGCGCCAGCAGTGCGCGGACGGCGGCTTCGCCTCCTACCGGCCCGATCCCACCACCGCGTGCGACGCCAAGACCATGCTCGACACCAACGCCACGTCCGCCGCCGTGCAGGCCCTGGCCGCGCTCGGCGGGCACGACGGCACCACCCGCAAGGCCGTCGGCTGGCTGAAGTCCGTGCAGAACAAGGACGGCGGCTGGGGTTACTCGCCCGGCGGGGCCAGCGACACCAACTCGACGTCGGTCGTCATCGGCGCGCTCGCCGCCGCGGGCGAGAACCCGGACCGGGTCGAGAAGGACGGCAAGTCGCCCCACGAGGCGCTGCTGAAACTCGCCCTGCCCTGCGGCGGGGACGACGGCGGCGCCTTCGCCTTCCAGCCGGACAAGAAGGGCGAGCTCGCCGCCAACGCGGACGCCACGGCCGCCGGTGTGCTCGGCGCCCTGGGCAAGGGCATGGTCGTCGAGCCCGGCAAGAAGTCCGAGGCGACCTGCGAGAAGGCCACGACGCCGCGGCAGGCGGCGGCGAACGGCGCGGGCTACCTCACCGCCGCCCTCGCCGAGGACGGCAACCACCTCATGTCCGCCCTGGCCGGTGCCGAGCCCCAGCCCGACTTCGGCAACACCGCCGACGCGGTCGTCGCGCTCGCCGCGCAGGGGAACACCGCGCAGGCGGAGACGTCCGTGCGGTGGCTGGAGAAGAACTCCGCTTCCTGGGCCGCGCAGAGCGGTCCGGCCGCCTACGCCCAGCTGATCCTCGCCGCCCACGCGACGGGCACGAACCCGCGCGACTTCGGCGGCGCGGACCTCGTCAAGCAGCTGGGCGCGACGGGCCCGGCCCCGCAGGCCGCCGGGAAGACCGCGACCAAGTCCTCGGCCGAGAAGGAGGACTCCGGCTCGGACTTCTTCGGGGTCTGGTGGTACGTCGGCGTCTGCCTGGTCGCCGGCATCGGCATCGGCTTCCTGTTCACCGGCCGCAAGAAGCAGCAGCTGTGATCCGCCGGGTCTTTCTGCTCCTCCTGGCCTCGCTCCTGCTGTGCGCGGGCGCGGGCCAGGCCCAGGCCGCCGGTTACCGGTACTGGTCGTTCTGGGAGCGCGACGCCGGCCGCTGGGTCTACGCCACCCAGGGCCCGTCCCAGGCCCGCCCCTCGGACGGTGACGTCCAGGGCTTCCGCTTCGCGGTGAGCGAGGACTCCGCGAGCGCGGTCCGGCCGCGAGGCACCGCCGACTTCGCGGCGATCTGCGCGAAGACGCCCGCGCAGGACGGCAGGAAGCGGGTGGCCCTGGTCATCGACTTCGGCACCCCCTCGGACGCGCCCCGGGACGAATCCCCGCCCGCTGCCCGCACGGCCTGCGCCCGGGTCTCCCCCGACGCGACGACGGCCGAGGCCCTGGCCGCGGTGGCCAAGCCGCTGCGCTACGACACCAACGCCCTGCTCTGCGCGATCTCGGGCTATCCGCGGAAGGGCTGCGGCGAACAGGTCTCCCAGCAGCAGCGAGAGCGCAAGCCGGCTGCGGAGCAGAACTCCCCCTCGGACGACGGGCCGTCCCTGGGCCTGATCGGCGGCATCGCCGTGGTGGTGGTCCTGGGCGGCGCGGCGATCTGGCAGGTACGGCGGCGTGACTAGCAGCCCTCGGCGTCCAGGCCGGGCTCAGCTCCACCCCGGAGCCTGGTGGCTCTGGGCGCTGGCCCTCGGTACCGCGGCCACCCGCACCACCAACCCCCTGCTCCTCGCCCTCCTCATCACGGTCTCCGCCTACGTCGTGGCCACCCGCCGCCCGGACACCCCCTGGTCCCGCTCCTACGGCGCGTTCGTGAAACTCGCCCTCGCCGTGATCCTCGTCCGCCTGCTCTTCGCGACCGTCCTCGGCTCCCCCGTCCCGGGCACGCACACCCTCCTCACCCTCCCCGAACTGCCCCTCCCCGCCTGGGCCCAGGGCATCCGCCTCGGTGGCGAGGTGACCGCGGAGGCCCTCACCTTCGCCCTGTACGACGGTCTGAGACTGGCCACGCTCCTCATCTGCGTCGGCGCCGCGAACGCCCTCGCCAACCCCTCCCGCCTCCTGAAGTCCCTGCCGGGCGCCCTGTACGAGCTGGGCGTCGCGGTCGTCGTCGCCCTCACCTTCGCCCCGCACCTCATCGCCGATGTCCGGCGCCTGCGCGCCGCCCGCCGTCTGCGCGGCCGACCGGACAACGGCATCAGGGGCCTGCTGCAGGTGGGGCTCCCGGTCCTGGAGGGCGCGCTGGAGCGCTCGGTCTCCCTGGCCGCCGCGATGGACGCCCGCGGCTACGGCCGTACCGCCCGGGTTCCGCCCGCCGTACGCCGTACCACCGCCGCCCTCACCCTCGGCGGCCTGCTGGGCGTCTGCGCGGGAACGTACGGCGTGCTCACGGCCGAGGGCGCCGCGTACGGCCTGCCCGTGCTGCTCGCCGGTCTCACCGCTGCCCTCGCGGGCCTGAAGCTCGGCGGCCGCCGGTCCGTGCGCACCCGCTACCGCCCGGACCGCTGGGACGTGCGCGCCTGGCTGGTCGTCGGCTCCGGCGTCGCGGTCGCGGCCCTGCTCGCCCTCGCCGCGTCCCGCGACCCCGCGGCCCTGCACCCGGGCGTGGTCCCCCTGGTCGCCCCCACCCTCCCCCTCTGGCCGGCCGCGGCCGTACTCCTCGGCCTGCTGCCCGCGTTCGTCGCCCCCGACCCCGAGGAGCCGTCGTGATCCGCTTCGAGGATGTCTCCGTGACCTACGACGGGGCCGCCGGACCCACCGTCCAGGGCATCGACTTCGAGGTCCCGGAAGGCGAACTCGTCCTGCTGGCGGGCCCGTCCGGCGTGGGCAAGTCCACCGTCCTGGGCGCGGTCGGCGGACTCGTCCCGCACTTCACCGGCGGCACCCTGCGCGGCCGGGTCACGGTCGCCGGCCGCGACACCCGCACCCACAAGCCACGTGAACTGGCCGACGTCGTGGGCACGGTGGGCCAGGACCCGCTCGCCCACTTCGTCACCGACACCGTCGAGGACGAACTCGCCTACGGCATGGAGTCGCTCGGCCTCGCCCCGGACGTGATGCGCCGCCGCGTCGAGGAGACGCTCGACCTGCTGGGCCTGGCCGGTCTGCGCAACCGGCCGATCGCCACCCTTTCCGGCGGCCAGCAGCAACGCGTCGCGATCGGCTCGGTCCTCACCCCGCACCCGAGCGTCCTCGTCCTGGACGAGCCGACCTCCGCGCTCGACCCGGCGGCCGCCGAGGAAGTGCTGGCCGTCCTGCAGCGGCTCGTCCACGACCTCGGCACGACGGTCCTCATGGCCGAACACCGGCTGGAACGCGTCATCCAGTACGCCGACCAGGTCGTCCTCCTGCCCGCCCCGGGCGCCGCCCCGGTGGTGGGCCCACCGGCCGAGGTGATGGCCGTGTCCCCGGTGTACCCCCCGGTGGTGGCCCTGGGCCGCCTGGCGGCATGGACCCCCCTCCCCCTGACGGTCCGCGACGCCCGCCGCAAGGCAGGACATCTGAAACAACAGCTGGAAGACGCCGCCCCCGAGGGGCGCGGGGAACTGCGCGACAAGCCACGGACGACCCGCACCCGCGAGCGATCCGCACACCCCACCCCCATAGGCGAAGTACGAGCCCTCTCGGTCACCCGCGCCCGCGTCCAAGCCCTCGACCACATCGACCTCACCATCACCCCCGGCGAGACCATCGCCCTCATGGGCCGCAACGGCGCCGGAAAGTCCACCCTGCTCAACGCCCTGGTCGGCCTGGTCAAACCCAGTTCGGGAACCGTCCTGCTCGGCGAGGCCAAACCCCACCGCACCGCCCCGAAGGACCTCGTCCGCAAGGTCGGCCTGGTCCCCCAGGAACCTCGCGACCTGCTCTGCGCCGACACCGTCACCGCCGAGTGCGCGGCGGCCGACAAGGACGCGGGTGCGGCCCCCGGCACCTGCCGGGTCCTGGTCTCCGAGCTGCTGCCGGGCGTCACGGACGACGCCCACCCCCGCGACCTCTCCGAGGGGCAGCGACTGGCACTCGCCCTGGCCGTGGTGCTGACCGCCCGGCCCCCGCTGCTCCTGCTGGACGAGCCGACCCGGGGCCTGGACTACGCGGCGAAGGCCCGGCTGGTGGCGGTGCTGCGCGCGCTGGCCGCCGACGGGCACGCCATCGTCCTGGCCACGCACGACGTGGAACTCGCGGCCGAGCTCGCCCATCGGGTGGTGCTGCTGGCCGAGGGCGAGGTGATCGCGGACGGCCCCACGGCCGGGATCGTGGTCTCCTCGCCGTCCTTCGCCCCGCAGGTCACCAAGATCCTGGCACCCCAGCGCTGGCTCACGGTCGCCCAGGTCCGCGCGGCCCTGCACCCCGAGGCCGGCTGATGGGCACCTCGACGGCCCCCCAGCGGCAGGCCCGGGCCGTCCGTCTCGGTCCGCGCTCCGTCATCGCCCTGGTCCTGGTCGGCGCGGTGGGCGTCGCCGCCTTCACCTGGCCCTTCCTCACCCCGCCGAACTCGCGGATCGGCGCGCACGCGCAGGACGCGCCCTGGCTGTTCGCGGGCCTGCTGGTGCTGCTGGTGGCGGTCGTGGCCGCGGCGGTCTCGGAGTCGGGGCTGGGCCCGAAGGCGGTCGCGATGCTCGGCGTGCTGGCCGCCACGGGGGCGGCCCTGCGGCCGATCGGGGCCGGCACCGCCGGTATCGAGCCGATGTTCTTCCTGATGGTGCTGAGCGGCCGGGTGCTCGGGCCGGGCTTCGGGTACGTGCTCGGCTCGGTGACGATGTTCGCGTCGGCGCTGCTCACGGGCGGGGTCGGGCCGTGGCTGCCGTTCCAGATGCTGGCGATGGGCTGGTTCGCGATGGGCGCGGGCCTGCTGCCCGGCCCGGACCGGCTGCGCGGCCGGGCCGAGCTCGCGCTGCTCGCCGGTTACGGTTTCCTCGCCGCGTTCGCCTACGGCACGGTGATGAACATGGCGGGCTGGCCCTTCATGGGCGCTCTCGCCTCGAACGTGGCCTTCGACCCGCACGCACCGGTGGCCACGAACCTGGCCCGGTTCGTCGCCTACTGCGTCGCCACGTCGCTCGGCTGGGACCTGGGCCGGGCCGTCGTCACGGTCGTCCTGACCCTGGCCCTCGGCCCCGCGGTCCTCAGGGCGCTGCGCCGGGCCACGCGCCGGGCGGCCTTCGAGACGCCGGTCACGTTCGAGGCGTCGGGCAGTGAAGCGCCCCACATGAGCCGCGTCACGTACGAAGCCGATTAGGAGGGACAAGGTCCCGGTCACACGGCCGGTGGCGGGCCGGACATGCGGCCCGGCCTAGTAAGACGGGCTTTGCGGGCGCGGCCGCGGCCCTGTTTCCCTGGACGACCAGGCGGCGGCCCCCTGATCCCCGGGGCCGCCGCCTGTGCCATGTCCGGACCGGTACGTCAGCCCGTGCTGACCGGCAGCTCCTTCACCCCGTTGATCCACGCCGACCGCAGGCGCCGCGGGTCCCCGACGAGCTTCAGCCCGGGCATGGCGTCGGCGATCGCGTTGAAGATGAGGTTGATCTCCAGCACGGCGAGGGACTTGCCCAGGCAGTAGTGCGGGCCGCCGCCGCCGAAACCGAGGTGCGGGTTGGGGTCGCGGATGACGTCGAAGGTGTCCGGGTCGTCGAAGACCTCGGGGTCGTGGTTGGCCGAGGCGTAGAACAGGCCCAGCCGGTCGCCCTCGCGGATGCGCTTACCGCCGAGTTCGGTGTCCTGGGTGGCCGTGCGCTGGAAGGCGGCCACCGGGGTCGCCCAGCGCACGATCTCCTCCGCCGCCGTCTGCGGCCGGTCGCTCTTGTACAGCTCCCACTGGTCGGGGTGGGTGAGGAAGGCGTGCATGCCGTGGGTGATGGCGTTGCGGGTGGTCTCGTTGCCCGCTACGGCGAGCATCAGCACGAAGAAGCCGAACTCGTCGGAGCTGAGGTTGCCCTCGTCCTCCGCCGCGACGAGCTGGGTGACGATGTCGTGGGCCGGGCACTGCTTGCGGTCGGCGGCCATGTTCATCGCGTAGGCGATGATCTCCGTGGCCGATTCGGCGCTGACCTCCTCGGTGATGGCGTACTCGGGATCGTCGTAGGCGATCATCTTGTTGGACCAGTCGAAGATCTTGTCCCGGTCCTCCTGGGGGACGCCCATCAGCTCGGCGATCGCCTGCAGGGGCAGTTCGCAGGCGACCTGGGTGACGAAGTCGAACGGCCCGGTGTGTGCGCCGGCGGACGCGACGATGGCCCGGGCCCGCGCCCGCAGCCGGTCCTCCAGCGCCCGGATCGCCCGGGGTGTGAATCCGCGCTGCACGATCTGCCGGACCCGGGTGTGCTCCGGGGGGTCCATGTTCAGCAGGATCAGCCGCTGTGCGTCGATGGAGTCGCGCTCGATGTGCTCGTTGAAGCGGATGATCGCGGTGTTGAGGGACGACGAGAACAACTCCGGGTGCGTGGAGACGTACTTGACGTCGGCGTGCCGGGTGACGGCCCAGTAGCCCTCGTCCTGGAATCCGGCGAGACCGGCCCGCTGCGGCACCCAGCAGACCGGTTCGGCCCGGCGCAGTTCGGCGAACTCCGGCAGGGGGACGCGGTGGTGCAGCAGGTCGGGGTCGGTGAAGTCGAACCCGTCGGGCAGCGCGGGACAGGGCATGGGCGGCTCCCACCATTCGTACCGGCTCATCGCTCTGACGGCCCATCAGCTGTGCGGAGTTGCGGTGACGGTAGTAACGGGTTCTACAAGTCGCAAGAGGCACGGGCCCGCCAATTGCCCGCACGACTATTGCGGTCACCGAGCGGCCCTCAGCACACTGCTTGCAGAACTAGAACGCGTACTAGTTCCGCTGAGCCTCCCGGAGAGGACCCGCACCCATGGCTGCCGAACCCGTGATCGTCGAAGCCGTACGCACCCCGATCGGCAAGCGCGGCGGCGCGCTCGCCCATCTGCACCCCGCCTACCTCCTGGGCGAGACCTACCGCGAACTCCTCGGCCGCACCGGCATTCCCGCGGACTGCGTCGAGCAGATCGTCGGCGGGACGGTCACCCACGCCGGCGAGCAGTCCATGAACCCCGCGCGTACGGCCTGGCTGACCATGGGGCTCCCGTACGAGACGGCCGCGACGACCGTCGACGCGCAGTGCGGGTCCTCCCAGCAGGCCTCGCACATGGTGGCCAACATGGTCGCGGCGGGCGTGATCGACGTCGGCATCTCCTGCGGGGTGGAGTCGATGTCGCGGGTGCCGCTGGGGTCGGGCTCGAAGCACGGGCCGGGCAAGCCGTTCCCGGACGAGTGGAACGTGGACCTGCCCAACCAGTTCGAGGCGGCCGAGCGGATCGCCCGCCACCGGGGTCTGACCCGTGAGGACGTCGACGCGCTGGGCCTCGCCTCTCAGGAACGGGCCGCGCACGCCTGGGCGGAGGAGCGTTTCAAACGGGAGACGTTCGCGGTCCAGGTCCCCACGACCGAGGAGGAGCAGCATGCCGGGCAGGGCATGTGGCGCCTGGTCGACAAGGACGAGGGCCTGCGCGACACGACGGCGGAGGGACTGGCCGCCCTCAAGCCGATCATGCCGACGGCCGTGCACACGGCCGGCAACTCGTCCCAGATCTCCGACGGGGCGGCGGCGATCATGTGGGCGTCGAAGCGGATGGCCCGGGCGCTGAAGCTGAGGCCCCGGGCCCGGATCGTGGCCCAGGCGCTGGTCGGTTCCGACCCGCACTTCCACCTCGACGGTCCGATCGACGCGACGAACGCCGTGCTGGGCAAGGCCGGGATGTCGTTGAAGGACATCGACCTCGTGGAGATCAACGAGGCGTTCGCGTCCGTGGTGCTGAGCTGGGCGCGGGTCTTCGACCAGGACCTGTCGAAGGTGAACGTCAACGGCGGCGCGATCGCGCTCGGGCACCCGGTGGGAGCGACCGGGGCCCGGCTCATCACGACGGCCCTTCACGAACTGGAGCGCGCGGACAAGGAGTTCGCGCTGATCACGATGTGTGCGGGGGGCGGTTTGGCCACCGGCACGATCATTCAGCGGTTGTAGTCGTCGTCCACTTGACGAAGGTGGTGAACGCGGCGGGGTCGAGGGTGAGGATCGGTCCCGCCGGGGTCTTGCTGTCGCGTATGGCGACGGTGACCTCCGGGGTTTCGGCGACTTCGAGGCACTGGCCGCCTTGGTCACCGCTGTACGTCGACTTACGCCACTGCATCTCCATAGCGTTCCTCCATTACGCGCCGGATGAGCTCCGCCGAGTCGTTGAGGGAGAGTGCGGCGGCCCGGAGGTGATCGTAACGGAGCGAACACTCCGTGACCGTGTGCGGGTTGGCGGTCGGATGCCCGCTGTCATACCCCTCCGTGTAGACGATGGTGGGGTCACCGGAGAAGCGGTAGATGTCGAACGAGCCTTGCAGTCCCGCGTGCACACCCGCTGCGAAAGGCAGCACCTGAATGTTGATCCGAGGGTTGCTCTCGAAGGACAACAGATGCACGAGTTGTCCCCGCATCACATCCCGGCCACCGATCTCCAAATGCAACGCGGCCTCACTGAGGACCGCCCAGAAGACCGGTGGGTGCCTCTTCTCGAAGACGCGCTGCCGAGCGAGCCGAACCGCCGTACGGTCCTCTAGGTCCCTCTTGTGCAGTGCACCGAGCACGGCTCGTGCGTACCCCGGAGTCTGGAGGAGCCCGAGGACCATGTGCGTCTGGAAGGAGCAAACCTCCGTGGCCTGCATCTCCAGCTCCGCCACCTGCTGGAACCAGGCCGGCAGCCGACTCCGCAGCACCAGCTCGACGAGCCGGGAAAACATGCCGTCCGTCCCCAGCGCCGCATCCGCCCGTTCGCTGAACTCCGGCGTCGGAACCTTGCGGGCCGTCTCGATCTGACCAACCAGCGAGCCGGTGTAGTTGAGGATGTCCCCCAGCTGCCGCTGCGTCAGCCCGGCCGCCTCCCTGTGCCGCCGTAGCTCGTAGCCGTAGTAGTCCAGCGGGGACGCACCCGGGTCGAGGGCGTTGATGTTGGTCACGCAGAGCCCCTCTCACGCAACCCCGTCCACCATGGGACGGGTTGTATCCGTTCCGTTGCCGAGCGTAGTCACCACACGTCAGCCTCGTCCCGTGAACGAATACTTTCCCGCCCAGTACGCGATGCGCCTCACCGTCGGTGAACACGCCCCCCGGCACATCCGCCGCATCGTCCGCTCGTTCCTCGGCGAGTGGGGCATGCCCGAGCTGTCGGACACCGTGGAACTGGGCGTGACCGAGCTGCTCGCCAACGTCGTACGGCACGTCCCGGACCGGCGCTGCGCGCTGCTGTTGCTGCGGCAGCGCACCGGCGTACGGGTGGAGGTCACGGACGGCAGCGATGAACCCTGCACACCCGCCACGCCGGACGCGGAGTCCGAGAACGGGCGGGGGCTGCTCCTGCTGGACGCGATGACCGACAAGTGGGGCGTGTCGCTGTGGTCGGGGGGCGGGAAGACCGTGTGGTTCGAGTGCGGGACAGAAGACGTCAGCAGCCTTGGAGAGCCGGCCACGGGCAGGCGTCGTTCGGATTCCATCCCTGCCGGTGATGGCGGCGCCCACGACGTTCCCGGCAGCGTCGACGAGGATGACCCGCGCGCCGGCTTGCAGCAACCCCTCGCCACTGGGCCCGGCTTCACGACACAGTTGCCACCACGCGTTGAACGGTGAAGCCGCCGACGGGAAGCAGATGGACGAGACCACCGCCCGCCACGGCCGTGTCAATCGCGAGCGGCGCTGCGGAGGCCGCGCAAAGTGGAGCCGAGCGCACGCAGCGCCGGCGTCGCGGCGGCGAGTGCGGCACGGTCATCGGCGGGCAGCGCGGCCAGGGCGTCGGCGAACAGGGCGGCCCAGGCATTCTCGATCCGCGCCATTCCGTGCTGGGCATCCAGCGTCGGGTACAGCCGAACGGCTCGACGGTCATGAGGGTCGGTCTCGCGGCGGACCAAACCCTGAGCGACCAGGCCGCGCACGGCTGTACTGGCATTGCTCCCGTGCAGCCCGAGTTCGCGCGCGAGTGCGCCCGTTCCTGTACCCGGGGACTCCAGCACATAGTGCAGGACCTCCAGTTCCGACGGCGGCAACGGAAGCAGTCCCGCCTCGTCGGTCCCGCGCAGCCGCAGGATGCGAGCGAGGGCATAGATCGCGGGGGTCAGCTGCCTGGCTTCGGACAGCAGCGCATGGTCGTGGAGTTCGGCATCACCCTTGGTCACCATCCCATCGTAGCTTTTCCTATAGATATATAGCTATAGTCATCACGCTTGCCGGCCCTTCCTTCCCCCGGAGCGACGATGACCTTCCATGCCCCCACCCGAGCGGGCCAGTCGGTGCCGAAGCCGACACCCCCGCCGGGCCGTCTCACCGCGACCCTCGCGCTGCTGTCCTTCGTGATCCCACTGTCCACGGACATGTACCTCCCGGGCTTTCCGGCCATGGTCCGGGATCTGTCCACGGATGCCGCCGGAGTCCAACTCACCCTCACCGCATTCCTCTTCGGGCTCGCCGCCGGCCAGCTTGCACTCGGCCCCCTCTCCGACCGGTACGGCCGCCGGAAGCCGATCCTCATAGGAACCGGCATGTGCACACTGGCCACGGCGCTGTGCGCCGTCGCCCCGTCGCTCGAACTCCTGACCGGCCTGCGGTTCCTCATGGGATTCAGCGGGGCCGCGGGTGTAGTCGTCGGCCGGGCCGTGGTCTCAGACGTGGCGTCCGGCACGGCCGCCGCGAGGATCTTCGGCATGCTGATGGCCCTGGGCGGCATCGCCCCCATCGTGGCGCCGCTGGCCGGCGGGGCGATAGTGAACGGCTCCGGCGGTTGGCGCACGGTCTTCTGGGTGCTGGCCGGCGCCTCCGCGCTCATGTTCCTGGCCGCGTTACTCCTCGTTCCGGAGAGTCTGCCTGCCGAACACCGGCACGCCGGCGGCATCGGCACCACGCTCAAGGCCGCCATCTCGGTCCTGACCGACCGCTTCTACCTCGGCTACACACTCGCCTTCTGCTTCGCCAGTGCCGCCCTGTTCTGTTACATCGCCGCTTCACCCTTCCTGCTGCAGAACGTCCTGGATCTCAGCGTCGGCGAGGCATCCATGGCCTTCTCCGTCGGCGCCTTCACCGCCACCGCCTCCAGCGCCGCCGCGACCCGCCTCGTCAGCCGCTACGGTTCTCGGCCCCTGCTGAACACCGGACTGGCCGCGCTACTGGTGTCGAGCGCCACCGCCCTCCTCGTCACCGCCACCGGAAATCTCAACCGGGTGTGGGCCCTCGGCTTGGTCGGCATCGGCTTCCTCGGCCTCGGGCAGGTCTTCGCCACCGCCACCGCACTCGCCCTCGAACGCGTGCCGCACGCGGCCGGTACCGGTTCGGCGGTCCTCGGCACGCTGCAGAGCGCGCTCGGCGCAGCCGTCGCTCCCCTGATGGGCATCGCGGGCGACCGGACCGTTATGCCGCTCTTCCTCGGCATGACCGGCTGCGCACTGATTGCCACGCTCGCACAATGGCTGACCAGGCAAGACCCGGATCTGGCGCGACGGAAGCGATAGCCGCGCAAGACGGCTGACAGTCGGGGTACGAACGAGCCATGCCGGCGTATGGGCCGCCCGCGCCTCCCGGAGCAGGGCGGCGGTGGACACCCGGGGCCCCGACAGCACGTAGGTCAGCGCGAATCCCGCCCCGACCACCGCCGCTCCCCCGGCCGCGTCCAGCACCCAGTGGTTGCCGGTCGCGACGATCGAAACCCCGGTGACCAGCGGATGCAGCACACCCAGCGCCTTCACCCACCACCGGCGCGACAGCACCGCGATCACGACGCCGCACCACAGCGACCAGCCGAAGTGCAGGGACGGCATGGCCGCGTACTGGTTGGTCAGGTGCGTGAGTGTGCCGTAATCGGGCCGGGAGAAGTCCTGGGTGCCGTGCACCGTGTCGATGAAGCCGAGCGTCGGCATCAGACGGGGCGGGGCCAAGGGGTAGAGCCAGAAGCCGACCAGGGCGAGCAGCGTGGCCAAGCCCAGGGCGGAGCGGGCCCAGCGGTAGTCGGCGGGGAGGCGCCAGTAGAGGACCGCGAGGACGGCCAGCGGGACCACGAAGTGGAACGACGTGTAGTACTGATCGAGGAAGTCCCGCAGCCAGTCCATCCCGACGACGTTGTGATTGGCCCAGCGCTCGATGTCGAGGTGCAGGACACGCTCGAGGTCGTAGACCTGCCTGCCGTGCTCCTCCGCCTCCGCCCGCCCCGCCGAGTTGCTGCCGCCGCCCGCGGCGAGGCGGACCTGGGAGTAGGCGGCGTAGGTGACGCGCAGGAGGAGCAGCTCCAGGAGGAGGTTCGGGCGGGTGAGGACGCGGCGCAGGAACGGCATCAGCGGCACGTGCCGGAAGCGGGCCGGGGCGGCGGGCGCGTACGCGACCGGCAACGGCGCCCGGTAGTACGGCGAGGAGCGGGACAGGAACGGCACGGCGGTGGCGGCGGCGAGGGCGGCCAGCAGGACGACGTTGTCGCGCAGCGGCCGCAGGAGCGCCATGTCCGGCAGCAGCATCCTGGTCGGCAGGGTCATGACCAGGACGACGGCGACCGGCCAGACGTAGCGGTCCGAGGCGCGGGTGCCGACCCGGCCGACGACCGCGAGCAGCACCCACAGCAGCTGGTGCTGCCAGGCCGTGGGCGAGACGACGATCGCGGCACAGCCGGTGATCGCGACGGCGAGCAGCGGCCGGCCGTCCCGGAAGCAGTGCACGGCCCGGCGCAGGGCGAAGACGGCGACGGCCGCGCCGAGCGACAGGAAGAGTGCGATCTCCACGGGGCCGTCCAGGCCGAACCGGAGCAGGGCGCCGT
Organism: Streptomyces sp. NRRL B-1140; assembly: GCF_001280065.1. Classification (GTDB taxonomy): domain Bacteria; phylum Actinomycetota; class Actinomycetes; order Streptomycetales; family Streptomycetaceae; genus Streptomyces. The sequence goes on from NZ_LGEA01000102.1 coordinate 336,930, forward strand.
GCAGGGACTGGTTGGCGAGGTCGTCGGCCCGGCCGCCCAGGCCGGCGCCCGCCAGGTGGTGGACCCAGTACCGGGAGGAGTCGTGCGGCATCGCCGCCCAGGCGAGCCCGGTGCAGGCGGCGAAGGTGACACCGGTGGCGAGCGCGGCGCGTCTGCGGCCGGTGCACCACAGCAGGGGGGTGAACAGCAGCAGGGTGGGCTGGAGCGCCGCAGCGACACCGATGAGCAGGCCGCTGGTGCGCTGGCCGCGGACGGTGAAGCAGCCGAGCAGGACGAGCAGGACCGGGATGATGCTGGTCTGGCCGAGCGACAGGGTGCTGCGCACGGGCAGGGACAGCATGAGCAGACTGACGGCGACCGGCGCGGCCAGCAGTGCCGTGCGGCGGCCGACCGGCTGGGGCAGGGCGCGGGCGGCGGTCAGGCCGAGGGCGACGACGAGCAGCAGCGTGCCGAAGGTCCAGCCCCAGCCGAGGGCCTGTTCGGCCGAACGGGTGAGGGGCTTGAGGACGAGGCCCGAGAAGGGCGTGCCCGTGAAGCGGGTGGAGTCGTAGAGCGAGCCGTTGACGTGGAGCACGCCGTTCGGGCCGACCCAGGTCTCCAGGTCCGTCAGCCGCTCCCCGCGTGGGGTGGCGAGAACGGCGGCGACCTGCCGAGCGGCGAGGACGGCGGCGATCAGCCACAGCACGAGGCGGGCGGCGCGCAGGCGTGTGCGGACCCCGTCGACGGCCGTCGCTCCGAAGCCTTCCGCCGGTCGTCCGCCGTGATCCGCCTTCGCCACGCCTCATCGGCCTTCCGCAGCAGTTCATCCCACATATCCAGAATGCGTGGAAATCTCCTGCGAACCCTATGGGGAGCACGCGACCCCGGTAAGGAAGGCGCGAGCAGCCACGGACCATTGGCGACTGCACACGCAGGGAAGCGAGAAGGATCACATGAAGATCGGGTGGGAACCGCCGGGGAGGGGGCAGAAGCACCTGCACAGCGCCGGTTTACGTGCAGTGTGCAACGACTTGCACACCGCCCGTGAGCGGAGCAAATCCGCCTATCGTCGCTTATTCGGCCCGTACGACAGCGCCGCCGCGCGGGACCGCGTCCTTGCCCCCGTCGAAAGGTAGGCGAGCGAGCCTTGTCGACTGCCTCAGTCGCCACCCCTGCTTCCCTCGTGAAGACCCGCAAAGCGAAGACCCCCGACCCCACCGTCACCGACCCCGCGCTCGTCAAGCGCGCCGTGAAGGCGGCCGCGCTGGGCAACGCGATGGAGTGGTTCGACTTCGGCGTCTACAGCTACATCGCCGTCACGCTGGGCAAGGTCTTCTTCCCCTCGGGCAATCCCACCGCACAGCTGCTGTCCACGTTCGGCGCCTTCGCCGCGGCCTTCCTGGTCCGCCCCCTCGGCGGCATGGTCTTCGGCCCGCTCGGCGACCGCGTGGGCCGCCAGAAGGTCCTCGCCCTGACCATGATCATGATGGCGGCGGGCACCTTCGCGATCGGCCTGATCCCGTCGTACGCGACGATCGGCGTCGGCGCGCCGGTCCTGCTCCTGGTGGCCCGCCTCGTGCAGGGCTTCTCCACCGGTGGCGAGTACGCGGGTGCCTCCACGTTCATCGCCGAGTACGCCCCCGACAAGCGGCGCGGCTTCCTCGGCAGCTGGCTGGAGTTTGGCACGCTCGCCGGCTACATCGGCGGCGCGGGCCTGGTCACGATCATGACCGCCCTGCTCTCGGCCGACGATCTGACCTCCTGGGGCTGGCGCATCCCGTTCCTGGTCGCGGGCCCGATGGGCATCATCGGCCTCTACCTCCGGCTGCGCCTGGAGGAGACCCCGGCGTTCGCCGCCGAGGCGGAGAAGGCCGAGAACAACCGCCCGAAGACCCCGCTGCGCGAGATGGTCACCGGCCAGTGGCGCGCGCTGCTGCTCTGCGTCGGCCTGGTGCTGGTCTTCAACGTCACCGACTACATGCTGCTGTCGTACATGCCCAGCTACCTGACCGGCCAGCTCCACTACGACGAGACGCACGGCCTGCTGGTCGTCCTCGGTGTGATGGCCGTGATGATGATCGCCCAGCCGTTCGTCGGCGCGCTGACCGACCGGGTCGGCCGCCGCCCGGTGATCGCCACCGGCTGTGCCGGTTTCCTGCTGCTGTCCGTCCCGGCCCTGCTGCTGATCCGCCAGGGCAGCCTGCTCGCCGTCGCGCTCGGCATGGGCGCCCTCGGCATGCTGCTGGTGTGCTTCACGGCGGCGATGCCCTCCGCGCTGCCGGCGCTGTTCCCGACGAAGGTCCGCTACGGCTCGCTGTCGATCGGCTTCAATGTCTCGGTGTCCCTGTTCGGCGGGACCACCCCGCTCGTGGTCACGGCCCTGATCGGCGCGACCGGGAACATGATGATGCCCGCGTACTACATGATGGCCGCTGCCGTGATCGGCGGTTTCGCGGTGTGGCGCATGGCGGAGTCGGCGGGGCGTCCGCTGCCTGGTTCGGCGCCCTCGGTGGCGGGCCGACACGCCGAGTGAAAACCCGCTGACAGCGACCCGCGCACCAACTATCTTCGTCAGCGCCGGTAGTTAGGGATGCTAACTATGCTGACGAAAGGTAGAGGTGCATGAGCGAGTCGCACGTCTGGGACGAGGTCGACGCCTACTTCACCGCCCACCTCGCCCCGGACGACGAAGCCCTGGCGGCCACCCTGCGCGAGAGCGACGCCGCCGGGCTTCCGCACATCAACGTCGCCGGGAACCAGGGCAAGCTGCTCCAGCTCCTCGCCCAGATCCAGGGCGCCCGCCACATCCTGGAGATCGGCACGCTCGGCGGCTACAGCACCATCTGGCTGGGCCGCGCCCTGCCCTCCGACGGGCGCCTGGTCTCCCTGGAGTACGACCCCCGGCACGCCGAGGTCGCCGTCCGCAACATCGCCCGCGCCGGGCTGGAGAAGCTGGTCGAGGTGCGGGTGGGCCCGGCCCTGGAGTCGCTGCCCAAGCTGGCCGACGAGAACCCGCCCCCGTTCGACCTGGTCTTCATCGACGCCGACAAGGTCAACAACCCGCACTACGTGGAGTGGGCCATCAGGCTCACCAGCACGGGCAGCCTGATCGTCCTCGACAACGTCGTACGGGGCGGCCGGGTCGTCGACGCGGACAGCACCGCCCCGGACGTGACGGGCACCCGCGGCGCGATCGAGCTGATCGCCGCCCACCCGAGGCTGAGCGGCACGGCGATCCAGACGGTGGGCATGAAGGGTTACGACGGGTTCGCGCTGGCCCGTGTGCTGGCGTGAGGCCCCGCCGTCACACCTCGTGGTAGAAGCCCACGTTGACGCTGCGCGGGGCGGTGCGGTCCTGGACGATGATCTCGCCGCTGCCGCCCCTGGGCAGCGCGACGGTGCCGCCGTACGTCAGGGGCTGGGCGTACTCCCCCGACACCAGCCGCACTTCGGAGGACGGGTCGGGCTGGGAACCGCGCAGCCAGGTGACCTGCCAGGTGCCCTCCGGCCCGCACAGGAACTCCAGGTGGACGCGGGAGACGAACAGCCAGTCGTCCGGCGTGCTCAGCCGGCACACGGACTTGTCGCGGCCCACCCGCAGCACCGCACCCGGCTCGCTGGGCGCTTCGGCCATGAGCATGCCGGCCGTGGCGCCGGCCTCCGCCTCCGCGACGGTGGCCATGGTGAGTTCGAGCACGTGCGCTCCTCCTGAGACGTCCTGGTGGGTCTGCCAGGTTCTTGGCCCGCCGCATGATAAAACGCCCGGCCACGCGGTGTCCGGCACAATGGCCTCATGACCGAGCGAAAGCCACCGGGCGTCGACTTCGAGTCCTGGGTCGACAAGCAGATCCGTGACGCGGAGGCACGCGGGGAGTTCGACCGGCTGCCGGGCGCGGGCGCACCGCTCCCCCCTGACGTCGAGAGCACCTACGACGAACTGTGGTGGGTCAAACGGAAGATGGCCCGCGAGGGCTTCTCCGTCCTCCCGCCGGCGCTGGCGCTGCGCAAGGAGGCGGAGGACGCGTGGGAGGCCGCGCTCGCGGCTCCTTCGGAGCGGATCGTCCGGAAGATCATCGACGAGGTCAACGTCAAGATCCGCGAGATGATGTTCAAGCCGCCGCCCGGCCCCCCGCTGGGAAAGAAGCCGTACGACGTCGAGGACGTCGTACGGCGGTGGCGGGAGCGCCGGGCGGATCACTGACCGGGGGAATCACCCCGTGTCACACGTGCAGCAGCCTCTCGGCCAGCTCACGGTAGTCCTTCAGGGCCAGGCGGAGCTGCTCGGTGTCGGCCGACGACACGGACCTGCTCTCGCCGCCCTCCACGGACTGCCAGGAGTGGCGCAGGGTGCGGCGGCGCTGCGTCACGGCCTCGGTGAAGCGGGCCGCGATCTCCTCCAGCACGTGGTCGGCCTCCTCGACGGCGGCCCGGGGCCCGTCGACGAACCCGGCGACGGCGTGCTGCAGTTGCGCGCCGAGCTTGTCGCACTCCTCGTGGGCGAGGAGGTGGGCCCGGTTCTTCGCGGAGCCGGCCTTGTCGGGGCCGGTGCCGTGGTCGCCGCGGGGCACTCCGGACCCCAGCCGGTCCGCGTCACGCCGGTCCACGTCGGGCCGGTCCAGGTCGGGGCGGTCGGCGCGCCGGTCCGTGCCGGGCACATCGGTGCCGAGCGTCGCGGCGCGGTCCGCGTCGGTGCCGTGCGGGACGCCGCGGTCGGTGTCGGGCCCGGGGGTGGCGTCGCGGTCGGTTCCGGGGCCGTGGCCGGTGCCGTGGGGCTGTTCCGGGCCCCGGGCGGTCTCGTGGCGGCCCGTGTCCGGTGCGGTCGTGCGGCGGCCGGTGCCCAGCGCGCTCTCGCCGCGGGCGTCCGGCGCATCCGGCGTCTGGTCGCCGGGCGGTCGGGTCATGTCGGCCATTGTGCTCAACTCTCCTTCGCCTGGCGTCGGTTCATCGCCCACGGCAGGTGCCCGCCGCGGGCCGGGGCCTTGCGGCCGCCGTTCACAGCGGCGCGCTCACGGCCGCTGTCGTGCCGTCCGCCGGTGTGGCCGCCGCCGTCGTGGCGGGCCGGCTTCACCAGCTCCTCGAACAGGGCGCGGGCCGCGACGAAGGCCTCACGCATGTCTTCCGTACCCTGGCCGCCGTCACGGGCGTCCTCCGCCCGCAGGTGCGCCGCGCGGTGCACGCGCCGGTAGCCGTCGACGTGGTGGGCGTGGTGCACCGACAGCGCGGCCAGCTGTTCCTCGTACTGCCCGCCGTCCGGGAAGCCCCGGGCACCGGCGACCTCGGCGAGCAGCCGGTCCGCCTCGGCGACGGCCTCGCGCGGCGAGTCGACGAACCGCTCCTGGGCGGCCGTCCAGCGCGCCTCGAACTGCTCGCGCTGCGCCGGTTCCAGCGACCGCTCACGCAGACTGCCGTGGCGCTCCACGCGCTCGGTCAGTTCACGCTCGGCCGCTTTGGCGTCGCCGTCGTGCCGGGCGACGGCCCGGTCGTACTCGGGTCCGAAGCGCCGCTTCAGGCTCGGGCCCCGCCGAGGCCCTCGGGCGCGCAGAGTCATGACGGCCGCGATGATGACGACCGCCGCGATCACGATCAGAGCAATGATCAGGCCAGTGGACATGAATGCCTTCCGGGTTCTCGGCCCAACCGGCTCTCCTCGCGAGCCGGTTCGTCCGTCGGGTGTCCCCGAAGCCCGTCTCCAAACGGCCCCTGGGCGCACCCGGGGCACCAGACGTGGCCGGAACTATTCGGTTGCGTGTCCGATGGGGTGGCTGTGGAGAATGCGGTTCGTGATGTGGACCGTGACGCCGGAACCGTACGACTCCCCGGTCGCCGCCGCCCTGTGGCGGGCGTACTACACCGAGGTCAGCGACCGCTGGTACCTGCTGCACCAGGGGCGGCGCACCGACCCGGCCGAGCTGGAACGGGAGATCGCCGCCCGGCCGGGTGCCGATCTCGCGCCGCCCGACGGCCGGTTGCTCGTCGCCCGGTACGGAGGTGAGCCGGCCGGCAGCGCGGGCGTACGGCTGCTGGACGGCGCGACCGCCGAGCTCACCCGGGTGTTCCTGTACGAGGCGATGCGCGGCCGGGGCGGCGCCGCGCTCCTGGTCCGGGCCGCCGAGGACGCCGCACGCGCGCTCGGCGCCACCCGGATGATCCTCGACACCCGCGGCGACCTCGTCGAGGCCCGCGGCCTCTACGCCCGCCTCGGCTACACGGAGACCGGCCCGCACAACGACGACCGGTACGCGGAGCACTGGTTCAGAAAGGAACTGACCCGGCCTCAGACCGGCTCCTGCGAGGGGCCCACCCGGTAGGGCCGCTCGCGACGCGATCCGCACAGTTCGCCGTTCAGCTCCCGCACGAGCTGCTCCAGGTCGGCCGGCCGGTCCGGCCCCCACCAGTCGCCGAGCAGCTCGGCGAGGGACTCCTCGCGGGCCCCGGCCAGCCGGCCGGCGACCTCGTGTCCGTCGTCGGTCAGGACCATGTCGACGCCCCGGCGCACGGCGAGGCGGCGTTCCTCGGCCTGCCGGGCGGCCTCCATGATCACGTTCAGGGGCAGGGGCATGGTGTCGGCGAGCACGGCCGGCTCCACTGAGCCGTAGCGCCGCATCCGCAGCAGCAGCCAGCTCGTCGCGGGCAGCAGGTCGTAGCCCGCCCGGGCGGTGATCCGCCGGTAGATCTCGCGCCGCCCCGCGCGGGTGCCGAGCACCGACAGCGCCCGGCACACCTCGTCGTACGAGGACCGCTCGACGGGGTTGCTGGCGAGGGTCTCGCTGGCCTCGGGTGCGGTCACCGAGCCGCGCAACCGGTCCTCCTTCAGGAACCAGGCCAGCACGAAGCCGAGGAGCGCGACGGGGGCGGCGTACAGGAACACGTCCGTGATGGAGACGGCGTAGGCGTGCAGGGCCGGCGGGCGCAGGCCGGGCGGCAGGGCGGCGATGCCCCGCGGGTCGGCCTCCAGTGTGTCCACGGAGGTGCCGGGCGGCAGCCGGGCGCCCCGGAAGGCGTCGGTGAGCTGGTCGCCGAGCCGGCCCGCGAAGACCGTGCCGAAGACGGCGACGCCGAACGAGGCGCCGATGGAGCGGAAGAAGGTCGCGCCGGAGGTGGCGACCCCCAGGTCCGCGTAGGGCACGGCGTTCTGCACGATGAGCACGAGGACCTGCATGACCAGCCCGAGCCCGAGCCCGAAGACGAAGAAGAAGCCGCTCAGCTCGGCGGTGGAGCTGTGCTCGTCGAGCTGGTGGAGCAGGAGCAGCCCGAGCGTGGTGATGCCGGTGCCGGCGATCGGGAACACCTTCCAGCGGCCGGTCCGGCTGACGATCTGCCCGGAGGCGGTGGAGGCCAGCAGCAGGCCGAGGACCATCGGCAGCATGTGCACGCCCGACATGGTCGGGCTGATGCCCTGCACGACCTGGAGGAAGGTCGGCAGGTAGGTCATGGCGCCGAACATGGCGAACCCGACGACGAAGCTGATCACGGCGGCGAGCGTGAAGGTGCGTACGCGGAACAGCTTGAGCGGCAGGACGGGTTCGGCGGCCCGCCGCTCGACGGCCACGAACGCGACGGCGAGGACGGCGCCCAGCACGGCGAGGCCGGCGATCTGCCAGGAGCCCCATGCCCAGGTCGTCCCGCCGAGTGAGGCGACCAGCACCAGGCAGGTGGCGACGGCCGCGATGAGGAAGGTGCCGAGGTAGTCGATGACGTGCCGCTGCGCCCGGCGCGGGATGTGCAGGACGGCCGCGATCACGGCGAGCGCCACGACACCGACGGGCAGATTGACGTAGAACACCCAGCGCCAGCTCAGATGCTGGGTGAACAGGCCGCCGAGCAGCGGTCCGAGCACGCTGGTCGCGCCGAAGACGGCACCGAACAGCCCCTGGTAGCGGCCGCGCTCCCGAGGGGGCACCAGATCGCCGACGATCGCCATCGACAGCACGATCAGCCCGCCGCCGCCGAGCCCCTGCAGGGCCCGGAACGCGATCAGCTGGCCCATGTCCTGCGCGGCCCCGCACAGCGCCGATCCGACGAGGAAGATCACGATCGCCGTCTGGAAGAGCCTCTTGCGCCCGTACTGGTCGCCCAGCTTGCCCCACAGGGGGGTGGCGGCGGTCGCGGCCAGCAGATATGCGGTGACCACCCAGGACAGGTGGTCCAGCCCGCCCAGATCGCTGACGATCGTGGGCAGCGCGGTCGCCACGATGGTCTGGTCGAGGGCGGCGAGCAGCATGCCGAGGAGCAGGGCGCCGATGGAGACCAGGACGTTCCCGGGCACCTGCTCCCGGGGGGCCGTGCCGGGGGGCGTCAGTGTGGTGGCGTTCCCGTCCTCTGCCATCCGGCCTCCCGCGTCTCCTGTGATGTTTTCCATCGTGACCGCTGTGGCCCGTTATGGCCTGCCGGGCCCTTTTGGAAGCCGTGCTTCCGGGGGCTGCTCGACCACCCTGTGGAGAAGATCTGGATAATCTCTGGAGTTCGCGAGGGGAGGGAGGGACGCGTGGAACCGCCGAACGGTAACCCGTGCCCGGAGTGCGGGGCGCCCAGACAGCGGGACAACACCCCCGCCTGCGCCTGCACACACCGAGCCGCCGAGGCCCTGCGCGACGCCCGCACGGCCCAGGCGGCGGCAGCGGAGGACTTCGACCCGCTGCGGATCCGCCCGTACGTGGAGATCGATCCCACGACCCCGAAGCCGCCCGCAGTGGCCCCGGGCGACGCGGGCGCGGACACCCCGGACTCCGCCGACGCGCACGGCACTGCCGCTCCTCAACCCGCCCAGGGCCGGGGAGCGACGGCCGCGGCGGCCGCGCCGCGGCGTGCGGGGACGGACCCCGTCGCCCCGTCCCCGCACGCGGCGACGGGCGTCACCGCCTCGTCGCGGCCCGCGGAGCCGGCGCCCGCCGGGGGTGCCGCTCCGCCGCCCTCCCCCGCCGACGCCACGATGCCCCTGCGCCCGGTCGGCCCGGACGCGACCGCCGCCCTTCCGGCCGCCACCGTCTCGATGGGCCCGACGCCCCCTGCTCCCGCCGCGGCCGAGCCGAGCGTCACCGACCTGCGCCTGTTCGAAGGAACGGCGCGGGCGGACCGCGGCGCCGCGGGCGGGAGCGGCGCGCAGAGGTCCGGGCGGCGGCGCACCCTGCTGCTCGCCACGGCCGGTGCCTGTGCCGCCGTCGTCGCGGCGGCCGGGTACGCCAGCGGGCTGTTCTCCTACGAGGGCCCGTCCCGGGACAGCGCGCTGCCGGACGACATCCGCGCGAGTGTGCCGGACGCCCCGTCGAGCAGCGCGGCGTCCACACCCCCGGCAGGCGACGCTCCGGCGGCTCCCCCGGCCCCGGCGGCGCCACGGCCGTCGCCGTCCCGGAGCGGGAGCCCGTCCGCCTCGCCGTCGCCGTCCGCGCCGAGCCCCTCGGCGAGCCCGTCGCAGTCGCCGTCCCCGTCGGCATCGCAGCCGTCCGCCACGGCGACCGGAGCCGAGCAGGCACCCCCGGACAACTCCCGCCAGAAGGCCGGCCCCACCGTCCTGCGCCTCGGCGACCGCGGCCCGGAGGTCACCGAACTACAGCTCCGCCTGCGTCAGTTGAACCTGTACGTCGACGACGCCGACGGCAGCTTCGACGACCGCCTCCAGGAAGCGGTCCGCACCTACCAGTGGTCACGCGGCATCCAGAGCGACGACCTCGGCGTGTACGACGCGGAGACCCGGAACAAGCTGGAGTCGGAAACCCGGGCGCCGTGACGGCCCGATGAGCCGGTTGCCCGGGCCCGGCCGAGTGTCCGGCCTCAGCCGATGTGCAGGCGGATCGCCCCGTCGCCCAGGGCCTCCACCCGCACCCGCGTGAGGTCCTCGATCACGACGTCGGGCTCGTGGGCCGCGGCCCGGGGGCCGATGCCCACCACGGTCATTCCGGCGGCGCGACCGGCCGCTATCCCGGCTCCGGAGTCCTCGAACACCACACAGTCGGCGGGGGCGATCCCCAGCTCGGCGGCGCCCTTCAGAAAGCCCTCCGGGTCGGGTTTGCTCGCCCCGACGGACTCCGCCGTCACCCGTACCCCGGGCAGATCCAGACCGGCCGCGGCCATCCGCGCCGTCGACAGCGGCACGTCGGCGGAGGTCACCAGGGCGTGCGGCAGCCCCCGCAACGAGGCCAGGAACTCCGGCGCCCCGGGGATCGCGACGACGCCGTCGGTGTCGGCCGTCTCCTCGGCGAGCATCCGGGCGTTGTCGGCGTGGTTCTGCTCCATCGGCCGCTCGGGCAGCAGCAGCGCCATGGAGGCGTAGCCCTGCCGGCCGTGCACGACCTTCATGACCTCGTCGCCGTCCAGCCCGTGGCGTTCGGCCCAGCGCCGCCAGACGCGCTCGACCGAGGCGTCGGAGTTGACGAGGGTGCCGTCCATGTCCAGCAGGAGGGCGCGGGCGGTGAGCACGGCGGTGGCCGTCATCGGCAGCTCCAGGGCTCGGGGCGCGTTCCAGCGCGGGAGAGGGGCTGACGGCGGATCGCGACCGGCACGCCCCCGGGGGAACAAGGCGGCCCCGCCCGCCGGTCAGGGAAAACGGGCGGAGGCCACTTTGTTCCTCCACGGTACAAAACAAGCCCGGCTTGCGCCAGGGGCCCCCACCGGACGTTCACACCCTCTCGGCCCGCCCGGATCAGCCGGTCACGGCCTCCCACAGGCTCCACAGCCCGAGCGCCAGCATCACCAGCGCCGCGATCTGCGTGATCAGCCGCAGCGGCACCTTCTTCATCAGGGCCTTTCCGCCGACGATGCCGATCCCGGCCACCGCCCACAGCGCGAGCACCGCGCCCAGGCCGACGGAGAGCGGGTCGTCGTAGCGGGCGGCCAGGTTCGCCGTCATGATCTGGGTGAGATCACCGAACTCGGCGACCAGGATGAGCATGAATCCGGCACCCGAGACCTTCCAGAAGGACTGGTTCTCCGGCTTGCGGACCTCTTCCTCCTCCTCGCCCTTCTTCAGCAGCAGCACCGCGGCCCCGCCCAGGAAGAGCACGCCCGTGAGGGCCTGCACGATCTGCTGCGGCAGCAGCGTGAGCACACTGCCGGCCGCGACGGCGAGCACGACATGCAGCGCGAAGGCGGCGGCGACACCGGCGAAGACGTAGGAGGCGCGGTAGCGGGTGCCGAGGACGAGGCCGGCGAGGGCGGTCTTGTCCGGCAGTTCTGCGAGGAAGACGACACCGAAGACGACGGCCGTCACGGTCAGGCTGATCAAGGGTTCCTCAATCGGTCGGGGCTGCCCCACCGAGAGTGCTGGACCTTCGCACGCGACACCTCGGCACGGCAGCACATCGGTACCCGCGCCGGGGGACGGCACGGGTGTGCACTGCTTTGCCGAAGGTCTCGCTGGCAGGTCCGGGAAAGGACCGGCCTCCGGGCGCCGGCTCAGGCGGGCTGAGCAGTATGTCGACGGTCCGGCGAAGAGCTACTCCCCTTCTGCGCCGTCCATGGTACGGGACGCGCCCGGAGTGAAAAGTTCCGCCTTGAATCTTGTCATGTCATGGCCGCGTCACTAACTTCTCACCGGACGCACATCTGTGCGTCACACGGCGGCGCGAGCATTCCCTCGCTCGCAAGCCAACGCCCCCCTCTCCCCAGGGAGTTCGCATGCCCAGGTTCTACGCGCGTCGACGGCTGAGCGTCGCCGCGGCGGCCACCGCGCTCATATCCTCCGTGGCCCTCTTCAACGCCCCCACGGCCTCCGCCGCCCTCCCCACACCCGTGAGCGCCGCCACCGCCCGCACCTACCTCGCCTCGCTCACCGTGGCCACCGAGGACCGCACCGGCTACGACCGCGACCTCTTCCCGCACTGGATCACCCAGTCCGGCACCTGCAACACCCGCGAGGTCGTCCTCAAGCGCGACGGCACGAACGTCCAGCAGGACTCCTCCTGCGCCGCCACCAGCGGCAGCTGGTACTCGGTCTACGACGGCGCCACCTGGACCGCCGCCTCCGACCTGGACATCGACCACCTGGTCCCGCTGGCCGAGGCCTGGGACTCGGGCGCCGGCTCCTGGACGACGTCCCGCCGCCAGGCGTTCGCCAACGACCTCACGCGCCCGCAGCTCATCGCGGTCACCGACAACGTCAACCAGGCCAAGGGCGACCAGGACCCCGCCACCTGGATGCCCTCCCGGACGGCGTACCGCTGCACCTACGTGCGCGCCTGGGTGCAGGTGAAGTACTACTACGGCCTCTCCGTCGACTCGGCCGAGAAGTCCGCGCTGCAGAACCACCTCGCGAGCTGCTGACACGCTGATGTCGTGCCGGGACCTCCCCGCCGGCCTCCGTCGCTGCGTACCGTACGGGTCGACGGAAAGGGGAACGACATGAGCGCACTGCGCCTCGGACCGCTGCTGAGGTACACCGACGGCTCGTCCGCCACCGTGTGGGTCGAGACGAGCCGTCCGTGCACCGCCGAGGTGCGCTGCGCCGACGGCGCCGGCGGCACGGCCCGCAGCTTCCAGATCGCGGGCCACCACTACGCGCTGGTCCCGGTCACGGGCCTCACGGCCGGTACGACCACGACCTACGAGGTACTCCTCGACGGCACCCGGGTGTGGCCACTGCCCGGCTCCCCCTTCCCGCCCTCGGCGATCCACGCGCCCGGCCCGCAGGGCGGCCTGGACGTGGCCTTCGGCTCGTGCCGCTGGGCCTCCCCGCCGGCGGGCGGCGACGACCCCGTCGGCCCGGACGCCCTGGACGCCCTCGCCACCCGCCTCGCCGCCGACCCCGAGGGCGAGCGGCCGCACGTGCTGCTGCTGCTCGGCGACCAGGTGTACGCCGACGAGACCTCCGACTCCACGCAGCGCTGGCTGGCGGGCCGCCGCGACCTGAAGGAGGGGCCGGGCAGCGGGGTCGCGGACTACGAGGAGTACACCCACCTCTACTACGAGTCGTGGCTCGACCCGCGCATCCGCTGGCTGCTGTCCACCGTGCCCAGTTTCATGATCTTCGACGACCATGACGTGATCGACGACTGGAACACGTCCGCCGCCTGGCTCGAGGACATGCGCGCCACCGGCTGGTGGCAGGAGCGGCTGCTGAGCGGGCTGATGTCGTACTGGGTCCACCAGCACCTCGGCAACCTCTCCCCGGAGGAGCTGGCGGCCGACCCGGTGTACGAAGAGGTGTGCAAGGTCCCCGACGGCACCGATGCACTGCGCACCTTCGCGTCCCGGGCCGACGCCGACGCGGCCACGGTCCGCTGGAGCTACCGGCGCGACTTCGGGCGGGTACGCCTGGTGATGGTGGACAGCCGGGCCGCCCGGGTCCTCGCCGAGGACCAGCGCGCGATGCTCGACCCGGGCGAGGAAGCCTGGCTGCGCGAGCAGGTACGGGACACCGAGGCCTACGACCACCTCCTGATCGGCACCTCGCTGCCCTGGCTGCTGCCGCATCTGGTGCACGACGCCGAGGGGTGGAACGCGGCGCTGTGCGGCGGCGAACGCGGCGAGCGGTGGGCGCGGTTCGGGGAGAAGGTGCGCCGCGCCGCGGACCTGGAGCACTGGTCGGCGTTCCCCGAGTCCTTCGCGGGGCTGGCGGAGCTGATCGCCGAGACGGGCTCGGGGCCGGACGCGCCGGCGACGGTGTGCGTGCTGTCCGGGGACGTGCACCACGCCTACATCGCCGAGCCCTCGTGGCCCGGCCGGAATCCGGACGCCCGGGTCGTGCAGCTCGTCTGCTCCCCCGTCCACAACTCGGTGCCGCTGTCGATGCGGCTGGCCTTCCGCATCGGCTGGAGCGGGATGGCGAGGGGCCTCGGCCGCGCCCTGGCCCGGCACGGCCGGCTCCCGAGCCCGCCGGTCGGCTGGCGCAAGACGGGCGGCCCCTGGTTCGGGAACCAGCTCATGACCCTCACCCTGCGCGGCCGCTCCGCCCGGCTGCGCCTGGAGCACGCCAAGGCCCGCGAGGGGGCGGGGCCCCGTCTGACGACGTTGCTGGATGCGGAGCTTGCCCCGTAGCCCGGCTGTTCGACTGGTTTGTCGCACCGCGCTCGCGTGTGAGAACCCTCATAGCGACAGGGGAGTTGGACGTCACACCGCCCTCCCGTTGCATGATGGATCGTCAAGAAGTTGCACACATACGGCAGTTCACGTCCGATGTGCCGACAACAGGCGTGCACGGACGACCGCTGCGGAAGCCCCGGCCAGGGGTGGATTCGGTCACGTTTTCGGACGTGGAGTCGGTGGCCGGAGCCGTCCGACGTGCAGCTGAGCGCCCCATCAAGCCTTCGATGAAGGTAAAGCAATGGCCAGATGTTGAACTTGCAAGCATCAAATAGGCGCACCTAACGTGGGTTACTCCGCGGTATCCGTCCCCGACCGGTCTCCCCAAGGCCGGCCAACCGAAGGAGAGACCCCCCACATGACCGCTCGCCTCAACGGCGCCCAGCCGTATGCGCTCGGACTGTTCCGGATCGTCATCGGCCTGCTGTTCGCCTGCCACGGCGCCGTCGCGCTCTTCGGCGTCCTCGGCGGCGTGGACGGCAAGGGCGGCACCGCCGCGACCGGCGCCTGGCCCAACTGGTACGCGGCCGTGATCGAACTCGTCGGCGGCATCCTGGTGCTGCTGGGCCTCGGCACCCGCATAGCGGCCTTCATCTCGTCCGGCGCGATGGCGTACGCGTACTTCAAGGTCCACCAGCCCCAGGGCCTGTGGCCGATCGAGAACAGCGGCGAGGGCGCGGCCATGTACTGCTGGGCCATGTTCCTGCTGATCTTCACCGGTTCCGGCGCGTTCGGCGTGGACCAGCTGCTGGCCAGGCGCACCTCGACGCAGCAGCAGCGCTCCGCGGACCAGACCCCGGTGGCCGCCTGAGCCGCCCGGCCCGCCGGACACGACAGCGGCGCCTTCCCTTCGGGGAAGGCGCCGTTCTGTCTGCGGTGACCCGCTACCCGGGCAAGGCGGACTACATGCACACATGTACTGACAACTCTGGACAAGCCGAGGCGAGGTGAACAGTCCGCACCGAACGTATGAGCCCCCCGTGAACCGCCCGTCACACCCCAGGCGTACGCTCTATGGCTGTCATGGCCACTCCTGCCGCTCCCCCCGCGCCATCGCGGCACGGTCTGGCCCACGGGGGAGTCACGGGGAGTCGCGGTGCTGGAGCAAGTGGGGTTGCCGATCGGCAGCCCGTGGATCTACGCGGTGGTGGCCTTGTCCGTCCTGCTCGACGTGTTCCTGCCGGTGCTGCCCAGCGGCGTCCTGGTGATCACGGCGGCCACGGCGGCGGCAGCGGGCACCGCGACCGACGTGCCCGACATCCTCGCCCTGACGCTCTGCGCGGCCACCGCCTCCGTGCTGGGTGACCTGGCCGCCTACCGCCTCGCCTGGCGGGGCGGCGCCCGCCTGGACCGGGCGATCTCCCGCTCCCGACGGCTGAGCACCGCCCAGGAACGTCTCGGCGCGGCCCTCGCCCGGGGTGGCGGCGCCCTCGTCGTCGTCGCCCGTTTCGCTCCCGCGGGCCGCTCGGTGGTCTCCCTCGGCGCGGGCGCCGCCCACCGCCGTGCCCGTGACTTCCTGCCCTGGTCGGCCCTGGCCGGCTTCACCTGGGCCGTGTACAGCGTCGCCCTCGGCTACTTCGGCGCTCACTGGCTGGGTGCGACCTGGCTGGCGACGGCGGTGTCGGTGGGCGCGCTGTTCGGCGCCGGGGCAGGAGCGGCCTATCTGATGCGGCGCGAGCCGCGGACGTCGTAGTCCGGGCTCCGGCTCACCCCACCCCGACCACCACGACCTGGAAGCGGCTGAGACATTGACGACGACGGCGTCGCGGGAAGCCTCCCGAACCGAACGGATCACCTCCGCCGCCAGGCGGCGCCCACGCGCGACGCTGTGGGCCGCGGCCGGCGTGATCACTCTCGGGTTCCTCGTCGCCCTCCAGATCACCGCGTACCGCCTCGGCATACCCGGGCCGATCACCACGCAGGCGCGCGAGGTGATCTACGCCCCCAAGTCCGGGTTCCTGCTGTACGCCAGCCTCGCGCTGACGATGGTGGTGCTCACCTGGCGGCAACGGCTCGCCGCCCTCGGCACCGCGATCGGCATCGACCTGGTGTTCCTGCTGGTCCGCTGGGCGACCGGCACCTACCCCGACGAGGGCCACCCGTTCGGCAACGGCGCGCTGTGGGTGATCCTGGGCGTCGGGGTCATCGCCCTCGCCCGCCGCACCGGGGCGGAGCGCGTCCTGCTGCTGAAGGGCGTGGGGCTCGGCCTGCTGCTGGTGACCGGCCGCAAGACCGGGGACACCTGGCTGCTGATCACGTCGAAGACGCGCCCGCTCGTACTCGACCCGTACATCGCCATGGCCGACCACGCGCTGGGCAACCCGTCGTGGCTGGCGGGCCGGCTGCTCAGGGCGAGCGGCCCGGTCGGCGAGCACGCCCTCGACTACGTCTACGCCCAGCTCGCGGTGGCCGCGGTGTGCGTGGCGCTGTACCAGCTGCGCAACGTGGCGGCCGAGCAGCGCTTCCCGCGCCACCACCTGGTCCGCACCTTCCTGCTGATCGGTGTGCTCGGACCGGCCGTCTACATGATCTACCCCGTGGTCGGGCCGATGTTCGCCTACGGCCCCGAGGGCGGGCACTGGGCGGTGGCCAACCTGTGGCCGGACACCCTGCCGCCGGTGATCACCCCGTCCGCGGTGCCGTTCGACGAGATCACCCCGCGCAACTGCATGCCCAGCCTGCACACGGCCTGGGCGACCACGATCTTCATCCACTCCCGCAAGGGGCCGCGCGCCCTGCGCTACGCCGGCACGTTCTGGCTGGTCGCCACCCTCGCCGCCACGCTGGGATTCGGCTGGCACTACGGCGTGGACCTCATCGCCGGCGTGGTGTTCGCGTACACGGTCGAGGCGGCGCTGCGCACGTACGACCGCGGCTGGGACCGGGCGGGACTCCGGCTGGTCGGCTACGGGACGGTCGTCTTCGCGGTGCTGCTCGTGTCCTACCGTTTCCTGCCGCTGGAGATGGCCGCGTACCCGTGGCTCTTCGCGCCTCTGCTCCTGCTGGCGATGGTCTCGGTGGTCTACGGCTACCGGCGGACCACCAGGCTGTGGGAGACGCCGTCCATCCCGGCACCGCGCCCGGAACCACAGCCGGAACCGGCGCTCTGAGGCGCCGGAACGGCCTGGGCGCCTCACCCACGGGCACGGGCCGGCCACTCACGTCCCGCACCCGGGCCCGGCTTCGCTCACTCCAGCACCCGGGTCCGGCGGACTCGCCTTCCGCACCCGGCTCCGGCTAGCCCGCCTTCCGTGCCCCGGCCCCGCGGACCTCCAGGCCGTCCAGCAGCTCGGCCGTGGCCTGCGCGATCGCCTCGACGGCGCGGTCGAACACCTCCTGGTTGTGAGCGGCGGGGGCGCGGAACCCGGAAACCTTCCGCACGTACTGCAGGGCGGCAGCGCGCACATCCGCCTCGGTGGCCTCTTCGGGCATCGCGGGCGGGCGCAGCGTCTTGATACTCCGGCACATGCCCCCAGTCTCACCCTTTCGGCCCTCGTACGACAGCGACGCCTGCCATGATCGCTCCGAGGCGGCCACCGTCCCGGGGCCGACCGACGAGAGGAAGTCCTCATGGCGAACGAACTCACCGTGGCCGTTCTGGGCCCCGGCGGCGTGGGCGGTCTGCTCGCCGCCCTGCTCTCCCGCACCGGCCACCGTGTCATCTGCCTGTCCGGCGAGAAGACCGCCGAGCTCCTGCGCACCGACGGCATCCGGGTGCGCAGCGACCGCTTCGGCGACTTCACGGCCCGCGTCGAGGCCGACACCGAGCTGCGCGAGCCGGTCGACGCGTGCCTGGTCACCGTCAAGCACACGGCCCTCGACGCCGCCCTGGCCCGGGTCCCCGCGCCGCTGCTGTCCGACGGCCTCCTCGTGCCGTTCCTGAACGGTGTCGAACACCCGGCGGCCCTGCGCGCCCGCTACCGGCCCGACCGGGTGGCCCCCGCCGTGATCCGCGTCGAGTCGACCCGCGTCGCTCCGGGCGTCGTCGAACACGGCAGCCCCTTCGCGGAGATCGACCTGACCGGCACGGGCGTGCCCCGGCCCCGCCTCGACGCCCTGGCCGAAGCCTTCACCGCGGCCGGTCCGGCCACCCGCGTCCTGGAGGACGAGACGGCGGCCCTCTGGGCGAAGATGTCGTTCCTGGCGCCGTTCGCCCTGCTCACCACACGCTACGGCCTCCCCCTCGGCGAGGTCCGCACCCGCCACCGCGACGAGCTGACCGCCCTGGTGGAGGAGACGGCCGCGATCAGCCGCGCGTGCGGCGGCCCGGCGGACCCGGCCCAGGCGCTCGCCCGGTACGACACCTTCCCGGCGTCCATGAAGTCCTCGATGCAGCGCGACGCCGAGGCCGGCCGCTCCCTCGAACTGGACGCCATCGGCGGCGCGTTGCTGCGCGCGGCCGAGCGGCACGGGATTCCGGCCCCGGTGACGGCCCGGGTGGTGGGTGAGCTGCACCCGTCCGCATGAACCGCGGGAAGGAGCTCCTGAACCCCAGGAAGGAACTCGCCTCCTAAATTCGAACAGGCGTATCATTGGGTCGTGGCTACGACCTATGACTTTCCGAGTGACCTCCTGGCCGGCCAGGAGGAACTCCATCAGGTCAGGGCCGAGCTGTCGGCCCTGCTCAAGCGGCTCCCGTGGTCGGTGGAGCCACTGGACGGCTTCAGCGACGACAACGGCTGGCGCAAGGTGGAACGGCCCGCCTCCCCGGGATGGAGCGCGGACGAACAGGCCGAGGTGGAGAAGCTCCGGCGGCGGGAGCACGAACTCGCGGTGTTCGTCAGCACCCACCGCTACTGGTCCGAACTCACGGGCTCCGAGCGGGTGGCGGCCCGCTCGGAGCTGAAGCACGCGCACGAGGCTCCGCCAAAGGAGACCGGCGGAGCCTCGTGACGCCCCGGCTGTCGGATCAGCCCTGGCTCCGACTCCTGCCCGCGCTCTTGCCGAGGAGCTTGTTCATCTCGACGATCTCGGCGTTCTGGGCGGTGACGATGTCCTCGGCCATGCTCTTGGCCCGGTCATGACGGCCCTTGCTCTGCTCGGTCCGGGCCATCTCCACGGCCCCTTCGTGGTGCTCGACCATCAGGGTCAGGAACTGCACGTCGAAGGCCTTGCCCGTCAGCTTCTCCAGCCCGGCCATGTCCTCGGCGCCCATCATGCCGGGCATGCCGGAGTGGCCCGGCCCGGAGTGGTCCACGCCGCCGCCGGAGCCCCCGGGGACGTCCTCGCCCCAGGTCTTCAGCCAGCCGGTCATGGTCCGGATCTCCGGATCCTGCGCCTTCTCGATCCGCCTCGCGAGGTCCTTGACCGCGCCCGAGGAGGCCCGGTCACCGGCCAGCCGCGCCATCTCCAGCGCCTGCCGGTGATGCGGGATCATGCCCTGCGCGAAGGCGACGTCCTGGGCGTTGTGGGACCCGGCGGACGACGGGGCCCCGGTGGGGCTGTGGCTTCCGGCGTCGCCGTGACCGGCACCGCCGGCGGCCCGGTCGGCACCGTCACCGCCACAGGCGGCGAGGACGACCGCCGCGGCACCCGTCGCCACCACGAGGGCGGCACGGCGCGCCAGGGTACGAATGCTGCTGCTCATGCGTGAACTCCTGCTTCTGCGAGGAACTGAGGATGTCTGGACACGACGGGGCGTCACGCCGTGACCGGTCGGTACCGGTCGGCATGACGCGCCGTGTCTAGATCCGCAGAAGCTGGAGCTCGGAGAGGGAAGGCGGGGCCCGGGCGCCCTCCGTATCCACGACGGCATACGCCCGAACGGCGCTCTCCCCGACGCCCCCGGGGACCGGATCGGCGACCAGCGGAGGCAGCACCGGCCCGCCGCCCACGGCACCCGACGCGCAGGTCGCGTCGGCGTGCCGGGCATGCCCGCCCGCGCAGTGTGCGTAGGGCACGAATTGCGTCTGCACCGTGAGGGCGTCCGCGTGCCGCGTGTGCGCGGCCCCGGGCAGCCCCCCACCGGGCGCCAGCCCGTGCATGCCCAGCAACCCCGCCAACAGCCCCAGCACGCACAGCATCTGCCACCGCGTCAGCGGGGGGCGGGGCGTGCACCGGCGGGGGCTGTTCACGTGCTCATCGTAGAGAACGGCCCGGAGCGGCCATCGACCCGGGGCGGACGCGCGTGCGGGCCGCCTGCGGCTGTGCGACCGCCCCTACCTCCATCAGGTGAACCCGTTCAGCCTTCTACAACCGCGCGGCTCCCCCGGTGGGTCGTGCCCACGACACGAATGATCCCGAGGGGGACCCATGACCCGGCAGTACCCGCAGCAGCCCACCCAGCCCCACCCGCAGCAGCCCTTCCACGGCGCCCCGGCGCCCCAGCCGCCGAAGAAGCGCGGCGTGGGCAAGATCGCGGGCCTCGGCTGCGCGGGCCGGGGAAGGACCGCCCCGAGAAGGCCGGGCCGGCCGATGAGAAGTCCCAGGCCGAGCAGTTCCGCGACTGCGTCGCCGAGAACGGCACGGACACGGAGAAGGCCGCGGTCGAACACATCACGAAGGTGACCGGCGCGGACAAGCGCAACGACATCCTGGACGCGGCAGAGGTGTTCACCGACTTCAGCGGCGGCCTGATGGGCCCCCACCAGGGCGAGGGCAAACTCATCGCCTCCGCGTTCACCTCCTGCTACGAGTCGAAGAACGGCCTTGTCACGGTGTACGACAAGGACGGCGAACTCCTCGCCAACGCCAACTACTGATCCCCGCCGCGGGACGGCAACGGGAAAGGCCCCCCAGGAACATCCCTGGAGGGCCTCTCACCTGTTACTCAGCACCGTGGGCGCGGACGGTTTCGAACCGCCGACATCCTGCTTGTAAGGCAGGCGCTCTACCCCTGAGCTACGCACCCGGATCCCGGGCCACGCCCAGGTCGAGTCGACAGCCTACATGGCCCGGGGCCCGGTCCCGCAAACCCGTATCGCGGGGCCTCGGCGGGCCCCGCGCCGGGGGTCAACCCCCACCCTTGATCCGGGAGTGGCCCGGATCCCCCTGCGGGCCGCCGGTCCATACGGTCGTGGAGCGCCTCAAGGCGCCCGTCGTCGTCCAGGGGGAGACCGTCATACCACTCGCACCGCCGCCGCCCGCGCCACCGCCCTCGCCGGTGCCGTCGTCGTGCTCGCCGCCGGGCTCAGCGCCTGCGGGGCGTCCGCCGGGGACGACACGGACCCCGACCACCGCTCCTTCGGCCTCCAGGGCCGCACCCTCACCGTCGGCTCCGACGACTCGGCCCTGGAGATCGTCGCCGCCGACGAGCGCCCGTCGGGCAAGATCGAGGTCACCCGCTGGTTCGAGGGCTCGGTCGCCATCGGCAAGGCCCCCAGGGCCACCTGGCCGAGAGCAGCGCCCATGTGCTGTCCGCCCGGACCGGCGACGGCAAAGTGACGGTGCGAACGGCGAACTGACCGGCCCGTGTGTTCGTCCCTCACCGGTGGGAGAATGACACCGGGCAGGGTGGACCACAGCACGGGAGAGGGATGTGACGGCGACACCAGGACAGCCGGACTCGCCGTCGGTGCCGCGCGCACACCGCCCGCGTCGCACCGCTCCCCGCACACCGGGCAGCCCGCTCCGTGACGCGCTGACCCTGATGACGTTGCCGCTGGTGGCCGCGCTGGCGCTGCCCGCCGCCTTCGCGGGCGGGGGCACCCGGCGCTGGTTCGGCGGCCGGGCGGAGAACCAGCGGGCCGAGGCCCAGGCCGCGAAGGACGCCGCAGCGGCGGCCTTCTACGAACTCGACACCGCCCAGCGCGATCTGCGCATCTCGATCGAGACGATCACCGCCGTCGACGACTCCCCCGCCGCCCGGCGGGCCGTCGCCGACTTCGACGCGCTGGGCCGGCGGATCGACGAGGCCAGTCACCGGTACATCAACGCCGTCGACGCCCACGACCTCGACCGCGACGACCTGGAGGCCTCCGCCGCCTCCCGCGCCCGGGCCGAGCTGACCGCCGCCAAGGAGGAACTCGACCGGGTCAAACAGGAGCTGGACCGCTTCACCGACGGCCTCGGGCCCCTCCTCGGCAAGGCCGAGACCCAGCTGGCGCGTCTGGCCCCCGCGGTCGAACGGGCCCGCCAGGCCCTGCTCGCCGCCTCCGGCGCCCTCGACGCCGTACGCGCCTCCGGGCTCAGGGCGGACGATCTCGCCGCCCGGCTGGCCGCACTCTCGCCCGAGCTGACCAAGCTGAACCAGGGCGCCGGACAGCACGGCGTCCCGCAGACCCTGGAGCGGGCCGCACGGGTCACACGCGAGGCCGAGGCGGTCCGCGTGGAGTCCGAGCGGCTGCCGGAGCGGGCCGCTGAGATCGATCACCGTCTCGTCTCCCTGCGCACCCGCGCCCAGGCCCTCACCACCCGCTCCGAGCAGGTCGAACCGACCCTGAGCGAACTGCGCCGCCGCTTCACCGCGGCCTGCTGGCAGGATCTGCAGCACGTCCCCGACACCGCCGCCGAGAACGTCCGCCGGGCCGAGGCCAGACTGGCCGAGGCACGCACCGCCCGGAGCGAACAGCGCTGGGCCGACGCGACGGCCCTGCTGTCGACCGTACGGGCGCTGCTGAACAGCACCGACGAGGCCGTCTCCGCCGCCGGCGACCGGCTGCACCGCCTGAACGCCGTGCAGAAGGACCCCCAGCGGGAGATCGACCGCACGCGTTTCGCCATCCGCGACGCCCAGCGCCTCGCCATGGCCGGCCGCAACACCCCCGACCCGCGCCACGCCCGCCCGCTGGACGACGCCGTGGCTCGCCTGGACCGTGCCGTCGCCGGGCTGGAAGGCCGCCACCCCGACTACTGGCACTTCCTCACGGAGACGGAAGCGGTCCGCCGGGCCGTGGCCCACGTGGTCTCCGGGATCCGCGAGGAGCGAGGGGCCGGACACTGAGCCCGGCCCCCGCCCGTGCTCAGGTGCGGTAGGCGTAGTAGTACGCGTTCGGATACGACGCGACGAGGCTCGCCACCGACCTGCGGAGGGTGTTGTTGGAGTGGTAGGTCACGTACGGCACACCGCCGCTCTTGTACGTGACGATCATGGTGTGGTCCTTGGACCCGTCCCGGTCGAAGTCCATCTGGAGGACGTCACCGACCTCGAGCTGGAAGACGTTGGCGAGCGGCTGGGTCCGCTTGGAGTTCTGGGCGAACCAGGACCACTCGTTGACGCCGACGAAGGAGTCCGACTGGATGTCGGCGTTGCCGAACCACTTGGTGTAGTCGTACACATAGCCGGGAGCGTGCTTCCAGCCGCCCGCCTTCAGCGACTGGCTGACGAAGTTGGTGCAGTCGCCACCGGCGCCGTGACCGCTGAAGTCCGGGTAGTCCTTGTTGTAGACGTTCCAGTACTTCTCGGCATAGGCCGCCATGGCCTTGTAGTCGTACGTCGTGCCGGTCTTCGGGGCGGGTGCCGGGTTGGGGGTGATCGCCGCGCGCGGGGCGTTCGGCGTGGTGTTGTCGGCGGCGGTGGCCGTCTTGACGGGGGCCGGCTTGGAGAGTGTGTTCACCGCGAGACCGCCCTCGTCGGTGTCGCGGATGCCGGTGAGCCGCCAGTCACCCTGCCGGTCGGCCTTGAAGGTCAGCTCGTGCCGGGCCTGGAATCCGGTGGTCTTCGGCGCGTCGCCACGGGCCCCGGCGTAGGTCAGGGTCGTGGTCTCGGTGACGTCCGCCTTGGCCGTACGGCCGGTCACCCGCGTGGCGTTCAGGGTGACGGTGGTGCTGGCCTTGCCGTACGTCTCTCCGGCCTTCGCCAGCTTCTGCCGCCGCTGCCCGAGCGCGGACAGGGTGGCGTCCTCGGTGCGGGCCGTGCCGGAGGACAGGGCGACGTCGCCGGAGAAGCCGTCGGTCAGCGGCTTGCCGGCGCCGGTCCGTCCGCCGTCGACCAGGGCGTTGGTGCGGTCGGTGAAGACGGCGTCCGCCAGCCGCTGGAAGGTGGCCTTGGTCCGCGCGTCCACCGTCGGGTCGTCGACGACCGCCGCGCCCGCGCTCCAGTTGGGCAGCAGGGCGACGCCGGCGACGACCGAGGCCGCCGTGGCCCCGACTATCGTGACGCGGCGGCGCGTTCCGCTCAATTTCCGTGATTTCACTGGTGTTTCCCCTCTTGCCCCGGCCAAAGGGTTGCCGGGGTACGAGATCTTCGCATGGAGTGTGTGGCCGCTGTGAAGGGTGTTGCGGTCGTTACTTTGGCGTGATCACTTCACAACCGTCGACCAGTCGGGCGACTGCGCCGGGTCCAGGCCGCGCAGGCGTTGCAGGGTCCCGGGTTTCTGCACGTCGAGCCAGTCGGCCAGTTCCCTGAAGGACACGCATTTGACGTCCTTCTTGGTGCACATGCCCTTGACGACCCGGTCGACGGCCCGCATGTAGATGCCGCCGTTCCAGTCCTCGAAGTGGTTGCCGATGAAGAGCGGGGCACGGCTGCCGTAGTACACGCGGTTGAAGCCGGACATGTAGGAGGCGACGGTCTCCTCTTCCCACTCGGGGTACTTCGCCGGGTCGCCCTCGGTCTCGCCCTCGGACTGGTTGTAGAGGAAGTTGAAGTCCATCGAGAGGCCCTGGTACTTGCCGCCCTCGTAGGGGAGCATCTGCAACGGGAAGTCCCAGATGCCGTTCTTCTTGGCGGGCCATATCTGGAAGTCGCCCGCGGAGCTGGCGTCGTAGCGCCACTTGTAGTCCTTGGCGGCCGTCAGCAGGTTCTTCTGGCCCTCCAGGCAGGGCGCGCGGCCGCCCGTGACCTCCTTCCTGATGTCGAACGGCAGCGGCCCGAGGTCCTTGAAGCCGGTGTTGGTCTTCCACTTCTCGGTGAAGGCGTAGAACTGGTCGATCTCGCTCTTCCACTCCGCGACGCTCCAGTCGCCGCCGCCCTTCTTGCCGCAGAAGTGGCCGTTGAAGTGGGTGCCGATCTCGTTCCCGTCCTGCCACGCCTTGCCGAGTTGCTCCAGTGTGGTGCGTGTGTGCTCGTCGGTGGCGAAGCTGATCGCCGCCGAGCCCTTGGCGTGCTGGGGCGGGGCGTAGAGGTCCTTCTTGCTCTTGGGCAGGAGGTAGATGCCCGTGAGGAAGAAGGTCATGTGGGCGTCGTACTCCTCGGCCAGCTCCCGGTAGTGCGAGAAGAGCCCGTCGTCGCCCTGCAGCGCGCCGTCCCAGGAGAAGACCACGAACTGGGGCGGCTTCTCCCCCGGTTTGAGGGGCACCGGCTTCAACTGGCCCTTCTGCGGGCCGGTGTAGGAGGTGGAGCCGTCCCCGAGCACCTTCGTCCGCCCGTCCCACGGCGGTTCCTGGTCCGGCTTGGCGGCAGTCCCCTTGCGGGCCCCGGAGGAGGCGGTCGGGGTGGTGGTGTCCGAGCGGGTCAGCACCATGTAGCCGCCGACCAGGGACGCCACGACCAGGAGGGCCGCCAGGGTCAGCACCCGCGGGGGCGTGGCGCGGCGGGGTGCGGGGGGTCGGCGGCGGCGGCCGGACGGCTGTTTCATGCGCGGCTCATTCTGCGAGGGGGCGGTGGGGGGATCGGGCTCGGTCAGCCGATGCCTCGGGCACCGGACCAGATGCGGTAGGGGACGCTGTCGCCGGGGGTCCCCGCGATCCCGTCCAGGGGCAGTGGTTCGAGGCTCTTGGTGAGGTCGATGCGGTAGGCCACCACGGCCGTCGACACCGAGTTGGCGGTGCCGACGTACCAGGCGGCGGTGTCGTTCTGCGTGGTGCCGGTCTTCCCGGCCACCGCGGTGGTCGCGGCCGCACCGGGGCGGGCGGTGCGGAAGGCGTCCCTGAGGGCGGACTGGACCGCCTCGGCCACGCTCGCCTTCACCGCCCGGCGGGACGCGGGCTTCGTCAGCGCGACCTGGGAGCCGTTGCGGGTGATGCGGGCCACCGAGTACGGCTCGACGTGCTTGCCGGCTGCGGCGAACGTGGCGTATCCGCTCGCCATGCGGATCGCGCTGGGCGTGGCGCTGCCGAGCGACAGGGCGGGCACCTGCGGTCCGAAGCTGGAGGGGAGCAGGCCCGCCCGCTGTGCGGTCTCCCGCACCGTGTCCAGGCCGGTGTCCATGCCGAGCTGCATGAACGGCGTGTTCACCGACAGGGCCAGCGCCCGGCCCAGGCTGATCCGCCCGTAGGACTTCCCGCCGTCGTTACGGGAGGTGACCTGCTTGCCGCCACGGTCCCAGTAGGGGCCTTCGGGGGTCCGTACGGCGATGCCGTCGTCCCCGTCGTACAGCGTCTGCGCGGTGACCTCGGTCGCGGCGCCGTCCCGGGTCCGGTGCACACCGTGCTCCAGGGCCGCGGCGTAGACGAACGGCTGGAAGGCCGAACCGGCGGGCACGGTGGTCGCGTTCGACTCGTTGTAGCCCTGCTCACGGTGGTCGGGGCCGCCGTGGACGGCGAGGATGCGCCCGTCGGCGGCCACCGAGGAGGCGCCGAAGTGCAGGGCCTTCGCCTTGCCCGGGTGGTCCTTGCGCGCCTGCTTGCGGGCCTTGTCGACGGCGTCGGTGAGCGCGGTCTCCTGCTTGCGGTCGAAGGTCGTGTAGATCTGGTAGCCGCCCAGGTCGAACTCCCGGGCCGTCAGGTGCCCCGCCTTCTTGGCGTACTGGGCGGCCAGTTCCACCAGGTAGTCGCTCTGCTTGCCGGTGTCGTAGCCGGGCGCCCGCTTCAGCGGCTCGGGGAACTCCTTGTACCGGGCGCGTTCGGACTTCGACAGCGCGCCGGTGTCGACCATGCGGTCGAGGATCCAGGACCAGCGCTCGACCGCCCGGTCGTGGTTGGCCTTGCTCACGGAGGGGTCGTAGAGCGAGGCACCCTTGAGGAGGGAGGCGAGGAAGGCGGCCTCGCCCGCGTTCAGTTCGCCGACGTCCTTGCCGTAGTAGGCCTGGGCGGCGCGCTGGATGCCGTAGGTGCCGCGGCCGAACCAGCTCGTGTTGAGGTAGCCCTCCAGGATGTCGTCCTTGCTCATCTCGTTGTCGAGCTTCAGGGCGAGCATGGCCTCGGTGAACTTGCGGCCGACCGAGCGGTCCTGGTTGAGGTAGACGTTCTTGACGTACTGCTGGGTGATGGTGGAGCCGCCCTGCGTGTCGCCCTGGCCGAGGGTGCGCCACAGGGCCCGGGTGAGACCGCTGAAGGATATGCCGGGGTCGCTGTAGAAGCTCGCGTTCTCCGCCGCCAGCACCGCGCCGCGGACGTCCTCGGGTATGTCCTTCAGGGGCATCGCCTGCCGCCGCACCCAGCCGGTGCGGGCCATGGGGGTCCCGTCGGACCAGAAGTAGACGTTGTCCTGCTGGGTGGCGTACGAGTTGAGGTTGTCCGGGATGTCGGTCGCCGCGTAGGCGGAGCCCAGCAGGAAGACGCTCAGGCCGGTGAACGTCAGCGTGGCACCGAGCCATTGCCGCCAGGAAGGAGCCCAGCGCCGCCAGCCGGTGCGGTCGGCATGCGGGTAACGGGGCCGCAGGCGGCGGGCTTCGGACGCGACGCGGGCGGCGAGTCGGGCCGCCCCCGGGGCGGCGGCGGACAGACGGGACAGCGGGGAGGGCCGGGGTGCTCTGCGCCGCCGGCGCGATCCGTCCGGTGTGCTCCCGTCCTTCGCCACGCCGGACGCCGTGTCCGCCTGGTCGGTCGAGGCCGCCCCGACGACGCGCAACATCATGGTCTCGTCCACGCGCACGGGATCGGGGACCTTCAACTGCATGGTCTCGTCCGGTTCCCGCCCAGCCTTCGACACGGCCGCGTCTCCCTCCCGCTTACGGTGGTGCTCGCGCGGAAGGTCTTGGCTGCTGTGGTCGACGGCAGCGATCCCTCGTCATCCCCCGCCAGTACGGCTCCCCCGCGCGTTCGAAAGTTATCAGCGGCCTTTACATGTCCTCCACACCGGTGCGGCAACAATGGTCAGACGGGTTCGCGAAAGGCGGCATTTACGTCGGCGCGGATACTCTGTCCCCATGCCTCGCTACGAATACCGCTGCCGGACCTGCGGCGACACGTTCGAACTCAGCCGTCCCATGGCCGAGTCCTCCGATCCCGCGGCCTGCCCTTCCGGCCATGACGACACGGTGAAGCTCCTCTCCACGGTCGCGGTCGGCGGCTCCGCCTCCGCCTCGGCACCGGCGCCCCCCACGGGCGGCGGCGGTGGGGGCGGCTGCTGCGGAGGCGGCTGCTGCGGCTGACGCGGGCAGCCCGGGTTTCCTCAGGAGTCCTTCAGCTTCGGTTTCCTAGCGTGGTGGCATGACAGCCATCGCAGCGGACGCCGGGCCGCAGTGGGTCAACGACCTGATGGACGCGCTGGGCGCGCCGGGCGCCGGTCTCGCCATCGCCCTGGAGAACCTGTTCCCGCCGCTGCCCAGCGAGGTGATCCTGCCGCTGGCCGGGTTCGCCGCGAGCAGCGGCCGGATGAGCCTGCTCGCCGTCCTGCTGTGGACGACGGCCGGCTCGGTGATCGGCGCGCTCGCGCTGTACGGGATCGGCGCGCTGCTCGGCCGCGACCGCACGGTGGCGATCGCCGGCCGGCTGCCGCTGGTGAAGGTCTCGGACATCGAGAAAACCGAGGCGTGGTTCCTCAAGCACGGCACCAAGGCCGTGTTCTTCGGCCGGATGATCCCGATCTTCCGCAGCCTGATCTCCGTGCCGGCGGGAGTGGAACGCATGCGTCTGCCGGTGTTCCTGGGCCTGACCACACTGGGCAGCGCCCTGTGGAACACGGCGTTCGTGCTCGCGGGCTACTTCCTCGGCGCGAACTGGCACCAGGTCTCGGACCTCGTCTCCGCCTACTCGAAGGTGGTCCTGGCCGTGGCGGCGGTGGCGGTGGCGGCGTTCATCGGCATCCGGCTGCTACGACGCCCCGAAGGGGCGCGGGGAACTGCGCGACAAGCCACAGCGCGCCCGCACCCGCTCGACGACCAGGACACCCGAGTCCTCAGGCGCCCTCAACTGCCCCCAGAAACTCCCGCAGAATCCGCTCCCCGGCCAGAACGCCCCGCTCGGGAAGCGCCCTGATCGCGGGTGCCGTGAAGCCCGTGTCGGCCAACTCCCCGTGCCCCGGCCGCCATCCCCGGTCGGCCGCGAGGAGCAGATCGGCATCGAGCAGGGAATCCCCCGCGGCGAGCGTGAGATCGGCCCCGGTACGCCGGGCCACCTCACGCATCGCCGCGCTCTTCGTGAGCGGCTTGGGAACGGCGTAGATCTTGCGGCCCTGCAGGGACACGGTCCAGCCTCGGTTCTCCGCCCACACCGCGAGTTCCTTCACCCAGTCCTCGTCGAGCAGCTCGCGCTCGACGACCAGGTAGGCGAAGAGGTCGTCGGCGACGCGGTGCTTGCGCACCCAGACCGGGTCGGCGGCCCTCAGCAGGTGTTCCTGCACCTCGGCGAGGGGCGCGCACTGGTCGGCCAGCCGTGCGGTCACCTGCGCGTGCCAGTCGGGGTCGGACACGCCGTCCACCAGCAGGTGGCCGCCGTTCGCGCAGATCGCGTACGTGGGCGCGGGCCCCGGCAGGTTGATGCGCAGGTACTGCTTGCGCGTCCGGGTGGTCGTGGGCACGAACACGGCGGCGTCGCCCAGGTCGGTGAGGAGCCGGGCCGCCGTCTCCGTCATGTACGACAGCGGTTTGCTCTCGTGCACCTCCACGCACAGCAGCCGGGGCGCCCGCGCGTCGGGCATGGTGAGGGCCAGGGCCGCGGCGGAGTAGATCAGGGTGCGGTCGAGGTCGCTGGCGACGAGTGCGGGCATCAGAGGGTCACCGCCTTGCCGTCGGCGCCGGTCGCGCCCCGGGTGTACTTGGGGTGGATCAACCCGACGCAGGTGTAGGGCAGTCGGTCGACCTCCTCGACGGGCACGCCGCGCTGCTCGGCCAGCAGGCGCACGTGGTCGAGGTCGCTGCCCGCTCCGGCACGCGCCAGGACCTTCCAGGGCACGCGGCGCAGCATGACCCGGGTGGTCTCGCCGACGCCGGGCTTGACGAGGTTCACGTCGTGGATGCCGTACTCCTCGCTGATGCGCTCGACGGCGGCCCAGCCCTCCCACGTGGGCGAGCGGTCGGCCGCGAGCAGTTCCTTGGCCTGGGCTCCGGCCGCGTCGGCGACTTCGGGGAAGCGGGCGGACACGGCGTCCAGGAAGGCCACCGAAACGTCGGTGGCGGCGAGTTCGCGGTAGAACTTCGCGCCGTGGAAGTCGTGCGGGCCGACCAGGTCGGCGCGCAGCACGGTCCGTGAGATCAGGCCGGAGACGGTGGAGTTGAGGCAGGCGGAGGGGATGAGGAAGTCCTCACGGGTGCCGTAGGTCCGCACGCAGGAACCCGGGTCGGCCAGGACCGCGATCTCGGGGCTGAAGCCGGTGATGCCGTCGGACTTCTCGAACTCCTCCAGGGCTTGGGCGAGTTCGCGGGTGATGGCGCCCTTGCCGGTCCAGCCGTCGACGAAGACGACGTCCCGGGGGTCGTGGTGCTCGGCGAGCCAGCGCAGGGCGTTGGCGTCGATGCCCCGGCCGCGGACGATGGACACGGCGTAGTGCGGCAGGTCGAGGCCGTGCCGGTGCTGGGCCCAGCGGCGCATGAGGATGCCGACGGGGGTGCCGGCGCGGGCCAGGGAGACCAGGACCGGGCGCGGGGACCGCTCGGCGAGGACCGTCTCCGTGACGACGCCGACGGCCTGGGCGATCCGGGCCGCCGAGTCCGCCAGCGCGGCGTGGAAGAGCTCCTGGTACTGCTCGCTCGGCTGGTACTCCACGGGCAGCGACTCGGCGTAGTGCGCGCCGCCGCTCTGGATCGCCTCCTCGCGCTCCTCGGTCGGCGCCTCCAGCGTCACGTCCGAGAGGTCCTGGAGCAGCCAGCCGACCTCCTCGGGCGCGTACGAGGAGAAGTCGGGGCCGCGGAGGGGCTCGGGCAGCATGCGGGGCCTTTCGGGGGCGTACGACGGTACGACGGCGAGGAGGACCTCGGGGGTGTGCGCGGCGAGCCGGGCGGGCAGGCCGTCGGGCGCGTGCAGCGCGGGGGTGTCGGCGGCCGAGTCGACCACCACGACGACGGCGTCGAATCCGGCGCCCGCGACGTTGTAGGCGTACCGCTCGCCGGGGCCGTCTGCGGGGTCGTCGTGGGCGGGGAAGGCGAGGCGGGTGCGTATCGCGTAGCCGGGGTCGTCGACGGCGAGGACGGGTGAGCGGGTGGTGGTCGAGTAACGGACCTCGAGGCCGGTGTCGCGCTCCAGCTCGCGGGCGAGCCTCAGCGGCGCGTACATCAGCTCTTCGAAGCCGAGGATGTGCACGCGGCGGGCGTGGTGGGGCAGGGCCTCGGCGATCCTGGCCGCCATCGCGGGCAGGGCGGCCTCCAGCCGGGCGCGCTGGGCGGGAGTGAAGCCGTGTCGCCCCCCGTCGGGGAGGCCGACGGGCCAGTGCAGGTCCACGCGGGTGACGTGGGGGGCGGTGCGGTCCTCGTCCGGGTGCGGGCCGGTGGGGGCTGTTCGCGCAGTTCCCCGCGCCCCTTGAGGGCGTGGCTGAGACGTCCCTTTCAGGGGCGCGGGGAACTGCGCGACCGGCCCCGACGGCGCGCCAGACGACGACTCGCCGACCGCCGCACCCTCCGCCTCGTACCGCGCCACCAGCTCCTGCCCCTTCTCCAGCACCCCCTCGGGCAACCGCACAGTCCCCCTGGCAGCCGTCACCAGATCGACCCGGGCTCCGATCTCCTCGGCGAAATCCGCGAGGCGACTCGCATCGGCGGCGGACCGCATGTCCACCAGCGCCACCACGACGTACCGCCCCCGCGGATACCGCCCCTGAAGATCACGGACAGTGTTCAGCACCGTGTTGCCCGTGGAGAACTCGTCATCGACCAGGACCAGCGGGCCGTCGCCCGCGAGCAGCGCGGGATCCTCCGGCAGCAGCAGGTGCGAGGTCGCGTGGGAGTGGGACTCCTCGAAGCCGCCGGCCGGGTCGAGACCGGCGACCGGGCGGCGGGTGGAGTGCAGGTACGGGGCGACGCCCAGCCCGTCGGCGACACAATGGCCGAGACCGGTCGCGGTCTCCGCGTAGCCGAGGACGACGGCCCTGCGGGCCTCCTTCTCGCCCAGCAGCTCACGCACCCGGCGGCCGAGCTCCCAGCCGTAGCCGTACACGACGGACGGCGACTGCGGTACGTGCTTGCCCAGCACGTTCGACACGAGCAGGTGGGCCCGCTTGGGGTTGCGGCGCAGCGCCAGCCCCAGCAGGCCGGTCAGCCCCTCGTCGCCGACGAGCTCGACGCCGAGCCGCTCGGCGACCCAGTCGCCGGACCAGACGCCGTCGTCCGCGTCGCGCACCTCAGGGCGCTCCCCCTGGTTCACTGCCTTCTCCGCCTTCTCCGCCTTCTCCATGAACCCTTCGACCCCCGGAAGCCTACGGTCAGCCGGGCAGGCCCGCGGCCAGCAGCTCCACGAAGCCGATGTCCTGGTTCGCCACGCCGAACACCTCGCCACGCAGCAGGGTCCGCTCGGCCCAGGCCCGGTGCGGCTTCACCTCGTTCATCTTGTTCGTGTACGCCGATCTCAGCACACCCCCGCCGCCGCGCTCGGGGCGCAGGATGTCCTCGGCGTCGGAGAACTCCTCGTGGCTGACGACCGACAGGGCGTGCACCGGCAGCACGTGCGAGGGGTGGATACAGGTCTTGCCCAGCAGGCCGTTGGCGTGGTCCAGGGAGATCTCCCTCAGCAGGCCGTCCATGGCGTGCTCGATCAGCTTCTCGCGCAGTTCGGCGGCCTGCACCTCCAGGAAGGGGCTCTGCCGCAGCAGCGGCTTGAACATGCGCTCCTGGACCCGGAAGTACTCCCACACCGGCCCGGTGACGGTGAAGCCGGTGCCGTCGGCGCGGCCCAGCATGTTCACCACGTCGGAGATGACGGAGGCGACGATCTGCACGTCGTAGGCCGTCATGTCGGGGCCTCGGCGCAGGCCGTAGGAGGAGCAGAAATCGGTCACGCCGAGGCGCAGGGCGAGGACGCGCTCGCGGTATTTGTCGACCGCGCGGGAGATGCCCTCCAGGGTCTCCATGCGCGACTCCCGGTAGAGCAGCTCCGGGGACTCCAGCACGGGCATGGCGAAAAGGCGACGGCCGCTTTCGGCCTCGGCGGTGGCCAGGGCCTCCAGGAAGGGGATGCCGCGTTCCTCGGTGAACTTGGGCAGGACGAATCCGGACAGCCGGCGGACGGCGGGGCCGAGGCGGCGCACCAGGTCGGGTATC
Organism: Streptomyces sp. NRRL B-1140; assembly: GCF_001280065.1. GTDB lineage: Bacteria > Actinomycetota > Actinomycetes > Streptomycetales > Streptomycetaceae > Streptomyces. The sequence continues at coordinate 370,088 of NZ_LGEA01000102.1, forward strand.
TGCTCGGGGACGCGGACCCGGATGAAGAGCAGGGGCAGATCGTCGTCCGGGAGATCGTCGAGGGCCGTCAACTGGCGGACCAGGTTCTCCTCGCCGGGGCCGACGTCCGCGTCGTCGATCGAGTCCTCCAGGCACAGCACCATCGAGACCACGCCGCGCGCGGCCTGCTTGAGGACGTCGTCGGCCAGGCGCGGCCGGGTGGCGGGGCTGTACAGCGTGGCGCCCAGGGCGACCGAGAGCAGCCGGGCCGGGGAGTCCGGGGTGAAGGCGCACGGCTCGCGGAAGAAGAGACGCTTCCGCACCTCAGGGGCGACGTGCCCGAAATGACGCATAAGACTCCCCCGTGGTGATGATGCGGCCTGCGAATCGATGAAAGGTGGCCGGTAATAGTACGTAGATGTCCATGTCACAGGTTCCCATGAGGCATGAATTTCAGGTAACGCGGGCAATCACAGGCAGTACCCGGCCATGACGACCGTAGTCCGCGACGGCCGTCGGCGCCGCTCGGGTCCGCGGCCCCCGCGTTGTCGTGAGCAGGACCGAGAAGGCAGGATGACCGCATGACGCACGCGATGCTGAAGGGGTCGAACGTCCCTCTGGAAGCCACCACGGTGCGGGCCGTGCTGCGCTGGACACCCGGGCAGGGGGTTCCGGACGTCGACGCCTCCGCGCTGCTCCTCGGCCCCGACGGCCGTGTGCGCTCCGACGAGGACTTCGTCTTCTACAACCAGCCCCGGCACCCGGCCGGGAAGGTGTGGCGGCTCGGCAAGAAGCGGGTCACCGAGGGCCTCACCGACACGATCCAGACAGACCTCACCGGTGTCGAGTCGGAGGTCAGCCGGATTCTGCTGGTCGCATCGGCGGACGGCGTGACGTTCGACCGCGTACAGGCGCTGCGCATTCTGCTGTACGACGCGGCGGGCACCGGCGCCGAGGCACTGGCGTACTTCGACGTCAAGCCCGAGACGGGCGAGGAGACCGCGCTGATCTGCGGCGAGCTGTACCGGCGCGGCGAGGGCTGGAAGTTCCGGGCGCTGGGCGAGGGCTACTCGAACGGGCTGAAGGGGCTCGCGACCGACTTCGGTATCTCGGTGGACGAGTCGGAGGCCTTGGAGGAGCCGACCACCACGGTCCCCGCGCCTCCCACCACGAACACGCCCGCGCAGCAGACGACCGGCGGCCCCGCTCAGCAGACCTCCGAGGTCTCCGTGCCGCTGCCCCCGGAGCAGCCGAACGCGGTGCCCACGCAGCCCGGCTACGGGTATCCGCAGCAGCCGCCGGCCACGCAGCCCGCCTACGGCTACCCGCAGCCCACGAGCCGTCCCGCGTACGGCTACCCCCAGGCGCCGGCCGCGGCGGGCGCGGCGGCGGCGCAGACCGGTTACGGCTATCCGCCGGCGGCCACCACGGCCCCCGACCCGGACTTCCGCCTGCCCCCGCAGGGCCCGCAGTTCATCGGGCGCTAGCCGGACCCCGCCCCGGCGTTCTCCGGGGCTCACCGGTCAGCGGTCGACCTTCGTCTTGTAGCCCCGCCCCCACTGCAGTCCCCACCCGTACAGCCGGTCCAGTTCGGCCTGGAAGCCGTAGACGAACTTCGCCTCGCGGCGGACCACGATCTCGTCCTTCACCTTCTCGATCATGACGACGGCGCAGGAGCGGGCCTGCGGCTGGCGTTCGTCGAGGTGGATCTCGATCCGCGGGCCGCTGCTCGGATAGAGCGTGACGCTCGCGTGCGTACGGTCGAAGGCGGGCGTCTGGTCGTAGATGTAGACGAAGACCAGCAGCCGCTTGATGCTGTCGCGGTGGTCGAGGTTGATGTACATCGTCTCGCCCGACCCGGAGCCGAACCGGTCGTCGCCGCTGAGCTTGACATACGGCGGGGCGTTGACGTCGCCGTAGTAGCCGCCGAGGGGCTGGACGACGCCCTTGCTGCCGTCCTGGAGTTCGTAGAGGCAGCCGAGGTCGAGGTCGACGTTGACCATGCTCTGGCTGTGGCCGACGACCTCGGGGGGCTTGAGGGCCCGGAAGGGATGGCGCAGCAGGCTCTCGCGCTGGTTGCCGCCGATGTCGGACGTGCGCATCCGCCAGCTGAGGTTGACGCGCAGATGGCCGTTCGCGGCGTCCTGCTTGGTGAGCGATATCTGCGCGCGCCGCTTGGTCAGCTCGATCGCGTTCGTCGCCGCGTGGCCGGTGTCGAACTGCACATCGCCACGCCGGAGTCCGTCGAACAGGCCCATTCCGCCCCCACGTTCACTCGGGAGACCGCAGGTCACCGCCGTACCCACGGTCCATGAAGACCGGCGGGGCGGTCACCGAGGAGTCCTCGGTGACCGCCCCGCACAGAGCGTTCCTCGCGCGCAGGGGTGTCACACCCCGGACGAGACCTCAGTCTTCTCGTCCGAGCCGGCCTTTCCCTCGGCGGCCGCGAGCGCCTTGTTGCGGCGGACGGAGGACCAGAAGGAGGCGGCGATCAGGACGACGCCGATGAGGCCGGTGATGATCTCGTTGATCTGGTACTGGATGGTGACGAGCAGGAGCGCGGCGAGGGCGCCGATGGCGTAGTGCGCGCCGTGCTCCAGGTAGACGTAGTCGTCGAGGGTGCCCTGGCGGACCAGGTAGACGGTCAGCGACCGGACGTACATGGCGCCGATACCGAGGCCGAGCGCCATCAGCACGATGTCGTTGGTGATGGCGAAGGCGCCGATCACGCCGTCGAAGGAGAAGGACGCGTCCAGGACCTCGAGGTACAGGAACATGAAGAACGCGGCCTTGCCGGCCAGCTGGACCGCCGAGCGGGGCTTGCCGGTGCGCTCGGCCTCTTCCTCGGCCTCGTGCTCGCGCTCCTCCTCCTCTTCCAGCTTGTCCTCGAAGTAGCCGGAGAGTCCGCCGACGATCATGTAGGTGATCAGACCGGCGATGCCGGCGAGCAGGACGGTCTCCGCCTTGTCGACATGGGTGCCGCCGTGCTGGTGGGCGTGGGTGGCGACGGTCATCGAGGAAATCAGCAGGACGATCAGCGCGATGCAGACCGACAGCATGTCGACCTTGCCGAGCTTGGCCAGCGGGCGCTCCAGCCAGCCGAGCCACTTGATGTCCCGGTCCTCGAAGATGAAGTCCAGGAAGATCATCAGCAGGAACATGCCACCGAAGGCGGCGATCGACGGGTGGGCGTCGGTCACCAGCTGCTGGTAGCGGTCCTTGTCGTTCAGGGCGAGTTCGACGGCCTTGATCGGGCCCAGCTGGGCGCTGATCGCGACGATCACGACGGGGAAGACCAGCCGCATACCGAAGACGGCGATCAGGATGCCGATGGTGAGGAAGATCTTCTGCCAGAAGGCATTCATCTTCTTCAGGATCCCGGCGTTGACCACCGCGTTGTCGAAGGACAGCGAGATCTCGAGGACGGAGAGGATCGCGACGATGCCGAGCGCGGTCCACCCGCCGAACAGGACCGCCGCGACCAGGCCGAGCGCGGTGACCGCGAACGACCACCCGAAGGTTTTCAGAACCACTGGCTACCCAATCGTGTGTGTACGGGGCTCCCCCGCGCCGTACCCGGCTTTACGAACTTTTGAAGCCGAAGTCTAGTCGGACCCCCTCCGCACCCCTATGGGGCCCGGATTTTGCTCATAACGCGTTATGAGACGTTGACCCCGAAGTCCAGCGCGATACCGCGCAGGCCCGACGCGTACCCCTGCCCCACGGCCCTGAACTTCCATTCGCCCTGATAGCGATAGAGCTCCCCGAAGATCATCGCGGTCTCCGTGGAGGCGTCCTCGCTCAGGTCGTAGCGGGCGAGCTCCTGGCCGTCGGCCTGGTTGGCCACCCGGATGAAGGCGTTGCTGACCTGGCCGAAGGTCTGGCCCCGCTCGTCTGCCATGTGGATCGAGACGGGAAAGACGATCTTGTCGCACTGCGGCGGGACCTTGGAGAGGTCGATCAGGAGCGACTCGTCGTCGCCGTCGCCCTCGCCGGTGAGGTTGTCACCGGTGTGCTCGACCGAGCCGTCCGGGCTCTTGAGCTGGTTGTAGAAGACGAACCACTCGTCCCCGAGCACGCGTCCGCCGCCGCACATCAGGGCGCTGGCGTCGAGGTCGAAGGGTGCTCCGGTGGTGGAGCGCGCGTCCCAGCCGAGTCCGACCATCACCTGGGTGAGGTTCGGTGCGGCCTTGGACAGGGAGACGTTGCCCCCTTTGGCGAGCGTGACGCCCATGTTGCTGTCCCTCCCCTTGGGGCCACCGGCCCGATGGTGTTACCGAGGTGGTCCTGCGCGTCCGGCGCCGCACGTAAACCGTGCGGCGCCGGACGAGAAGACCTTCGGGCCCCGGTCTCAGGGCCCTGCGGATGGTCGGTTCAGACGTTCACACCGAAGTCCTGCGCGATGCCGCGCAGGCCCGAGGCGTAGCCCTGGCCGATGGCGCGGAACTTCCACTCCGCGCCGTGCCGGTAGAGCTCACCGAAGACCATGGCCGTCTCGGTGGAGGCGTCCTCGCTCAGGTCGTACCGGGCGATCTCGGCGCCGCCCGCCTGGTTCACGACGCGGATGAACGCGTTGCGCACCTGGCCGAAGGACTGCTGGCGGGTCTCGGCGTCGTAGATCGAGACCGGGAAGACGATCTTCTCCACGTCGGCCGGGACACCGGCGAGGTCGACCTTGATCTGCTCGTCGTCGCCCTCGCCCTCACCGGTGAGGTTGTCACCGGTGTGCTCGACCGAGCCGTCGGGGCTCTTGAGGTTGTTGAAGAAGATGAAGTGCTGGTCGTTGCCGACCTTGCCGGAGTTGTTCAGCAGCAGCGCGCTGGCGTCCAGGTCGAAGTCCGTGCCGGTCGTGGTGCGGACGTCCCACCCCAGACCGATGATGACCGCGGTCAGACCGGGCGCCTCCTTGCTCAGCGATACGTTGCCGCCCTTGCTGAGGCTGACTCCCACGAGTCCTCCATTGGTGTCCAGGGGCGGGATGCCCCATTGTGCTCGGATGTCGGATCAACGAGTCGATCCTAGTGACGGGTTCCCGCCGCTCGCAGGCCCTGAAGCCGAGAAATCAGCGGGTGTCGGACGTGTGCCGCCCGACCGGCGTCACAGGGAGTCGAGCGCCTTCACGTAGTCGTTGAGGTCGCGTGCGTCGGGCAGGCCGTTGACGACGGTCCACCGCACGACGCCCTCCTTGTCGATGACGAAGGTGCCGCGCACCGCGCAGCCCTTGTCCTCGTCGAAGACGCCGTAGGCGCGCGAGACGTTGCCGTGCGGCCAGAAGTCCGACAGCAGCGGGTACTCCAGGTTCTCCTGCTCGGCGAAGACGCGCAGGGTGTGGATGGAGTCGTTGGAGACGGCGAGCAGCTCGGTGTCGCGGTCGGAGAACTGCGGCAGGTGGTCGCGCAGCTCGCACAGCTCGCCGGTGCACACGCCGGTGAAGGCGAAGGGGTAGAAGAGCAGCACCACGTTCTTCCGGCCCCGGAAGTCGGACAGCCGGACGGTCGCACCGTGGTTGTCCTTGAGCTCGAAGTCGGGGGCCTTCTCGCCGGCCTGGATCGCCATCGCTGTGGGTGTCCCTTCGTGGGGCTTTTCGGGTGAGACCACCCTACGCAGACACCGGCACAGGCCGATGGGCGGGCCGACCGACGCCGACCCGCCCCGCCGTACGACTAACGCTTGGACTTGGCGGCCTTCGGCGTCGCCAGCCGGCTGCCGCTCCAGTCCTTGCCGACACTGACGCTCTTGGACGCCGTCAGACCCGCCGTGGTGGCGGATTCCGAGATGTCGCTCGGCTCCACGTACCCCGAACGGCCGGTCTTCGGCGTCAGGAGCAGGATCGCGCCGCCCTCTTCGATGTACGTGGTGGCATCCACCAGCGCATCCGTCAGGTCGCCGTCGTCGTCACGGAACCACAGCACAACGGCATCGGCCACGTCGTCGTAGTCCTCGTCCACCAGGTCGGCCTCGATGATGCCCTCGATGGCCTTGCGGAGCTCCTGGTCCACGTCGTCGTCGTAGCCGATCTCCTGGACCACCTGCCCGGGCTGGAACCCCAGCCTGGCGGCAGGGTTCGTCCGCTCCTCCGCGTGGTCCGCGGTCGCGCTCACGGGTTGCCTCCTGATCATGTCTTGGGAATAACTCAGCCACGCGCGTGCGCGAAGCATTGGCCGTAGTCCACACGGGCGGGGCGGATCGCGCAAGTACCCGGCCCTTCAGACCGCCGAAACGGTGACGATCCTGGCGGTGTCACCGCAACTTCAGGCACACCATCATGGTCCGAGGTGACGCACACCACACCTTTCTGCCCCGTTTGGGCGTTTGGGAATCGTGTGTGGGTACGAGACTCGAAGGTATTCGCCCCATACGTCACGGAGTCGATCTCACGTCTGGGTTACCGCTCGGTAGAGATGACGTTTCCCCGCCCTGAGGTGGACCATGGACAGCGGCGCGCCCCCCAGCGACGACGCCCCGGCGACGACAGCGAAACAGCGGCCCTCGCAGGCCCTCTGACAGGTAAGGAACAGCGTGGCTTCCGCATCCGATCGCAACCCGATCATCATTGGCGGCCTTCCGAGTCAGGTTCCTGACTTCGATCCCGAAGAGACCCAGGAATGGCTCGACTCACTCGACGCCGCCGTCGACGAACGCGGCCGGGAGCGGGCCCGCTACCTGATGCTGCGCCTGATCGAGCGGGCCCGCGAGAAGCGTGTGGCCGTGCCCGAGATGCGCAGCACGGACTACGTGAACACCATCCCGACCAAGAGCGAGCCGTTCTTCCCGGGCAACGAGGACATCGAGCGCAAGGTCCTCAACGCCACCCGGTGGAACGCCGCGGTGATGGTCTCCCGGGCTCAGCGCCCGGGCATCGGTGTCGGCGGCCACATCGCCACGTTCGCGTCCTCCGCGTCCCTCTACGACGTCGGCTTCAACCACTTCTTCCGCGGCAAGGACGACGGCCTCGGCGGCGACCAGGTCTTCTTCCAGGGGCACGCCTCGCCGGGCATCTACGCCCGCGCCTTCCTGCTGGACCGGCTCAGCGAGCAGCACCTGGACGGCTTCCGCCAGGAGAAGTCCAAGGCCCCGCACGCGCTGTCGTCGTACCCGCACCCGCGGTCGATGCCGGACTTCTGGGAGTTCCCGACGGTGTCGATGGGCCTCGGCCCGATCGGTGCGATCTACCAGGCGCGGATGAACCGCTACATGGAGGCGCGCGGGATCGCCGACACCTCCAAGTCGCACGTCTGGGCGTTCCTCGGCGACGGCGAGATGGACGAACCGGAGTCGCTGGGACAGCTGTCCATCGCCGCCCGCGAGGGCCTGGACAACCTCACGTTCGTCGTCAACTGCAACCTGCAGCGACTCGACGGCCCGGTGCGCGGCAACGGCAAGGTCATCCAGGAGCTGGAGTCGATCTTCCGCGGCGCCGGCTGGAACGTGATCAAGCTGGTCTGGGACCGCAGCTGGGACCCGCTGCTCGCCCAGGACCGCGACGGCGTGCTGGTCAACCGGATGAACACCACGCCGGACGGGCAGTTCCAGACGTACGCCACGGAGACCGGCGCGTACATCCGCGACCACTTCTTCGGTGACGACCACCGGCTGCGCGCGATGGTCGAGGGCATGACCGACGACCAGATCCTGCACCTGGGACGCGGCGGTCACGACCACCGGAAGATCTTCGCGGCGTACAAGGCGGCCGTGGAGCACAAGGGCCAGCCCACGGTGATCCTCGCCAAGACGATCAAGGGCTGGACGCTGGGCCCGAACTTCGAGGGCCGTAACGCCACGCACCAGATGAAGAAGCTGACGGTCGACGACCTCAAGCGCTTCCGCGACCGTCTGCACCTGCCGATCCCGGACAAGGAGCTGGAGTCCGGCGTGCCGCCGTACTACCACCCGGGCCGGGACTCGGAGGAGATCCAGTACATGCACGACCGCCGCAAGGGTCTCGGCGGGTACGTGCCCACGCGCGTGGTGCGCTCCAAGCCGCTGGCGCTCCCCGAGGACAAGACGTACGCGACCGTGAAGAAGGGCTCGGGCCAGCAGTCCATCGCGACGACCATGGCCTTCGTCCGGCTCCTCAAGGACCTCATGCGGGACAATGAGATCGGCAAGCGGTTCGTGCTGATCGCGCCGGACGAGTACCGCACGTTCGGCATGGACTCGTTCTTCCCGAGTGCGAAGATCTACAACCCGCTCGGCCAGCAGTACGAGTCGGTCGACCGCGACCTGCTGCTCGCCTACAAGGAGGCGCCGAACGGCCAGATGCTGCACGACGGCATCTCGGAGGCGGGCTGCACGGCGTCGCTGATCGCAGCCGGCTCGGCCTACGCGACGCACGGCGAGCCGCTCATCCCGGTCTACGTCTTCTACTCGATGTTCGGTTTCCAGCGCACCGGCGACCAGTTCTGGCAGATGGCCGACCAGCTGGCGCGCGGTTTCGTCCTGGGCGCGACCGCCGGCCGTACGACCCTGACCGGTGAGGGCCTCCAGCACGCGGACGGCCACTCCCAGCTGCTGGCGTCCACGAACCCGGGCTGTGTGGCGTACGACCCGGCGTTCGGCTTCGAGATCGCCCACATCGTCAAGGACGGACTGCGCCGGATGTACGGCGGCTCCGAGGAGCACCCGCACGGCGAGGACGTCTTCTACTACCTGACCGTCTACAACGAGCCGATCCAGCACCCCGCCGAGCCCGAGAACGTGGACGTCGACGGCATCCTCAAGGGCCTCTACCGGTTCAGCGAGGGCACGGCCGGCTCGATCCCGGCGCAGATCCTGGCCTCCGGTGTCGCGCTCCCCTGGGCGATCGAGGCGCAGAAGATCCTGGCCGAGGACTGGAACGTCAAGGCGGACGTCTGGTCGGCGACCTCCTGGAACGAGCTGCGGCGCGAGGCCGTGGCCTGCGAGGAGCACAACCTGCTGCACCCCGAGGAGGAGCAGCGGGTGCCGTATGTGACCCGCAAGCTCGCGGACGCGCAGGGCCCGGTCGTGGCCGTGTCCGACTGGATGCGTGCGGTTCCGGACCAGATCGCGCGCTGGGTGCCGCAGACGTACCAGTCGCTCGGCGCCGACGGCTTCGGGTTCGCCGACACGCGGGGTGCGGCCCGGCGGTTCTTCCACATCGACGCGCAGTCGATCGTGGTGGGCGTGCTGACCGAGCTGGCGCGCGAGGGCAAGGTCGACCGCTCCGTGCTCAAGCAGGCCATCGACCGGTACCAGCTGCTCGACGTGACGGCCGCCGACCCGGGGGCCGCGGGCGGCGACGCGTAGGGAGATCGAGGGTCACATTCGTGGGGCGGCACCCGAGGGGTGCCGCCTCACGCGTTTCCTACCATGCTTCCATGACCCTCCCGAGGACCGCCTCGACTTTGGCCCGTTGGGAACGGCGCACCCAGGGCCCGCTGCTGGCGCTGGCCGTGCTCTTCGCGATCGCCTACGCCATACCGATCGTGGCCCCAAGGGCTCCGCAGGACCTGCTCACCGCATGCCATGTCACCAACTGGGTGGTGTGGGCCGCTTTCGCCGCCGACTATCTGGTCCGCCTGTGGCTGGCCGAGGACCGGCTGCGGTTCGTACGCGGCAATCCGCTGGCCCTGCTGGCCGTGGTGCTGCCCCTGGCGCAGCCGCTGCGGCTGCTGAAGCTGGTGTCGATGCTGTTCCTCGCCGGGCAGCGGGCCCGGATGGCGTCGCAGGTGAGGGTCACCACGTACGTCGCGGGGTCGTGCCTGGGACTGCTCGTGTTCGGTGCGCTGGCCGTGCTGGAGGTGGAACGGGACGAACCCGGTGCCTCCATCCACACCCTGGGGGACGCGGTCTGGTGGGCGTTCACCACGATGACCACCGTGGGGTACGGGGACATGGCGCCGACCACCGGGCTGGGCCGGATGCTGGCGGTCGGGCTGATGCTGTCCGGGATCGCACTGCTCGGTGTGGTGACGGCGAACATCGCCGCCTGGTTCATCGCGCGCTTCGAGAAGGACGACGTCGAGGAGCGGCGGCAGACCGAGGCGATCCGGGAGCTGACCGAGGAGGTCCGGGCGCTGCGGGGGGAGTTGGCGGAACTCAAGAGGACCGCGGTGGAGCGATGAGAGGGCCCCCGGCCGAGCGGCCGGGGGCTCTTCCCACATTCCTCACCCGGGTCAGAACATGCCGATGCCCGGTGTGGCCGCTCCGGACAGCCAGATGATGGCCAGGAGCGTGTCGATGGCGCCCAGAACCAGGGCGACGACGGCCGCGGTGGGGCGTGAGCCCGACCACGCACGGCCCATGGCGAGCCAGCCGCAGACCATCGCGGCGGGACCGAGGACGATCCCCAGCACGAAGAAGCCCGCGACGGCGCAGATGACTCCGATGAGTCCGAGCGTCGCGCGATCCGTCCCGGCCCGTGACCACGTCCGGCCACGTGAGCGGGGGTGCCTGCGCGTACCGTGTCCGAAGCTCGCCATCATCGACTCCCGTGAACCCTCGATCGGTTGGGGTTTTCTTCGGGTATGACATGGCGGGTACCCCGTCGGTGCGCGTTAATCCCGCTGCCTGCGCGCCACCCCCCTCCGGCAGCGCGCCGCAGCGTCCATCCTCCATGCCCTGCGGAGGACTTGACCCACTGTGACCTGCGGCACGTGCCGGAGGGGAGGGTTCGGCGGCCCTGTTCACCCTGATGAGGGAACGGACCGCCGGGGACCGTCAGATGTGCGCCGCGCCCGCGCCGGCTTCCGCGTTCTCACCGCGCTTGGTGAGGAGGGCGACGAACACGGCGACGGCCGCCACGCCCGCGGCGGTCAGGGAGGCCAGGCTCATGCCGTCGATGAACGTGGTGTGCGCGACCTCGGTGATCTTGGCGGCGATCTGCTCGGGCGTGCCCGGGGGGACCGGGGCGCCGCCCTGCTGGACCGCCAGCGTGGCCTGTTCGGACTGGGCCGGAGTGAGCGGCGGCAGCCCGGCATCGGCCCAGTTGCCGGCGAACTCGCTGTCGACCTTGGACGCCATGACCGCGCCCAGCACGGCCGTACCGAGGCTGCCACCGATCTGCATGGCTGCCTGCTGAAGGCCGCCCGCGACACCCGACAGTTCCATCGGGGCGTTGCCGACGATGACTTCGGTGGCGCCGACCATGACCGGTGCGAGGCCGAGGCCGAGCAGGGCGAACCAGACGGACATGACGCCACTGCCCGTGTGCGCGTCCAGCGTGGACATGCCGTACATGGCGATCGCCGTGCACGCCATGCCGCCCGCCAGCGGGATGCGCGGGCCGAGCTTGGTGATCATCACACCGGCGAGCGGGGAGCCGACGATCATCATGCCGGTGAGCGGCAGCAGGTGCAGACCGGCGTCGATCGGGCTCATCCCGTGCACGTTCTGGAGGTAGAACGTCACGAAGAACAGGCCGCCCATGAAGGCGATGGCCATCAGGACCATGAGGACGACTCCCGCCGACAGCGGGACGGAGCGGAACAGCGCCAGCGGGATCAGCGGCTCCTTGACCTTCGTCTCCCAGACGGCGAAGAGTCCGAAGCCGACGAGCGAAGCGATGATGAACGCCCAGGTCTTCAGGTCACCCCAGCCCCATTCGGGCGCCTTGATCAATGCCCAGACGAGGCAGAACATCGCGCCGGACAGCAGGGCGATGCCCAGGACGTCGAAGGAGCGCGGGGCGTTCTCGGCGCGGTGGTCCAGCAGGATCAACACGCCGAGAACGAGGGCGAGGACGCCGACCGGCACGTTGATGAAGAACACCGACTGCCAGTTGACGTGCTCGACGAGCACGCCGCCGAGGATCGGGCCGCCCGCGGTGGACGCGCCGATGACCATGCCCCAGATACCGATGGCCATGTTCAGCTTCTCGGCCGGGAAGGTGGCCCGCAGCAGACCGAGCGCGGCCGGCATCAGCAGCGCGCCGAACAGGCCCTGGAAGACGCGGAAGACGATGACCGCCGTGATGCCCTTGGACAGCCCGATGGCGGCCGAGGAGGCGGCGAAGCCCGCGACACCGATGAGGAACGTCTGCCGGTGACCGAAACGGTCACCGAGCTTGCCGGCGGTGATCAGCGAGACGGCGAGGGCCAGGAAGTAGGCGTTGGTGATCCACTGGAGATCCGACCATGAGGCCCCCAGGTCCTTGCCGATCGCCGGGTTGGCTATGGCCACGATGGTGCCGTCGAGGGCCACCATCATGACCCCCACAGCGACGGTGATGAGGGTGAGCCAGGGGTGCCCTCGCAGCCCCTTGCCCGGCGTCGCGTCCGACGGGCCCGCCGGTTCCGCGCCCCCCGACCCCGTCTTGTCGATGGTGGTCTGACTAGTCATACCGGGAGGCTAGTGTCAGCGACTGACAGTTGACAAACAGATTCACCGGCCGGCCGGCCACACGGCATCCCCGTATAGCCTGAACTGGGCAAACACTTCGGACGGGAGGCCTGACTTGAACCTGCGCGAACGCAAGAAACAGCGCACCCGGGACGCTCTGCTGCGGGCGGCGCTGAACCTGTTCGCCACGCGCGGGTACGAGGAGACGACCGTCGACGACATCGCGGCCGCCGTGGACGTCTCGCAGCGCACCTTCTTCCGCTACTTCGCCGGCAAGGAGGAGACGGCGTTCTTCGTGCCGCGCCTCGCGGAGACGCTCGTCGTCGAGGCCCTGCGCACCCGCCCGCCGGACGAGGCGCCGCTGGAGGCGCTGCGCCGGTCCGTACTGGAGAGCTGGGACGCCATCAACGAGGCCGTCGTGGAACTCGTGCCGCTCGAGCTCCACGTGCGCGTCTACCGGGTGATCGAGTCGACGCCCGCGCTGCTCGCCGCCCACCTGCGGCGGTCGGCGGAGCTGGAGGAGCAGCTCGCGTGCATCATCGCCGAGCGCGAGGGGCTCGACGTGGACCTGGACCCCCGGCCGAGGATCGTCGTCGCGCTCTTCAGCGGGGTGATTCGCGTCACCGAACGGTTGTGGTCCGCGGGGGACGACGTCACCCTCGACGGAATGCGCGAACTCACCACGACATACCTGGATCAGGTGGGTCCCGCACTGGCCGGGAACTGGCGTGCGGAGCGGTCCCCTTAACAGATCCACCGAAACGTGATCCCGGTCACTTGGTTAACGCGAGACCCTCTCGTTCTCCTAGTGTGTCCTTTCAGTGACTTCCTTCGACACCTCCCCGCAGCTGAACGTCTGGCGCGCACTGCTCGCTCTGGCCGTCGTGTTCGTGATGCTGGCGACCACCGGCTGGACCGCCCTGCGCAACCAGCGGGGCGACACGCCGCTCCAAGCCTCGCTCTCCGCCTGGGAGCAGGGCCGGATCGGCGGGCACCGGCTGCCGGACCCGCAGTCCGAGCCGGCGAAGCTGGCCCGCTTCTTCTCCTCGCTCACCGAGCAGGACCGTTCGACCCTGGTCCGCACGTACCCGCTCGCGGTGGGCAACATGAACGGCGCGCCGGTCGAGCTGCGCTACCGCGCCAACCACCTCGCGCTCGCCAAGGCGCGCAAGGTCGAGCGGGAACGCATGCACGACAAGCGCCTCACCGCGGCCGGGCAGCAGGAGGCGGGCCGCAGGATGCACCGCTTCGGGGACCTCATGGAGCCGGGCCGGCACATCCTGGCCTTCGACCCGGAGGGTTCGGGCCGGGTGGCGGAGGTCTTCGGCGATCTGCGCAGGGCGGAGCGGGTCTCGGTCGTCGTCCCCGGCGTCGACACCGACCTGCTGACCTTCCAGCGCACCCAGCGCAAGTACTCCGCCCCCGTCGGCATGGCCTCGTCCCTGTACGCGGCCGAGCGGCAGGTGAGCCCGTCGACCCGGACGGCCGTGATCGCCTGGGCCGACTACACGGCGCCGAGCGGTCTCGGCATCGACTCGGCCACGGCGATGCGCGCCGAGGAGGGCGCGGTAAGGCTCAACGCGCTGGTGCGGGCACTGCCGGGCGGTTCGCCGGTCTCGCTGTTCTGCCACAGCTACGGTTCCGTGGTGTGCGGTGTCGCCGCGCACTCGCTGCCGGGCCGGGTGTCCGACATCGCGGTGGCCGGCAGCCCCGGCATGCGCGTCGAGAAGGCCGCCCAGCTGCGCACCACCGCCCGGGTGTGGGCGATGCGCGACTCCGACGACTGGATCCAGGACGTGCCCTACCTGGAGGTCGGCGGACTGGGCCACGGGGCCGATCCGGTGTCCGCGGGCTTCGGCGCGCGGGTGCTGTCGGCGGCGGGCGCGAAGGGTCACGCGGGCTACTTCGAGCCCGGAACGGCAAGTCTGTTCAATTTCGCAGAGATCGGCGTCGGCGCATACCGCTCGGTGCACTGCGCGCACGAAGACGGCGTCTGCCGTACCGGTATGTCCGGCACGGCAGCGGCCTGACGCGCGTAGAGGCGAAGAAATTGCGGTCTGCTCGGGAGGGGGACGGAGGAGCGCGTGCCGCATACGATGAGCCGCATGGGTGACGTACTGGCCGGATTGCATGCCGCCTGGGAGTTCGAGTCCGACTCCGTGCTCATCCGCTACGAACGGGGGATTCGAACACCGAAGCTCTTCCAGGCCCTCGGGGAACGGCGCGTGCCCCTGGAGGCGATCGCAGGGGTGACCCTGACCCGCGGGAAGCGCGGCACGGTCGTGCTGCGTGTCGAGCCGCGCCCCGGGGCGGACCCGCTGATGGAGGCGGCCGCCGGGCAGTTGAAAGAGAACGTCGATCCCTACCGGCTGGTGCTGCCCGCCGAGCGCGAGGTCCTCGCGGAGTACTACGCCGACGAACTGCGGGGCCTGCTGACGGAGTCCGGGCCCGCCGAGCGGTTCCTCGTGCAGCCGCCCGAGGGGCCGCTGTCGTTCAAGGCGTACGACGGGAAGGCGACCTTCGACGGACGGACCGTGAACTTCCGGTGGTTCTGGACGGGGGCGTCGTCGGCGAAGTGGAAGGCCGGCGACCAGACTTTCTCCGTCGGAGAGCTGAACGGGGTGGAGTGGCGGTCGCCGGAGGTGTTCGAGGGGCATTTGCGGCTTCTGCGCCGGGATACGGCGGTGGCGGCGCCGAGCCAGGCCGATCTGGATCCCGCCGCGGTGGTGTTCGGGCTGGGGTACGGCCCCGTGCACGAGTCGCTGCCGTTCGCTGCCGCGGTGCTGGCGGCGGTGCGGACGTCGAGTCCGGTGGCCGCCGTGCCCGCGCCGCGGCGTGATCCTGCGGACATCGCCGAGCGCATTCGTCACCTGGGCGAGTTGCATCAGGCCGGGTTGGTGACGGATGAGGAGTTTTCGGTCAAAAAGGCGGAGTTGTTGGCGGAGCTTTAGCGTCTGCGGGGTGCTGCGCGCCGGCGCGTGCGGGTCGTGTGTGGCCGGTAGCGCAGTTCCCCGCGCCCCTGAGGGCGCGCCCCTGAGGGCGCCTCGCTACTCGCGGCCCGCCGACGTGAACGTCATGTCCGCGTACCGCGTGCCCGCCACCTGGGCCGCTATGCCGTCCAGGAGGTCCAGTTCCTCGTCCGTCAGGACGATCCTGGTCGCCGCCGTGTTCTCCTCCAGCCTGCCGGGCTTGCGGGTGCCCGGGATCGGGACGACCGGGAGGTCGTGGATCGTCGCCTGCTGCTGGACCCAGGCCAGGGCGATCTGGCCCAGGGTCGCGTCATGGGCCTTCGCCACCGACCGGATCAGCTCCAGCAGCGTCGCGTTCGCCGTGGCGTTGTCGCCCGTGAAGCGGGGCTGCTGACGGCGGAAGTCACCGGCGGTCAGGTCCTGGTCGGCGTCGGTGAAGGAGCCGGTGAGGAAACCCCGGCCGAGCGGTGAGTACGCGACGAGGGCCACGCCCAGTTCACGGGCCGCGGGGACCACGTGCGTCTCGATGTCACGGCTGAACAGCGACCACTCCGACTGCACGGCGGCGATGGGGTGGACGGCGTGGGCGGCCCGCAGTTCTCCGGCCGTGACCTCGCTCAGGCCCAGATGCTTGACCTTGCCCTCGCGGACCAGGTCGGCCATCGTGCCGACGCTCTCCTCGATCGGCACGTTCACATCGCGCCGGTGCATGTAGTAGAGGTCGATGGCCTCGACGTCCAGGCGCTGCAGACTCGCCTCGACGGCCTGGCGGATGTAGGGCGGGTCGTTGCGGACGACGCGGCGCGTGGGGTCGTCCGGGGGGATCGACAGGGCGAACTTGGTGGCGATCACGACCTCGTCGCGGTGGGCCTTGAAGAACGGCGCGAGGAACCGCTCGTTCTCACCGGCACCGTACGCGTCGGCCGTGTCGTAGAGGGTGACGCCCAGTTCGAGCGCCCGCTCCAGCGTGGCCCGGGACGCGCCCGCGTCCGCGGGACCGTAGCCGAAGCTCATGCCCATGCAGCCCAGGCCCTGGACGCTCACCTCGGGACCGTGGTCGCCGAGCTTCGCGGTCGTGATCCTGCCGTCCGTCATCGGGACCTCTCCGACGCCAGGGCACGCCCGGCGTCCGCGTAGAAACTGATCTTCCGGTCGAGCACGGCGAGTGTGCCCCGGAGTTCGTCGATCCTGGCCAGGACGTCCTCACGGGTCGTCTTCAGCAGCTCGAAGCGCTCGCCGTAGGTGTGGTCGCCCTCGCGCACCAGTTCCGCGTACCGCACCATGTCCGCGACCGGCATGCCCGTCAGCCGGAGCTTGCCGACCAGGTCGAGCCAGTCGAGGTCGCGGTTGGTGTAGCGGCGCTGGCCGGTGTGGGACCGGTCGATGTGCGGCATCAGGCCGATGCGCTCGTACCAGCGCAGGGTGTGAGCCGTCAGGCCGGTCAGGGCGACGACCTCGCTGATCGTGTAGCGGTCCTGGCCGTCCGGGCGCCGGTTCTGCTGCGGCGGCCCGGCACAGGTGTCGGTCGCGGTCGCCGTGGTCTCCATCACCGTCATGGCCCCCACGCTAAAACCCTGGAGTGCACTCCAAGCAAGCGCCGAGGGTAAGAAATCGGCAGGACCTTTCCGGATGCGGCTGGTTAGCGTACGGACTCATGAGTGCTGTACGTCGCGCCCTGCCCGAAGACGCCGAAGAGGTCCTGCGGCTGCGCCAAGTCATGATCGACTCGGTGTTCGCCTCCGATCCCTCCATCGCCTGGCACGGGGAGTCGCTCCCTGCCCTGAGGGCCGAACTGGGCGATCCGGACGGGGACTTCGCGGCGTTCGTCGTGGACCACCCGGAGCGGCCGGGGGCACTGGCCTGCCTGGTGGCCGGGACGATCGACTACCGCATCGGCAAGGCGGGCGACCCCCTGGGCATGGTGGGCTTCGTGTTCAGCGTCGCCACCGACCCGGACGCCCGGCGCCGGGGCTACGCGCGGGCGTGCACGTCGACGCTGCTGGAGTGGTTCCGCGGACGCGGTGTCCGGCGCGTGCAGCTCACCGCCTCCCCGGAGGCCGAGCCGCTGTACATCTCCCTCGGGTTCCGGCCCAAGCCCAACCCCTTGCTGGAACTCACGCTCTGAGCGCATAGGCTCGCACGCATGTCGCTGAAGAGCCTCGCCTTGATCGAGAACTGGCCGGTTCCCACCGCCGCGGCGGGTGCCGTACGAGCGGACGGCACCGTCCTCGGCACCCACGGACCGGCCGGGCAGCGGTTCCCGCTCGCGTCGGTGACCAAGCCGCTGGCCGCCTACGCGGTACTCGTCGCGTACGAGGAGGGCGCCATCGAGTTCGACGAGCCCGCGGGCCCCGCCGGGTCGACGGTCCGGCACCTGCTCGCGCACACCTCGGGCCTCGCCTTCGACGAGCACAAGGTCACAGCCGCGCCCGGGGAGCGGCGGCTGTACTCCAACGCCGGCTTCGAGCAGTTGGGCGACCACGTCACGGAGGCCACCGACATCCCGTTCGCGGAGTACCTGCGGCAGGCCGTGCTGGAACCGCTGGGCATGAGCTCGACGACCCTGGAGGGCTCTCCGGCCAAGGACGGCGTGTCGACGGTGGAGGACCTGCTGCGGTTCGCGGCCGAGGTGCAGGCACCGCGGCTGCTGGATCCGCGTACGGTCGCCGAGGCGATGACCGTGCAGTATCCGGGCACCAAGGGCGTCCTGCCGGGGTACGGCCACCAGAACCCCAACGACTGGGGGCTCGGCTTCGAGATCCGCGACTCCAAGTCGCCGCACTGGACTGGCGCGTCGTCCTCGCCGCGCACTTTCGGGCATTTCGGGCAGTCGGGTACGTTCCTGTGGGTCGACCCGGTCGCGGGAGCGGCCTGCGTGGCGCTCACGGACCGGGCGTTCGGGCCGTGGGCGACCGAGGCGTGGCCGCCCTTCACGGACGCGGTGCTGGCAGAGCTCTAGAACGGCGGGCCCGGGCCCTCAGCCCATCTCCCAGACCAGCAGCTCCGCGTCGCTCAGGCCCTCGGTCTCCAGGCCCTTGGCGTCCGTGATCCGGGCCGCGTCTCCGGCCCCCAGTTCCTCGCCGTCCAGGCGAACGTCGCCGCGCACGACGTGGACGTACGCGTACGGCCCGTCCGGCACCGCCGTCCGCTCCCCCGCCCCCAGGCGCCGCACGTGCAGCATCGCGCCGGCCTCCGGGACGGCGTAGGGCGTGGAGTCGGCGATGCCGTGGACGACCTCGTAGGACGGGTCACCGCCGGGACTGAGGGGGGCCAGCCACATCTGGATGAAGGTCAGGGGCCCGGGGCCGTCGTTGCGCTCCACGTGCCGCACCCCGCCCGCCGAGCTGAGCCGCTGCACGTCCCCGTGGCGTACCACCGACTCGTGCCCGGTGGAGTCCCGGTGGGTCAGCTCGCCCTCCACCACCCAGGTCACGATCTCGGTGTGGCTGTGCGGATGCTCGTCGAAGCCGGCCCCGGGCGCCAGCCGCTCCTCGTTGCACGCGAGCACCGCGCCGAAACGGAGGTTGTCCGGGTCGTAGTGGGGCCCGAAGGAGAAGGCGTGCCACGTCTCGATCCCTGCGGTCGCGTCCCCTCCGGGGTAGCGCTCGTGCGCGCGCCTGACGTCCATCACGGGGTCCACCGTAGACCCGGCGGCCCACCTGCCCGTCCGGATAAGGCAGTCTTGTCCCCGTGCCCGAACCCGAAACCAGCAAGAACGAAGCCGCAGCCCACAACGTCCATCCGCATGCCGCGACACTGAAGCGGCTGGAGAAGTCGTCCGGATCGCTCGCCGCGCAGGCCATCGCGCGGATGGACGAGACGCTGCCGTGGTACCGGGCCATGCCCCCGGAGAACCGTTCCTGGATCGGTCTGGTCGCGCAGGCGGGCATCGCCGCGTTCACCGAGTGGTTCCGGCATCCGGACGCCCCGCAGGCCATCTCCACCGACGTGTTCGGCACGGCGCCGCGCGAGCTGACCCGGGCGATCACCCTGCGCCAGACCGTGGAGATGGTGCGCACCACCATCGAGGTCATGGAGAGCGCGATCGACGAGGTCGCCGCCCCCGGCGACGAGCGGGTGCTGCGCGAGGCGCTGCTCGTCTACGCCCGGGAGATCGCCTTCGCCACGGCCCAGGTGTACGCCCAGGCCGCCGAGGCACGCGGTGCCTGGGACGCCCGGCTGGAGTCCCTGGTGGTGAACGCCGTACTCAGCGGCGAGGCCGACGAGGGCGCCGTGTCCCGGGCCGCCGCGCTCGGATGGAACTCACCCGAACACGTGTGCGTGGTGCTCGGGACGGCTCCCGACGGCGACTCCGAACTGACGGTCGAGGCGATCCGGCGGGCCGCCCGGCACGCCAAGCTCCAGGTGCTCACCGGGGTGCTCGGCGACCGGCTGGTCGTCATCGCCGGCGGCAGCGACAATCCGCTGGCCGTCGCCAAGTCACTCATCGGCCCGTTCGCGGCCGGGCCGGTCGTGGCGGGCCCCGTGGTGCCGGACCTGCTGGCCGCGACCCGGTCCGCGCAGGCCGCCGCGGCCGGCCTGAAGGCCTGTTCCGCCTGGCAGGACGCCCCGCGCCCGGTCCTGGCGGACGATCTGCTCCCGGAGCGGGCCATGGCCGGTGACCCCTCGGCCCGCGAGCAGTTGGTGGAGGAGATCTACAGACCGCTGGAGGAGGCCGGGGCCGCGCTCCTGGAGACCCTCAGCGTCTATCTCGAACAGGCGAGCAGTCTGGAGGGCGCCGCCCGGATGCTGTTCGTCCATCCCAACACCGTCCGCTACCGGCTCCGACGTGTGACAGACGTCACCGGCTGGTCACCCTCCGATGTACGCTCTGCCTTCACCCTGCGGATCGCGCTGATCCTGGGGCGTCTGGTCGATGGAGATCCTCAGCCCTAAGGTTTTGTGGGGGCTCGACAAAACCCCCTCGTGTTCTTCGTCCCTGTCCCCACGGGCGGTTGTGCCCGTCCTCAAGAGAGAGTGTGAGAGTGCTCGTACTCGTCGCTCCCGGCCAGGGCGCTCAGACGCCCGGCTTCCTGACCGAATGGCTCGACTTCCCCGGTGTCCGCGGTGCCCTGGAGGCATGGTCCGACGCCGCGGGGATCGACCTGATCCGTTACGGCACCGAGGCCGACGCGGAGGAGATCCGCGACACCGCGGTGGCGCAGCCGCTGCTGGTCGCGGCCGGTATGGCGTCCGCGTACCTGCTCTTCGACGACCCGGCCGAACTGCCCCAGAAGGTCGGCGCGATCGCCGGTCACAGCGTCGGTGAGATCACCGCGGCGTCGCTCGCCGGAGTACTCCCCCACGAGGAGGCGCTGCGCCTGGTCCGCACCCGCGGGCTCGGCATGGCCGAGGCCGCGGCCGTCACGGAGACCGGCATGGCCGCCCTCCTCGGCGGCGACCCGGAAGTGACGATCCCGCATCTGACGAAGCTGGGGCTGACCCCTGCCAACATCAACGGCGCGGGCCAGATCGTCGCGGCCGGCACCAAGGAGCAGCTCGCCGCGCTGGAGGCGGACAAGCCCGAGGGCGTGCGCAAGGTCGTCGCGCTGAGGGTCGCCGGCGCGTTCCACACGCACCACATGGCCCCGGCGGTCGACACGCTGGCGAAGGCCGCCGAGGCCCTGGCGCCCGGCGATCCGAAGGTCACCTACGTCTCCAACGCCGACGGCAAGGCCGTCGCCGCCGGCAGCGAGGTGCTGGACCGCCTGGTCGGACAGGTCGCCAACCCGGTCCGCTGGGACCTGTGCATGGAGACCTTCAAGGAGCTCGGTGTCACGGCCCTGATCGAGCTGTGCCCCGGTGGCACCCTCACCGGCCTCGCCAAGCGGGCTCTGCCCGGGGTGAAGACGCTGCCCCTGAAGTCCCCCGCCGACCTCGACGCGGCTCGCGAGCTCATCGCCGAGCACGCCTGACCGCCGCCCCCAAGGAGCCGACCGCATGGCGAAGATCAAGCCCAGCAAGGGCGCCCCGTACGCGCGCATCCTCGGCGTCGGCGGCTACCGCCCGACCCGGGTCGTGCCGAACGAGGTGATCCTCGAGACGATCGACTCGTCCGACGAGTGGATCCGCTCGCGCTCCGGCATCGAGACCCGGCACTGGGCGAACGACGAGGAGACGGTCGCCGCGATGTCGATCGAGGCGTCCGGCAAGGCGATCGCCGACGCCGGGATCTCCGCCGAGCAGATCGGCGGCGTGATCGTCTCGACGGTCTCGCACTTCAAGCAGACCCCGGCCGTCGCCACCGAGATCGCCGACAAGCTGGGCACCGCGAAGGCCGCCGCCTTCGACATCTCGGCCGGCTGCGCGGGCTTCGGCTACGGCCTCACCCTCGCCAAGGGCATGATCGTCGAGGGCTCGGCCGAGTACGTCCTGGTGATCGGCGTGGAGCGGCTCAGCGACCTGACCGACCTGGAGGACCGGGCGACGGCCTTCCTGTTCGGCGACGGCGCGGGCGCGGTCGTCGTGGGCCCCGCCCAGGAGCCCGCCATCGGCCCGACCGTCTGGGGCTCCGAGGGCGACAAGTCCGAGACGATCAAGCAGACCGTGCCGTGGACGGACTACCGTTCCGGCGAGGTCGCCAAGTTCCCCGCCATCGCGCAGGAGGGCCAGGCGGTGTTCCGCTGGGCCGTGTTCGAGATGGCGAAGGTCGCCAAGGAGGCGCTGGACGCCGCCGGCATCTCCGCGGAGGACCTGGACGTCTTCATTCCGCACCAGGCCAACGAGCGGATCATCGACTCGATGGTGAAGACTCTCAAGCTGCCGGAGTCGGTCACGGTCGCCCGTGACGTACGCACCACCGGCAACACCTCGGCCGCCTCGATCCCGCTCGCGATGGAGCGGCTCCTGGCGACCGGCGAGGCGAAGAGCGGCGACACCGCGCTCGTCATCGGCTTCGGGGCGGGTCTCGTCTACGCCGCGACTGTCGTTACCCTCCCCTAGGCACTCCGTGCCGGATCATGCGGTCCGGCACGGAAGGAAACACCTGCCACACCCTCTGGATATCTACGAAGGAGCGCCAACATGGCCGCCACTCAGGAAGAGATCGTCGCCGGTCTCGCCGAGATCGTGAACGAGATCGCCGGCATCCCGGTTGAGGACGTCCAGCTGGACAAGTCCTTCACCGACGACCTGGACGTCGACTCGCTGTCCATGGTCGAGGTCGTCGTCGCCGCCGAAGAGCGCTTCGACGTCAAGATCCCCGACGAGGACGTCAAGAACCTCAAGACCGTCGGCGACGCGACCGACTACATCCTCAAGCACCAGGGCTGATCAGCCGATCTGGCCCCTTGGGCTGACTGCCCCGCCACCCGGCGGTGGCGCCGCTTAATCCTCGGATCCGTTGGAGAAAGAATTCCCGTGAGCTCGACCAATCGCACCGTGGTCGTCACCGGTATCGGCGCAACCACACCGCTGGGTGGCGACGCAGCCTCTACCTGGGAGGGCCTGATCGCCGGCAAGTCCGGTGTCAAGCCCCTGGAGCAGGACTGGGCGGCCGACCAGGCCGTCAAGATCGCGGCCCCGGTGGCCGTGGAGCCGACCGAGGTCATCCCGCGGCCGCAGGCCCGCCGACTGGACCGCTCGGCGCAGTTCGCGCTGGTCGCGGCCAAGGAGGCCTGGGCCGACGCCGGTTTCGAGGCGAAGGCCGGCGAGGACCCGAACATCGACCCCGACCGGCTCGGCGCGGTCATCGCCTCCGGCATCGGCGGCGTGACGACCCTGCTCGACCAGTACGACGTGCTGAAGGAGAAGGGCGTCCGCCGCGTCTCCCCGCACACCGTGCCCATGCTGATGCCCAACAGCCCGTCGGCCAACGTGGGTCTGGCCGTGGGCGCCCGGGCGGGCGTGCACACCCCGGTCTCCGCCTGCGCCTCCGGCGCCGAGGCCATCGGCTACGCCATCGAGATGATCCGCACCGGCCGCGCCGACGTCGTCGTCGCGGGTGGCACGGAGGCGGCGATCCACCCGCTGCCCATCGCCGCGTTCGGCAACATGATGGCGATGTCCAAGAACAACGACGACCCGCAGGGCGCGTCGCGTCCCTACGACACGGCCCGCGACGGCTTCGTGCTCGGTGAGGGCGCCGGTGTCGTCGTCCTGGAGTCCGCCGAGCACGCCGCGAAGCGCGGTGCCCGGGTGTACGCCGAGGCGGTCGGGCAGGGCATCTCCGCCGACGCGCACGACATCGTGCAGCCGGAGCCGGAGGGTCGGGGCATCTCGCACGCCCTGCAGAACCTGCTGGACCGCAACGACCTGGACCCGGCGGAGATCGTGCACGTCAACGCGCACGCGACGTCCACGCCGGCCGGTGACATCGCCGAACTGAAGGCGCTGCGGAAGGTGTTCGGGGACGACGCCGACCACTTCGCGGTGTCCGCGACGAAGTCGATGACCGGGCACCTGCTGGGTGGTGCGGGTGGCGTGGAGACGGTGGCGACCGTGCTCGCGCTGTACCACCGGGTGGCGCCGCCGACGATCAACGTGGAGAACCTGGACCCCGAGGCCGAGGCGAACGCCGACGTCGTGCGGGGTGAGGCTCGGAAGCTGCCCGTGGAGGGCCGTATCGCCGCGCTGAACGACTCGTTCGGGTTCGGTGGGCACAACGTGGTGCTGGCGTTCCGGACGGTTTGATCCCGAGCGTTGTATGGCCCGAACTCCCTGAGGGGGTTCGGGCCATCGCCGTTTCTGTGACGTTGTGTGCCGGGTGCGGGCCCGTGGGGGTTGTTCGCGCAGTTCCCCGCGCCCCTAAGAACTCACACCACCTGGTGGAGCCAGCGGACCGGGGCGCCTTCACCCGCGTATCTGAACGGTTCCAGTTCGTCGTCCCAGGGCTTGCCCAGGAGTTTGCCGATCTCGGCTTCCAGGTCGGTCTCACCCAGCCGGCTGCGGTGCAGTGCCGCGCGCAGGCGGTCCTCGGGGATGAGGATGTCGCCGTGGATGCCGGTGACGGCGTGGTAGATGCCCAGGTCGGGGGTGCAGCTGTAGCGCTCGCCCTCGGCGGTGGGGCAGGGCTCCGCGGTGACCTCGAAGCGCAGGAGGTGCCAGCCGCGGAGCGCCGAGGCCATCTTGGACGCCGTACCCGCCTGGCCTTGCCAGGAGAACTCCGAGCGCCAGGTGCCGGGGGCGGCCGGCTGGCGGATCCAGTCCAGGCTGACGCGTGTGCCGAGCACCCCGGCGATGGCCCACTCGACGTGCGGGCACAGCGCGCGCGGCGCGGAGTGCACGTACAGAACTCCACGTGTCGTCACCGGAACCTCCGGGCAGAGCGGGACATGGTGCAAACGGGCGGAACGGCTGTGACCGGGCGGGTCACGTTGATGGCGAGGCTACCGTGCGAGGGCGCAAGGAGTGTGACGTACGGTCGGTCCAGGTGCCGGGAAACGCCTGCCATTCACCCATGGGGACGCTTGTACGGGTGTGAGCCGTTGCACCTGATCGGTCGGGGAACCCTCGTGCGTTGGTATGGGTGGGAGAGACAGGCACGGCGTGGCGAGGGGATGGAACAGGGATGCGGAAGCGGAGCCGTCGGACACGGGGCATTCTGGCCGTGGTCGCGGCAGCCGTGCTGGGTGTCGCCGGGTGTGATGCCGTGGGGGGTGATTCCGCCGCCCCGTCCGCGTCCGCCGAGCCGTCGCCGAAGCCCACGCCCCTGTGGGACCGCAGCCCGGGTTCCGTCGCCGCCGTAGGGGACTCCATCACGCGTGGCTTCGACGCGTGTGACGTGCTGTCGGACTGTCCGGAGGCGTCCTGGGCGACCGGCGCCAGTCCCGAGGTCGACTCGCTCGCGGTGCGGCTGCTGGGCAGGGCCGGGGCCGCCCGGCGGAGCTGGAACTACGCCGTGACCGGGGCGCGGATGGCCGATCTGCCCGGACAGATCGCACAGGCGGTGCGGCGCGAACCGCAGCTCGTCACGGTGATGGTGGGGGCGAACGACGCCTGCCGGTCCACGCCCTCGGCGATGACTCCGGTCTCCGCCTTCCGTGCCGACTTCGAGGACTCGCTGCGCTCCCTGCGCAAGGCCCTGCCCAAGGCGCAGGTGTTCGTGGCGAGCGTGCCGAACCTGAAGCGGCTGTGGTCCGAGGGCCGTGCCAGCCCGATGGGCAAGCAGGTGTGGAAGCTGGGCATCTGCCCGTCGATGCTGGGCGACGCGGACGCCCTGGACGCGGCGGCGACCCTGCGGCGGAACACGGTGCAGAAGCGGGTGGAGGACTACAACAAGGTCCTGAAGGAGGTCTGCGCCGAGGACAAGCGGTGCCGCTACGACGGGGGCGCGGTGTACGACTACCGCTTCGGCACGGCTCAGTTGAGCCGCTGGGACTACTTCCACCCCAGTGTGAACGGACAGGCCCGGTTGGCGGAGATCGCGTACCGCACCGTCACCGCGAAGAAGCCCTGACCCGGACCCTGACTTAGAGTTCCGCACATGAACGAACTCTTCGGAACGCTTTCCGACGGGCCCCCGGTGCACCGCTGGACCCTGGAGCGGGCCGGCGTACGGGTGCGGGTCCTGTCGTACGGCGGGATCGTGCAGTCCGTGGAGGTGCCGGACCGGGAGGGCCGGACCGGGGACGTGGTGCTGGGGTTCCCGGATCTCGACGGTTATCTCGCCCATCCGGAGCCGTACCTCGGCGCCCTGGTCGGCAGGTACGCCAACCGGATCGCCGGCGGCCGGTTCACCCTGGACGGCCGGACGTACGCACTGGAACCGAACAACGGGCCGAACTCGCTGCACGGTGGAGCGCGCGGCTTCGACAAGCGGGTGTGGGAGGCGGAGCCGGTCGAGCACGGGGTGCGGCTGACGCGGATCAGCCCGCACGGCGAGGAGGGCTTCCCGGGACGGCTGGAGGTCTGGGCGACGTACACGCTCGACGAGAGCGGCGCGCTGCGGATCGCGTACGAGGCCGTGACGGACGCGCCGACCGTGGTGAACCTGACGAACCACAGCTATTTCAATCTCGCCGGTTCCGGCGACGCGGGCGGCCACGAGCTGCGGCTGGCCGCCTCGCGGTACACGCCGGTCGACGCGGATCTGATCCCCACGGGCGGCCCCGAGGACGTGACCGGGACGCGGTTCGACTTCCGTGAGGCCCGCAAGACCGGCTCCGGCTACGACCACAACTTCGTGCTCGACAAGGGCGTGACGGACGGCCCGGTGGAGGTCGCCGAGCTGCACGACCCGGCGTCCGGGCGGGTGCTGACGGTGGCGACCACCGAGCCTGGCCTCCAGCTGTACACGGCCGACCACCTGGGCGAGCCCTTCGCGCCCTGTGAAGGCATCGCGCTGGAGACCCAGCACTTCCCCGACTCGCCGAACCGGCCACGGTTCCCGACGACCGTGCTGCGGCCGGGCGAGATGTTCCGCTCGGAGACGGTGTACGGGTTCGGCACCCGCTGAGGGGGCCCATGACAGGCCAAGAGCCCCGGTCCGGAGGTCAGGTCCCGGACCGGGGCCGCTCGGCGGGGAACTTGTCCCGGATCAGACGTTAATCGTCGCCGTGATCCCGCGGCCCGTGATCGGGCGTGCGGCCTGCATCTCGTACGAACCCTTCACAAGCGCGGTACGGCCGCTAGGTTCTGAGACAGCCGCCTCGTGAGGACGGCTGTCGGTTTCCCGTTCTTGCCGCTCGGGCAGGCCGCGGGGCGGTCGTCCTCATCCGTTCGGACGCCTCGATGCGCTGCCACCACGCTGCGCCGCGTGTGCGGCGTGTGGGTGACGCTCTGTCAGGGGGTTCGAGTCGCGCCGTCTGCCCGTTCGATCACTCCCGGACAGCCCCTCACCTCGGGAAACGACCGGTTTGCCATGCTCGGAAACAACAGCCGGGTGGTTACGCTGAGTTCCAGGGGCGCCCTCTCCTGTAGGACTTCGAGGCTGAGGAGCACTGACGTGACCGACCTTGTACTGCTCGCCGGGGGATCGGTGACGATGACCCACCACGTCACCGGCACCTACTTCATGTGCAACGACTGGCACGACGGTGTCGGCAACCACACCCAGACCTGGGCACAGGACCCGTTCGCCAAGGACAACACCTCGCACCGGTGGTTCCTGCGGCAGAACAGCGACGGCACCGTGCGCATCGAGTCGTACGCCAACCACCGTTGCCTCACCGCGGGGGCCAACCCGCCTGACGTGGTGACCCTGCGGGAACGCACGGACAGCCTCAACCAGCACTGGCGGCTGGTCTCGCACGCGGAGCGCGGCAACGACTTCTACATGGTCTCGGTCGTGCATCCGCGTTACGCCCTGGCCATCGCCGACCATCTTCAGGGCAACGACCGGCTGGTGGGCCTCACCCGCATGTGGGGCGGACCGAACCTCTCCCAGCTGTGGCGGATCTACCCCTCGTCGGAGGATCAGGGGTGACCCCGTAGCGGGCGTATCCACGCGCAAGCGACAGGGATGTGGCCCGGCAGCCGGAACCGGTCGGTCACCGGGGCTGCCAGGCCGCACGCTCGACCGGCTGGCGGGTCGGTACGGCGGCCACCGGTCTCCGCCCCGACGAGAACCTCGGGGCGGACGAGCGGGGACGCCTCGGCCCCACCGGACGCCGTGCGGGAGGCGACGGCGAGGCCCCCCACCGATCCCCACCCATGGCGTGGGCCCCACGCGTCACGCGATACTGCGGCCGTCCGGCACCGACCCCCCACCGCGACGGAAGGCCTGAACACCCTTGATATCCCCACGCGTTCGCCTCGGCCTGCTCGGTCTCGCCCTGCTGACCGGCTTCGCCACCCCGACGGCCGCGAGCGCCGCCCCGGCGGCCCCCTCGCCCACCGTCGAGGAGCAGCGGCTGGACCGGGCCGCCCCTCAGGAGATCCTGCGCCGCTCCGGATTCGACGCCCTGGCCCTGCGGCTGGCCCGGGCCCTCGACTCGGCCCGCTCCTATGGGCAGGCCCGGCGGGCGGTGACGCGCGAGGGCTCGCGGCTGTGGCAGCACGCCGTCGACCGGGCGCAGGGGCGCGGTCCGGCCGGCGGGGCCCTCAGCCGGGACGACGACCGGCCGCTGTACTGGGCGCGGCTCGGCATGACGCGTGAAGTACGCACCTGGGAGCCCGCGTTCGGCCTGACGGACGGGCAGCGGGCCGGGCTGCTGGACGAACTGGAGCGCACCTCGCGGGGCCAGAGTGCCATCCGGTATCCGCACGGCGAGGGTCTGAAGCGGATCCTGCTCACCGGTTTCGACCCGTTCACGCTCGACCGGGACATCCGGATCTCCAACCCGTCCGGCGCCACCGCGCTGGCCCTCGACGGCACGGTGATCGAGACGGCGGACGGTCCGGCCCGGATCGAGACGGCCGTGTTCCCGGTGCGCTGGCAGGACTTCACCGAGGGCACGGTGGAGCGGGCCCTGCGGCCGCACCTGCCGGAGGTCGACCTGTTCACGACGGTGAGCCAGGGCCGGGTCGGCCGGTTCGACATCGAGCGGACCAACGGGGCCTGGCGGGGCGGCTTCGCGGACAACGACACCATCGGCCGCACCGGGACCGTGCCGGTCGCCGACCCGGCCTCGCAGCCGCAGTGGACGACGACCACGCTGCCCCACGCGGCGATCGTCGCCGCGAGCACCGGCCGCTTCCCGGTGTACGACAACACGAGCGTCACCGAGATCCCGGCCGGCGGCTCCCAGCCCGTCGTACGCCCCGACGGGCCCACCCCCGGCTCCACCGCTCGCGCGGGCGGCGGCGGGGACTACCTCTCCAACGAGATCGCCTACCGGGCCACCCTGCTGCGCGACCGGCTCGGGCTGCACGACACGCTGCCGGGCGGGCATGTGCACACGCCGGTGCTGCAGTTCAGCGCCGGGAACACCACCGAGATCACCGATCCGGAGTTCGTGCGCAACCGGCTGGACATCATCGCCCAGGTGAGGACCATCCTGAAGGTGGCCGCGGAAGCGTCTTAGCGGCCCCGTCGCCCTCCTCGCCGTCGTCGCCGCCCTCACGGATGTCCTCGCCCAGCAGGTCGCGTGCCATGAGGGTGGCGCCGGCCACCGCGCCCGGCATCAGGAACACCGCGACGAACGGCACCAGGAACGCCACGGCGAGCGGTGTGCCGAAGCCCCAGACCAGGGTCTTTCGGGAGCGCAGCAGGGTGAGGCGGGTGCGCAGTTCGACACGGCGGCGCTGGAGGGCGACGGCGGTCAGTTCCTCGGTGAGGAAGAACCCGGTGACGAAGAAGCCGATCACCGGGACGACCGTCTGCCCGGCCACGGGGATGAAGCCGCACGCGAACAGCAGCACGCCCCACAGGGCTGCCCGCATCACGATCCGGAGGCTGTCCCGGGCGGAGATCCACAGTTCCCGCCAGAACGGCAGCCCCGACTCGGGGGCGTGCCCGTCCGGGGACACGTCCCGGTCGACCTTCTCGGAGAGGTTCTCGTAGAAGGGCTGCCCGATCAGCAGGGTCACCGCGGTGAAGGTCACGACGGACAGGAGCAGGCCGAGGGCGAACAGCACGGCGGTCAGGAAGCCGCGGAAGAGTCCGAGCCACGGGCCGGCCCAGTCGTCCGCGAACGGCGTCGCCCAGCCCACGAGGTCCTCGCCCCACAGGGCCAGCGCGACGAGCGCCGCCGCGTAGAGAACGAGGGTGATCAGCCCCGGGAGCAGCCCGAAGCCGTACTGCCTGCCGTGCCGGGCCACCCATCGCTGGCCCTTCAGGAGGTACCGGAAACCCGCTCCCAGATCGCGCATGGGAAAACCCTATCCGGGCCCGTGTCGCGCTCTTGACGCGCTCCGGTCACACCGCTGTCACGGGTCGCCCAGGTCGGGCCGGACGCGCCGGTGGGAGCCATCCGGGTCACGGGTGACACCAACACGCTCTTGTTGGCGTTGAGTCGAACCGGTACACCTCGCCGTACCGATCTCAGGAAGCCCCGGGAGGAGGTACGCGTGCGCGCCGAGAGAAGCGTTCCTGCCAGACCTGCGCTGATCGCCGCCCTGGCCCTCGCCACGGCGGGTCCGCTCCGGTTCACCCCCGGCCCCTCCGGCGCCGACGCGTTACCCGTCACCCGCGAGGGCTCCGCCGTGGACGACCGCGCGGCACAGGCTCCCGCGAGCGCGGCGCGACGCGCGTCGACCGCGGACGCCCCCACCGCCGCCGCCCCCCGCTCCTGCCCCCGCAGCCCGGTCCTCTCCCCCGAGCCGGAGAACCCCGGTGACACGTCCCTGAAGCGGGGGCTCACGCCTGATCGGGAACGCGCCCGCCACCGCGGCGAAGTCCCGCGAGATCACCCGCGATCACAAGACGCCGGTCTTCGTCGAGCAGTCGTACGCGACCGGCAACCCACTGGTACCGGGGCACTGGCGGCCGCGGCGCGACGGCTCCGGCGGTCCCGCCGCGGCCGCCGGGCAGGCTCGGTCGTCAGCGGGGACCACACGGTCCTGTTCGGCACCGAAGCACTTTTCCGGTACCACCCCGAGGGAGAATTCCCGCAGGTGGCAAGGGCATTGTTCACAGTGGCACACAGCGCTTCAGTCAAGGAGAGCGGATGACGCGGGAGATCCACGGCAGCGTGGCGGACGGCTTCGAGGCGGTGCGCGAGGAGTTCACCGCGTTCGTCGCCGGGGAGCGGGCCGACTACGAGGGGCAGCTGTGCGCCTACGTCCGCGGCCGGAAGGTCGTCGACCTGTGGGCGGGGACCGACGCCGACGCCCTCTACGGTGTGTTCTCGTCCACCAAGGGCGCCGCCTACCTGGTCGTGGCCCTGCTCGTGCAGGACGGCACGCTCGAACTGGACCGCAAGGTGACGTACTACTGGCCGGAGTTCGCGGCCGAGGGCAAGGGCGCCCTGACGCTGCGGGACCTGCTGGCGCACCGGGCGGGCGTGGTCGGTACGGACACCGGCTTCACGCTCGCGGAGCTGGCCGACGACCGCCAGCTCGCCGAACGCCTCGCCGACCAGCGGCCGTTCTGGCGACCCGGCACGGCTTTCGGCTATCACGCGCTGGTCGCCGGCGCCCTGGCCGGGGAGGTCGTGCGCCGGGCGACCGGCCGCGCCCTCCAGGAGATCTACCGCGAGCGGATCAGGATCCCGTACGGGCTGGATCTCCACCTGGGCCTGCCCGCCCCCGAGGAACAGCGCTTCCGCACCACCCAGCCGATGGACCCGACCCCCGAGCAGCAGGCCGTGCTCGACGCCACGCCCACGGGTCCGCATGCGCTGGCCTCGATCGCGTTCAACGGCAACGCGGCCGAGCCGACCGACCTCGTCTCCCTTCCGAACATGCCGCTGATCCGGGCGAAGGGCCCGGCGTCGGTGGGCGGGGTCGCGTCCGCGCGGGGCCTGGCGGGGATGTACGCGGCGGCGATCAGCGGGGTGGGCGAACAGCCGGCGCTGCTGAAGCCGGACACCGTGGCGGAGTTCGGTCAGTTCCACTCGGCCGGCTACGACCTGGTGGCCCGGACCCACAAGTCGTTCGGGCTGGGCTTCCAGATGACGGCTGACACGTGGCACCCGTTCCTCGGTGCCGGGACGATCGGGCACAGCGGCGCGGGCGGCTCCCAGGCCTTCGCCGACCCGTGGAGCGGCCTCGCCTACGGCTACACGCGCCGCCGGTTCGCCTTCCCCGGCGGGGCGGCACCGGAGAACGGCCGGCTGGCGCGGGCGGTCCACACGGCGGCGCTCGCCCTCTGAGGGGCCCTGGGCCCGGGCTCGGACGGAGGCCGCACCCCACGTCCAAGGGTGCGGCCTCCGCGTACGCAACGAGCGTGGTCAGACCAGCGTCACGGTGATGTTCCCGCGGGTGGCCTTCGAGTACGGGCAGACCTGGTGGGCCTTCTCGATCAGTGACCGGGCGGTCCCCCGGTCCGCCTTCGGGATGTCGGCCGAGATCTCGACGATGATCCCGAAGCCGTCCCCGTTCCTGCCGAGGCCGACCTTCGCGGTCACGGTCGATCCGGTGAGGTCGGCCCCCTCCTGACGGGCGACGACACCGAGAGCCCCCTGGAAGCAGGCGCTGTACCCGGCGGCGAAGAGCTGCTCCGGGTTGGTACCGGCGCCGCTCCCGCCCATCTCCTCGGGCGGGTTGACGACGACGTCGAGCCTGCCGTCGTCGGTGGCGACCCGGCCGTCGCGCCCGTTCTCGGCGGTGGCGACGGCGGTGTACAGGACGTCGGACTGCTGGATCGGCATGCGGTTGTGTTCCTCAGGTCGTCCGCCGCGGCTCGCGCCCGGGCCGGAACGGATTCGGAAACAAACTACCGCATGCCGGAATCCTGGGGGAAGGCGTCAGAGCTTGACGATCATCTTCCCGGTGTTGTCGCCGCGCAGAACGCCCAGGAATGCCTCCAGGTTGTTCTCGATGCCCTCGACGACGGTCTCGCGGTACTTGAGCTCACCGGAGGCGACCCAGGGCGCGACTTCCTGCACGAACTGCGGCTGCAGGTCGTAGTGGTCCCCGACCAGGAAGCCCTCGATACGGCCGCGCGTGGCGATCAGACGGGCGAGGTTCTTCGGGCCCGGGGCGGGCTCGGTGTTGTTGTAGACGGAGATCATGCCGCAGACGGCGATCCGGCCGCCCTGGTTGAGGGAGCCGATGGCCGCCTCCAGGTGGTCACCGCCGACGTTGTCGAAGTAGACGTCGATCCCGTCGGGAGCGGCGGCGCGCAGCTGCTCGGCCACGGGCCCGTCCTTGTAGTTGAAGGCGGCGTCGAAGCCGTACTCCTCCGTGAGGAGCTTGACCTTCTCGTCCGACCCGGCGGACCCGATGACCCGCGAGGCACCCTTCAGCCGGGCGATCTGGCCGACCTGGCCACCCACGGCACCGGCGGCACCGGACACGAAGACGGCGTCGCCCTCCTTGAAGGCGGCGGTGCGCAGCAGGCCCGCGTAGGCGGTGAGACCGGTCATGCCCAGCACACCGAGGTACGTCGACAGCGGCGCGGCCTGCGGGTCCACCTTCACGGCGTTCTTCGCGCCGACGACCGCGTACTCACGCCAGCCGAAGAAGTGCAGCACGTGGTCCCCGACGGACAGTCCCTCGGCGTTCGAGGCCACGACCTCGCCGACGGCACCGCCCTGCATGACCTTGCCCAGCTCGAAGGGGGCGACGTAGGACTTCGCGTCGCTCATGCGGCCACGCATGTACGGGTCCACGGAGAGGTACTTGTTCCGGACGAGGACCTCACCCTCACCGGGCTGCGGTACGTCCACCTCGACGAAGGCGAAGTCCTCGGGCTTCGGCCAGCCGACAGGACGGCTCGCCAGGTGCCACTCGCGGCTGACGGCGGGGAGGGCGGGGGTGTCGGTCATGATGCGCCTTACCTCACTGACTCGATGTTTCAGTACCTGAAACAACCATGCTCCTGAAAATTTCAGGTTGTCAAATAACCGGGTACCCTCGACGGCATGGCATCCACCACACCGACGCCCGACATGACGGGCACCCGCCCGGATCAGCTGACTCTCGACGTCGTCGAGCTGATCGGGGAGGTCGTGGCGCGGTTCCACGAGGACTACGAGTCAGCGGCGGCGGAGCACGCCCTCACGGGCGCGCAGGCACGGCTGCTCAGCCTGCTGTGCCTCGAGCCGCTGCCGATGCGGAGGCTGGCCCAGCAGCTGAAGTGCGAGCCGTCGAACGTCACCGGGATCGTGGACCGGCTGGAGGCGCGGGGCCTGGTCGAACGGCAGCCGAACCCCGCCGACCGCCGGGTGAAGGTGGCGGCGGCGACGGCGGCGGGGAGGCAGGTGGCCCGGAGCCTGCGGGAGTCACTGCGGTTCGCCCGGGAGCCCCTGGCGGGGCTCTCCGAGGAGGAGCGGGTGGCGCTGCGCGACACGCTGCGGCGCATGCTGGCCTGAGACCGGGCCCCGGCCGTCGGGTCTCGCGGCCCGCGCCGGGCACGGCGATCCGTCAGGGGTGCGAGGGAACGAGGCAGGCTCGCTGACGGACCCGGCGCCCGGGGTACGACGAACCACCCGAGGCGTGGCGAAGGTGTCCGACGCACGCCCTCCGGGCCGTGCCCGTCGGGGAGCGCGCCCTTCGCCCCTCGCGCCGCGGGGCGCCCGCCCGCGCGGCCGGCGCCGCCCACCAGCCTCGTGACCGGAGACCTGGCACGCCGAGCCGTCCGCCCGCACCCGGAACATCCGCTTCGGTTCCCGAGGGCAAGGCGGAGGAGGGCGTCAACGCGGAGCGTTGACAACCGACGACAACGCGGCAGATGTGCGTGCCACGCCCCGCGACGCCGGCAGGATCCAAACGACAGGCCCTAAGTGCACCACCAGAGGAACCGTTGGCACGGCTCGGAAGCGGAAGGCTCCGGCTCGGGGGGCCGGGTGGTCGGATCCGCGGTCGGGGCGGGGCCCGGGCCCGAGGTGGGCGGGGCGGCCGTGGGGGCCGGCGCCGGGCCGCTGGGGGCGCCCCCGGCCGCGGACTCCGGGTCCTTCGACGGTTCGCCGCCCTTCGGGGACTCCGAGCTCTCGTCCTTCGGGGATGCGGAAGCGGACGGCGTGTCAGATGCGGTCGGGGAAGCGGAGCCTGAGGGGCCGTCAGCCCCGGCCCTCTTGCCCTCCGTGCCGCCGCCCGGCTCCCCCGCCTCGAGTGAGGCGTCCCCGTCCGCCGACTCACCCCCGGCCGCGGCCGGTTTCGGTTTCGAGCCGGGGGCGTCCATGCCGAGTTCCGCGAGGCTCAGGCCGCCGGCCGCCAGCACGAAACCGGCTGCCACGAACAGGGTCCGGCGGCGCCGGCGGCGGTGCGCCGCGGCCTTGCGGTCCCGCCTGCTCGACCCGCCCGGACCGTCGGGAGCCGGGCCGCGCCCGCGTCCGCGCCGCCGCGCCGCGCGCCCGACGGCCTCGCCGTCGTCATCGGCGTACGCGTCGTCGGATTCGTCGCCGTACGGACCGTCGGGTCCGTCGCCGTACGGGGCATCGGGCCCGTCGCCGTACGGGGCATCGAGCCGGTTGCCGTAGGTGTCGTCCGGCCCGTCGCCGTACGAGTGGTCACGCCGCTCGCCGTACGCGTCGTCGTGTCCGTCGTCGGGGGCGCGCGACTCGTGCGAGCCGGACGGTCCCTCCGGCCCGTGACCGTCGTGCCCCGGCACGCCGGCGGCGTACCCGCCGTACGCCGGGTCGCTCCCACGCAGTCTGTCGGCCGAGGTGCCGCACCCCGGGCAGGCGAGGGCGCCGTTGAGGTGCCGTCGGCACGGGTCGCAGTAGTCCATGACGCGGGAAGATTAAGTTCCGCGCCGGTCACGTTCCTAGATCCACCTGTGAAGGTTCTGCAGAGACACGGTCGGCCCCGGGTTTCGAAACTGTCGAAACCGTTATGCGCGCGACCCATTGACACTCTTGCCGCCCCGTCCTTACTGTCACGCCAGCATTTCGAACGTGTGACGAAATCTCGAACAGACCGAGGCGCCGGAACGCGAACGGGACGCCGACGGAACAAACTGACAGAACGAGCCGACGAAGCTGCGAGGGACAACCGCCGTGCGCATCACCGGAATCAGCACACACGTGGTCGGGACGCCGTGGCGCAACCTGACCTACGTCCAGGTGCACACCGACGAGGGGATCACCGGAGTCGGCGAGACCCGGATGCTGGGACACACCGACGCCCTTCTGGGTTATCTGCGGGAAGCCGAGAACAACCACATCCTCGGCTCCGACCCCTTCGCCGTCGAGGACCTCGTCAAGCGCATGAAGTACGGCGACTACGGCCGCGCGGGCGAGATCGTCATGTCCGGCATCGCCGTGATCGAGATGGCCTGCTGGGACATCAAGGGCAAGGCCCTCGGCGTCCCCGTCTGGCAGCTGCTGGGCGGCAAGGTCACCGACAAGGTCAAGGCCTACGCCAACGGCTGGTACACCACCGAGCGCACGCCGGAGGCCTACCACAAGGCCGCCCAGGGCGTGATGGAGCGCGGCTACCGGGCCCTGAAGATCGACCCCTTCGGCACCGGCCACTACGAGCTGGACCACCAGGAGACCCTGTACGCGGTCTCGCTGATCGAGGCCGTCCGCGACGCCATCGGCCCCGAGGCCGAGCTGATGCTGGAGATGCACGGCCGGTTCTCGCCGTCGACCGCGGTCCGCCTCGCCAAGGAGCTCGCGCCGTTCAAGCCGGCGTGGCTGGAGGAGCCGGTCCCGCCGGAGAACCTCAAGGCGCTGGAGAAGGTCGCCGCCAAGGTCGACATGCCGGTCGCCACCGGTGAGCGCATCCACGACCGGATCGAGTTCCGCGAGCTGTTCGAGAGCCAGGCCGTCGACATCATCCAGCCGGACGTCGGCCACATCGGCGGCATCTGGGAGACCCGCAAGCTCGCGGCGACCGCCGAGACCCACTACATGCTGGTCGCTCCGCACAACGTGGGCGGTTCGGTGCTGACCGCCGCGTCCCTCCAGGTCGGCTTCACCTCCCCCAACTTCAAGATCCTTGAGCACTTCAACGACTTCGCCGACGCGGAGATCAAGAAGGTCGTCAAGGGCGCCCCGCAGGTGAACCCGGAGGACGGCTGCTTCCACGTCTCCGACGCCCCGGGCCTCGGGGTGGAGCTGGACGTCGACGCCGCCGCCGAGTTCCCGCAGCAGCAGGCCCGCTTCGACCTCTGGGCGGAGGGCTGGGAACAGCGCAAGCCGAAGGGCACGCAGTGAGCACCGCGGTCGTCGTCGACGCCCCGGGCGAGCACCGGCTCGTCCCGCACGAGCCGCGGCGGCCCGAGGCCGGCGAGGCCCTGGTGCGGGTGCACGCCGCCGGGATCTGCGGCAGCGACCGCGAGGTCTACCAGGGCAATCGTCCCGAGGGGTATGTGCGTTATCCGCTGACCCCGGGCCACGAGTGGTCCGGGACAGTGGAGGCCGTGGGCGCCGGCGTCCCGGGCTCCCTCGTGGGCCGCAAGGTCGTCGGTGAGGGCTTTCGAAACTGTCAGGTCTGCGACCGCTGCCACGCGGGCGACACGACCCTGTGCACCGCCGGGTACGAGGAGACCGGGTTCACCCAGCCGGGCGCGATGGCGGCCACGCTGACCCTCCCGGCCCGTCTCCTGCACGCCCTCCCGGACGACTGCGACCTCACGGCCGCGGCCCTCCTGGAACCCGCCGCCTGCATCGCGGCCGCCGCGCTGAAGGGCAACGCCCAGCCCGGCGAGCGCGTCGCCGTGGTCGGCACCGGCACCCTCGGCATGTTCGCCGTGCAGTTCCTGAAGGCCAACTCGCCGGCCGAGCTGCTGGTCGTCGGCACCCGCCGGGACCGTGAGGCGCTGTCGCGCCAGTACGGCGCGACGGACTTCCGGACCAAGGACCAGGAACTCCCCGACGACATCGACGTGGTGATCGAGACGGCCGGGTCCGCGGACGCCGCCCGGATCTCCGCCGGGCTGCTGCGGCGCGGCGGGCGGCTGGTCCTGACCGGCATCCCGGCGCCGGGCGCCGAGGGCCTCGACCCGACCGACCTCGTCGTGAAGCAGCTGGAGGTGCACAGCGTCTTCGGTGCGCCACCGGACGCCTGGGCGCACACCGTGCGGGTGTTCGCCGCTGGTCTGCTCGATCCGCTGCCGCTGGTGACGCACGAGCTGCCGCTCACCGAGTTCTCGCAGGCCATCGAGCTGGTCGGGGCCGGGGATCCGAAGGTGGGCAAGGTCCTGCTCCGCCCCTAGACGTACGCCGGTACGGGAGCAACCTGACGGCTCCCGTACCGGCGTACACCCAGCCCCGCCGCATCCCGAGCCGCGCCGTACCCAGAGCCGCGAACCTCGTCCGACATATCGAACCGAAGGACATTCCTGTGACCGACGCTTCCGCCACGGCCGCCCGCAGGCCCGGTGAGCCGGCCCTCACCGCGCTGGGTCTGAGCGCGCCCGCCCCCGACCCCGCCGACACTTCCGCACACTCCTTCCCGGGCGGCGGCCGCTGGCGTACCGAGATCCCCTCCTGCGAGGGCCCCGAGGCGCTGGCGGTGGTCCTGAAGGAGGCCTCGCGGCTGGACGTGCCGATCCACCGGATCAGCCAGGGCAGCGGCGTGTGGATGCTGACCGACGCCGAGATCACCGAGATGGTCGAGTCGACCGGCGAACGCGACATCGAGCTCTGCCTGTTCACCGGGCCGCGCGGCACCTGGGACATCGGCGGGTCCACGCGCACCGACTCGCGGGGGGCCGGACTGCGTGCCCGCGGCCACGACGCCGTCGCCGGTTGCGTCGAAGACGCCGTCAGGGCCACCGAGTTGGGCGTCAAGTGCCTGCTCGTCGCCGACGAGGGCGTGCTGTGGACGCTGCACCGGGCACGGGCGGCGGGGATCATCCCGGCCGACACGACCCTCAAGGTCTCCGCGCTCATCGGACCGGTCAACCCGGCGGCCTACGCGGTGTACGAGCGCCTCGGCGCCGACTCGGTCAACGTGCCCAGCGACCTGACGCTCGATCACCTCACCGAGATCCGCCGGGTGTCGGGCGCACCGATGGACATGTACATCGAGGCCCCCGACGACCTCGGCGGCTACGTCCGCATGTACGAGGTGGCCGAACTCATCAGACGCGGGGCCCCGTTGTACCTGAAGTTCGGCCTCTCCAAGGCCCCCGGGATCTATCCGTACGGGCATCACATGCGGGAGCTGACCCTGGCCACGGCCAAGGAGCGGGTGCGTCGCGGACGGCTCGCCCTGGACCTCCTGGCGCGCCACGGAGCGGACGGCGACATGGCGCCGCTGGGATCCCGACTGCCGGGCGATCTGCAACGTTTCGAAACCTCGTCATAACGTTCCGGCTACTCGGCTTACAAAAGAAGACACAGCCGACCACAATCCACCACATCTCTTCTCGGTCTTTCCGGCACGACCACCCGGATCGACTTCGCGCCTGAGACCGAGCCCTGCCACAGATCAAGGATGATGATCATGCGTAACCGCAGAGCCGCTCTCACCGCCATAGCCGGAGCCGCGTCCCTCGCCCTGACCCTGTCCGCCTGCGGCCAGAGCGGCGAGGGCGGCAGCAAGGAAAGCGGGGGCGACACCAAGGGCGCCACCATCGGCATCGCGATGCCGACCAAGTCCTCCGAGCGCTGGATCGCCGACGGCAAGAACGTCGTCGCCGACCTCGAGTCCAAGGGCTACAAGACCAAGCTGGTCTACGGCGAGGACGACCCCGACCAGCAGGTCTCGCAGGTCGAGAACCTGATCACGCAGGGCGTCAAGGCGCTGATCATCGCCGCGATCGACAACAAGTCGATGAACAACGTGCTCCAGCAGGCCAAGGACGCGAACATCCCGGTCATCTCCTACGACCGCCTGATCCTCGGCACGCAGAACGTCGACTACTACGCCTCCTTCGACAACGAGAAGGTCGGCGAACTTCAGGGCACCTACATCGTCGAGAAGCTCGGCCTGAAGGACGGCTCCAAGAAGGGCCCCTTCAACATCGAGCTGTTCGCCGGCTCCAACGACGACAACAACACCCGCTACTTCTTCCAGGGCGCGATGAACGTCCTGCAGCCCTACATCGACAAGAAGCAGCTCGTCGTCCGCTCCGGCCAGACCAAGCTCAACCAGGTCACCACCCTGCGCTGGGACGGCGGCACCGCCCAGAAGCGCATGGACGACATCCTGACCTCGGCCTACAAGAGCCAGCGGGTCGACGCCGTCCTCTCCCCCTACGACGGCATCTCCATCGGCATCCTCTCGGCGCTGAAGTCCGACGACTACGGCTCCAAGAGCAAGCCCCTGCCGGTCGTCACGGGGCAGGACGCCGAGGTCGCCTCGGTGAAGTCGATCATCGCCGGCCAGCAGTCGATGACCGTCTACAAGGACACCCGTCAGCTTGCCAAGGTGTCCTCGAACATGGTCGACGCGCTGCTCAACAAGAAGAAGCCCGAGGTCAACGACACCAAGACCTACGACAACGGCTCGAAGGTCGTCCCCGCCTACCTGCTGGAGCCGGTCGCGGTCGACAAGTCGAACTACCAGAAGGAGGTCGTCGACTCCGGCTACATCAAGGAGAGCGACCTCAAGTAGTCCCCGCCACCGACCGACGTTCCACCACTGATTGGAAGGCACGACCATGGCGGGACCCGTCCTGGAAATGCGCTCGATCGTCAAGACCTTTCCCGGCGTCAAGGCGCTGTCGGACGTCACACTGACCGTCCGCCAGGGCGAGGTCCACGCCATCTGCGGGGAGAACGGCGCCGGCAAGTCGACCTTGATGAAGGTCCTCTCCGGCGTCCACCCGCACGGCACGTACGAGGGCGACATCCTCTTCGAGGGAGAGGTCTGCCAGTTCAAGGACATCCGGGCCAGCGAAGAACGCGGCATCGTGATCATCCACCAGGAACTGGCCCTGGTGCCCTACCTCTCCCTCGCGGAGAACATCTTCCTCGGCAACGAGCACGCCACCCGGGGGATCATCAGCTGGACCGAGACCCTGCGGCACGCCACGGAGCTGCTGCGCCGGGTCGGCCTGTCCGACCACCCGGACACCCGCGTCGCCGACATCGGCGTGGGCAAGCAGCAGCTCGTGGAGATCGCCAAGGCCCTGTCGAAGAAGGTGAAGCTGCTCATCCTGGATGAGCCGACCGCCGCCCTGAACGACGAGGACAGCGGCAAACTCCTGGACCTCATCCTGGAGTTGAAGAACCAGGGCATCACCTCGATCATCATCTCCCACAAGCTCAACGAGATCCGCAAGGTCGCCGACTCGGTGACGATCCTGCGCGACGGCCAGACCATCGAGACCCTCGACGTGAAGGCCGCGGAGACCACCGAGGACCGGATCATCAGCGGCATGGTGGGCCGCGACCTGGAAAACCGCTTCCCGGAGCGTTCGCCGCACGAGCCCGAGGAGGGCGCGGCCCCGGCTCTGGAGATCCGGGGCTGGACCGTGCACCACCCGATCGACCAGCAGCGCAAGGTGTGCGACGACGTGTCCCTCCACGTGCGACGTGGGGAGATCGTCGGCATCGCGGGTCTGATGGGCGCCGGCCGCACCGAACTCGCGATGAGCGTCTTCGGGCGGACCTACGGCCGGTACGCGGACGGCACGGTCCTCAAGGACGGCAAGGAGATCCGCACCAAGACCGTCCCCGAGGCGGTCAAGCACGGCATCGCCTACGTCACCGAGGACCGCAAGCACTACGGCCTCAACCTCATCGACACCATCAACCGGAACATCTCGCTGAGCGCCCTGGGCAAGGTCGCAAGGCGCGGTGTGGTCGACGAGCACGAGGAGCGGCAGGTCGCCGAGGGCTTCCGCAAGTCCATGAACATCAAGGCGCCGACGGTGTTCGAGCCGGTCGGCAAGCTGTCCGGCGGCAACCAGCAGAAGGTCGTCCTCAGCAAGTGGATCTTCTCGGGTCCGGACGTGCTGATCCTGGACGAGCCGACCCGCGGTATCGACGTCGGCGCCAAGTACGAGATCTACACGGTCATCGACCAGCTGGCCGCCCAGGGCAAGGCGGTCGTCTTCATCTCCTCCGAGCTGCCCGAGCTGCTCGGCATGTGCGACCGCATCTACACGATGGCCGCGGGACGGCTGACGGGTGAGTTCTCGCGGGCCGAGGCCTCCCAGGAATCGCTGATGCGTCAGATGACGAAGGACAAAGAGGTAACCCGATGAGCACGGACGTGACCGCCAAGAGCCCGGCCCCCGCGCCGCCGGGCAAGAGCGGCGGGGCCGGGGGCGACGGCCTGCTGCAGCTGGTGATGGACGGCATGCGCCGCAACATGCGGCAGTACGGCATGCTGATCGCCCTGGGCCTGATCGTGGTCCTGTTCGCCGTCTGGACCGACGGCGACCTGCTGCTGCCGCGCAACGTCTCCAACCTGGTGCTGCAGAACAGCTACATCCTGATCCTCGCGATCGGCATGATGCTGGTCATCATCGCCGGCCACATCGACCTGTCGGTCGGCTCGCTGACGGCGTTCGTCGGGTCCATGGCCGCCGTGTTCATGGTCAAACACGACCTGCCCTGGCCCCTCGCCGTGCTGCTGTGCCTGGCCGTGGGCGCGGTCGCGGGTGCCGTGCAAGGGTTCTTCATCGCGTACGGCGGCATACCGTCGTTCATCGTGACCCTGGCGGGCATGCTGATCTTCCGCGGTCTGACGGAGATCTTCCTGGAGGGCCAGACCCTCGGCCCGTTCCCCGACGGGCTGCAGAAGGTCGCCAACGGGTTCCTGCCCGAGGTCGGCCCGAACACGAACTACCACAACCTCACCCTGCTGCTGGGCTTCGCGATGATCGCCTTCGTGATCTTCCAGGAGGTCCGGGACCGCAGGCGGCAGCAGGAGTTCGACCTGGACGTCCCGCCCACGAAGCTGTTCCTGCTGAAGCTGGTCGCGATCGGCGCCGCGGTGCTGACGCTGACCATGCTGCTGGCCAGCTACAAGGGCGCCCCGATCGTGCTGCTCATCCTGGGCGTGCTGCTCGTCGGCTTCGGCTACGTCATGCGCAACGCGATCATCGGCCGCCACATCTACGCCATCGGCGGCAATCTCCCGGCGGCCAAGCTGTCGGGTGTGAAGGACAAGAAGGTCACCTTCCTGGTCTTCCTGAACATGGGCATGCTCGCGGCCCTGGCGGGTCTGGTCTTCGCCGCCCGCTTCAACGCGGCCTCTCCCAAGGCCGGCCTCAACTTCGAGCTGGAGGCGATCGCGGCCTCGTTCATCGGCGGGGCGTCGATGAGCGGCGGTGTCGGCACCGTCCTCGGCGCGATCATCGGTGGCCTGGTCCTGGGCGTGCTGAACAACGGTATGAACCTCGTCGGCATCGGCACCGACTGGCAGCAGGTCATCAAGGGCCTCGTACTGCTGGCGGCGGTCGGGTTCGACGTGTGGAACAAGCGCAAGGTCGGTTCGTAAGTCAGCTCTGGGCCCCGCCGGGAGGCGGGGCCCTCTCCTTCATTCGGGAGCCGCACGCATGGAACTGAACAGACGCACGGTCATCGCCGGAGCAGCCGCGGCGGGCATCGCCGCCACCACGCTCGGCGGCACGGCGCACGCCACGGAAGGCAGGAAGCCGGTGAAGACGCTCTTCGGCAAGCTCGCCGACGGCACGAAGGTCTACAGCTGGTCACTGGAGAACGGCGGCACCCGCCTGAAGGTCCTCTCCTGGGGCGGTGTCGTCCAGTCCCTGGAGATCCCCGACCGTCGCGGCCGCTACGCCAACGTCTCCGCGGGCTTCGACAACCTCGCGGACTACGTCGCCAAGACCCCGTACTTCGGCGCCCTGATCGGCCGTTACGGCAACCGCATCGGCAAGGGCAAGTTCACCCTCGACGGCAAGAACTACCAGCTGTCCGTCAACGACGGCGAGCAGAGCCTGCACGGCGGCACGCAGGGCTTCGACAAGCGGGTGTGGGACGTCGAGCCGTTCGTGAAGGGCTCCGACGTCGGCCTGCACCTGTACTACACGAGCGTCGACGGCGAGATGGGCTACCCGGGCACGCTCAAGACGAAGGTGACGTACACGCTCACCCGGCACGGTGACTGGCGCATCGACTACGAGGCCACCACGGACAAGGCCACCGTCGTCAACCTCACCAGCCACGTCTACTGGAACCTGGCGGGTGAGGGCAGTGGCACGATCGAGGACCACGAGCTGCAGATAGCCGCCTCCCGCTACACGCCCACCGACGCGGGCCTGATCCCGACGGGTGAGCTGGCCAAGGTCGCGGGCACGCCGTTCGACTTCAGCCGGACCAAG
Organism: Streptomyces sp. NRRL B-1140; assembly: GCF_001280065.1. Lineage (GTDB taxonomy): Bacteria > Actinomycetota > Actinomycetes > Streptomycetales > Streptomycetaceae > Streptomyces. The sequence goes on from NZ_LGEA01000102.1 coordinate 413,954, forward strand.
CGGATCGGCCGGGACATCCGCACCTCGCACCCGCAGCTGGTCACCGCCAAGGGCTTCGACCACAACTGGGTCCTGGACAAGGGCATCACCGCCCGGCCCGAGCACGTCGCCACCCTGCGCGACCCGGCCTCCGGCCGCACCCTGAAGATCGCCACGAACGAGCCGGGCCTGCAGTTCTACTCGGGCAACTTCCTCGACGGCACGCTGACCGGCCCGTCCGGCCGCACCTACCGGCAGGGCGACGCGCTGTGCCTGGAGACGCAGCACTTCCCGGACTCGCCGAACAAGCCGAAGTTCCCGTCCACGGTGCTGCGGCCCGGGCAGACGTACCGGACGACCACGATCCACACGTTCGGCTGCTGAGGCGCTGAGACCACTGACAGGTCTTCACGGAACGGACACACGTCCCGACCGTTTCACCGACGGTTGAACGGTGTCACCGTGGTCTCCGTATCAAAGGGCGGTCCGCGCTCCCCCGCGCGGGCCGCCCTTAAACGTCGGGTCCGTCCGTCCCCAACGGACCCGCCCCATACGGAGGTTCCATGGCCGACAACGTCACGTCGCTGTTCCGCAGTACCGCGGCTCACAGCCCGTCGATGGCGGCTCTGACACGTGAGGGCGGCGAGGGAGCCGGCCCCGTGGACTTCTGTATCCCCTGCAACCCCTACTTCCCGACCCCGGCCATGTTCGAGGACATGGCGGCCCGGCTCCGCGACATCATCACGTACTACCCGAGCAGCGCCGACACGATCACCGCCGAGCTGTGCAGCCTGCTCCAGCTGCCCCCGCAGTGCGTGGCCATGGGCAACGGCTCGACCGAGCTCATCACCTGGATCGACCACCTGCTGGTCCGCGAGTCCCTCGCCGTCCCCGTCCCCACCTTCGGCCGCTGGACCGACCAGCCCATGGAGACCGGCAAGCGGGTCGACATGTTCCCGCTCCAGGAGTCCAGCGGCTTCGCCCTCGACCTCGCGCAGTACGCCGAGTTCATCCGGGCCCGCGGCACCCGCGTCGCCGTGATCTGCAACCCCAACAACCCCGACGGCGGCTTCCTGCACAAGCACGCCATCGTGCAGTTCATGGACGCCATGGCCGACCTCGACCTGGTCGTCATCGACGAGTCGTTCCTGGAGTTCGCGGACGCCGAGGCCGAGCCGTCCGTCGTCCAGGAGGCGATGCTGCGGCCCAACGTGGTCGTCCTGCGCAGCCTCGGCAAGAACTTCGGCCTGCACGGCATCCGCTTCGGCTACCTGGTCGCCAACCCGGCGCTCGCGGGCCGGATCCGCTCCATGCTCCCCAAGTGGAACCTCAACTCCTTCGCCGAGCACGTCGTCTTCATGCTGAAGGAGCACGGCGCCGAGTACGCGCAGAGCCTGACGCAGGTGCGCCGCGACCGCCTCGACATGGCCGGCCAGCTGTCCTCCCTGCCCGGGCTGACGGTCTACCCGTCGCAGGGCAACTTCCTCTTCGTGCGCCTCCCCGTGGGCGCCGAGGGGACGGTGGTCCGGGACCGGATGCTCACCGAGCACCGGATCCTGGTCCGCGAGTGCGGCAACAAGATCGGTTCGTCCAGCCGCTTCCTGCGTCTCGTGGTGCGCCCCCAGGTGGACGTGCGTCGCCTGGTGTCCGGCCTGGAACAGGTGCTCTACGGGACGTCCAGGAGGGGAGCCGCCGTACCCGAGCTGGGCAATGGGACCAGCTACAGCTCGGGTACGGCGGCCGTGGACCGGCTGGTGAGCGAGACGAACGGGTCGGGCATGCGGGGGCTCGCGGCGCAGGCGATGGGAACGGCGCCGGCAGCTATGCCGGCTGCCGCGGCGGCATTCGGGGGGCCGGGGCTCGTCGCGGCTCCGGCCGCCGCGAGCGCGGGAACGGGCGGTGGCCAGGGCTTCTCCCCCACACAGGCACCCACTCCTGCCGCCGCGAGTGCCGTCGGCGGGCCGGTACCGGCGCCCGCCCCGGCCCCCGCCCCGGCCCCCGCCCCGGCCACCGGCATCGGCATGCCGCTCCCCGCCGCCGCGTCCGCCGTACCGGCGGGTGCGGGCGGCGGGATGCCGATGCCGGCTGCAGCGCAGATACCCCAGCCGCAGATGCCGCAGCCGCCCATCCCCCAGCCGGTGGCGCAGCCCGCTCCCCAGCCGATGGCCGCCCCGGCACCGCCCCTGGCCCCCGTGGCCCAAGCCCCGGCGCCGGCCCCTGCTCCGGCGCCGGCCCCCGCCCCGTCACCCCTGGCCGCCCCGTTCACCGGCCCCACCCCGCCCGGCGTCCCGGCCCGGGGTGGCCTGACGGCAGCTCAGGTACGGGGCACGAACGGACTGACCCCCGCCCCGGCGACGGGCTGGCCGGCGGCACAGAACTGGCCCAATGCGGCGGGGATGGGGCAGGCGGGGGGNNGGGATGGGGCAGGCGGGGTGACACCCGCCGTCGCGCCGGTCCGAGGCCCTGCCGGGGCGCTCGGACGGCGACGACGCCCGTTCATGCGCTCAACGCGCCGCAGCCCTATCCCTCGATGTCGAGCGCGGTCCCGTACAGCCGGTCCACCTTCAGTCGGATGACGAGGCGCCGTTCGTCGACCAGTTGCTCGAAGAAGGCGTCCTCGTCCTCCGGTTCGGCGCCCGCCGGGATCATCGCGAGCAGTTCGCGGCCTACCGCGTCGCCGGGGACTTCGGTGACCTCGGAGACCTCGGCCTCGCCCTCGGCGACGGCGAACGACCAGACGTCCGCGCCCTGCACATGCAGTGCCGCACGCGGTTCACGGCGCAGGTGCTTGACCTTGACGCGGTCGGCCGTCGTGGAGAACCGCACCGTGCGGGACTCGGCGTCCCAGCTGTACACCATGGTGGTCAGGTGGGGGTGGCCGCTGCGCTTGACGGTGGCGAGCGTGCCGAACTGCTGCGTTCCGAGCAGGTCGGAAAGGGCTGCGCCGGACAGGAGGCGGGGCGCCGGTCTCTGAGTCATGCCATCGCCAACTCCGTTGTTCTGGAAATTATTTCAGGCTGCCGGGAGACGTCTGACCTCGGCCCGCACGGCGGGGGTTGATGGAGCATGCGGGTCACACCACCCGGCACTCACCGGCCAACCTGCTGCCGCTCTCGGCCCATCTGCTCCGAACACCGGAGAAGCCGCCCCTTTCACCTGGGCATGAGGGCCCGGGTGCGGTCGAGGACATCGGCCGCTGCATCCGACCCGGCGTGCCGCCATTTCGCGGACGCGTCCCTCAACGCCGAACGGCCACGTCACCCACCAGCGGGTCCCACGCCCCTGGCCACCCGTGTCGGCGCCACCAGAGCCCGCACATACCTGTCTCGTCAGATACTTGACGTCGCATCACTTTGCCGAACTCACAGCTCCTCGACAGATTTCGCCCCTACTCTGCCGTGTCCATGACAGACACTCCGAAGAAACACCCCGCCACCCCCATCAACCGCCGCACCGTTCTGCTCGCCACCGGCGCCACCGCCGCCACGCTGGCCGTCGGCGCTGCGTCCTCCTCGGCCGACCAGGTCACCCAGGAGACCGGCCCCACCGCCCCCGTCGCCGCCGCAGCCGTCTGCACCCTGACGAAGGAGCTGACCGAAGGCCCGTACTACCTCGACGGCCAGTACGTCCGCTCCGACATCCGGGAGGACAAGACGGGCATCCCCCTGAAGCTGACGCTGACGGTCGTCGACGACGACACCTGCGTTCCGCTCAAGAACGCCCTGGTGGAGCTCTGGCACTGCGACGCCCTCGGCGAGTACTCCGGGTTCGTGGGCAACAACGGCCACGACGAACCCGACAACGGCACGTTCCTGCGCGGCGGCGTCCTCACCGACGCGAGCGGAGTCGCGGCGATCACCACGGTCTACCCCGGCTGGTACCGGGGCCGCTGCGTGCACATCCACGTCAAGGTCCACACCAACGTCACCCTGACCCCCGACGGCTCCTTCACCGGCGGCCGCGAACTGCACACGGGCCAGCTCTTCTTCGCCGAGACGATCACCACCAAGGTCGCGGCCCTCGCCACGTACAAGGTCAACACGGTCCCGCGCACCACCCTGGCCCGGGACTCGATCTACGACGACGGAGGCGCCGCCTCGGGCCTCCTCACCCTCACCCCGCTCGGCAGCACGACGTCCGCCGGCTACGCGGGCACGCTGACCCTCGGCGTGGAACAGGGCTGACGCCGGTCACACCCGGCGCGTAGCGCGGGGGCCTCTCGTACAGGCGAGTGGCCCCCGTCCCTTCACTCCCGGCTCGCTCCGCGCCTCACCGGCGTCCGCCGAACTCCCAGTCGTGCACCTCGACGTCGGCGTACCTCTCCCGGGCCAGCACGGCACGCGCCACCTCCGCGTCCGGCGCCCGCACCAGCGCAGCCGTGCCCAGCCACACGGCACCGTCGTCGGACAGCAGCGGCCCATACGCGATCAGTTCGTCGTGGCAGGGCGGCACGTCGAGGTCGGCGGCCGGACCGCCGCCGAGGCCGAGTACCAGGAAGCGGGGACCGCCCGTAGAGCCGCCCGGGAAGTCCCACATGGTGCGGCCCAGCACGTTGCGCCACCGGCGCAGCAGCACGTCCCGGTACACCCCGGCCTGGTAGCCCGGCTCGTCGAAGGCGAACGCCCGGGCGGCCGCGGGGTCGGGCAGGTCGACGATGTGAACGCTGCCGCTCGGCGTCTCCCCGTCGGCGGCGAAGGTCGGCCCGCGGGCGATCAACTCCGCCTCGTACCGGTCCATGTAAGCCCAGTGCGCCTCCCCCAGCTCCTCACGCAGCGGCAGGGAGCCGGGGCGGTCGCGGTGATAGCAGAAGAACTCCATGCCGCAGACTACTGTTGACTGTCCACCGACACCGACGTCATATCCACGGGGGACGAAAGACCGTGCGCAGCGCCGCCGTAACGCCCGAGGGCGATCGAATCCGCTGGGTCGAACTGCCGGGACGGGAGCCCGCGCGCGTCTATGTGCACGGGCTGGGCGCCACCTCGCCGCCCTACTTCACCGAGGCCGCTGTCGATCCGCGCCTGGCCGGGCACCGCTCCCTGCTGATCGACATGCTCGGCCACGGCATCAGCGACCGCCCTGCGCACTTCGGCTACACACTGGAATCACACGCCGACGCACTCGCCGGCGCCCTGACGGCAGCGGGTGTCTCGGCCGCCGAAGTGATCGCCCACAGCATGGGTGGCTCGGTGGCGATCGTCCTGGCGGCCCGCCACCCCGACCTGGTCTCCCGCCTGGTCCTCATCGACGCGAACCTCGACCCGGTCCCGCGGGCGCCCGGCTCTCAGGGCAGCAGCGGCATCGCCGCCTACTCCGAGGAGGAGTTCGTGACGGGCGGCGGCTGGGAGGAGGTGCGCGACCGGGTCGGCCCGCACTGGTGGTCCACGATGCGCCTGGCCGGCCGCGAGGCCCTGCACCGCAGCGCGTACCACCTCACCAGCGGTACGACCCCAACGATGCGGGAGCTGCTGCTGGAGCTGAAGATCCCCCGCGCCTTCCTGCTTCCCGAGTGCGACGGCCCCCTTCCCGGCGCCGACGCCCTCACCGAGGCCGGAGTGTCCGTCGTCGCGATCCCCGACTGCGGCCACAACATCATGCTGGACAACCCGGAGGGCTTCGTGAAGGCCACGGCGGAGGCACTGGCGACGCTGGACTGACCGGCCCTCACCTGCCGCGGCTCCGACCAGAAGCAGTGCCGCGCCCGCACGATGCGGGCGCGGCACTGTCGCGAGGCGACGTCAGTTGCAGGATCCCACGGTGAGGATGTTGTCGACGACGACCTTGCTTCCGACCTTCATGTACGAGTACGCCTCGCCGCAGTAGCCCTTGTTCTGATAGACGGGCCCGGCGTAAGTGCTGAAGGTGCCGAAGTCTTCCTTGTGAGGCGTATCGGTGTAGTTGTCCTTCAGCCGGATCCCCATGTAGTGCGCCGCGCCGGTGTCATTGAAGAACACGGCGCAGATCGGCTTGTCGTAGTACCGGTCGCCCGTGGTCTTGCCGTTGGTCCACGTGTAGGTGGTGCCGTAGGTCCCGTAGCGGGCGGCCCCGGTGGAGATGGTGTAGCCGGATCCGCACACGTTGGCGGCGGCCGCGGCGACTCCCGCCTCGGCCGCGATGATCCGCTTGGTCTCGGCCGACGCCTCCTTGGCGACCTTGACGCCCTCGATGTCCATGGTCTGGATCGCCGCGCTCGCCTTCGGTGCGGGCTGGTCGGCGGCCGACGCGGTGGGCGTCATCGCTGTCGCGGCAAGCAGGACGGCGCAGACGCCACCCAGACGTATCCCCGTCTTCATATTTTCCCCCTATGAGTGACAGTCAGATGATCGTGTCGCACAGACCGTAGCGCATCGCACACGCAAGCGGGCAAAGGTTTTTGCATGTCAGCCCGGAGGGGCGGGAATCAGCCAACGTGTCGAGCCCCTCCCTCCGGTCTTTCCGTCCGACTTCGTCGAAGATTCACAGATCAGGAGACGGTGCGCCCTGTCCGGCGGCCTCCCCCGGACATGACCTTCTTTTTGCCATGCCCGGATCAGTGCTTATTTCTGATGGTGCCGTGTGTCTACAGTGACCGGGCACTCAGGCGACCTGGTCTCATCACCCGGTCTCGGGTGCCGCTCGGGGGGAGCAAGTGCTGTTGACCCAGCACTCGTATGACCACATTCCTCCCATGGCGTTCAAACGGGGGAGGAACAGGCATGTCTGACACCTGCCGCGCGGGCAAGCATCGCGGCCTGGGCCATTTCGGCCATCGAGCCCGCCACACACAGCCCTTCTGATGCGTAGAGGGCCGGTTCATCCTCCGGCCCAGCACAGCGAGGGTCGACGACTCCGGCTGAAGACGACAGAGCGACGGGCACGCCGATGTGCCGCTTGCCTCTGCCGTCGCGGTTCCTTCCGCCCGCTTCAACGCATCACCCACGTGCCGAGGCTCCGTTGCGCCGCGCACAAGCGTTCCCCCACCTCTCAACCATGGAGACGTTCTTTGAGACGGGCCAGCAGACACACGTACGCGCGTGTTCCCATCAGTTGCGCCATCGCCACCGCGATCGCGTTCGGAACCGCGGTCCAGGCGCAAGCCGCTCCCCAGGAGGCACCGACGCCGCCCCCGAATGCCGCCGAGGGATGGTCCGGCTCCGCCGCGCCCCGCGTGAAGGCGGACGAGGACGGCCACAAGGACCGCGTTCCCGCCAAGAAGCGCAGCAAGGTGCTCGGCAGCGGCTACACCAAGTCCTCGGACACCGCGTGGACCACCATCGGTGACGCCACCGGCTTCCACGTCATGACCGCCGACGAGGCCGACGGCTACCGCTGGAAGACCGCGGCGACCCTCGTGGAACCCGGGTTCTCCGACACCGACACCTGGATCGGCAACGCCTGCGTCACCGCCTCAGGTGACCGGGCCATGGTCGCCTACGCGCCGCGCACCTTCACCAACAAGCCCAACCTCATGGCCCGGGGCGCCTTCACGGCTGCCGTGGACCTGAACTCGGGCGAGGTCACGAAGCTGCCGTACCAGGCGAGCCTCGCCTACTTCTCGCCCGGCTGCGGCGACGGCGAGCAGGCGGTGCTCTCGCAGTTCACCGACGAGAACACGTCGAACCGGAACGAGACCCGTCTGATCACCGTCGACGCCCGTACGGGCAAGACGAAGAAGAAGACCACGGTGAAGGGCCAGATCACCTCCGCCGTCCCGACCCGAGGCGGCGTCGTCGCCGCGCAGGGCAACGCGATCGTCCGGATCACCGGTGGCGGGAAGTCCGAGCTGGTCACACGCACGGAGAACACGCCCTTCAGCCTCTCCGTCACCAAGGACGGCGGCATCGCCTTCCTGGACCGCACGCACGACGCGCGGGCTGCGAAGAAGGTGCTGGCCCGCGCCACCGCCGCGAAGCCCGCCGAGGTCGCGTCCGCCGGCAACACGTCCGAGGTCAAGTACCTGACGGGCGGACAGCTCAAGGGCCGGGCCGTCAAGGCCCGGACGGTCGCCGAGGGCAATCTGACCGGTATGGACCTCACCCGCGCCGCCGACGGGACCACGATCGTCACCGGTGCGGCGAAGAACGTCGGCACTCTGCCGAAGGACGTGCGGAACCCGGGCGGTATCGACAAGGACGCCACCGCCTCCACCCGGGCCCGCGCCGTCGTGAACTCCGCGTGGGCCGACGGCAAGGACACCCGCATCCGTCCCTCGGAATACGACACGGCGCGCACGGCCCGCATCGAGATGAGCCACCTGCCCACCGGCAGCGAGCCCGTCTTCGAGGCCAACCCGGCCGCGTCCCCGGTCAATCCGGACCCGGCCGAGGGCCAGGACCGTTCCCCGGCGCTGGGCACCGCCCCCGCCAAGAGCGGTGGCACGGTGGGCGGCAAGAAGACGGCGCTGCTGAACATCGCGGAGCCGGAGTCGGAGCGGACCTGCGCCGTGGAGCGGGGCAACCCGCAGAAGCAGGCCTTCCAGCCGAAGCCGCGGCAGATCGAGTGGGCTGTCAACCGGGCCATCGAAGGCACGATGGACCAGCATGTGAAGCGGGCCGCCAACTGGAAGAACATGGGGATGGGGGCCTACTCGCCGCAATCCCTCATCGGCGGCCTCACCCCGCTCACCGGCGGCGGGCGCATACCCGCCCAGGTGTTCCTCGGCATCACCGCCCAGGAATCCAACATGTGGCAGGCCACCCGCTTCGCCGCACCGGGCACCACCGCCAACAGCCTCATCGGCAACTACTACGGCCTCGTCCACAACGAGCACGGCGAGGTCGACGACCCCTGGGCCATCAACTGGCCCGCAGCGGACTGCGGTTACGGCATCACGCAGGTCACCGACGGTATGCGTCTGCCCGGCAAGCCGTACGAGAACGGCGAGGTCCGGCCGTCCAAGCCGCGCGCGTACCAGGACGCCGTCGCGCTGGACTACACCGCGAACGTCGCGGCCGGCGTGAACATCCTCGCCGAGAAGTGGAACCAGACCCGCAAGGCCGGCCTCACCGTGAACAACGGTGACCCGAAGGCCATCGAGAACTGGTTCTTCGCCCTGTGGGCCTACAACTCCGGGTTCTACGAGCAGGCGGACGCGGGCAAGAACGGGGGCAAGTGGGGCGTGGGCTGGGCCAACAACCCGGCAAGCCCCACCTACAAGCCGAACCGGACCCCGTTCCTGGAGAACGAGAACGGTGGTGACGACTACTCCCACGCCGCCAAGCCGCAGTTCTGGCCGTACCCGGAGAAGGTCATCGGCTGGGCCGCGCGCCCGCTGGAGGCGCTGGAGGCGCCGGGCACCCTCGTCCACGGTTTCCGGCCGGCCTGGTGGACCGAGCCCATGTTCCGCACCCTGGCCAAGCCGCCGGTCGCACTGTTCTGTGACGGTTCCAACGAATGCGACCCGAGCAAGATCAAGGAGGGCGCGTCGAACGACTCGCCCGCGACGGGTCCTTGCCAGCGGTCGGACTTCCGGTGCTGGTGGAACAAGAAGGTGGAGTGGAAGAACTGCGGAGCCGGTTCCTGCGGCAACGAGATCTTCCGCTTCAACAGCACCTACCCGGAAGAGGCGGACGGCAACTCCCACCCGCCCCGTTGCGACGCCGAGATCCCGGGAACCACGTACATCGTCGACAACGTGAACTCCGGTCAGCGGATCGCGGGCAAGGACGGCAGACGCTGCTTCGACACCGGCAAGTCGGCCGGCTCGTTCAAGTTCGACTTCGCCACGCCCTCGGCCAGGATGGACACCCACCAGCTCGGTGTGGGGTACGGGAACCACATCTGGTTCTCCACCACCCACAAGGGCAGTTCCCCGGGGACGGATCAGCGGCTGAAGGCCACCGGCACCTGGACCGGCCCCAGCGCCGTCAAGGGCTGGACCCGGGTCCTGGTCCACATGCCGAACGTGGCCGCGCGGTCCCAGCAGGCGACGTACTCGGTGTCGGGCACCGACTCCAAGTCTCCGCAGCGTGTCGCTCCGCAGCGCATCCGCAGTAACGAGTGGCGCTCGCTCGGCGTCTTCAACTTCACCGGAACCCCGTCGGTGTCCCTGTCCAACATCACCGACGAGGCTCCGGGCGTCGACATCGCCTGGGACGCCATCGCCTTCCAGACGCTCGGCGCCAACCCGACGCACGTGGTCGGCATGGGTGACTCCTTCGCCTCCGGCGAAGGTGCCGACAACGAGGGCGGAAAGGACTACTTCCGGGAGACGGACTACAAGGAGGATCTCGGCAGCAGCGAGATCGTCAACAAGTGCCACCGCTCCAAGCAGGCCTGGATCCGGCAGGCGACCCTGCCCGGCAGGTCCCAGTCCATCGGAAAGATCTCCGACGACTACGGCAACGTCGACCTGAGCTTCATCGCCTGCTCGGGCGCGCGTACCTACAACGTCTGGTCGGGCGGCAAGGGGCAGCAGAACTCGCTGCCCCAGATGGACCTCGGTTACCTCGACCAGAACACGGACATCGTGACCATCGCCATCGGCGGTAACGACTCCCTGTTCTCGGACGTGTTCAACGAATGCGTCTGGAAGGCCGGACTGAGCCTCTGCCAGGACGCCGAGATCGACATGAAGAACCCGGACACGGGCGACAAGACCGGCGAGAAGACCGGTCCGCTCAAGGACTTCATGCCCAACTGGATCGCCAACGAGGTCAAGCCGAGGATCGTCAAGGTCCTCAACCAGATCAAGGCCCGTGCGCCACAGGCCAAGATCTACCTCGTGGGCTACCCGCCGCTCCTGGAAAGGAACGGCCAGTGCATCCCGGGTATCGGCACCGAGGAGGCGCCGTGGCTGAACAACGAGGTCGCTCCGAAGCTGAGCCAGGAGATGAAGGCCGCCGCGACGTCGGCCGGGGCCACGTTCGTCGATCCCGCGTCGGACTTCAAGGGCAAGGCGATCTGCGGTGACCCCGAATCCATCCACGGTATCGTCAACGACGGCCGGTCCGAGGCGGACAACGATGCGCCCAACCCGTCGATGAAGTCCTTCCACCCGAAGATCTCCGGCGCCCGGCTCTACGCCAACGCCCTGGAGCGCGCCCTGTAGTACCCGAGGGACCGGCCACACCGTGGTCGCCGTCCGCACACATCCGTGGGCCCCAGCACACTCGTGCTGGGGCCCATCGGCCTGCGAAGAGCGAGGAGTTCCGTCATGCGGTACATACGCCACGCCAAAGGCGCCCTGACCGTCGCCGCCGCCACCGCGGCCTGTCACGCCGTCATGTCCGCCGGCTTCGCGTGGTCACGCGACAGCGCGACCGCGAGTGGGGACACCCTGTTCGCCGGCGCCTTCGAGTTCCTCTTCACCATGGCCGCTTCGTGGACACTCATGCCCCTGCTGCTGTGGTTCGGCATGCTGGTGCTGCGGGAGACCGGCAACACCGTGTTCGTCCTCGTCACAAGCCTGGTCTGGGCGGGGCTCTCCGGATACTTCACCGACGACATCGACAGCGCGGGCGGGCACATACCGATTCCGGCCCTCGCCGCGTTCGTGCTTCTCGGTACAGCGCTGGCCGGGGCCGGCGACCGGCCGGGCGACGCGTAGGACCGCGAAGGGGCGGTCTCACCGGACCACCGGCCCGGTGAGACCGCCCCTCTTCACACCGTCACGAATTCTTCGGCGGGCACTGCTTCCACGCCAGGTGGTATACGGTGCTGATGTCCCCGTCCGTGGAGTCCATCGTCATGAAGCTGACCTTGTCCGCCGACTGGGTGCCGGCGTTGACGCGGATCTCGGTGTTGATGTTGAAGTTGCGCTGCACTCCGCAGGGCGCGTAGACCAGCTGGGCCCAGTCGGTCTCGTCGGTGGCCTGCCAGTTGTCGTTGAGGGGGCCGCTGAAGGGGTGGTTCTTGTACACCGTGCTGGGCGAGCCCTGGAAGTAGTACGACGCCCGCTGGCTGGCGCTCGCGCCCCGCTGAAGGGAGGCGAATCCCCGGTAGTCCGCGCTCGCGATGGCGTAGGTGAAGCCACCGGGGACGTGGACCTTCAGGTTGAGCTGGCAGTTCCTGCGGAACGCGGTCGGGTCGGAGTTCCCGCCGGCCTGGGCGAGGTAGTCGCTGTAGGTCACCGTGAAGGCGGTGTTGTCCTCGGAGACGGCGACCGCAGCGGTGCCCTGCGGACAGCCGGAGCCGTTCACCGTGGCGACCTGGATGATGATCTTGTCCGGGGGCGGGTCGTCGAACCCGGAGGACGGGGTTTGTGCGGGGAGTGCGCTGGTGAGGAGCGCGGCTACCGCACCGCTCAGGAGCAGGCCACCGGCCATGGTTCTCCCATCCGTTCGTGGGGGGTGGATCGTGACAGTAATTGAACATGCACATGTCAATCAGGCAGACGCGTGCGCCCCCGGCCTGTGACCATTCCATGAAGGGGATGTGAAGAGCGGGAGCGGTCGCATCGTACGCAGGGCGGCAGGGGCGGGCCAGGTAGCTCTCCGGCCATTCACAATGGCGGGAATTCACCCGGGATGCCGGTGGGCGCATAGGGTGCGTTGCACCAGAGCGTCAGAGCGTCGAAGCGAGGACATCCCGAGGACGGAATGAGGATCACGCACAGCGCCGCGCCCGGCCGCCGCCCCTCAGGGGTTCTCCCAGGCCGCCGGTTCCGCCGCCAGCCGCTCCACCGGCTCGGGCAGCGCCCCGGCCGCGAGGTCGGCGACCGTCACGCCCTCCAAAATCCTGCGCACGTTGGCCCGCAGGGCGATCCACAGCGGCAGCAGCGGCTCGGCGGTGCCGGAGTAGGCGAGCCCGGTCGGGCGCTCGCCGCGCACCGAGACGATCGGCCCGTCCACGGCGCGGATCACGTCCGCGACCGTGATCAGCGCGGCGTCCCGGGCCAGCCGGTAGCCACCGCCCCCGCCGCGCCGGCTGTCGACGACACCGCCCCGGCGCAGATCGCCCAGAATCCCCTCCAGGAACTTGTGGGGGATGTCCTGCGCGGTGGCGACGGCCTCCGCCTTGACCGACCCCTCCCCCTGCCGGGCGGCCAGTTCCACGACCGCTCGTACCGCGTAGTCCGCACGTGCCGAGATCCTCATAGGACCATTGTCGCCGTGACCCTGTAGACATTGAGCACGCGCACCGCGCACCACAGTGAGCACATCCACCCCGTACGACAAGCACCGCACGTCGCACCACGTATCGCAAGGCACAACAGGAGGCGCTCCCTTGGAGCTCAGCAGGCGGACCTTCCACGCTCTGGCCGGCACGGCGGCGCTCGGCTTCGCGCTGACCGGCAGCGGGTCGCCGACCTCCGCCCATCCCGCACGGCCCGCGCCCACCGGCCCGCCGCCCCCGGTGCCCGGCGCGGACGGCCGGCCGCACGAGATCGGCTTCGACCACCACTCGCTGATCGTCGACGGCCGTCGCCTGGTGCTGTGGTCGGGTGAGATGCACCCCTTCCGGCTGCCGAGCCCCTCACTGTGGCGGGACGTGCTGGAGAAGATGCGTGCGCACGGCTACAACGCCGTCAGCGTGTGCGTCGCCTGGAACCACCACTCCCCCGCACCCGGCCGGTACGACTTCACCGGCGTGCGCGACCTGGACCTGTTCCTGCGGACGGCCGCCGAGACCGGGATGTACGTCATCCTGCGGCCCGGGCCGTACATCAACGCGGAGGTCGACGCCGGCGGCTTCCCCGGCTGGCTGACCGCCACCGAGGGCCGGGCCCGGACCTCCGACCCGACCTACCTGCGCTATGTCGACGAGTGGCTGACCGCGGTGAACGCCATCGTGGCCAAGCGCCTGTTCACCCGGGGCACGGGCACGGTCCTGCTCTACCAGATCGAGAACGAGTACGACGCGCACGTCGACGAGCCGTCCGGGCGCGCCTACATGTCGTACCTGTACCAGAAGGTCCGCGCCGACGGCATCGACGTGCCGCTGTTCCACAACGACAAGGGACGCGACGGCGCCTGGACACCGGGTTCGTTCGACACCGGCGGGGAGAAGGGGCGCTGGCTGTACGGCTTCGACGGCTACCCGGAGCCGGACCGAGTGCCGCCGGACTGGGGGGCGTTCGGGGCCGGCGGCAGGAAGGGCGGGGCGACGGCCAGTCCGCACACGCCCGGGTTCGTGCCCGAGTTCGGCGGCGGCTGGTTCGACCCGTGGGGCGGTTCCACGTTCGACGGGAAGGGGTACGCCGAGGCGCGCCGGACCCGGGACGCGGCGTACGAGCGGCGTTTCTACCTCACCAACCTCGCCAACGGCATCACGCTGCACAACGTCTACATGACCTACGGGGGCACCTCGTGGGGCTGGCTGCCCGCGCCGGCGGTCTACACCTCGTACGACTACGGCGCCGCGTTCGACGAGGCACGCAACGCCACCCCGAAGCTCGCCCCGATGCACCAGATCGGGCAGTTGCTGCGGTCCGTGCCCGACCTCGCCAAGCTGCGCCGGGCGAAGACGGTGCGGGCGACCGACGACCGGTTGAAGGTCTACCACCTGACCAACCCCGACACCGGGGCCCACGTCTACGTCCTGCGCAACGACACGGGCGAGGCACTTTCCTCGACGCTGCCGGACGCCGGGATCGACGAGCCGGTCACGGTCCCGGCCCGGGACGCCAAGCTGATCGCCGCGAATCTGAAGCTCGGGAAGCGGACGCTGGTGCACTCCACCGTGCAGCCCATGGTGAGCCTGACCGTCGGGCGGCAGGACATCGCCGTGTTCGCGGGCCGCCCGGGCGAAATGGCCCAGGTCGTGCTGGAGTGCGCGGACGAGCCGACGCCCATGCGGCTGGACGCGGAGCCCGCCTGGGCCTACAACCTGGGCAAGCTGTTCATCACGGCCCCGCTCGGCGCCGGCGGGCTGAGCCGGGTGCGGGTCGAGGGCGACGGTGTGGACACGCCGATGCTGGTGCTGTTCGCCGACGACGCCACCGCCCTGCGGCTGTGGCCCTACGAGACCCCGTCCGGTCCGCTCCTCGTCTACGGCCCCGCCCTGCTGCGCTCGGCCGAGCTGCGGGACTCGACGGTCCACCTCACCGGCGACACCATCGGAGAGACCGGCCTGGAGGTGTGGGGGCCGCGCGGCATCACCCACGTCACGTGGAACGGGCGCCCGGTCGCCACCCGGATCAGCGCCTCCGGCAGCCTGCTGGCGCTGCGGCCGCTGCCCGGGGTGACCCGGCCGGCCCTGCCCACGCTGGAGGGCTGGCGGCGCCGGGCCGGGAACCCGGAGTCCGAGCCCGACTTCGACGACTCGGACTGGACGACGGCCGACAAGGAGACGACCTTCAGCAGCACACCCGTGCCCGACGGGCAGCCCGTCCTGTTCGCCGACGACTACGGCTTCCACTACGGCGACGTCTGGTACCGCGGCGAGTGGAGCGGCGACGGCGACATCGCGTCCGTGTCCCTCGCCTACAGCACCGGCACGCAGGGCCTGCTGATGGCCTGGCTGGACGGCGAGCCGCTGGGCACGCACCGGATGCCGGTGCCGGACGAGGACCGGGCCCGGCAGGGGACGTGGACCGCGAAGGCCCGCTTCGGCCTTCCGAAGAAGCTGCGGGAGAAGTTCCGTGAGGAGAGCCGGGAGGGAAGCCGGCAGGAGGGCCGTGAGGAGAGCGGGAAGCAGCGGCACGTGCTGTCCGTGCTCGTGCGGCGGATGCAGCACGACATGGACGGCGAGGCGCTCGACACGCACAAGGCCGCGCGCGGTCTGACCGCCGTCACCTTCGAGGGCGGCTCCCCCGAGGTGAAGTGGCGTATCCAGGGCGCGGCCATGCCGGATCCCGTGCGAGGTCCGATGAACAACGGCGGGCTGCACGGGGAGCGCGAGGGCTGGCATCTGCCCGAGTACGACGACGGGGACTGGAAGGACGCCCGGCTTCCCCGGTCCGAGCGGCGGCAGGGCGTCACCTGGTACCGGACGGACTTCCGGCTGGATGTCGACCCCGGCGTCGACGCCTCGGTCGGGCTCGTCCTCGAGGACGACCCGGACCGGGCCTACCGCGTCCAGATCTTCCTCAACGGCTGGAACATGGGCCAGTACATCAACGACGTGGGTCCGCAGCACACCTTCGTGCTGCCGAACGGGATCCTGCGCACGCGTGGTGCCAACACACTGGCGTTGGCGGTGTTGTCCGACGGGACCACACCGTCCGGGCCGGGAGACGTACGGCTGACGCTGCTGGGCGCGGCGGCCGGAGGGGTGCCCGTCGAGCCGGTGTGACCGGATCGAGCCGTCCTCGCGCATGTCATGAACGCTGTGGCGAAGGTGCCGGATTCGGACGGCTACCGGACGGTTGGGACGACCTCGGCCTCGGCGTCCTCGGCCGCCCTGCCGCGCATCGAACGCTGACCTGGGCCGTCAGGCAAGCCGGATCACGTTCCAGGACAGCGGCTCCAGGACGGCGGTGAGCGTGCCGTCCCGGAGGGCCGTGCCGTCGACCGGGTGGGGGGTGACCCGCTCGGGGTCGTCGAGGGTGTTGCGGGCGTCGGGATCGGCGTCCGCGAGGGCGCTGTGCTCGACGACCCGCGTCAGGTCGAGGCCGCTCAGAGCGGCCTCGAGGGGCAGGGCGTCGGTGCGGCTGCGGTTGACGGCGAAGACGGTGACGGTGCCGTCCTCGCCGCGCACGGCGGTTGCGTGCAGGAGGTCGGTCTCGCCGTACTTCTTCGTCTCGTACGTCGGGGAATCCACGCGGACGTCCAGGACCTGGCCGCGGCCGTGGCGCGCGGCCTGGGCGAACGGGAAGAACGTGGTCTGCCGCCAGGCCGGGCCGCCCGGTTCGGTCATGATCGGCGCGATGACGTTGACGAGCTGGGCGAGGCAGGCGACGGTGACGCGGTCGGCGTGCCGGAGCAGGGCGATGAGGAGCGAGCCGAAGACGACGGCGTCCATGACGCTGTAGTTGTCCTCCAGCAGGCGCGGGGCCTCGGCCCAGTCCCGCGCGCCGGAGTCCTCGATCTCGTGCCACTCCGAGATGTACCAGACGTTCCACTCGTCGAAGGAGAGGTTGATCCGCTTCTTCGACTTGAGCCGGGCGCCGACGTGGTCGGCTGTCGCGACGACGTTGTCGATGAAGGACTCCATGTCGACGGCGGAGGCGAGGAAGGAGTCGATGTCGCCGTTCTCGGGCCAGTAGTAGGCGTGCAGCGAGATGTAGTCGACGAGGTCGTACGTCTCCTTGAGGACCGTCGCCTCCCACTCGGCGAAGGTCGGCATGGACTGGCTGGAGGAGCCGCAGGCGACGAGTTCGACGCCGGGGTCCATCTGACGCATGGCCCGGGCCGTCTCGGCGGCGAGGCGGCCGTACTCCTCGGCCGTCTTGTGGCCGGTCTGCCAGGGGCCGTCCATCTCGTTGCCGAGGCACCAGAGGTTGATGCGGAAGGGGTCCTTGTCGCCGTGCGCGGCACGGAGGTCGGACAGGGCGGTGCCGGCGGGGTGGTTGGCGTACTCCTGGAGTTCGAGGGCCTCGGCGACACCCCGGGTGCCGAGGTTGAGGGCCATCATGGGCTCGGCCTGGGGGCCGATCTTCTTCAGGAAGGCGATGTACTCGGAGAGGCCGAAGCGGTTGGTCTCGGTGGAGCGCCAGGCGAGGTCCAGGCGGCGGGGGCGGTCCTCGACCGGGCCGACCGAGTCCTCCCACTTGTATCCCGAGACGAAGTTGCCGCCGGGGTAGCGGACGGCCGTGACGCCGAGTTCGCGGACGAGGTCCAGGACGTCGGTGCGGATGCCGTCCTCGTCGGCGGCGGGGTGGTCCGGTTCGAAGATGCCGGTGTAGACGCAGCGGCCGAGGTGTTCCACGAAGCTGCCGAAGAGGCGGGGGTTGACCTCACCGACCGTGAAGGCGGGGTCCAGGGTGAAGCGGGCGGTGTGCATGGTCGCCTTTCGGGGTGGGTGGTACATGGGATCGCCGACCCGTACCGTTCGGCATTTCGGATGGCACTCGTTACCTCGAACGGGACCGTAAATTTGACGGGCTAGCACGTCAATGGGCCGTCCGGACTTCGGTCAGGACTTTTCCGGACAGGAACGGTCGTTCCCCATGGAACATCGGACGCCGGATCGCATGACGCGCACACTTTCGGGCGCGTAGTCTCGGATGCGCCGGCAGGTCTCGGCCGGCGCCGAGGAGGGGGAGCGATGGACATCGCGGGCGCGCGGGTCAGGGCCGCCCGAGTCACCGCCGCGCTCAGGCGCTCACGCAGTGGCTCAGCCATGCGCGGCCTGGCCGCCGAGCTCGCCACCGCGGTCCGGAAGAGACCCCGGCGCCCCACCGACGTAACGTCGCTGTGCCGGGCGCTGTGCGAGGAGATGAGCGCACGGCGCGGCGGACGGCCCGTGCAGCTCCGGTTCGAGCGGTTTCCCGACGAGTTGGAAGTGACCGGCCTGTGGGTCGAGTTCCAGGACTTCGACCTCGTCATCGTCGAGGAGCGGGCCGAGGCCGTGCAGCAGCTGGTCATCCTCGGGCACGAGCTGTGGCATCTGCACGCGGGGCACGGGCATCACCACGGGGCGGGTGCGGCGGCGGCTCACGCGTTCGCCGACCGGCCGGGGTGGGAGGACGTCGCGCTGGCGGTGGCCGCCCGCCACGGCTCCCGGGAACGGGACGAGGCCGAGGCCGACGCCTTCGGACACCGGCTGGCGGCGGGGTGCCGGGCGCTGCTGTCGGGTGGAGCCGGGCCCGACGTACCCCTCGAACCGGTGCAACGGTCGCTGTACTACCGGGGGCCGCGAGGAGGTGCGGCACCGTGACGACGGTGGCGCTGACCCCGGCCGAGTTCGTCAACCAGTTCTATCCGAACTTCTGGTGGATCCCCGCGGGGGTCCTGGCCGCCGCCCTGGCCATCAAGCTGCCGAGCATCATCCGGCTCTGGAAGGATCCGATGCTGCGCGCGGTCGGCGGGCTGCTGCTGCTCGCCTGCGCGGTGTTCGTCTTCGTGGCGCCGTCGACGATCGCCCGGGTCAACCGGCTCACCGGGGTGGCGAACTTCTCCGGCCCCTGGGTCTACTCGCTGCTCACCGCGTTCTGCGCCTTCTGTCTGCTGCTGATCATCTCCTGGCGCAACGGCCTGTCCGACCGCTCGGAGCGCACCCGGCGCGCCATGCGCGGGGTCGTGGCGGTCTACTCGGGTGTGGTTGTCGCGATGTGGGTGCTGTTCGTTCTCGCGGACGTGCCGGTGGAGCGGCTGCGGGACCTCGACACGTACTACGCGAACACCCCGTACATGCGCGAGGTGATCGTGCTGTACCTGCTCGCGCACACGGTGGCCGCGCTGGTCACCAACGGGCTGATCTGGAACTGGGTCCGCACGGACGGACTCGACTCGCTGCTGCGCTGGGGGCTGAAGTTCCTCGGCGTGGGGTATGCGGCACAGTTGCTCTTCGACGCCGCCAAGATCAGCGCGGTGGTGGCCCGTTGGACCGGGCGGGACGTGGACTGGCTGAGCACGGCCGTCGCCCCGCCGCTCGCCTGTCTGTCCGCCGTGCTCATCGCGGTCGGCTTCATCCTCCCGCACGCCGGCCAGTACCTGCACGGGCGCTGGCACGTCCGGCTCGCTCTCCACGAACTGCGGCCGCTGTACCTGCTGATGAGGACCGTCAACGGCGGTGAAGGCGTGCCGTTCCTGCTGCGCGCGACGCCCGAGCTGCGCCTGGTCCGCCGGGAGACGTTCATCCGCGACGTGCTGCTGCCGCTCGCCCGGCACATCGACGAGGACCGGCGCGAGCGTTTCCACGACGCCGCCCTCGCCCTCGGCCACCCGCCCGACCGGGCGAAGGCCCTGGCGGCCACCGCGGCGATCCTGGACGCGGCCGACACCAGGAGCAGGGGGCGGGAGGACGACGGCACCGGTGCGCGCGACACCACGGACCTGCTGCGCGAGATCGGCGCCGTGTCCCGGGCCCTGCGGCGCACGGAGGACCTCCGGGCGATCCGCGCTCTGGCGCGCGACCACACGGACGGCAGGTCGCTCACCGGCTGACCCGTGTACGCACGAGACCCCGCACGAAAGGTCACGGGCGCGGAACGTGAAGGTACGGTGAGAGCCGTCCGAGTCGAGCCCGCATGGCTCGAAACCGCCGTCGGCGTGCGGGTGTTGTGCGCCGCATTGCCCTGGCCGGACGTCGGGGAACGCCCTCAGGGCAAAGGAGCCTTCATGGCTGAGTGCGAGGAGTCGCATGTCGCGTAGAGCTGTCGTCATCGGTGCGGGTCTGGCCGGCATGCTGGCCGCGGCGGCCCTGTCCGCCGTCGCGGACGAGGTGGTCGTGCTCGACCGCGACGACCTGCCCGAGGGGCCGGAGCACCGCAAGGGCCTGCCGCAGGGACGTCACGCGCATCTCCTCATGGCCGGCGGCCTGGGTTCCATGGAGGACCTGGTGCCGGGTGTGGACATGCGCAAGCACCTGCTCGCCGCCGGTGCGCACGAGATCCCGCTCGGCTCGGGCATGGCCGCCCTCACGCCCGAGGGCTGGTTGCGGCGCTGGCGTCACCCCGGGCCGAGCATGCTGACCTGCACTCGCGCCCTCCTCGACTGGGCGGTGCGGGGCGCCGTGCTGGACAGCACCGGGGTGGTCGTCCGCAAGGCGCGGGTGCTGGAGCTGACGGGGTCGCGGCAGTGTGTGACCGGGGTCCGCCTCTCGACCGCCGCCGGGGAGGAGGAACTCGCCGCGGACTTCGTGGTGGACGCGAGCGGGCGCGGATCGCGGATCGTGACCTGGCTGGCGGGGCTGGGCGTCGACGACGTGCGCGAGAAGACGGTGGACGCCGGCCTGGTGAACGCCACCCGCCTCTACCGCACCCCCGAGGGAGCGGGGCGTTTCCCGCTGACCATGGTGCAGGCCGACCCGTACCAGGGGCGGCCCGGCCGCAGCGGCATGGTGCTGCCGATCGAGGGCGACCGCTGGATGGTCAGCCTCGCCGGCACGCGGGGCGGCGGCGAACCGCCGTCCGACCCGGACGAGTTCCTGCGGTACACCCTGGAACTGCCCGATCCCATCGTGGGACGGCTGATCTCCGGCGCGGAACCGCTCACCGACGTCCATGTCAGCCGCAGCACCAGCAACCACCGCCGGTACCTGGAGAAGGTCCGCTCCTGGCCCGACCGCCTCGTCGTCCTCGGCGACGCGCTGGCCACGTTCAACCCGGCCTACGGGCAGGGCATGTCGGTGGCCGCACTGGGCGCCCGGGAGCTGGCGCGGGAGCTGCGGCGCTCCGGCTCCGGCCTGGGCCAACCCGGGCTCGCCCGGCGGGTGCAGCGGCGGGCGGCCAGGCCGGTGGAGGCCGCCTGGACGATGGCGGTGAGCCAGGACGTCTGGTACCCCGGGACGCGCGGGGGCTCGCCCGGCCTCGCCGACCGTCTGGTCACCGCCTACACGCGCCGCATGATCCGCACGGCGACCGGTTCGTACACGGCGGCCTCGGCGCTCTGGGACGTGATGAGCATGACGACGGGGCCGGCGCGGCTGCTCCGGCCCTCGACGGTCCTGGCGACGCTGAGCGGGCCGCCGTTGCCGGCGGCGGTGGGGGCGCCGCTGACGGAGGACGAGCGTGCGGTCCTGCGGAGGCTGGACCGCACGGGAGGCTGAGACAGCGGACCAGGGCACTGGACCGGACGGGGCGCGCAGACATGGGCGCGTGCTCCGCCCCTGGTCCTCGTCAGCCGGCGAACGCGGGTTGAGCCAGTCCCTTGCCCGCCCCGGGCACCACGAACAGGGATCCCGCCAGGGCGGGCGGATCGGTCAGCCCCACCCGGGCCGTCGTCACGTACAGGTCGGTCAGCCCGTCCCCGCCGAACGCACAGGCCGTCACCAGCGGCACCGGCAGCCCGATCACCCGGTCCAGCTCACCGTCGGGGGTGTAGCGCCGCACCGCCGACCCCTCCCACAGGGCGACCCACACGCATCCCTCGGCGTCCACGGTCAGCCCGTCGGGGAAGCCCGCGCTCTCCTCGATCTCGGCGAGGGTGCGCCGCCCGGAGATCCTCCCGTCGGCGTAGTCGAAGACGTCGAGGCGCCGGGTCGGGGAGTCGACGTAGTACATGAGCCGCCCATCGGGGCTCCACCCCGTGCCGTTGCTGACGGCCACGTCGTCGAGCACGACCTCGGCCGTGCCGTCGCCGGTGACGCGGGACAGCGTGCCGCCCCCCGGCGCCTCGTCGTAGCGCATCGTGCCCGCCCACAGGGCGCCGTCGGGCGCGACGGCGGCGTCGTTGGCGCGGCGGCCGGGGACCGGCTCGTGGTGGAGCCAGCGGAAGGTGCCGTCGGGGTCGAGCAGGCCGACCCCGTCGCGCAGGTTCAGCACCAGTCCGCCGCCGGTGCGGGGCTTGACGGCGCCGATGTGCTGCTGCGTGCGGCGCAGGGTGCGGCGCCCGGTGGCCGGGTCGTAGGTGTGCAGCCGGGAGCCGAGGATGTCGATCCAGAGCAGCCGGCCGGTCGCCGCGTCCCAGGTGGGGCCCTCCCCCAGCTCGGCCTCCGCACGCACCGCGACCTCGTACGGCGTCCTCATGCCATGCCCCGGTGACCGAGGTGCTCGGACAGCTCGGCGGCGCCCTTGACGGCGAGCTGCTCCAGCTCGGCCCGGCGTTCCTCGCTCCAGCGGATCATGGGCACGGAGATCGACAGGGCGGCGACGACCTGCCCGGTGCGGTCGCGGACCGGCGCGGCCACACAGGACACGTCCGGGTTGGACTCGCGGTTCTCCACGGCGAGGCCCCGCTCACGGATCTCGGCCAGGGCCTCGCGCAGGGCGGCCGGGTCGGTGATGCTGTTGGGGGTCATCGCGACCAGCTCGGCGCTGTCGGGGATACGCGCGGCGAGCTCCGGCTCCGGAAGGGAGGCCAGCAGCATCTTGCCTACGGAGGTGCAGTGGGCGGGCAGCCTGCGCCCGGCCGCCGACACCATCCGCACGGCGTGCGTGGAGTCGACCTTGGCGATGTAGATGACGTCCGTGTCCTCGAGGATCGCCACATGCACGGTCTCGTCGCAGGTCTCGGCGACGGACCGGGCGACCTGCTGGCCCTCGGCCGCGAGGTCGAGCTGCTCGGAGTAGCGGGCACCGAGCTGGTACGGGCGCACACCGAGCCGGTAGCGTCCGGGCTGGCCGGGCACCGGAACGATGTACTTCCGGGCGGCGAGCGTGGTCACCAGCTCGTGCACGGTGGTGCGCGGCAGCTGGAGCCTGCGCACGATGTCGGGGGCGGAGAGCGTCCCGTCCCCGTCGAGAAAGAGCTCGAGAATGTCGAGAGCCCGGGTCACGGCTGGTACGAGGCGTCCCACGACCGGCCCCCTCCCTTATATGTCTCAGGCGCCTGTGTTGCGGATCCCGGTGTTCGAGATATCAACAGGCGATCGGCATGACGAACACAGGCTAGCCATAGAGGTATGCGCGGGCAATGGGCGAAGCCCCGGTGCACGGAAACCACCGGGCAGGGCGACGCCCGGTTCCGCTGCTACGACAGAGCCGGTCGGCTCAGCGGCGGCCCCGCTTCGCTCCCAGCTCCCCCCGCAAGCGCTGTGCGCGCAGCACCAGCTCCAGTTCGAAGCGGCGGTCGGGGTCGTCTATCTCGTCGCCCCACAGTTCGCGGATCTGGCGCAGGCGGTAGCGGACCGTCTGGGGGTGGACGCCGAGGCGGGCGGCGACCTCCGGGGCGCCGCCGCGGGTTTCCAGCCAGGCCAGGAGTGTCTCGGCGAGGCGGCGGCCGTGTGTGGGGCCGCAGTGGGTGAGAGGGGCCAGGCATCTGAGGGCCAGGTCGTCGATGAGTTCCTCGGGCTGGAGGAGGACCAGGGCCTCGGTGTGCTCGGTGCAGTAGAGGACCTCGCCGGAGGGGAGGAGGTCGCGTTCCATCAGGCGGACCGCGGCCTCCGCCCAGCGCAGCGACTTCGCCGCGTCGGTGAGCGGGACCGGTGGGCCGATCGCGCCGGACCAGCCGGCCAGGGCCCGGTGCAGGAGCTCGGGGCGGCCCGCCGCGTCCGGCTCGGGCACGACCATGCGGGGCTGCTCGTACTCCATGTCGAGCAGGACGCCCTGGCCGACCGCGGGGGCCATCGCCTCGCGGGCCGGGCGGAGCAGCACGCCCACCGCGACCGTGGCCGGTAAGGGCCAGCCGATGCGGGCGGCGCGTTCGGTCAGGGCCTCGGCCGGGTCGCCGCGGTGGTGCTCGGCGAGGAGCAGCTCCATGAGGCGACGCTGCAGACGCAGGCGTTCCCCGGCCTGGCGGGCGGCTGCCTCTGCGTAGCCGCGTACGGACTGGTCGACCAGGCCGTCCAGGTACTCGTAGCCCGCGTCGACCAGTTCGTACATCGCCGGGGGCGGGATCTCCACGCGCTGACCGATGTCGGCGAAGCGGCGCCAGGCCAGGCGTACGCCCATGCGGTAGATGGCCTGGAGGGAGTCGAGGGAGCGGCCGTTGAGGCCCTCGCCGCGGCCGAAGTCCTGGAAGACGCCGGGCGGGACGGTGGGCCGCCCCTCCGAGTGCTCCAGGTGCTGCACGAACACCTCGATGGCGCGGCGGATGCCGACCAGGGCCATCGGCTCGCCGGAGTCGTCGAGGACGACGGGCAGGTGCGGGTACTCGCGCTGGATCTCGCGGAGGATCTCCTCGGCGAGTGCGGGCGCCTCGGCCATGGCGATCGCGGCGAACCGGCGCACCTGGAAGCGCGGTACGTCGTGCCAGGCCGAGCGCGTCGGGAGGGCGGCTGCGGTGCGGGCGGCCGTCACGGTCAACTCCCCTGCCCTGTCCGCTCGTACGTGATCAGGGGGGTGTTCGGCTGGTCGGGTGTGGCTTCGAGCAGCGCGACCACGCCCAGCGCGGCGCCCACGGCGAGGGCGGCGGCGAGTGCGACGGTCAGCGCGGCGGCGAGCAGTCTCGACATCGCAGGGTCAGCCTCTCTGTCCGGATTCGCCCGGAGATCGTCCGGAGGTTGCCCCACCCCGGCACCCCGTCCCTGCCTGTCGCGCCCAGTCTCGACAAGCATTGACACCCCGTCAAGAGCCGCCTACGGTTCCCGGCCCAGCCGCACGTGCGCATCCCGCCGCCGTGCCGGCCCTCTCGTACGTCGAGCCGTCCCAAGCCACTGGAGTGCCCGGATGCGCCGTACAACCTCTCCCTTTTCCCTGGTCCTGCTGGGTCTCGGCACGTTCCTGCTGGTGCTGGCGCCGCTGCTCGCCTGGTACGTGGAACCGCGTGCCGCGGTCAACCCGGTCGACATCGACACCACGGCCGTCTACACCGGCCGGGGCAGCGTCTTCGACACCGACCGGATCGAGACGGTGCCCGACCGGAAGATCACCGTGACCCAGCGGGTGCGGGGCAACGTCGAGGACAGCGAACGCAGCGGCAACGCCGTCTGGGACGTGACGACCACGGTCGACACCGACAAGTCCCTGCCGGCCGCCGATCCGCACGACGCGCTGGACTTCGTACCGCACCGCTGGGTGATGGACCGGAGGACCACGCGGCCGGTGCACTGCTGCGGGGAGAAGCCCTACATCGAGGGCGAGGCGTACCTGAAGTTCCCCTTCGACGTGCAGAAACGCTCCTACCAGTGGTGGGACAACACCCTCGGCGACACGGTCGTGCTGCGCTACCGGGGCACCGCGAAGATCCAGGGCTACACCGGTTACAAGTTCACCGGGTCCGTGTCACCGACGAGGACCGGCACGCGCATGGTGCCCGGCAGCCTCGTCGACCAGCCGAACCGTCCGCAGGTACTGGCCGAGGAGTGGTACTCCAACCACGGCTTCGAGCTGGTCGTGGACCAGGCGACGGGCCGTGTGATCTACGCGCAGACCGGCCCGCGGCGGACCCTGCGGGCGCCGGGCGGGAAGAAGGACGCGGCGGTGCTGCTGGACAGCCGGAAGGTCTCGTTCACCACCGCGACGCAGAAGGAAGCGGTGCGGCAGGCGAAGCGGGACAGCGGGCAGCTGCGGCTGGTGGGCACGACGCTGCCGATCGGGGCCGCGGCGGCCGGCTTCGTGCTCGCCGTGGTGGGTGGCGTTCTCGTGGCGCGTGGGCGGAAGGAGCCGGAGAACCCCGTTCCGGCCGAAAGGCCCGATACGCCCCAGCCCACCCTCACGAAGTGATGTGCCGTCAGCTCCAACAAAGCCCGAAATTGTCACGCCGGTGAGTAGCCCTGGCGAACGTCCGGGCGAAAACTGTCCAACCCCACCCGAGCACATCCCGTCCACACTCCCCTCCCAGGAAGAGCTCAGGCCCCCCACAGGCCGCCCCCCCCCTGCGACCGACCACACCCCCCACGTTTTCCCCACACTGAGTTCCGCACCCCGAGACGAGTTGGAGCACCCATGCCCCAGCACGTACCGTCCAAGCTGCGCGCGGCGTCCCCCAGCGCGCAGCACCCCCCGGCGCTCCCCCCACATCCGCGCCGGATCGTCTTCCTCGCCCATCGTGATCTGGACAACCCGTCCGCCGGCGGCTCCGAGCTGCTGGTCGACCGGCTCGCCGACGGCCTGACCCGCCTGGGTCACCAGGTGACCCTGCTGTGCGGGGGGCCCGCGGCCCGGCGTGACTACCGGGTCGTGTCCGCGGGCGGCCCGTACGGGCACTACCTGCGCGCGAGATCGGCCTTCGCACGCCGGGTCGGCGAGTGCGATCTGCTGGTGGAGGTGTGCAACGGCATGCCGTACCTGGCGCCGCTGTGGCACCGGGGGCCCACCCTGTGTCTGGTCAACCACGTCCACACGGATCTGTGGACGATGCGCTTCGGCGGGCCGCTGGCACCGGCGGCGCGGATCGGCCGAAGACTCGAGCACTGGGCCCTGGCGGGGGCGCAGCAGCGCAACCTGCTCGTCGCCGTGTCCTCCTCGACCGCCCACGCGTTGCGGGCGATCGGGGTCGAGCGGGAGCGGATCAGGGTCGTGCACAACGGGGTGGAGGAGCCGGGCCCGAGGGCCGAGCGCTCCACCGAGCCGTTGTTCGTCGCCGTCGGGCGCCTGGTCGAGTACAAGCGGGTCGACCTGCTGCTGCGGCTCTGGGAGCGGGTGCGGCCGGTGACCGGCGGCCGGCTGGTGATCGTCGGTGACGGGCCCGAGCGGGAGCGGCTGGAGCGTCTCGCCGGTCCGGGTGTGGAGTTCACCGGGTACGTGACGGAGGCAGAGAAGCACCGGCTGCTGTGCGCGGCCTGGCTGTTGCTGCATCCCTCGGCGGTGGAGGGGTGGGGTCTCGTCGTGACGGAGGCCGCGGCCCGGCAGACGCCGAGTGTGGCCTTCGACGTGCCGGGGCTCAAGGACTCCGTGGTGGACGGTGAGACCGGGGTCCTCGCACGCGGGGAGTCCTCGTTCGCCGCGGCGTGGTGTGCGCTGGCCCTGTCGGGGCGGCGGCGGGAGCTGATGGGCAAGGCGGCGCGGGAGCGGGCGGCGCAGTTCCGGTGGGACCGGACGGTTCGGCAGTTCCGGGTGGTGGCCGCGGAGGCGGTGAGGAGCTGGGGGCCGTGAGGCGGCTTGCGGTGCGTCGTGGCCGGTCGCGCCCACGCGGCGGAGCCGTCCGTGGCGCAGCCCCGCGCCCCTCGACCACGCCGAAAGACCCCTCGTTCAGGCGATCCCTTGCTCTGTTCCGTGCCTTCCTCCACGAACAGGACGATCCCGAGAGCTGTTACGCGCTGCTCGCGCGCGACGCCGCCGATCAGGTCGAGGCCTACGACGGTCCCGTCGCGGGGCGTACCGTCCTGGACGTCGGCGGCGGCAGCGGGTACTTCACCGAGGAGTTCCGGCGCCGCGGGGCGCAGGCGTTCCTCTTCGAGCCCGACCCGGCCGAGCTCGGCGGGAAGCCCCCTGCCGCGGCGGTCGTCGCCGACGGGTACCTGCTGCCGCTGCGGGACGGCGTCGCGGACGTCACCTTCTCCTCCAACGTGCTGGAGCACGTGGCCGATCCGGAGACGTTCCTCAGCGAGCTGGCCCGGGTGACGCGGCCCGGCGGTCTGATCTATGTGTCGTTCACCAACTGGCTGTCGCCGTGGGGCGGGCACGAGTGGGCCCCGTGGCACTGGTTCGGCGCCGAACGGGCCCGGGCCCGTTACGCGCGGCGGACGGGCAGGCCCGCCAAGCACACGCTAGGCGAGAACCTGTTCGCGGTGCACATCGGCTCCACCCTGCGGCAGGTGCGCGCCCGGGACGACGTCACCCTCGTCTCGGCGCGTTCCCGCTACTGGCCGTTCCTCGCGGAGACCGTGGTCAAGGCGCCCGGCATCCGCGAGTTCGCCACCTGGAACCTCCTCCTCATTCTGCGGCGGTGTCCTACATGACAACCACGGTCCAGGCTCCTCCCCCGGCGGCCGTCCCCACCACCGCGACCACCGCGGGCCCGCCCGACGGCCCGCGGTCGCGGCGCTGGCTGCTGGGTTTCTGGGCCGTGGTGTTCGTGTTGTTCCTCGCGGTGCGGCCGGGGCGGCAGACCTTCGACACCAAGCTCGGCGTCACGGTCGATCCGGGGCAGTTCCTCGCCGATCTGGGCCAGTTGTGGCACGACCGGGCCGGATTCGGCGGGATCCAGGACCAGTACGTCGGTTATCTGTGGCCGATGCTGCCGTTCTACTGGCTGTGCGACCTCGTGCGGCTGCCGGTGTGGCTGGCGGAGCGGCTGTGGCTGTCGCTGATCGTGTCCGTGGCTTTCTGGGGGGCGTTGCGGCTGGCGGAGCGGCTGCGGGTGGGGAGCGGGGCGTCCCGGCTGCTGGGGGCCCTGGCCTATGCGCTGTGGCCGGTGTTCACCACGGTCGTCGGGTCGACGTCGGCCGCCGCGCTGCCCGGGGCGTTCCTGCCGTGGGTGCTGCTGCCGCTGACGAACGAGCGGTACGCCGCCCGGGTCGCGGCCCTGCGGTCGGCGCTGCTCGTGCCGTTCATGGGCGGGGTGAACGCGTCGGCGACGCTGGCGTCCCTGCTGCCGGCCGGGTTGTATCTGCTGTCCCGGCCGCCCGGCCCCCGGCAGCGCAAGCTGATCGCCTGGTGGACCCCGGCCGTGCTCGTGGTGACCGCGTGGTGGTGGGTGCCGCTGCTGCTGCTCGGGGTCTACGGCGAGAACTTCCTCCCCTATATCGAGACCGCGCGGACGACCACGGACACCATGTCGGCGACCGAGGCGCTGCGCGGCGCCGGGAACTGGGTCGCCTATCTGCACCTGGGTGAGGCGTGGCTGCCGGCCGGCTGGGCCGTGGCGTCCTCCGTGATCGTGATCCTCTGCTCCGCCCTCGCCGCCGGGCTGGGGCTCGCCGGACTGGCCCGGCGGGACATGCCCGAGCGGCGGTGGCTGGTGCTGACGGTGCTGGTGGCGGCGCTGGTGCTGCTCGCCGGGTACGGCGGGGCGTTCGGGGCGCCGTTCCACGGGATCGTGCAGGGCTGGCTGGACGGATGGCTGTCGCCGTTCCGGAACATCTACAAGTTCCAGGCCGGTGTGGCGCTGGCGCTCGTGCTGGGCCTGGCGCATCTGGTGGGGGTGGCCGCCGAGCCGCGCGGGGCCCGTCAGGTGCGCGGACGGCGCTTCGCCCCGCTGGTCGCGGCCGTGCTGATCCTGCCCGGGCTGCTGTGGCCGTACCTCAACGGCTCGATCCTCAGCCCGGGATCGTTCCAGAAGCTGCCCACGTACTGGCAGGCCACGGCCGACTGGCTGGAGAAGTACTCGCCCGACTCGCGCGCCCTGGTCGTCCCGGCGACCGCGCACGGCCTCTACACCTGGGGCTCCCCGATCGACCAGCCGCTCGACGTGCTCGCCGAGTCGCGGTGGGCGCAGCGCGACTACGTGCCGTTCGGTACGCCCGGCAACCGGCGCGCCATGGACGCCGTCGAGCAGGCCCTGACGTCCGGGGCCGAAGTGCCGGGTCTGGCCGACTACTTGAGCCGGGCCGGGCTGTATTACGTCGTCGTCCGCAACGACCTCGACCCCGACCAGATCGGCTACGTGCCCACCGCGACCGTCAAGCGCACCCTGGAGCAGTCGGGGTACGAGCGGGTGACGGGCCTCGGGCCGGTGATGACCGGCGGCCGGATCGCGCAGGACGCGCCGCTCCAGGTCGAGGGGCTGTACCCGCGGCAGCGGGCCGTGGAGATCTACCGGCCGACGGGTGAGGACGTGGTCCGGCCGGGGCAGGCGGGGCTCACCCCGGTCGCCGACACGGCCGTGGTGTCCGGCGGGCCCGAGGCGCTGCTGCCGCTGGCGGAGCGGCTGCGCGGCCGGGCGACCGTCCTGGCCGGTGACAACCACCCGGGGCTCGGCACCCCGGCCGTGCAGGTGCTCGGTGACGGGCTGCG
Source organism: Streptomyces sp. NRRL B-1140 (assembly GCF_001280065.1). Classification (GTDB taxonomy): domain Bacteria; phylum Actinomycetota; class Actinomycetes; order Streptomycetales; family Streptomycetaceae; genus Streptomyces. The sequence goes on from NZ_LGEA01000102.1 coordinate 444,114, forward strand.
GCGGGCGGACACCCGGTTCGGGCTGGTCAACGCCGGTACGTCGTACACGTACACGCGCGACGAGCGCAACGCGCCGGACGCCCTGCAGGACCCGGGCGAGAAGCCGCGTCAGATCCTGCCCACCGAGGGCACCGATCACCAGACGGTGGCCGAACTGCGCGGTGCCCGCTCGGTGTCGGCGTCCTCGTACGGCAACTGGCTGTTCCACCTGCCGCAGTACGACCCGGTGAACGCCTTCGACGGCAATCCGGACACCGCGTGGGCGGAGGGCGCCCCGGACACGCCGGACGGGCAGTGGCTGCGCATCGGCTTCACCGGCCGCTACGACATGCCGCCCGCCTTCAGGGTCACGCCGCTGCCGCAGGAGAGCGTGCGGGCCGCGGCGACGAAGGTAAGGGTGGAGACCGAGAAGGGCGAGCGGACGAGCTTCCTGCAGCCCAACGGCACGACCCAGCGGGTCAGGGCGCCGGAGGGCGCGACGCGGTGGATGAAGCTGACGATCGTGGACTCCGTGGAGCGCAGGTCCGGGCTGACCGGCGCGGGCTTCTCCGAGATCGACTTGCCGGACGTGCAGGTGACGCGGTTGCTGCGGCTCCCGGCGGACGCCGAGGACTCCTCGTCGGCCGCGACGGTCGTCTCCCTGCACCGCGCCTCCGACCCGACGGGTCTCTCCGCGACCGGCGCCGAGACCGGTCTGCACCGCCGCTTCACGACCCCGGCCGCCGGGACGTACGAGGTGAAGGCGAGCGCGGTGCCCGTGCCGGGCGCGCAGCTCGACGAGCTGCTCTACGAGGTGGCCCCCGAACAGCAGTCCCGGATCGTCGCCACCGCCGACTCCACGGCGAGTCTCGGCGCGGGCCTCGCGGCACGCAACCTCACCGACGGCGACCTGACGACGGCGTGGATCGCGGGCGACCGGCCGACGATCCACCTGCGCTGGGAGGGCAAGCAGCCGGTCGGCGAACTGGTGCTGGCGCCCGCGGGCGGTCTGTCCGCCCGCGCGTCCGAGGTGCACATCAGCTCCCCGGACGGCGCGGCCATCGCCGGAGCCGACAAGAACGGCTGGGTCCGCTTCCCGCCGATCACCACCGACCGGCTCGACATCACCATCACCGAAACGGCCCCGCTGACCCTGCACAACCCGGTCGCCGACGAGGACCTGCGCCTCCCGGTGGGCCTCACGGAGGCGTACATCCCCTCCCTCGACCAGTACCGCACCCCGCAGCCGGACGGCACCCGGAAGTTCTCCCTGCCCTGCGGCAAGGGTCCGGTGGTGGCGCTGGACGGCGAGCTGTACCGGACGGGTGCGAAGGGCACCGTGCGGGACCTGGTCGAGCGGCGGGGCGTGGAGGTGACGCTCTGCCAGGAGGGCCGGGACGACACCGAGGTGCGGCTGAACGCCGGGGAGCACCGCCTGGAGGGCGGCGACGCGGGCCCGCTCGCGCTGACGGACGTGACACTGACCCGCGGCACGGTCCCCGAGGCCGCCGCGGCCGGGCGGGACCTGCGGATCCGGGACTGGCTGGGCGACCGGCGCGCGGTGACGGTCGGCTCGGGCGCGGCCTCGTACCTCACCACCTACGAGAACTTCAACGACGGCTGGCGGGCCACGCTGAACGGCAAGGAGCTGACCCCGGTGCGGCTGGACGGCTGGCAGCAGGGCTGGCGGGTCCCGGCCGGGGCGGGCGGCGCGGTGAAGCTGTCCTACGAGCCGGCCGTGACGTACGACGCCGCCCTGATCGGCAGCGGTGTCGGCATCGCGGTCCTGATCGGTCTGGCGCTGTGGCGGCGCCGCGCCCCCAACCCCGACACGCCCCAGCCGGCCCCGCCGCTGCCCGGGCTGTGGCTGGGCACGGTGGCGCTGACGCTGGTCGGGGTGGTGATCGCGGGCTGGTTCGCGCTGCTGGTCCCGGCGCTGGCGCTGCTCGCCGCGCGACGGCACGCCCTGCTGGTGCCGATCGCGTTCGCCGCCCTGGCGGGAGCCGGGATCGTCGCGGCCTTCGGCGCCGGGGAGCCGGTGGGCGCGGGCGAGGGCGCGTTCGGACATCTGGCCCAACTGCTGTCGCTGATCGGCCTGTTCGCGGGGCTGGTGAGCCTGCGCGAGGGGCCGCCGCCCGCGGAGGCGCCGACGCGGCGGCTGCCGAGGACGGACACCGGGGAGGGCGAGACCGTATGACGGCACCGGTACGCATCCCGTTCCCGATGGTGGACGAGGTGTCACGGCACTGCCTCCAGGAGGCGGAACCGGAGACCGTTCACATCGAGGTGCACCTGCCCGGCCCTCTCGACCGGGGGCGGCTGCGCAAGGCGTTCCTGGAAGCGCTGCAGCGGCATCCGCGGATCCTGATGCGGGAGGCGCCAGGGCCGTGGTACCGGCGGCGGTACGAGTGGGAGCTGACGCCGGAGCCCGACGTGGAGGTGGTGACCTTCGTCCCGCCGGGCCCACGAGCCCTGCAGGACGCCAGGACCCGGGCCCTCACCCACGCCCCTCCCCTGTCGAAGTCCCCGCCGATCCGGCTGGAGGTGGTGGACTCGGTCCTGCTGCTCACCATCAACCACACCGCCCTGGACGGCCCGGCGTGCCTGCGGGTCCTGGCCACGGCCGCCGAGCTGTACGGAGGCCGGGACAACGCCCCCGCGGCGCCCCCGACCCGCCCCGCCGAACCCCGGCGGGAGGTCCCGGACACCCCGGGCGGCTGGTCGCCCCCGGCGCGGGTGGCGCACGGCACGCCCGAGCCCTCCCCCGGCAACGGTGTGCTCGTGACCGAGCTGCCCCTCCCGCACCGCCCCAAGGGTTCCCCGTACACCGTCAACGACCAGCTCATGGTGACCACGGCCCTGACCATCGCCCACTGGAACAGGGAGCACGGCGCCCGGCCGCGGCCCCTGCGCATCACCATGCCCGTGGACGACCGGCCCCGCGACACCACCATGCCCATCGGCAACGGCACCCGCCTGGTGGAAGTCCCGTTCGCGCCGGGGGAACCGGACGTCACCGACATGCGGGCCCTGCTGCGGCGCACCGCGGAGCGGACCCGCGCCCTGAAGTCCCTCCCCCGCCCGCAACTCGGCCACGGGGCGGCCCTCCTGACGTCCCCCTGGGCGCCCGTCACCGCCCGCGCCGCCCTCACCCGCACCCTGCGCCGGGCCGCCGCGCCCTGGACGTCGACGACCCTGCTCAGCAACATCGGCCGGATCCCCTACTCGCTGGACTTCGGGGAGGAGACGGGCCGCGCGCACGCGGTCTGGTTCTCGGCGCCCGCCCGGATGCCGCGCGGTCTGACCGTGACCACCGCCTCCACGGCCGGCCGTCTCCATCTGGCCCTGCGCTGGTCGAAGGCCCTGCTCAGCAGCGGCGACGGCGCCCACCTCCGCGACCTCTTCGAGCACTACCTGCACACCACGGAGGTGACCCCGTGACGACACCGACCACGACCGGCGCCCCACCGCGCGATCTACGCGACTTCTACGAGAACCCCGCCGTGCCCGTCGCCTCCGGCACCCCGCGCAGCCTCCGCCAGGCCCGCATGCTCGCGCGGGCCCTGAGCGGCCCGGCGACCGCGAGCCCGCGGACGATCCTCGACATCGGCTGCGGTGACGGCACCGCCGCCGCCACCGCCGCCCCGCTCCTGCCCGGCCACCGCGTCATCGGCGTCGACTGGTCCCAGGACGCCCTGCGCCGCGCCCGCACTCGCATCCCGTACGCGGTGCGCGGCGAACTCACCGGCGGCGGGCTGCCGTTCGCGTCCGGTTCGGCCGACGCCGTGCTGTTCAGCGAGGTCATCGAGCACCTCGTCGATCCGGACGCGGCCCTCGACGAGATCCGGCGGATCCTGCGCCCCGGCGGTCATCTGATGCTGTCCACACCCAACCTGGCCGCCTGGTACAACCGCGGCCTGCTGCTGGCCGGGGTGCAGCCGGTGTTCTCGGAGGTCAGCCTGCGCGGCATCCACGGCCGCCCGGGCGAGGAGGTGGTGGGGCACCTGCGGCTCTACACCGCCCGCGCGCTCAGGGAGTTCGTCGCCGCGTCCGGCTTCACCGTCGTACGGCTCGAAGGAGCCCCCTTCCACGGCGTGCCCCGCCCGCTGCGGCCGCTGGACAGGCTGGCCTGCGCCCGGCCGCAGCTCGCGTCGATCCTGCTGCTGCACGCCAGGAGGACGTAGCCCATGTGGTGGGGAGTGGCCGCGGCCCTGCTGGCGAACACCCTGTACAGCCTGGGCTTCGTGCTGGAGAAGCGGGCCCTCACCGCCCTGCCCGAGGTGACGATCCGCCGGCCGGCCCGGCTGCTGCGCCTGGTCCTCGGCAGCCCCCTGTGGATCGGCGGATCCCTCGCCCTCGCCGCCGGTTTCGCCGCGCAGCTCGTCGTCTACCGCACCCTGCCGATCGCCGCCGCGCAGGGCATCTTCGTCTCCGGGCTGGTGCTGCTCGTGCTGCTGTCCGCGCGGCTGCTCGGCGAGGAGACGTCCGGCCGGGAGCGGTACGCGCTGGGCGCGATCCTGCTGGCCCTGCTGATGGTGGTGCTGTCACTGCGCGAGGGCGCGGACACCGTCAGCCAGGACGCGCCCTACCCGCTGATCCTGCTGGTGTGCGTGCCGTCGCTGGCGGCCGGGGTGTGGCTGTACGGCTCCGCCGAGCGGCGGGCCCGCAACCGGCACCGGCGCCCGACGACCGGCGTCGAGTACGGCGTGGCTGTGGGCCTGCTGTACGGGGTCAGCTCGCTGGCCATCAAGGGCGTCTCCAGCCGTCTGACGACCGACGGCGTCGGCGGCGCGGTGCTGGGCCTGCTGGCTTCCCCCTATCCGTACCTCCTGCTGTTCACCGGCGCGTTCGGCCTGGTGATGTCGCAGGCGGCGCTGCAGCGCTGCCGGGCCTCGCTGATCGTGCCGGTGTGCACGACCGTGACGAGCCTGTTCACGGCGGTGCTCGGCACGCTGTCGTTCGGTGAGGCCCTGCCGGACGAGCCGCTGCGGCTCGCGCTGCGGGTGGCGGGCACGGCCCTGGCGGTGGCCGTGCTGCTGACCATGCCCAAGCACGACGCTTCTCCCCGACCCTCCCCACCCGCCAAGGAGCTGACCTCATCGTGAAGCCCGACGACCCGCTGCTGAAGATCCTGGCGTGCCCGATCGACAAGGGCCCACTGCACCTGCTGGCCGAGGAGGCCGGGCGGGAGGAGGCGCTGTACAACCCGCGCCTGCACCGGCGTTACCCGATCACCGACGGCATTCCGCAGCTGCTGCCGTCCTCGGGCGAACAGGTGCCGGACGACGAGCACGAGGAACTCCTCAAGAGGATGGCACCGTGACCGGCCTGGCGGCCCGCGTCGCGCCCCTGCTGCCCACCCGCCTGGTGGCCGCGACGGCCCGGGCGCTGTACCCCCGGTTCGAACCGGAACTGGCCCGGCTCGCGGAACTCTGCCCGCCGGGCTGCCGTACGGCGGTGGACGTCGGCGGCTGGTACGGGCCCTGGACGTATCGCCTGTCCGGCCTCGCCGAGCAGGTCGTGACCATCGAGCCGGTGCCCCATCTGGCCCGGCTGCTGACCGCCGCCGCCCCGCCGAACGTCCGGGTGATCCGCGCGGCGGCCTCGGACCGGCCGGGCATCGCCCGGCTGTGGCTGCCGCCGGACGACTCGGGCGACCGGGGCGTGTCGTCGCTGGTGCGGCGCGACATCCACGGCCGCGCGCTGGACGTGCACTGCGTCACGCTGGACGAACTCGGACTGCGCGACGTCGGCTTCATCAAGATCGACGTGGACGGCAACGAGCTCGCGGTGCTGCGCGGAGCCACGGGTCTGCTGGCCCGTGACCGGCCGGCCCTCTTCGTGGAGCTGGAGTCCCGCATCCAGCCGATCGCGCCGGTGGTGACCTATCTGTCCCTGCTCGGCTACGACGGCTGGGTCCTGCCCGGCGACACCTGGGTGCCGCTGGCGAAGTTCCCGCTGGAGGACCACCAGGCCGACGCGTCCTACGTCGTCTCCCACGGCCTGCTCCGCCGCGTCCTGCCCTCCCCGCTCCTGCGGGGCCCGCGCTACGTCAACTCCGTGCTGTTCCTGCCCGACGGCCGCCGCCCCGGCAGGGCCCCGGTGGGCGACGATGGGTCCCATGCCCTCCGGAAAGCCCCCCGCTAGCCCCTTCACCCCGCTCGACTTCCAGCTGGTGCTGCTGCGCCGCATGGCCGACCACAACCCCGGGCCGGTGGAGGACGCCCGCCGTGAGCTGGGGGTGTCCATCGCCGACATGCGCGAGGCGAACAGGCGCTGGCAGGCGATGGTCCGCTCCCCGCGCTCCCGGGCGCCCCTGACCCGCTACCGCCAGGTGCTGGGCGAGCCGGAGTCCCGTACGCCGCGCCGGATCGGTGATCTCGACTGCGAGGCCTGGCTGTGGCCGGTGCCCCTGTGGCCCACCCTGCGCTTCGAGGTGCTGACCGCCCCGAACCGTGCCGTGTGGAACGAGTGGCTGGTCCGGGCGCCGGGCGCGAAGGGTCCCGAGCTGCGCACCCTGGACGACCTCACCCCCTGGTCCTGCACGGTCGACGAGGCGGCCCGTGCCTTCGCCCCGGCCCGTCCCCTGGAGGGCACGGCACCGACCCGGTGGGGACTGGCGTTCACCGCGCCGGACGCGCACGGGAGGTTGCGGGAGGCCGTCGCGGAGTTCACCTGGGGGCTGGTGCAGCGGGTGTCCGTCAGCGGTCCCCGGAGCTGAGGGACTCCGGCCGCTGCTTCGCGGGCACGCACCTCCATGCCAGGGCCGCCGCCGTCACATAGGCGAGCGCCCCGATGCCCATGCTCGTCCGGATCCCGGTCCCGTAACTCGCGGCCGACGCGAGCAGGCTGCCGCCGAGGGCGACGCCGGTGGCGCTGCCGACCTGGCGGGTGGTGTTGAACAGGGCGGAGGCGGCTCCCGAGTAGGCCGGGGGCGCGGCGCCCATGACGGTGGCGGTCGAGCCGGTGAGGGCGAAGGACGTGCCGAAGCCGGCCGCCATCATCGGGAGCACCAGGAGCCCGTAGGCGGGGTCGGGGCCCGCCGCGGCCCAGCCGGCCAGCCCCAGGGCGGCCAGGAGCATGCCCGAGACGACCAGGGGGCGGTCGCCGGTGCGGCGGGACAGCCGCCCGGACAGGACCGAGGCGAACATGGTCATGGCCACCGCGGGGAACAGCGCGAGGCCGGTGCCGAGGGCGCTGTAGCCGCGCTGGTGCTGGAACTCCAGGCTGGCGGTGAACACCATGCCGTAGAAGCCGAAGTTGAACAGCAGGCCGATGAGGGCCCCGCCGCTCATGGTGCGGGAGCGCAGCAGGCTCAGCGGGAGGGCCGGGGACCGGGCCAGCCGCTCACGCAGGGCGAAGGCCGCGGCGGCCAGGACGGCCAGCCCGAGCCCGGCGAGGACGGCCGGGTCGGACCAGCCGCGCCGCCCGGCCTCGTTGAGGGCCGCGGTCAGCAGGGCCACCGCGGCGACGACCGCGACCTGTGCGGGCAGGTCCAGGGCCCGGTCGGCGCGCCGGGGCGAGCGGGCCACGTGCCGCAGGGTCAGCGCCAGGCAGGCCGCGCCGACGGGCAGGTTGATGAGGAACACCCAGCGCCAGCCCACCGTGGAGACGAGCAGCCCGCCCAGCAGCGGCCCGGCGGAGGCCGCGATGCCCGCCATCGAGCCCCACAGCCCGAAGGCCCGCGAGCGGGCGTCCGGCCGCGGGTAGGACTGCTGGAGCAGGGCCAGCGACCCCGGCACGATCAGCGCCGCGCCGAGCCCTTCCACCAGCCGGGCCACCACCAGGAAGGACGCGCCGGGCGCGAGCGCGCAGGCCGCCGAGGACGCGGTGAACACCGCCACGCCCCAGCAGAAGACCCGCCGGTTGCCCAGCCGGTCCCCCAGCGCCCCGCCCGTCAGCAGGAACCCGGCGAAGACCAGCGTGTACCCGTCGGTGATCCACTGGATACCGGTGAGCGAGGCCGACAGCTCCCGCCCGATCACCGGTACGGCGACGTTGATGACCGTCACGTCCAGGATCACCATGAAGTACCCGGCGCACACCGCCAGCAGCGGCGCCCAGGACTGTCGCTCGGAGGGCATGGCCCTAGCAGTACACCAAAAGCCGCATCGCGGGACGTCAGGGGACGTATGTCCCGCGTGCCGTGCTCAGCCTGCGGCGGCCAGTACCGCCCGCACGACCCTGGGCAGCGAGTCCGGGTGCAGCCCCAGGAACAGGTTCGGCTCGATCAGCTCCAGCTCCATCACGCACGGCTCGCCGTCCGGCCCGGTGACGAGGTCCACGCGGGCGTACAGCAGCTCCGCGTCCCCGGGTACGGCCGCCAGGGCCCGCTCGGCGACGGCCAGTTCGGCCGCGGTCGGCTCCCACGGGCGCAGGTCGGGGTGGGCGACCTTGTCGGCGTCGTACGGCGTGCCCGGGGCGAGCACGGCGCCCTTGACGCTGGCGTGCAGCAGGCGCCCGCCGAAGAACTGCAGGGCCCGCTCGCCGTGGGTGTCGATGCCGTTCAGGTAGGGCTGCACCATGACGGTGAACCCCTCGGCGTGCATGCGCTCGACCTGCCGTACGGCGGCGTCCCGCTCCCCGGCCGGGTAGCGGGCGGCGTACCGGGCACCGGCCCCGGAGGCGGGCTTCACGACGTACTCGCGGTCGGCGGGCAGGGCGACGGGGTCGCCGGGCGCGAAGAACCCGGTGGGCACGGCGGGCACTCCGGCCTCGGCGAGCTGCCCGAGGTAGCGCTTGTCGGCGTTCCACCGCACGACGCCGACCGGATTGGCGAGCCGGGTCGCCTGGGCGCACCGCTCGGCCCAGGCCGTGAACTCCGCGGCGCGCCAGCTGTAGTCCCACGTGGAGCGCAGGAGGGCGAGATCGAACCCGGACCAGTCCGTGCCCGGGTCGTCCCAGGCGACGGCCACGGCGTCGGCCCCGGCTTCCCGCAGCGCGTCCACCAGCACCGGCAGGTCCCGGTCCTTGTGCTGCTCACCGCGGGGGTCGTAGGTGACGACGGCGATGCGCGGGGTGCCGGCCACGGCCACTCCCTCCTCGTACGGACGTCGACTCGATGTCCGTCGCAGGCTAACAATCCCGTCCGGAACCGGGACACCCCGGTTGACCTTCACCTTCGGTGAAGCCCCAGCATCGGTGGCGGAACGGACGAGCACGCGGGACGCGAGGACGGTGGGACCGGATGGCCATGCTCACGATCGGCGCGTTCGCGAAGGCGTGCCGGCTCTCGCCGAAGGCGCTGCGTCTGTACGACGAGCTGGACCTGCTGCGGCCCGCCCGCGTGGACCCGGACACCGGATACCGGTACTACGCGGCGGCGCAGCTGGAGCGGGCCCGGCTGGTGGCGTGGCTGCGGCGGCTGGGCATGCCGCTGGCCGAGATCCGCCGGGTGTGCCTCCTGCACGACCGCGACGGGTCGGCCGCCGCCCGCGAGATCCGCGCCTACTGGGCGCGTGTCGAGGCGGACACGGCGGTCCGGCGCGACCTCGCCGCGTTCCTGGTCGATCACCTGACGACGGGCCCGGACGGGCCCGGGAAGGACACCGCCATGCTGGAACTGCGCTACTCCGCCCACTCGGACACCGGCCTGGTGCGCCCCGCCAACCAGGACACCGCCTACGCGGGCACCCGGCTGCTCGCCGTCGCCGACGGCTTCGGACCGGCGGGCGCACCGGCGAGCAGTGCCGCCGTGGAGGCGCTGCGCTTCCTGGACACCGACGACGTCCCCGCCGGTGGTGTCCTCGGCGTCCTGGAGGACGCGGTACGGGGCGCCGAACAGGCCGTGCGGGACGTCGCCGACGGCTCCGACGACGTCGGCACGACCCTGACGGCCCTGCTGTGGACGGGGTCGCGGCTGGCGCTGGTGCACATCGGCGACTCCCGCGCCTACCTGCTGCGCGACGGCGAACTGTTCCGCATCACGCACGACCACACCATGGTCCAGTCGATGGTCGACGAGGGCCGGCTGACGCCGGAGGAGGCGGCTTCCCACCCCGAGCGGGCCCTGCTTCTGAAGGCCCTGACCGGAGGCGGGTCCGGCGCGGCCCCGGACCTCCGCCTGCACGACACCCGGGCCGACGTCCGCTATCTACTCTGCTCCGACGGCCTGTCGGCCGTCGTCCCCGACACCCGCGTCCGGGAGCTCCTCGCCTCGCCCGCCTCCCCCGACGAGACGGTGCGGGCCCTGGTCGAGGCGGCGAACGCGGCGGGCGGCCCGGACAACGTCAGTTGTGTGGTGGCGGACGTGGTGGAGACGACGGTCCACGCGGGCCTCTAGGACTCCGGTGCGCAGACCGCCCTCGGGGCGCACGTTTCTTCCGGCGGCCGATGGTGTACGGAGGAATCGTGGTCGCGGTCGTCCCGGCGGCGGCCTGGCTGGTGAAGGTCGTGCCCGGCTGGGGACAGCCGGGCCGGCGCCCGTGAACAGGCGAACAGCTGAGGAGATGTGACGCGTGACCTCCCTTTTCCCCGCCCTGACCGGCGGCGCTGCCGACCGGCCCGCCCTGCGGTTCGGCGAGCGCTCCCTGACCTACGGCGAGCTCGCCGCCGCGGCCGGTGCGACGGCGGAACGCGTCGGGGACGCCCGCCGGGTCGCCGTCTGGGCGACGCCCACCATGGAGACCGCCGTCGCCGTCGTCGCCGCGCTGCTGGCCGGGGTCGCCGCCGTACCGCTCAACCCCAAGTCCGGCGAGAAGGAGCTCGGGCACATCCTGTCCGACAGTGCCCCCGACCTGGTGCTCACGGCGCCCGACGACCAACTCCCGGCTCCCGTGCGGGATCTGCCTCGCCTGGACGTCGACGTCCACGGCTCCGGCCGCGTCCCCGAGGAGCACGCCGGCGAGAACGCCCCGGCCCTGATCGTCTACACCTCCGGCACCACCGGCCCGCCCAAGGGCGCCGTCCTGCCGCGCCGGGCCGTGGCGACCACCCTGGACGCCCTGGCCGACGCCTGGCAGTGGACCGGCGACGACGTGCTCGTCCACGGACTGCCCCTGTTCCACGTGCACGGCCTGGTCCTGGGCACCCTCGGCCCGCTGCGGCGCGGGGGTTCGGTGCGCCACCTGGGCCGCTTCACCACCCAGGGCGTCGCTCGCGAGCTGAACGCCGGAGCGACCATGCTGTTCGGCGTGCCGACGATGTACCACCGCATCGCGGAGGCGGTGACGAGCGACCCGGACCTGGTGAAGGCACTGACCGGGGCACGGCTGCTGGTCTCCGGTTCCGCCGCGCTGCCGGTGCACGACCACGGGCGGATCGCGACCGCGACCGGGCGGCGGGTGATCGAGCGCTACGGCATGACGGAGACACTGATGAACACCAGCGTCCGCGCCGACGGCGAGGCCCGCCCGGGCACGGTCGGGGTGCCCCTGCCGGGGGTGGAGCTGCGGCTGGTAGAGGAGGACGGCTCGGAGGTCACCGCGTACGACGGGGAGACGGTGGGCGAGATCCAGGTGCGCGGACCCCACCTGTTCACCGAGTACCTCAACCGTCCCGACGCCACCGCCGCCGCGTTCACCGCCGACGGCTTCTTCCGCACCGGCGACATGGCGGTGCGCGACCCCGACGGCTACGTCCGGATCGTCGGCCGCAAGGCCACCGACCTGATCAAGAGCGGTGGTTACAAGATCGGGGCCGGTGAGATCGAGAACGCGCTCCTGGAGCACCCCGGGGTGCGGGAGGCGGCCGTCACCGGGGAGCCGGACGCCGACCTGGGCGAGCGGATCGTGGCGTGGATCGTGCCGGCGGACCCCCAAGCGCCGCCCGGCCTCGAGGAGTTGGCGGACCATGTGGCGCGGCGGCTCGCGCCGCACAAGCGGCCGCGGGTCGTGCACCACCTCGACGCCCTGCCCCGCAACGACATGGGGAAGATCATGAAGCGGGCGCTGGCCCATGACTGACCTCGGCTCCGCCCGCGAGGTCGTGACCGCCCTGGCCGACGACGCCACCTTCGCGGAACTCCCCGCCCCGCCGGGGCACTCCAGGCCCGACGGACCGCTCGCCTGGCCGGGTTACGACGCCTCCCTCGCCCGAGCCGCCGAACGCACCGGCGAGCGGGAGTCCGTGGTCTGCGGCACCGCCCGCGTGGGCGGCACCCGGGCGGTGCTGATCGCTTTCGAGTTCGGCTTCCTCGGCGGCTCCCTGGGCAAGCGCACCGGCGACCGGCTGGAGGCGGCGTACGCGTACGCCCGGGAACGCCGCTTCCCGGTGGTGCCGCTGGTGGCGACGGGCGGCAGCCGCATGCAGGAGGGCATGCTCGCGCTGACCCAACTCCAGCGGGTGGCCCGCCAGTCGGCGCTCACGCGGGAGGCCTCCCTCGCCCAGGTCGCGATCCTGCGCGACCCGACGACCGGGGGTGGCTGGGCCACCCTGGGCGCGGGCGCCGACGTGACGCTCGCGCTGCCCGGCGCCCAGGTGGGATTCGCCGGCTCCCGGGTGCGCCCGGCGGACGCGGACCCGGCGGCGTACACGGCTGAGGCGCAGGTGGCGGCGGGCGCGGCGGACGCGGTCGTACGGCCGGAAGAGCTGCGCGGGACGCTGGGGCGGTGGCTGCGGCTGCTGACGTGCCCGTCCACCACGCCCGCCCCGCCGCCCGAACCGCTCGGCGGCTCCACGGTCCTGCCCGTCACGGGCTGGGACGCCGTCCGCCGCGCCCGTTCGCCCCGGCGGCCGCGGGCCGCCGCCTACCTGGACGCCTACTTCACCGACCGGGTCGCGATCAGCGGCGACCGCTGCGGCGGCACGGACCCGGACGGCATGCTGTGCGGCTTCGGCACGCACGAGGGCCGCACGGTCGCGTACGCCGCGCAGACCGGGACGGCGACCCGTCCCGCCGGCTATCGCACCGCCGCCCGGCTGATCCGCCTCGCCGACCGGCTCGGCATCCCGGTGCTGACGCTGGTGGACACCCCGGGCGCGGCCAACGACGCGGAGGCCGAGCGGCAGGGTGTGGGCGCGGCGATCGCCGACCTGTTCGGGGTGGTCGCGGGTGCCCGCACCCCGGTGACGACGCTGGTGATCGGCGAGGGCGGCTCCGGCGGCGCCCTGGCCCTGGCGGCCCCCGGCAACACCTGGGCCACCCCCGACAGCTACTTCTCCGTGATCGCGCCGGAACTCGCGGCGGCCATCCTCAAACGGCCGCCGCGTGAGGTGGAGCCGACGGCGGACCAGCTGCGCATCCGGCCGCAGGACCTGGTGGAACTGGGGGTGATCCGGGGGACGGTCGGCGGGTGAGGCCGGTGAACGCCCCCGTTCCGGGGAGGGCCCCCGTCGTCCCGGGGCCCACCCGGCCGGCAGCCGCGCGGGGGCCGGACACGAGGCGAAGGCGGTGTCCCGCCCCCCTCGAACCCCCCGTTCGGCGGTGCCCCGCCCGGCCCCCCAGGAAAGGCGGCCCGGGCCCCTCCCGCGCACGATGCGAAGGAGGCCCGCCACCCGGCGGACCCACGCCTGCGAGGCCCGCCACCTGGCGGCCCCCCACGGTCTGTGCTCTCGGGAGGACCTGCCATGACCGCCAGTCTGGAGCAGTTGCGCCGCTGCCACTTCGCCGTCGACCTGGGGGCGGCCCGCACACGCGTCTACGTCAAGGGCGCCGGGCTCGTCGTCGACCAGCCGTCCGCCGCCGCCGTGAACACCCGCACCGGCGCGCTGATCGCGGTCGGCGAGCTCGCCGAGAAGATGACGGGCCGCACCCCGCACTACATCCGGGTGGTCCGGCCGGTCTCCGGCGGCACCGTCGTCGACATCGAGATGGCGCAGCGCATGCTGCGGCATCTGCTCGGCGACAAGATGCGCCGCGCGCTGCGCCGCAAGCCGATCCTGCGGGCCGCGGCCTGCACCCCGCACGACGCCGACCCGCTGGCCCAGCGCGCCGCGATCGAGACGCTCGTGGGGCTGGGAGCACGCCGGGTGGAACTGGTCGACACGCTCATCGCCGCGGCCGTCGGCTGCGGGCTGCCCGTGGAGCAGCCCGAGGCCACGATGATCATGGTGTGCGGGGCGGCGGCCACGCAGGTGGCCGTGCTGTCGCTCGGCTCGATCGTGACCGCCGAGCGGATTCCGGTGGGCGGCGAGGCCGTCGACCACGCGATCGTGCAGCACCTGCGGCACGAACACGAGCTGATGCTGCCGAGCCAGTCGGTGCGGCCGTTGCAGCTGGCCCTGTCCGGCAACGGCCTCACCGCGCAGGGCCCGGCCTCCACGGAGATCCACGGCCGGGACGTCGCCACGGGCCTGGCGCGTTCCGTCCAGGTCGACACGGCGGCCGTCCGGGAGGCCATCCAGACGCCGCTCACCGCGATCCTCGACGGCATCGGCAAGGTGCTGCGGGACTGCCCACCCGACCTGGTCGCCGACCTGGCCGACCGGGGGATCATGATGGTCGGCGGCAGCGCCCTGCTGCCGGGCCTGGACCAGATGCTGCGGCAGGCCACCGGCATGCCGGTGCACATCGCCGAGCGGCCGGACGTGTGCGCCGTGCAGGGGCTCGGAGCGATGCTGGAGGGCAGGATCGCGCCACTGGCCCTGGACCCGCTGGGCACCTGAACCCCGACCGCCGCCATTGAGTGCCTTACCCCGGGTCGCAGAGGCCGGGTGCCTGAATGCCGCTCGCAGACGCCGGATGCCAGAGCCCGGTCGCAGACGCCGAGAGCCCGAGCGCCGGACACAGACGCCGGGGCCTGACCCCGGGCAGCAGACCCCGGGTGCCTGACCGCCGATCGCAGACGCCGGATGCCAGAGCCCCGGTCGCAGACACCGGATGCCAGAGCCCCGGCCGCAGACGCCAGATGCCAGAGCCCCGGTCGCAGACACCGGATGCCAGAGCCCCGGTCGCAGGCCCGAGCCCCGGTCGCAGACACCGGATGCCAGAGCCCCGGCCGCAGACGCCGAGAGCCCGAGCGCCGGCCGTCGAGTGTCCGGCCCCTGCCGGCGACGCCGAGAGCCTGTGCGCTTCGCCACGGGCCGGGTCACGGCCGGGCGGGCGGGTCAGCGGGCGAACCAGCAGCGCACGGTCGTCCCGCTGTCGCCGCGGTGCACCCGCACCAGGTCGGCGATCAGGTTGACCAGCAGGATCCCGCGCCCGCCGCGCTGGTCGCGGGGCACGGGCCGGCGTCCGGCGAGGACGTCCGTGATGTGCCCGTCGTCGTGGACCTCGCACACCACGTAGCCGTCCTCGGGCCACACCCGGAGCTCCCCCGAACCACCGCCGTGCACCACGCTGTTGGTGGTGAGCTCGGCCGTGGCGAGGGCCAGGTCGTCGAGTTTCACGCCGACGAGGCCGAGCCGCGCGCCCTCCCCGACGGCCACATGCCGGGCGTGGGAGAGGGAGTCGGAGTCGAAGGCGAACACCAGCGCCTCCGGCACGGGCGGCAGCGCCTCGTTGTAGCGGGCGACCACGTCCTCGGGGGCGTACGCCGTACTGTCCTGCTCCGTCCGGGAACCGGAGTGGATGACGGTGGGGTGGGTGGCGTACGCGTCGGTGACCATGTGCTCGGGCAGCCGCGCCACGTCGTACGGGCACATGATCGTCGCGGCCCGGCCCTGGAAGGCGGCGTTGATGAGCGCCTCGTGCTGGGCGCAGGCCGGGTACTCGATGTCGGACCGGCCCGCCCAGACGGGCTCGCCGATGATCCGTACCCGGCGGCCGGGTGGCTGGGCGTCGGCGAAGGCGCGCAGCACGCCCGGGATGATGCGCCCGGGGTTGCGTCCGGCCTCGCGCATGTCCAGCAGCCGCACGGCCTCGGCGGCGTCCCCCAGCGCGTCCCTGATCAGGGCGAGGTTCTTGCCGGGCACGGCGACGGCGACCGGCTCTCCGGCCTCCAGGCCGTCACGCACGAAGGGCAGGGTGCCGTCGAGGTACTCCTGCTCGTCCCGGTAGAACAGCGCGGGGTGGGCGAAGGGGCCGGGCCCGGAGGGCTCGGTGACAGCGATGGTCATGACGTCGACACCTCGATCCCCGTCTGTCCGGGCCACAGCAGGTCCAGCGTCCGTCGCAGGGCCGCCGGCGGCCGGCGCACCACGAACCTCCGGCCGTCCGGGAGCTGCCCGGCGGCGGCCGCGAGCGCACCGGCACCCGCGACGTCGACGAACGTCACGTCGGACAGCTCAAGGTAGTACACGTCCTCACCCTCGCGAACAGCCTCTTCCAGCACGCCTTCCCAGATCGCACGCGTCGTCAGGCCGACCTCCCCTGCCGCCCGGACGCCCCGCTGCCCGGCGAGCGGGAACACCGCCAGGCCCGGTACGGGGCCGGCCGCCGAGAGCTGATGCCGAGTCTTCAAGGCCTCTCCCCACGTTTCCGGACCACAGCGCTCGTACCCGTACGGCAGAAGCTCATTCCCCGAAAAGGTGTGTAGTAAGCCGTACGGCGGGCAGGCGCAGCTCACACGGACGTCCACGGGGGCGAGAGACGTCGTGCAGTCCGGCGAGACGCACACGACCGACGAGGACCGACAAGGCGGTGACATGACCTCAGCGGCATCACCACATCTCACGGGAGGGCTGGACACCCTGGTCATCCGTGGCCGCGTCGACGCGGACCGCGCCGAGCTCACCCCGCGGGGTGAGCTCGTCCACGGTTGCGCGGACACCCTGGCGCGAACCCTGGCCGGCCTGCCGGCCACCGTCACGCGGGTGGACCTGGACATGGGGGGCGTGCACTTCATGGACACGGCGGGCCTGCAGTTCCTGGACGTGCTGGCCGATCACGGCCGGCAGCATGCGCTGACGGTGACGGCGACGAATTGGAACGGCCAGCCGCGCCGGATCCTGGAGCTGGCGGGCCTGGACACGACCGACCCGCTGACCGGTCTGGAGACCACGGGCCCCGCCCCCGCAGCTCCACCGGCCGTCCGCACCGTCTCCGCGGTCGCCCTGGAACGCGCGGAGTGCCTGCACGTCCTGCAGGAGGAGGTCGAGCAGCTGCGCCAGGCGATCGCCTCCCGCCCCGTCATCGACCAGGCACGCGGCATCCTCATGGCCACGCACGGCTGCGCGTCCGACGAGGCGTGGCACATCCTGCGGGAGACGTCCCAGCTGTCGAACACGAAGCTGAGGGACGTCGCGGCGGCGGTGACGGCGAGCGCGGAGGCGGACGGCCCGGCCCCGCCGGCCGAGCTGCGCACGGCCCTGCACCGGGCCGTGGCCAGGCGCCGCCGGGGCTGAGGGTGAGTGGCCGGGGCCGGGGCCGGTGTTCCCCGGACCACCGGGGTACCCGGCAGCCGACTGCTGCGCGAGGAGGTGCACGATGAGCGACCACACCCCGTCCCAGGCAGAAGGCGACCGCGACGACGAGCAGGACACGACCCCGCGTCCCACCCCGTCCCAGGCGGAGGGCGACCGCGACGACGCGAACACCCCGGGTGAGGGCGACCCGCCGCAGGAGACCCCGACGGAGGAATAGCCCCGGAACAGCCCGGAAACGGAGGCGGGCACATACGGGCGGCTCGGCGGGGAACCCGTACCTCCCCTACCAGTCAAGGGAGTTACCGTGATCGTCGCTGTCGTCATCGCCGGGTGCGTGCTGCTGGCCGTGCTCGCCTTCCTCGTCCCCCGCCTCTCCCGCCACCCCGAGCGCGGCACCCAGCGTTCGCTCGGCGCGGGCGCCCGGGCCGGCGGCAAAGCACCCGGTGTCCTGGGCAGGCTCTTCGCCAAGCCCTTCCACACGAGCTCCCGCGCGGTGAGCCGCAGCGGCTCCGCCGGCCGCCGCACCCGCGGCCGCATGCCCTTCTGACCCACGCGCGGCCGCGTCGCCCGGCATGCTGGTCCGGTACGCAGGGCAGGCAGAAGGAGACCTTTCTCGATGGGCACCGCAGTGCACGTCCCGCAGACACGGGACATGATCGGGGAGGAGCTCTCCGGGGACGAGGCGTTCACCGCCCTGCGGCGCTACGGAGGCCGCCGGCTGCTCGTCGACGCGTTCACCCGGTTCCGCTACGCGGACGGCTTCAGCAACTCCCGCTCCCTCGCCTTCCAGGTGGTCCTGGGCATGGTGCCGTTCACCATCGCCCTGGTCGGCGTGGCCACCACCGTGCACACGGAGAGCGTGGGGCGGATCATCGAACTCACCCTCGGCCGGATCGTGCCCGGCGCCAGCACGCGTCTGGTCGAGGACGCCCTGCACGGCACCGAGCGCAGTGCCGGTTCCGGCGTCTGGGGCGCCGTCGCCATGTGGCTGGGCCTGGTGTTCGCCGTGCTCAACCTGGCTTCGGCGATGGCCCAGGTCGAGCGCGGCGCCAACCGCATCTACGGCATCGAGCGCGACCGGCCCTTCCTGGCCAAGTACGGCCGCTCCCTGCTGCTCGCCCTCGCCGCGGGCATGCCGATGGTGCTGGGCTTCCTCGTCCTCGTGGCCGGTGACGCCGTGGGCAGCGCGATGGTGCAGGCCCTCGGCTGGTCCGGTACATGGCTCGACTGGTGGGAGGCTCTGGATCTGCCGCTGGGTGTGCTGCTCGCGTGGGTGGCCTCCTCGGTGATCTTCCGCTGGGCGCCCCGCCGGGACCAACCGGGGTACACCTGGCTCGCGTTCGGCTCCGCGGTCCATCTGGTGCTGTGGATCACGGCCACCTGGCTGCTGGCGCTGTACGTCGCGAAGAGCGGCTCCTTCGGCGCCGTCTACGGGCCGCTGACGGCCTTCGTCGCCCTGCTGCTGTGGGCCAACCTGACCGGTGTGGTGCTGTTCCTCGGCATCGCGTTCGCCGCCCAGCTCGAAGCGGCCCGGGCCGGGATCACCGAGGCCGTGCGGCCGGATCCGGGACCGGGGCCGTGAGAGGCGTCCCTGACGCGCGCCCGCCCCTGTGATCCACCGGCTGAACCAGGACGTATCGTCCTGGGTGTGAGCGATGTGCCCCCCGCGACCACAGCACCGGCGGACCGAGAAGCGACCTCCGAACCCTCGGAGCGGGCCGACCGCCCGGTGACCGGCGACGACCCGGCCCTGCGGGCGGCCTACCGGCTGTGCCGGCTCCGGACGAGAGACCAGGACCCGGCGGAGTACGCGCTGATCCAGCTGGTGCCCGCGGCCCTGCGTCCGGCCCTGCACGCCCTGTGGGCGGCCGCCAACGCCCTCGACGACTTGGGGGACGACAGCACCGCGCCCGCCGCCGAGCGGGCGGCCCGGGTCGAGGCCTGGATCAGCGCCCTGCACCGCGAACTGCCCGGCGGCACCAGCCCGGACCCGGTCCGCCACGCCCTGGTGGACACCGCGCACCGCTGGCGCCTGGACCTGTCCGAGCTGCGGGACGCCATGGCCCAGGTCCGGGACGACACCCGCGGCAGGCACTTCGCCGACTGGGCGCAGTGGCGCGCCTGGGGCCGGGACAACCTGCTGCCCTGGTTCGGTCTGGTCCGCACGGTCTTCGACCGGGCCGGTGTTCCCGTCGCGCTGCGCCTGGACACCCGGGAGGCCTACGAGGAGTTCCTCGACGGCGTCCGGCTCACCGACATCCTCACCGACCTGGCCGCCGACCTCGCCCAGGGCGACCTGCTCCTGCCCGCCGAGGCCCTCGACCCGCACCCAGGTTCCGCGGCCGACCTCGCGCAGCGCCGCTGGAGCCCCGCCGTCGCCGCCCTGGTCGCGCACCTGACCGGCCTGGCTCGCCGGTGGGTGAGCCAGGAGTCCCTCACCCGGGGCATGCACCCCGGGCCCGCGACGGTCCTGCACACGATGGCCGCCCTGCTGCGCGCCCAGCTCGACGCCGTCGACGCGGCCGGCCCGGACCTGCTGCGCTCCGCACCCCGGCCCGCACTGCGCACCCGGGCCCGCATCCTCGCCCCCGCCCGGGCCCGCGCGGCCCTGGCCTGGAGCCTGACGCCGCTCACGGTGCCGCCGCCGCACCGGCCCGGCGCACGCAGGGCACCGGCACCCGCCGGGCCGGCACCCACCGGCGCCTTCCGGCTGCCGCCGCCCCACCCGAGCGGCGAGCGGCCGCCCGAGATCCCGCCCGGCCTGATGCCCGCCCACGTCGCCGTGATCATGGACGGCAACGGCCGCTGGGCCCAGCAGCGCGGCCTGCCCCGGCACGCGGGTCACCGCGCCGGTGCCTCGGCCGTCCGCGAGGTGGTCCACGGTGCGCTGGACATCGGCCTGCGCCACCTGACGCTCTACACCTTCTCCACCGAGAACTGGCACCGCGAGCCGGAGGAGGTCGACGCGATCCTCGGCCTGCTCCGCGACGAACTGGCCGAGAACCCCTTCCGCGACCTGGACGTCCGGCTGCGCTGGCACGGCCGCGCCGGCCGGCTGCCTCCCGACCTGGTCGACCTCCTCCACCTGCGGGAGCGCACGACCCGGGCCCGCACCGGCCTGACGCTGACGATGTGCATCGACTACGGCGGCCGGGACGAACTCACCCGCACGGCCGCCGCCCTGGCCCACCGGGCCCGGGCCGGCCGTCTCGAGCCCCGCCTGATCGCCGAGGACGACTTCGCGGAGCACCTGCCGCTCCCGGACATGCCCGACGTGGACCTGCTCTGGCGCACCGGCGGCGAACAGCGCGTCTCCAACTTCCTGCCCTGGCACACGGCCTACGCCGAGCTGCACTTCACCCCCGGCCTGTGGCCCGACGCCGACCGCCGCGACCTCTGGAAGGCGGTCAGCGCCTACACCCGCCGCCAGCGCCACCACGGCGCGACTCCGGCCCAGCCCGCCGAAGCCGACGGGCCGTCAGTGGCCCCTTATGTGACGGCCCCTGCCGCGGGCCCGGGCGGCTGAACGGAGCGGACCCCGCGGTGGGATGCCGCGTCCCGCCCAGCGGCGCCCACTTGGTGGGGGCGCGGGCCGGACCGTCGGCCCGCTCGTGCATGATCGGTACGAGCCCCTCGACCGCGTGCGGTGAGGCGGGGAGGCGACACACCGAGCCTTGTGAGGAGATGGCGTTGTCCATCTGGGAAGCACTGGCGGTCTTCGCAGCCGGCACGGCCGCCGGCACGATCAACACCATCGTGGGCTCCGGCACCCTGATCACCTTCCCGGTGCTGCTCGCCATCGGGCTGCCACCTGTCACCGCCAACGTCTCCAACGCCCTCGGCCTCGTCCCCGGCTCCGTCAGCGGAGCCATCGGCTACCGCGCCGAACTGCGCGGACAGGGCCGCCGCGCGCTCGTCCTCGGTGTGACCGCTCTCGTCGGCGGGCTCGGCGGCGCCGTGCTGCTGCTCGCGCTGCCCTCCGAGGCGTTCGACACGTTCGTCCCGGTGCTGATCGCCCTCGCCCTGGTCCTCGTCCTGCTCCAGCCCCGCCTCGCCGAGGTCGTACGGCGTCGCCGCGAGGACGACGGCACCGCCGGCCACCCGCACGGCGGGCCGGTGCTCCTGGTCGGACTGCTCCTGGCGAGTGTGTACGGCGGCTACTTCGGCGCCGCCCAGGGCGTGCTGTACCTCTCCCTGATGGGCCTGTTCCTGGACGAGGATCTGCAACGCGTCAACGCTGTCAAGAACATCCTCGGCGCCGTCGTCAACGGCGTCGCCGCCTGCTTCTTCCTCTTCGTCGCCGAGTTCGACTGGACGGCCGTGCTGCTGATCGCCGTCGGCTCCGCCCTCGGCGGTCAGATCGGCGCCAAAGTCGGCAGACGCCTCCCGCCGCCGGCACTGCGCGCGGTCATCGTCACGGTCGGCGTCGTCGCGATCGCCCAGCTCCTGCTGCGGTGAGCCCCTGGTCGGTCGGTTCCCGTCCTGGCGCGGCAGATGCTGGATCCGGTTGTGCTTCGCCGGCTGGGTCAGAAGTGGTGGGTGTGCACGGGCCTGCGTGGCACACAGAAGTCCCGCCCGGAGGCTCCCGCGTGCACGGAACAACGGCGCTGCGACGTCACTGCGAACCGTCCAGTCGCATGAGGACGGAGTACGCCGACTCGGCCCGGCGCGCCGGTACGGCGTCAGGGCGTGCGTGGTCCAGGAAGCTCTGCGTCCCGCCGTGGTGGAGAACCCGGCCGCCGTCCATGAGGGTGACGGTGTCGGCTTCGTCGGCCAAGTCGGCGATGTCATGCGTCGACATGAGTACCGGCGTCTTCGCCGCGACCTCCCGCAGCACGTCACGGAAGACCGTGCGCTGGTGAGGGTCGAGCCCGGCCGTCGGCTCGTCCAGCAGGATGACGCGCGCGTCGTGGGCGAGGGCACAGGCGATGCCGACACGACGGAGTTGTCCCCCTGAGAGCCTGGCCGTCTTTCGGCCTGCGTGATCGGCGAGGCCGACCTGGTCGAGGGCGGCTGCGGCGCGCTCCCAGGCCCGGGGGCGGCTCTCACCCTTCAACCAGGCGACGTACGCCACGTACTCGCGGGCGGTCAGCTGCCGCGAGGTGGGCACCCGCTGAGGCAGCCAGGCCACGTGGCGGCGGTATTCACGGCTGGCGGAGGTCAGGTCCGT
This sequence comes from Streptomyces sp. NRRL B-1140, assembly GCF_001280065.1. GTDB lineage: Bacteria > Actinomycetota > Actinomycetes > Streptomycetales > Streptomycetaceae > Streptomyces. Next base: position 466,447 of record NZ_LGEA01000102.1, read on the forward strand.
GCCGCTGAACAGAACCCTGCCCGCCTTCGGCTCGACCGTGCCCGCGAGCAGTGCCATCGTGGTGGACTTGCCCGCCCCGTTGGGGCCGAGCAGGATCGTCAGGCCTTCCCCGGGGACCTCGTAGGTGAAGCGGGACAGGACAGGGCGAATCCAGCGGTGGTAGCTGAAGGTCACACGGTCGAGCAGCACAGTCATCGGTCGGTCCTTGGTGCGAAACAGATGAGGGAGAGAACTCCGGCCAGGAAGACAGCGGCGGCGCCTGCGGCGGCATGTGCGACATGGGCTTCTTCCGTGACGATCACCCAGGGGTAGGGGTCGTTGAGACTCCGGCCACCGAGGAACATGGAGTGGATCATCCAGAAGACGGGGAGCAGGGTGGCCCGGTGTCCGAGCAGTGGCCAAGCACCCAGGGCGAGTCCGCAGAAGAGCAGGTTGTTGCGCGCGGCTGTCCACATCGCTTCCCGGCCGAGCGGAGAGATCGCCATGGCCACCGCGGACACGAGCAGGGCGAAACCGACAACCAGCGTGATGTCCCTCGCGTCGAGCCTACGGACGGCGGACCGCTCCATCGCGGGCAGCCGCCGTTCCAGGCAGACGACCAAAGCGACGGAGGGGATGAGGCAGAGGAAGTTGCTGAGCTCTGTCGGTACTGCGTAGTCCCCCAGGAAGGCGGGGAAGACGAGGACCACGTTCGAGGTGAGTACGACGCTCAGGACGAAGGCCACCAGGGCAGCGGGCAACAGCCCCAGGCCCCCTCGCTGGCGCAGCCACCAGATCATGTTCGGCTACCTGCCCCGCAGGCATGGCGCAGCTGCTCGGCGTACCAGGCCTTCTGCTCCTTCAAGGGAAGCTTGTTCACTCTGTCCATCGCGGCAACGAGCTGTCCGCGGCTCTGCCCTTGACTGAACTGCTGGGTCTCACGGGACAGCCAGGCGAGGTACTCGCTCTCCACACCTATCGTCCGGGCGGTCCAGAGGGTGTTGTAGTGCAGAGCGTTCCAGTCCGGTTTCGCGCAGGGAATCCCGACGACGGCGATGGCGATGTTCTCCCGGAGCACCTTGTCCGCGTTGCCGGGCACGAGGTCGAGTGCCCAGTGTCCCCCCCTCGTGTCGAGTTGCCGAGCATCGGCCACGGTGAGGTCGGTGATGCGGACGGGCCTTTCGATGATCACGCCCTTGGTCTGCAATTGGCCGATCATCTCGGCGAGTTGGGCCTGAATCTGCTCGATGTGCTCGGCACCGGCTGTCGGCAGGCAGACCTCAGGCATGTCCCCCTCACAGGTAATGGGGGCGAGGCCGTTGGCGGCAGGAGCGATCGAACGCCAGTCCCTGGTAATGCCGTAGGCGCAAAGCAGGCCACTGACCGCGATCACAAGGGACAGGGCGACGGAGGAGACGCGGATACGCCGGGGCGCCGCCAGGACGACACAGGCAACGGCCAGACAGACCGTCGGCAGAAGTGCGGCCGCCGTCATGGCCGGCGAGTACGCTTGGCCGAACCCCAGCCAGGCGATGGACCCGGTGACATGGTGCGCCCAGTAACTGTCCGTCCCCAGCGGGAAGCTGATGCCGATGAACACCAGCACGGCTACGAGTGGCGCGGCGTACAGCGCATGGAATCGGCGCCCTATGACGAAGCCGATGACGGCGTGCGCGGTGAGCAGTACGACGACGATCGCCATCAGGTGCAGCACGTACAGGTCGGGAAGGACTCCGACCACCCACAGCCCACCAGCCGTGACGCCTGCGGTGAGGACCGACAGGGACAGCACGGCGATGAGGATGGGCTGGACGGCGATGCGCCAGGTGGAGCGCGCGGCCCCCAACTCCCAGGTGCCGAGGGCTCGCAGTCTCGTCGCCTCCACCGCGGCCAGGCCCGCGACAGCGGCAGCGGCCATCGGGAGCGGGGCATGCACGGCATACGACGCCACCTGCGCGGGCCACGGAACGGCGATGAGCCGCTCGATATGCCGGGTACTCGTGAGGAAGACGAAGGCGAAGAAAAGCCCGATCACGGGGAAGGCCAGCACGGCTGGATGCGTGCGAAGAGCAGAGGAGAAGCGCATGAACCCTCGTTGGGAGAACAAGCCCGGGCCGCCGCACGCCGTGCGGCGGCCCGGCAGGATCAGTCAGCCTGGGTCGTGTCTACGCTGACCTTGTCGGCGGCACCCGTGCAAGCTCCGCACCCTGAACCGAGCTTGGTGATCTCGAGGTAGTAGCTGTCGTACGGCAGACCTGACTCAGTGGCCGTGCTCGTGTAGCCGGACCCCTTGAAGCAGTTGGTGAGCGTCGATGTGTCGTGCTTTACGTCGTTGCCCCAGTCTATCTGCTGCCACAGCGCCACATCGACGCTGTTCGAGGTCCCCGCCTGGTCGCAGCCGGTGAAGTGGAACTCGTTGTACTTCTCATCGACCCACTGCTGGGAAGTGGTCCCCTGGACCAGGCTGAAAGGAGACTTGCTCCAGTTGGCCCAAGCCCCCGTAGCGGTGGCGATCGTAAGTACGGCGGCAGCCCCCGCGACCACACCGAAGTTACGCAAACGTCGTCCCGACAAGGGACACCCCCTTCTTCCCCCCTCGGCCGTCGAGGCCCCCCTCGAACTGGAGACCGAAAGGCTGGGTGACTGTAGCACCACCCCCCGCTGTCCAGCAGCCATGATCACCGATTCGTGACCAGGGCCGGTCGCTGCTCGGTTCGCCCCGAATATCCCCTGCCGTTCGAGGGTGTGCCGGCCGGTTTCACGGGATCGGACAGCACGCCGTGATGGAAGCCGGGATCATCGAGCTCGAGCGCGAGGGCGTATGGGCAGTCGGTCCGGCCTGCGAGTCCGCCCCGTTTCCTCGCGTCCCCTGTGCGTCGCCTGGATCTTGCCTTCGGGGCCGAGTGGGCGACTCAGAGGCACTGAAGGCACGTTTGCGCAGTTCAGAGGCCTGCAAAGGTGGGGCGGGTGGGTCTCGAACCCACGGCCGACGGATTACGAGTCCTTTGAAGATCTTGGCGACCCTTGTCGATCATTGCTCATCTTGGCCGTTTTCCCAGGTCAAACGCGGTTTGGCGCGCCATTCCTTCTCGGCTCTTGTCAGTCTTTTCCGATCCTTGTGTCCAACCGCACGACAAGTAGTTCAGCCAGCCCAACCGCGACCGCTATCGTGACGGCCCAGCCGGGGAATAGGTCAAGAGCTGTTCAATCTGACCCTCGGCCCCGCGTACGCGGGGATAGCTCCGCGTTTTACTGCCGGTGTAGTGGAAAACCGCTGATGCGCCCCGGAGACATCGATCACCGAGGCCGGAAGCCGACAGACGTGATCCTGCCTCAGGAGATCAGGCTCGTGCGTCTCGCTGCTGCACTTCCTTAAGGACTCCGGCCGCCGTCACGAAGTCGTTATCCACGTGGAGAACGGTGTGCCCATGGTGTACAGCTGTCGCACATACCAACAGATCGATCGCCCGAGCCGCCCGATGCTGGCCCTGCTGGGTCAGTTTGTACTGGGCGGTGTCGATCCAACGCCAGGCGTTCGTCGGAACCGGAGAGGGCATGCAGAGCGTGTCCAGTTCCTCTGCGAGCTCATCCCGGTGGGACGGGCTGGTTGCCGAGTAGAGAAATTCGGCACGTGTCGGCTCGCAGAGATGGAACACCCCGGCTGCGATATGTCCCTCCCAGGGCTGCAATGCGCCTGGGGTGCGAAACAGGTGCCACAGAGCCGAGGTGTCCACCAGATACGTGATCACTCGAAGGCCTCGCGTCGCGCACGCTTCTCCGCGTCATGCGCCGCCGCGGCCTGCTCGAACTCTCCACGCGCACCCCGCGCGGCCAGCTTCTCCGCAGCCTCAAGCCGCTTGATCCGCGCCACGTAGTCCCGAAGGGCCGCGTTGACGGTCTCCTTCTTCGTCGTGACGCCCATGAGTCGCATGGCCTCGGCCAGCGCCTCGTCGTCGAGATCAATCTGCGTGACGGACATCGGACACCTCCAACATCCACAATGTATGTAACCAAGATACATCACCAACATTGGCGTGGCCATCGATCACAAACAGACCACGCGAGGGAAGTCGGGGCGTCCCCATGGGCCACTTCCGGCCACCGGGCGAGCCGGCGGAGACCAGCGCGACGCCGACGCGAAATGCAAATTCTGGACGCCGATTCCGGTCAAGTCGGGCATGGCGCCTAGTCCTTTGCGGATCTTGGCGCCCCTCGTCGACCATTGCTCATCTTGGCCGTTTTCCCAGCTCAGACGCGGTTTGGTGACTCAGTCCTTCTCGGCCCCTGTCAGTCTTTTCCGATCCTTGTGTCCAACCTGCGTCCAGAAGGCGTCCTGGACGGACAAGTCAAGCCCGGCTTCCGCGCGATCGCTCCAGCTCGGCAATGGGCCCTGGACGCGCGAGCAGCGGATTCGCCTTCCACCGCGCATAGCCGGCGCCGGCCCCGAGGGATATGCGTGGACGCGGACCGTGGACGAGGCCCGCGCCCTGCGCGTCTCGCGCCGCCGGGATCTTGGCCGACGCGCCTGGCGGGTGGTCCGGCGAAGGCGGTGCCACTCGCTCCGGCAGGCGGGCGCGTCCCCGTCGATCCGGTGGACCGCCCCGTCGGCGGTCTAGCGGGGGGACCCGGTGTGCTCCCGCACAGTCGCCGCCTCGCTCACCGCCGTCCCGGCCCCCGGCTCGGCGCTCTTCCTCGCGAACCCGCGCCGACCCGGCAGGACCGCGAGGACGATCAAAGTTCCGGCAGCCATGATGATCCCGCCGATGAGGCTGGTCTGGGCGACTCCGTGGGCGAAGGCCTGGTGGACGGCGTCCACGGCGGCCTGGGCCTGCTGGGGCCCGGCGGAGGGATCCTGCGCAACCCGCTGCGCGACGGCCAGGCCGGCGCCCACCGAGTCCTTGGCGGTCTCCATCGCCTCCGCCGGGAGCCGGTTGCCCACCAGGTCGGTCAGCTCGTCCCGGTAGGCCGCGCCCAGCAGCGAGCCCAGCACCGCGATCCCCAGCGCCCCGCCCAGCTCCAGCGCGGTGTCGTTGACACCGCCGCCGACGCCCAGCTCGGACTCGGGGAAGGAGCCCATGATCGTGTCGGTCGCCGGGGAGATGGCCAGACCGAGCGCGAGGCCCAGCATCATCAGCGGCACCAGGAAGTCCCCGTACGTCGACCCTTTGTCGATCTGGGTGAGCAGGAACATGCCCGCCGTGCCGACGGTCAAGCCGGTCACGGCCATCACCCTCACCCCCAGCTTCGGGGCGAGCACCCCGGTCACCGCGGACCCGAGGAACACCGCACCGCCCAGCGGCAACAGCCGTACACCCGTGTCCAGGGCGCCGTAGCCGAGGACGAACTGCAGGAACTGCGTCGAGTAGTAGATCACGGCGAACATGCCGAAGAAGAAGAACAGCACCGCGAGCATCGAGCCGCTGAAGGGCCGCAGCGCGAACATCCGGACGTTCAGCATCGGATGCGGGTGGCGCAGCTCCCAGGCGATGAAAGCGACCAGACCGACACCGGCGATCACGGCGGCCGTGACAGGGCCGATGCCCCAGCCGGCGTGCGGGCCTTCGATGGCGGCGTAGATCAGGGAGCCGACGGTCACGATCGACAGCAGACCACCGACGTAGTCGATCCGGCCCATGCCCTCCGCCTTGGACGGCGGTACCAGGGCGAGCGCGCCGAACACGGCGAGGACGGCGAACGGCACGTTGATCAGGAAGGTCGAGCCCCAGGCGTGGTCCTCCAGCAGCCAGCCGGAGACCAGCGGGCCGACGGCTACCGCCACCCCGGAGGTCGCGGCCCAGGCGGTGATGGCCTTGGCCCGCTCGCTCCGGGGGAAGGTCGCGACCACCAGGGACAGCGTGGCCGGCATCACGACCGCGGCACCGACACCCATGATCGCGCGGGCCACGATGACCAGCGAGGTCTCGTCGACCAGGCTCCCCATCACCGAACCGCCGGCGAAGATCAGCAGGCCCAGCACCAGCGCGCCGCGCCGGCTGTACTTGTCGCCGATCGCGCCCAGCACCAGCATCAGCGCCGCGTACGGAACGGTGTAGCTGTCGACGACCCACTGCAGATCACTGCTGCTCAGGCCCAGGTCGGTGGTCATGTCAGGGGCGGCGACGATCAGTGACGTGTTCGCCATCACCGTGATCAGCAGGCTCAGGCACAGCACGAGCAGCGCCCACCAGCGCCGCGCGTACGGCCCGGTCATCTTCTCCACGGGGGTGTTCACAAGGAAGGACATCAGTAGCTCCTGAGGGGGACGGGACGGACGAGCGGAATCACTTGACTGCCCGTGCGACAAGCGGGTGACGGGCTGAGATCTCCGGGCTTCAAGATCATTCCGTGACCCCAAGTGGGCTTCCCTCGGCGATCCCCTGGAGGGCCGCGTCGGTGTCCGCGACGGCCAGCACCTTGTTGATGTCGATGCCGGCCAGCGCGCCGGCTGCTGCGGAGGCCCCGACCTGGGCGACCGGATCGGTGACGTTGCCGGCCACCCACACACCCGGCACCTCTGTGGTGCCGTCGATACCGGAGGCGAAAGTGCGGCCCGTCGGCAGGTCCTGCACCGGCAGGCCCAGGCCTTCCAGGCCATGGGTGCGGGCCTGCGTCTGCGGGGCGACCGCGAGGACGCGGCGGGCCACGACCTGGCCGTCGGCCAGGCGCACTCCGGCGAGGGCACCGTCGGCGTCGTCGACGACCTCGGTGACCGGGGTGTCGATGACGCGGATGCCGCGGGCGGCGAAGCGGGCGCGGGTGTCCTCGTCCAGGTCGGTGCCGTGGGTGAAGTAGGTCAGGTCCTCGGTCAGCTGACGGAACAGATACGCGTGACCGATGGACGCCGTGCCGGTGGCGAGGATGCCGATGGGCTCGTCGCGCACCTCCCAGCCGTGGCAGTACGGGCAGTGCACCACACCGTGTCCCCAGTGCCCGGCGAGCCCGGGCACCTCGGGCAGCACATCCTTCAGGCCGGTGGCCACCAGGATGCGGCGGGCGGTGACGCTGCGGCCGTCGGCCAGGGTGACGGTGAACCTCAGGTCCCCGTCCACCGACGGGGCGGCGGAGTCGGCCGAGACCACCTCACCGAACACGACACGTCCGCCGTACTGGCGCACCTGCTCCCGGCCCCGCCGAAGGATCTCGGACGGCGGGGTGCCGTCCAGGGCGATGAGGCCGTGCACTGCCTCGGCGGGCGCGTTGCGCGGGGAGCCGCTGTCGATCACGACGACCGAACGGCGGGAGCGGGCGAGGATCAGTGCACCGTTCAGCCCCGCGGCGCCCCCGCCGATCACCACCGCGTCGACGGTCCCCTCGGGCAGAGCGTCGCTCGCGTACGGAGGAGTCGCCGCAGCCACGGCCTCCTGGCTTTCCTGATCAGTCATGGTTCGGTCAATCCTTCGAGTTCTGGGTGGTTGGAGGGGGCAGCTGTTCAGGAAGCGCAGGATGTGGGCGGCGACCGTCTTGGGCTGTTGTGAAGAGTCCGGCCCCGGTTTGCTGGGGTCGTTCGTGATGTACAGATCCAGTACGTCGATGAACGCCTTCGCCAAGATCGCGAGGATCAGACCGTGCCTCGTCGGCCTAGAGGGCATCGCAACGCCAGGCGCGCACGCAGCCTGTCCGGTGAGCTCAGGACCATTGTGTACTGAACAGTCAGAAACCTAGGCGGTTCTGTACTAAGTTGTCAAGTACGGCGGGTCGACCCTCGCTCACCACAACAGCAGCAGCAATGCACCGATCAGGGGGGCAGCGAGGGCGGCGTTCACGTACACCACCCGCCGCCACGACGCCATGCGGTGACCATGCCGCCGGGCAGCAGCCCGAACCGCTCGACGGCTTCGGGCCCGTGGCCGCCTCCGAGGACCTTGTCAGTCCGCAGCGCAGTGAGCCTCTGCACCGCGTGTCATTCAGCCCGGCGCCGGCGAAGGCGACATGGCCGAACTCGGCGCCCCGCCCCAGGGCAGTTCGCCTGAGCCTTGTGCTCGGACAACGGGCCCGCACGGTTGTGGGGACCCCCGCAGCAATGGGGCGGTCCTACCCGAGCAGGCTGCGTCGGCGGGCATGCCTCTGACCAGGTCAGACAGCGAAGCGGTGCTGAAGTGCCAAGGGTCAGGCGGTGATCAGCTCCGGTGGTACCGGCAGTGCCATGAGGCGGAGCAGTTCAGCGACTTTGGCGTCGAGTTGTGCTCCGACCTCGGCAATGCGGGGATCGCCGAAGCTGGCGAATTTGCTCGACGGTTGGTCGATGCTGAACTGCACGTGTCCGGAGGCGGCCTCGTAGATCGCGGTGCGCAGCGGGGCGTACAGGATGATGCCGGGGTCGTGCCGGAACGCGGTTTCCGCGATGACGTTGTTTCCCATCATGTAGGTGACGGCGCGGTGTTGATGTCCCGAAAGCCGCATCACCGGCATCGGGTCCAGGGTCCAGAAGACGGCGAAGGAATGGGGGGGTGTGGTCGGCGGTGTATGCCTGCACCCGCGCGAGGTCACCTGTTGCGATCACTTCGACGAGTTCGGCGAAATCGATGGCGGGTACCAGCGATTCGTAGCGCCGACGGACGTCATCGAAGGAGTCGTCGGTGTCGATGACAAGGCGGTTGACGAGGTGGGGGACGGCCTGAGTCATGGCACTTCCTCATGTCCTGACGGGGATGGGCGGCGGGTGCCGATAGCTGCCGGGTCAGGTCAGGCCGCGTCGAGCAGGATCCGCGCCATCTCGTCGGGACGCTCCAAGGCGGAGAAGTGGCCGGTGCGCGGCACGGTGATGCGGTGGACGTCCGCCAGCGCGCTGGCCACGCGGTCCCGCTCGGCGGGACGGGACCAGTCGTTCTCGCTGTAGACGAGGGTGACGGGTGCCGACACGCGCGGGTAGCGCTCGCGGGCCCGGTCGAATCCCCTGAGGCTGCGGAAGATTCCTCGGGACACCTTGGCGTAGCCCTTGCGGCGGCCGCTCCTCAGTAGCTCGGTGATGAAGTCCTCGGGCAGCCGGGTCTTGTCGACGTAGCCGCCCTGCAGAATCACCCGGAAGATGGGCCGCGGCTCGAGGGGGGCGAAGAGGGGGCCCAGCACGGGCATCCGCACGCTGGAGATGATGACGCGGGCGATCCAGTTTCCGCGTTCGCCGCCCTGGGGGTAGTCGTAGCTGTTGAACGCCACGACGCGGCTGACCCGGTCCTTCAGGTCGATCGATGCCGACAGGGACAGGGCGCCGCCGAGTGATTCGCCCGACAGGGTGACGTCGTGAAGGTCCAGTCCGCGGACGAATTCGACGACCGCGGCCCGCAGTTGCGGCTCCTCGTACTGTGCGCCGGGGACGATGTCGGACCATCCCATCCCGGGCAGATCCAGCGCGTAGACCGTGTAGTGATCCCACAACAACGGGATCACCCGCTGGAAGTAGTCGAGCTGGCCGCGCACGGTGTGCATCAGAACGAGGGCACGGCCGGTGCCCACCGTGTAGTAGCGCAGCCGCGAGCCATCGGCCCGGGTGAAAAACCGCACCTCGCCGCGGCCGTTGCTCCAGGTTCTCGCGTACGTCGCGTCGGGAGACTCGTTGCGTTCCATGGTTCTGTCCTTTCAGGTGAGGAGAATGCCGCAATACAGGCAATCTCCTCATTTCTTTTGTCTGTGAAGTTGCTCAGGCGCAAAGAGGTGCGGTCGCCCGAAGTGTCCTGTCTCAGAGAGCACCGCCTGCGCTCTGGAGTCCTTGGTCATGAGGGCTCCTGGGCCGGGTCGGAGACGGTGTCGGGCTCGATGTCAGGGTCGGTGGCGGTGAGGGGGAGCAGCACCTGGAAGCGGGTGTCGCCGGGTACGGACTCGACTTTCAGGTCACCGTGGTGCTTGTTGACGACGATCCGCCAAGAGATGTCGAGCCCCAGCCCGGTGCCCTCGCCCACCGGCTTGGTGGTGAAGAACGGGTCGAAGATCCGGCCGCGGATCTCGGCCGGCACTCCCGGGCCCGTGTCGCGGAACTCCACCAACAGCCGGTCGTGCACCACAGCGGTGCGTACGGTCAACGTCCCTTCGCCGCCCGCACTCTTGATGGCGAAGACCGCGTTGTCGATCAGGTTGGTCCACACCTGGTTCAGCTCGGCCGGGTAGGCCGGAATCCTCGGCACCGAACGGTCGTACTCCTTCACGACCTTGACCTGTGGCCCGATCTTGCCCGACAGCATCGGCAGCGTGCTGTCGAGGAGTTCGTGGACATCGGCGACCTGGTAGGGCGCGCGGTCCAGCTGCGAGTACTGCTTGGCGGCGTCGACGAGGTGCGAGATACGGGTGGTGGAGTCCTCGATCTCGGACATCGACAGCTCGGTCTCGACCGTGTAGGTGAGGCACTCGATGGCAGTCTGCAGGATTTCCTGCTCGGCGGCGGCCGTCGCGATCATGGGTGAGACCCGCTGACAACGAGCCCAGCGCCAGCAGCCGTTCGTGCTGCCCGACGGCCCGCTGAAAGGTCTGCGCGCCGAGGAAGAGCCCCTCCAGGAGATGGACCGCCATCGGAAACCGCTCGTGCATGAAGTTCGCGAACGATTCGGCGGGCAGGACGAAGAACCGCGTCGGCTCCGGCACCCGCACCGAGTTCATGTACCGCTGCGGTTTCCCGTCCCCGACGTACGCCCGCACGGCCCCCGCGTACACCCCTGGCTGGGACGTGCGGCTGACCACACCGCGTTGCGGCTCGTGCCGACCACCGCGAAGCCGGCGCCCACCAGGGCGAGCGCCGCCGCCCGCCCGATCCCGGCGGAGGCGCCCGTCACGAGGGCCACTCGGGGAGCTGTCTGCATGGTGGTTCCTTCGGTTGTGGTCATGACTTCGCCGGGTGCTGCGCGGGTCGCCTGCGCTCAGGCCGACTGGGTCCGCACCGGTCCTGCAAGCCCGAACCAAGCCTGTCCGGCGAGCTCAGGACGGTTGTTTACTGAACAGTCCGAAACCTAGGCAGTTCTGTACTGAGTTGTCAAGAAGGGTGAGTCGGCTTTACGGTCTTTGTATGGCGAGACCACGAAGCTTCGACCGCGACCACGTCCTCCATGCCGCCGAGCGCCAGTTCCGCACCTCGGGCTACAACGGCACGAGCGTCGACGACATCAGTGCCGCCACCGGCCTGGGCCGCGGCAGTCTCTACGGCGCGTTCGACGGCAAGCACGGCGTGCTGCTGGAGGCGATGGCCGGCTACTTCGCCCGGCTGGCGCAGGGTCCGCGCAAGATGCTCGACGGACCGGACGAGGGCGCCCTGGAACGACTGCACCAGTACTTGCTCCGCGCCGTCCACGGGGTACCACTCGCCGCGGACGTACCCCCCGCCTCCGACCGGGCGGGGGCGGCCTGCTTCGCCGCCAAGATGGCCCTGGAGATCGGCGCCTCCGACGCCGAGGTGAAACGCCTGGCCAACGACTGCTTCTCCGTGGTCCGCGCGGCGGTGGCCGAGTGTGTGCAAGCGGCACAGCGCAACGGCGACATCGACCCCGACGCGGATCCCGACGACCTTGCGTACCTTCTACTGACCATCATCCGCGGGACCGATGTCGTAGGCGCGTACGGCCACAGTCCCGACCGCCTGACCTCGATCGCGGAGAGCGCGTTCGCCTTGCTGCCTCGCCCGCGCCACACCTGAGAAGGGCACGGCCTGCCTCATTGCACAGGCATCTGACCGTGAGCGTGGCTGCAGGCTCCTGACAAACGCGCGCGTCGGTCGCGGGACGACCAGTGCGGGTGGCGGTGAGGCAGGTCCTCGGGCGATGGCTGGATGCCCATCGGCCCGCGGGGCCACTACCCCCACCTTGAGGAGGCAACGTCGATCGACGTGCGGGCGACCACCCCCGTTTCGGGCAGCAGCGAGAGCTTGCGACCGGCTTCGGCGTTGCTGCAGCCCAGTGCCACCTGCGCCAGGACGTCGCGTTCCCGGGGTGCCAGGGGCGGGCCTGGTACCGAGGCCGTGGCGGAGGTTGAGCCAGTCGGCCGGCCATGCCGAGCAGCCGATCACGCGGATCCCCTTCGGGGACATGGCGGACCAAGCGCCGTAACTCGGCATGAGGCTGTCGGAGTTCTTCGAGCGGCACTGCTCGCCGATGGCGCGGCGCACAGCAGGCGCAGGCGGCGGACCTCGTCACGGATGGCCGGCTCGGCGGCCAGTCGCCGGTAAGCGCCGGCGACCGCTTCGGCCGCCCGGTCCGTGAGCGGAGCCGGGCCGACTCTCCCGCCTACGCCCCGGCGCCCGGCGCCCGGACAGCGGATCACGTCACGCCTGAGCGGCAGCCGCCCACTCAGGCCGGCCCGTCCCGCCATGCCTGTCGGCCCCTTCCGGGCCGTTGCCAGTACGGGTCGTTTCGCGTCCCGACTCGCCCCTCAGTCAGACGGTCCCCGCACCCACCCGCCGACCCGACCGAGCCAACGGGGTCAAACTCACGCGCAGTGGATTCATTCCGTCCAGGCAAAACTGACGATCTGGCAGGACAAAATGAACGTTTCCGCAGGTCAGGCGCCTGCGCAGGTGGGGCGGGTGGGACTCGAACCCACGGCCGACGGATTATGAGTCCGCTGCTCTAACCGGCTGAGCTACCGCCCCATAGCGGCGTGTCGCGTACATGTGTGCGCGCCGTCTGCCGCAGCATAGCCGCTCATACGATCTCCTGCTTCGGCTGGGCGGCTTCGCACGGCCTACGTGACCTTGAGGACTGCGCCCGGTGCCGCGCGGTTCCCGGGACAGGGATACGGACATGAAAAAGGACCCCTGCGAGGGGTCCTTCTCCGACCTGCTCCCCCGACTGGACTCGAACCAGTAACCTGCCGGTTAACAGCCGGCTGCTCTGCCAATTGAGCTACGGAGGACCGAGCTCCCCGGACTGGACTCGAACCAGTAACCTGCCGGTTAACAGCCGGCTGCTCTGCCAATTGAGCTACCGAGGAAGGTCTCGTTTGCATCGAACGCACCTACCTGGGTATCCGCCAGGGGGCGCGCGTTCGCTGCGACACATACATTAGCGCAAGCAGGGGGGTGCTTCGCCAATCGGTACTCCCCGGCGCCGACGCCGCACAGGAGACCTACGCAAGGGAAGGGTGGCCGCGATGCGTTACCGGCTCACGTTCGTCGCCGGAGTCGTCCTGGGTTACGTGCTGGGCACGAGGGCCGGACGCGAGCGCTACGAACAGTTGAAGAAGTCAGCCCGGCAGTTCGCGCAGAACCCCGCCGTGCGCAACACCGCGGAGACGGCGGCCCACCAGGGCCGTGAGTTCGCGGGCAAGGCGTACCACGTGGTGAGCGACAAGGTCGGCGACCGAGTCCCCGAATCGGTGGCGGAGCGCGTCCGCCACCTGCGCGACCGCGCCACCCACAACGGCGGCGAGGACGACTGGGGCACGACCAACACGTGACCCTCTGATGCCGAGCACGCCCGCGCCCCGACAGGGGCGCGGGGAACTGCGCGAACGACCACGACGAAGCCCGCACCCGAAACCCGGCGACACACCCCGCGGCGCCCACGGCCCGACCTCGGCGGAGCGTGCGGCAGAATTTTGGCCATGGGGATAGTCGCCGGGTTGGACAGTTCACCCGATTTCACTCGTATCGTCGTCTGTGACACGGACTCCGGAGCCGTGCTCAGGCAGGGATATGCACCGCATCCGGTGGAGAGCCCCGAGGGCGGCGGCCGGCCGTCCGACGTCGATCCGCAGGCCTGGCTGCTCTCCCTGGGCGAGGCCGCGGGCGGCGGGCTGCTGGAAGGTGTGCAGGCGATCGGCGTCTCGGCGCAGCAGAACGCCGTCGTGCCGCTGGACGCGCAGGGCAACACCGTGCGGCCCGCCATGGTCGGCGGTGACAAGCGGACGCAGGTCGCCGCGGCCGACCTGATCGACGCGCTCGGGGGGCGCGAGGCGTGGGCGCAGGCGGTGGGCTGTGTGCCGCAGGCCGCGCAGCCGGTGACGAAGCTGCGCTGGCTGGCCCGGACCGAACCGGAGAACGCGCAGCGCACCGCGATCCTGCTCCAGGCGCACGACTGGCTGGTGTGGCAGCTGCTGGGCCGGCCGGTCAGGAGAACCACCGACCGGGGCGGCGCGTCCGGCACCGGCTACTGGTCCGCGGCGACCGGTGGTTACCGGCCCGACCTCGTGGAGCTGGCGCTGGGCCACCAGGTGATGCTGCCGGAGGTGATCGGCCCCGCCGACGCGGCCGGTACGACGCCGGAGGGGCTGCTGATCTCCGTGGGGACCGGCGAGACCATGGCGGCGGCGTTCGGTCTCGGCATCGGCCTCGGTGACGCGGTGGTGTCGCTGGGCGCGTCCGGGTCCGTGATGGCCGTGCATCCCGAGGCGCTGGTCGACGGGTCCGGGATGATCACCGCGCTGGCGGACGCGACCGGCATGCACCTGCCCGTCGTCACCACCCTGAACGCCGTACGGACGCTGCGCGGGGCGGCCGAGCTGCTGGGGCTGCCGGATCTGGAGAGCCTGTCCGACCTGGCCATGAAGTCGACGCCCGGGTCGCACGGACTGGTGCTGCTGCCCTATCTGGAGGGCGAGCGGACCCCGAACCTGCCGCACACCGCCGGGACCCTGGCCGGGCTCCGGCGCGAGTCGATGAAGGCGGAGCACCTGGCGCGGGCCGCGTTCGAGGGGATGCTGTGCGGGCTCGCGGACGCGCTGGACGTGCTGCGCGGGCGGGGTGTGGAGGTGCGGCGGGTGTTCCTGCTCGGGCCGGCCGCGGAACTGCCCGCCGTGCAAGCCGCGGCGCCCATGCTGTTCGGGACGCAGGTCGTGGTGCCGCAGCCCGCGGACTACGCGGCGATCGGCGCCGCCCGCCAGGCGGCCTGGGCGCTGGGTGCCTCGCAGGGCACGCTCGACGTGCGCAACCCGCCGGCCTGGCAGGGCGCGGTGGCGCAGGTGCTGGAGCCCGGGGACGAGCTGGCCGTGGGGCAGGCGGTGCGGCAGCAGTTCGTGGCAGTGCGGGAGCAGACGCATCCCGGCGCCCTCTGAGGGCTTTGACCGCCTGTTGGGTTAATTCGGTTGAGGTAACGCGGGTGGAGTGTTCGACGATAGGGGCCAGGGGCAACCACTCGCCCCGTCGTCCACTCCGAGAGAAGCAGCGTGCTCATACGACTTCTGCGGACCTATCTCAGGCCCTACAAGAGACCCATCGCTCTCCTGGTGCTGCTGCAGTTCCTGCAGACCTGCGCCACGCTCTACCTGCCCACGCTGAACGCGGACATCATCGACCAGGGGGTCGTGAACGGCGACACCGGCTACATCCTGGGCTACGGCGGCCTGATGATCGGCATCTCGCTTGTCCAGGTCGTGTGCAACATCGGCGCCGTGTACTACGGGGCCCGTACGGCGTCGGCGCTGGGGCGGGACCTGCGGGCGTCCGTGTTCGACCGGGTGCAGTCGTTCTCCGCGCGTGAGGTCGGTCACTTCGGGGCGCCGTCGCTGATCACGCGGACGACGAACGACGTCCAGCAAGTGCAGATGCTGGCGCTGATGACGTTCACGCTGCTGGTGTCGGCGCCGATCATGTGCGTGGGCGGCATCGTGCTGGCGCTCGGTCTGGATGTGCCGTTGTCCGGGGTGCTGGTGGCGGTCGTACCGGTGCTGGGCATCTGCGTGACGCTGATCGTGCGGCGGCTGCGGCCGCTGTTCCGGGCGATGCAGGAGCGGCTGGACTCGGTGAACCAGGTGCTGCGCGAGCAGATCACCGGCAACCGTGTGATCCGCGCCTTCGTCCGGGACGAGTACGAGCAGCAGCGCTTCCGGAAGGCCAACACCGATCTCACCGACTTCGCGCTGGGCACCGGCAACCTGCTCGCGCTGATGTTCCCGATCGTCATGACGGTGGTGAACCTGTCGTCGATCGCCGTGGTGTGGTTCGGGGCGCACCGGATCGACAGCGGCGGGATGCAGATCGGCGACCTGACGGCGTTCCTCGCCTATCTGATGCAGATCGTCATGGCCGTGATGATGGCCACCTTCATGTTCATGATGGTGCCGCGCGCGGAGGTGTGCGCCGAGCGCATCAGCGAGGTGCTGGACACCTCCTCCAGCGTGGTGCCGCCGTCGGCGCCGGTGCGCGAGCTGCGCCGGCACGGGCACCTGGAGATCCGCGGGGCGGGCTTCCGCTATCCGGGTGCCGAGGAGCCGGTGCTGCGCGCCGTGGACCTGGTGGCCCGGCCGGGTGAGACGACCGCCGTCATCGGCTCGACCGGCAGCGGCAAGTCCACCCTGCTCGGGCTGGTGCCGCGGCTGTTCGACGCGACCGAGGGGCAGGTGCTCGTCGACGGGGTCGAGGTGGCGGAGATCGATCCGCAGCTGCTCGCGAAGACCGTCGGGATGGTGCCGCAGAAGCCGTACCTGTTCGCGGGGACGGTGGCGACCAACCTGCGCTACGGCAATCCCGACGCCACCGACGAGGAGCTGTGGCACGCGCTGGAGGTGGCGCAGGCCAAGGACTTCGTGGAGCGGCTGGAGGGCGGCCTCGACTCGCCGATCTCGCAGGGCGGGACGAACGTCTCCGGTGGTCAGCGCCAGCGGCTCGCGATCGCCCGGACGCTGGTGCAGCGGCCCGAGATCTACCTCTTCGACGACTCCTTCTCCGCGCTCGACTACGCCACGGACGCCGCGTTGCGGGCCGCGCTCACCGAGGAGACCGCCGAGGCGACCGTGGTGATCGTCGCGCAGCGGGTGGCCACCATCCGGGACGCCGACCGGATCGTCGTCCTCGACGAGGGCCGGGTCGTCGGCACCGGCCGGCACCACGAGCTGATGGCGGACAACGAGACCTACCGGGAGATCGTGCTCTCCCAGCTCACGGAAGCGGAGGCTGCCTGATGGCGGGGCCCATGGGGCGGATGATGGCCGGGGGCGGCCCCGACCAGCGCTCGCTCGACTTCAAGGGGTCGGGCAAACGGCTCGTCGCGCGGTTCCGGCCGGAGCGGGTCACCATCTACGTGCTGCTGCTGTGCGTGGTGCTCAGCGTCGGCCTGAACGTCGTCGGGCCGAAGATCCTCGGCAAGGCCACCGACCTGGTCTTCGCGGGCATCGTCGGCCGGGGCATGCCGGAGGGGGCGTCCAAGGAGCAGGTCCTCGACTCCATGCGGCAGCGCGGGGACGGCGACGTCGCCGACATGCTGCGCAGCACCGACTTCACCCCGGGCGAGGGCATCGACTTCACGGCCGTCGGGCACGTACTGCTGCTGGCGCTGGGCGTGTTCACGGTGGCCGGGCTGCTGATGGCGGTCGCGACGCGGCTGGTGAACCGGGCCGTGAACCGGACCATGTTCCGGATGCGTGAGGACGTGCAGACGAAGCTGTCGCGGCTTCCGCTGTCGTACTTCGACCAGCGCCAGCGCGGTGAGGTGCTGTCCCGGGCGACGAACGACATCGACAACATCGGGCAGACCCTCCAGCAGTCGATGGGGCAGCTCATCAACTCGGTGCTGACCATCATCGGCGTGCTCGCGATGATGTTCTACGTCTCCTGGATCCTGGCGCTGGTCGCGCTGGTGACCGTGCCGCTGTCGTTCGTCGTGGCCACGCGGGTGGGCAAGCGGTCGCAGCCGCACTTCGTGCAGCAGTGGCGCTCGACGGGCAAGCTGAACGCCCACATCGAGGAGATGTACACCGGGCATGCCCTGGTGAAGGTGTTCGGGCGGCAGGAGGAGTCGGCGCGGCAGTTCGCCGAGCAGAACGACGCGCTGTACGAGGCGGGGTTCAAGGCGCAGTTCAACAGCGGGGTCATGCAGCCGCTGATGATGTTCGTGTCGAACCTGAACTACGTGCTGGTGGCGGTGGTCGGCGGGCTGCGGGTCGCCTCCGGCTCGCTGTCGATCGGCGATGTGCAGGCCTTCATCCAGTACTCGCGCCAGTTCTCCATGCCGCTGACGCAGGTGGCGTCCATGGCGAACCTGGTGCAGTCCGGTGTGGCCTCGGCGGAGCGGGTCTTCGAACTGCTGGACGCGGAGGAGCAGGAGGCGGACCCGGTGCCGGGTGTGCGTCCGGAGGAGCTGCGCGGGCAGGTGGCGCTGGAGCACGTGTCGTTCCGCTACGACCCCGACAAGCCGCTCATCGAGGACCTGTCACTGAAGGTCGAGCCCGGGCACACGGTCGCCATCGTCGGCCCGACCGGCGCCGGCAAGACGACGCTGGTGAATCTGCTGATGCGGTTCTACGACGTCACCGGCGGGCGCATCACCCTCGACGGCGTCGACATCGCGCGGATGTCCCGGGACGAACTGCGGGCCGGGATCGGCATGGTGCTGCAGGACACCTGGCTGTTCGGCGGCACGATCGCGGAGAACATCGCGTACGGCGCCTCCCGGGAGGTCACCCGCGGGGAGATCGAGGAGGCGGCCCGGGCGGCGCACGCGGACCGGTTCGTGCGGACGCTGCCGGACGGGTACGACACGGTGATCGACGACGAGGGCACGGGGGTGAGCGCGGGTGAGAAGCAGCTCATCACCATCGCCCGGGCGTTCCTGTCCGACCCGGTGATCCTGGTGCTGGACGAGGCGACGAGTTCGGTGGACACGCGGACGGAGGTGCTGATCCAGAAGGCGATGGCCAAACTGGCTCATGGGCGGACCTCGTTCGTCATCGCGCACCGCCTGTCGACGATCCGGGACGCGGACACGATCCTCGTCATGGAGAACGGGTCCATCGTCGAACAGGGGGCGCACGAGGAGCTGCTGGCGGCGGACGGCGCGTATGCGCGGCTGTACAAGGCGCAGTTCGCGCAGGCCGTCGCCGAGGTCGACTGAGTCGCATTCGGGGGTGCCGAGTGGTGTCGTGGGGCGGCTGCGGGCCGGTGGGGGCCGGTCGCGCAGTTCCCCGCGCCCCTTGGGCCGGACCCGCACTCGGCATCAGTCCAGATAGCCCCGCAGCTGATCCGCGAAGGCGTGGTCCCTCAGCTTGTTGAGGGTCTTCGACTCGATCTGCCTTATGCGTTCCCTGGTGACACCGAAGATCCTGCCAATCTCCTCCAGGGTGCGGGGGCGGCCGTCCGCCAGGCCGTAGCGGAGTTGGACGACCTTCCGCTCCCGCTCGCCCAGGGTCGACAGGACCGCCTCCAGGTGCTCCCTGAGCAGCAGGAAGGCCGCCGACTCGACGGGGGAGGCCGCGTCGCCGTCCTCGATGAGGTCGCCGAGGGCGACGTCGTCCTCCTCCCCGACGGGCGCGTGCAGCGACACCGGCTCCTGGGCGAGGCGCAGGACCTCGCTGACCCGCTCCGGCTGCAGGTCCAGGTGGGCCGCGACCTCCTCGGGCGTCGGCTCGTAGCCCCGCTCCTGGAGCATGCGGCGCTGCACGCGGACGACCCGGTTGATGAGCTCCACGACGTGGACGGGGACCCGTATCGTGCGGGCCTGGTCGGCCAGGGCGCGGGACATGGCCTGGCGGATCCACCAGGTCGCGTACGTGGAGAACTTGTAGCCGCGGGCGTAGTCGAACTTCTCGACGGCCCGGATCAGGCCGAGGTTGCCCTCCTGGACGAGGTCGAGCATCGTCAGACCGCGGCCGACGTAGCGCTTGGCGACCGAGACGACCAGGCGCAGGTTGGCCTCGATCAGGCGGCGCTTGGCCATGCGGCCCATGACGACGAGCCGGTCCAGGTCGAGGGCGAGCTGGCTGTCCAGGTCGGGGGTGAGGCGCAGCTTCTCCTCCGCGAACAGGCCGGCCTCGACGCGGCGGGCGAGTTCGACCTCCTCGGCGGCGGTGAGCAGGGGGATGCGGCCGATCTCCCGCAGGTACTGGCGGAACAGGTCCGAGGAGGGGCTGCCGGACTCGGTGCGGACCGGCGGGGGTTCGACTGCTTCGACCGGTTCCGACGCCTCGATGGCCTCGGCGGGCGGCTCCTCCGGCTCCGGCCCCGACTCAGGGTGGTGCGCGGCGCGGCTCTGCGCCGGGACCCCTGACAGGGCGTCGGCCTCCGCGTCCGGCGCGGCGTCGTCGGCACCGGCGTCGGTCTGGGTGAGGGTCTGGGTCTGCACGGGGGCGACCTCCAGGATGATCGCTGCCAAGGAGTACGGCAGCGGTACTTCGGGGGCGGAGTCGGCCTCGCCGCTTCCCGTCCCGTACGCGATGAGCGGAACCGCGGGGGTCTGGGACCCGTGGGTGACGGACCGGCCGCGCTCCGAGGACTCAGGCACCGCAACCCAGTGTGGGGTAAGACACATCGTCGCCACGAGGGGCGTGCGATGACTTTTTGCTTCCGGTCCGTGACCGGGTGGTGACGTCAGAGCGCGGCGGCGCCGTGTTCCCGGAGGGTCTGGTCGTACTGCTGGAGGACCCACAGTTCGTTCTGCACGGCGGCGAGCTCGGCGGGGTCGCCGTGCGTTCCGAGGCGGGTGAGCCGGCTCGTGATGTCGCGGATGCGACGCTCCACGGCCCGGCGGCGGACCGTCACCAGCTGGGCGCCCGCATACACCTCGTCGGCGCCCTTCACGCCCTTGTGCAGCAGGATCGCCTCGACGGCGAGCTCCGTCACCGTCGCGCGGACCGTGTCGTCCGGGGCGGCCTCGCGGACCCGGACCAGGTAGTCCTGGGGGTCGGCGACGCCCTGTTCGGCGCCGCCCGCGTCCTGGATGGCCTGGCGGACGGCGGCGTAGGGCGGGGCGGTGAACTCGTCGATCCCGTACGCGTCGAAGGCCGGGGAGACCAACTCGGGGCGCTGGAGGGCGAGTTTGAGGAGTTCCCGTTCGGTGGCGAAGACGGGGTTGCGGAGGTTCAGGGCCGGGCCGCGGGGGGCGGCGGGCCGGGGCGGGGCGGCGTACTGCCGACCCTCGGGGTGCCGCTCCGGGGCAGGGCCCTTGCCGCCGCGGTCGCGGGCCCAGCGGGCCAGTTGGGCCACGCGCTTGACCACGAACTGGGTGTCGAGGATCCCGAGCATGCCCGCGAGCTGGACGGCGACCTCGTGCTGGGCGCCGCTGTTCTTGATGCGGGCGACGATCGGGGCGGCCTCGTCCAGGGCGGCGGCGCGGCCCGCCGGGGTGTCGAGGTCGTAGCGGCTCACGATCTGGCGCAGCGCGAACTCGAACAGGGGGGTGCGGGGCTCGACCAGGTCGGCGACGGCCTCGTCGCCCTTGACCAGACGCAGGTCACAGGGGTCCATGCCGTCCGGGGCGATGGCGATGTACGTCTCCGCGGCGAACTTCTGGTCGTCCTCGAAGGCACGCAGGGCGGCCTTCTGGCCGGCGGCGTCGCCGTCGAAGGTGAAGATGACGCGGGCCGAGCCGTTGTCCATGAGCAGTCGGCGGAGGATCTTGATGTGCTCGCCGCCGAAGGCGGTGCCACAGGTGGCGATGGCGGTCGTCACACCGGCGAGGTGGCAGGCCATGACGTCGGTGTAGCCCTCGACGACGACCGCGCGGGACGCCTTGGCGATGTCCTTCTTCGCCAGGTCGATGCCGTACAGGACCTGGGACTTCTTGTAGATCGCCGTCTCGGGCGTGTTGAGGTACTTGGGGCCGTTGTCCGCCTCGTAGAGCTTGCGGGCGCCGAAGCCGACGACGTCGCCGCCGATGTCGCGGATGGGCCACATCAGGCGTCCGCGGAAGCGGTCGATGGGGCCGCGGCGGCCCTCCTGGGAGAGGCCGGAGAGGAGCAGTTCCTTGTCGGTGAAGCCCTTGCCGCGCAGGAAGCGCGTGAGGTGGTCCCAGCCCTGGGGGCTGTAGCCGACGGAGAAGTGCTGGGCGGCGGCCTGGTCGAAGCCGCGGTCGGCGAGGAACCGGCGGCCGGTGTCGGCCTCGGGGCTGGTGGCGAGCTGTTCCGCGTACCAGTCGGCGGCGATCTTGTGGGCCTCGACCAGGCGGATCCGCTCGCCGCGCTGGTGGGAGGGGTTGTAGCCGCCCTCCTCGTAGCGCAGGGTGATGCCCGCCTGGGCGGCCAGGCGCTCGACCGCCTCCGAGAAGGAGAGGTGGTCGATCTTCATCACGAACGTGATGGTGTCGCCGCCCTCCTGGCAACCGAAGCAGTGGAAGAACCCCTTGCTCGGGCTGACCTGGAAGGACGGTGACTTCTCGTCGTGGAAGGGGCAGAGACCCTTGAGGTTTCCGCCGCCCGCGTTGCGCAGCTGGAGGTACTCGGACACCACGGCGTCGATCGGGACCGCGTCCCGTACCGCCTTCACGTCCTCGTCGTTGATCCGTCCTGCCACGCGTGAAGTCTACGGCGGCGGACCGACACTCCTGACAGCCCTGGCGGCTATGAGGCGAGGCTCTCCAGCGGGACGTGCGGGTCCGCCAGGGATTCCGTGTTCACCCTCGCCCTGGAACGGATCAGGCGCTGGATCTTGTCCGTGACGTCCCACACGTTCACGTTCATCCCGGCCAGCACCCGGCCGTCCTTCACCCAGAACGCGATGAACTCGCGCTTCCCGGCGTCCCCGCGGATCACCACCTGGTCGTAGGTGCCCGCGGGTGCCCAGCCGGAGTACTCCATCCCCAGGTCGTACTGGTCGGAGAAGAAGTAGGGCACCCGGTCGTACGTCACCTCCCGGCCCAGCATGGAGCGCGCGGCCGCCGGGCCGCCGTTCAGGGCGTTGGCCCAGTGCTCCACCCGCAGGCTCGTGGCGAACAGGGCGTGGTGGAAGGAGGCCGCGTCGCCGGCCGCGTAGATGTCGGGGTCGGAGGTGCGCAGCCGCTCGTCGACCACGATGCCACCGCCCTGCGCCCGGTCGGCGATCTCCAGTCCGGCCGCCTCCGCGAGGGCGACCCGCGGGGCCGCGCCGATCGCCGCCAGCACGTCGTGCGCCGGGTGCTCCTCGCCGTCGTCGGTGCGGGCCGCGAGGACCATGCCGTCCTGGCCGACGATCTCCGTCAGCCGCCTGCCGAAGTGGAACCGCACCCCGTGCTCGCGGTGCAGCTCGGCGAAGAGCCCGCCGAGCTCCGGGCCCAGCACGCCGTGCAGCGGGGTCGGCCCGTGCTCGACGACCGTGACCTCCGCGCCGTACTCGCGGGCCGCCGCCGCGACCTCCAGGCCGATCCAGCCGGCACCGGCGATGACGAGGTGTCCGTTGTCCCGGCCGAGGTTGGTCAGGACGTGTTTGAGGCGCTCGGCGTGGGCGAGGCGGCGCAGATGGTGCACGCCGGCCAGGTCCGTGCCCGGGATGTCCAGGCGGCGGGGCTCGGCGCCGGTCGCCAGGAGCAGCTTGTCGTAGCGGACGAGGGTGCCGTCCTCGCCGAAGCGGACCGTCTTGGCCGCGCGGTCGACGGCGTCGACGGTCTGGCCGAGGTGGAGCTCGATGTCGTGGGCCGCGTACCAGGCCGGTTCGTGCACGAAGACGCTGTCGCGTTGTTCCTTGCCGAGGAGGTAGCCCTTGGACAGGGGCGGACGCTCGTAGGGGTGGTCGCGTTCGTCGCAGATCAGTATCACGCGGCCGGTGAAGCCCTCCGCGCGGAGCGTCTCGGCCGCCTTGGCGCCGGCCAGTCCGCCTCCGACGATGACGAATGTCTGATCCGCGTCGACCACTTGGTGCCTCCTCGTCAGGGTGTCGCCACTTGCGAGCGTCCCGCACGGAGCGTGATGCGGGAAGAGGGAGTGACCCGATCAGGCCACGGAGGGTCACATTCGGGGGAGCTCGCGTCCCGCCCGTCGCGTCAGTCTCATCCCTGCCCCGTCAGACGGGCGTGAAGCGAACGGGCGGAGGTGTCGGTCAGGGAGGCGATCTGGTCGACGATCACCCGTTTGCGCGCCCGGTCGTCCGCCGCCCGGTCGAACAGGGCGCGGAACTGCGGGTCCAGCCCGTCCGGCGCGCGGGCGGTGAGCGCCTCGGCCAGTTCGGCGACGACGATCCGCTGGTCGGCGCGCAGCCGCTCCTGCTCGGCGCGCTGCATGACGTAGAGGTCGGCGACGGCCTTGAGGACGGCGCACTCCATCCGGGTCTCGCGCGGGACGACGAGTTCGGCGGCGTACCGGGTGAGCCGCCCGGCCCCGTACGCCGTACGGGTCGCGGTCTCGGCGGCCAGGCAGAAGCGGCCGATGAGCTGGCTGGTGGCGTCCTTCAGGCGGGCCTGTGCGACGGCGGTGCCGTCGTAGCCGTGCGGCCACCACTCCTGGGCGAGGAGCCGGTCCAGGGCCTCGGCGAGTTCGGCCGTGTCGGTGCCGGCGGGGACGTACCGGCCCAGGGCGACCTGGAAGACGTCCCGGCGTTCGGGGTCGGCGTGCAGGCAGTTCGGGTCGATGTGACCGGCGTGCAGGCCGTCCTCCACGTCGTGCACCGAGTAGGCCACGTCGTCGGACCAGTCCATGACCTGCGCCTCGAAGCAGGTGCGGACGCCGGGGGCGTCCTTGCGGAGCCAGTCGAAGACGGGGCGGTCGTCCTCGTAGACACCGAACTTGTTCGAGGCCGGGTCGGTCGGGTGGGCGCCGCGTGGCCAGGGGTACTTGGTGGCGGCGTCGAGGGCGGCGCGGGTCAGGTTGAGGCCGACGGAGCGCTCCTGGGTGAACCGTTTGGGCTCGATCCGGGTGAGGAGCCGCAGGGACTGGGCGTTGC
Source organism: Streptomyces sp. NRRL B-1140 (assembly GCF_001280065.1). GTDB lineage: Bacteria > Actinomycetota > Actinomycetes > Streptomycetales > Streptomycetaceae > Streptomyces. The sequence continues at coordinate 490,892 of NZ_LGEA01000102.1, forward strand.
CCTCGAAGCCGCCGCAGTCGGACGCGAACTCGTTGAGGGCCTGTTCGCCGTTGTGGCCGAAGGGCGGGTGGCCCAGGTCGTGGGAGAGGCAGGCGGCTTCCACGAGGTCGGGGTCGCAGCCGAGGGCCGCGCCCAGCTCGCGGCCGACCTGGGCGCATTCCAGGGAGTGGGTGAGGCGGGTGCGGGGGCTGGCGTCCCAGGCGGGGCCCAGGGTGCCGGGCGTTACCACTTGGGTTTTGCCGGCCAGTCTTCTCAGGGCGGCGCTGTGCAGGACCCGGGCGCGGTCGCGTTGGAAGGCTGTGCGGCCGGGGCGTTTGTCTGGTTCGGGGGCCCAGCGGTCGACTGACGTCGGGTCGTAGGCCGGGGGGTTCTGTGCGGTGCCGTCCATGGCTCGACAGTAAGCGCCTGGCGTCTGCCGGGTTCTGTTCTCGGGCGGCTGCGGGTGGTTTGTGGCTTGTCGCGCAGTTCCCCGCGCCCCTTTCAGGGCGTGTCACCACCCCCCGGTGTCAGGCCGAGGCCAGGTGCCTGAAGGCCGCCTTCGCCAAAGTCTCCTCGTAGCGGTGGAGGACGAGGGCGGCCATCGACGGGTGTGTGCCCAGGGGGGCCGCCGCTATCCACGGGGCCGCCTGGGCGCACTCCGTGGCGAAGCGGCCCGGGGCCGTGAAGTAGGACGCGAGGGCGATGTGGCGGCGGCCCCTGGCCAGGAGGGTGCGGACCGCGGTCTGGACCGTGGGGGTCGCGGCCGAGGCGTAGGCCGGGATGACCGGGACGCCGAGGCGGGTGGCCAGGAGGTGGGCGGTGCGGCCCGTGTCCGTCTTGGCGTCCGGGTCGCGGGAGCCCGCGGCGGCGAGGACGACGGCACTGGTGCGGTGGGGTGTCCCGCCCCAGCCGGCTTCCGTGAGGCGGGCCTGGAGGGCGTCGACCAGGAGGGGGTGGGGGCCCAGGGGGGCGGCCAGGTGGGTGCGGGCGCGGGAGGCCGCCGCCATCTCGGGGATGTCCTGCTTGACGTGGTAGCCGCGGCTGAGGAGGAGGGGGACGAGGACCGCCTCCGTGTCACCCAGGGCCGCGAGCGTGTCGGGGAGCAGGGGGGCGTTGAGTTCGATGTGGCCCAGGTGCACGGGCACGTCGGGGCGCAGGGCCCGGACCCGGTCGAGGAGCGCCCTGACGGTGCTCAGCGCGCGGGGGTCGCGGCTGCCGTGGGCCACGACCACGAGGGCGGGCGGGGCCGGGCGGCGCGTGGCGGGCGGCGGGACGAGGCTGAGCTGACTGGGCATGCTCCGATGGTGGCGGCGGTGCGTTGCCTGCCCGTTGCCTGGGCGTCACGAGTGTTTTCCAGCGGTTCACGACGGGGGTCGCGACTGTGTGAGGCGCCTTGACCTGCGGTTTCCACGAACCGAGTGAAGCTGGTCACGCGGCTGGGGATGAACCGGGCGGCCCGGGAGGACGTCCCTGACTGTCGAGGGGCCGACCTGGGGAGGGACCGTCCGATGCGTCGTGTGACGTTCCGAAGACCGCGGCTGCCGCGTACCCGGCGGGGGCAGCGGCGGCTGGTGCAGGCCGTGATGGCCGCTTGTGTGCTGGCGCTGCTTCCGGCGACGTGGATGTACGCCGTGGCGGGTGACCGGCTGCGGACGGTGGCGGATGTGCCGCGTACCGATGTGGCCGTGGTGTTCGGTGCCGGGCTGTGGGAGGGCGAGCCCTCGCCGTATCTGGCGCACCGGCTCGACGCCGCGGCGAAGCTGTACCGGCAGGGGCGGGTGAAGGTGGTGCTCGTCACCGGGGACAACAGCCGGGAGGACTACGACGAGCCGGACGCGATGCGCGCGTATCTGACGCGGCACGGGGTGCCCGACGGGCGGATCGTCAGCGACTACGCGGGGTTCGACACCTGGGACTCCTGTGTGCGCGCGAAGAAGATCTTCGGGGTGGACCATGCCGTGCTGATCAGTCAGGGCTTCCACATCCGGCGGGCGGTGGCGCTGTGCGAGGCGGCGGGGGTCTCCTCGTACGGGGTCGGCGTCGACGCCGTGCACGACGCCACCTGGTACTACGGGGGCACCCGGGAGATCCTCGCCGCCGGCAAGGCCGCGCTGGACGCGGTGTTCCGGCCGGATCCGCGGTTCCTCGGGCCGCGGGAGCCGGGTGTGGAGCGGGCGCTGGCGACGGCCGGAGGTCCTCGCGGGTGACGCGGCCGGGGGCGGGCGCCCCCGGCCGCGCGGTGGGTGCCGGGGGGCCGTGTCAGTGTCCGTGGAAGCGCGGCGGGCGCTTCTCCAGGAACGCGGTCATGCCCTCCTTCTGGTCGTCGGTGGCGAACAGGGCGTGGAAGACGCGGCGTTCGAAGCGGATCCCGTCGCGCAGACCGGTCTCCAGGGCCCGGTCGACGCACTCGCGGGCCGCCCTGACCGCGGCGTCGCCGTAGGAGGCGATCGCCGCCGCCGCTTCGAGGGCCTCGGGCAGGACACGGTCGTCCGGGACCACACGGGAGACGAGACCGCAGCGTCCAGCCTCCTGTGCGTCCATGGTGCGGCCGGTCAGGACGAGGTCCATCGCCTTCGCCCGGCCGACGAGCCGGGTCAGCCGCTGGGTGCCGCCGATGCCGGGGATCACGCCGAGCTTGATCTCGGGCTGGCCGAAGACCGCCGACTCCCCCGCGACGACCAGGTCGCACATCATCGCGAGCTCGCAACCACCGCCCAGAGCATGTCCGTTGACTGCGGCGATCTTCGGGGTGCGGAGGTCCGCGAACTCCTCCCAGGCGGCGAAGTAGTCCTCGGCCATCATGTCGACGGCCGACCTGCCCGCCATCTCCTTGATGTCGGCGCCCGCCGCGAAGACCGTGTCCGAGCCGGTGACGACGAAGCAACCGACCTCGGGGTCCGCTTCCAACGGGCGGAGCGTGTCCAGGAGTTCGGCCAGCAGCGCCGAGCTGAGCGCGTTGCGTACGTGGGGGCGGTGCAGACGTACGGTCACGACCCGGCCGTCCCGCTCCAGCTTCAGGTTGTTCATCGGCATTCCCTTCTACGAATCCCAGATCGCGCCGTACGCCGGGATGCCCCGCCGTTCCAGGCCGTGGACGACCTGCCAGGTCAGCTTCTTGTTGGAGATGCAGATGACCGCCTCGGCCCCGAAGTCCCGGTAGGCCTCGTGGGCGAGGCGCACCATGTCGGGCTTGCCGTGCCGGGAGGTGTCCCAGATCCGGGCCTCCGGCTGGACGGCGAGGATCTCGTCGACCAGGGCGTCGCCGTAGGTCGCGCGCGGGTCGCGGGTCGCCCAGACCAGCCGGGAGGGCACCTGGGCGGCGAGCAGATGGGGCAGGCAGGGGCCGATGCCGCTGCCGGTGGCGACGTAGACGACCTTGGTGAACAGGACCTCGATGTTGGCGACGCCGGCCGTGGTGATGCCCTTGACCCACACCTGCCGGGGCAGGTCGTCGATGAAGGAGCCGGTCCAGTCACCGGCCCGGGAGATCGTGAGCCGGAAGCCGGACTCACCGGGGGCGGGGACGTTGGCGAAGGAGTGCCACTCCATCAGGGGGCTGCGGCTGATCGCGGTGGAGGAGCCCGCGAAGGGGGTCTCGCCATGGTCGAAGCGGGCCAGCACGACGTGCGAGGAGGGGCGTTCGAGGCGGACGTCCACCTTGCGCAGCCGCAGCCAGGGCAGGGCGACGCTGAAGGTGACCACCGCGAGCACGCCGACCTGCCACGGGCCGGGTGAGGACAGCAGCGTGTGCGTCCAGAACAGGGCCAGGGACGCCCAGCCGCCGAAGCGGTGGATCTTCTCGAAGTGGTCGTGCCGGCGGGAGCGGAAGGGCGGCAGGGCGGTGGCGGCGACGAGCGCGAGAACGGCGATCAGGGCCCACCCGACGGTCCTGGCGGGGCCGTCGGGTGCCGTGATCGTCGCGGCCAGGAACCAGGCCGTGCCCGCCAGCGCCCCGCCGACGTGCAGTCCGCCGAAGTGGTACACCTTGCCGAGCGTCCAGCGGACCCGCAGCGGCCAGCTGGTCGGCGCCGAAGTGGCCAGCCGGAAGAAGAGGTTGATGACGTACTGCTGGCGTACGAGGACGGCGAGGGCGAGGTTGGCGAGGGCCGCGTGCCCGAGGGTGGGGGCGGACAGAGGCCGAACGGCCCACACGAACGCCACGTTGGCGAGGAGCACCAGGGCCGCGAGCCGGTTGTAGTGCATCAGGCGGGGGTGCTTGAGCAGTCGGCGGGGGCCGGGCAGGAGCGGCGGGAGCCCGCCGGTGGCCTGCCGGCCGCGGGGCGGGGACGTGGTCATCGCGCCACCGCCACGCGCTCCTCGATCATGTGCAGCAGCGCCTGTTTGTCGACCTTGCCGCGGTCGGTCTCGGGGAGGAGGGCCAGCGGCAGGATCCGCTCCGGCACGCAGTAGTACGGCAGGGCGTCCGCGACCGCCCGGCGCGCCGCTTCCGGGTCGACGTCGGCGGGGCAGACGAAGGAGACCAGGGTGCGGGCGTCGCGTTTCAGGGTGACGGCCCGGGTGCAGCCGGCGGCGGACTCCAGGACCGAGGAGACGGAGTCCAGTTCGACGCGGAAGCCGCGCACCTTGACCTGGTCGTCGGTCCGGCCGAGGTGCTCCAGTGCACCGTCGGGGGTCCATCGGCCGAGGTCGCGGGTGCGGAACATGCGCCGGGCGCCGCCGAGGAAGGGGTCGGGGGCGTAGCGCTCGGCGTTGAGGGCGTCGTCGCCGAGGTAGCCGGCGGACACGCAGTCGCCGCCGGCCCACATCTCGCCGGGCTCGCCGATCGGCACGGGGCGGCGGTCGGCGTCGAGGACGTAGACGGTGTTGTTGGGGGTGGGGCGGCCGATGGTGAGCAGCGGGGCCGACGGGTCGTGGCGGCTCATCGTGTTGACGATCGTCGTCTCCGTGGGACCGCAGCCGTTGAAGAAGGCGGCCCGCCGGGCCCAGCGGTCGGCCAGCGGGCGCGGGCAGGGCTCCCCGGCGACGGCGACCGTGCGCACCCGTGGGCAGGCGGACGGGTCGAGGCCGGACAGCACGGTGGGCGTCGCGACGAGCACGTCCGCCGTGCGGGCCGCGGCGGCGATGTCCGTGCCGCGGATGACGAGGGTGCCGCCGTGGGTGAGGCAGCCGAGGATCTCCCAGGCGGCCATGTCGAAGGCGATGTTGAGGAGTTGGGCGACCCGGTCGCCGGGCCGGACACCGAGGTCTCCCGGGGCGGTGAGCAGCAGGCTGGAGACGTTGCGGTGGGTGACCTTCACACCGTTGGGTCGGCCGGTGGTGCCGGAGGTGAACAGGACGTAGGCGCCGTCGTCGCCGGTGACAGCGACGCGTGGGGCGGGGGCGTACGGCAGGGGCTCGTCGAGCGGGAGCAGCAGATGGCCGTCGGGCAGGGGCACGCGGTCGGCGTGTTCGGCGACCGTGAGGACGATCCTGGTCCGGGCGGTGCGGATGACGTGGGTGAGCTGGGCCGGGGGTGCGAGGCCGATGTCCTGGGGGACGTAGGCGGCGCCGGCCTTCAGGATGCCGAGCAGCCCGACCAGCATCGGCAGGGAGCGGCGGACGAACAGGCCCACGTGGTCGCCGGGGCGGACGCCCTCACGGACCAGGCGGGCGGCGAGGGCACCGGCGTACCGGTCGAGTTCGCCGTAGGTGATGCGGGCGCCCTGGTGTTCGGCGGCGATGGCGTGCGGGGTGGCCGCGGCGTGCCGGGCGACGGCGTGGTGCAGGAGCGGGTCGGGGACGGGGACGGTGGGGCCTCGGCCGTACTGCCGGAAGAGGTGCTGGTCGCGGGGGGTCAAGTGGCGCAGAGGCATGATCGGGTGGCCTCCTGGCTGTTTCGAGGTCGGATTGCCACCCGCGGGCCGGCCGCGGGTGGATGCAGCCGTGAGCGGCGGGCATGCCCGGGTGTCGAACGCCGTGCGGAGTCGTGCGAGCGCTGCGCGTAGCGAGAGCGTAGTGCGGCTGCTTCAACACTCAACGAGGTCGGATCGGCCAAGAAAGGAACGCAATGAGCCACATGTGGCGTTTCTTGTCCCAAGGGCAACGTCGGTGCCGGTCGGCGACGACCTGAAGGAGGGCCGGCCTGTGCCCGGCCGGGCCACGGGCTCCTGCCTCACGCCCGCGGGGCTCCGGCGGGGAGGTTGCCGTCCCGGCCGCGTAACAGGGAACCGTCCCGGGTGTAACACGGCCGACGCACGCTGAACGGTATGCAGAACACCGCCACGCCCACGCACTGCCCGTACTGCGCCCTGCAGTGCGGGATGAACCTCACGCCCGCCCCGGACGGGACCGTCGAGGTCGGCGAGCGCGCGGACTTCCCGGTGAACCGGGGCGCGCTGTGCGGCAAGGGGCGCACGGCCGCGTCGGTGCTCGCCCGGAACGTGCGTCTGACCTCCCCGCTGGTGCGCGACGAGGGCGGCACGCTGGTGCCCGCCTCCTGGGACGAGGCGCTGGAGAAAATCGCCGCCGGACTGGGCCGCACGCGTGCGGAGCACGGTCCGGACGCGGTCGGGGTGTTCGGCGGGGGCGGGCTGACGAACGAGAAGGCGTACACGCTCGGCAAGTTCGCGCGGGTCGTGCTCGGCACCTCCCAGATCGACTACAACGGGCGTTTTTGCATGTCGTCGGCGGCGGCCGCCGGCATCAAGGCGTTCGGGCTCGACCGCGGGCTGCCGTTCCCGCTGGAGGACATCCCGAAGTCCGGCTGCGTGATCCTCGTCGGGTCGAACCTCGCGGAGACCATGCCGCCGTCGCTGCGGTTCTTCACCGAGCTGAAGGAGAACGGCGGCACGCTGATCGTCATCGACCCGCGCCGCACGAAGACCGCCGAGCAGGCGGACCTGCACCTGGCGCCCCGGCCGGGCACGGACCTCGCTCTCGCCCTGGGCCTGCTGCACCTGGTGATCGCCGAGGGCCGGGTCGACGAGGAGTACGTCAGGGACCGCACGTCCGGCTGGGAGGACGCCCGGGCCGCCGCGATGGCGCACTGGCCGGAGTACGTGGAGCGGATCACGGGGGTGTCCGTTCCCCGGCTCCGCGAGGTCGTGCGGCTGTTCTGCGAACCGGAGTCGGCGATGGTGCTCACCGCCCGGGGACCCGAGCAGCAGTCCAAGGGCACCGACACGGTGGGCGCGTGGATCAACCTGTGCCTGGCGACCGGCCGGGCGGGCCGCCCGCGCTCCGGGTACGGCTGCCTGACCGGCCAGGGCAACGGGCAGGGCGGGCGTGAACACGGCCAGAAGGCCGACCAGTTGCCGGGTTACCGCAAGCTCGACGACCCGGCGGCCCGGGCGCATGTCGCCGAGGTGTGGGGCGTCGACCCGGATAGCCTGCCCGGGCCGGGGCGCAGCGCGTACGAGCTGCTGGACGCGCTGGGCACCGACATCAGGTCGCTGCTGCTGATGGCGTCCAACCCGGTGGTGTCGGCGCCGCGTGCTGCGCACATCGAGGAGCGCATCAGGTCGCTGGACTTCCTGGCGGTCTGCGACGTGGTGCTGTCGGAGACGGCGGAGCTCGCGGATGTGGTCCTGCCGGTCACCCAGTGGGCCGAGGAGACGGGCACGACGACGAACCTGGAGGGCAGGGTGCTGCTGCGGCGCCGGGCGATCACCCCGCCCGAGGGCATCCGCAGCGACCTGGAGGTGCTGCACGAACTGGCCGCCCGCCTGGGCGCGGAGAAGGGTTTCCCGACCGACCCGGAGGAGGTCTTCGAGGAGCTGCGCCGGGCGTCGGCGGGCGGAGCGGCGGACTACTCGGGGATCACCTACCGGAGGCTGGCCGAGGAGAACGGGGTGTTCTGGCCCTGCCCCGCGGAGCCCGCCGGCGCCGACGAGGACGCCCTTGGCGGCGGGGAGGCGCCTGCCGCACACCCCGGCACGCCGCGCCTCTTCCTCGACCGGTTCGCCACGCCGGACGGCCGGGCCCGGTTCGTCCCGGTCTCGCACCGGGCGACCGCGGAGGAGCCCGACGAGGAGTACCCCGTGCTGCTGACCACCGGACGGGTCGTGGCGCAGTACCAGTCCGGGGCGCAGACCCGGCGGGTGGCGGAGCTGAACGCCGCCGCGCCCGGGCCGTTCGTGGAGCTGCACCCGCGGCTGGCGGCCCGGCTCGGAGCCTCCGAGGGCGACCCCGTGGCGGTCGTGTCCCGCCGGGGCCGGGCCGTGGCGCCCGCGCGGATCACGCACGCCATCCGGCCCGACACCGTCTTCATGCCCTTCCACTGGGCGGGCGAGGGACGCGCCAACACCCTCACCAACCCCGCGCTCGACCCGACCTCCCGGATGCCGGAGTTCAAGACGTGCGCGGTGCGGCTGGAGACCGTCGAGCGGTAGGGATCACTTCACGGCGACGGCCTTCCAGGCCGCCGCCACCGCCTTCTGCTGGGTGCTGTCGGCGCCGTAGAGGTCCTTGGCCGCGCTCAGGGTCGCCGTGCGGGCGGCCGCGTAGTCCGTCGAGGACGTCATGTAGACCGTCAGGGCGCGGTACCAGATCTTGCCCAGGGCGGCCCGGCCGATGCCGTTCACCGTGGAGCCGTCGCAGGTCGGGGAGTTGTAGGAGACGCCGCCCAGGGTCTTGGCGCCGCTGCCCTCCGCGAGCAGGTAGGCGAAGTGGTTGCCGACGCCCGAGGAGTAGTGCACGTCGAGGTCGCCGAGCTTCGCGTCCCAGCAGTCGGCCGACTTGCCGTCCTTGGACGGCTTGTCCATGAAGCGCAGGGCCTCACGGCCGAGTCCGGAGCGCACGACCTTCTCACCGATGAGCCAGTCGCCCCGGTCCTCGGCGTTGGCCGCGTGGAACTCCACCAGCGTGCCGAAGATGTCCGACGTGGCCTCGTTCAGGCCGCCGGACTCGCCCGAGTACCTCAGCGCCGCCGTCTTCGAGGTCACGCCGTGGGACATCTCGTGCCCGGCGACGTCCAGTGACACCAGCGGGCCCATGAGCTTGCCGTCGCCGTCGCCGTACGTCATGCAGAAGCAGTTGTCGTCCCAGAAGGCGTTGTTGTAGTCCTTGCCGTAGTGGACGCGGTTGAAGGAGCCCTTGCCGTCGCCGGCGATGCCGTCGCGGCCGTGGACCTTCTTGTAGTAGTCCCAGGTGACGTCCGTGCCGTACTGCGCGTCCACCGCGACCGTGGAGCGGTCGGAGGTCGCGCCCGTCCCCCACTGGTTGTCGGCGTCCGTGAAGAGCGTCGCGGGGGCGCGGGTCAGACAGACGGTCAGCAGGCACTGGTCCGTCTTGTTCGCGGCGTCGCCGGTGTAGGTGCCGCCGCGCGTGGCGTCCTTCAGCTGGTACGACGAGCCGGAGGCGGTCGTCTCCAGCGGGACCGTGCCGCCGTAGAGGGACCTGCCGTCGCCCGACGCCGACTCCATCGAGTCCCAGGCGTCGATCCGGTCGCCGGTCGTCGCGTCGGTCAGCACCGTGCGCCCGACCGGGTTGCCGATGTCGTCGTGCGCCACCGCGTCCGTCTGCCAGGCCAGCCTCGGAGCGCCGTGCAGGGCGTCGACGACCAGCCGGGGCTTGGCGTTGAGCTTCTTCAGGGTCTCGCCGAGGTGGGCGGCGCGCAGCAGGTTCGCCGCGAGGTCGGCGGCCCTGGGGGCCGACACCTTCGGGGTGACGCTCGCCAGGGAGAGCGCGGACTTCGTCGCGCGGGTCGCGCCGCGGTAGGTGCCGTCCGGGTTCAGGTGGAGCACGAAGTCGCCGCCGAGTACCGGGAGCCGGTGGTAGGTGCGGTCGTAGCGCACGTGCCGGGTGCCGTCCTGGTCGACGACGACGTCCCGGACCTTCGTCTCCTGGTCCGGGGTGAGGCCCAGGGCTCCGGCCCGGTCCGCGAGCACCGCCTCCGCGTCCTCGATCGCACCCGGCCTGGTCGGCCGGTCGGCCGCGCCGGCGACCGGGGAGAGGACGGCGGCCAGCAGGGCGGTGGTGCCGGTGACGGCCACACCGGCGAGGGTGAGACGGGAACCGCGGACATGACGTATCCGACTCATCGGTCTCCTCATACGGGCGCACCCGGTCGCGTGGGGTCGACCGGGGGCGGCGTTGATGTTGACCGCGAGTTAAGGCGTCACGGACCTGGCATGTCCATAGCCCCGCTGTGGAGGTGTGTGAGGGTGCAGAATCGTTCCTGTGACCCTGCCTTTCTTCGTCTACGGCACCCTCCGTCCGGGGGAGGTCAACCACGGCCTCTTCCTGCGCGGCCGCACCCGCTCCGAGGAGCCGGGCCGACTCGCGGACACGGTGCTCTACGAGGGGCCGGGCTACCCGTACGCGGTCGAGGAGCCGGGCGGCGGCACGGTGAGCGGGGAGCTGGTCACCGCACTGCCCGAGGCGTACGCGGGGCTGCTCGCGGAGCTTGACCGGCTGGAGGAGTACGTGCCGGGGGATCCGCGCAGTCTGTACGAGCGCGTCGAGCGGAAGGTTCTGCGGGATGCGGACGGGGCTGCCGTCCGGGCCTGGGTGTACGTGGCCGCGCCCGCCGTCGCGACGCGGTTGCGCACCCGGGGACGGGCGATCACGGGCGGGGACTGGCGGGCGCGGGTGTGAGAGGCGAGGTGTGCGAGGGGCGCTGAAGCGGGGCGGCCCCCGTACTGAAGCGGGCTCAGCCCCCGTACGGCCACCTCCCCCGGGCCTCCCGCAACGCCCGGCCCCACCACACCAGTTGGTCCAGCATGGTCTTCGCCGCCGCGTCCGGGCCGGACGGGTCGCGCAGAACGCCACGGTCGTCGAAGGCGGCGCCGGCGTTGTGGAAGGAGACGGTGTCGCGGACCGTCACGGCGTGCAGCTCCGCGAAGACCTGGCGCAGGTGCTCCACGGCGCGCAGCCCGCCGGACATGCCACCGTAGGAGACGAGGCCGACGGGCTTGGCCTGCCATTCCGTGAAGTGCCAGTCGACGAGGTTCTTCAGGCCCGCCGGGAAGGAGTGGTTGTACTCGGGGGTGAGGACCACGAAGGCGTCCGCGCGGGTCAGCCGCGGGGTGACGCCGGACAGCGCGGCGGTCGCCTCCGGGGTCGGTTCGAGTGACATGGGCAGCGCGGCCTCGGCGACGTCCACGACCTCGGCGACCAGGTCCTCCCGGCCCCGGATGCGGGCGAGGAGCCAGTCGGCGACGACGGGTCCGAAGCGGCCGTGGCGGTTGCTGCCCACGACCAGGGTCAAACGGAGCGGGTCGGTCGCGGCAGCGGCTGGGGCAGTGGTGGTGGGATTCATGCGACCCAGCCTCGTACCTCAACCATTCTTGAGGTCAAGCGCCGTCGCGTACATCCGGGTCACCCGTTCACACGCGCGCACCGGGCATTTCCGCACCCCGTCCGCCGAACGCCCGTGACCTGGCGAAACGGCCGCGAGAAGCCACCGGTTCACCGCCCCCTGACACCCATTCACCCCAATTCTGACGCTCCCTCAGCAAGCGCGGTCGTCCCACTGCCCGTTACCTCGAAGGGCAGGCGCACGACCGAACCGCTCGAGGGAGCACCGATGCGACGTACCGCCCGGCCGCTGACCGCCACCGCGTTCGCCGTCGCCGCCGCGGCCCTCGCCTCCGCCCCCGCCCACGGCGCGTCCGCCGGCGGCCTGGAGGTGTCCCCGGCGTCGGTCGTGCCCGGGGGTCAGGTCACGGTGCGCACGGCGGCCTGCGGGGGCGGCGGCTCGGCGACGGGCGACGCAGGCGCCGTCGGGGCGGGTTCCCTCGGCCTGGTGCCGGACGCGCACGGGCAGGCCGCGACCGGGCGGTTCAGGGTGCCGCCGAGTGCGCAGCCGGGCACGTACGAGATCACCGCGACCTGCGGCGGCAGCGGCCGGCGGATCACCGGGGACGTGGTGGTCACGCTGACGCCGGTGCGCGGGCAGGTGCATCCCCGGGGGAGTGTCAAGACGGGGGTCGGCGGCGCCCTGGGCCCCGATCCCGTGCAGACCGCGGCCGGTGTGGCGGCTCTCGCCGTCGCCGCCGCGGGCGGTACCTGGCTCCTGCATCGCCGGGCGAGAGGCGACGGGATCTGACGGACACCCTCCGCTGTTCGTCGCCGGTACCGCATGTCCCCTCCCCCTCCGGGTCCGACGCCCCTCGCGGCCCGGAGGGGGGTACGGGGTGGAGCTCGGAAAGGGGTGGGTGTGCGCGCGTTCCCCGGGTTCGGCAGCGGCCTCCGCACTCCCGCGAACGCGGCCATGGCGGCCGTCACGGTGTTCGCCCTGTGCTCGGGGGTGTGGCTGCTGCGCGACGCCGCCGGGGCACAGGCGCCGCCGCAGCCGTCCGCCGCGCAGGCCCGGGCCGGGCCGGCCGACCGGGCCGGTGAGCGGCCGGCCGTGCCCGCGCTGCCGCCCTCGCCGCCCGACCGCATCCGCGTCCCCGCGATCGGGGTCGACGCGCCGCTGACGGGACTCGGCCTGACGAAGACGGGCAGCCTCGACGTGCCGCCCGCGGCGGACGAGAACCTCGCCGGCTGGTACGAGTCCGGCACCACCCCCGGTGAGCGGGGCACCGCGATCGTCGCCGGACATGTCGACAACGCCGACGGCCCCGCCGTCTTCTACGACCTCGGCGCCCTGGCCAAGGGCAGCACGATCGAGGTGGACCGGCGGGACGGCGGCGTCGCGGTGTTCAGCGTGGACGCCGTCGAGGTGTACGCCGCGAAGAACTTTCCCGACGAGAAGGTCTACGGCGCCGCCCGCCGCCCCGAATTGCGGGTCATCACCTGCGGCGGCGGCTGGTCACGCGGCACCGGGTACCAGGGGAACGTCGTCGTCTTCGCGCACCTGACCGGGAGCCGGTGACCCTCCCAGAACGTTGGTCCTGCCCCAGGCGCCCAGCGGTGCCAGCGCCTCGTTCAGGGAGACGCCCCGGGCCGTCAGCGAGTACTCCACCCGCGGCGGCACCTCGTCGTACGCCTCGCGGTGCACCAGCCCGTCGGCCTCCATCTCCCGCAGGTGCGAGGCGAGCACCTTCTCGGTGACGCCCGGCAGCTCGCGGCGCAGCTCCCCGAAGCGGCACGGCCGCTCATTCAGCGCCCAGAGGATCAGCACCTTCCACTTGCCGCCGATCACGTCCATCGCCGCGTCGATCCCGCAGACGTACGCACCCGGCCGCCGTCCCGTCGTCCCCATGCCCGGTCTCCTCCCCCTTCGCTGCCTGGACTCTTCCCCCGCGGTAACCACCCACTTCGAAGTACGTACTTGAGCAGGCACGTTCCCTGCGACGAGCCTAAACGCCATGACCGACACCGCAGTTGATCCCCGTACTCCTCTCACTCTTCTCGGCACCGGGGCCATGGGCACCGCCCTCGCCCGGGCCTGGCTGGCCGCCGGACACGAGGTGACCGTCTGGAACCGCACCGCCGCCCGCGCGGAAGCCCTCGCCGCCGAGGGCGCCACCGTCGCCCGGAGCGCCGCCGAGGCCGTGGCGGCGAACCGCCTGGTGGTCGTCTGTCTGCTGGACGACGCCTCCGTGGGCGAGGCTCTCGACGGCACCGACCTCACCGGGCGGGACCTGGTGAACCTGACGACCGGCACCCCCGGCGACGGCCGGACGCGCGCCGCCTGGGCCGAGGCACGCGGCGCCCGGTTCCTGGACGCCGGGATCATGGCCGTCCCGCCGATGATCGGCGCCCCGGGCTTCGGCGGATACGTCCTCTACAGCGGCTCACCGGAGCTGTTCGAGGAGCACCGCGACACCCTCACGGTCCCGGCCGGCACCCGGTACGTCGGGGCCGACCCGGGCTTCGCGGCGCTGTACGACGTGGCGCTGCTGAGCGCGATGAGCGGCATGTTCGCGGGCATCGCCCACGCCTTCGCGCTGATCCGCCCGGAGGACATCGCGCCGAAGGACTTCGCACCGCTGCTCGTGGACTGGCTGACCGCGATGGCCCCGGCCGCGCACCAGAGCGCCGAGCGGCTCCAGAGCGGCGACTACACCGGGGGCGTCGTCTCCAACCTCGCGATGCAGGTGGCGGGCAACGCCACCCTGCTGCGCACGGCCGGGGAACAGCGGGTCGGTCCGGAGCTGCTGACGCCGTACATGGAACTCATGGAGCGCAGGCTCGCGCAGGGGCACGGGGAGGAGGACGGGACGGGGATCGTCGAGCTGCTGGACCTGCGAGCGCGCTAGGCGACCCACTGCTCGTACGCCAGGTTCCCCACCAGGGCGAAGACGACTGTCAGCAGCACGATGCGGACGAAGCCGCTGCCCTGCTTCAGGGCGGTGTGGGCGCCGAGGGTGCCGCCCGCGAGGTTGAAGAGGGCCATCAGGGCGGCCAGTTGCCACAGGACGGCGCCCTGCCAGGCGAAGGTCGCGAGGGCGCCCGCGTTGGTACAGCAGTTGACGATCTTCGCGGTGGCGGAGGCCGTGACGAGGTCGAGGTGGAGGATCGCGGTGAGCGCGAGGACCAGGAACGTGCCGGTGCCGGGGCCGATCAGACCGTCGTAGAAGCCGATGCCGAGGCCCGCGAGGCCGATCGCGGCGAGGATGCGGCGGCGGCCGGCCGGACCGGTCGCGGGGGCCGTGCCGAAGGCGGGCCGCAGGATCACGAAGGCGGCGACCCCGAGCAGCACCACCATGATCACCGGCTTGAGGACGTCGGTGCTCATCCCGGCCGCGAAGAAGGCCCCGGCGGAGGATCCGGCGAGGGCGGCCAGCCCGATGCGGACGGCGGTACGGACGTCCACGGGGGCCTTACGGGCGTACGTCACCGCCGCGCCCGTGGTGCCGACGATGGCGACGGCCTTGTTCGTGCCCAGCGCGTGCGCGGCGGGCGTGTGCGCGGGCAGTCCGAGCAGCAGCACCGGCAGCAGCAGGAGGCCGCCCCCGCCGACCACGGCGTCGATCCACCCGGCGGCGAGGGCCGCGACGCAGAGCAGGACGATCATGGTCAGCGATATGTCGGGCACGATCGCGAGCCTATGCGAGGACCGTGCGACGCCGGTGCCACGGCCCTCACAGTCGGCCGTCGTCGCAGTTCAGGAACCCTCACACCCCACGGCACCCCCCGCTGAGGGCAGCGTTCCCCGCGGGAAACAGACGTGATGCCACCGGGTAACACCGGCACCGCAGGCTCGAGTGCATGACCTCGAATGAGCGTGTGGTGGTGATCGGCACCGGCCTCGCGGGCGTACGGCTCGCCCGGCGGCTCGGTGAGCTCGGCACGCCCGCGCTGCTGATCGGCGAGGAGGAGCACCGGCCCTACAACCGGGTCCTGCTCGCCGAGGTGCTGGCCGGACGGTACAGCCCCGAGGTGATCGCCCTGCCGGCGCCGGCCCGGATCGTGCGCGGCCGGGTCGTCGGCGTCGACCGCGCTCAGCGGACCGTCGCCTGCGCGGACGGGTCGGTGATCGCATACGACCGGCTCGTTCTCGCGACCGGCTCCAACCCCGTACTGCCGCCGCTGCGCGGGCTGTTCACCGAGAACCACGAACTGCCCGAGGGCGTGCACGCCTTCCGGACCATGGACGACTGCCTGGGGCTGTCGAAAGCGGTCCGGCCGGGCGCGCGGGCCGTCGTCGTCGGCGGCGGTCTCCTCGGCGTGTCGGCGGCCCGGGCCCTCGCCCTGCGCGGCGCCCAGGTCGTCCTCGCCCAGCAGTCCGAGCGGCTGATGGAGCGCCAGCTCGACCCGGCCGCCTCGAAGCTCGTCAAGCGGCACCTGACCGACCTGGGCGTCGAGGTGCACACCGAGTGCCGCGTGCGGGACGTGCGCTGCGTCGGCGGCGCGGTCCGCTCGGTGGAGATGGCCGACGGGTACGCGCTCGACGCGGACCTGGTGGTCGTCGCCTGCGGTGTGCGTCCCCGGGTCGGTCTCGCGCTGACCGCCGGGCTCGACGTCCGCAAGGGCGTCGTCGTCGACGACGAGCTGCGCACCTCCGACCCGTACATCCACGCCATCGGCGACTGCGCCCAGCACGCCGACGTGCTCTACGGACTCGCCACTCCCGCGCTCGAACAGGCTGACGCCCTCGCGGAGTTGCTGGCCGGTGACGCGAGCGCCCGGTACACCGGCACCCGTTCGCTGACCCGGCTCACCCTCACGGGGCACGACAGCCCCTTCGACCTCGCCGCGTTCGGCGAGACCGAGGCGCTCCCGGGCGACGACGTCGTCCAGCTCGCCGACGCCACCCGCGGCACCTACCGCAAGGTCGTCGTCCGCGACGACCGCCTGGTCGGCGGGGTCCTCGTCGGCGAACTCGGCACCGTCGGCGCGCTCGCCCGCGCCTGGGAGGGAGCAGAGCCGCTCCCCTCCGACGGCGGCCCCCTGCTCCACCTGCTCACCAACGATGGAGGCTCCTGATGACGGCCACCCCGGGGACGACCCCCACGATCGTGCTCGTCGGCCACGGCATGGTCGGCCAGCGCTTCCTCGAAGCGCTTGCCGAGCGCGGCCTGACCGCCACGCACCGCGTGGTCGTACTCTGCGAGGAGCCGCGTCCGGCCTACGACCGCGTCGCCCTCACCTCGTACTTCTCGGGGAAGACGCCCGAGGACCTCTCCATGACCGACATGGAGTTCATCACCACGCACGGCATCGAGCTGTACGTCGGCGACCCGGCCGAGACCGTCGACCGTGAGGCGAAGAAGGTCACCGCCCGTTCGGGCCAGGTCTTCGACTACGACACCCTCGTCCTCGCCACCGGCTCCTTCCCCTTCGTCCCGCCGGTCCCGAACAAGGACGCAGAGGGCTGTTTCGTCTACCGCACGATCGAGGACCTGCTCGCGATCGAGGAGTACGCCAAGTCGAAGGCGACGGTCGGCGCGGTGGTCGGCGGCGGCCTGCTCGGGCTGGAAGCGGCCGGTGCGCTCAAGGGCCTCGGACTCACCTCCCACATCGTGGAGTTCGCGCCCCGGCTGATGCCCGTCCAGGTGGACGACGGCGGCGGCGCCGCGCTGCTGCGCACCATCGAGGAGATGGGCCTGACCGTCCACACGGGCGTGGGCACGCAGGAGATCCTGGTCGACGCCGAGGGCGCCGTCACCGGCATGAAGCTCTCCGACGGCTCGGAACTGGCCACCGACATGGTGGTGTTCTCCGCCGGTGTGCGCCCCCGCGACCAGCTGGCCCGCGACTGCGGACTGACGGTCGGCGAGCGCGGCGGCATCACGGTCGACGAGCAGTGCCGTACGGTCGCCGACCCGCACGTCTTCGCCATCGGCGAGTGCGCGCTGGCCTCCGACGGCCGGGTGTACGGCCTGGTGGCCCCCGGTTACGAGCAGGCCGAGACGGCGGCGGCCACGATCGCCTCGGACGAGGCGTCCTTCACCGGCGCCGACCTGTCCACCAAGCTGAAGCTGCTCGGCGTGGACGTGGCGTCCTTCGGCGACGCGCACGGCACCGCCGAGGACTGCCTGGACGTCGTCTACTCCGACTCCCGCGCCGGCCTGTACAAGAAGCTGGTCATCGGCCGTGACGGCACGCTGCTCGGCGGCATCCTGGTCGGCGACGCGGAGGCGTACGGCACGCTGAAGGCCTTCACCGGCTCGGTCCCGCCGGTCTCGCCCGAGTCGCTGGTGCTGCCGGCCGGTGCCGGTGAGTCCGTCCAGCTCGGCCCGTCGGCGCTGCCGGACGACGCGATCGTCTGCTCCTGCCACAACGTCTCCAAGGGCACGATCCGCGGCGCGGTCACCGACCACCAGTGCACGACCGTGCCCGAGGTGAAGAAGTGCACCAAGGCCGGCACGGGCTGCGGCTCCTGCGTGAAGGTCCTCGGCCAGCTCGTCAACGCCGAGCTGGAGGCGAGCGGCGTCGAGGTCGACAAGGGCCTGTGCGGCTGCTTCGCGCAGACCCGCGAGGAGCTCTACGAGATCGTCCTCGCCCTGCGCATCAACAGCTACCAGGACCTGCTGGACCGCCACGGCCGCGAGGAGGCCCGGGGCGGTGACGGCTGCGAGGTGTGCAAGCCGGCCGTCGGTTCGATCATCGCCTCCCTCGCCCCGACGATCGGCGCGAGCGGCTACGTCCTGGACGGCGAGCAGGCGGCCCTGCAGGACACCAACGACCACTTCCTGGCCAACCTGCAGAAGAACGGCTCGTACTCGGTCGTGCCGCGGATCCCGGGCGGCGAGATCGCCCCGGAGAAGCTGATCGTGATCGGCGAGATCGCCCGCGACTTCAACCTCTACACGAAGATCACCGGTGGCCAGCGGATCGACATGTTCGGCGCCCGCGTCGAGCAACTGCCCCTGATCTGGGCCCGGCTGGTGGACGCCGGCTTCGAGTCCGGCCACGCCTACGGCAAGTCGCTGCGCACGGTGAAGTCGTGCGTCGGCCAGACCTGGTGCCGCTACGGCGTGCAGGACTCCGTGAAGATGGCGATCGACCTGGAGCTGCGCTACCGGGGGCTGCGGTCGCCGCACAAGCTCAAGTCGGCTGTCTCGGGCTGCCAGCGCGAGTGCGCGGAGGCCCAGTCCAAGGACTTCGGCGTGATCGCCACCGCCAACGGCTGGAACCTGTACGTCGGCGGCAACGGCGGCGCCACGCCCCGCCACGCCGACCTGCTCGCGCAGGACCTGTCGGACGCCGAACTGGTCCGGCTGATCGACCGGTTCCTGATGTTCTACATCCGTACGGCCGACCGTCTGGAGCGCACGTCGACCTGGCTGGAGCGGATCCCCGGCGGCCTCGACCACGTGCGGGACGTCGTCGTCCACGACTCGCTCGGCATCTGCGACGAGCTGGAGCAGCTGATGCGGGCGCATGTCGCGCACTACCGCGACGAGTGGGCCGAGACCATCAACGACCCCGAGAAGCTCGCCCGGTTCGTGTCCTTCGTGAACGCGCCGGACACCCCGGACCCCGTCGTCGCCTTCGTGCCCGAGCGCGACCAGATGAAGCCCGACCTGCCGCTGCTGTCCATCGGCATGCGCCCCGCCGCCGACGTACTGGAAGGAAGCGCCCAGCGATGACCCTGGCACCCGAGACCACCGACCTCACGATCGAGATCGCCCTGGACGACGACTGGTTCACGGTCTGCGACCTGCGGGCACTGCTCCCGGGCCGCGGGGTGGCCGCACTGCTGCCGGACGGCCGGCAGGCCGCGGTCTTCCGCGACCGCTCCGGTGACCTGTTCGCCATCGACAACCGCGACCCCTTCACCGGCGCGGCCGTCCTCTCCCGGGGCCTCACCGGCACCCACCAGGGCCGCCCCTTCGTCGCCTCGCCCCTCCTGAAGCAGCGCTTCGACCTGACGTCCGGCCAGTGCCTGGACGACGACACGGTCCGGGTGACGGCGTACAAGGTGCGGACCTCGTAGAACCTTTCTTGACCGATCATTCTCAACAGGCCTAGGCTGCGGAACGTGGCCAGGACCAAGGAGTTCGATCCGGACGCCGCGCTCCAGGCAGCTCTCGAGCTGTTCTGGCGGCGCGGCTACGAGGCGACGTCGATGTCCGACCTCGTCGCGCACCTCGGCGTGGGGCGCGCCAGCATCTACGCGACCTTCGGCAGCAAGCACGAGCTGTACCTGAAGGCGCTGGACCGCTACCAGCAGTCCTGTGACCCGCACCTGCTGGGCGAGCTGTCCCAGCCGGGGCCGGCCCTGCCCGCCGTACGGGCGGTGGTGCGCCGCTTCGCCGCAGAGTCCACGGCCGACGACCGCCGGCTGACCGGCTGCTTCGTCGTCAACACGGCCGCCGAACTGGCCCCGCACGACAGCGCCGCGTGCCGCCGCGTGGAGCACAGCTGGGACCAACTGGAGACCCTGCTGCTGTCGACCCTGGTCCGCGCACAGGCCCAGGGCGAACTGGGAGAGGACCGCGATCCGCGCACCCTCGCCCGCATGCTGCTGGTCCTGATGCAGGGGCTGCGGGTCGTCGGCAAGGCGTCGGCGGACCCGGGCCGGGTGCGGGACGCCGCGGAGCAGGCCCTGGCGCTGCTCGACTGAGAACGGGCACTCCGAGAGGGTGCCCTTTTTCATGCCCGAATACTGAACCGATCAGTCAAGAAACTTGGCAGGAGAGATCATGCGGAACCGTTTCATCGGCAGGACCGCCCTCGTCACCGGCGCGGGCTCCGGCATCGGACGGGCCACCGCCCTGGCGTTCGCGGCGGAGGGCGCGCACGTCGTCGTCGCGGGACGGCGCCGGGAGCCGCTGGAGGAGACCGTGACGCTGGTCGAGGAGGCGGGCGGCAAGGCCCTGGCCGTCACCGCCGACGTCACCCGGGCCGCCGACCTGCGGGATCTGGTCGACGCCGCCGTGGAGCACTTCGGCTCGCTCGATGTCGCGGTGAACAACGCGGGAGTCCTGGAGGCCGGCGGGCAGCCCGCCGCGGACGTCCCCGAGGACGCCTGGCGCCGCATGCTCGACATCAACGTCACCGGCGTGCTGCTCGCCCTCCAGGCCGAGGTACGCCACATGCGCACCCAGCCCGGTGGCGGCGCCATCGTCAACATCGCCTCGCGCATCGGCGTGCACGGCCGCATCCCCGGCATGACCGCCTACGGCGCCACCAAGGCGGCCGTGTCCGTCCTCACGCGCGGCGCCGCCCTGGACCACATCGCCGACGGCGTCCGCATCAACGCCGTCTCACCCGGAGCAAGCGCCACCACCATGTCCTTCAAGCCGGGCGAGACGGAGGCCGGCCGCGCGGAGCGCATGCGGAGCGCGGTACCGGTCGGCCGTGTCTCGACGGTCGAGGAGATCGCGGCCGCCGTGCTGTATCTGGCCTCGGACGACGCGGCCTCGGTCGTGGGCACCGACCTGGTGGTGGACGGCGGTTCGACGGCCTGAGCCGGTTCAGCGCGGTGGCCCCGCCGTCGTGGACGAATGCCGGGGAGCCGGGGAGCGGGGGGCATCGGCGGCGCGTTCGCAGTGGGGCCAGTCGCCGAAGTCGTGGTCCCGGCTCCACAGCTTGCGGGCCGCCTGGATGTTCCACTCCGGGTCCAGGGCCTCGCGCGGCGTGCCGCCCAGCTCGCGCAGGCGGGCGTCGGAGATCTGGAACAGGCCCCAGTTCCGGGTGCCGTTGGTGTTGGGCAGGATGTGCAGCGGGTCGAGGAAGGACTGGCAGTCGGCGATGGCCACGGCCTTGTCGGGCACCTCGGGGAACACTTCACGGACCCGTTCGCGCACCTTTTCCGGAGGCCACACGCTCATCCGCACGTCAGAGGTGTAGAGCGCCTTCTTGGTGGGTTTCGCGACGACTCCGTTGGGCTGCAGTCCGGCGAGCACCTGGAACGCCGTGACCCGGCGCAGGGTCTGCGGCCCGAAGTCCCCGTCCACACCGATGTCCGCGCCCTTGGCGTGCAGCAGACGCTGTACCTCCCGCACGCACTCGTCGTGCTCGCCCATCGCGATCACCGGCGGGCAGCCGGCCGAGAACAACGGCCGGTCCTCACCGGTGTCGCGTCCGCCGCCGGAGGAGGACCGGCCGTTCGTCAGGACCCAGGCGGAGACGCTGACGGCGGCGACGATCACGGCGGTGACGACGGAGGTGCGCAGCCGACGTCGACGTGACCGTCCGGCGGGTCCCGGGCCGGGCTCGGGGTCCGGCTGACCGGTCCGGCCGGGGGGCGGGGGCGGGGCGTCGGCCCGGTGGAGAGCAGGGTTCGAGGCGTCGGGTCGGTCCGGGGCCGGGGCGTCGGGCTGGTCCAGGGTGGGGGCGTCGGGCTGGTCCGGGGCCGGGGCATCGGGCTGGCCCGGGGCCGAGGCCGGGGCGTCCGCGGCGGCTCGCGCCGCGTCCGCGAGGGCCCACAGGCGGTGCAGGGTGCGCAGTTCGTCCGGGGTCGCGCCGCACACCGTGGCCAGCCGGTGGACGCTTCCGTAGTCCTGCGGCACCGAAGTGCCCCGGCAGTACCGGTGCAACGACGAACCGGACAGTCCCGACTTCCTCGCGAGGGCCTCGTAACTCAGCCCGGACCGGCTCTTGAGCGAACGCAGCAGCGCGGCGAACCGCTCCGTTTCAGGGCATGCGGACAATGCCTCTCCCCCCTCGGAATCCCCGACGGACGCTGGTCGGGCGTCTCGTGCCGACACTGTGCCACCAAAGGCGTCCCATGGCCGTCCCAACGGTTCCGGAACGCGCCAGGCAGGCGGTGGGACGCCGTCCCGGCATCCCAACCGGCCCCGCCGTCCTTGCCCGGCCCGGTCCCGCCTTGCCAGCGTCGGGCCGTCCGCAGCACCGACCGACCCCCGACTCCGAGGAGACCAGGCTCATGCGCCTTTCCGCACTCCGGCACACCCGTAGGAACCCGCTGCTCGCGGTTCTCGCCGTCAGCGCCGCGGCCGTCACCGCCCTGGCCGTGCCGAACTCCGCGTCGGCGGCCCCGGCCGCGCCGACCGCGGTGGACTGCGCGTCCGGCCACGTCTGTTTCTGGACCGGCGCCAACTTCACCGGCAGCAAGTGCTCGTGGGACGTGGCCGACCCCGACTGGCAGAGCGGTTCCATCCGCTGCTCCTGGGCCGCCACGACCAATGTGAAGTCCGTGTGGAACGCCGGCACCAGCAGCTCCAGCGGTGTCGCGTACTACCGGGGCGCCGACTACTCCGACCGCGTCGGCTGCACCCGCCAGCAGCACGGCGGCAACCTGGCCGGTACGTACAAGGTCCGCTCCCACCGGTGGATCTCGGGCAGCTGCGGCTGAACCGGCCCCACGCACCGACGCGGTGGCGTGCACGCCCACTCGGGTGTGCACGCCACCGCGGCATGTCCCGCAGCGACCGGGTCAGCCCACCAGGGGCGAGCGCGGCTGCTCCTCCGGCAGGGGCCGGGTGTCGAGGTAGAACCACTCGGCGCCGGCGGTGGGCCAGGGCGACGGTTCGGCCGCTCCCTCCTGCGCGCTGGTCCACGGCGACGGTCCGGCCGCCTCCTCCTGCGAGGTGGGAACCGGGCGCCTGGGCAGCGGCGCCGTCGCCGGAGCGTCGAAGACGGGCGTCTCGGAACCGGCCCGCTTCGGCTCCCCCGGCATCAGCAGCTCCACCCGCAGGCCGAGCCCCCGCTGCTGGGCGGTGAACTCCTCGACCTGGTTGCGGCAGGCGTGGTCCAGGTGGGTAACACCGGTCAAGTCGAGACGGATCCGGGGCTTCCCGGACGCGGCGGCCGCCTCCAGCGCGTCGATCACCTTCGGCAACCGCAGGAACGTGGCGTTGCCCGCCATGACGACCTTCGCCGTGTCCTGCTCGACGTGCTGGCGGACCACGGTCTGCGACATGCGCAGCGCGGCCAGCACGATCCCCGCGGCGAGACCGAACAGCACACCTTCCAGCAGCGCCGTCGCGACGATGACCAGCGTGGTCAGCGTCATCACGGCGAACTCGCCCCGGTCCTGCCGCCACATCTTCGGGAACTCGGCGGGCCCGAACAGCTTCCAGCCGCTGTGCACGAGGACGCCGGCCAGCACGGAGATCGGGATCAGCGCGAGCACCTGCGGCAGCAGCAGGGCGAACGCGAGCAGCCACAGGCCGTGCAGGGTGCGGGAGAGCCGGGTCTTGGCTCCGGCCTGGACGTTGGCCGAACTGCGTGCCACCACCGCCGTGACGGGGAGCGCGCCCAGGATTCCCGCGACGGTGTTGCCGGCGCCCTGCGCGATCAGCTCGGTGTTGTAACGGGTGCGCGGACCGCTGTGCATCCGGTCCACGGCGGCGGCGGTGAACAGGCTCTCCGCGGACGCGATCACCGTGAAGGTGAGGATGGCGGTGATGATCGTGCCGTCGGCGAGCCCCGCGAACTGCTCGGCGCCCGGCACCTGCACCGAGTCGAGGAGGTTGCCGACCTGGAGCGTCTTCACGTCGACGCCGGGCAGCGCGGCGACGACCATGCCGATGCCCACCGCGACCAGGGCGGCGGGTATCTTCCCGGCCGGCCCCGGCACCTTCTTCCACACGAAGCTGAGCACGATCGTGGCGACACCGAGCAGGGTGGCGATCATCGCCTGAGGACTCGTCAGGACGCCGGCCAGCAGCCCGGGGATCCCGGCCATGTTCTCGATCGGTGTGCCGGGGGCCTTGGCGTCGGCCATCGGGTACGCCTGGCTGAACATCAGCGGTACGCCGATGCCGGCGAGCATGCCCTGGACGACGGCGACGGAGATGGCCTGGAACATCCGGCCGAGGCGCACCAGCCCCAGGACGATCTGGAGGATGCCGGCGAACAGCACGATCACGCCGAGCATGGCCACGCCGACCTCGGCGACGGTCTCCGCGACCAGCGCGGCGAGCCCCGCGGCCGGGCCGCTGACCTGGAGCGTGCTGCCCTTGACCGCGCCCACGACCAGGCCGCCGATCACCCCGGAGATGATCCCCAGTTCGGCGGGCACGCCGGAGGCGACGGCGACCCCGATGCACAGCGGCAGAGCGACGAGGAAGACGACGAGGGAGGCGGTGATGTCGGTGACGAGGTCCGCCTTCGCTCGCCCCTTGCCGCCCATGCCCTTGGCACTGCTCATCAGTCCCCGGATCAGCCCGCCGACCGCACCGGCGCCCGAGCTGCCCGGGGCGTCCGAGCGCTCCGGGGCATCCGGACGGCCCGGCAGACGTCCGCCCGGCCCGTGATCCGAGCGGCCCCTCGACCCGCTCCCGGACACACCGCCCGACCAGCCTCCGGAGCTGTGCGGCGGCCCTTCCGGTGCCCCACCCCACACACCGCCGCCCGCCGCCCGGCTGCCTCGGGCAGCGGGCGCGGCGAAGTCCACGCCGGAGGCGGCCCCCCAGTCGTCCAGCCCCCCGGCCCCTCCTCCCCCGGTGCCCGCCCAGGTCTCACC
>NZ_LGEA01000103.1 GCF_001280065.1 Streptomyces sp. NRRL B-1140
AAACGCCCGGTTACATTCCGAACCCGGAAGCTAAGCCTTACAGCGCCGATGGTACTGCAGGGGGGACCCTGTGGGAGAGTAGGACGCCGCCGAACAATCTTTGGAAGGACCCTTGGTCCCAGCGTTCAGCTGGGACCAAGGGTCCTTTTTGTTTTGGCAGTGCGCGCTGGGCACCCGGCTGCGCGAGAATGACTTGCGGTACCGAAGACAGGAGTCACCATGTCCACCAACTCTCCCGACGACCGACCGGAGCGCGACCAGCGGCGACGGGAGGGGGACCGGGGCGACCGCAACGACCGCGGCGGTCAGCGCGGGGGCCGCGGTGATCGTGGTGACCGTGGTGGCTTCCGTCGCGACAACGACCGGGGCGGCAACGACCGCGGAGGATACGGACGTCGTGAAGGCGACCGCGACCGCGGCGATCGTCCCGACCGCGGTGACCGTGGCGGTTTCCGGCGCGACGACAGTCGTGGTGGCGGCTTCGGCCGGCGTGACGACCGTGACCGCGGTCCGCGCAGGGACGATCGTGACCGGGGTGGGTTCCGTCGGGACGACCGTGGTGAGCGCCCGCCCTTCCGCCGTGACGACCGGGACAATCGCGGCGAGCGCAGGGACGACCGCGACCGTGGCGGTTTCCGGCGCGACGACAGTCGTGGTGGCGGCTTCGGCCGGCGTGACGACCGTGACCGCGGCCCCCGTAGGGACGATCGTGACCGGGGTGGGTTCCGTCGGGACGACCGTGGTGAGCGCCCGCCCTTCCGCCGTGACGACCGGGACAACCGCGGCGAGCGTCCCGCATTCCGGCGCGACGACCGGCGCGACGACCGCAGGGACGACCGGCGTGACGGCGACCGCGGCGGGTTCCCCCGCCGCGACGACCGGGACCGTGGCGGTTTCCGCCGGGACGACAACCGCGGCGAGCGCGGTGGTTTCCGCAGCGACGACCGGGACCGGCCGCGCGACGGCGACCGGGACCGTGGCGGTTTCCGGCGCGACGACCGCGGTGGCTTCCGCGGCCGCGACGAGCGCAGGGACGACCGTCGCGGTGACGACCGCGGCGAGCGCGGCGGTTTCCGGCGCGACGACGGCGGCCGGGGCGGACGTCCCGGTTTCCGCCGTGAGGACGGCCCCCGCGGCGACCGCGGCGACTTCCGTCGGGACGACAACCGTGGCGACCGCGGCGACTTCCGTCGGGACGACAACCGTGGCGACCGCGGCGACTTCCGTCGGGACGACAACCGTGGCGAGCGTGGTGGTTTCCGCGGTCGTGACGACCGTGGTGGGCGCGGGCCCCGGCGGGACGACCGCGGTGACCGTGGCTTCCGGCGTGACGGCGACCGGCGTGACGGCGACCGTGGTGGTTTCCGCGGCCGTGACGACCGGCGCGGCCCGGGCCGGTTCCGTGAGGAGCGCGAGCGGGACAGGGAGCCGATCAAGCGGCTGCCGATCCCCGAGGACGTCACGGGCGACGAGATCGACAAGGACGTACGGCAGGAGCTGCAGAGCCTGCCCAAGACGCTCGCCGACGACGTCGCCAGGAACCTGGTGATGGTCGCGCGGCTCCTCGACGAGGACCCGGAGGGCGCGTACGGGTACTCCAGGGTGGCGCTGCGGCTGGCGTCGCGTGTCGCCGCCGTGCGGGAAGCCGCCGGATTCGCCGCGTACGCCAGTCAGAAGTACGGCGAGGCGCTGGCCGAGTTCCGGGCCGCCAAGCGGATGACCGGGAACATCGACCTGTGGCCCGTCATGGCCGACTGCGAACGCGGGCTCGGCCGGCCGGAGAAGGCGCTGGACATGGCCGGGGCGCCCGAGGTGCACAAGCTCGACAAGGCCGGCCAGGTGGAGATGCGGCTCGTCGCGGCCGGTGCCCGGCGGGACATGGGGCAGCTGGACGCGGCCATCGTGACGCTGCAGAGTCCCGAGCTGGCCGCGAACTCCGTGCAGCCGTGGACCGCGCGCCTGCGGTACGCCTACGCCGACGCGCTGCTCGCCGCCGGGCGCGAGGGCGAGGCGCGGGAGTGGTTCGCCAAGGCCGTCGAGGCCGACCGTGACGGCAGCACCGACGCCTCGGACCGGCTCGCCGAGCTGGACGGCGTGGAGTTCGTCGACGCCATGGTCGAGGACGAGGACGAGGAGGCTCCGGCCCCGCGGAAGGCGGACGAGAGCGAGACCGACGCCGAAGGCGGCGACGACAAGGACTGATGTCCGTACGAAAGGGGGCGGGACCCGGGCTGCGAGGCCTCGGGTCCCGCCCCTTCGTCATGACGTCCTGTCAGAGGTCCAGTGCCCGCAGTACCAGGCCGGTTGCCGGTTTCGGACCGAACGACGTCGACTTGCGGGGCATCGTCACGCCCTGGCGGGCCAGCTCCCGCACGACCTCCTCGCGTACCGGGTGCATCAGGACGGCCGTTCCACCGTCGCGTTCCGCCTTCTCGACCGTGGCCGCGGTGTCGTGGATGTAGGCGATGTGGGCGGGTGAGTCCTCCGGGACGCGCCAGACCTGTTCGAGGAGCGTGGCGTGCAGGACCGTCGCGTCCAGGGTCCGCCAGGCCGCGGGGCGGTCGGAGGGGACCGTACGGGCCAGCAGGCCCGGGTCCGGGTGGTCGACGAGGTGGAAGGCGCCGTCGCCGGCCAGCAGGAACGCGTTTCCGGCGCAGGCGGCGTCGGCCAGAGTGTCCAGGGCCTCGGACAGGGGGACGTCGAGGCGCCGCACGCGGAAGTGGCCTTCCAGGGCCGCCACGGCCTCGGCGACCGGCAGATCGTGCAGGAGGCGGTGGATGGCGCGGACCCGGAGCGGATAGCGGGCCGTGTCGACGAGGAGGACCAGGCCGTGGTCCCACGGGCTGGGAGAGGGGTGCTCCGCGCGCAGGCGGCGGTAGGTCGCCCAGCGGTGGTGGCCGTCGGCGATCAGGGCCTGGTGCCGGCCGAGGTCCGCCTGGATCGTCGCCAGGTCCTTCGGGGCGGTGACCGACCACAGGCGGTGGCGGAAACCGTCCTCCGTGGTGGTGGCCAGGAGCGGCGGCAGGGTCGCGGTGTGCTCGATCAGGTCAGCTGTGGCGGTCGTCGAGCCGTTGCCCCGGTAGGTGAGCAGGAGGGGTTCGAGGTTGGCCGAGGTGGCGCGCATGAGTGCCGCGCGGTCGGCGACGACGTGCGGCATGACGTCCTCGTGCGGCAGCACCAGCTGCTCCGCCGGATCCGACACGCGCAGGGCGCCGATGATGCCGCGTTGCAGCATGCCCTCGCCGTCCTGCTGCTCGTAGACGTAGAGGCCCGGTTCCGGGTCGGTGGTCAGGATGCCCTCGGACAGCCAGCGGCGCAGGGTGTCGGCGGCGCGCTCGTTGCGGGCGCTGGGCGTGGCGGCCTGGGGGAGGATCAGGCGGACGATGTTGTGGGGGTCGGCGGATTCGAGGTGGTGCAGGCCGTCGGGGCGGACCACGACGTCGTACGGGGGAGATGTGACGGCGGCAAGGCTGCCGACCCGGTCGGGGTCGTAACGAAGGCCTCGGAACGGGGTGAGTTCCAGGCCTCGGTGCGTCGTTGCCTCCGAGTGACCTGCTGAGTTCATCCCGGCATCGTACGGCTGTCGGTGGCATGGGGGATGATCGGGGGAAAGCCGTCGAACGAGGAGCGATGCGGGATGAGCCGAAGCGTCAGGACGAGGCCCGAGGGCAGTGGGCAGGCCCTGAGCGAGGCGTACGACACGGCGCTGCTCGATCTCGACGGTGTCGTGTACGCGGGCGGGAGCGCGATCGCGCACGCGGTCGAGTCGCTGGCGACGGCCCGGGAGGGCGGGATGCGCCTGGCGTACGTGACGAACAACGCGCTGCGGACCCCCGACACCGTGGCAGCGCATCTGACCGAGCTGGGGATACCGACGGGCGCGCAGGACGTCATCACCTCGGCGCAGGCCGTTGCGCGGCTGATCAGTGAGCAGGTGCCGCAGGGCGCCCGGGTGCTGGTGATCGGCGGGGACGGGCTGCGGGTCGCGCTGCGGGAGCGCGGGCTGGTGCCCGTGGAGTCCGCGGACGACGACCCGGCGGCGGTGGTGCAGGGGTTCGGCGGGGCCGATCTGCCCTGGGGCCGTTTCGCCGAGGCCTCCTACGCGGTGGCGCGGGGCGTGCCGTGGTTCGCCTCCAACACCGACCTGACGATTCCGAGCGAGCGGGGCATCGCGCCGGGCAACGGGGCCGCGGTGGAGGTCGTCCGGATCGCCACGGGGGCCGAGCCGCAGGTCGCGGGCAAGCCGCTGCCGCCGATGCACCGGGAGACCATCCTGCGGACCGGGGCGCGGCGGCCGCTGGTGGTCGGGGACCGGCTGGACACGGACATCGAGGGCGCTTTCAACGGGGAGGTCGACTCGCTGCTCGTCCTGACCGGTGTCACCGACGGCGCGCAGCTGCTGGCCGCGCCGCCGCAGCACCGGCCGACGTATGTGGACGCAGATCTGCGGGGAATGCTCGCCGGTCAGCCGGAGGTCGTCGCGGTGGGCGAGGGCGGCTTCCGGTGCGGTGGCTGGACGGCGACGGCCGGTGCGGACCGGCTGGAGCTCGACGGGGAAGGTGAGGCGCTGGACGGGCTGCGCGCGCTGTGTGCCGTGGCGTGGACGGCGGCCGGTGAGGGTGCGTGCGCGCTGGACGGGGGGAAGGCCCTGGCACGGCTGGGCATCTGAGCGCCTGTCAGTGCCCGGGCCGGGTACCCGGGCGGGGAGGGACACCGGATCTTGCCGGAATGCGAGGGTAGGCTAACCTAACCACGTGTTGGTCGAGAGTCCCCCCGAACAGCGCGCGGAGACCGCCCCCGCGCCCCCGACCCGACGGGCGGTGCGAGCCTTCGGGCTGCTCCTGTCCGTGGCGATCCTGGTGCTCGTCGCGCTGGCGAGTATCGCGATCGGAGCGAAAGAGCTGTCCCTCGGGCAGGTCTGGCACGGCTTGTTCGAGGACTCGGGGACCTACGGCGACGTCGTCGTGGCGGAGCGGCTGTCGCGGACCCTGCTCGGGCTGCTCGCCGGTGCCGCGCTCGGTCTGTCCGGGGCGGTGCTGCAGGCCCTCACGCGCAACCCGCTGGCCGATCCCGGGCTGCTCGGCATCAACGCGGGAGCCTCCGCCGCGGTCGTCACGGCCATCACCTACTTCGGGGTCACCTCACTCACCGGCTACGTCTGGTTCGCGTTCCTCGGCGCGGCCGCGGTCGGGGCGCTGGTCTGGTTCCTCGGTGGCAGCCGGGGCGCCACGCCCGTGCGGCTCGCGCTCGCCGGCACGGCCGTCAGCGCCGCGTTGTACGGCTACCTCCAGGCCGTGATGATCATGGACGAGGCGGCGCTGGGCAAGATGCGCTTCTGGACGGTCGGTTCGCTGGCCTCGGCGACGAACTCGACCATTACGCAGGTCCTGCCGTTCCTGCTGACCGGCACGGTCCTGGCCCTGGCCCTGGCCCGGCCGCTCAACGCGATGGCCATGGGCGACGACACCGCCAAGGCGCTCGGCGCCAACCTCAACCGCACCCGGGCGCTGTCGATGCTGGCCGCGACCGTGCTGTGCGGGGCCGCCACCGCCGCCTGCGGGCCGATCGTGTTCGTCGGGCTGATGGTGCCGCACGTGGTCCGCTCGTTCACCGGGCCCGACCTGCGCTGGATCCTGCCGTACGCGGCGATCCTGTCGCCCGTGCTGCTGCTCGGCGCCGATGTCATCGGCCGGATCGTGGCCCGTCCTTCGGAGCTGCAGGTGGGTATCGTCACCGCGATCCTCGGCGGGCCGGTGTTCATCTTTCTCGTACGACGGCGGAGGACGGCACAGCTGTGAAGACCACCAACCGTGCCGTGCGGACCGGCGGGCTCTCGGTACGCCTGGACGTGCGGGCCCTCATCGTCGTGCTTCTGCTGCTCGTCGCGGCGCTCGTGGCGAGTGTCGTGCTCATCGGCACCGGCGACTTCCCGATCCCGGCCGCCGATGTGCTGCGGACGCTGGCCGGAGAGGGAAATCCGGGCCAGGAGTTCATCGTCAACGAGCTGCGGCTGCCGCGGGTCCTGGTCGGGCTGCTGGTCGGTGCCTCGCTCGGCCTCGGCGGCGCGCTGTTCCAGGCCATCTCCCGCAACCCGCTGGGCAGTCCGGACGTGCTCGGCCTCGGGCAGGGGGCGACGGCCGGCGCGCTCACGGTGATCGTGCTGACCTCCGGCAGCGCCAACCAGGTCGCCGCCGGGGCGCTGGTGGGCGGTCTGGTGACCGGCCTCGCCATCTACCTGCTCGCCTGGAAGCGTGGCGTGCACGGCTACCGGCTGGTCCTGGTCGGCATCGGCGTCTCAGCGATCGTCACGGCGGTCAACGGCTATCTGCTCACCAAGTCGGACATCGTGGACGCCGCCCGCGCGGTGGTGTGGATGACCGGGTCCCTCGACGGCCGGGACTGGGACCAGGTGTGGCCGCTGCTCGCGCTGACCGCCGTGCTGGTGCCGCTCGTCCTGGCCAACGCGCGGGGGCTGCGGATGATGGAGATGGGCGACGACGTGTCGTACGCCCTCGGGGTGCGGGTCGAGCGCGTGCGGCTGCTGCTCATGGTGGCGGCCGTGCTGCTCACCGCCTCCGCCACCGCCGCGGCCGGTCCCGTCAGCTTCGTGGCGCTCACCGCGCCGCAGCTGGCCCGGCGCCTGACCCGTTCACCCGGGCCGAACCTGCTGGCCTCGCTGTGCATGGGCGCCGCCCTGCTGGTCGTCGCCGACTGGCTCTCGCAGCGGGCGTTCGGCGCCGAGCAGCTGCCCGTGGGCGTGGTGACCGGCGTGCTCGGCGGGGTCTACCTGCTGTGGCTGCTGGTCAGTGAGCGCAGGGCGGGCCGGATATGAGGGCGGGTACGCACGCCGAGAGCAGGACCAGCAGCGGACTGAACTACCAAGGGAGCACCGTGAACCGCCTGTCCGCAGAGAACGTCACCCTCGCCTACGACCAGCGGGTCATCGCCGAGCAGCTGTCGGTGGAGATACCCGACCAGTCGTTCACGGTGATCGTCGGCCCCAACGCCTGCGGCAAGTCGACGCTGCTGCGGGCGCTGTCGCGGATGCTCAAGCCGAGCGAGGGCCGGGTGCTGCTCGACGGGCAGGTCATCCAGTCGATGCCCGCGAAGAAGGTCGCGCGGACCCTCGGCCTGCTGCCCCAGTCGTCGATCGCGCCCGACGGCATCACCGTCGCCGACCTGGTCGGGCGCGGCCGCTACCCGCACCAGGGCATCCTGCGCCAGTGGTCCGCCGAGGACGAGCGGGTCGTCCAGGAGTCCATGCGGCAGACGGGCGTCGCCGAGCTCGGCGACCGCTACGTCGACGAGCTCTCGGGCGGCCAGCGCCAGCGCGTGTGGATCGCCATGGCCCTCGCCCAGCAGACGCCGCTGCTGCTGCTCGACGAGCCGACGACGTACCTGGACATCCAGCACCAGATCGACGTCCTGGACCTGTGCGCGGAGCTGCACGAGGAACAGGGCCGCACGCTCGTCGCCGTACTGCACGACCTCAACCACGCCGCCCGCTACGCCACCCACCTCATCGCCCTGCGCGAGGGCCGGGTCATCGCCGAGGGCGCGCCGAAGGACATCGTCACGGCGGACCTGGTCGAGGAGGTCTTCGGGCTGCGCTGCCAGGTCATCGACGATCCGGAGACGGGCACACCGCTGGTCGTGCCGGCGGCCCGCAAGACCCGCGTTCAGAGCACGGTCGGGAAGGCCGCGGCTACAGAAGCTTCCTGAGCTGCAGCAGGTCACGCACACCGGCGTGCAGCTTCACCCGGCCCGAACCCCAGGCCCTGGCGAAGTTCAGCTCGCCGCCCACCAGGGCCACCAGGTCGTCGCCGGTCATGGCGAGTCTGATCTCGGCCTTGCCGGGCGGCGGGCCCTGCACGGTGTCGTGCACCTCGATCCGCCCGCCGCGCATCCGGCCGGCGAAGGTGACGTCGAGGTCCGTGATGTGGCAGCTCACCGAGCGGTCCAGGGCCGCGGCGTCGCGGACGTCCCCTTCGGCGCGCTGCATGTTGTCCGAAAGCTTGTCGAGTGCGCTGCGGCACTCCTCGATCGTGGCCATCGCGGTCGACGGTACCGCAGCGGTTCGCGGTAGCGTCGGGGCATGAACGACGCAGTTCCCGAGCCTCCGCCGGTGGCGGAGGAAGAGCCGGCGTACGACCCCGCCGCCCCGGCTCCCCTGAACGTGCCCCGCACGCCCACCGGTGACGCCGGGGTGGACGCCGCCCTGGACCGGCTCGGCGACGCGGACCACCTCGCCACGGACGGGCATCTCGAGGTGTACGAGGATGTACACCGGGGGCTGCGCGACGCGCTCACCGCGCTCGACGCACGCCCGGGACCTCCCTCCCATGCCCCCAAGCCGCACGCACCTAGGAGCTGAACCGAACGTGGCAGGAGTCGCACGTCGCCGTCTGGACGCGGAGCTGGTCCGCCGGAAGCTCGCGCGCTCGCGTGAGCACGCCGCGCAGCTGATCGCCGCGGGGCGGGTCTCCGTGGGCAAGACCGTCGCGACGAAACCCGCCACGCAGGTGGAGACCGCGGCCGCGATCCTGGTCGCCCAGGACGACAGCGACCCCGACTACGTCTCGCGCGGCGGTCACAAGCTGGCCGGCGCGCTCGCGGTGTTCGGCCCTCAGGGGCTGGCCGTCGAGGGGCGCAGGGCGCTCGACGCGGGCGCGTCCACCGGCGGTTTCACCGACGTCCTGCTGCGGGCGGGCGCGGCCCACGTCGTCGCCGTGGACGTCGGATACGGACAACTCGCGTGGTCCCTCCAGAAGGATGAACGCGTCACCGTCAAGGACCGTACGAACGTACGCGAGTTGACGCTTGAAGCGATCGATGGGGAGCCAGTGGATCTTGTCGTGGGGGATCTGTCCTTCATCCCGCTCGGGCTGGTCCTGCCCGCCCTGGTGCGGTGCGTGAAGCCGGACGCCGATCTGGTGATGATGGTCAAGCCGCAGTTCGAGGTGGGCAAGGAGCGCCTCGGCAGCGGGGGAGTGGTGCGCAGCACCCAGCTGCGGGCCGAGGCGGTACGGGGGGTGGCCGAGAAGGCCTGGGGGCTGGGGCTCGGGGTGAAGGGCGTGACGGCCAGTCCGCTGCCCGGGCCGTCGGGGAATGTCGAATACTTTCTGTGGCTGCGGTCCGGGGCACCGGAACTGGACCCGGCCGAGGCAGACCGTGCAGTGGCGGAGGGGCCGCGTTGACCGAGAACCGAGCTCGTACTGTTTTCCTGCTCGCCCACACGGGCCGGCCCGCGGCCGTGCGCAGTGCCGAGCTCGTCGTGAAGGGGCTGCTGCGCTCCGGTCTCGGTGTGCGCGTCCTGGAGGCCGAGGCACGCGATCTGCCGCTGCCGTCGGAGGTGGAGCTGGTCAAGGAGGCCACCCCGCAGTGCCTCGACGGGTGTGAGCTGCTGATCGTGCTGGGCGGCGACGGCACGCTGCTGCGCGGCGCCGAGTTCGCCCGGGCCTCGGGCGTGCCGATGCTCGGCGTCAACCTAGGGCGCGTCGGCTTCCTCGCGGAGGCGGAGCGGGACGACCTCGACAAGGTCGTCGACCGGGTGGTGACCAAGGCGTACGAGGTCGAGGAGCGGATGACCGTCGACGTCGTGGTGCACCAGAACGGCGACATCGTGCACACGGACTGGGCGCTGAACGAGGCCGCCGTGC
Organism: Streptomyces sp. NRRL B-1140; assembly: GCF_001280065.1. Taxonomy (GTDB): domain Bacteria; phylum Actinomycetota; class Actinomycetes; order Streptomycetales; family Streptomycetaceae; genus Streptomyces. Next base: position 9,660 of record NZ_LGEA01000103.1, read on the forward strand.
AGAAGGTGTCCGCCGAGCGGATGCTGGAGATCGTCCTGGAGATCGACGGACGGCCGGTCACCGGCTTCGGCTGTGACGGGATCGTGTGCGCCACGCCCACGGGGTCGACGGCGTACGCCTTCTCGGCGGGCGGGCCGGTGGTGTGGCCGGAGGTCGAGGCGCTGCTGATGGTGCCGATCTCCGCGCACGCACTGTTCGCGAAGCCGCTCGTGACATCGCCGGATTCCGTGTTGGCTGTGGAGGTTCTGCCCCACATTCCGCCGGGTGTGCTGTGGTGTGACGGACGGCGGACGGTGGAGTTGCCGGCCGGGGCGCGGGTGGAGGTGCGGCGGGGGGCCGTGCCGGTGCGGCTGGCGCGGCTGCATCATGCTTCTTTCACGGATCGGCTGGTGGCGAAGTTCGCGCTGCCCGTTTCCGGGTGGCGGGGCGCCCCCCACTAGCGTGGTTCTTCGCCGTTGGCGGGTGCGGGCCTGCTGTGGCCGGTCGCGCAGTTCCCCGCGCCCCTGACGGGGCGCTGCCACACGCGTGGGTGACAAAGGCAGGCCGGTCGCAATCCTCGGCTCCGACCTCGTAAGGTCGTGTCCGTGTTGGAGGAGATGCGGATACGGTCGCTGGGCGTGATCGACGACGCCGTCGTCGAGCTGTCGCCCGGGTTCACCGCGGTCACCGGTGAGACGGGTGCGGGCAAGACCATGGTGGTCACCAGCCTGGGGTTGCTGCTGGGCGGACGGGCCGATCCCGCGCTCGTACGGATCGGGGCCGGCAAGGCCGTCGTGGAGGGGCGGATCACCGTTCCCCGCGACGCCACGGCCGCGGTGCGCGCCGAGGAGGCCGGGGCCGAGCTGGACGACGGGGCCCTGCTGATCAGCCGTACCGTCTCCGCAGAGGGGCGCTCCCGGGCGCACCTGGGCGGGCGCAGCGTGCCCGTGGGCGTGCTCGCCGAGCTCGCCGACGAGCTGGTGGCCGTGCACGGGCAGACCGACCAGCAGGGGCTGCTCAAGCTGTCCCGGCAGCGGCAGGCGCTCGACCGGTACGCGGGCGACGCGGTCGCCGGACCGCTGGCCAAGTACGGCGAGGCGTACAAGCGGCTGCGGGCCGTGGCCACCGAGCTCGACGAGATCACCACCCGGGCGCGGGAACGGGCCCAGGAGGCCGACCTGCTGCGCTTCGGTCTCGACGAGATCGCGGCCGTGGAGCCCCGGGCCGGTGAGGACGTGGAGCTGGCCGAGGAGGCCGAGCGGCTCGGGCACGCCGAGGCGCTGGCATCCGCCGCGGCGGCCGCGCACGCCGCCCTCGCGGGCAACCCGGAGGATCCGGAGGGCGTGGACGCAGGGACCCTCGTCGCGGGTGCCCAGCGGGCCCTGGACGCCGTGCGGTCGCACGACTCGGCGCTGGCCGCGCTCGCCGACCGCGTCGGAGAGATCGGGATCCTGCTGCGCGACGCGGCGGGTGATCTGGCGGGGTACGCCGACGACCTGGACGCCGATCCGCTGCGGCTCGCGGCCGTCGAGGAGCGGCGGGCCGCGCTCACCGGGCTGACCCGGAAGTACGGCGAGGACATCGCGACCGTGCTGGCCTGGGCCGAGCAGAGCGCCGCGCGGCTCACCGAACTCGAGGGCGACGACGAGCGGATCGGGGAGCTGACCGCCGAGCGGGACGCCCTGCGGTCCGAGCTGGGCGGGCTCGCGCAGGCGTTGACGGACGCCCGGACGGAGGCCGCCGAGCGGTTCGCCGCCGCCGTGACCGCCGAGCTGGCCTCGCTCGCCATGCCGCACGCGCGCGTGTCCTTCGACATCCGGCAGACCGAGGACCCCGACGGCGTCGAGGTCGGCGGCCGTCCGGTCGCCTACGGCCCCGCGGGCGCCGACGAGGTCGAGCTGCTGCTGGCCCCGCATCCGGGCGCGCCGCCCCGGCCGATCGCCAAGGGCGCCTCCGGCGGTGAGCTGTCCCGGGTGATGCTGGCCGTGGAGGTCGTGTTCGCGGGGACGGATCCCGTGCCGACGTACCTCTTCGACGAGGTCGACGCCGGGGTCGGCGGCAAGGCGGCGGTCGAGATCGGCCGGCGGCTCGCGCGGCTGGCGAAGACCGCGCAGGTCGTGGTCGTGACGCATCTGCCGCAGGTGGCCGCCTTCGCCGACCGGCAGTTGCTGGTCGAGAAGACCAACGACGGGTCCGTGACCCGCTCCGGCGTCAAGGTCCTCGAAGGCGAGGACCGGGTCCGGGAGCTGTCCCGCATGCTCGCCGGCCAGGAGGACTCCGAGACGGCCCGGGCGCACGCGGAGGAGCTGCTCGCGGCGGCCCGGGCGGACGCCTAGGCTCTGTCGGTGCACCGGCGCTTTGCGGCAAGGGCCGGGCGGGTCGCCCGATTTCACTCGTGTGGGTGACCCGGCCCGGCGCACACCCCCGATGCCGCCGCCCCGCAGTCGCGTCGCGGGAGCTCCGGCGGTCCCGGAACCCCCTTACGCCCTGGCATCCTTGGCGGAGTACGCGTCGTGACCGCCCGACCCGAACCAGGAGCCCGGCCACGTGACCCCCGTGAGCAGCCACTCACCGCACGGCCAGTTGCCGCTGCGCACCGTGCAGGTGCTGGGCGGAGGCAACGCCGCCAGCAGCGCGCATGTGCGCTCGCTGGCCGCGGGGCTCGTCGCGCGGGGCGTGAAAGTCACGGTGTGCGCCCCCTACGAGGCCGACCGCGCCTATGACTTCAGCGGAGTCGGCGCCGACCACGTGCACGTGCCGCGCAGCAGCGACCCGGTGTCGGTGGCGGCCCTGCGCGCGGCCTGCGCCCACGCCGACCTGGTGCACGCGCACGGCCTGCACGCCTCCTTCCGTACCGTCCTCGCCCTCAGCGGGCGGCGCGTGCGCACCCCGCTGGTGGTGACGTGGCACGACCGGGCGCACGCCGACGGGGCCCGCGCCCACATGCTGCGGGTACTGGAGCGCAGGGTCGTCAAGGCGGCCACCGTGGTGCTGGGCACGACCTCGCCGCTCGTGGACCGGGCCAGGCTCACCGGCGCGCGGGACGCCCGGCTCGCGGCCGTCGCCCTGCCCGGCCCCCGCAGCCCCCGCGAACCCGACGACCCCGACCGGCTGCGGCCCAAGGTCCGCGCCGAACTCGGCGCCATCGGCAGGCCTTTGCTGATGGCTGTCGGCTCCCTGGAACGGCACCGCGGGTACGACGTGCTGCTGGACGCCGCACGCGTATGGCGCCGGCTCGATCCCGTGCCGCTGGTCGTGATCGCCGGGGAGGGGCCGCTGCGCGGTGAACTCCAGGGCCGGATCGAGGAGGAGGGGCTGCCCGTCCGGCTCATCGGCCGGCGCGACGACATCACCGACCTGCTCGCCGCCGCCGACCTCGCCCTGCTGCCCAGCCGCTGGGAGGCCCGCTCCGTCCTCGCCCAGGAGGCCCTCCACGCACGCGTGCCGCTCGTCGCGACGGAGGTCGGCGGCATCCCCGAACTCGTCGGCGACGCGGCCGAACTCGTCCCGTACGGCGACGCGAAAGCCCTGGCCGACGCCGTCGTGCGGCTGCTCGACGACCCGTCGCGCCGGGAACTGCTGACGGCCAGGGGCGCCCGGCAGGCCGCCACCTGGCCGACCGAGGACGAGACGGTCGCCCAGGTCCTCAGCGTGTACGACGAGCTGACGCAACCCCGCCCGCTCACCTAGAGACGCCGGGAGACGCCCAGAGGCCCTAAGGGACGTGTCTGCGCGCTCGCAGGGCCAGGCTCAGGGCCAGGACCGTCTGCGGGTCGTCCAGGTCCGTGCCCAGCAACTCCCCGATGCGGGCCAGACGGTTGTACAGGGTCTGCCGGTTCAGGTGCAGCTCCCGGGCCGTCTCCGCCTTGCGCCCCGCGTGGGCGAGGTAGGTCGTCAACGTGGGCAGCAGCGGCGGCCGGGAACGTCGGTCGTGTTCCAGCAGCGGGCCGAGGGCCCGGTCGACGAAGGCCGCCAGGTCCGGATGGTCGCGCAGCCGCCACAGCAGCAGGTCGATGTCGAGCCGGCGGGCGTCGTACCAGGGCCGGTCCGCGAGCCCCTGGGCCGCCGTGGCCGTTTCGGCCGCGTGCCGCAGGCCCGAGGCCGCCGCCGGCCAGCCGCCGGCCGTCCCCACGACCACCACGGGCGGCTGCCCGCCCGGCCGCGGTATCCCGGCCCGGCCCACACCGGCCCGCAGCGCCGCCGCGACCCGGTCCGCGACCGCAGTCCGCTCCGACTCCGCACGCAGCCCGAGCAGTACCAGCACCCGGCCCTCCAGCGGCCGCACGCCGAGCAGCACCGGCACGCCCAGCGAGGCCAGCTCCTCCGAGACCGCCCGCGCCGGAACGACCCAGCCTCCTCCGCCCGGGGACAGGGCTTCCCCGAGTCGCATGACCACCGGCAGCAGCGGCCCCTCGCCGGGCCGGAAGCCCAGCACGCGGGCCTGTGCGGGGGCGTCCTCGGCCGTCACCCGGCCCTCGGCGAGGTCGGTGAGGAAGTCGCCCCGCCCGCGCGCCGCCAGCTCCTCCTCCTGGCGGGCCTGCATCAGCACCACGGCCAGGATGCCCGCGGCCCGCTCGGCCGCCATCCGGTGCACCGTCGCCAGGGGCGTGCGCACCGGCAGCAGGACGAGACGTGCCCGGACGCCCCCGCTGCCGGGCCCGCCGCCCGGCACGTCCACCAGGACCGACCCCGCGAGCGGCGGCTCGTCCTTGTGCTGGCCGCGCAGCCCCTCCCACACCTGGAGCGGGTCCGCGCCCTGGGGCCCGGCCCCGGCCGCGTACAGCAGCTGCCCGTCCGCCGTCTCCAGGAACACGGGATTGCCGGCGAAGTCGGCCAGGATGCCGAGCACCTGGGGCACCCCGCCGCCGCCCAGCACGGCCTGCGTGCACCGCCGGTGCACCTCCTCGGCCCGCTGCAGCAGCGCGTAGTGGCCGTTGACGATCTCGGTGTGGACCTCTTCGGTGACCGTGACGAACGGCACCTCGCGGTGCAGCTGGACCAGCGGCAGTCCGGCCGCGCGTGCGGTGTCCACGAGGGCCGCGGGCAGCCGGGTGAAGCGCGGTCCGAGCTCCACGACCAGGGCCGCGATGCCGCGCTCGGCCAGGGTGCGCACGAACGCCCGCTGTTCGGCGGGCCGGGTACCGAGGCCGTAGCCCGTGGTCAGCAGCAGTTCCCCGCCCTTGAGCAGCGAGGCGATGTGCGGCACCTCGCCCGCGTGCACCCACCGCACGGTCCGCCCGAGCCGCTCGGCACCCGCCAGCACCTCGGGCAGTCCGCTGCGCAACCCCGGCAGCTCCAGCGCCCGCCGCACGGTGATCCCGGCGCCCTGGGTGTCGTGCGCGCTGTCCGTCCCGCTCTCCATGAGCCGGACGCTACCCGCGCGCCCGCCTCCCGGACATCTGCGGAGGGGCGTCGGGACGATCACCGCCCCGATCCCGTCGTGGACCTCCCCGGATTACCGGATGATCGGCAGGGTAGGGCGCCGTCATGGACATGAGTGTGGTCGCGGTGGGGCGGGAGGACGACAGTCCGGTCGAGGAGCCGTTGCGGTCCGCGGTGCTCGCCGACCGGCTCGGGTACCGGGAGGTGTGGGCGGGCGAGGGACCCACGTGGGACGCGTTCGTCCTGGCCGCGGCGATCGGCGCGGCCACCGAGCAGGTCGCGCTGACCGCCGGTCCCGTGCCGGTGTCGGTGCGGGACCCGCTCACCATCGTCCGGGGCGCCGCCTCCACCGCGGCCGTCACGGGCCGGCCCGTCGGGGTGGCGCTGGGCACCTCCAGCAAGCGCGTCGTGGAGGGTGTGCACGGCCGCCCGCGCACCCGGCCCGCCGCCGCCCTCGAGGAGTCGGCGGCGGCCGTGCGGACACTGATGGACGGCGTGCCCGGCGAGCCCATCGTGCCCGGCAGCGGCTTACTGCGCCGTCTCCCGCCGCCCGGAGGCACCGTCACCGTCGCGGCGTTCGGGGAGCGCGCGGTGGCCGCGGCCGTGGCGCACGCCGACCGGATGCTGCTCGACCTCGTCTCACCCGAGCAGGTCCGCATGCTGCGGGCCCGGATGCTCGCCGCCGCCGAGAAAGCGGGCCGTACACCGCCGCGGCTGGCCGCCTGGCTGCCCGCCGCCGTCGACCCGGAGCCGGAGTCGCTCACCCAGATCCTGCGCGGCGTCGTGGGCTACCTCGCCGTACCGGGCTACAGCGACATGTTCGTCGATGCCGGTTTCGCCGCCGTCGTCGAGCTGGCCGCCAAGGGCGCCGACCCGGACACCCTGCTGCGGGCCCTGCCGCCCGAGGCCGTCGGCACGGTCGCCCTGGTCGGCGACGCGGACACCGTCCGCGCCCGCATCGCCGCCTACGCCGAGGCCGGACTCGACGAGATCGCCCTCGTCCCGGCCACGGCGGGCGACCCCGCGGGGGAACGCACGCTGACGGCCCTCAGGCCGGCGTGACACCCCGGGGGCGTGCTCAGGGCCGACTGCCGCTCAGCCGCCGTACGCGCCCGAGGCGGTCAGGCGCAGCGCCGTGTCGATGAGCGGCACGTGGCTGAACGCCTGCGGGAAGTTGCCGACCTGGCGCTGCAGGCGCGGGTCCCACTCCTCGGCCAGCAGACCGAGGTCGTTGCGCAGCGACAGCAGCTTCTCGAACAGCTTGCGGGCCTCGTCGACGCGGCCGATCATCGCCAGGTCGTCGGCCATCCAGAACGAGCAGGCCAGGAACGCGCCCTCGTCACCGGGCAGACCGTCCACGCCCTCGTCGCCGCCGGAGGTCGGGTAGCGCAGGATGAAGCCGTCCGGCGTGGACAGCTCCCGCTGGATCGCCTCGATCGTGCCGATGACCCGCTTGTCGTCCGGCGGCAGGAAGCCCATCTGCGGGATCAGCAGCAGGGAGGCGTCCAGCTCCTTCGAGCCGTACGACTGCGTGAAGGTGTTGCGCTCCTTGTCGTAGCCCCGCTCGCACACGTCCCGGTGGATGTCGTCGCGCAGCTCCCGCCAGCGCTCCAGCGGGCCGTCCGCGTCCCCGGACTCGATCAGCTTGATCGTGCGGTCGACCGCGACCCAGGCCATCACCTTGGAGTGCACGAAATGGCGGCGCGGGCCGCGCACCTCCCAGATGCCCTCGTCCGGGTCCTGCCAGTGGTCCTCGAGGTAGCGGATCAGCTTCAGCTGGAGCAGGGAGGCGTAGTCGTTGCGGGCCAGGCCCGTCATGTGGGCCAGGTGCAGGGCCTCGGTGACCTCGCCGTACACGTCCAGCTGGAGCTGGTGGGCCGCGCCGTTGCCGACCCGGACCGGGGTGGAGTTCTCGTAGCCCGGCAGCCAGTCCAGCTCCGCCTCGCCGAGCTCGCGCTCGCCGGCGATGCCGTACATGATCTGCAGGTTCTCCGGGTCGCCTGCCACCGCCCGCAGCAGCCACTCGCGCCAGGCGCGGGCCTCCTCGCGGTAGCCGGTGCGCAGCAGCGAGGACAGCGTGATCGCCGCGTCGCGCAACCAGGTGTAGCGGTAGTCCCAGTTGCGGACGCCGCCGATGTCCTCCGGCAGGGAGGTGGTCGGCGCGGCGACGATGCCGCCGGTCGGGGCGTACGTCAGGGCCTTCAGCGTGATCAGCGAGCGGACCACGGCCTCCCGGTAGGGCCCGTGGTACGTACAGTGGTCGACCCACTCGCGCCAGAAGTCCTCCGTCGCCTCCAGCGACTGCTCCGGCTCGGGCAGCGGCGGCGGCTCCTTGTGCGAGGGCTGCCAGGAGATCGTGAACGCGATCCGGTCACCCGGCGCGACCGTGAAGTCCGCGTAGGTCGTCAGCGACTTGCCGTAGGTCTCCGCGGATGTGTCGAACCACACGGAGTCGGGACCCGCGACGGCCACCGTGCGCCCCTCGTGCCTGTGCACCCACGGCACCACCCGACCGTAGGAGAACCGCATCCTGAGCGCCGAGCGCATCGGCACCCGGCCCGAGACGCCCTCCACGATCCGGATCAGCTGCGGGGCGCCGTCACGCGGCGGCATGAAGTCCGTCACCCGGACCGTGCCCCGCTGGGTGTCCCACTCGGACTCCAGGATCAGCGAGTCGCCCCGGTAACTGCGCCGCGCGGCGGTCGGTGGCTCCTGGTCGGAGGCGTACGCGGGGCCCAGCCGCCAGAAGCCGTGCTCCTCGTTGCCCAGCAGGCCGGCGAAGATGGCGTGCGAGTCGAAGCGGGGCAGGCACAGCCAGTCGACCGTCCCGTCCCGGCAGACCAGGGCAGCGGTCTGCATGTCTCCGATGAGTGCGTAGTCTTCGATGCGCCCGGCCACGTGCAACTCCAGTCGAACGGCCACGTCACCCCACGAGGGGGCTGTCGCTAGTGCGGTCAAGGGGGGTTTCAGCAGGTCTTGCAATGCGTCATTGAGCGATGAAGCAAAACAGGTCGCTCAGCCGTGATGCAAAGCGCCAATTGTTGCTCAACGAACTGACGAGCTCACGTTGTTCCGGTGGTTACGGGCGGGGGGTGGTGCCGTTGGGCCGGACGGGCTCGGCAGCGAGTGTCCGAGCAGGATACGACGCACGCAGATGATCCGGGTGCTCGTCCCGGCAAGGCGGGTACGCCGAACGAGTGAGCAACGGGTGAGGGACCCGTGACGACGGTCCCCTCCGTGTCGGGATGTGTGCGGAGGGTGGCCGGAAGCCGACGCCCCGCGGCGCTGATACGCTGGTAGCCCGTGGACCGGTGGGCCCCTGCCCGACAGGAAACCCCCGAACCGCAGCGACGGCACCCCGGATATCTCCGGCGGGCAGCCGCACCGCACCCCCAGACCGCGACCACGGGAGCCCCGTCTTGGCCATGCCGCCCGCCGCATTTCGTAATTCGACGACCAAGCACATCTTCGTCACCGGGGGTGTCGCCTCCTCGCTCGGCAAGGGCCTGACGGCGTCCAGCCTCGGCATGCTGCTCAAGGCCCGGGGCCTGCGCGTCGTGATGCAGAAGCTCGACCCGTATCTGAACGTGGACCCGGGCACGATGAACCCCTTCCAGCACGGTGAGGTGTTCGTCACCAACGACGGCGCCGAGACCGACCTGGACATCGGCCACTACGAGCGCTTCCTCGACCGCGACCTCGACGGCTCCGCGAACGTCACCACCGGCCAGGTCTACAACACCGTGATCGCCAAGGAGCGGCGCGGCGAGTACCTGGGTGACACCGTGCAGGTCATTCCGCACATCACCAACGAGATCAAGCACCGCATCCGCCGCATGGCGACGGACGAGGTCGACGTCGTGATCACCGAGGTCGGCGGCACCGTCGGCGACATCGAGTCGCTGCCGTTCCTGGAGACGGTCCGCCAGGTCCGTCACGAGGTCGGCCGTGACAACGTCTTCGTCGTCCACATCTCGCTCCTGCCGTACATCGGCCCCTCGGGTGAGCTGAAGACGAAGCCCACCCAGCACTCGGTTGCGGCCCTGCGCAACATCGGTATCCAGCCGGACGCGATCGTCCTGCGCTGCGACCGCGAGGTACCCACCGCGATCAAGCGGAAGATCTCGCTGATGTGCGACGTCGACGAGGCCGCTGTGGTCGCCTGCCCCGACGCCCGCTCCATCTACGACATTCCGAAGACGGTGCATGGCGAGGGACTGGACGCCTACGTCGTCCGCAAGCTGGACCTGCCGTTCCGCGACGTCGACTGGACGACCTGGGACGACCTGCTCGACCGCGTCCACAACCCCGACCACGAGATCACCCTCGCCCTGGTCGGCAAGTACATCGACCTGCCCGACGCCTACCTGTCGGTCACCGAGGCGCTGCGCGCCGGCGGCTTCGCCAACCGGGCCCGCGTGAAGATCAAGTGGGTCACGTCCGACGACTGCAAGACCCCCGCGGGCGCCGCGGCGCAGCTCGGCGACGTCGACGGCATCTGCATCCCCGGCGGCTTCGGCGACCGCGGTGTGCTCGGCAAGGTCGGCGCGATCAAGTACGCCCGCGAGAACAAGATCCCGCTGCTCGGCCTCTGCCTCGGCCTGCAGTGCATCGTGATCGAGGCCGCGCGCAACCTGGCCGACGTCACCGACGCCAACTCCACCGAGTTCGACCCGGCCACCTCCCACCCGGTCATCTCCACCATGGCCGAGCAGCTCGACATCGTCGCCGGTGAGGGTGACATGGGCGGCACCATGCGGCTCGGCATGTACCCGGCGAAGCTGGCCGAGGGCTCGATCGTGCGCGAGGTGTACGACGACAAGGAGTACGTCGAGGAGCGCCACCGGCACCGCTACGAGGTGAACAACGCCTACCGCGCGGAGCTGGAGAAGAAGGCGGGCATCGTGTTCTCCGGCACCTCGCCGGACGGCAAGCTCGTCGAGTACGTCGAGTACCCGCGTGACGTCCACCCGTACCTGGTCGCGACCCAGGCGCACCCGGAGCTGCGCTCGCGTCCGACGCGTCCGCACCCGCTGTTCGCCGGGCTCGTCAAGGCCTCGGTCGAGCGGAAGACTTCGAAGTAACACACCAGTTGTACGGTGGCCGGGGTGCATCCCTTCAATGGGTGTGCACCCCGGTTTCGTTTCAGCAGGTCGCGCGGCACGTGGAAGGACAGGCATGACGATCAAGGACACCCCGGAGGAGTGGGAGATCCGGGCGACGGCGACCCCCTTCACGGGCAACAAGACCTCCGTCCGCACCGACGACGTGGTCATGCCCGACGGCACCGTGGTCGGCCGTGACTACCAGGTCCATCCCGGCTCCGTGGCCGTCCTCGCCCTCGACGAGGCCGACCGCGTGCTGGTCCTGCGCCAGTACCGGCACCCCGTGCGCCACAAGCTGTGGGAGATCCCGGCCGGGCTGCTCGACGTGCCCGGCGAGAACCCGCTGCACGCGGCGCAGCGCGAGCTGTACGAGGAGGCGCACGTCAAGGCGGAGGACTGGCGGGTGCTGACCGACGTCTACACCACGCCCGGCGGCTGCGACGAGGCCGTCCGGATCTTCCTCGCGCGCGACCTGTCCGAGGCCGAGGGCGAGCGCTTCGCCGTCGAGGAGGAAGAGGCCGACATGGAGCTCGACCGAGTGCCGGTCGAGGACCTCGTGCGGGGTGTGCTGGCCGGTGAGCTCCACAACAACTGCCTGGTCGTGGGCGTCCTCTCGCTGGTCGCCGCGCGGGCGGGTGACGGACTGGACGCCCTGCGCCCGGCCCAGGCGCCGTGGCCGGCGCGGCCGTTCGAGGCGTAGCGCTCCGCTGGGGGCGCCGCGGTGGTGGGTGCCGGTGAGGTCGTCGGTCGGGTGCGGCTTCGTCGTGGTTTGTCGCGCAGTTCCCCGCGCCCCTTTCAGGGGCGCTTCCCCGACGGTGTCAGTCCTACGATCTGTTGATCCGATCGGGGGATGCCTTCGCCGTGCTCCAGCCGGAACGTTGCAGAGCGTGAACTAGGCTCTGGGGCATGCCCGAACCGGAGTCCCGGCGGGCTTGCGTGTGCGGTGGGACGGGAGTGTGGCCCGTGACGGATCAGGTCGTGGAGACAGGCGACGTGCGGCCGGCCGGGCCCGCTGCCGGGGCGAGCGAGTTCCTCGGCCGCACACGGGAGTTGAAGGAACTGCGCGCCGACATCGAGCGCGCCGGACTGGACACCCTGGCCGGCCGCAAGGCCCCTCGCGCACGCGTGCTGCTCATCGCCGGCCGGCCCGGTTCGGGCCGCACCGCACTCGCCGAGGAACTCGTCCGGCAGGTCGCGGACCGTTACCCCGACGGGGTACTGCGCGCCGGCCTGACCCACCCCGACGGCACCCCCGTCCCCGCCGGACGCGTCGCCCGGGACCTGCTGGCCGCCCTGGACGAGCAGGCACCTGCCGGGGCCTGCGAGGACGATCTCACCGACGCCCTGCGCACCGCCCTGGCCGACCGCCGGGCGCTGCTCCTGCTGGACGACGCGGCCGACGCCGAGCAGGTGGACGCCCTGCTGCCCGACACCCCCGACTGCCTGGTCGTCGCGGTCTCCGAGGGCCCTCTCACCGGTATCTCCGACGTCCGCCCCTGCACCCTGGGCGGACTGGACGCCAAGTCCGGGGTGGAACTGCTGGCCCGGCACACCGGCTCGGTCCGCGTCACCGTCGATCCCCGGGCCGCCGAGGGCCTCGCCGAGGAGTGCCAGGGGCAGCCGGCCGCGCTGATGCTGGCGGGCGGCTGGCTCGCGGCCCGCCCCAAGGCCGCCGTGTCCGACCTGGCCAAACAGCTGCGCGCCGACGACAGCGAGGGCACCGCCCTGACCCGGGTCTTCCGGCTCGCCCACGCCGCCCTGCCGGCCAACGCCGCCCGGATGCTGCGTCTGCTCGCCCTCGCCCCGGCCGGCCTCGTCGACCCGCAGACCGCCTCCGCGCTCGTCGGCTGCTCGGTCGACAGCGCCCGCACCACCCTCGACGACTTCGTCTCCCTGGGCTTCCTGCACGCCGTGGACTCCCCGCTGCCGCAGTACGAGGTGCCCGGCTGTCTGCATCCGCACCTGCGGATCCTCGCCGAGCACCACGAACGTCCGGCCGATCTCCAGCTGGCCCGCGCCCGCATGCTGGAGCGCACCGTCCGGCTGCTCCAGGCCTGCCGGGCGATCACCGAGACCGACAGTCCGCAGGCCCGCCAGAAGCTCCTCGACATGCCCCGCGCGCTGCGCTTCCCCACGCCTCGGGCGGCCGCCGACTGGCTGCGCCTGACCCGGCCCGCCCTGCTGGCCTCGGCCCGGCTCGCGGTGGCCGACGGGGAGCTGGACACCCTGGCCCGACGGCTGATGGCCCAGCTGGTCCGGGCGCTGGCGGCACACATCGGCACCCGGGCCGCCGCACCCGACCTGTACGACATCCACGGCCTGGTCCTCGACGTCGCCGAGCGCCGGAACCTGCCCCGCGAGCGGGCCGCCGCCCTGCTCAACCTCGGCGACCTCGACGCCCGCACCGGCCGCACGGCCGACGCCCTGGCGCGCTACCGGGCGGCGCTGGACGCCGGGCGCGAGGTGAACGACCCGTACGCGACCGGCCGCGCGATGGAATCCGTAGGCGGCGCGCACCTGGAGCTCGGCGACGTCGACCGGGCCGCCGACTGGTTCGGCCGTGCCCTGGTCGAACGGCTTGCCCGGGGCGAGCGCGGCGAGGCCGCCCGGCTCTACGGGCGCATCGCCGCCGCGCACTCGCTCGCGGGCCGCTACGGCGAGGCCCTGCGGAACTGGCGCGCGGCCGTCGCCGGTCACCGCAAGAACGGCGATGTGGCCGCCCAGGCCCGTGCCCTGGGCGAGCTGGCACGGGTCCAGGAGTACGCGGGCCGCCCCGAGGAGGCGCTGCGTACCTGCCGGGAGGCCGTGGAGTGGGCGCGGCGCGCCGAGGACCCGCGGCTGCAGGCGGCCCTGCACCTGCGGGTCGCCGAGACCCTCGAACGTCTGGGTGATCCCGCGTCGGCGGGGCTGCACCGGGGCGCCGCCGAGGGGCTTCTCGGCGACTCAAACCTTCAAAATGACCCTGACGCCTGCGAAATCCGTACCACATCAGCTGAAGATTGATGCAATGAAAGGCTGGACAGCGAGAACACCTTCATTAGACTGGCTCTGCCGCACGTTCTCCTGCGGTCTCTCCCGGTGTGCCCGTGCGTGCCCGGGTATGTCTAAGTAAGACCCCCCATACCCTCTGAGCCAAGGACCGTGATCGACGTGAAGGTCGGCATCCCCCGCGAGGTCAAGAACAACGAGTTCCGGGTGGCCATCACCCCCGCCGGCGTGCACGAGCTGGTGCGCCACGGCCACCAGGTCGTCATCGAGCGCGACGCCGGCGTCGGCTCCTCGATCACGAACGAGGAGTACGTCGCCGCGGGTGCGCAGATCCTGGGCACCGCCGACGAGGTGTGGGCCGCCGCCGACCTGCTGCTGAAGGTCAAGGAGCCCATCGCCGAGGAGTACCACCGCCTCCGCAAGGACCAGACGCTCTTCACCTACCTGCACCTGGCCGCCTCCAAGGAGTGCACCGACGCCCTGCTGGAGTCCGGCACCACGGCCATCGCCTACGAGACCGTCGAGCTGCCGAGCCGCGCGCTGCCGCTGCTCGCCCCGATGTCCGAGGTCGCGGGCCGCCTGGCCCCGCAGGTCGGCGCCTACCACCTGATGCGTGCCAACGGCGGCCGCGGCGTGCTGCCCGGCGGCGTCCCCGGTGTGCTGGCCGGCCGCGCCGTCGTGATCGGCGGCGGCGTCTCCGGCTGGAACGCCGCGCAGATCGCCATCGGCATGGGCTTCCACGTGACCCTGCTCGACAAGGACATCAACAAGCTCCGCGAGGCGGACAAGGTCTTCGGCACGAAGATCCAGACCGTCGTCTCCAACGCCTTCGAGCTGGAGAAGGCCTGCCTGGAGGCCGACCTCGTCATCGGCGCGGTGCTGATCCCCGGCGCCAAGGCCCCGAAGCTGGTCACCAACGAGCTCGTCTCGCGTATGAAGCCCGGAAGTGTTCTTGTCGACATCGCGATCGACCAGGGCGGCTGCTTCGAGGACTCCCGGCCGACCACCCACGCCGAGCCGGCGTTCCGGGTCCACAACTCGGTCTTCTACTGCGTCGCCAACATGCCCGGGGCGGTGCCGAACACCTCCACCTACGCGCTGACCAACGCCACGCTGCCGTACATCGTCGAGCTGGCCAACCACGGCTGGGCGGACGCGCTGCGGCGCGACCCGGCGCTGGCCAAGGGCCTCAACACCCATGACGGCAAGGTCGTCTACCGCGAGGTCGCCGAGGCGCACGGCGTGGAGCACGTGGAGCTGTCCTCGCTGCTCGGCTGAGCCGCCCGCCGGCACCCGGCGGGCCGGTATGTCGGCTAACCCACCCACCCGCAAAGGCGATACGTCAACACACGTCGTCAACGCCGCGCACCCGGCCGGACCTTGCCCGACAAGGTCCGGCCGGATGTGTGTATGGTCACTTCGCGATTCTCGGGCAACTCGCCTCGAACGTAACCCTTCAACCGATTCGCACACCGGTGAAACCTGCCGTGCGACGGCCGTACGCCCTTGACAGCGGGATGTTTCATTGCCGACACATCGGGCCGGGTCCGGCGGATTGTGTTGCTGCGGACGCCCGACACGCCATAGAGTCGCCAGCTGTCGGCATGGTGCCACGCTGACCTGTCTAGAAGTTTCCTGGTCACCAAGGAGGTAAGACGACTTGTGAATGAGTCGACATTTACTCCCGGGGGTGCTCAACCAGGAATGCCTGCACCGGGCCAGGAGCCCGCGGGCTTCGAGGCTGTCGGCTCCGTCGCAGTGCGCACCTTCGCAGCCCACCAGAGTCAGCAGGCGACTCACACAGCACACCAGAAGATGGATGGCCATCACGTGAACGCCATGGCCGGCGACGGAAGTGGCGCGCCCCACAACCACTTCGCCGACTACGACGAACTGCCCGAGGGGCACTTCTACGACCCCGACGCGGAGTACGAGCCCGACCCCGAGTACGCGGCCACTCTCGCGCCCGACGCGGCCAGACAGCGCCGGGAGCGTGTCGGCCCGACCGGACGGCCGCTGCCGTACTTCCCGATCCCGGGTCCGCTGCCCGAGCACGGCCCCGCGAAGATCATCGCGATGTGCAACCAGAAGGGCGGCGTCGGCAAGACCACGTCGACCATCAACCTGGGTGCCGCGCTCGCGGAGTACGGACGCCGGGTCCTGCTCGTGGACTTCGACCCCCAGGGCGCGCTGTCGGTCGGACTCGGTGTCAACCCGATGGAGCTCGACCTCACCGTCTACAACCTGCTCATGGAGCGGGGGATGGCGGCCGACGAGGTGCTGCTGAAGACGGCGGTCCCCAACATGGACCTGCTGCCCAGCAACATCGACCTGTCGGCGGCCGAGGTCCAGCTCGTCTCCGAGGTCGCCCGCGAATCGACGCTGCAGCGCGCCCTGAAGCCGCTGCTGCCCGACTACGACTTCATCGTCATCGACTGCCAGCCCTCGCTCGGCCTGCTCACGGTGAACGCCCTGACGGCCGCGCACAAGGTGATAGTGCCGCTGGAGTGCGAGTTCTTCGCGCTGCGCGGTGTGGCCCTGCTGACGGAGACCATCGAGAAGGTCCAGGAACGGCTCAACCCGGACCTGGAGCTCGACGGCATCCTCGCCACCATGTACGACTCGCGCACGGTGCACAGCCGTGAGGTGCTCGCGCGGGTGGTCGAGGCCTTCGACGACCACGTCTACCACACGGTCATCGGGCGCACGGTCCGCTTCCCGGAGACCACGGTCGCCGGCGAGCCGATCACCACGTACGCCTCCAACTCCGTCGGTGCCGCCGCCTACCGCCAGCTCGCCAGGGAGGTGCTCGCCCGGTGTCACGCCGAGTGAGTCTGCCGGGGGCCGACGAACTCTTCCGTACGACAGGGGGGATGGCGCTTCAGTCGTCCCAGCCCAGGCGTCAGGCCAACGGCGACGCCCGGGTGCCCGCTCCGGCGGGGGAGGGCGACGCGGCGGCCGCCGCTGCGGAGGACGCGCCGCAGGCGGTGCCCGCGCAGGGCGGTGACGGCGAGGGTCCGGAGCATGTCGCGGCGGACGCCGAGCCGGGCGAGGCCGGGGAAGGCCACAGCCGCTCCGCTGCCGCCGAGCGCTCCGGCGCCGGTCGCAGGCAGGCGGCGCAGGAAGGTTCTGCCGCCGGTGCGGCGGCGGCCGCGCCCCGCAAGCGCGGCCGCAATCCCTCGCGCCGCCCCAGCGGCCGTGAGCGGCACGACGAGAAGATCACGGTGTACGTGTCGGCCGAGGAGCTCATGGACCTCGAGCACGCCCGTCTCGTGCTCCGCGGCGAGCACGGCCTGGCCGTGGACCGCGGCCGCATCGTCCGTGAGGCGGTCGCGGTGGTCCTCGCCGACCTGGAGACCCGCGGGGACGCCAGCATCCTCGTACGACGACTGCGCGGGCGGTAGCGGTAGCCTGCGGGGGCCATGACCTCGAACGCTTCCCCACCTCCCCCCGGCGGCCCGGCCGGCCGCCGGCGTGCGCTGGGAAGGGGGCCGGGGGCTCCGCCGGCTGAGCCGCGAGAGGCCGATCCGCAGGAGGCCGGACCCTCGGCTCTGCCGGTCGAGCGGGCGGGCACCGAGGCGGCGGAGGCCCCCGGGCCCTCGACGGATGGCCGCGGGACAGCTCCGCCGGTCGAGCAGCGGGCGGAGACGGTTCCTTACGGAACGCCGTCCGCGAGCGCGGCGCTCGCGCACGCGGGGTCGACCGTCCCTGAGGCCGAGCCGGGCCGCTCGCCCCACAACGCGGGGCCCGCGGCTTCGTCGGCCGGATCCCTGAAAGCCACGGCCCCCGGGCCGGAGGAAACAGCCGGGGCCATGGCACCGCCTGCGAATGCGACCGTGCCCGAGGGGCCTTCCGCGCCCGCCCCGGACCTCCCGCCCCCGGCCGGTGAGACCGAGGCGGCGGCGGACGACGGCGTCTTCAAGGTCCGGCTCGCCAACTTCGAGGGGCCCTTCGATCTGCTGCTGCAGTTGATCTCACGGCACAAGCTGGACGTCACCGAGGTCGCGCTGTCGAAGGTGACCGACGAGTTCATGGCGTACATCCGGGCGATGGGGCCGGACTGGGACCTGGACGAGACGACGGAGTTCCTGGTCGTCGCCGCCACCCTGCTCGACCTGAAGGCCGCGCGGTTGCTGCCCGCCGCCGAGGTGGAGGACGAGGGCGATCTCGCCCTGCTCGAAGCACGGGACCTGCTGTTCGCCCGGCTGCTGCAGTACCGCGCGTACAAGCAGGTCGCCGACATCTTCAGCGGGCGGCTCGACGACGAGGCCCGGCGCTACCCGCGGACCGTCGGACTCGAGGCGCACCACGCCGAGCTGCTGCCCGACGTCGTCATCAGCATCGGGGCGGAAGGATTCGCCAAGCTCGCCGTCAAGGCGATGCAGCCCAAGCCGAAACCGCAGGTCTACGTCGACCACATCCACGCCCCGCTGGTCAGCGTGCAGGAGCAGGCGCAGATCGTCGTGGCCCGGCTCAGAGAGCTCGGCGAGGCCGGCTTCCGCGACCTCGTGGCGGACACCGACGACACCCTGACCGTCGTGGCGAGGTTCCTCGCCCTGCTGGAGCTGTACCGGGAGAAGGCCGTGGCGCTGGAGCAGGAGACCGCGCTCGGCCACCTGCTGGTCCGCTGGACCGGCGGCGACGGGGACGAGACACCGGCCGTCACCGACGAGTTCGACCGGCCACCCGAGCCGCTGAAGGAGGAGGAGAAGGCGTGAGCGAGCGAACGACCGACCTGCCGGCCGGACCGCGTACCGTCGCCGACCTTGATCTGAAGCCCGCGCTGGAGGCCGTCCTGATGGTCGTGGACGAGCCCGCGACCGAGGAGCACCTCGCGAAGATACTGGAGCGGCCGAGGCGCCGGATCGCGGACGCCCTGCGTGAGCTGGCCGACGAGTACACCGTCCAGGGCCGCGGTTTCGAGCTGCGGTACGTCGCCAACGGCTGGCGCTTCTACACCCGGGCCGCCTTCGCTCCGGCCGTGGAGCGCTTCGTCCTGGACGGCCAGCAGGCCCGCCTCACCCAGGCCGCCCTGGAGACCCTGGCCGTCGTCGCCTACCGCCAGCCGGTCAGCCGCAGCAGGGTCTCGGCGGTACGCGGAGTCAACTGCGACGGCGTCATGCGTACCCTCCTGCAGCGCGGACTGATAGAGGAGGCGGGCACGGAACCCGAAACAGGTGCGATCCTGTACAGGACGACGAACTACTTCCTGGAGCGGATGGGCCTGCGCGGTCTGGACGAGCTCCCGGAGCTCGCGCCCTTCCTCCCGGAGGCGGAGGCGATCGAGGCCGAGACCCAGGAGGGCGTACCGTCGTTCGACCCGGACGCGCCTGACGACGACGTGCCGGGCAGCCGCCCGGCCACCCCGGGTACCGACGACGAAGACGACCAGACGGAACTTTGATGCGAAGCAGCGGCAGCGGCAAGAGCGGCGGGCGCGGTAACCACCGCGGCGCCGGCAACAACAGGGACCAGAAGCAGGGGCAGGGCCGCCCCGGCAAGCCCCGCCCCGAGGAGCGCCGCTACGACGTGGGCCCCGGGGCGACGAAGGACGGCCCCAAGTCCGGGCGCGGCGGCTCCGCCCGGGGCGGCGCGAAGGGCGGCCCCAAGCAGCCCCAGCGGCAGGGGCGGACAGCCCCGGCGCGCCCGCGCGAGTACGAGGCGCAGGTCGAGGAGCGCAACCGCGACCGGTATGCCGGGAAGAAGGAGGTCAAGCTTCCGAAGACCTTCCCCGGTGCCGAGCAGGAGGGCGAGCGGCTGCAGAAGGTCCTCGCCCGGGCGGGCTTCGGCTCCCGCCGTGCCTGTGAGGAGCTGATCGAACAGGCCCGGGTCGAGATCAACGGCGAGATCGTCCTGGAGCAGGGGCGGCGCGTCGACCCCGAGAAGGACGAGATCAAGGTCGACGGCCTGACCGTCGCCACGCAGCGCTACCAGTTCTTCTCGCTGAACAAGCCCGCCGGGGTCGTGTCGACGATGGAGGACCCGGAGGGCCGGCAGTGCCTCGGTGACTACGTCACCAACCGCGAGACCCGGCTCTTCCACGTCGGCCGGCTCGACACCGAGACCGAGGGCGTCATCCTGCTCACCAACCACGGCGAGCTGGCCCACCGGCTGACGCACCCGAAGTACGGCGTGAAGAAGACCTACCTCGCGCACATCGTCGGCCCCATCCCGCGGGACCTGGGCAAGCAGCTCAAGGACGGCATCCAGCTCGAGGACGGCTACGCCCGCGCGGACCACTTCCGGGTCGTCCAGCAGACCGGCAAGAACTACCTCGTCGAGGTCACGCTCCACGAGGGCCGCAAGCACATCGTGCGCCGGATGCTGGCGGAGGCCGGGTTCCCGGTCGACAAGCTGGTCCGGGTCGCCTTCGGGCCGATCGCCCTCGGTGACCAGAAGTCGGGCTGGCTGCGGCGGCTGTCCAACACGGAGGTCGGGATGCTGATGCAGGAGGTCGACCTCTAGGCCTTGTGAACCACCGGCACCCCCTTTTATAGTCAACGCGACTATAAAAGGGGGTGCCGGTGCATGGACGGTTACGACAAGTACGCCCACGAACCCTTCGCGGTGACCGTCGACCTCGCGGTGTTCACCCTCCGGGAGGGCGCACTGCACGTGCTGCTCGTCGAGCGCGGGCAGGAGCCGTACGCCGGACGCTGGGCCCTGCCCGGCGGGTTCGTGCAGCCGGACGAGTCCGCGGAGACGGCCGCCCGGCGTGAACTCGCCGAGGAGACCGGCCTGTCCGACGTCTCCGGGCTGCATCTGGAACAAGTGCGGACCTACAGCGAGCCCGGCCGCGACCCCCGGATGCGGGTCGTGTCGGTCGCCTTCGCCGCACTGCTGCCCGACGCCCCCGAGGCACACGGCGGCAGCGACGCCGCGCAGGCCCGCTGGGTGCCGTACGGGACGGCCGGGCCGCTCGCCTTCGACCACGACCGCATCCTGGCCGACGCCCACGACCGCGTCGGCGCCAAATTCGAGTACACCTGCCTCGCCACCGCCTTCTGCCCGCCCGAGTTCACCCTCGGCGAGCTCCAGCAGGTCTACGAGACCGTGTGGGGCAACGAGCTCGACCGGCCCAACTTCCGGCGCAAGGTGCTCGCCACCCCCGGCTTCGTCGAAGCCGTCCCCGGCGCGGCCCGGCTGACCGGCGGCCGCGGCAAACCCGCCGCGCTGTACCGCGCCGGAACCGCCACCACCCTCCATCCACCCCTCCTCCGGCCCGCCCGGGAAGGACACCCCGCATGACAACGCTCGTCCACAAGCAGGCCGCCACCGGAGCGCTCACGGGTCTCGCGCTCGGGGATGCGCTGGGCTTTCCGACCGAGTTCAACGACGTTCCCTCGATCCTCGCCAAGTGCGGGCCCTGGCGGCGGATGAGCCTTCCGGCGCCGGCGATCGTCACCGACGACACGCAGATGACGCTGGCGCTCGGGCGGGGGATACGGGCGGCGATGGACCGGGGCGTACTCGGGCCCCAGGGGATGGCCGAGGCGGTGCGACAGGAGTTCATCGCCTGGAACCGCTCTCCGGAGAACAACCGCGCCCCCGGCAACACCTGTCTGCGGGCCTGCGCGCTGCTGGAGCGCACGGACCGCCCCTGGCAGGACGCCAGTCAGATCGAATCCAAGGGCTGCGGCGCCAACATGCGCGTCGCGCCCCTGGGTCTGGTCCCCGGCCTCAGTGACGAACAGCGTGCGGGCGCCGCCCAGTTGCAGTCCGCCCTCACCCACGGGCATCCCACCGCCCTCGCCGCGTCCGACCTCACCGCACGCGCGGTACGCCTGCTCGCGCAGGGCGCCGAGCCGACCGGGCTGATCGGCCTGCTCCGCTCGTACGCCCTGGAGAACCGCAGTCACTACCACGAGCGCTGGCTCGGTGACCTGTGGCGGCGTGCCGGGGACCCGAGCCCCGAGCGGTTCATCGCCCGCGGCTGGGACGAATGCCTGGAGGCCCTCGAGCGGCTCCGGCACGCCGTGCGCACCGTCTCGCCGGAGACCGACCCGTGTCTGGCCACCGGCGAGGGCTGGATCGCCGAGGAGGCCCTGGCGACCGGGCTGTTGTGCTTCCTGCTCTTCGTCGACGAGCCGGTGACGGCCCTGCGCCGCGGCGCCTGCACCGCCGGCGACTCGGACTCGATCGCCTGCCTCGCCGGCGCCTTCGCGGGCGCGCACCTGGGCGCGGAGGCCTGGCCCGCCGAGTGGGCCGACCGCGTGGAGTACCGGACCGACCTGCTCACCCTCGGGGCGCTCTGGGACGCGTGACGGCCCGGTGCCGGGCGCAGGCCCTCAGGCCAGACGGATGGAGTTCCCCTCCACGGTGATCTGCTCGGCGGGCAGCGGCCGGGTCGCCGGGCCGTGCGCCACCGCGCCGTCGGCGATCTTGAACTTGCTGCCGTGGCAGGGGCAGTCGATCGTGCCGTCGGAGACGGACCCCACCGTGCAGCGCTGGTGGGTGCAGATCGCCGAGAAGGCCTTGAACCGACCTTGCTCCGGCTGGGTCACCACGACCTTCTCGTCCGCGAAGATCTTTCCGCCGCCGACTGGGATCTCGTCGACGTTGGCCAGGACCTGCCCGGCGGGGCCGCCCGTCGTCTCCTGGCCGGTGGGGGAGCCCGTCGACGAGGAACCGCTGTCGTCGCCGCCCCCGCCGCAGGCCGCGACGAGTGCCGCCGCACCCGTGGCGCCGGTCGCGAGGAGAACCGTGCGGCGCGTGGTCTCGTAGGTCATGTCGTCACTCCGAACGTGCCAAAGGGTGTGAACAGGGACATTCATCATCCGGTCACCGAACTTACCCAAAGGTGCCGTTCCTGGCGTCTCGCCGGGCGGGCGCCGCGCACCCGGGTCGCGCGGGCTGACTAGGCTGGTCGGACGTAGAGCGACACCCACGTCAGCAAGGAGCATCGCCGTGGCGGTACGAGCGGTCCGGGGCGCGGTCCAACTGGAACGGGACGAGGCCGGGCACATGGACGAGCAGGTCGGAGCCCTGCTCACGGAGATCCTGGAGCGCAACGAGCTCGCCGCCGACGACCTGATCAGCATCTGGTTCACGGCCACGCCCGACCTGCACAGCGACTTCCCGGCCGCTGCCGCCCGCAAGCTGGGCATCGTCGACGTGCCGCTGATCTGCGCGCAGGAACTGGACATCGAGGGCGCCATGCCCCGGGTCGTCCGCGTCCTCGCGCACATCGAGTCCGACCGGCCCCGGTCCGCCATCGCCCACGTCTACCTCGGCGCCGCCGCCGCCCTGCGCAAGGACATCGCCCAGTGAGGACCGCACTCGTCGTCGGCACCGGCCTCATCGGCACCTCCGCCGCCCTGGCCCTGTCCCAGCGGGGCGTCACCGTGCACCTCGCCGACCCGGACCCCGAGCAGGCCCGTACGGCGGCCGCGCTCGGCGCCGGCACGGACGAGGCGCCGGACGGGCCCGTCGACCTCGTGATCGTCGCCGCCCCGCCCGCACAGGTGGCCGACGTCCTCGCCGACGCCCTGCGCCGTGGTGCGGGACGCGGTTACCTCGACGTCGCCAGCGTCAAGGGCGGACCGCGCCGCGAGCTGGAGGCGCGCGGTCTCGACCTGTCCGCGTACATCGGCTCCCACCCCATGTCGGGCCGGGAGAAGTCCGGCCCGCTGGCCGCGACCGGCGACCTCTTCGAGGGCCGCCCCTGGGTGCTCACCCCGACCCGGGACACCGACACCGAGGTGCTGAACCTCGCGCTGGAGCTGGTCTCGCACTGCCGCGCCGTGCCGGTGGTGATGGACGCCGACGCCCACGACCGTGCCGTCGCCCTCGTCTCGCACATGCCTCACCTGGTCTCCAGCCTGGTCGCCGCGCGCCTGGAGCACGCCGAGGAGGCCGCCGTACGGCTGTGCGGGCAGGGCATCCGGGATGTGACGAGGATCGCCGCCTCCGAACCCCGGATGTGGATCGACATCCTCTCCGCCAACCCCGCGCCGGTCGCCGACCTGCTCACCGACGTCGCCGCGGATCTGGAGGACACCGTGCGCGCCCTGCGTGCCCTGCAGTCCTCCGACGACCACAAACGCCGCGAGGGCGCCGACAGGGTCGAGGACCTGCTGCGGCGGGGCAACGCCGGCCAGGTCCGCGTCCCCGGCAAGCACGGGTCCGCGCCGCGCGCCTACGAGGTCGTGGCCGTGCTCATCGACGACCAGCCGGGGCAGCTGGCCCGGATCTTCGCCGACGCGGGCCTGGCCGGCGTCAACATCGAGGACGTGCGCATCGAGCACGCGACGGGGCAGCAGGCGGGTCTGGTGCAGCTCATGGTGGAGCCGAAGGCGGCCCCGGTGCTCAGTGCCGCGCTGCGGGAACGGGGCTGGGCGCTGCGGCAGTAGGGGGTGCGGTCGGTGGCGGTTCCGGGGGCTGCCGCCCCCGGGCCCCCGCTTCGGCCTCAACGGCCTCGTCCTCAAACGCCGGACGGGCTGACTGCGGCCGAGCGTCGTCGGCGGTCCCGCGCAGCCGCCCCGGACGCGCGGCCGGACGAGTGACGCGCACCCAGTAACCTTGTGCGGGGCACTCGCGCCCTCACCCCCGCCGAGCCCGGTTCAGGAAGGTCCCCACTGTGGAAAGCGCCACGCCAGTGATTGTCGCCATCGACGGCCCCGCCGGCACCGGCAAGTCGAGCACCTCGAAGGCCGTGGCGGCCCAGCTGGGGCTGAGCTACCTGGACACCGGCGCCCAGTACCGGGCGATCACCTGGTGGATGGTGAGCAACGGCATCGACATAGACGACCCGTCCGCCATCGCCGCCGTGGCGGGCAAGCCCGAGATCGTCTCCGGCACCGACCCGGAGGGGCCCGCCATCACGGTCGACGGGGTGGACGTGGCCGGCCCGATCCGCACCCAGGAGGTCTCCTCCAAGGTCAGCGCGGTCAGCGCGGTGCCCGAGGTGCGCGCCCGGATCACCGAGCTGCAGCGCTCGATCGCCGCCGCCGCGGAGAGGGGCATCGTCGTCGAGGGCCGGGACATCGGCACGACCGTGCTGCCCGACGCCGACCTCAAGATCTTCCTCACCGCCTCCCCGGAGGCCCGCGCCGCCCGCCGCAGCGGTGAGCTGAAGGGCTCCGACGTCCACTCCACCCGCGAGGCGCTCATCAAGCGGGACGCCGCCGACTCCAGCCGCAAGACCTCCCCGCTCGCCAAGGCGGACGACGCCGTCGAGGTGGACACCACCGAGCTCACGCTGGCCCAGGTCATCGAGTGCGTCGTCACCCTCGTCGAGGAGAAGCGGGCCGGAAAGTGACCGAGCTTCCTTCGGCGCGGGGTGCCGAGGTCGGGCGGCGCATCGGCGTCGGCCTGATGTACGGGCTGTGGAAGCCGCGCGTGCTCGGCGCCTGGCGGGTGCCGGCGAGCGGCCCCGTGATCCTCGCGGTCAACCACTCCCACAACATCGACGGCCCCATGGTCATGGGCGTGGCGCCCCGGCCGACGCACTTCCTGATCAAGAAGGAAGCCTTCATCGGTCCGCTGGATCCCTTCCTGCTGGGCATCGGGCAGGTCAAGGTCGACCGCGACACCACCGACCGCACGGCCATCACCCGGGCGCTGGGCGTCCTGGACAGCGGTGGCGTGCTCGGCATCTTCCCGGAGGGCACCCGGGGCGAGGGCGACTTCGCCTCGCTGCGCGCCGGCCTGGCGTACTTCGCGGTGCGCAGCGGCGCCCCGATCGTGCCGGTGGCCGTGCTGGGAAGTTCCGAGCGGCGGGGACGGTTGATAAAGGGGCTGCCCCCGCTGCGCTCCCGCGTCGACGTCGTCTTCGGCGAGCCCTTCGAGGCGGGCGACGGCAGCGGCCGCCGGACGCGCAAGGCGCTGGACGAGGCGACCGGGCGCATCCAGAAGCAGCTCGCCGCCCACCTGGAAAACGCCAGGCACCTCACCAGGCGCTAGGCGACACTGAGTAGTGGATCAGCCCGGAACCCCCGGGTGCTCCACCGACCACCACGAATGAACGACGAGGTACGGACTTCATGAACGACCACATCCAGCCCGACGGCTCGGACGCGTCCGAGGGCGCCCACGAGCACGACCACGGGGCGCTCGGCGACGCCGAGTTCGCGGAGTTCATGGAGCTCGCCGCGGAGGAGGGCTTCGACCTCGAGGACGTCGAGGGCGCCATCGAGGAGGCGGGTCACGGCCCGCTCCCCGTGCTCGCCGTCGTCGGCCGCCCCAATGTCGGCAAGTCGACTCTGGTGAACCGCATCATCGGGCGCCGTGAGGCGGTCGTCGAGGACAAGCCCGGCGTCACCCGCGACCGTGTGACCTACGAGGCCGAATGGGCGGGCCGCCGCTTCAAGGTCGTCGACACCGGCGGCTGGGAGCAGGACGTCCTCGGCATCGACGCCTCCGTGGCCGCCCAGGCCGAGTACGCCATCGAGGCCGCCGACGCGGTCGTCTTCGTCGTCGACGCCAAGGTCGGCGCCACCGACACCGACGAGGCCGTCGTCCGGCTGCTGCGCAAGGCCGGCAAGCCGGTCGTACTGTGCGCCAACAAGGTGGACGGCCCGAGCGGCGAGGCCGACGCGTCCTACCTGTGGTCGCTGGGCCTGGGGGAGCCGCACCCGGTCTCCGCCCTGCACGGCCGGGGCACCGGCGACATGCTCGACCAGGTCCTGGAGGTGCTCCCCGACGCGCCGCGCCAGACCTTCGGCGGGGTCGGCATCGGCGGCCCGCGGCGCGTCGCCCTGATCGGCCGCCCGAACGTCGGCAAGTCCTCCCTGCTGAACAAGGTGGCGGGCGAGGAGCGCGTCGTCGTCAACGAGCTGGCGGGCACCACCCGCGACCCGGTCGACGAGCTGATCGAACTCGGCGGCGTCACCTGGAAGTTCGTCGACACGGCGGGCATCCGCAAGCGTGTCCACCTCCAGCAGGGCGCCGACTACTACGCCTCGCTGCGCACCGCCGCCGCCGTCGAGAAGGCGGAGGTCGCGGTCATCCTGATCGACGGCTCCGAGTCCATCTCGGTGCAGGACCAGCGGATCGTCACCATGGCCGTGGAGGCGGGCCGTGCGATCGTCCTCGCGTACAACAAGTGGGACACCCTCGACGAGGAGCGCCGCTACTACCTGGAGCGGGAGATCGAGACCGAGCTCGGCCAGGTGGCGTGGGCGCCGCGGGTCAATGTCTCGGCGCGCACCGGCCGGCACATGGAGAAGCTGGTCCCGGCGATCGAGACCGCCCTGGCGGGCTGGGAGACCCGGGTCCCGACGGGACGGCTGAACGCCTTCCTCGGTGAGCTGGTAGCGGCCCACCCGCACCCGGTCCGGGGCGGCAAGCAGCCGCGCATCCTGTTCGGCACGCAGGCGGGCACCAAGCCGCCGCGGTTCGTCCTGTTCGCCTCGGGCTTCATCGAGGCGGGCTACCGGCGCTTCATCGAGCGCCGCCTGCGCGAGGAGTTCGGCTTCGACGGGACGCCGATCCACATCTCCGTGCGGGTGCGCGAGAAGCGCGGCAAGAAGAAGTAGCGCGAAGCACCGGAAAGGGCGGCCCCGAACGGGGCCGCCCTTTCTGTCCGGTGCGCGCTCAGCCGCCGCCGCGCCGTCCCGGCGGCAGCGCGGCCGGGACGTAGTGCATCCCCGTGCCGTACGTGCCCGTGCCGTACGCGCCCGTGCCGTATGAGCCGGCGGTGCCGACACGCTGCCACTGCGACTGCTGCCCGGCGGCATGGCGGGCGCTCTGGGCACCCGCGCTGTAGGCACTGTACGAGCTGCCGTACGTCCCTCCGTACGAGCCCGAACCGTGCGGGGTGTTCCCGAAGGCGGTGAAGCCCAGCTTCTCCTCGCCGCTGCGGTCGCCCGGCAGTGCGCGGAAGGACTTGACGTACTCGGCGTAGAGCGCGTCGTAGATCGGCGTGGCCGATGGGCCGCCCTGGGAGTCCTGGGCCGATCGCGCGGACGGGATCGGCGTGAAGGACTGGCGGCGGGGAACGTCGTATGCGTGCACGTATGTCCAAACGACCCCGCGGGTCGGGGGATGCGGTCCGGGTGCTTCTTTCGCAGGTGGACGGCGTGGACGGGTGACGTTCGGCTCAGGTGCCGGCCAGCGGCAGCGTCGAGGCGACCAGTTTTCCGTTCGCCGCGGCCTTGTCCAGCGCGTCCCGCATCAGGTCCTCGCGCGGCTGGCGGCCGATGGAGCCGGCCGGCGCGGCGAACATCAGCACCTGCTGGTGCTTGTTGGCGGCCGCGCGCCACCCCTCGGTCACCTGGAGCGGCTGGTGCGCCTGCCACCAGGCCACCGGCTGGCCGCCCGCCGGGCCGGGCTGGAGCACCGCGTGCAGCCGGCCCACGGCGAGCAGCACCGACCAGCCGTGCAGCACCGGCGGTACGGCGGACAGCTCCGTCAGCGGCATGAATCCCTGTTCGATGAGCAGCGGCAGGAATTCGTCGCCGCCGCCGGTCGAGCCGGGCCGGGCGATGGCGCCGGTCGGCTCGACCACCAGGGCCGGGTGCAGCTCCCCGCCGATCAGGACGAGCCCGCTGGTCACGCCGAGCACCGCCTGCTCGGGCGCCAGCTCGGCGGGCTCTGGGGCGACCGTGTCGCCGGTGATGGACTTCACGGCGCCCTGCAGCTGTTCCTCGGTGACCTGCACGACCTGCGAGGGCAGGCACCCGGCGTGGGCGAAGGCGAGGACGGCGGTCTCGTCGCCGATGAACAGGACGGTGCTGGTGCGCTCCTGCGCGGAGTCGCCCGGAGTGCGGCAGGACGTGCAGTCGTAACTGCCCGGGGCGGTCTCTCCGGCGAGCAGGCGGTCGGCTTCTTCGTCGCCGATCTCGGCGCGTACCTCGTCGCTGACGTCGAGCATGCGCGGCACGGGTGGCTCCCTCGGGGATGCGGTGCGTGGCAAAGCCGGGTGGCTCCCGGCCCGTGGTCCGGGTCGGTCCCGGCTCATGCAGAAGACAACGGGCGATCTGTGGCGGTAGTCACGCCCCAGAGCGAACGGAATCGAACCATCCAGCGCATGGAGTCACGCCTCGCGCGGAATCGTGCACTCACCGTCAACCAGCCGCTACACAAAGGGTGTTGGGTGGGTGAAGTGGGTCACAGATCGGCAGGGTGGGTGGTCGACAAATCCGGAAATCCGCGAATGAAGTGGGTGTCCGGAAATTGCCGTTACCCGAGGTATCGGTGAACTGGCCTGCCCGGACGGGCGACTGGTTGATGCCGGCCGCCCGCCTCCATAGATTCCTCCGCCGTGTGCAACGAGCACCGCTCGGGTACGTCCACCGGCCGCCGGGTTCCCAGGAACCGGGCACGGCACCGCTCCGGTGGGCGGGGCGAGCGCGACCCCCGCGCCCCATGGCGCGGGAGTGGCGCTCCGCCTTGGGGGATCCCGGGTGTTTCGAAAGGGACCTACATGTCCGAATGTGCCGATACCACTCGCTCCACCGCCCGGAAGCACCAGGTTCGAACGACGGCGGTCCTCGCCGGGGCGGCCCTGCTCGCGCCCCTCGGACTGCTGGCCGCGACCGGAAACGCCGCGGCGGCCGACAGCGGAGTGTGGGACCGCATCGCCCAGTGCGAGAGCGGCGGCGACTGGCACATCAACACCGGCAACGGCTACTACGGCGGACTCCAGTTCGCCCCCTCCACCTGGAACGCCTACGGCGGCACGGCCTACGCGCCCACCGCCGACCGGGCGAGCAGGTCCCAGCAGATCGCCGTCGCCACCAAGGTCCAGCGCGCTCAGGGGTGGGGCGCCTGGCCCGTCTGCTCGGCACGCGCCGGGGCGAGCGGCGGCGCACCCGCCGCCGACCCGGTGACCTCCACCACGTCCTCGGCGGCGAAGCCGTCGAAGGCACCCGCGCGCCCCGCGGAACACGCGGACCGCGGCTCCGACCGCGGTGACTACACCGTCCGCCACGGCGACACACTGAGCGGTGTCGCCGCCCGGCACGGGACCACCTGGCAGCGCCTCTACGCCGCCAACAAGGCCGCCATCGGGGCGGACCCCGACGTGATCGTGCCCGGCCTGCGCCTCAGGTTCTGAGCCGGCGCTCCCCCTCGCCGGGACACGGGCCCCGTCCGGTCGACCGACCGGACGGGGTTCAGGGCGTGATGCCATCCGCCCGGCCGCCCGCACGGCGCCGGGCGCGCGGGCGGACGTCCCGGATCAGCCCGCGAGTTCACCCGCCTCACCGGCGAACACGACCGCCCCGCGCCGCAGTTCGTAGACGACGGCGGGCCGGCCCCGCAGGCCGGGCGGCATCCGCTGCTCGGCGATCACCACACAGGCGTCGAGCGCGCTCAGCAGCTCGTACGTCCGGGCCGCGACCGAGGGCGACATGCCCTGGGCGGGCTCGTCGGCGAGCACCACGCGCGCCCGTGCGAGCAGTGCCCGGGAGAGGGCGAGCATGCGCTGCTCCCCGCCGGACAGGGTGCCCGCGCGCCGCTCCAGCAAAGGGCGCAGCTGCGGGTAGGAGTCGAGGGCCAGGGTGTGGTCGCGCGCGGCGAGTGCGAGGTTCTCGCGCACCGTGAGCGAGCCGAACACGGCCCGCCGTTCCGGCACGAGGCACATCCCGCGCCGGGCGCGTTCGTGGGCCGGGACGCGGGTCACGTCCGTGCCGTCCCACACCACCGCGCCGCCCGACAGGGGCAGCGTGCCGGCCAGGGCGTTCAAGGCGGTGGTGCGGCCGGAGCCGTTGCGGCCCAGCAGCACGGTGAGGCCCGGGCCGGGGGCGGCGAGCGTGATGCCGTGCAGGGCCTCCAAAGGGCCGTAACGCACGCGAGCGCGGCGCAGGGAGAGCGTCGTCATCGTCCGGCCCCCGGATCCAGGGCGTCCAGGACGTGCCCGGGCGGACCGGAGGCGACGACGCGGCCCGCGGTCATCACCTGTACGACATCCGCGAGACCGGCCACCAGGTCCAGATCGTGCTCGACGACGAGGAGGGCCGTGCCGTCGGCGGCCAGGGCTTTCAGGACGCGGGCCAAGGCGGCCACTTCGGCGGTGTCCAGACCGGCGGCGGGTTCGTCCAGCAGGAGGACGCGGGGGCTGCCCGCGAGGGCCCGGGCCAGCTCGACGCGGCGCAGCGTGCCGGTGGGCAGCGAGGCGGCGGGCCGTGCGCGTACGGGCCCGTCGAGCCCGAGCAGCCTGAGGGTGCGTTCCACCGCGCCCGGGTCGGCCACCCGGCCCTGCTCCGCCCCCACCCGGACGTTCTCGGCCACGGTCAGCGAGGGGAAGACGGCCAGCTGCTGGAAGGTCCGCGCCACACCGAGCCGGGAGCGGGTGTGGGCGGGCAGCGCGGTGATGTCCCGTCCGCCGAGCCGCACGGTCCCGCGCCCGGGCCGCAGCGTCCCGGCCAGACAGTGGAACAGGGTGCTCTTCCCGGCCCCGTTGGGCCCCACGACGCCGGTGATCCGTCCGGGGGAGAGGCTCAGGTCCACCCCGTCGAGGGCGGTGAAGCCGCCATAGCGGACGTGGAGGTCCCGGGCGGTGAGGAGGGGCGCGGTGGCGGGGGAAACGGCCATCGGGCGACGTCCCGAACGTGGTTCGCGGTCTCGGGCCTCCCGCCGACCGGCCGGTCCCGCCTCGCCGTGTCCCCCGCCCGTTCCCGCCTGCTCCCCGCCGCGTGCTCCGCCTGTCGCCCCGGCCGTTCCCGCTTGCTCCCCGCCGTGCGCCACACCCGTCGCCCCCGCCGGCACCGGTGCCCTCACCGCCGCGCGCGGCTGCGCCGGCTGCAGCAGTGCGCGGGCCCGCAGGCCCCTCTCCGTCAGCGCCGGGGTACGGCGCGGCCGCAGACGGTCCGCCGTCGCGCGCAAGGCCTCGTACGGACCGCCAGGGAAGCGGCCCACCAGGATCGCCAGGATGCCGACGAGGGCGGCCGCGACCCCGCCGCGCGTGCCCGCGTCGAGCCCGACCAGGAGGGCCGCGGCGGCGAGGGCGCCGAGCGTGCTGTCGGCGCCCAGCACCACCACGGCCGCGAACCACAGCAGGCCCCGCACCGGGTCGTAGGCGCCCGCGTCGAAGGCACGCAGCCCCATGCCGAGCATGGCGCCGCCCAGCGCGGCCAGAGCGGCACCCGCGACGAACGCCAGCAGCTTCAGGGACGGCACCCGGACGCCCGCCGCCTGCGCGCCCCGCTCGTGATCCCGCATGGCGGCGAGGGCCCGGCCCGTCCGCCCCCGGCGCAGCGCGCGCGTCGCCAGCAGCGCGGCCGCCAGCAGGAGCAGCTCCAGGACGTAGTACGCCCGGTCCCCGTCGAAGCCCGCCGGACGGCCGAGCGCGAGGCCCGCCGTGGCGTACGGCTGGGCGAAGACGAAACGGCTCACCCCCACACCGACCGCGAACGTCGCCAGCGCCAGGGCCAGGCCCCGGCGGCCGATCGCCGGCCAGCCCGTCAGCAGCCCGAGCGGCGCCACCAGCACGACCGCCACCGCGAGGGCCGCCAGTTCCGGCAGGCGGGGCAGGCCCGGGAAGCGGCCCGACGCCAGCAGTGCCGTGAAAAGGGCGCCCAGACCCGCGTACGCGGCCTGCCCCAGGCAGATCTGGCCGCCCCGTCCGGTGACCACCACCAGCGACAGCAGGATCACGGCCAGCGCCGGGACCTGGACCGAGGTGTGCAGGTCCCGGCCCGCGAGACCCAGCGGCAGCAGGAACAGCACCAGCACCACGATCCAGACGCCCGGCGCGGCCGGCACGCGCACCGTGGCCGCGCGCGGCAGCACGTCCCGCTCCCCGACGCCCGGCAGCACCAGCGCCGCGACCAGCAGCGCGACGACGAACAGGTTCGTTCCCACCGCCTGGAGCAGCGGCTCGGCCCAGCCCGGCGGATGCAGCCGCGTCAGGTGGCTCTGCGCCACCCCGATGCCCAGCGCCACCACCACCGCGACCGTCAGGCTCCGCATCCGTGCCGCCACCGCGACCGCGACGACCTCCATCACGAGCAGCGACAGACCGTAGGGGTCGAGCCGTACGTACGGCGCCAGCAGCACACCCGTCAGCCCGGCCGTGAACGCACCGAACGCCCAGCCGGTGGCCGCGACCCGGTCCGCGTCGATGCCGCCCAGTACCGCGAGCCGCCGGTCGTCCACCACGGCTCGCAGCTCCCGTCCGAACCGCGTCCGGCGGACCACCACCGCGACGCCGGCGGCCAGCACCAGCACCACCGCGAGCTGCCCCCACGGCTCGTCCGGCACCAGCACCGGGGCGTCGTCCCGCGCTCCCTGCCCCCACACCAGCGCCGCCCCGCCCACCAGCAGGACGAACACCCCGATGGACGCCACCAGCGTCTGCGCGGGATCACCGCCCAGGACCGCCAGAGGCCGGAAGACGAACCGTTCCAGGACCACCCCCACCCCCGGCGCCAGCACCAGCAGCGTCACCGCCGCCCCGAGCCACAGGGGCCAGCCCCACTCGACTACGCACTGCCGCAAGCCGTACGCGCACACCATGGCGATCGCGCCGTGCGCGAAGTTCAGCACGCCCGTCGCGCGGTACGTCACGACCAGGCCGATCCCGGTGAGCGCCGCCGCGCTGCCGACCGAGAGCCCGGCGAGCGTGAGGTCGTACGTCAGCGAGGACATCAGTCGGTTTCTTCGGCCGGTTCGCAGATCGGGCAGGCGTCCAGCTCACCGCCGGCCACCAGCTTGGAATCCACCGGCACCGCCTCCGCCTTGCCGGCGACCAGCGGGCAGTCGGCGCGGTGCCACAGGGTGCCGCCCGGCACCATCAGCAGATCGCCGCTGACCGCGAGGGGCGCGAGCACCGCCCGGCCGGTCTCCTCCGTCCCGGCCGGTTCGGCCGCCACCAGCAGGCCGTACAGCTCCTCCACGCGCGAGGCGGCGACCGAACCCCTGCCCTGGGCCAGCAGTACCGCCCCGGCGATGATCAGCGCGGCCCCGGGGATCGTGCAGGAGGCCAGGTAGGGCAACTGCCGTTCGGCGTAACGCTCGCCGGAGACCCCGTACCAGCCCACGGCGCACAGCACCGCGCCGGCGGCCAGGGCGGCCCAGCCCGCCCACAGGACGGGATGCACGGTCCGCAGTCGGCTGGTCCGCATCGCTGGCTCCCACACGTCGGATTCGGCTGTGCGTGCGTCGGGCTGCCTGTTCGAGTCCGCCGATCGCTTGCACTATGCCCTGTGGAAGCTGACCCTGAAAGCACCGGGCGCACATGGCCCGGACCGACACCCGGTGGTGAGCCAGATGGTTCTCGGCAGCGACCTCAGGCGGGGGAACGCGACGGGGGGTCCACGCACCGCGGGACGGGGCACGGCGATCGCGGCCGCCCTAATCCTGGTCCTCGCCCCGGCCCTCGCGGCGTGCAGCGACGACTACGGCGGTGGCGGCGCGAGCACGCCCCCCACACCGACCGCGGAGCGCACCACGAGCGCCCCGGCCAGCGCACCGGCGGACCGGGCCGCGGCGGAGACGGAGATCAAGCAGAACTGGCAGAAGTTCTTCGACCCGAACACCCTGCCCGAGGACAAGCTGGCCGTCCTGGAGAACGGCGAGCGGATGGCACCCGTCCTCAAGGCCTTCAGCGGTGACGCCCGGGGCGGGCAGGTCGAGGCGAAGGTCACCAAGGTCCGGTTCACGTCGCCGACCGGCGCGGACGTGACGTACACGCTCACCCTCAAGGGCGCCACCGTCCTGCCGAATGCCTCCGGTACGGCCGTCGAACAGGACGGCACCTGGAAGGTGTCCGTCAAGACGCTGTGCTCGCTGGTGCAGATGAGCGGTAATGCGTCGCCGGTCCCGGGTTGCTGAGATCCTCGCCGCGGTCCTGTTGCTCTCCCTGAGCGCGGCCTGCGGCAGCCGGCTTCCGGAGAGCGACTTCCGGCACGACGACCGCACCCCGCCGCCCCCTGCGTCCGCGCCCCTGCGGGTCGGCATCATCACCAGCGCCACCAGCCCGGTCGGCGGAAGCGCCTTCACCGGCCCGCGCGACGGCGCCCAGGCCTTCTTCGACCGGCTCAACGCCCGCGGCGGCATCGACGGGCGCCGGGTCGAGGTACGCCGCTGCGACGACGGCGGCAGCGGCGTCGGCAACAACGAGTGCGTGCACCGGCTCGTCGAGGAGGACGACGTCGTCGCCCTGGTCGCCACCACCGCCCTCGACTACGCGGGCGCCTCCCGCGTCTCCCGCGCGCGCGTGCCCGACATCGGCGGCCAGCCCATCGGCGCCGCCTACGACACCTACCCTCACCTCTACGGCATCTACGGCAGCCTCGCGCCCCGCGACGGCACCCCCGGCTGGGACGGCAAGCTGTACGGCGGCACCGAGGTCTACCGCTACTTCAAGCGCGAGCACGGGGCCCGCACCGCCGCCGTCGTCTCCTACAACCAGTCCGCCTCGGCCGCCTACGCCCGGCTCGTCGAGCGGGGCCTGCGCGCCGAGGGCTACCAGGTCGTCACCGAGCAGGTCGACTTCGCCCTGCCCAACTTCCGCGCCGTCGCCGCCGATCTCAAGGAGCAGGGCGCCGACCTGGTGTTCGACGCCATCGACGCGCACGGCAACGCGCAGCTCTGCCGGGCCATGGACGAGGCCGGCGCCGACCTCACCGCCAAGGTGACCAACGTGCAGAACTGGACGTCCACCGTCGCCGACGACTACAAGGACGCCCCGCGCTGCCGCAACGCCCTCTGGGCGACCGGCGCCAGCCGCAACTTCGACGACACCGGCGACCCGGCCGTACGGGAGTTCCGCGAGGCGACGAAGGGGCTGGAGACGCACTCCCAGTGGCAGCTCGAGGGATGGGCGGCCGCACGGTGGTTCACGGACGCGGCGAAGTCCTGCGCGGCGAGGGGCATCACGCGCGCGTGCGTCGACTCGTTCATGAACCGCAGCCAGGGCTACACCGCTGGAGGCCTGCTGCTCCCCGTCCGGTTCGCACACCTCCCCGAGCCGCCGCGGACGAACAGGACCTGCCTGTCGGTGGCCCGCTGGCAGGACGGCAGGGGCTGGGTGGGCCAGGGGGACATGAACCGCACCTGCTTCACCGTCCCCCAACTGGCCTACACCCCTTGAGGACAGCGGCTGTCCGCAAGTCCTGGCAGACTCGTCCCATGTTGGAGACCTCGGCCCGTCTGCTGCGTCTGCTGTCCCTGCTCCAGGCCCACCGCGAGTGGTCCGGCGCCGACCTGGCCGGCCGGCTCGGCGTCAGCGCCCGCACCCTGCGCCGGGACGTCGACCGGTTGCGCGAACTCGGCTACCCGGTCAACGCCAGCCCCGGAACCGGCGGCGGCTACCAGCTGGGCGCCGGGGCCGAACTGCCGCCGCTGCTCCTGGACGACGACGAGGCCGTCGCCGTCGCGGTCGGCCTGCGCACCGCCGCCGGACAGGGGATCGACGGCATCGGCGAGACCTCGGTGCGCGCTCTCGCCAAGCTGGAACAGGTGCTGCCGAACCGGCTGCGCCGCCGTGTGGGAGCCCTGAACGCCGTCACCGTGCCGATGCTGCGCAGCACGCTGCCCTCCTCCGTCGACCCGGCCGTGCTCACCGAACTCGCCCATCTGTGCCGGGACGCCGAACGGCTGCGCTTCGAGTACCGCGGCCACGACGGCACCCCCTCTCGCCGCACCGTCGAACCGCACCGGCTGGTGTGCACCGAACGCCGCTGGTACCTGGTCGCCTGGGATCTCGGCCGGGACGACTGGCGCACGTTCCGCGTGGACCGTGTCACACCCAAGCCCCCGCACGGCCCGCGCTTCACCCCCCGCAAGCCGCCCGCCGAGGACCTCGCCGCCTACGTCTCCCAGGGCGTCTCCACGCGCGCGTACGCCACTCACGCCGTCGTGCGGCTCCTGGTGCCGCTGGAGGAGGCCGCCGAGCACATCTCGCCCTCGGCCGGGGTGCTGGAGGCCGAAGGGCCGGACAGCTGCCTGCTGCGCTGCGGCGCCGGGAGCCTCGACGTGATGGTCATCCACGTGATGATGCTGGGCTTCGAGTTCGAGGTGCTGGAGCCGGTCGAGCTGATCGAGGCGATCAGGAGGACCCGGGACCGGCTTGATGGCGCTCTGGCTCGGGCTGCGACGTCACCGCCGCGTACTCCGGATGGTGCAGGTCGAACGCCGGGGACTCGGAACGGATCCGGGGCAGCGTCGTGAAGTTGTGCCGCGGCGGCGGACACGAGGTCGCCCACTCCAGCGAGCGGCCGAAGCCCCACGGGTCGTCGGTCTCGACCTTCTCGCCGTACTTGGCGGTCTTCCACACGTTGTAGAGGAACGGCAGCGTCGACATGCCGAGCAGGAACGCCCCGATCGTCGACACCGTGTTGAGCGCCGTGAACCCGTCCGCCGCGAGGTAGTCCGCGTACCGGCGGGGCATGCCCTCGGCGCCCAGCCAGTGCTGCACCAGGAACGTGGTGTGGAAGCCGACGAACAGCGTCCAGAACTGGATCTTGCCGAGCCGTTCGTCGAGCATCTTCCCGGTGAACTTCGGCCACCAGAAGTAGAAGCCGGCGAAGATCGCGAAGACGACCGTGCCGAAGACGACGTAGTGGAAGTGCGCGACCACGAAGTACGAGTCCGTCACGTGGAAGTCCATCGGCGGCGACGCCAGGATCACCCCGGTCAGCCCGCCGAACAGGAACGTCACCAGGAAGCCCGTCGCCCACAGCATCGGCGTCTCGAAGGACAGCGAGCCCTTCAGCATGGTGCCGGCCCAGTTGAAGAACTTCACACCGGTCGGCACCGCGATCAGGAAGCTCATGAAGGAGAAGAACGGCAGCAGCACCGCACCCGTGGCGAACATGTGGTGCGCCCACACGATCATCGACAGACCGGTGATCGCCATCGTCGCGCCGACCAGCGTCAGATAGCCGAACAGCGGTTTGCGGCTGAACACCGGGATGATCTCCGTGATGATGCCGAAGAACGGCAGCGCGATGATGTACACCTCGGGATGACCGAAGAACCAGAACAGGTGCTGCCACAGGATCGCCCCGCCGTTGGCCGCGTCGAAGACCTGCGCACCGAACCGCCGGTCCGCCTCCAGCACCAGCAGCGCCGCCGCCAGCACCGGGAACGCCATCAGGATCAGGATCGACGTGAACAGGGTGTTCCACACGAAGATCGGCATCCGGAACATCGTCATGCCCGGGGCGCGCATCCCGATGATCGTGGTGATGAAGTTGACCGCGCCGAGGATCGTGCCGAAGCCCGACAGGGCCAGCCCCATGATCCACAGATCGGGGCCGAGACCCGGCGAACGCTCCGCGCTGTTCAGCGGGGCGTAGGCGAACCAGCCGAAGTCGGCCGGTCCGGAGGGCACGAGCAGCGAGCCGAGCACGATCAGTCCGCCGAAAAGGAACAGCCAGTACGAGAACATGTTCAGCCGCGGGAAGGCGACGTCGGGCGCGCCGATCTGCAACGGCATCAGCTCGTTGGCGAAGCCCGCGAAGCTCGGCGTCGCGAACAGCAGCAGCATGATCGTGCCGTGCATCGTGAACGCCTGGTTGAACTGCGCGTTGTCGATGATCTGCAGGCCCGGCCGGGCGAGCTCGGCGCGCATCAGCAGCGCCATCACCCCGGCGATCAGGAAGAACACGAACGACGTGACCAGGTAGAGATGGCCGATCTTCTTGTGGTCCGTCGTGGTCAGCCAGTCGACCACCACCCGCCCGTGCCGTGTGCGCGGCTCGGACGGCGTCACCGCCGGTACGGTCTGCGTCCCCATCGCTCGCTCGCCCCTTCGCTCATCGCGCACCGGGCCCGCCGTAGCCCGCGCCTCACGTACCCGCGAGCTCACGCCATGATGCTCACGGCA
Organism: Streptomyces sp. NRRL B-1140; assembly: GCF_001280065.1. Lineage (GTDB taxonomy): Bacteria > Actinomycetota > Actinomycetes > Streptomycetales > Streptomycetaceae > Streptomyces. The sequence continues at coordinate 47,832 of NZ_LGEA01000103.1, forward strand.
CCGCGAGGTCCGACAGGGGGTGAACCGGCCTCCGGGTGCAGAAGCCATGCATTTCCTGTACCGCGCCGACTTCAACCGGCCGGTCCGGCAGCGGAAAGGAACGGAGGCCGAAGGTACTTCTCCCGGAACTTTCAGCCGGGCTTTTCCATGAGCTCATGGGACACGCGGGAATTACGGCCGAATGCCTGCGGAAGGCCTACGGAACCGCTCGTCCGTGTGACGGACAGCTCCCGAAACGCCTGTCGTGATCTTGTGACAGAAGCGTGACGGGAGGCGGACAGTGACCGGCCGCGGCCCGCCGGGACGGCAGCCGGACCGGACTTCCGCGGCCGCCGGTCAGGACATAGCGTGGCGGCATGGCACCGACTCCGACACCTTCCGCGGAACCCGACGACAGCCCGGACACCTATGTCGGCCTGGAGGCCGGCCGAGCCGAAAGCCTCGCGCGTGAGCGCGGCTGGCCCACGGTGCGCGCGCTGCCGCCCGGGGCGATCATCACGATGGAGTACCGCGTGGGCCGGCTGAACTTCGAGGTCAAGGGCGGCCGGGTGGCGCGGGCCTGGAAGGGCTGAGATCCGGCGAGGCCCCGGTTCCGCTCCGGAACCGGGGCCTTCGCCATGCCGGGGGCGGCGCGTACCGGCCGGTGGTCAGCCGCCCGTGACCGGCCGGGCCGACGAGGCGGAACCGCGCGCGTGGCGATCGGCGTGCGGCGGACGGCGGCTGCCTGCCGGGGTGACCGGCGAGCGCTCCGAGCGGACCGCGTGCGGGCCCGGCGCCAGATGGACCGCGGGCCGCGACGAGCGGGCCGCGACGTCGTCACGGTCGGGCAGGGGCGTGACGACGACGGGCGGCGCGCCGGTCGGAACCGCCGAGGTGCGGCGCCCGCGGGCCCGCAGACGGTCGCGCAGGCCGAAGATCGCGTTCTCGGCACGGGTGATCAGCGGCTCGAACCACGGCAGGCCGAGGAGGATCAGCAGACCCGCCGTCCAGCCGAGGAGCACATCGCTCAGCCAGTGCGTACCGAGGTAGACGGTGGCCATCCCGACGCCGAGCGAGGTCACCGCGGACACGGCGGACAGCCAGCGTTGCGCTCTGGCGCCGGAGGCCAGGTAGGCCAGGATTCCCCAGGTCACCACGGCGTTGGCGGTGTGACCGCTCGGAAATATATCGCCGCCGAGCCACATCTCGTTCGAGCCGATGACGGTCGCGTAGTGCGGTCCCAGACGGCCCATGCCGTACTTGGCGGCGCCGACCGTGATGTTCAGCAGCAGCAGCGAGACGCCGAGCGCGAGCAGGGGCCGCAGGGTGTGCTGCCGCCAGGAGCGCCAGCCCAGCCAGGCCGCCACCATCACGGCGGTCGGGCCGCGCTGTCCGAGAACCACGTAGTAGTCGACGAACCAGTGGATCTCCGACCACTGCTGGTACGGGCGGAAGAACATGACCTGCCAGTCGAGCCGGACCAGCCAGGACGTGATCACCACGGCCCACACGATCGCGCCGTAGAAGGCGAGGGTCGCCGCGAAGAGCACGATGCGGTGCCTGCTCATCTTCGGCAGGTCGATGTGGGCCGGTCGTTCCGGCTCACGGTCCAGCCGGGCGAAGACCCGGTCCAGACGGGTGAGCTTCGGTTCGGTACGCACCCAATCGACGTTACAGCGAGTGAGCTGAGATCCCGGGCGAATCAACGGCTTTGTGATGACGATGTGATGTGGGATTCCTCTCAGGAGCGGGTTTATTTCCAGCGAATCTGCAATCGCCGGGCGTGCCGGCCTTCAATTCCTTTGATCATTTCGGATGCGGGTTTTATCGCGCTTTTGAATTCGTTCACCGGCGCATGGTGTCGAATTCCCCTGGTGCTCACAGCGGGTCAGGGCGGACCGGAGCCGTTCAGCCAGAACGCCCCGTACACGGCACCGGCCACCGCCACGCACCCCAGCACTGTCGCTGACCAGCGGATACGCGCCCTGGCCAGGGCCAGGGCGAGGGGCAGCAGCAGCGGGAAGGCGGGCAGCAGCAACCGCGGTTTCGAGCCGAAGTAGCTCGACGCGCACAGGGCGAGCGCGGTCACGGCGCCGGTGTAGACCAGCAACGGCAGCGGCTGGCGCTGACGTACTCCGGTCGCATACAGCCAGACGACTGACGCGACCCCGAGGATCAGCCCCACGCCGGCCAGGGCCGCCGGGAACGACGTGAACTTCTCGGCGACGAACCGGGCGAAGGCGTACCCGCCGTCGAAGCCGTTGCGCCATCCGGCCTGGACGTCCAGATACCCCAGCGGGCCCCTGCCTGTGCGGTGCCCGACCCAGAGCACGTAGCCGGCGGTGCCGAGCGGGGCCAGGAGCATGGCGAGGACGCGCCCGGTCCGGGTGCTGCGGCCGGCCGGAGAGCCGGTGGCATCAGGACCGGCCGTGCGGCCTTCCCGTACGAAGGCGGCCGCCGCCGTCACCCACACCGCCGCCACCACGGCCAGGCCCACCGGGCGGGTCAGTCCCGCGAGCAGGGCCAGCGTGCCCGCCGTCACCCACCGGCCGGTCAGCACCGCGTACAGCGCCCAGGCCGCGAGCGCCGTGAAGAGGGACTCGCTGTAGGCCATCCACTGCACGATCCCGACCGGCAGGACGGCCCACAGCAACACCGCGCACACGCCCACCCTACGGCCGTACACATGGTCCGCCACCGCGAAGATGCCCCATGCCGCCGCGAGCGAGGCCAGCAGGCTGACGAGGAACCCCCCGTCCGCGTACGACAGCGGCGAGAGGGCCGCCACCAGCCGCTCCAGCCAGGGCAGCAGCGGGAAGAACGCCAGGTTCGAGTGCACGTCCCCGTTCGCCAGCCGCACCTCGTAGCCGTAACCGAGCTCGGCGACCCTGACGTACCAGAGCGCGTCCCAGCGGGCGGTCAGCAGCGTGTACGCGCTCTTGTCCCGCGCCCCGCTCCACAGGAAGAGGGCGACCAGGCCCAGGGCGCGGACGGCCGCGTACCCGGCGAGCGCCGGGGCCGCCCGGCGCAGGGCCCCGGCGCGGGACGGGGCCGCGCGCGTGTCGAGATCGGTCACCCGCCCGATTATCGACCCGGGCCGGAACCACCCGGTCGGCCGACGCGTCGACGACACGGGAGGAAGTGGCGTACGCCACATCCCTCCGCCGGAGGTGTGAGAGGTCCGCCACTGGTCTGCGCCGGGGACTCGCGTACGCTGACGTGTCACTCGCTTTTCGTTTGCGCCGGCCGGAGACCGCCGCTCCTCTCCGGCCGGGTCACGGGGGCGTCCCCCACTCCGTGAGCCCGCCGATCGCGAGGGAACATCTGGGAGGTACGTACATGTCCGGGACGACCACGGCCGCCGCTGCGCTGCGCCGTAGGGCGGCCGGGGCCGGTGCCAACCGCTGGGTGGTCCTCGTCGTCCTCTGCGTCAGCCTGCTGCTGGTCGCCGTCGACGCCACCGTGCTGCACGTGGCGGTCCCCGCCGTCACCGAGGACCTGAAGCCCGGCGGGATGGAGCTGCTCTGGATCGTCGACGTCTACCCGCTGGTCTGCGCCTCGCTGCTGATCCTGTTCGGCACGCTGGGCGACCGCATCGGCCGCCGGAGAGTCCTGCTCCTCGGATACGCGCTGTTCGGCGTCGCCTCCGGCCTCGCGGCCCTGGCCGACAACGCCCAGGTACTGATCGTGGCGCGGGCGCTGCTCGGCGTGGGCGGCGCGATGATCATGCCCGCCACCCTGTCGATCCTTCGGCAGGTCTTCCCGGACCGGCGGGAACGGGCGCTCGCGATCGGCATATGGAGCGCCGTGGCCGCGGTGGGCGCGGCGGTCGGTCCGCTGCTCGGCGGCTTCCTGCTGGAGCACTTCTGGTGGGGCTCGGTGTTCCTCGTCAACATCCCGCTGATGCTGGTCAGCCTCCCGGTGGGGCGGCTGTTGCTGCCCGAGTCGAAGGGGGACGGCAAGGGCCCCTGGGACGTGGTGGGCGCGCTGATGGCGGCGGCCGGACTGTTCGGTGTCGTGCTGGGCGTGAAGCGGCTCGGCAGCGGGGGGGCGCCGGGCAGCCTGCTCACCGTGCTGCCGCTGGTGGCGGGCGCGGCCCTGCTGGCCGGCTTCGTACGGCGGCAGCGGCGGCGGGAGTATCCGCTGGTGGACCTCAGGATGTTCGCGCGGCCGGCGTTCAGCACGTCCGTGGGGTGCATCGTGCTGGCGATGCTCGCGCTGGTGGGTCTGGAACTGATCGCCGCCCAGTATCTGCAGCTGGTGCTCGGGCTGTCGCCGCTGGAGACCGGGCTGCGGCTGCTGCCGCTGACGTTCGCGGCGATGGCTGCCGGGCTGGCCGGCGCGCGGATGCTGCGGCGGTTCGGACCGCGGCGGATGGTGTGCGCCGGGTTCTGCCTCACGGCGTTCGCCGTGGTGCTGCTGACGGCGCTGGGGCGGACGGACGACTGGGCGCTGATGCTGAGCGGGTTCGTACTGCTCGGCTTCGGGCTGGAGACGACGCTGTTCGGGGCGTACGAGTCGATGCTGAGCGAGGCGCCGCAGGAGCAGGCCGGTGGGGCGGCGGCCATCGGGGAGACGTCGTACCAGCTCGGGGCCGGGATCGGGATCGCACTGCTCGGCACGGTGATGAACGCGGCGTACACGCCCGGGCTGTCGGGCGTCCCCGGGGTTCCGGCGTCGGCGTCCGCGTCCGCGGGGCATTCGCTGGGGGAGGCGTACGAGGTCGCCGCGCAGCTGGGCGGGTCCGCCGGTACCGCTCTGCGGCATGCGGCCCGGGACGCGTTCGTGCACGGGCTGCATGTGACGTTGCTGGTGAGCGCGGCGTTGCTGCTGCTCGGGGCGGCGATGGCGTTGCGGCTGCCGCGGGTGATGCAGTGTGAGCCGGAGCAGGTGGAGCTTCCTGCCCCTAGGGATGCTGCGGACTCACGCGTCTCGGTGTGACGCCCCTTCGCCCAGGGCGCGTCCGCCCAGGGGCGACCCCCGAGGGCGCTTGGCCCCCACTGGGCGACCTCGACCCGTGAAGTTGGCGGCTACGGGTGGTGCATGGGCTGACCGGCGTCGTAGCGTCGTGGTTAGCAGTGCTAGTTAAAGAGCTTCGGAGGGTGTCGATCATGTCCGGTTCGTCCAAGCTGCCTTCTTTCGATCCCGGCGATCCCCTCGGCCTGGACGACCTGCTCGAGCCCGAGGACCTGGGGATCAGGGACACCGTGCGGGCCTGGGCCGCGGACCGGGTGCTGCCGTTCGTCGCCGAGTGGTACGAGAAGGGGGAGCTGCCGGCGATCCGGGAGCTGGCCAGGGAACTCGGCGGCATCGGGGCCCTGGGGATGTCCCTCGACGGATACGGGTGTGCCGGTGCGTCCGCCGTGCAGTACGGGCTCGCCTGCCTGGAACTGGAGGCCGCCGACTCCGGCATCCGTTCCCTCGTCTCCGTGCAGGGCTCCCTCGCGATGTATGCCATCCACCGCTTCGGCAGCGAGGAACAGAAGCAGCGGTGGCTGCCGCGCATGGCCGCCGGAGAGGTCATCGGCTGCTTCGGGCTCACCGAGCCCGACCACGGCTCCGACCCCGCCGCCATGCGGACGTACGCCAAACGCGACGGCACCGACTGGATCCTCAACGGCCGCAAGATGTGGATCACCAACGGGTCGGTCGCCGGTGTCGCCGTCGTGTGGGCGCAGACCGAGGAGGGGATCCGCGGGTTCGCCGTGCCCACCGACAGCGCCGGGTTCTCCGCTCCCGAGATCAAGCACAAGTGGTCCCTGAGGGCCTCCGTCACCAGCGAGCTCGTGCTCGACGACGTGCGGCTGCCCGCCGACGCCGTCCTCCCGGAGGTCACCGGCCTGCGCGGGCCCCTCAGCTGTCTGTCGCACGCCCGGTACGGAATCGTGTGGGGCGCCATGGGTGCGGCCCGTGCCAGTTTCGAGGCCGCGGTCGAGTACGCGAAGTCGCGGGAACAGTTCGGGCGGCCCATCGGCGGCTTCCAGCTCACCCAGGCCAAAATCGCCGACATGGCGGTCGAACTGCACAAGGGGATCCTGCTCGCCCATCATCTGGGGCGACGGATGGACGCCGGCCGCCTGCGTCCCGAGCAGGTCAGCTTCGGCAAGCTCAACAACGTCCGGGAGGCGATCGAGATCTGCCGCACGGCCCGGACGATTCTCGGCGCCAACGGGATCTCGCTCGAATATCCCGTGATGCGGCACGCGACCAACCTCGAGTCGGTGCTCACCTATGAGGGCACCGTCGAGATGCACCAGCTCGTGCTGGGCAAGGCGCTCACCGGACTCGACGCCTTCCGGTAGGCCGGTCCGGTAACCCCGCGGGGGCAGGGCCGGTGAGCGGCCCTGCCTCAGCTCTGGTTGAAGAAGCCGTCCGTACGGTGTCCGGCCGGGTCGCCGTTGACGATCTCCGTGTGGGCCGGGGTCAGCAGGAACACGCGGGTCGAGACTCTCTCGATCGAACCGCGCAGCCCGAAGATCAGCCCGGCCGCGAAGTCGACCACGCGCTTGGCGTCGGACGCTTCCATGGCCGTGAGGTTCATGATGACCGGCACGCCCTCGCGGAACAGTTCGCCGATGGCGCGTGCGTCCCGGAAGCTGTCCGGGGTCACCGTGCCGATGCGGCGGCCCTTCTCCTCGGCGACGTCCGAGGCCACCTTGACGCGTGGGTCGGTGACCCAGGCTTCCCCGGGCTCGTTTCCGTCGGAGTAGTCGTCGTCGTCGTAGTAACGCTCGTCTTCGTTGTCGTCGACGAGGCCAAGCCAGGCACTTGCCTTGCGTACCGATCCCATGGACGCCTCCTCTCACAGCGGTCTTTCTGCTTTCCGCATCCCTATGGTCGTCCATGATGCGGATGGCGCGCCAAGTGGATAGACGCCGCACGGGGGGTTTGTGACGGTACTGGTGCACAGCGATTCCGTCGAGAGTCCGTGTGTCCCAAGGGCCGTTTCCCAAACGGCTGCTGACTGTGAGTGAAATATGATTCTTCCCGGCGTACGGGTGATGGCCGGGGCGTACGGGTGAATGCGGGGGCCGGTACGATGCCGCAGCTCAGCGTCGTCAGGAAGTTCGGGGGAGCGTCGTGTTCGGAATCGTCAGGCCTTGCAGACACCGGCTCGGAGACGAGCTCGCCGGCCAGTGGATGGCGCATTTGTGCGGGCTTTGCCTCGCTCTGCGCGGTGATCACGGGCAGTTCGCCCGGATAGTCACGAATTACGACGGGCTGCTTCTCTCGGTTCTGACGGAGGCTCAGGCGGAGGGCGGGGGTGGTGCAGGTCGGCGTACGGCCGGGCCGTGCCCGCTGCGCGGCATGCGCACCGCCTCCGTCGCGGACGGCGAGGGAGCCCGGCTCGCGGCAGCGGTTTCCCTGGTGCTGGCCTCGGCCAAGGTCCGCGATCACGTCACCGACGGTGACGGGCTGCTGGCCCGCAGGCCGGTGGCCCGTGCCGCACGCAGGGTCGCCAAGAGCTTCGACACGGCCGGTGCCCGGAGCGGCACCGCTGTGGGATTCGACACCTCTCTGCTGGTCGACGCGGTGGACCGGCAGGCCGGAATCGAGGTACTGGCCGGGCCCGGGACGCCGATCCTCACGGTCACCGAGCCGACCGAGACCGCCACCGCCGCCGCCTTCGCGCACACCGCGGTCCTCGCCGGCCGGCCGGACAACGCCGGACCGCTGTCCGAGGCCGGGCGGCTCTTCGGACGCCTCGCCCACCTGCTGGACGCCGTGGAGGACCGCCACGCTGATGCCGCGTCAGGTGCCTGGAACCCGATCACCGCGACCGGCACCTCCCTCGCGGAGGCCAGGCGGCTCGCCGACGGCGCGGTGCACGGCGTGCGGCTCGCGCTGCGCGACGCCGAGTTCACCGATGCGCGGCTCGTGCATCTGCTACTGGTGCACGAACTGCGGCGCTCGGTGGACCGGGCGTTCGGCACGGTGCCGGTGTGTGCCTCCCATCAGGGCGGCGGGCCCTACGGACCGCAGGGACCCCACGGGCAGCAGCCGCCGGGGCCCTACGGCTCCCCGCAGCACCCGTACGCGGGCGGCGGAAACCCGTACGCCGGTGGCGGTAGTGGTGGTGGCGCGTACGGCGGGGACGGTTTCGGCGGCGGTTTCGGTGGGGGTGCTCCGGTGCCCCAGCCGCCCCGCCGGCGTGGATTCTGGGCCGGATGCGGGATGTTCTGGCTGCTGTGCTGCACCTGCAAGCTGTGCTGCGCCAAGGAGTACGAGGGGCCGTGGTCCCGTAAGAAGCGCGAGGGCGTCTGCCGGGACTGCGACTGCGACGGGTGCGACTGCTGCTGCCCCTGCGATGGCTGACCTGCGCTCCAGGGCTGTCCGGGGGGCGTGGGGCGTGCGGGCCTTCGACCTGGAATCCTCCGTGCGCCGGGCGTTCGGTGGTCTGTGCGTCACGCCGTTTGACCGCCCCGGGCGCCGTCGGGCGTACCACCGTCGGCTTCAACCGGACGCTGCTGCCGCCCTGTGTGTTCGCCGGACACTTCGTGTGCCCCTCCCCGCCGTCGGGGAACACGCTGGACGTCGGGGTCGCGGCGGGGGAGCGCACGTTGGTGTGAGGCGCGGCCGGGGGTGAAAGGCGGGCGCGGAGCGGCTTCGTAAAGATCCATCAAAGGCGCGAGTCCGAAAGGCACTCTTGCGCCGACCGGCCGTTCGGCCGAATACTCCCCCTCAGCGCTTGTCAGGGGCACGGCGTGTTCGGAATCCGGACGACCGGTCCCAGGCTGCGCCTCACGGGCCCGAAACCCCACGAGGGCCCCCTACTTCCTTTGTGGAGGAACGAAAAGTGAGGATCAAGCGCACCACCCCTCGCAGTGGCATTTCGAGACGGACCCGGCTGATCGCCGTTTCCACCGGCCTCGTCGCCGCCGCAGCGATCGCGATCCCCAGCGCGAACGCTTCCGACACCCCCACCACCTTCAGTGCCGCGGAGCTCAAGAGCGCCGGTGCCTCGCTGCTGAAGGCCGATGTCCCGGGCACCGCCTGGGCCGTCGACAGCAAGACCGGCCGCGTGCTCCTGACCGTGGACAGCACGGTCACGCAGGCGGAGATAGCGAAGATCAAGCAGCAGGCCGGCGGCAACGCCGACGCGCTCACGATCAAGCGCACCCCGGGCAAGTTCAGCAAGCTCATCCAGGGCGGCGACGCCATCTATGCGAGTAGCTGGCGCTGCTCCCTCGGCTTCAACGTCCGTGCCGGCAACGGCACCGAGTACTTCCTGACCGCCGGTCACTGCACCGACGGCGCGGGCACCTGGTACTCCAACTCCGCCCGCACCACGGTCATCGGCTCGACCGCCGGGTCCAGCTTCCCGGGCAACGACTACGGCCTCGTGCGCTACAGCGGGTCCGTCAGCCGTCCCGGCACCGCGAACGGCGTGGACATCACGCGCGCGGCCACCCCGAGCGTGGGCACCACCGTCATCCGCGACGGCTCCACGACCGGTACCCACAGCGGCCGTGTCACCGCCCTTAACGCCACCGTCAACTACGGCGGCGGGGACATCGTCTCCGGCCTGATCCAGACCACCGTCTGCGCCGAGCCCGGTGACTCCGGCGGTTCGCTCTACGGCAGCAACGGCACGGCGTACGGCCTGACCTCGGGCGGCAGCGGCAACTGCTCCTCCGGTGGTACGACGTTCTTCCAGCCCGTCACGGAGGCCCTGAGCGCCTACGGCGTCAGCGTCTACTAGGCCCTGGCGGCAGTTCGCGGCACTTGTCTTCGCAGCACCTCTCACGGCCCCCGCGCGCATCGCGTGCGGGGGCTTCGTGCTGTGTGCGGGCTCTCTTCCTCCTCCTCTCAACCGGCCTTCGGAGGGGCGGAATTCAGCCACCTGCAGACGTCGCAGAGTGGGCACACATTACTCACGCGTAATGTTTGCACTGTGAACGCGCGGGAGTTGGGTCCGATTTGATCGTGGACGGTCAAAATGGGGAGGCGTGCGAAGCGCTGTCTACGCGCGTCTCGAACTCACCCTTGTGTGCTCCCCGCCGTCCTCGGAATAGTGGGCGCTCGTCAACGAAGCCTTCCGGCTCGTGGAGGTCCCCACTACCTCGCGTGCCGACCCCCCACAGGAGGACGTAAGTTGAAGCACCGACGCATACCCAAGCGGCGTGCAGCCGTGGCAGGTGCGGGCATCGCCGCGCTGGTCGCCGCGGGAGTGACGTTCCAGACCGCGAACGCCAGCGAGACCCCTGAGGCGTCCGCGCCCCGGACCCTGTCGGTCACCGCGGCCGGAAAGCTCGCCTCGTCGCTGGCCGAGGACCTGGGCGGCGACGCGGCCGGGACGTACTACGACACCAAGAGCAAGAGCCTCGTGGTGAACGTGCTCGACGAGAGTGCCGCGCAGGCCGTGGAGAAGGCCGGCGCCAAGGCGAGAGTCGTGGCGAACTCCCTCGCCGAACTCAAGAGCGCCCGCAGCACGCTGAAGCAGGACGCGACGATCCCGGGTACCGCCTGGGTGACCGACCCGACGACGAACAAGGTCGTCGTGACCGCCGACCGCACGGTCTCCAAGGCCGAGTGGGCGACCCTGACGAAGGTCGTGGACGGGCTCGGGGCGAAGGCCGAACTCAAGCGGTCCAAGGGGGAGTACAAGCCCTTCGTCGCCGGTGGCGACGCCATCACCGGTGGCAGCGGGCGCTGCTCTCTGGGCTTCAACGTGGTCAAGGGCGGTGAGCCGTTCTTCCTGACCGCGGGTCACTGCACCGAGGGCATCTCCACGTGGTCGGACTCCGGCGGCAAGGAGATCGGCACCAACGCGGACTCCAGCTTCCCGGGCAACGACTACGGGCTGGTCAAGTACACCGCCGAGGTCGACCACCCGAGTGAGGTGAACCTGTACAACGGGTCCACCCAGAAGATCTCGGGCGCCGCGGACGCGACCGTCGGCATGGCGGTCACCCGGAGCGGGTCGACCACGCAGGTGCACGACGGCAAGGTCACGGGGCTCGACGCCACCGTGAACTACGGCAACGGCGACATCGTGAACGGGCTGATCCAGACCGACGTGTGCGCGGAGCCGGGTGACAGTGGCGGGTCGCTGTTCGCCGGGGACAAGGCGGTCGGGCTCACGTCCGGCGGCAGCGGTGACTGCACCTCGGGCGGGGAGACGTTCTTCCAGCCGGTGACCGAGGCGCTGTCGGCGACCGGGACGCAGATCGGCTGACATGTGAGTGTGTGGAGTCCCGCCCCTTGTGCGAGGGGCGGGGCTTTTGCGTGTCGTTTCGCCGGGTGAGGGTGCGCGTTTCGCGTGCCGCGGGGTGGTGGGTCGGGGCCGTGCCGGGGGGTGTCCGTCCTCGGAACGTCGCGATGGGCTTGCGTGCCGACTGACTGTGCGTTGACGCGACAACGCTGCGGGCGGACACCCCCCGACACGACCCCTGCTCGCCACGCGGGTGCGGGCCGGCCGTGGTGGCGCCCTCTTGTACCCGCCGGGGCGGGGTGTGGTTACGGGGCCGCCTTTGCGCGCTTGCGTACGATCGCCGCCGCCATGGTGATCGCGGCTCCTGCCACGGCCCATGCAGCCAGTACGAGGAGGGGGCCGGTCATCGCGTTGTTGTCGAAGTAGGCGATGGAGCGTGTCGACCAGGTGCCGGCGCCGGGGGGCAGGGCCGGGCCGATCGCCTTCCAGAAGGGCGGGAGGAGGGGTGGGGGCAGGGCGCCGCCCGCGCTGGGGTTGCCGAGGATGACCACCAGCAGGATGACCAGGCCGATGCCGATCGTCCCGAAGACGCCCTGGAGGGCGAGGGTGGCGGCGCCCACGGCGAAGATGATCAGGGTGCCCAGGCCCCAGAGGGCCGCGGTGCCGCCGGGCAGGGCGTCCAGGATCGGGCCGGTGATGAGGGCTCCGCCGAGACCGCCGATGATCGCGACCAGGGCCATGACCGCGAGGCGGATCGCGGCGCGGGTGGGGTTGGAGGGTTTCGCCCCGGCGCTGATGGCGAGGGCCGCGGCGCCCAGGTAGCCACCGACGCACCAGCCGATCACCAGGTAGAAGGACGAGAGCCCGTTGGGGTCGTGGGGCGCGGACGGGATCACGTCGATCGTCCGGATGGTGCGCCGCTCGGACTTCTCCACGGTGGCGACGAGGGCCGTCAGCGTGGTGGAGAGGACCCTGCCGCCCCCGGAGGCGACCAGCAGGGTGTCGGTGCCGCCCCGGGGGTCGATGATCAGGGCCGCGTCGATGTCGCGGTGGGCGAGCCGGGTCCGGGCCGCCGCCGCGTCCGGCAGTGCGCGGGGGTCCAGGGGCGTGCCGGGGAGCTGTTCGAGCCGCCTGACCGCCTGACCGGCCGCGGCCTGAGGGGCGACCACGCCGAAGGGCACGTCCTTGGGCTTCGGGTCGTGCAGTGCTCCCACGTACGAGGCGATGAACAGCAGCTGGAGCGCGATCACGCCGACGATGAGCAGGGTGGCCCGCGGTGTGACGGCGGCTCTCACCTCGGCGAGGAGCGAGCGGTGCGGCATGCCTCCACGGTCGGGGGATGTGGGGTGTTTCCGCAGGTGGGGCGGGGCCGAACGGATGTCGTACACACATTCGAGGATGGGGGTATGGTGGGGGTGAGGTAGTTGGGAACAGATGTTCGAGAGCTGGTGTGGCTCACGAGTGCGGGAGGTGCGTGTGCCGGGGTTCACGCATCTGCACACCGTCTCCGGATTCTCGTTGCGTTATGGAGCCTCGCACCCGGAGCGGCTGGCCGAGCGTGCCTCCGAGCGGGGCATGGACGCCTTGGCGCTGACCGATCGCGACACGCTCGCCGGGGCGGTCCGGTTCTCGAAGGCCTGCGGGAAGGCGGGGGTCCGGCCGCTGTTCGGGGTCGATCTGGCGGTGGGGGGCGCGGAGCCCGGGAGCGAGCGGCGGGGGCGGCGCCGGACCCCGGTGCGGGGCGGTGCCTTCGTCGACGAGTCGGCCCCTCGGGTGACCTATCTGGCCCGGGACGGCGCCCGGGGGTGGGCGGACCTGTGCCGGCTCGTATCGGCCGCCCATGAGGGGGAGGGGACGCCCCTGCTGTCCTGGGAGCGCAATCACGCCCGGGGTGTGACCGTGCTGCTCGGGCCCGCGTCGGACGTCGGGCGCGCCCTGGCCGCGGGGCGGCCCGACCGTGCGGCGCGGCTGCTCGCGCCCTGGCGGGACGTCTACGGCGACGACCTGCGGCTGGAGGCCGTCTGGCACGGCCGGGAGGGTACGGGGCCGGGTTCGCTGCGGCTGGCCGCCCGTACCGTCGGGTTCGCCGCCGAGCAGCACATCCGGCCCGTGCTCACCAACGCGGTGCGGTACGCCGACCCGGGGCTCGGCCCGGTCGCCGACGTGCTGGACGCCGCCCGGCGGCTGGTGCCCATCGACCCGGCCCGGGGGCTGGACTCCGGTGCCGCCTGGCTCAAGGGCGCCGGGGACATGGCCGGTGTGGCGGAGCGGGTCGTGGAGGCCGCGGGGTTCCGGCGGGAGGCGGCTCCCCGGCTGCTGGAACAGACCCGGGCCACGGCCGCCGAGTGCCTGGTCGACCCCGAGGACGATCTCGGGATCGGTACCGTCCACTTCCCCGAGCCGCATCTGGTCGGCGCCGGGCGCCGTACCGCCCAGCGGACGCTGGCCTCGCGGGCGGCGGCCGGGATGGTGCTGCGCGGGTACGACCGGCGACGGGAGTACTGGGAGCGGATGCACCACGAGCTGGACATCATCGCCCACCACGGGTTCGCCTCCTACTTCCTGACCGTCGCCCAGGTCGTGGACGACGTGCGGACGATGGGCGTCCGGGTCGCCGCCCGGGGGTCGGGGGCCGGGTCGCTCGTCAATCACCTGCTCGGTATCGCGCACGCCGATCCGATCGAGCACCGGCTGCTGATGGAACGGTTCCTGTCGAAGGAGCGGGTCGTGCTGCCCGACATCGACATCGACGTGGAGTCCGCGCGCCGGCTGGAGGTCTACCGCGCGATCATCGACCGGTTCGGCACCGAGCGGGTCGCGACGGTCGCGATGCCGGAGACGTATCGCGTGCGGCACGCCATCCGTGATGTGGGGGCCGCCCTGTCCATGGACCCGGCCGAGATCGACCGGGTCGCCAAGGCCTTCCCGCACATCCGGGCGCGGGACGCCCGCGCCGCGCTGGAGGAGCTGCCGGAACTGCGGGCCCTGGCGGGGGAGAAGGAGAAGTACGGGAGGCTGTGGGAGCTGGTCGAGGCGCTGGACGCCCTGCCGCGCGGGATGGCCATGCACCCGTGCGGGGTGCTGCTGTCCGACGCCTCGCTGCTCGCGCGTACGCCGGTCATGCCGACCAGTGGCGAGGGCTTCCCGATGTCGCAGTTCGACAAGGACGACGTCGAGGACCTCGGGCTGCTGAAGCTCGATGTGCTGGGCGTGCGGATGCAGTCGGCCATGGCGCACGCGGTGGAGGAAGTGCGCCGGGTGTCGGGCGTCCGGGTCGATCTGGACGCCCTGGCGCCGGGTGACCCGGAGACGTACCGGCTGATCCAGTCCACCGAGACGCTCGGGTGCTTCCAGATCGAGTCGCCCGGGCAGCGGGACCTGGTCGGGCGGCTCCAGCCGGCCGGCTTCCACGATCTCGTCGTCGACATCTCGCTGTTCCGGCCCGGGCCGGTCGCCGCCGACATGGTGCGGCCGTTCATCGAGGCGCGGCACGGGCGGGCGCCGATCCGGTATCCGCACCCGGACCTGGAGGGGCCGCTGAAGGAGACCTACGGCGTCGTCGTCTTCCACGAGCAGATCATCGACATCGTCGACATCATGACCGGCTGCGGACGCGGCGAGGCCGACCGGGTGCGGCGCGGGCTGTCGGACCCGGAGTCGCAGGCGCGGATCAAGGTGTGGTTCGCCCGGCACGCGGCGGCGAACGGCTATGACGCGGAAACGATCCAGCGGACCTGGGAGATCGTCGAGGCCTTCGGTTCCTACGGCTTCTGCAAGGCGCACGCGGTCGCCTTCGCCGTGCCGACCTACCAGTCGGCGTGGCTGAAAACGCATCATCCCGCCGCCTTCTACGCCGGGCTGCTCACGCACGATCCGGGGATGTATCCCAAGCGGCTGCTGCTGGCGGACGCGCGGCGCCGCGGAGTGCCCGTGCTGCCGTTGGACGTGAACGCGTCCGGGGTCGCACACCGTATCGAACTGGTGTCCGGTAAATGGGGGCTGCGATTGGCTCTTTCCGATGTGTACGGCATCAGCGAGGCCGAGGCGGCGCGCATCGCCGAGGGTCAGCCGTACGCCTCGCTGGTCGACTTCTGGGAGCGGGGCCGGCCCAGCCGCCCGGTGGCCCAGCGGCTCGCGCAGGTGGGAGCGCTGGACGCGTTCGGCGCCAACCGCCGTGATCTGCAACTGCATCTGACCGAGCTGCACCGGGGTGCCCGCGGCGGGGGCGGCGGCCAGTTGCCGTTGGCCGGGGGGCGGAAGACCGCACCGGCCGGGCTGCCCGACCTCACCTCCTCGGAGCGGCTCAGCGCCGAGCTGGGCGTGCTGTCCATGGACGCCTCACGCAACCTGATGGACGATCACCGGCAGTTCCTCGACGAACTCGGCGTGGTGTCGGCGCGGCGATTGCGCGAGGCCCGGCACGGGGAGACGGTGCTGGTCGCGGGCGCCAAAGCGGCCACCCAGACGCCGCCGATCCGGTCCGGCAGGCGCGTCATCTTCTCCACCCTGGACGACGGCACGGGCCTGGTCGACCTCGCCTTCTTCGACGACTCCCACGACACCTGCGCCCACACCGTCTTCCACTCCTGGCTGCTGCTGGTGCGCGGGGTGGTGCAGCGCCGCGGCCCGCGCAGCCTCAGCGTGGTGGGAGCCGCCGCCTGGAACCTCGCGGACCTGCTGGAAGTGCGCCGGGAGGAAGGACTGGAGGGCGTCGCCGCCCGGCTGGCCGGTCCCGCTCCCGGTGAGGGCGGTTCCGGCGGAGAGGGTTCGGACGGTGAGGGGGCCGTGCGGCGACGGCTCGCCGGGTCGGAGGGCGTGCCCGCGCCGACCGGTTCCGCGGCCGGGGATCCGATGGAGCAGCGGAAGATCCGCATGTCCACGGGGTACGAGATGCACCCCTGGGCCGATCTGCGTCCGGCGGGCGAAGAGCCCGCGAAAACAAGGAAGTTGTGGCATCAGAGTCCGGGGAGTGCGGGATGACCGTCCTTTGCGTACGTTTCCAGCCGCCGGCGACCGAGGCGGATCTGCCCCATCTGCTCGGGATGCTGGAGGAGTTCACCCCCGTCGTCCAGGCCCTGCCACCGGACGGGGCGCTGGCCGACCTGCGCGGCGCCGAGCGGTACTTCGGGCGGGACGCCGTCGAACTGGCCTCGGTGATCCGGGTGCGGTCACTCGCGCTCCACGGCGTCGACTGCGTGATCGGAGCCGGACCCGGGCCGCTGCCGGCCCGGATGGCGCTGCGTGAGGCCGCGCCCGGGGTGACGTGTGCGGTGCCCGACGAGCCGGACGCCATCGCGGAGTTCCTCGCGGACAAGCCCGTCGGCGCGCTGCCCGGTGTGGGCCCCGCGACCGCCCGCACTCTGGGCGACTACGGGCTCGACACCCTCGGCCGGGTCGCCGCCGCACCGCTGTCCACGCTGCAGCGGCTGATCGGCGCCAAGGCCGGCCGCGAGCTGCGCGAGAAGGCGAACGGCATCGACCGCGGCCGGGTCCTGCCGAACGCCGTCTCCCGGTCCCTGGCGACGGAACGCCCCTTCGGGCGTGACGAACTGGACCCGGACCGGCACCGCAGGGCGCTGCTGTCGGCCGCCGAGGAGATCGGTGCCCGGCTGCGCGCCCTGGAGAAGGTCTGCCGCACCCTCACCCTCACCGTGCGCTACGCCGACCGGTCCGCCACCACGCGCAGCCGCACCCTGAGCGAACCGACCGCGCACTCCCCGGCACTGACCAGGGCCGCCTACGGCATGTACGAGGCGCTGGGGCTGCAGCGGGCCCGGGTGCGCGCGATCGCCCTGCGCGCCGAGGGGCTCGGCCCCGCCGACCAGGCCTCCCACCAGCTGACCTTCGACCCGGTGGACGAGAAGGTCCGCCGTATCGAGGAGGTCGCGGACCGGGCACGGGCGAAGTTCGGGCCGCGGGCGGTGATGCCCGGGGGACTAGGCGGCGTCCGCCGCGGGGGACGGGCGGCGTAGACCCCGCAGACCCTGCCGTATGACGCCGGCCTTCCGCGGGGCGTCAGTTGGCCCACGGCGGCACGATGCGGGTGCCGTCGGCCAGCCGTGCTTCCAGGCCGATCGTGGTGGTGACCCAGGAGTACGCGGTCCGGTCGGTCGGGTTCTCGACGGTCAGGGTGGCGCCGGGATTGATGATCACCGTGTCGCCCGCCGCGATCCGCTCGGTGCGGCCGTCGAGGGTGATCAGCAGTTCGCCGTCGAGCAGATGGAAGATCTCCTCCCGGCTGACCGTGTGCGCGGGTGCCTTCAGGCCGGCCGGGATCTCACCCCGCCAGGCGCACAGCTCCTTGCTGCCGCTGCCAGGGGTGGCGTACGAGACGAAACGGGCGCCGTGGATCTCGTGGATGACGGCTTCGGACGATCGGACGACGGGCATGAGGCCTCCAAGTGGTCAAGCAGCTTGACCATATAGTCAAGCCGCTTGACTGTTTCGTCAAGGGTGTTTCAATGCACGCGTGCAGAACTCCGAGGCCATGGCCCTGTCCGCCGCCCTGCTCGCCGTCGCCGGCGGGCTCACGCAACGCATCAACGAGGGCGTGATCGCTCGCGGTTTCGAAGGGGTGCGGCCCGCGCACGGGTTCGCCTTCGCCCGGCTCGCTCCGGACGGCGCGACGGTCACCGACCTCGCCGTCCACCTCGGGGTGACCAAACAGGCCGCCAGTCAGCTCGTCGACGAGCTGGTGCGCAAGGGGTACGCCGAGCGGCGGCCGCATCCCGAGGACGCGCGGGCGCGCCTGGTCGTGCTGACCGGGAGGGGCTGGGGCTGCACGCGCGCGGCCGAGGAGGCGGCCGCGGAAGTGGTGCGGGAGTGGGGAGACCTGCTGGGGGAGCGCGAAGTGCGGTCACTGTGCGAGCAGTTGCTGCGGATCGCTCCGCACGGGCCCGTTCGGCCCGCCTGGTGACGGGGGTGTCGGCTGGAGTGATCGGCGCCGGCCGCGTGGCGAGTTTTTACTGACGCGTAACTTCCCAGTTTGGCTACTCGCCCGTAACTTGACGAGTGAACAGCATCCTCGTGATCCGGATCACAGGGCCCAGTCCCGTCGCATCCCCCTTGAGTCGCAAGGAGATCACCCGATGCTGCCCTGGAAGCGAGTGCTCAGACCCCTGTCCGCGCTGCTGCTGACCGCTGCCGCCCTCACCGTCCCCGCCACCACCGCCCAGGCCGCCGGTGCCCCGAGCTCCGGCTGGAACGACTACTCCTGCAAGCCGTCCGCCGCCCACCCCCGCCCCGTCGTCCTCGTCCACGGCACCCTCGGGAACTCCGTCGACAACTGGCTGGGCCTCGCCCCGTATCTCAAGGATCGCGGCTACTGCGTCTTCTCCCTCGACTACGGCCAGTTGGAGGGAGTCCCCTTCTTCCACGGCCTCGGGCCCGTCGAGAAGTCCGCCGGGCAGCTGAAGGACTTCGTGGACAAGGTGCTCGCGGCCACCGGAGCCGACGAGACCGACGTCGTCGGGCACTCGCAGGGCGGCATGATGCCCCGCTACTACCTCAAGTTCCTCGGCGGAGCCGCCGAGGTGCACGCCCTGGTCGGCATCGCGCCCAGCAACCACGGCACCGACCTGAACGGATTCACCAAGCTGCTGCCCTACTTCCCGGGTGCGGCCGACCTGCTGTCGAAGAACACCCCCGCCCTCGCCGACCAGGTCACCGGTTCCGCCTTCCTCGCCAAGCTCAACGCGGGCGGCGACACCGTGCCCGGCGTGCGCTACACCGTCATCGCCACCCGGTACGACGAGGTGGTCACGCCGTGGCGCAGCCAGTACCTGAGCGGACCGGACGTGCGCAACGTCCTGCTCCAGGACCTGTGCCCGGTCGACCTGTCCGAGCATGTGGCCGCCGGGCTGCTGGACCGGGTCGTCTTCCACGAGGTGGCCAATGCCCTCGACCCGGGCCACGCCACACCCACCACCTGTGCATCGGCCTTCGAATGACACGTGTCACCCGTTGATACGTGTCAGAGAAACGTTTCGGGGCCTGTCCGGCCTGAGCCGCCGGACAGGCCCCGAGTCGTGGGGCGGTGGACGTCAGCGGCCCTGCCGTCCGCCGCTCACCGTCCGGCGCCGGGCCGAGAGGAACAGCGCCGAAGCGCCCAGGGCCAGCGCCGCCGCACCGCCGATCGCGACGTACGGGGTGGTGCTGTCGCCGCCGGTCTCGGCGAGGTTCTCCGTGGCACCGGCGGCCTTCGGCCGGTTGGGCGCGGGCGCCGCCGCCTCCGTGCGGTCCGGCGTGCCCTTCTTCGGGGCCGCGGCCGGCGCCGCCGAGGTGCTGGGATCGTCGTCGCCGTGCCCGTGGTGCTCGATGGTCGACTTGTCGTTGCCGTCCTTGATCTGCTTCTCGCTGGGAGCGGAGGCGGACGGGGCGGGGGCCGCGCCGCCCGCCGCGCCGCCACCGCCGCCGAAGCTGACGTCCGAGCAGGAGTAGAACGCCTCCGGGCTGTCCGACCGCTGCCAGACCGCGTACAGCACGTGCTTGCCGGAGCGCTGGGGCAGCTTGCCGGAGAAGGTGTAGAAGCCGCCGGTGGCGGCCGGGTCGGTGGACGTCGCGACCGGGTGCGCGAGATCCAGGTCCTTCCAGGCGAGCGGCTTGGCCGGGTCGTAACCGGACTTGGTGAGGTACACCTTGAACGTGCCCTTGTGGGGGGCCGTCACGCGGTACTTGAAGGTGTGCGAGCCGCTGCGGACGGCGGTCGCGGGCCAGTCGGCGCGGGGGAGGTCGAGCCCCTTGAACTCCGCGTTGTTCGCGCTGCACAGCTTGCCGTCCGGTATGAGCCGCTGGTGCCGGCCGCCCGCGTCGCCGATGCGGACGCCGTTCCAGTCGTAGAGGGCCTGGGTGCCGCCCGCCGCGACCGCCGCCTTGCACGCGGCCGACTTCGGGCTCTCCGGGCCCTCGGCGTAGCACTGCGAGACCCGGCTGACCGGGTCGCCCATCGAGCCGTGCGCTGCGGCCGGCGCCGCGCTCAGCGCGGCCAGGGCGAGCGGGAGACCGCCCAGGGCGGCGACGGTGGCGGCCTTGCGGCGTGCGGGCATGCGGGAACTCCTCGAAACGGTGCAGGGGCAGGTCCGGGCCGATGCGGGCCGGAATCCCGTGGGGTGATCCGAAGCTAGCCCGTGAGAACCGTGAAATCGCCTGCTGAGGGCGGGTGGAGGAGATCCTTATGGCCCGCTTAAGGGAGTGTTCGGACTGGCATCAGGTAGGTACCGTCGCGGCATGGCAGACGAGGAGATCCGGCCGGCCCGGGCCGCCGACGTTCCGGTCGTCGCGGAAGTGGTCGACGCGGCCTTCCGCCCCTACATCGAGCGCATCGGGCGGGTGCCCCAGCCCATGGAGGAGGACCACGCGGCGAACGTGGCCGCGGGCAAGGTGTTCGTGACGGGCGATCCCGTCACCGGGCTCGTCGTGGTCGAGGCGTACGGCGACCACCTCTTCCTCGACACCATCGCCGTCCACCCCGCCGCGCACGGCAGGGGAGTGGGGCGGCGGCTGCTCCGATTCGTGGACGCGCACGCGCGTACCCTCGGCCTGCCCGAGGTCCGGCTCTACACGAACGCGCTGATGTGGGAGAACCAGCGGATCTATCCGAAGTACGGCTACGAACTCGTGGAGCGCCGTGTGGAGGGTCCCTACGACCGTGTCCACTACCGCAAGCGGCTGCTCTGAGCGTCGCGTCTCGTGACCGGCACCGGCCCGCTCAGGCCTCCGGCCACCAGGTGCGTGCGATGTCCTTGCGGACCTCCGGGCGCCCGGCGGGACGCTCGTCGGCCTCCTCGCGGACCCGGCGGACGTCCGACTTCTTCAGGGGCTTCTGCACGGTCACACGGCGCATGGCTGCCTCCTTACGGGTCTACCGGGTTCCGCGTTCTCACGGAGGTAGACCTTTCGGGGGAGGGTTACTCATCGCTTCCGGTCTGTCAGTGGCGGCAGTCACGATTCGGTTGTCAGTGGCGGGTGTCACTCTGGGGACCATGACGAACGTGGACTGGGACGCCGAGGCCGCCTCCTTCGACGAGGAGCCGGACCACGGCCTGCGCGACCCCGAGGTGCGCCGTGCCTGGGCCGGGCGGCTGCGCGACTGGCTGCCGGGGCGCGCCGGCGACGTACTCGACCTCGGCTGCGGCACCGGCAGCCTGTCACTCCTCGCGTCCGAGCAGGGGCACCGGGTGACGGGCGTGGACCTCTCCCCGGCGATGGTGGCCCGCGCCCGGGAAAAGCTCGCCGGGCGGGACGCCGTGTTCCTCGTCGGTGACGCCGCGGCACCACCGGTCGGGGAGCAGCGCTTCGACGCCGTGCTCGTCCGGCACGTCCTGTGGGCCCTGCCCGACCCCGCCCGGGCCCTCCGGCACTGGCGGGGTCTGCTGCGGCCGGGCGGGCGGCTGGTGCTGGTCGAGGGCGTGTGGGGCAACATCGAACCGGTCGGCATACCCGCCGGGCGGCTCACCGCACTGCTCGCCCCGATGGCCGGTCGGGTGCGGGTGCAGCGCCTCTCGGACGATCCGCTCCTGTGGGGCGGGCCGGTGACGGACGAGCGGTACGCGGTGGTCGCCGTGACCGGCGGCTCAGGCCAGGAGGGCCGCGAAGCCGTCGCCGCGGGCCAGTGACTCCAGCTCGTCGAGCGCGGCCAGCGCGGCGGACGCCGCCTCCGGGTCCGACGCGCCCAGGCCGCTCTCGGCGAACTCGTCCTCGTCCAGGCGCAGTACGTCCGTGCCGTCCGCCGAGCGCCACAGGTCCAGGTCGAGATCCTCCACGACCAGCTCCGGGCCGGAGCGCCGGGCGGGGCGGGTGACATCGCAGTACCAGCCCTTCAGCGCGCCCGTGGCGGAGCGGACCTCCTTCACCGCGTACCAGCGGTCGCGCCAGTAGTACTCCGTGAAGACGTCTCCGGGCTCGAAGCGGACGAACCCGAAGTCGCGGACGCCGGAGCCCGCCCACGCGGCGCGGACCGCCACACGCGTGCCGTCGTCCGCCAGCAGCTCACCGCTGTAACGGATCTTCGTACGGCCCGCCTTGACGAGGACGACGTCCAGCTGCGGGTTCCTGCCGGCCGGCTGCGGGTTCCGGTCAGCCGAGTTCGCGGACATGACGCACTTCCTTCGCGCAGATCTCATAGCCGAACCACTTGTTGATGGCGATCATGGGCTCGTTCCCCGTGTCGTTGCCGGTGAACGCCTCCGTGCACCCCGCCGCGCGGGCGCGGTGCAGCGAGTCGTTCTTGGCGAGCTTGGCCAGGCCCCGGCCGCGGAACTCCCGGGCGGTGCCGGTCATCGCGGTGGCATAGCGGGAGTCGCCGTCCGTGTAGGCCACGCTGAAGGCGGCGGGACGGCCGTCGACGAGCGCGACGGTGGTCAGGTCGCGGTTCAGCAGCGGGTGCTTCCAGTGTTCCTCGAGCCAGGCCTCGTAGTCCGTGAACTCCACGTCGATGTCGCTCGGTTCGTCCGACGACGTCGCCGCGTCGAGTTCGAACAGGGGGCGCGGGTCGTCCGCGAAGTCGGCGGCCGTGCGCAGCTCGACGCCGGACGGGGGCTCCCGCCGGGGCGGGAGCGTGCCGCCCGCCAGATCCAGGCGCAGGAACCAGGCGGAGCGGCTGGCCCGGTAACCGCGCCGCTCGGCGAACGCGCGGTTGTCCGGCTCGTCCAGGACCCAGGCGAACAGCTTCGTGACACCCAGGCGTCCCAGGCGCTCCTCCGCCGTCCGCAGCAGCAGCGAACCGGCGCCGCGGTTCCTGCGGTCGGGGCGTACGTAGATGTTGGCCGAGCCCTGGCCGGGCTCCGGGCTGTCGTGGGCGACGCTGACCTGGGCGGTGCCGATGATCTCGCCGTCCTCCTCGGCGATGAGCTGCCCGAAACGGGCGTCCGGGTGGACGTGCGTCAGGGTGTGCACCACCGACTCGGGGGTGGACAACATGTACGGAAGGGCGACGCGGCGGGTGTCGGAGAACCCTTCGGCATCGGCTCGGACATCGGGACGCAGGTCGCGCACGATCACAGTCATGAGGGCGCACGCTACGCGTGGGACCTTCCGGGATGCCTCTCATTTTCCGCCGGGTGCGCGACAATCGGGCCTGTGACCTTGAAGATCGACATCGACGACAGCGCCCCGCCCTACGAGCAGGTGCGGGCGCGGATCTCCGAGCAGGCGCGCTCCGGTGCGCTGCCCGTGGGCTACCGGCTGCCGACCGTGCGGGGGCTGGCCGAATCGCTGGGCCTCGCCGCGAACACCGTCGCCAAGGCGTACCGGGCGCTGGAGGCGGACGGAGTGATCGAGACGCGGGGCCGCAACGGCACGTTCGTGGCCGCCGCCGGGTCGGCGGCGGACCGCGAACTGGCCTCGGCAGCGCAGGCCTACGCGGAGCGGGCCCGGCGGCTCGGACTGGGCGAGGACGCCGCGCTCGCCGCGGTCCGGGACGCCCTGCGGGCGGCTCACGGGGACTAGCACCGCGGCACAGGCGTCCTAGCCGGTCGGCTGTCTCAGCCGCTCCGGGGTCC
This sequence comes from Streptomyces sp. NRRL B-1140, assembly GCF_001280065.1. Classification (GTDB taxonomy): domain Bacteria; phylum Actinomycetota; class Actinomycetes; order Streptomycetales; family Streptomycetaceae; genus Streptomyces. The sequence goes on from NZ_LGEA01000103.1 coordinate 71,463, forward strand.
GGGTGATGTCCAGCCCCGCCGACCGTCCCGCCCGTGCGAACGCCGTCGCGTCCGCCACCGCCGCGCCGCCCGGGTCGTTGTTGAAGTACGCGTAGACGTCCTCGCCGCCGGTCCAGGTCGTGGCGATGCGGTCGAGCCAGGTGGCCAGGGAGCGCCGGCCGTAGCGCGGCCAGGGCTTGGCGCGGCCCTGGTGGAAGCGGACGTAGCCCCAGTCGGCGGTGCGCCACAGCGGTGTCGCCGGGCGGGCCAGGATGTCGGCCCAGCACAGGGCGGCGTGCCGGGACTCCAGGACGCGGCGGACCTCCGGTGTCCACCAGGAGTCGTGGCGCGGCTCGACCGCGACCCGGGTCGAGGCCGGGAAGCAGGCCAGGCAAGCGTCCAGCAGGCCCGGGTCGGCGCGCAGTGTGGGCGGGAGCTGGAGCAGGACCGGACCGAGGCGGTCGCCGAGGCCCGCCGCGTGACTCATCAGCCGGTGCACGGGCTCCTCGGGTTCCTTGAGCCGCCTGATGTGGGTCAGATAGCGGCTCGCCTTGACCGCGACGACGAAGTCGCCGGGCACCCGCCGCCGCCAGTCCTCGAACGTCTCCCGGGCCGGAAGCCGGTAGAAGGCGTTGTTGATCTCGACGGTGGCGAAGTGCCCCGTGTACTCCTCCAGCCAGAGCCGCATCGGCAGCCCGGACGGGTACAGGACGTCCCGCCAGTCCTTGTACTGCCACCCGGACGTGCCGACGAACAGGGTCATACCCCTATCAAAGCACCAGGCCCCGCTCAGCGTCGGTGCGCGTGTGGAAGCGGTAGAACAGCAGCAGGAAGAGGGCTGCCGTGACCAGCACCGACGTGATGACCACGGGACGGACGTCGTCGCCGGTCTGGCTGTAGAGGAAGCCCAGTGCGGCACCGGCGAACGCCGCCCGGAGCAGGGCGTGCAGGGCGTGCAGGTCGCGCCTGAGGCGCCGGGTCGCCTGGACCACGGCGACGCACAGGGCCATGAAGGCGAGCGCGCTCCACACACCCGACGCCACGTCCGGCCCGGTGACCGGACCGCCGTGACGACGGTTCACCGCGACCCAGTTGCCGTAGACGACACCGAGCACGACGGGCAGGACCCATCGCGCGACGCGGTGGGCGGGTTCGCTGAACACGGTGGGCGCCGGGTGCGCCATCAGAGCCTCCCTGGTCCATGCGGAGCTCGGCGTCGCTCCGCCGCACACCTTGGCACGCCCGGGTAACAGGCAGGTGAGAGGCGGTTGTGACCGTCGCCCGGCGGCTACAGGTACAGCCCCGCGTCCACGCCCCCGCGCGGCTCCGGCAGGGCCGTCGGGGACGTGCCCCGGCGCAGCGCGTACAGCTCGGCCAGCGTGGCGCCCTCGCGGCCGATGCCGTCCTCCTGGCCCAGCCAGTTCACCGCCTCCGACCGGGTCAGCGGGCCGACCTCGATCCGGGCGAGACAGCGGCCGGGCCGGACCACGGCCGGGTGCAGGCGCTCCAGGTCCTCGTTGGTCGTGACACCGACCAGGACGTTGCGGCCCTGGCCCAGCAGTCCGTCCGTCAGGTTCAGCAGCCGCGACAGGGCCTGGCCCGCCGTGTGCTTGGCCTCGCCGCGGATCAGTTCGTCGCAGTCCTCCAGGAGCAGCAGCCGCCAGCGGCCCTTGCCCGTCGCGTCCTCCTCGCCGATGGCGATGTCCATGAGGTAGCCGACGTCGGAGAAGAGCCGCTCGGGGTCCAGGACGCAGTCCACCTGGCACCAGTCGCGCCACGACCGGGCCAGGGTGCGCAGCGCGGAGGTCTTGCCGGTGCCCGGCGGGCCGTGCAGCAGGAGCAGCCGGCCCGCGATGTCCTCCGGGGTCGTCTTCATCAGGCGGTCCATGGCGTCCGCCACCGGCGCGGTGTAGTTGGGCCGGACCTCGTCCCAGGTGCCCGCGGCGATCTGGCGGGTGGTGCGGTGCGGGCCGCGGCGCGGCGAGACGTACCAGAAGCCCATCGTGACGTTCTCCGGCTGCGGTTCGGGTTCGTCCGCCGCGCCGTCCGTGGCCTGGTCGAGGATCTTCTTCGCGAGGTCCTCGCCGGTCGCCGTCACCGTGACGTCGGCGCCCCGGTTCCAGCGGGAGACCAGCAGCGTCCAGCCGTCGCCCTCGGCGAGGGTCGCGCTGCGGTCGTCGTCACGGGCGACGCGCAGCACCCGGGCGCCCGGTGGCAGCAGCGTCGCCCCGGACCGCACGCGGTCGATGTTCACCGCGTGGGAGAACGGCTGCTCGCCCGTCGCGAAGCGGCCGAGGAACAGCGCGTCGACGACGTCGGACGGGGAGTCGGAGTCGTCGACGTTGAGCCGGATCGGCAGCGCCTCGTGCGGGTTTCCAGACATGCGGCCATGATCCGGCACGGGGACGCCGCGTGCACCCGGTTTCCGCGTGCACGCGGCATGTAGTCCCCGCGCAGGTCAGTCCCCGGCGCGGGAGACCAGCCGGCGCGCCTGCCGGGCCCTGCGGACCACGGCGTACCCCTTGGTCAGGGCACGGTCCGCGGCGAACGTCCGGGCGATCGCGCGCCCCTCGGTCATCCGCTCGAACTCCTCGATGCCCGTACTGCGGCGCACCGTCACCCGCCGCAGCGCGTACGGCCCCTGTGCCCGCCGGGCGAGGCCGTTGCCGACGGCGAGGGCCTGGGCCCAGCCGGTCTCGCGCACCGCCTGCCGGACCCGGCGGCTGGAGTAGCCGTAGGGATAGGCGAACGAGGCGGGTACGGAGCCCAGCTGGTCCGAGACGATCTCCTTGCAGTGGATCAGCTCGAACCGCAGTGTGGCGTCGGAGACCTGGTCGAGCTGCGGGTGGCTGTGGCTGTGTCCGCCGATCTCGACACCGGCCGCCGCGAGGTCGCGGACCTGGTCCCAGTCCAGCATGGTGTCCAGGCCGCCACCGGTGTCGTACGGCCCCCGGAGCCACCCGGTCGAGACGAACAGGCTGGCCGCGAAGCCGTGCTTGGCCAGGGCGGGGAGGGCGTGCCGGTGCACGCCCTCGTAGCCGTCGTCGAAGGTGATGAGGACCGGCCGCTCGGGCAGTGCGCGGCCGGAGCGCCAGCACGCCGCCAGTGCGGCCGTGGTGAGCGGCCTGAATCCCCGGTCGGCGAGCACCGCCATCTGCTCGGCGAACGCCTCCGGGGCCACGGACAGGGCGCGCGTCTGGTCGTTCGGGTCGGTCGAGACCGCGTGGTACATGAGGATCGGGACGCGGTCGTCACTCACGGGCCGTCACCTCCACCTCGGGCACCCGGAACGTGGCCTGGCCCCGGCGTGCCCGGACGCTGCCCACGACGTAACCGCCCGCCGCCGTCAGCACCCCGGCCACGATCGCGCCGGCCCGTCCCGCGCCGCCCGACCGGGCCAGCAGGGCGTCCCGCAGACCCCGGGCCACCCCGGCGGGCAGGACCCGCGTGGCGTACCGGCGTTCCGACTCCAGGCCCTTGCCCGCCCCGACGCTCCGCGCGACCAGGGCCTTGGACAGGCCCTCGGCCCAGGCGCGGGTGCGGAAGTAGCGGAAGTGCTCGCGGGCCTCGGGGACCCGGTGGTGGATCACCGCCCGGTCGTCGATCAGCAGGACCGCGTCGGGCCGGGCCCGGGTCAGACGGATGCACAGCTCCGTCTCCTCGCAGCCCAGCGGGCGTTTGTCGCCGTCCCGGCCGATGCCGGTGGCGAAACCGCCCGCCAGGTCGAAGGCGCTGCGCCGGAACGAGGCGTTGCCCCCGAGCACGTTGCGCACCCGCACCCGGCCGCGCGGCAGACCCCGGTAGGTGCAGCCCACCACCCAGTCGAACTCCTCCGGGAACCAGTCCGGCCGCCGCCCCGACGCCCAGACCGGCTCCGTGCGCCCGCCGACCGCCATCACCCGCGGGTCGGTGTACGCCTCGGCGAAGTGCCGAAGCCAGTCGCGCTCGGCCACGGCGTCGTCGTCGAGGAAGGCCACGATCTCGCCCCGGGCCGCGGCGATGCCGGTGTTGCGGCCGGCGGACAGGCCGCGGGGGCCCGCGTTGGCGAGCACCCGCACCCGGCCGCCGCTGGCCCCTTGGCACTCCTCGTATTCCTTGTACTCCTTGGCCAGACGCTCCCGCAGCGTCTCGTTGTGGTCGACGACCAGCAGCGTCTCCAGGGCCGGCCGTGACTGCGCGCGGACCGAGGAGACCGCAGCGAGGATGTCCTCCCAGCGGTCCTCGGTGTACGCGCAGATCACGACGGAGATGCCGGGACCGCTCAAGACACCTCTCCCCGCATCGCGGCGGGCATCGACGAGCGAGAGGAACGGCGGCGCAGCGCACGGCGGTTGGAGCGCTCCTGGAGGATCACCTTCAGCACGCGCAGCCCGTCCCGCACGGCCCGCAGGTTGCTGACGCCGTGGATGCGCAGGTACTCGTGGCTCGGGATCTCCTGCACCTTGAGCCCGGCCTTGACGACCCGGATGTTCATCAGGGTCTCGACCTCGAAGCCGGTGCAGTCGAGGTCGATCTTGTCGAGGCAGTGCCGCCAGAACGCGTTGTAGCCGTAGCACAGGTCGGTGTACCGGGCGCCGAACTTGCGGTTGACGGCCGTGCACAGCGCCCAGTTGCCCAGCTTGCGGATGAAGGTCATGTCGTCGGTGCCGCCGCCGTTGGCGAAGCGGGAGCCCTTGGCGAAGTCCGCGCCGGAGACCAGGGCGGAGACGTAGCTGAGGATCTCCCCGCCGTCCGCCGAGCCGTCCGCGTCTACCATCACGATGATGTCGCCGGTGCAGGCCTGGAACCCGGTGATCAGGGCGTCGCCCTTGCCCTTGCCGCGCTGCTCGACGACCTTCACCTCGGGCCACAGCTCGCGGGCCACCTCGACGGTGTTGTCGGTGGAGTTGCCGTCGACCAGGACCACTTCATGTATCCAGTCGGGCAGGGTCTTGAAGACGTAGGGCAGGTTCTCCGCCTCGTTCATGGCCGGGATGACCACGCTCACCGGCGGCGCGATGGCCAGGTGAGAGGAGACGGGTCGGTACGTGGAGGCGGTCGGCGGACGCTGCTGCGTCGCGGCCGGCTGCAGAACTGAGCTCATGAGTCTGGTCCCTCTCGTCCGGTGGACCGCCCCCCCAGGGCAGTCCGGATCCAGTCCGGTTCGAAAGGGGGGTTCTCACCCGAGGCACGCCGTGACGGCGAGGCACGCCGGGATGAAGCTCCGGCACGCCGGGTGAGCTGGCAAAGCTGGCCGGCCGCGAAAACGGCAGCCGACCGCGCGGCACGGCCCGGAGACCATTGCGGTCACCGAGCACGGCACCCCCCTACCGCGCCCCGCGCCGGTTCGTCGCGGTCCTTGAGCCCTCCCCTGGAGCCGCGTACTGACGGACCGATGCGGGTGAGATGTATGACGGTATTGACGATTGAACCCGTATGGCAAGACCTGGAACGGCACCTCACGTTTTTGTTGGTTTGGCCGGTGCGAGGGACCGTTCGTGCGACGCAAGTTGCACGTTCCCTTCTTATAAACATGCGTTCCCCGGAGGCGATCAGGGCCTCCGGGGAACGTGTGTTCAGGTGCGGATGCGGGTGCGGGTACGGGCGTCGGTCACGGGACGAGCTGCAGCAGGCGGTTCGGCGAACCGGACCCCGCGCTGGTGACCTTGCCGGTGACGGCGCCGTTCACCAGGGCCGTCGCGACCTGGGCCGGGGTCGACGAGGTGTGGCCGGCGAGGTAGACCGCCGCCGCGCCCGCGACGTGCGGGGTCGCCATCGAGGTGCCGGAGATGGTGTTGGTCGCGGTGTCGCTGGTGTGCCAGCCGGCCGTGATGGACGAGCCGGGCGCGAAGATGTCCAGGGCGGAGCCGTAGTTGGAGTAACTCGCCTTGGCGTCCGTGCTGGTGGTGGCCCCGACCGTGATCGCCTCGGCGACCCGGGCGGGGGAGGACGAGGAGGCGGAGGTGCTGCTGTTGCCCGCGGCGACCGCGTACGTGACGCCGCCGGCTATGGAGTTGCGGACCGCCGTGTCCAGGGTCGCGGAGGCACCGCCGCCGAGCGACATGTTGGCGACCGAGGGGCCGGAGTGGTTCCTCGTCACCCAGTCGATGCCCGCGATCACGCCGGCCGTGGTGCCGGAGCCGCTGTTGTTCAGCACGCGCACGCCCACGATCTTCGCCTTCTTGGCCACGCCGTAGGTCGAGCCCGCGATCGTGGTGGCCACATGGGTGCCGTGACCGTTGCCGTCGGCGGCGTCGGTGTCGCCGTCGACGGCGTCGTAGCCGTAGGAGGCGCGGCCGCTGATCTGCTGGTGGGTGATGCGCACACCGGTGTCGATCACATACACCGTCACACCGCTGCCCGCGCTGTCCGGGTAGGTGTAGGTGCCGGACAGCGGCAGCGAGGCCTGGTCGATGCGGTCCAGGCCCCACGGGGCGCTGGTCTGGGTGGCGGCGAGCGTGACGCGCTGGTTCTGCTCGACGGAGGCCACTGCCGGGTCGGCGGCGAGCCGCCGGGCCTCGGCGGCGGAGAGGGTGGCGGAGTAGCCGTTCAGCGCCTTGCCGAACGTCTTGTCGACCGAGCCGCCGTACTCCTTCACCAGGCCCTTGCCCGCGGCCGAGGACGCCTTCAGGCCCGCGCTCTTCTTGAGCGTGACGAGGTAGCTGTCCTTGATCGCGGTCGGGGAGCCGGCGGCGAGCACCCGGCCCTCGGCGGGTGCGGCCTGGGCGGGAAGGGTGGTGAGTCCGCCTACGAGGGCGGCGGTCGCCAGCGAGGTGAGTGCGGTGAGCCCGAGTCTCTTGCTACGCAGTTGTGCCATTACGAGGGAGTCCTCCTCTAGGCGGCGCGCGCCTGGGTGGGACGCGCGTCATGTGGGGGGTGTGCGCGTGTTCGCGCACACGGGCCGGGGAGCGTCGCGTTCCGCTCCCGGCCGGAGTAAAGCGTCGACCAACTACCGGTGTAGAACAAGAGAGTTGAGCATCAGTCAACAAATCTGTCATGGGCACGTAACAAGAGAGCTCCGGCGCGTAACACGAGCCGTGGCGAATGCGCCAAGCATCGGGGGAGAGGCCGAAAAGACTTGGCATGGACACTTCCTGTCAACGCGCGTCGCTGCTACGACGGTTATGGCAGAGATCCTGCTAAAGGGAGGTTCCATGAGACGTTCCCGACTTGTCGTCCTCGTGAGCTCGCTCCTCCTCGCCGTCGGCACCGCCCTCTCCGGGGCGGCGACGGCGCAGGCGTCCTCACTCGCCGCACCAGGCGGCTACGTGGCCCTCGGTGACTCCTACTCCTCCGGAGTCGGAGCCGGCAGCTACATCAGCTCCAGCGGCGACTGCAAGCGCAGCACCAAGGCCTACCCCTACCTCTGGGCCGCCGCCCACTCACCCTCGAGCTTCGACTTCACCGCCTGCTCGGGCGCCCGAACGGGTGATGTTCTGGCGAGTCAGCTCACTCCGCTCAGCGCCTCCACCGCCCTCGTCTCGATCACGGTCGGCGGCAACGACGCCGGATTCGCCGACGTCATGACGACCTGTGTGACCCAGTCCGACAGCGCCTGTGTCTCCCGCATCAACACCGCCCGGGCCTACGTCGACTCCACGCTGCCCGGCAAGCTCGACAGCGTGTACTCGGCAGTCCGCTCCAAGGCCCCCGCCGCCCGGGTCGTCGTCCTCGGCTACCCCCGCTTCTACCAGCTCGGCACCAGCTGTCTCGGCCTGTCCGAGACCAAGCGCAAGGCCATCAACGACGCCTCCGACCACCTCGACACCGCCCTCGCCAAGCGCGCGGCGGACCACGGCTTCGCCTTCGGCGACGTCCGCACCACCTTCACCGGCCACGAGATCTGCTCCGGCGACTCCTGGCTGCACAGCGTCAGCTGGCTCAACATCGGTGAGTCGTACCACCCGAAGGCCCCCGGCCAGTCGGGCGGTTACCTGCCCGTGCTCGACAGCAACGACTGACCGCTCAGCCGGAGTCCGGGTCCGAGTCCTGTTCGGACCCCGGGTTCGAGCCCGGCTGCGCGTCCGGATTTGTGCCGGAAGGAGAAGGGGAGGCCCCGCCCGTCGGGGTCTCCGTCTCGCACGTCACCGAGAAGGGCACCGACTCGGACGTCTCCCGTACCGGCTCCCGCACCTCGACGCTGATCTCGTTCTCGAACGTCCCGGTCTCCTCCCGCGTCGTCACCCGCACGGTGTCCCGCTTCGAACGGTCGCCGCCCTCCGTGAACGACAGCGTCTTCCAGCCCCCGTCGAGCACCTGGCCGTCCCGCGTCACCCAGCGGTAGGTGACCTCGGCCGGGAGCCGCCCCACCGTCAGCGTCGCCGTGAACTCGGGTGCCTGCGCGTTCGGTGGCGGACACGGGCCCGAGTAGTCCGTGCGCCGGCCCTCCAGGGCGACCCGCACCGACTGCGGCGGCGGACTGCTCTCCTTCGTCCTGCTGGGCGTGGGCGACGGACTGGACTTCTCGGTCGCGGTGGCGCGCGGCGGGCTTTTGGTCGCCGTCGGCGTGTTGTCCCCGGCCCCCTGGTCCTTGTCGCCGGAACCGTCCCCGTTGTTGAGCAGCGCGTACGTCAGCCCGCCCACCGCGAGCGCCAGCGCGATCACGCCCGCGACCAGCACCCGGCCGGGCCGGCGGTCCCGGTCCTGGCCCGTGGCCGTCGTGGTGGTGCCCGCACCGGAAGCCGCCGTCCGCCCCGGAAACGGCATCGGGGGCGTGGGCGCGGGTTCGGGGTGGCCCACGACCGGCGGCGGGAACGGAACGGCCCGCGTAGTGTCCGTGCGCGGTGAGCCGCCCGCGGCGACGACCCGCAGGTCCTCCTCGGCCCGCTCGGGCGGCAGCCGCTGCTCGGGATCCTTGCGCAGCAGTCCCTCGATCACCGGGGCGAGCGGACCGGCCCGGTACGGCGGCGGCAGCTCCTCGTCGACGATCGCCCGCAGTGTGCTCAGCGGGGTGTCGTGCCGGAAGGGGGAGTGACCCTCGACCGCCGCGTACAGCAGCACGCCGAGCGACCACAGGTCCGACTCCGGGCCCGGCGTACGGCCGAGCGCCCGCTCCGGGGCGAGGAACTCGGGCGAGCCGATCACCTCGCCGGTCATGGTCAGCGCAGAGCTGCCCTCGACCATGGCGATGCCGAAGTCGGTGAGCACGATCCGGCCGTCGTTCGCGATCAGCACGTTGGCCGGCTTCACGTCGCGGTGCAACACCCCGGCCTCGTGCGCGGACCGCAGCGCGGCCAGCACCTCGGCGCCGATGTGCGCGGCACGCTCCGGAGCCATCGGGCCCTCGGCGTCCAGGACCTCGGCGAGGGAGAGACCGCGGACCAGCTCCATGACGATCCACGGGCGGCCCTCGTCCGTCGCCACGTCGTACACCGTCACCACGTTGCGGTTGGCGACCCGGGCCGCCGCCCAGGCCTCCCGCTCCAGCCGGGCGTACATCCGCTGCACGTCGTCGCCCGCCAGTCCGGACGGGGCGCGGACCTCCTTGACGGCGACCTCGCGGTGCAGCACCTCGTCGCGGGCGCGCCACACCGTCCCCATGCCGCCCTCGCCGAGCGGTGCGAGGAGCCGGTAGCGGCCCGCGATCACGCGCTCACGGCCCGGTTCTTCGAACACGGCGCCCCCATTCGCAGCCGGGCGAAATCTCCATGGGGTGTGTCTTCCCCACGCGGTCGGTTTTCCTCACGACGTCCGCTTTTCTCCGGACATCCGATGCCTCACGAACGTAACTCAGCCGAGTGCGGATGCCGCCCCCTTGAACACCAGTCCGGCCCCCAGGACCAGTACGGCGAAGGCCGATCCGAGCGGGGCGGTACGGCGCACCAGGGCCGCCACCGGGCCCGCCGACCAGCGCGGGCGCCGGTCCAGGAGCCTGGTCATGCCGCTGCCCGCCTTGACGACCGCGTACCCGGCGGCCGTGAGGGTGAGGGCCAGCCCGACGCCGTACGCGACGACGAGCAGCAGACCGAACCAGGCCTGCCCGAGCGCGGCGGCACCGACCAGGACCACGACGGCGGACGGGCTGGGCACGAGGCCGCCCGCGAAGCCCATGAGGATCGTGCCGCGGAGGGTGGGCGCGACGGGGTGGGAGTGGGTGAAGCCGCCGTGGCTGTGCTCGATCGTGTGGGGGTGCGGGTGGGCGTGATCGTGCGGGTGGTCGTGGTCGTGGTCGTGGTCGTGCGCGTCGCCGTGGTGGTGGTGATCTTTGTGGTCGTGCGCGTGGCCGTGGTGGTCGCCGTCGTGGTCGTGGGTGTGGCTTCCGTGGCCGTGCCGAGGGTCGTGTCGAGGGCCGTGATGGTGGCCGTGCGGGTGGTGGGTGTGCGCGCGGTTGCGCAGGGCGCGGCGGACCAGGCTCGCGCCCGCCAGCGTCACCAGCAGGCCGCTGGCGACACCGAGCCAGGCGATCACCGAGGGCGCCGCCGCCGAACCGGCCGTGACCAGCAGGCCCAGGGCGACCACGCCGAGGGTGTGCGTGATCGTCACCGAGGCGGCCATGGGCAGGACGTCCCTCATCCGGGCATGACCGCCCCGGGCCGCCGCCGTCGCGGCCATGATGGTCTTGCCGTGGCCCGGGGCGAGCGCGTGCATCGCCCCGAGCACGACGGCGATGAGGAGGGCCAGCGCGGCGAAGCCCGCGGTGAGGTCCTGCCGGGCCACCAGGTCGTCCAGGGCACGGGTCCAGCGGTCGGCGCCGCGCGGGAGCACGGAGGCCGCGGGCGCGTCCGGCTCCTCGCCTGCCAGGGCGGCGCCGCCGGGGCGCACCCGCAGGGCGGCCGACGCGGTGTCGGCCGGGGAGGACAGCAACTCCTCCGGGTAGCTGGTGAGTTCGTCCGAGATCGACTTCTCCGGCACGTCCGAGGCGGCGAGCGTCATACGGTCGCCCCGCGCCGTGATCTCCCGCCAGCCGGGGCCGTTGGCGGCACCCGCGCCGCGGAAGCCGAGGGACAGGGTCTTCTCGTCCGACGGGAGCGGCGCGGTCAGTTCGCACTCCACCCGGAGAGTGTCGAGTCCGGCCTGCCCGGGCCGCACGCGCGCGTCGCTGCGCTCGGCGGTGAGGGCGACCGCTCGGCCGTCGACGGTCGCCCGGCTGTCCTCGGCGGCCGCGGCGCACCGCTCGCGTGCCCACATGGCGATGCCGAGGCGCTCGACGTCCGGTCCCGCCTGGGTCGCCGGGATCTCCGCGAGGTCCTCCACGTGGTGGACCCGCAGTTCACCGGGGGCGGCGACGAGGCCGTCGTAGCGGTTGACGGTGAAGTTGCCCAGCGGGTGGGCGCTCGCCGTGGCGGCGGGCAGCAGGGTGAGCGCGCAGGCGGCCGTGAGGACGGCGGCACCGGACGCGGACAGCCGGCGCAGGGTCACCGGTTCCCCTCCAGGTCCTTGAGTGCGGTACGGGCCTCACGCGCACCGAGGGGCGAGAAGCCGGGGTTCAGGTCCAGCGCGGCCTTCAGATGCGCGCGGGCCCCGAGCTCGTCGCCGGTGGCGCGCTCGATGACGCCGCGGTGGTAGAGGAAGACGGCGTTGCGGTAGCCGGTGGCGGTCGCCCGGCGGGCGTACGGCAGGGCCTCCTCGTCGCGGCCGTTGACGTGCAGGGCCCAGGCGAGGGCGTCGGCGGTGTGCACGCTGTGGCGGCGGTCCCACTCGGCGCGGGCGGCGCGCAGGGCCTCCTTCTTGTCGCCGTGGTCGGCGGCGGCCATGGCGGTCTCGAGGTCGGTGTTGGCACCGCCGGCTCGGGCGAGGGCCGTCCAGGCGTCGACGAGGGCGTACTGGTCGCCGGCCTTCGCCCGGTCGCCGCCGGCGCCGCGGTCCTCGTACAGCTCGCCGAGGGCGACGAGCGGGCCGGGCAGCGGGAACCGGGCGACGACCTGCTCCAGCCCCTTGATGGCGGCCGCCCGGTCGCCGCTCGCGGCCTGGGCGCGAGCGCGGCCCTCCAGGGCGGGCAGGTACGCGTCGTCGGCGGCGAGGGCACGGGCGTAGTGGCCGAGGGCCGTCTTGTACTCGCCCTGGTTCCAGGCGAGCTGGCCGAGGGCGGTGGCGACGTAGGCGACGTCGGCGGGCGCGTGGGCCGAGCCCAGGGCGCGCTCCAGTACCGCACGCGCCGTGCGGACGTCGCCGCGCAGCTCGTGCACGTACGCGTACCGCGTGAAGACGGGGATGCCCGGGCGCCTGTCGTCGGCGGTGTCGGCGGCCTTCGCGGCGTCGTCGTACCGGCCGAGTTCGACGAGGGCGTCGATACGGCTGCACAGGGCGCGTTCGTTGTAGGGGTTCTGCTTCAGGGCCCGCTCGGCGTAGGTCAGGGCGCCGGGGAAGTCGTGCCGGGCGGCGGCGAGGGCCGCACGGCCCGCCAGGGCCTGGTCGTTGCCCGGTTCGAGTGCGAGGGACCGCTTCAGGGCGCGCTCGGCCTGCGGATACCGGGAGGGGTCGCCCTTCGTGCGGGCCTGCTCGACGTAGGCGACCCCGAGGGTGGCCCAGCTGCCGAAGTCCCTCGGCTGGGCCCGCAGGTGCTTCTGCAGGGACGCGATCCCGGCGTCGAGGTCCCCGCGCGCGAGGTCGCCGGGCGACAACGCCCCGGCCGCCGCCACGGCGTCGGCACCAGCGGCCCCTCGGTCCTGCACACCCCCGGCCGCGACGGCCCCGCCGGTCACCGCGACCGCCAGCAGCACCGCACACCCCGCCACGTGCAGCCCCCGCCACCGCCGCCCCCCGTCGGCGGCCCGTCGCACGGCGGCGACCCGCTGACGTGCGTCGGGGTCGACGGCCGGCGCGTGGGCGTGCGCCTCGTGCCCGGTACCGGCCTCCGGCCCGGTGCGTCCGTCGGCGGGGCGAGCACCGGCCGTGCCGCCGCTGCCGTCGTCGGCGGGTGCCGCGAGGCCGGCCCGGTGTCCGCCGAAGGGCCCGGCGGGCTCGCCGGCTTCGCCGGATTCCGAGCGGGTGGTGTCCCTCGGGGTCAGTGCTTCATCGGTCTCCGCGCGGTCGGTGTCCGGCCGGGACCCGGCACCGGCGGCTTCCGCGTCACGGGAGGTGTCTGCCGGGCGCCCGGCTTCGCCGGAGTCCGTGCCCGCGGCGGGCGGCCGGTCCTGGCAGGCCTCGGCCGCCGCGCCCCGAGCCCCGCTCGTCTGCGTCCCGGCGGCCGCACCACCCTCCCGGCCCCCGGTTGTCCCGGGCTCCGTGGCCGACGACGGCGCGCGGTCGTCGCCGCGCCTGTCCGGTGTGCTGTCGGTCGTACGCGGAGGCATGACCTCTCCTCGTTCGGGTGTGCTGGTGCGGAAGTCGGCGGCGCGGCCCGCGCCGTGGGGGATGGGGAACGGGCCGCGCCGGTCGGTGGGAGCGGATCGGGTCAGTACGCCCGGTTCCGCATGCGGCGCCACCACATCAGGGCCGCGCCGATCAGGACGATGCCGCCCGCCCCGGCGCCCGCGGAGGCGGCCATCAGGCCCATGTCGTCCGAACCCTGCGCACCGGCCGGCTGGAGCGCGTCGCCCAGCTGGCTGCGGACGTCGTTGCCGCCGTCCACGCCCTTGGCGAGCGGGCCGCGCGAACCCTCCGTCGGCAGCGCCACGTACGGGAAGGACTTCTCGAACTTCTTGTCGTTCTTGTCGACCGCGTCACCGAGGTCGTTCTTCGCGCCGAGCAGCTCGCCCTCGACGACCTGGAGCGAGGCGTCGATCACGTCGTCGGTGAGGCGACGGCCGTTCGGGAAGCCCGCGTTGTCACCGTCCAGGACACCGAGCCGCTTGGGCTTGGCGGCCGGCTTGATGGACGTGTTGAGCCGCAGCTGCTCCGACGGCGTCACGTGCGGCGGCTGGTTGAGGTCCTTGACGCCCTTGAGGAACACGTCGACCAGGTCGTTGCGCGGCTCGGCCGGAGCCGGGATCTTGTAGATCGCCTCGATGAGCTTCGGCAGCTCCGGGTTGGTGACGTTCTTCAGGAACTGGGCGTCGTCCCGCGGTGTGGACGCGTTGAACGTGTCCTTGTCCTTGATGGGGTTGACGACCTCGTTGACCAGCGGGTTGCCCAGGCGTGAGACCTGAGTGAAGTAGCCCTTGGCGTTCTTGCGCTGGGTCGTCGACCAGATGCCGACGACCGGCTGCTCGTGCGACTCGGTGATGAAGCTGTTGGGGACCTGCAGGGCGATGGAGTTGACGTTGTAGCCCTTGAGGGTGTCGTTGCCGACCTCGGAGAGGTTCCCGCCGTACAGCAGGTCGAAGACCCGCAGGTCCAGGAAGAACGGGTCGTCGGCCTGACCGGCGAACGTCTGGGCGCCACCGGCGAGTTTGTGGACCGCCTGCTTGCGCAGGGTGTTGTAGTCCGGCATCGACGCCTTGCCGACGTTCGACGGCGCCACCGGCACGTCGTCGGCGACCTTGGTCTTCGACACGGCCTTCAGGTGCTTCAGCTTGATCAGCTCGAGGTCGTACGTCTGCGTGATGTTGAGGTCGGGGTCGTCGAGGCTCTCGACCGGGCCCGTGTTGTAGAGGAACGTCTTGTCGTTCTTAGCATGAGTCTTGAACGTGTACCGGAAGAGCAGGTCCTCCTGCGCGTCACCGTTGCTGTCGATGCGCAGGTCGTACTGGGCGTCCTCGGCGAAGGTGAAGAAGTTGGGGCCGCCGGCCGGTTCCTCGAAGGGGATCCAGTTCGCGACGATGGTCGTCGTGTCCGGCTTGTCCGGGCTGACGAACGCGTACACGTCGGTGTTGTCGTACTGCGGGGTCCCCGAGATCAGCGGGGCCTCGCGGTGGCTGGAGGCGGAGGCCTCCTCGGGTACCAGCGCGGTCACACCGGCGGCTGCGAGCCCGCCGGCGGCCAGCGCGCCACAGATCACGGTCGCGATGCTCGCGCGTCCCGCACCGGTCCTGGAGATAGGTGTCATGCCGTCCGTCCTCCGTGCCAACTTGCCTGACACACGCCATTCGGAGCGGTCGGCGAAGCGGATTGGTCGAATCTCAAACGTTCTTACGGCGGATCGGGAAAGTTGTTTCATCGCCGGGCGACCCGCGTTTTCGGCGCGCTGATCCGTAACCCCGTCCGGAGGTGTGTGCGTTGCGAGTGCCTCGTGCGAGAGGACAGGCCCGGTGCGGGCTCGGAGAGGGGGACCGAGTGGAGGCGGACGAGCTGCTGCTGCTCGTGGCAGGTGGGGACCAGAAGGCCTTCGAGGACTTGTACGGACTGGTGTCCGGCCCGGTGTTCGGTCTCGTACGGCGTGTGGTGCGCGACCCCGCCCAGTCGGAGGAGGTGGCTCAGGAAGTGCTGCTCGAACTGTGGCGGTCCGCGGCGAGGTTCGACCCGGACCGGGGGAGCGCCATGTCGTGGATCCTCACCCTCGCCCACCGCCGCGCCGTCGACCGGGTCCGCAGTGCCCGGGCGGCCGGGGAACGCGAGCAGCGCGAGGCACTGCGCGCGAACCAGCCCGCCTTCGACCAGGTCACCGAGGAGGTCGAAGCCGGACTCGAACGGGAGTGGGTGCGCCGCTGCCTCGACCGGCTCACCGTCCTGCAGCGCCAGTCGGTCACCCTCGCCTACTACGAGGGCTACACGTACCGTGAGGTGGCCGAGCAGCTGTCCCTGCCGCTGGGCACCGTCAAGACCCGGATGCGGGACGGGCTGACCCGTATGCGCGAGTGCCTGGGAGGCGTGGCATGAGCATCTTCCGCCGCGAGGACCTGCACTCGCTCGCCGCTCCCTACGCGCTCGACGCCCTGGAGCCCGCGGAGCGGGTCCGCTTCGGCAAGCACCTCAGGGAGTGCGACCGCTGCGCCGCCGAGGTGCGCGCCCTGACCGAGGACGCCGTGCGGCTCGCCTGGTCCACGGCCGCCCCGCCGCCCGCCGCGATGCGTGACCGGGTCATGCTCGCCGTGCGGGCGACTCCGCAGGAACCGGCACCGCAGGGGGTGGCGGCGCGCCGGCCGGCACGGGGGCGGGCGGCTCAACTGCCACCGCACGTCTGGGGGGTCCAGCCGCCGCCCCGGCAGCGGCAACGGCGCCGGGTCCCGCTGTTCGTGCCCTTCGCCACCGTGACCGCCGCCGCGGCCCTCGTCGTCGCCTCGCTGTTCGCCGTACAGGCGAACCGGGCCCAGGACCGGCTGACCGCCGAGCAGGATCGGTCACGTGAGATCGCCCACGTTCTGGCTGCTCCGGACGCCCGTGCGGGCAGAGGACGGGACGTGCGGGGCCGCACCCTCGGAGTGATCGCCTCCGCCACGGAGGGGAGTGCGGTGGTCACCCTCGGCGGATACGGCACCCCGTCGGGTGGTCGCGTGCACCAGTTGTGGCTCATGCGCCCGGGCGCGCAACCACGCTCCCTCGGCCTCTTCGACGGCGACACGCCGCTGGTCGCAACGGGTTTGGGCACCTCCGCGACGTCACTGGCCGTGACCGTCGAGCCCGCCGGGGGGTCGCCGCAGCCCACTACACAGCCACTCGTCCAACTCGCCCTGAAAAGTGTTGGATTCGGAGAGTGATCGGAGATACATCGTCAACCCCCTTATGGGGAAGGTGAATCCTGTGACCGCGATACACGCGTGCCCGGACAGGGCGATAGGGTTAACCTGCCCGGGCCGGGTGGACTCGTACGGGTGGGGAGTGACATGGAACAGATAACAGTGCGCAGCAGGGCCAGGGTCCCTGCGATCACCTGCGGGAGCAGCGCGACCAGTTCGCGCCTCGACCGCCACCTCTCGGTGCTGGGCGGCCCCGCCGTCCCCCAGCGGGAGACGGTCGAGGCGACCTCGCTGATGCAGGAACTGACCGCGCGTCATTCGCACGACCGCAGTGGCAGGGGCGCGCGCGTGCGTCGCGTCTCGCTCTTCGCGCCGCTGCGCCGACTGCGCCGCTCCCTCTTCGGCAGCAGGTAGGGGTCCGCGCTCGGGCGGTCACACCACCTCCGGCGCCGGCGCTGCGACACCCGTCCGTCATCCCCGCGGCACGCAGCGGCGCCAGGTGTGGTCCGAGCGCGGCACGCCCCCTGTCGGTGCCTCGTCCCCGCCCGGCAGTGACCGGGGGCGTCGACGTCCGCGGTCACCGCGGCCCGCTCACTGCTCCCCGTGCGCGTATCGACGCACGGCCAGCGGCACGAACACCCCCAGCAGCACGGCGCACCACAGGACGGACCCCGCGACGGGATGGGCCACCGGCCAGGCCGCCCCGTCGGGCACCGGCGCGTTGCCGAAGAGGTCCCGCAGGGCCGTCGCCACCGCGCTGATCGGATTCCACTCGGCGACCGTCCGCAGCCAGCCCGGCAGTCCGTCGGCCGGGATGTACGCGCTGGACAGCAGCGGCAGCAGGAACGTCGCCCCGCCCAGCTGGCCGGCCGCCTCCTCGTTGCGGGTGAGCAGACCGAGGTAGATCCCGGCCCAGGTGCAGGCGAAGCGGAACAGCAACAGCAACGCGAGCGCCCCCGCCGCTTCGAGCGCACTCCCCTCGACCCGCCAGCCGACCGCGAGGCCCACCAGCAGGAACGGCACCGTCCCGACGGCGGTGGCCACCAGGTCCGCGGCGGCCTGCCCCAGCGGTACGGCCGCCCGGCTCACCGGCAGCGTGCGGAAGCGGTTCGTCACGCCCCGGTGCGTGTCCTGGGCCGCCTGGAACATGCCGGCCATGACCCCGCCCGAGGCGGTCGCCACCAGCAGGCCCGGCACCAGGAACGACCGGTACGCCTCTCCCGGCACCGCCAGCGCGCTGCCGAAGACGTAGCCGAAGAACAGCAGCATGCTGATCGGCATGGTCTGGGTGAGGATCAGCAGGCCCGGATTGTTCCGCAGCCGCAGCAACTGGCGGCCCAGCATCGCGATCCCGTCGTACGCCAGCATGCTCATGCGGCACACTCCCTCTCGTCGGTCGTCCCGGTCGTTCCGTGCGGCGCCGTCTCCGTCAGGCGCAGGAACACGTCGTCGAGGGTCGGCGGGCGCAGGCTCACGTCGAGCAGCGGCACGCCCGCCGTGTCCAGGGCGCGCACCAGCAGCGGGATCGTGAGCGTCGGGTCCTTGCTGACCGCGCCGACGGCGTTGCGCTCGTGGTCGAACGACGGCTGCGCCCCCGTCAGCCGGTCGAGCACGGCCGCCGCCTTCGCCAGGGTGCCCGCGTCCGGCACGACGACCTCGGCGTGCGCCCCGACCAGCGACTTGAGCTGCGCCGGAGACCCGGTGTGAGTGACCCGGCCCCGGTCCACCAGGGCGATGTCGTCGGCCAGTTGATCGGCCTCCTCCAGGTACTGCGTGGTGAGCAGCACGGTCGTGCCCTCGGCGGTCAGGCCGCGCACCACGTCCCAGATGAGGGCGCGGCTGAACGGGTCGAGGCCGGTCGTCGGCTCGTCCAGGAACAGCACACCGGGGCGGCGGACCAGGCTCGCCGCGAGGTCCAGGCGGCGGCGCATGCCGCCGGACCAGGTGGACGCCGGGCGGTCGGCGGCCTCGGTCAGGCCGAAGCGGTCGAGGAGCTCCGCGGCCCGTCCGGCCGGACCGCGCACCCGGTGCAGCCGGCCGAACAGGTGCAGGTTCTGGCGTCCGGTGAGGTCGCCGTCGATCGAGGTGTCCTGCCCGGTGACGCCGATCCTCTCGCGCACGGCGGCGGCCTCGCGGACGAGGTCGTGTCCCGCGATCCGTGCGGAGCCCGCGTCCGGCCGGAGCAGCGTGGCCAGCAGCCGCACCGCCGTCGTCTTCCCCGCCCCGTTCGGTCCGAGGATCCCGCAGACCGACCCCTCGGGGACCGCCAGGTCCAGTCCGCGCAGGGCGGGGACCTCTCCGAAGCGCTTCTCCAGACCTTCACTAAGTACAGCGTACGTAGAAGTCATGGCACGACCATAGCGCACTACGTACGCTGTACGTAACTAGGATGGTGGCCGAGGTGATGACCGATGGCGGGCCGAGCGGCCGTACCCGAAGTGATCTGGGCGCGCCCCGAGCGCACCGGCCGTGGGCCGAAACCGGCGTTCACCCGCGCCGACATCGCGGCGGCGGCCGTGCGGATCGCCGACGCGGAGGGGCTGGACGGGGTCACCATGCGGCGCGTGGCCGCGGAACTGGGCTGCGGCACGATGTCGCTCTACAACTACGTTCCTCGCAAGGAGGACCTGTACGAGCTGATGATCGACGCCGTCGGTGCCGAGCACGAGATGTTCGAGCCGACGGGCGACTGGCGCGCGGACATGCTGCGCAACGCGGAGGAGACCCGCGCCATCATGCACCGGCACACCTGGGTGCCGCGTCTGATGCCGGGGGTGTTCGGCTTCAGCCCCAACACCCTGCGCTACCTGGAGCACTGCCTGGCCTGCCTCGAACCGCTCGACGTGCCGGCCGGCGCGAAGACGGAGCTGGTCGCGCTGCTCAACGGCGTCGTGACGACGTACACCGGGAACGACATCGCCACCGCCGAACGCACCCGCTCCATGCCGTGGACGGCCGAGGAGGAGAACGCCGTCCGCATGGCCTACCTGGGCAGCCAGATCGCCACCGGCGCGTATCCGCGGCTGACCGCGGCCTTCACGCAGCAGAGCGGACCGGTCGATCTGGAGGCGGTGTTCCGGCGGGCCCTCGAACGCGTCCTGGACGCCTTCGACCCCGAGCTGCGCCAGCGGGCTCCCCGGGGGCGCTAGAGCAGCGCCAGTTGTCCCTCGGGACCCTCCTCGGGCCCCTCCAGCACCGACGCCGGGCGGCGGGCCCCGTCCGGCACCGGGAGGACGCCCGCCGCGCGCAGCTCCGTCGCCGTGACCGGGTCGGGCACCTCCGGCTGCTCCAGGGGGCGCAGCTCGGCCAGGAGCGCCAGGACGGTGATCAGCTCCAGCAGCTCCGACGTCCAGGTCTGGGGCCAGGTGGCGGGACGGATCGCCGCCAGCGTGCCCGGCTCGGGGGCGGCGACGCGGGTCGCGAACCACTCCTGCAGCACGCGCACCCCGCCCACCTCGAAGTCCCAGGCCTCAGGCGGCACCGGGGAGATGCGGCCCTCGTCCAGGAACAGGGCCTCCTCGTCCCGGTCGTAGCGCAGCGCCACCGGCCGGGAGGGCAGGGGGGCGCGGACGTAGGGGCGGCGGCCGCCGGGGAGCTTCGGGCGATCGCCGTCGCGGCGCATCAGCCACAGCAGCCGGTGCCCCCGTTCGAGACCCCGTTCCCACGCGTCGGTGTCGCCGGTGAGCGGGACGGTCAGGTCCGGGCGGGCCGTGGCCGTGATCCAGGCGAGTACGTCCAGCGGTGCCGGGGTGCCGCCCAGGCGGGTGCCGAGGTGGTCCAGCAGGCCCGGGGCCAGATTCGGCTCACGGCCGCCCGGGCGCCGGAACAGCGGGCGGATCCGGCCGGGGCGCACCAGCGGAAACAGTGAGGTGACGAGCAGGGGCGGGTCGGCCTCGGGCGTCTCCACCGCGAAGACCTGCCGTTCGTCCGTCACCCGCCACAGCTCCGGGCGGGCCGCGTCGATCAGCCGCTGGTCGGGGATGAGCCACTGCTCGTCGTAGGGCGCGAGCAGGACGCGCACCGGTTGTGGGCAGGGGCCGAAGGCCCGCACCAGCCTCTGCGTGCCGCTGCCGGCCCGGCCGGGCAACTGGCCGACCGCCGTGTGCAGCGTGCGTGAGCGGGTCGGCTCGAAGAGGGACTCGCGGTCGGGCCCCTCGGCCTTCACCAAGGTGTCCCAGCGGGCCTTCAGGGACGCCGCGTCCGGCGCCGCCGGCCAGCCGCGGCCGAGCCGCGGCGGTGCGACGGACCACGGCATGAGGTCCGCCAGCAGCGGAGCGTCGTCGTGCGTCACGCACGGCATGGTACGACCTGGCGGCGACACGCGGGTCAGGTGGCGTCCAGGGTCACCGTGAAGGAGAAGCGGTCGCCGCGGTAGTGGATGACGGCCACGTCCAGGGGCCGCCCGGCGACGTCGTAGGTCACCCCGGTGTAGTGCAGGATCGGGCTCAGCAGGGGGATCTGGAGCAGTTTCGAGGTCTCCGGGTCGGCCAGCCGCGCCTCCACCGTGTCCGTGATGCGGCTGATGTCCACTCCCACCACGTCCCGCAGCACCTTGGTCATCGGCCACCGGACGAGGTCGTCCAGATCGATCCGCGCGGCCAGTTCGGGGCGGACGTAGTTGCGGGCGTGGTTCGTCGGCTCGCCGGTCTTCTCGTCGCTGCGCAGCCGGTGGTACGTCGCGATCTCCCCCAGCTCCGGGAAGAACTCGGCGAGTTCACCCGGCACGGGCGCGCTGCCGTGGTCGAGCAGTTCGGTCGTCATGCCGGACTGCTGGGCCACGATCGCGTCCACCGAGCCGAGCAGGCGCACCGGCGAACCCCGGCGCGCGTGCGGCTCGATGAACGTGCCTCGCCGGCGGTGGCGCGTGATCAGCCCCTCGTCCTCCAGCTCCTTCAGCGCCTGCCGCATCGTCAGCACGCTCACGCCGTAGTGCCCGGCCAGCTGCTCCTCGGTGGGCAGCCGCAGCGGGTCCTGCGGCGAGCGGCCGAGGATCGAGGCGCGCAGCGACTGCGACACCTGGTACCAGAGCGGCAGCTTGCGGTTCAGGACGATCGAGTCCGGAGCGAAGGAGGTCACGGGCCATCCGTACCGGTAGAAAATGATCAGGGCAAGGGGGCTCCTTCGGCAGCCCTCAGGGGCGGAAGTGCCGTTCCAGGCCCTGCCAGACGTCGTCGTAGCGCCGCTGGAGGTGTTCCGCGCGGGCCGCGTGCGGGGTGAGGGTGATCGGCCAGCGCGTCTCGAACATGAACGCCAGGCCGTCGTCGACCTTCTGCGGCTGCAGCTCGGCGGCGCTCGCGCGGTCGAAGGTCTCCCGGTCCGGGCCGTGCGCCGACATCATGTTGTGCAGCGACCCGCCGCCCGGCACGAACCCCTCCGCTTTGGCGTCGTAGGCGCCCTCGATCAGGCCCATGTACTCGCTCATCACGTTCCGGTGGAAGTACGGCGGCCGGAAGGTGTCCTCGCCGACGAGCCAGCGCGGCGCGAACACCACGAAGTCGACTCCCGCGAGGCCCGGGGTGTCGGACGGGGACGTCAGCACCGTGAAGATCGAGGGATCCGGGTGGTCGTAGGTGATGGTGCCGAGCGCATTGAACCGGCGCAGGTCGTAGACGTACGGCACGTGGTTGCCGTGCCAGGCGACGACATCGAGGGGGGAGTGGTCGTAGGTGGCGGTCCACAGGTTGCCGCAGAACTTGTTCACCACCTCCACCGGGCCCTCGACGTCCTCGTAGGCGGCGACGGGCGCGCGGAAGTCCCGGGCGTTGGCGAGCCCGTTGGCGCCGATCGGCCCCAGGTCGGGGAGGCGGAAGGGGGCGCCGTAGTTCTCGCACACATAACCGCGGGCGGACTCGTCGAGGAGCTCGACCCGGAAGCGGACTCCCCGCGGGATCAGCGCCACATCGCCCGGCTCGGCATGCAGGAAACCGAACTCGGTGTGCAGCAGCAGCCCGCCGCGCTCCGGGACGATCAGCAGTTCGCCGTCGGCATCGCTGAACACCCGGTCCATCGAGGCGTTGGCCGAGTAGAGGTGTACGGCGACACCGGTCCGCTGGGTGGCGTCGCCGTTGCCACCCAGGGTCCACAGGCCCGCCAGGAAGTCCGTCTCGGGCGCCGGGTCGGGCAGCGGGTTCCAGCGCAGCCGGTTGGGGTCGGGCACGGTCTGGGTGAAGGGGGCGGTGCGGACCGTGCCGTTGTGGGCTCTGGTGAACGCCGGGTGCGCTGCCGACGGGCGGATCCGGTACAGCCACGAGCGGCGGTTGTGGGCCCGCGGCTCGGTGAACGCCGTACCGCTCAGCTGCTCCGCGTACAGCCCGAGGGGAGCCCGCTGGGGCGAGTTGCGACCCTCGGGCAGTGCGCCCGGGA
Source organism: Streptomyces sp. NRRL B-1140 (assembly GCF_001280065.1). GTDB lineage: Bacteria > Actinomycetota > Actinomycetes > Streptomycetales > Streptomycetaceae > Streptomyces. Next base: position 94,217 of record NZ_LGEA01000103.1, read on the forward strand.
CGGCTTCCGAGCTGTGCTCGTTTCCGAAGCCGGAGAGGTAGGCCAGCCCTTCGGCGGTCTTCCGCGCTCCCCCGTGCTCGAACGCGCTCGCGCGGGTGGTGCCCCCATCGCCCATGATCGCTGCTCCCTTGCGGTCTGATTCCTATGCAGCACCGTAGGATTGCGTTGTCAGTGACGCAAGAGGGCGCGCCCCCTCCTCTTCATGGATGACCGGAACCCGACTTGAGAATGATCCGCGGGGGCGGACGCGTGTTCTACGCTCCCGAACATGTCGTGGACACGGAGACTTTGCGCCGCGCTCGCGGGCTGTGTCCTCCTCCTGGCCGGGTCCGTGGGCTGCGGCACCGGTGAGGCCCGGGAGGGCGGTGCGTCGACCGCACCGGTCGGCAAGATCCTCGAAGGCCGGGACCGGGACGGGCAGCCCCTGCGGGAGGTGGACCCCGAGGGCGCCCCCGATGTCGGGATCGAGGTGCAGCCCGACGCGGCCGGTGGCTGGGACGTGCGCCTGACCGTGCGGAACTTCCGCTTCTCGCCGGCCGGCGCGGCGGCCCGCGCCGTGGCCGGACGCGGCCTCGCGCGCCTCTTCGTCGACGGCCGCCCCGTGACCCGGCTCCGCGCCTCCACCTACCGGCTGGACGCCCGCCTCGTGCCGCGCGGCACGCACCACGTCACGGCTCGTCTCCAAGCCGATGACGGCACCGTGTGGGCGGTGGACGGCACACCCGTGGAGAGCACGGCCGACATCACCGCGTCGGAGCCGGGCCCGGGGGTGACGCCGGACGCCGCCTCCCGGCGCAAGGCCCGGACCCCGGGCGCGGACGCCGGCCGCGGGTCACCGGACGGCGAGCAAGTGTCATCCGGGGGCCTCGGCGCACCGGACCGCGGACGTGAGGCGGCCGGGGGGCGGGCTTCATCCGGCCGGGAACGAGGCGCGGCCGACGGGCGGGCTTCGTCCGAGCGTGAACGACAGGCGGCCGGGGGCCGAGGTTCACCGGACCGCGGCCGAGGGGCATCATGAAGCACGTGCCCCACGCGACATCGCTCCGACGCGCGCCCGTGCAGCGGCGCAGTGCCGAACGCCTGACCAGGATCCTCGACGCCTGCGCCGACCTGCTCGACGAGGTGGGCTACGACGCCCTGAGCACCCGTGCCGTCGCCCAGCGGGCCTCGGTCCCGATCGGCTCCGTCTACCGCTTCTTCGGCAACAAGCGCCAGATGGTGGACGCCCTGGCCCAGCGCAACCTGGAGCGGTATTCCGAGCGCGTCACGCAGCGCCTGCGGGACGCCGGTGGCGAGGGTGGCTGGCGCGCGGCCATGGACGCCGTGCTCGACGAGTACCTGGACATGAAGCGCACCGCGCCCGGCTTCTCCCTCGTCGACTTCGGCAACCAGATCCCGGTCGGCGCCCGCCAGGCCGAACCCAACCACCGCGTCGCCGACCGCCTCACCGACCTCCTCTCCGGCTACCTGGACCGCGAACCCGACGACGATCTGCGGCGGGTCTTCCTCATAGCGGTCGAGACCGCGGACACCCTCGTGCACCTGGCGTTCCGGGTGGCACCGGAGGGGGACGAGCGGATCATCGACGAGGCACGGGAGATGCTGCGGGCCTATCTGGCCCGGGTGCTCGACTGAAGCCGGTCCCGCCAGGGCCTCCCCACCGTTCATACCGGTCGGTATGCTCGGCCGCGTCCGTGCGTCACCGTAGCCGCCGTCCCGGGAGGACCCGTGTCCCGCACCGCCCTGCGTATCTGCCCCTTGTGCGAGGCCACCTGCGGCCTGACCCTCACCATCGAGGGCACGCGCGTCACCCAAGCCCGCGGTGACCGCGACGACGTCTTCAGCAAGGGTTTCATCTGCCCCAAGGGCGCCTCCTTCGGCGCGGTCGACTCCGACCCCGACCGGCTGCGCACGCCGCTCGTGCGCCGGGACGGGGAGCTGTGCGAGGCCACCTGGGAGGAGGCCTTCGACGCGGTGGCGGCCGGCATCCGGCCCGTCGTGGAGCGCCACGGCCCGCACTCCGTCGGGGTCGTGCTCGGCAACCCCAACGTGCACACCATGGCCGGCGCCCTCTACCCACCCGTCCTTCTCGCCGGGCTCGGCACCCGCAGCGTCTTCACCGCCTCCACGGTCGACCAGATGCCCAAGCACGTCTCCAGCGGACTCCTCTTCGGCGACGCGAACGCCATCCCGGTGCCCGACCTCGACCACACCGACCATCTGCTCCTGATCGGCGCCAACCCGCTGGAGTCCAACGGCAGTCTGTGCACCGCCGCCGACTTCCCGGGCAAACTCAAGGCGCTCAAGGCCCGCGGCGGCACCCTCGTCGTGATCGACCCGCGGCGTACCCGCACCGCGAAGCTCGCCGACCGGCACATCGCCGTCCGGCCCGGCACCGACGCGCTGCTGCTGGCGGCGATGGCGCGGGTGCTCCTCGACGAGGGCCTCGCCGACCCGACCCCGCAGGCGCAGGGCATCGAGGAACTGGACGCGGAACTGGCGGAGTTCACCCCCGAAGCCGTCGCCGAGGCCTGTGACGTCGAGGCCGGAGTCATCCGCACCCTCGCCCGCGACCTGGCCGCCGCCCCGACCGCCGCCGTCTACGGCCGCATCGGCAGCTGCACCGTCCCGCACGGCACCCTCGCCAGCTGGCTCGTCGACGTCCTGAACATCCTCACCGGCAACCTCGACCGGCCCGGCGGCGTGCTCTTCCCACAGGCCGCCACCGACAAGACCCCGCGCCCCGCCGGGCCCGGCCGCGGCTTCGCCCTCGGGCGCTGGCACTCCCGCGTGAGCCGGCACCCCGAGGCCAAGGGCGAGCTGCCTTTGTCGGCCCTCGCGGAGGAGATCGACACCCTCACCGAGGAGGGCGAACCGGTACGCGCGCTGATCGCGGTCGCCGCCAACCCCGTGCTGTCCGCGCCCGACGGCGACCGGCTCGACAAGGCGCTCGACTCGCTCGACTTCATGGTCAGCGTCGACCCGTACCTCAACGAGACCTCGCGCCACGCCGATGTGGTCCTGCCCCCGCCGCCGCCCTCCCAGAGCCCCCACCACGACTTCGCCTTCAACACCCTCGCCGTGCGCAACCAGGTGCGCTACACCCGCCCGGCGATCCCCCTGGAGCCCGGCCGCATGGCCGAGACGGAGATCCTGGCCCGCCTCATCCTGGCCGTGACCGGTATGCACGGGGCCGATCCCGCTGCCGTCGACCAAATGGTCATCGACCAGACCCTCGGCAAGGCGGTCAAGGACCCGCACTCGCCCGTATACGACGGCGACCCGCGCGAGCTCGCCGGCCGGCTCACCGGCGACACCGGCCCGGAGCGCCGGCTCGACATGATGCTGCGCCTCGGCCCCTACGGCGACGGCTTCGGCGCACGGCCGGACGGACTCGGCCTGGAGAAGCTGCTCGCCCACCCGCACGGCATCGACCTCGGCCCGTTGCAGCCCCGTCTGCCGCAGCCCCTGAAGACCCGCAGCGGCCGGGTGGAGCTGCTCCCGGGCCCGATCGCGGGCGACCTGCCCCGGCTGCGCGCCGCCCTGGCCGAGCGCCCCGAGGGGCTCGTCCTGGTCGGCCGGCGCCATCTGCGCTCGAACAACAGCTGGATGCACAACGTGCCCGCCCTCACCGGCGGCTCCAACCGCTGCACCCTGCACATGCATCCCGAGGACGCCGAGCGGCTGGGCGTCGAGGACGGGGCGGCCGTGCGCGTGAAGGGCGCCGGGGGAGAGGTCGTCGCGCCCGCCGAGGTGACGGACGCGGTCCGCCCGGGCGTGGTGAGCCTGCCGCACGGCTGGGGGCACGACCGTCCCGGCACCCGCCTCGGCCACGCCTCCAAGAACCCCGGCGTCAACGTCAACCAGCTCCTCGACGGCCGCCTCCTCGACCCGCTGTCGGGCAACGCGGTCCTCAACGGCGTACCCGTCGAGGTCACCCCCGCGAGCCCGGCCGAATGTGCCTCCGTGACCGAAAAGCTCACCGCTCTGACCTGAGCAAAGCTGTGACCAGCAGTTTTGCGCTTATTGCTCGCACGTCAACGTCTTGTTAACGCTGCTTGACGGGACCTAACGTCTCGGGAACCGCCGGCCCTGGTGGGATGTTCAAGGGCGAACGTTAGGTATCCACTCATGCTGACCATCCTCGGCTTCGCCATGATCGCGACCTTCCTGGTCCTGATCATGATGAAGAAGATGTCGCCGATCGCGGCGCTCGTGCTGATTCCCGCGCTGTTCTGCGTGTTCGTCGGCAAGGGCGCCAAGCTCGGCGACTACGTCCTCGACGGCGTGACCGACCTCGCCCCCACCGCGGCGATGCTCATGTTCGCGATCGTCTACTTCGGCGTGATGATCGACGTCGGTCTCTTCGACCCGATCGTCCGCGGAATCCTCAAATTCTGTAAGGCCGACCCGATGCGGATCGTCGTCGGCACCGCCGTGCTCGCCGCCATCGTGTCGCTGGACGGCGACGGCTCGACCACCTTCATGATCACCGTCTCGGCGATGTACCCGCTGTACAAGCGCCTGAAGATGAGCCTGGTCGTGATGACCGGTGTCGCCGCCATGGCCAACGGTGTGATGAACACCCTGCCCTGGGGCGGCCCGACCGCCCGCGCCGCGACCGCGCTGAAGGTCGACGCCAGCGACATCTTCGTCCCGATGATCCCGGCGCTCCTGGTGGGTCTGGCCTTCGTCTTCGCCCTGTCCTACGTGCTCGGCGTGCGTGAGCGCCGGCGGCTCGGCGTGCTGACGCTGGACGAGGTGCTGGAGGAGGAGAAGGAGAGCGAGACGGTCCTCGTCGGCTCCGGTGCCCCCGGCGACGGCAAGGTCTCGATGCGCAAGGGCGGCACGGCCGCCGCAGGCTCCGGCACGGACACCCCCGCCGGTGCCACGGGCTCCGCCGCCTCCGGTGACGACGGCACCTTCCAGGGCCTCGACCCCAACCGGGCCACGCTGCGCCCCAAGCTGTACTGGTTCAACGCGCTGCTCACGGTCGGCCTGCTCACCGCCATGATCATGGAGTGGCTGCCGATCCCGGTGCTGTTCCTGATCGGTGCCGCGCTCGTCCTCTCGGTGAACTTCCCGCACATCCCCGACCAGAAGGCCCGCCTGGCCGCCCACGCCGACAACGTCCTGAACGTCTCCGGCATGGTCTTCGCCGCCGCCGTCTTCACCGGCGTCCTCCAGGGCACCGGCATGGTCGACCACATGGCCAAGTGGATGGTGGACGTCATCCCCGGCAGCATGGGCCCGCACATGGCCCTCGTCACCGGCATCCTGAGCCTGCCGCTCACCTACTTCATGTCGAACGACGGCTTCTACTTCGGTGTCCTGCCCGTCCTCGCCGAGGCGGGTGCCGCGCACGGGGTCACCCCGCTGGAGATGGCCCGCGCCTCGCTGGTCGGCCAGCCGCTGCACATGTCCAGCCCGCTGGTCCCCGCCGTCTACGTCCTGGTCGGCATGGCCAAGGTCGAGTTCGGTGACCACACCAGGTTCGTCGTGAAGTGGGCCGCCCTCACCTGCCTGGTCATCCTCGGCGCGGGCATGCTGTTCGGGATCATCTGAGCCACTTCATGGAGGACGTCGTCGTGAGGCCCGGTGGGAACCGCGGCTGGCTGCTCCGCCTCGTCATCGCCTTCGGCTTCGCGCAGGGGGCGGTGTCGATGGCCCGGCCCGCCGTCTCCTACCGGGCCCTCGCGCTGGGCGCGGACGAGCGCGCCGTCGGTGTCATCGCCGGTGTGTACGCGCTGCTGCCCCTGTTCGCCGCCGTGCCCCTGGGCCGCCGCACCGACCACGGCCGCTGCGCGCCCCTGCTGCCGGTCGGCGTGGTGCTGATAGCCGGCGGCTGCGCCCTCAGCGGCGTGGCCGGTTCTCTGTGGACGATGGCCCTGTGGAGCGGGGTGATGGGCCTCGGGCACCTGTGCTTCGTCATCGGCTCGCAGTCCCTGGTCGCCCGCCAGTCCGCGCCACACGAGCAGGACCGCAACTTCGGCCACTTCACCATCGGCGCCGCCCTCGGCCAGCTGGTCGGCCCCATCGCCGCGGGTGCGCTGATCGGCGGCGAGGACATGGCCGGGAGCAGCGCGCTCGCCCTGGTCGCGGCGGGCGCGACCGCGGCGGTCGCGTTCACCTCGCTGTGGCGCATCGAGCATCGCCGTACGGCATCCTCGTCCACCGCGGACAAGGGGGCCCGGGTCCCGGTCCGCGGCATCCTGCGCACCCGGGGGGTGCCGGCGGGCATCCTCATCAGCCTGGCCGTGCTGTCCGCGACCGACATCCTGACCGCCTACCTGCCGGTGGTCGGCGAGCACCGGGGCATCGCGCCGTCCGTGATCGGCGTCCTGCTCAGTCTGCGCGCCGCGGCGACGATCGCCTGCCGTCTGGTGCTGACGCCCCTGCTGCGGCTGCTCGGCCGGCCCCTGCTGCTCACGCTCACCTGTCTGCTGGCGGCCCTGCTGTGCACGGCGATCGCCCTGCCGGTGCCGGTGTGGGCGCTCGGACTGCTGCTGGCCGCGCTCGGCTTCTGCCTCGGTGTCGGTCAGCCGCTGTCCATGACGACGGTCGTCCAGGCCGCCCCCGACGACGCCCGTTCCACGGCCCTCGCGCTGCGCCTGACCGGCAACCGGCTCGGCCAGGTCGCCGCGCCCGCCGCGGCCGGACTGATCGCCGGAGTCGCGGGTGCGGCGGCGCCGTTCGTGATGCTGGGGGTGCTGTTGCTGCTGTCCTCCGGGGTCGCCGTGCGGTCACCGCGGGAGCCGGACGAGCCGGGTGAGCGGGTCGGCCGGGACGCGCCGGACGGGGCGGAGGGTCCGGACAAGCCGGGTGGTGAGGGCCGCGGCGTGCGGAGGGGCCTCGGGCGCGGGGCGCCGCTGCGCCGGAAGAGCGATATCTGACGCGTCGTAGGGCGGTGCTGCGGCCCTTTCGGCGGTGAGGTGCCAGAGAGTCAGGTGACGAGGTGTTTGTATGAAAATCATCTGACTTGGAGGCATGTTCATGCCCGTCGTACCCCTCGCGCGCCGCGCCGGTACCCGCACGGCCGTCCTCGCCGCCCTCACCGTCGCAGGGACCACCCTGAGCGGGGTGTCCGCCGTCGCCGCTCCCATCCCGGGGGACAACGGAGACGTCAAGATCCACGCCAGCACCACGGCCGCGGTCAACCAGCGCAACGACCCGAAGGTCTGCGACTTCTACCTCGCCGCGTTCAACTTCGACGCGGGTGAGCAGATCAACTGGACGATCCAGACCCAGCCCGAGGTCCCGGGCGGCGCCACGCGCACCGGCAGCTTCGTCGCCGACCCGACCGGCATGGGCCGTACCGAGGCCGTCAATCTGCCCAACGGGCAGTACAAGTTGACGTGGCTCACCGACCAGGCCCACGGTGCCGGCAAGTTCAAGGTGTTCAAGGTCGACTGCCCCACCTCCAAGCCGACGACGCCGGTCGGCGGTCCGCCCGCGGGCGGGGGCGGCATCGCCCGCAGCGAGGCCTTCACGCCGGTCACCGGCGCGGCCGCGGTCGGCCTGGCCGCCGTCGCCGGGGCGGTCTGGTTCCGTCTCCGTCGCCGCCCCGATGGCGCCGCGTAGGCCGGGTTCCGCGGAGGGTCCCGCCCGGCCGGTGCGGGGCGGTGGCGCGCTCGGGCCCGATGCCGGAGCGGTGAGACGGCGAGGAGGCGGCGCCGGGCCAGGCGCCGCCCCGGCGGATCGGCGGGGCGGCGGTACAGGGTCCGGGGCGGCTCCGGCGGACCGGCGCCGGGTTGGTTCCGGGTCCGGGCCGGCTCCGGCGGTTCGGCGTCGGGCTGGTTCCGGCTCCGTCGATCTGCCGCCGGGGCGGCGCGGGTCCGGGGCGGTTCGCGGGGGCCGGCGTGGAGCTGATTCAGGGTTCGCCGATGTGCCGTGGGGGCGGCGCGGGGGTGGTGCCGGGCCCGGGGCGGCTCGCGGGGGCCGGCGGGGCGCCCGATCCGGTCCCGGAGCCCGGCCCGGCTCCGGGCCTGCCGACGCTCCGGTCGTCCGGCGCGGGGGCGGGGCGGGGGTCGCCCGAGTGCCGTCGGGGTGGCGCGGGACCGGACCTGACGATGTCCGGCAGTTCCGGCGTGGGGCCGGGCCCGGCGCGGCTCGGGTGGTCCGGCGTGGGCCGGGGACCGGCTCCGGCCCGGCGGGGCGGTACGCCGCGCCCGTCGGCGTGCCCCGGGGACGGCCCCGGCGGCGCTCGCGCAGGCCCTGGTACCGGACACGTGGTTACCGGCTGACGCGGACGATCGTGATGGCCGTCTCCCTGCTGCTGGTGGCCGGAGTCTGCTGGGACCGGGGCGAAGAGCCCGGAGCGACGACGGTCACGGCCCTGCGACCGGACTTCACCACGGCCGCCCACCCGTCCGGCTCCGGATCGGACGCGGCCGAACAGGCGTCGGGCGAGGGTGAGGGCACGGCTACGGGCACAGACACGGGCCCGGGTACGAACGCCCGGCGGCCCGGCACCGGCCAGGGCAAGACCACCTTGCCCGGCACCCCAGGTACGGGCACGACTGCCCTGCCTGGCGCCCCCGGCCAGGGCAAGACCGCCCCGCCCGGCACCCCGGGCAGGGGCACGACCGCCCTGCCCGGCGCCCCCGGCCAGGGCAAGACCGCCGTGCCCGGCGCCCCCGGCCCAGGCAAGACCGCCGTGCCCCGAGCCCCAGGTGCCGCTGCCCTCCCCACTGGCCCCATCGGCCCCACCAAGCCCACCCCCGGGCCCCGCGCCCCCGGGC
>NZ_LGEA01000104.1 GCF_001280065.1 Streptomyces sp. NRRL B-1140
GACCATCGTCGCCCCCCTGCACACCCCGCCCGGTGGCTCCCCGGTGCCGCCCCCGGCCCCGGCGCCCGCGCCCTACGGTCAGCCCGGCCAGCAGCCGCCGCCATACGGCCAGGTTCCCGGCCAGACGGCTTCGCCGCCGCCCGGTTACGGTCAGCCCCAGGCCCCTCATGCGCCACAGGCGCCCCACGCCCCGGGCCCGCCCCCCGGCTACGGCCAGCCCACGCCGCCCCCGGGCTACGGCCAGCAGCAGCCGCCGGTCGGGCAGGCACCCTACGGAGCCCCGCAGGGTGCCCCGCAAGGCGCTCCCCAGGGCCCCGGTGTGTCCGCCGCGCTCCAGCAGTTCAAGGAGACCCCCACCGGGCAGCGCTGGACGCAGCAGAACAAGAAGCTCGTCCGCGTCGACCTCGGCATCGGCGGACAGCCCGTACTGGCCCGGCAGGGCAGCATGGTGCTCTACCAGGGCAAGGTCGACTTCAGCTACAAGGGCGCCGGCTTCGCCGGCCGGATCGTGGGCAACGCGACCGGCCAGGAGATGCAGCTGATGCGCTGTACCGGCCAGGGGCAGGTGTTCCTCGCCGAGAACTCGACCATGCTGCACCCCCTGGAGCTGCAGGGCGACGCCGTCTGCGTCTCCGCCGAGAACGTCCTCGCCTTCGACGAGAGCCTCACCTACGAGGTCCGCCGCATCGAGGGCCACGGCATCCCCGGTGGCGCGCTGTTCACCATGCAGTTCCAGGGCACCGGCACCATCGTCGTGAAGACGCACGGCACGCCCGTGGTGCTGCCGGTCACCCCCACCACGTTCGCCGACTGCAACGCCGTGGTCGCCTGGTCGGCCGCCGCCCAGGTCGTCGTCTCCAGCCAGGTGCGGATGCGCCGCAACGCCTACCCCGGTGACACGGGGGAGAGCGTCAACCTCCAGTTCCGGGGAGCGCCCGGCAACTTCATCGTCGTCCAGCCGTACGAGGTCTGAGGGAGCCCGTCATGACACAGCAACTCGCGGGCCACGCCCCCGCACCCGTCACCGCCCGCATGGAGAACCACGGCAACCACATGCTGAAGGTGGCCATGCAGACCGGGAACGACCTCTTCGCGCGCGTGGGGTCGATGGTCGCCTACGAGGGGTTCGTGCAGTACGAGCCCAACCCGCCGGCCGTACGCCAGATCGCCAAGGACTGGCTCACCGGTGAGGGCGCGCCCCTGATGAAGTGCTCCGGCGACGGTCTGCTCTACCTCGCCGACTACGGGGCGAACGTCGTCGTCATCAATCTCAACGGCGACGGAATCTCGGTCAACGCCACCAATCTGCTGGCCTTCGACGCCCACCTCACCTGGGGCGTGGAGCGGGTCAAGGGCCTGGCGAAGTTCGCCGGACAGGGCCTGTGGAACACCAAGATCTCCGGGCAGGGCTGGGTCGCGCTGACCTCCCGGGGCAAGCCCATCGTCGTCGACTGCGGAGGCGGCGAGGACGAGACCTACGTCGACCCCGACGCGCTCGTCGCCTGGTCCCCGAACCTCAAGGTGAAGGGCAAGCGCAGCTTCCGCGCGCAGTCGCTGATCGGCCGCGGCAGCGGCGAGGCCTACCAGATGGCCTTCTCCGGTCAGGGCATCGTCGTCGTCCAGCCCAGCGAGGACAGTACCGACCGCCTCCGGGTCCGGGGCTGAGGGGGAGCCACACGTCATGCAGAGCCCGATCTTCGCCTACAACGAGCAGCAGACCCAGGAGCGCTGGAGCCTGCAGAACAAGCAGATGCTGCGCGTCACCCTGGAAGGCCACGACGACGTCCTGGCCCGCAAGGGCACCATGGTCGCCTATCAGGGGCTCGTCGAGTTCGACGCCGAGTTCCAGACCAACCAGCAGTCACGTGCCCGTGCGCAGACCGGTGAGGGTCTCGACCTGATGCGCTGTCACGGGCAGGGCACGGTCTACCTCGCCAACCTCAAGCAGCACGTGCACGTCATGGACGTGGACCAGGACGGCCTCACCGTCGACAGCAGCTACGTGCTGGCGATGGATTCCTCCCTGCACCACGAGGTCATCGCCGTGGACAGCCTGTACGGCATCTCCGGCTCCGGGAAGTACCAGCTCAACATCTCGGGCCGGGGCAAGGTCGCCCTGATGACCTCCGGGATGCCGCTGCTGATGCAGGTGACGCCCGACAAGTACGTCAACTGCGACGCCGACGCGATCGTCGCCTGGTCGACGAGCCTGCGGGTGCAGATGCAGGCCCAGACGCACTCCTCCGGGGTGTGGCGGCGCCGCGGCAGCACCGGTGAGGGCTGGGAGCTGAGCTTCATGGGCACCGGCTACGCGCTGGTCCAGCCCAGCGAGCTGCTGCCGCCGCAGGGCGCGCAGATCGGCTCGGGCCTCGCCGCGCAGTACGGCATGGGCCAGCAGGGGGCGCGGGGGCAGAACCAGGGCAACGTCTGGAGCTGAGCGCTCCGCGGGTTCGGCCGCGGGGTTCAGGGGGCGGGCGGTTTCGCCCCGGCCTCGGGTCGGCTGTGGCTGGTCGCGCAGTTCCCCGCGCCCCTGAACGGGGCCCGACCTCAGGAGCGAATGTAAGGGGCGGCCCGCATGGTGGCCGCCCCTTACACCGTTCAGGTCGCGAGCCTCGCGCGTGTCGCCTCCAGAAGGCGGACCACCGACTCGTCCGCCACGTCCGGCACCTCGTCGTAGCCGAACCAGCGCACGTCGAGCGACTCGTCGCTGATCGCGTGCGTGGCGTCCGGCGGGGCCACCACCGCGTACTGGACGTCGAAGTGCCAGTGGCACGGCGGCGGGATCGGATGCCGGTCCAGGCGCACAGGCCCGCCGGGCAGCAGGGAGAGGCCCGGGACGCCGGACTCCTCCGTCGCCTCCCGCAGGGCCGCGGCCGCGAGGGACGCGTCGCCCGGCTCGCAGTGGCCGCCCATCTGCAGCCACATCCGCAGCTTCTTGTGCAGGGTCAGCAGCACCCGGCCGCCCTCGGGGTCGATCACCAGGGAACTCGCCGTGATGTGGCCCGCGTGGCAGGCCTTCCACAGACCGTCGGGGTGCTCCGACAGATGGTCCAGATAGGCCTGCCGCAGCTCCGGCTGGTCCTCGTACCCCTTCAGTACGAGGACCACGTCGTCGTACAGGCTCACCCGGCGTCGTCGCCCCTGTTCTCGTCCTCGCCGTCGTCCTTCTTCCCGAGGTCGGGCTTGTCCGCCGCCTCGCCGAGCATCTTGTCCAGCTCGGAGAAGTCGATCTGCTCGCGGTGCACGAAGCCGTCCGGGTCGTCCAGGTCGGTCGCCGTCGGGAGCATGTCCGGGTGGTGCCACAGGGCGTCCCGGCCGTCGACCCCGCGCGCGTCGGTGAGCGACGCCCACAGACGGGAGGCGTCCCGCAGTCGGCGCGGGCGCAGCTCCAGGCCGATCAGCGTGGCGAACGTCTGCTCGGCCGGGCCGCCCGAGGCGCGACGGCGGCGCAGCGTCTCGCGCAGGGCGTCGGCGGACGCCAGACGGGGCTTCGCCGCGGCGTGGACCACCGCGTCGACCCAGCCCTCCACGAGCGCCAGAGCCGTCTCCAGACGGGCCAGGGCGGCCTTCTGCTCGGGCGTGTCCTCGGGCTGGAACATGCCCTGCTGCAGGGCCTCCTGCAACTGCTCCGGGTTCTGCGGGTCGAACTGGCCGACCACGTCCTCCAGCTTGGCCGTGTCGACCTTGATCCCGCGGGCGTAGCCGTCGACCGCGCCGAACAGATGCGAGCGCAGCCACGGCACATGTGCGAAGAGGCGCTGGTGGGCGGCCTCGCGCAGGGCGAGATACAGCCGCACCTCCTCCTGGGGGACGCTCAGGTCCTTGCCGAACGTCTCGATGTTCACCGGCAGCAGCGCGGCCTTGCCGGCCGGGCCGAGCGGCAGGCCGATGTCGGACGAGCCGACGACCTCACCGGCGAGCACGCCGACGGCCTGCCCGATCTGCGTGCCGAACATGGCGCCGCCCATCGAGCGCATCATGCCGATCAGCGGGCCGGCCATGGCCTGCATCTCCTCCGGCAGGACGTCGCCCATGGCGGTGCCGACGCGCTCGGCGACCGGGTCGACCAGCTCCTTCCAGGCGGGCAGGGTGGCCTCGACCCACTCCGCGCGGCTCCAGGCCACCGCGGAGGCGGCGCCGGAGGGCAGGGACGTGGCGTCGTCGAGCCACAGGTCGGCCAGGCGGACGGCCTCCTCGACGGACTTGCGCTCGGCGGGGCCGACGCTGGCGTCCTTGGTGCCGTCGGGACTGCCCTGGGAGACCGTCTGGCGGGCGATCTGCTTGGCCATGTCCCAGTTCACCGGGCCGCCCTCGTAGGAGAGCATCTGGCCCAGCTGCTGGAACGCGGCGCCCAGGTCGGTGGGGTTCAGCGACCCGAACATGGCTGCGAACGGATTGTCCGCACCGGGGCCGCCAGGGCCGCCGGGGCCTTGCCCGAAGCCACCGGCTCCGGGCAGGCCGCCGAAACCGAACGGGTTGGCCGGTCCCTGACCACCACCGCTCTGCTGGTCCTTCTTCTTGCCCTCGTCGCCGTCGTCCGGCTCCTCCGGCGGAAGGCCGAATCCGAATGGGGTGTCACTCACGGGATTCCTCGGCTGGTAGGGCCGCCGGTTCTTTCCGGCGGCACGGCTGCCCGACATCACCACCCAGCGTAGACACCCGGGGCGGATCGGGCCTCGGTGCTTCGCCGGCCGGCGGCCTGCGGCAGGATGGATGCCACCTGGTACGCACGCGTCGGACGCGCTCGTACTGAAGACAACCGCTGGAGACGCCCGGTGAGTTCCCCAGATCCGCAGGTTCGCGCAGCGCGAAACCAGTCAACCAGTTCCGCGAGTCCCGCCGCGCGCGGACCCGTCGTCGCGGTCACCGGTGCCGCGTACGGCGTCGGAGCCCTGCTCACGGAGCAGCTGGCCGCATCCGGCGAGGTCAAGCAGGTCGTCGCCATCGACGAGCGGCGCGGCGAGTGCGCGGCGGCCCAGTGGCACATCCTGGACGTGCGGGACCCCGCCATCGCGGACAAGCTGCGCGGGAGCGACGTGGTGGTGCACCTGGCGCTGGATCTCGACCTGGAAACCGACGCGGCCGCCCGAACGGCCTACAACGTACGGGGGACGCAGACCGTCCTGACGGCCGCCGCGGCCGCCGGAGTGCACCGGGTCGTGCTGTGCACCTCGGCGATGGTCTACGGGGCACTGCCCGACAACGAGCTGCCGCTGTCCGAGGACGCCGAGCTGCGCGCCACAGCCGAGGCGACGGGCGTCGGCGACCTGCTGGAGATCGAACGGCTGGCGCGCCGCGCACCCAGGGCGCACCCCGGGCTCAACGTCACCGTGGTACGGCCGGCCGTACTGGTGGGAGGCACCGACACCGCACTGACCAGGTACTTCGAGTCGCCCCGGCTCCTCGTCGTGGCCGGGTCGCGGCCCGCGTGGCAGTTCTGTCACGTCGAGGACCTGTGCAGCGCGCTGGAGTACGCCGTTCTGGAGAAGGTCGACGGGGAACTGACCGTCGGCTGTGACGGCTGGCTGGAGCAGGAGGAGGTCGAGGAGCTCAGCGGGATCCGGCGGATGGAGCTGCCGTCGGCGGTCGCGCTGGGCGCGGCCGCGCGACTGCACCGCATCGGGCTCACGCCCTCCCCGGCCGGGGACCTGGCGTACACGATGTACCCCTGGGTGGTGAGCGGCAGCCGGCTGCACGACGCCGGGTGGCGGCCGCGGTACACCAACGAGGAGGTGCTGGCGGAACTCCTGGAGGAGGTCTCCGGCCGGCACACGGTCGCCGGACGGCGGCTGGGCCGCAAGGACGCGACGGCCGCGGGTGCCGCCGGTGCGACGGTGGCGCTGCTCGGTGCGGCGGCGGTGGTGCGGCGGGCGCGGAAGGCCCGGCGGCGGATCTAGGGACGCCTGCGCGTGGAGTGCCGCGGAAGGCCGCCCTGTAGGAGGCTCCAAACGGGTACGCGCGCGTGCCGGTCGATGGCTCTATTCCGTGCTGTCGGTCGGGTGCGGCACGATGGGAACATGGCAACCACGAACGATCACCCCGGTGAGCAGGCCGCGCAGGACCCGATCAAGCTGATCGGGATCCGGGACTCGGCTCTCTCCCTGGACGAGGTGTTCCGGGCCGTCGGGGACGACGCGGCCGGGGGCACCGCGCTCTTCGTGGGCACCGTGCGGAACCACGACGGGGGCGCCGGCGTCGACGAGCTGGGGTACTCCTGCCACCCCAGCGCCGAGGCCGAGATGCGGCGCGTCGCGGAGAAGGTCACCGCCGAGTTCCCGGTGCGGGCCCTGGCGGCCGTGCACCGCGTGGGCGACCTGCGGGTCGGGGACCTCGCCGTGGTCGTCGCCGTCTCCTGCCCGCATCGCGGAGAGGCTTTCGAGGCCTGCCGGAAGCTGATCGACGATCTCAAGCACGAAGTGCCCATCTGGAAGCACCAGAAGTTCTCCGACGGCACCGAGGAGTGGGTGGGGGCCTGCTGAGCCCGGCAGCCCGCCGCTCCCGGAAGCCGCCTTCCGGTTGCGTAACCGCACCCCTGGCGTGAGCGTTGTCACTGCGGATCGTTAATCTGCTGATCAGTCAGTTGCGGATGCTTTAAGGGGTTGGAGGTCGGCATGGCGGCACTCGCCTGGTTGCTGATTCCGCTTGTGGCTGCGATCGGCGCGGGGCTTTGGGGCAGTTGGGCCCACCGGACACGGAAGGTCCGCAACGACGGCCCGGAGCTCACCGGCTACATCCGCTTCCGCGAAGCCATGGAGAAGCCCCGCCCCGGTGCCTGAGGGGCGAGGAACCAGCAGGTCACAAGCGTTGCAGCGGTCAGGGCCGCCCCGGACGGGCGGCCCTGACGGTGCGCTGACAGGACCGTCCCGTACTGTCGACTCATGCCACGCCGCACCGCGACGATGCTCGCCTCCACCCTGATGCTGATCGCGCTCCTGTGCGCGGGAGTGTTCATCCCCGTGCCCTACTCGGAGATGTCCCCGGGGCCGACGGTGAACACGCTGGGCGATCACGACGGCGAGCCGGTGCTGCAGATTGCGGGCCGGAAGACCTACCCGACCAGTGGCCACCTGAACATGACGACGGTCCGGGTCACGAGCGCCGACTACCGGATGAACCTGGTCGAAGCCGTCTACGGCTGGCTGGCGCACGACAACAAGGTCGTGCCGCACGAGACGCTCTACCCGGACGGCAAGACCGAGGAGCAGTCCACCCAGGAGAACGCCGAGGAGTTCAGCCAGTCCCAGGAGAGCGCCAAGGTCGCCGCCCTGAAGCAGCTGGACGTTCCGGTGAAGTCCTGGGTGATCGTCTCCACGGTCGTCAAGGGGTCCCCCGCCGAGGGCAGGCTGCACGCGGGGGATGTGATCAAGGCCGTCGACGGTACGGCGGGAGCCGGCCGACGTCGCGAAGCTCGTCACGAAGCACAAGCCGGGTCAGGAGGTCCGCTTCACGATCGTGCCGGCCAAGGAGCAGGCCGCCGCGGAGAAGGAGAAGCGGACGCCGACCCGGACGCAGGACATCACCATGACCACCACGACGTCCGACGACACCGGTGAGAAGCGCGCCATCGTGGGGATCTCGGCCGGGACCGACCACACCTTCCCGTTCACCATCGACATCAAGCTCGCGGACGTCGGCGGACCGAGCGCCGGGCTGATGTTCGCGCTCGGCATCTACGACAAGCTCACCCCGGGCAGCCTGACCGGGGGCACGTTCGTGGCCGGCACCGGCACGATCGACGACACCGGCAAGGTCGGGCCGATCGGCGGCATCGAGATGAAGACCGTGGGCGCGCGGGCCAAGGGCGCGAAGTACTTCCTCACGCCCGCCGACAACTGCGCGGCCGCGGCCAAGGACACCCCCGACGGTCTCACCCTGATCAAGGTGGGCACCATCAAGGACGCCCTGGGAGCCCTGAAGGACATCCGCAGCGGCGACACGGCGGACCTGCCGAAGTGCGGTAAGTAGCCGGGGGACCGCGGGGCCCGGAAGGCCGGGCCCCGCGGTCCGCTCCTCGGCGGTCCCTACTCCTCGAACGTCGCCGCCAGCGCCTCCGCCAGTCCCGGGACCAGGTCGGAACCGGTCAGGACCTCGGTCGGGGAGTCCTTCTCGCGCAGCCGCAGGGCCGACTCACGCGTGCCGTCGCGCAGGACCGCGACCGTCATGCGGACCTCCTGGCGGTCCGGGTGTTCCGCCACCCACTTCGTGAGGGCGGCCTCGCTCAGACCCTGCGGAACCTGTGCCTCCGCGGACGGCGGCAGCATCAGGCGCTCCACGGCCAGGGCGCAGCCGGCCACCGCGTCGGGCCAGGCGATGGTGGCGAGGAACTCGTCGAGCGGCTTACCCGTTGGCACTTCGTCCTGCTCGATCGGGGTGAGGCCGGAGTTCTCCGACTCGTCCCCCAGACCGAGCCGGTCCGCGAGCGAGGGCTGTTCGGCCCGCAGCCGTGCGGTGTCGACGAGGGCGAAAAGGCGGGCTGACTGGTCCCAGCCGAGGCCGGAGACGTACTCGTCGATCTCGAGAACGGCCCGGGTGAGCGGGTTCGCAGCCATGGGAGTGTTGGACATGGTCACAATCCTGCCTCGTTCCCGGCCGGAATCGGGAACCGAGTAAACGGTGAGTAAGTTGCATAGGTGGGGGCCCCACGATCACGGGGGCCACGTACGGTCCGTGAAGACGCGGGCCTGACGAATCAACAGCGAACTTCGAGGTGCGCACCTTGGCTTTCCAGATGCCGGACCGCGGCGGAGGCCCGACAGGGCCGCGGATCAGAGTGGGCCGCCCGTCCCGGCGTGTCCGGACCCTGCTCATGACGCTGGGCGTCCTTGCCGTTCTCGGCATGGCGTTCACCATGTTCGCGGGCTTCTGGACGGACTGGCTCTGGTACCGCTCGGTGAACTACTCCTCGGTCTTCACCACCACCCTGTGGACCAAGATCGGGCTCTTCTTCGTCTTCGGCCTGCTCATGGCCCTCGCCGTCGGCTTCAACATCTGGCTGGCGCACCGGCTGCGGCCGCCGCTGAGCGCGATGTCGATGGAGCAGCAGAACCTCGACCGCTACCGGATGGGCATCGCGCCCTACAAGAAGTGGCTGCTGTTCGGGATCACCGCCCTCGTGGGCCTGATCGCCGGCGCCTCCGCATCCGGGCAGTGGCGGACGTGGCTGATGTGGGTCAACGGCGTGCCTTTCGGGCAGAAGGACCCCCAGTTCAAGCTGGACGTCTCCTTCTACGCCTTCGACCTGCCGTGGTACCGGTTCCTGCTCGGCTTCGGCTTCGCCGCGGCGATCCTTTCCGTGATCGCCGCAGCGCTCACGCACTACCTGTACGGCGGGCTGCGCGTCACCAGCCCCGGCGCCCGCGCCACGGCCGCGGCCACCGGGCACCTGTCGGTGCTCATCGGCGTCTTCGTCGCCCTCAAGGCCGTCGCCTACTGGCTCGACCGGTACGGACTCGCGGTCAAGTCCAGCGACTTCAGGGCGACCGACAACTGGACGGGCCTCAGGTACGTCGACGCCAACGCCTACCTGCCGGCCAAGACGATCCTGTTCTGCATCGCCGTCATCTGCGCGCTGCTGTTCTTCGCCACCATCTGGCGGCGCACATGGCAGCTGCCCGTGATCGGCTTCGGCCTGATGGTGCTGTCCGCGATCCTCATCGGCGGCCTGTACCCGGCGATCGTGCAGAAGTTCCAGGTCCAGCCGAACGAGCAGGCCAAGGAAGCGCCGTACGTCGAGAAGAACCTCGAGGCGACGCGCAAGGCCTACGGCATCGACGGCACCAAGGTCACCGACTACTCGGGCACGAGCAAGACCGAGGACAAGACCACCCTGCGCGACGACGTCCCGTCCACGGCGAGTATCCGGATCATGGACCCGAACATCGTCTCGCCGACGTTCCAGCAGCTCCAGCAGATCAGGAACTACTACGCGTTCCCGACCAACCTGGACGTCGACCGCTACGCCAAGGACGGCAAGGACCAGGACACGGTCATCGGCCTGCGTGAGCTGAACCTCGCGGGCATCCCGAAGAAGAACTGGATCAACAACCACTTCCGTTACACGCACGGCTACGGAGTGGTCGCCGCCGAGGGCACCAGCGCCGACGCCCAGGGCCGTCCGAACTTCACTGAGTCCGACCTGCCCTCCGAGGGCGACCTCGGCACATACGAGCAGCGGGTCTACTACGGCGAGAAGACCACCACGTACTCGATCGTCGGCGGTCCCCAGAAGGAGATCGACTACTCCGACGACAACGGCGAGAAGACCACCAGCTACAAGGGCGACAGCGGGGTCAACCTCTCCAACCCGGTCAACCGGGCCGCCTACGCGGTGGCGTTCGGAGAGCCGCAGATCCTGTACTCCGGGGCCATCGGCGACGGTTCGCGGATCCTGTACAACCGCACGCCCAAGGAGCGCGTCGAGGCGGTCGCCCCTTGGCTGACCATCGACGGCGACGCCTATCCGGCGGTCGTGGACGGCCGGATCCAGTGGATCGTCGACGCGTACACGACGACGAACGGCTACCCGTACTCCTCGCGTACGACCCTCGGCGACACCACGGCGGACTCGCTGACCGCCACCAACGACAACCGCGCGGTGGTGGCCCAGCAGAACCAGGTCAACTACATCCGCAACTCGGTGAAGGCGACCGTCGACGCGTACACCGGCAAGGTCAAGCTCTACCAGTGGGACACCAAGGACCCGGTCCTGAAGACCTGGATGAAGGCCTTCCCCGACACGGTGGAGCCGAAGACCGACATCTCCAAGTCACTGATGGACCACCTGCGCTACCCGCAGGACCTGTTCAAGGTCCAGCGGGAGCTGCTCACGCGCTACCACGTGAAGGACGCCACGACGTTCCTCAGCGGCAGCGAGGTGTGGCAGGTGCCGGACGACCCGACGAACCGGTCGGGCAGCGCGGTGCCGCCGTACTACCTGAGCATGAAGATGCCCGACCAGAAGGAACAGGCGTTCTCGCTGACGACCACCTTCACGCCCAACGGCCGGGACAACCTCAGCGCGTTCATGGCGGTCGACGCCGAGGCGGACACCAGTGACTACGGCAAGATCAGAATCCTGAAACTGCCGACCAACACCACGGTCAACGGACCCAAACAGGTCCAGAGCCAGTTCAACTCGCAAGAGGACATCGCCGAGTCGATCAGGCTCCTGAGAGGCGGCGACTCCGAAGTCGAGTACGGCAACCTGCTGACGGTGCCGCTCGACGGAGGACTGCTCTACGTGGAGCCGGTCTATGTACGCGGTGGTGGACTCAAGTACCCCCTGCTGCGCAAGGTGCTGGTCACCTACGGCGGCCAGACCGCCTTCGAGAACACCCTCGACGAGGCCCTCAACAAGGTCTTCGGAGCGGACGGCCCGACCACAGAGCCACCGGACGAGGGCGGCGACACGACCCAGCCACCGCCGAAGTCCGACAACCCGACGGTGCAACAGGCCCTGCAGGACGCCCAGAAGGCGTTCGACGAGGGCCAGGAGGCCCTGAAGAAGAACGACTGGGAGGCGTACGGCAAGGCGCAGAAGGACCTTGAGGACGCCCTGCAGCGGGCCGAGGACGCGCAGTCCGAGGCGAGCCGGTCCGGCGGTTCCGGGGGCGGCGAGAGCAAGCCCGGCGGCAAGCCGAGTAGCAGCCCGAGCGGCAGTCCGAGTCCGAAGCCGAGCAGCTAGCGCCCTGGCCTGGTCAAAGGCCCATCCCGCGCCGTGATACGGTTGTGAACACAACGGCGCGGGGTGGAGCAGCTCGGTAGCTCGCTGGGCTCATAACCCAGAGGTCGCAGGTTCAAATCCTGTCCCCGCTACTGAAGTCGCGATGTCCGAGTGACGGAGCGGCACCGAAGGCCCGGATTCCACAAAGGAATCCGGGCCTTCGTGATGTGTGAACGCATGTGCTGGCGTCGTCTGCGGCCGCGCCGCCGAGGGGAGTTGGCCGATCTGTGTTTGACTTGTCTCTCTGTGGGCATGTCGACAAAACGCTGAAGTGACCTCACTGGCTGCGGTATACCAGGTGTACCCAGGTTGCAGGTGGTGCGACGATGGACGTTATGGGGGACAAGGCAACTCTGTTCGAGACAGGGCGTTTTGTGCAGCCTTCCAGCCGGGAGGACACCGAGACCCCGGACGAGACCGGGGAGATCGCCGACGAGGCGGCCGAGGAGCTGCGCCAGCGGCTCGCAGCCGAGGCCGGCGACGTCGAGGCGATGAGTGTCCTCGGGGCCATGCTGTTGCGCCGTGGTGACCTCGACGGCGCCGAGCCTCATCTGCGTGCCGCCACCGCCGCGGGCGACCGGGCGGCCGCCAACAACCTGGGAGTCCTCCTGCACCAGCGGGGGTACGCCGACGAGGCCGCCGGGTGGTGGCGGATCGCCGCCGTCGCCGGATCCACGCCGGCCGCGCACGCCCTCGGCCGGCACCACCGCGAGCGCGGTGACGAGCCCGCCGCCGAGTACTGGCTGCGCCAGTCCGCCGAACAGGGCCACACGCTGGGCGCGTACGCGCTCGCCGATCTGCTGGAGCACCGCGGTGACGCCGGGGCCGAGCAGTGGATGCGGGTCGCGGCCGAGCGCGGGCACCGGGAGGCGGCGTACCGGCTGGCACGGGCGCTGGACCGCAAGGCGGCGCCGGAAGCCGACGGCGACGACGGTGTCCGGGCGTCCGAGGAGGCCGAGCAGTGGTACCGGCAGGCCGCCGCGCGCGGCCACCGGCGGGCCGCGCTGCACCTCGGGACGATCCTGGAGAGGCGGGGCGAGCTCAAGGAGGCCGGACGCTGGTACCTGACCTCCGCGAAAGACGGCGAGGCACGCGCCGCCTGTGCGCTCGGCTTCCTGCTGCGCGACGCGGGCGACACCGAGAACGCCGCCGTGTGGTGGCTGCGGGCCGCCCAGGACGGCGACGGCAACGCGGCGAACGCGCTGGGGGCGCTGCACGCCGAGCGGGGCGAGACCCAGACCGCCGAGCGGTGGTACCGGGCCGCGATGGACGCGGGCGACGTGAACGGCGCGTACAACCTCGGTCTGCTCTGCGCCGAGCAGGGGCGCACCCCGCAGGCCGAGCAGTGGTACCGGCGTGCGGCCTACGCCGGGCACCGGGAGGCGGCGAACGCGCTGGCGATCCTGCTGCTGCGGGGCGGCGACGAGACGGGTGCGGAGCCGTGGTTCTCCAAGGCCGCCGAGGCCGGGAGCGTCGACGCCGCCTTCAATCTGGGCATCCTGCACGCCGGCCGCGGCGAGGAGCAGGCCGCGTTGCGCTGGTACGAGCGCGCCGCCGCCGCCGGTCACACCGAGGCGGCGCTCCAGGTCGGCATGGCGAGGCTGCGGGACGGCGACGAGCAGGAGGCCGAGCGGCACCTGCGGTGTGCGGCCGGGGGCGGGAGCTCCGAGGCCGCGTACCGGCTGGCGACGGTGCTCGACGCCCGGCGGCCGCCGGAGCCCGCGCACGAGCTCGGGGAGCCGGTGCACCGGCGGAGCGAATGCGAGGAGTGGTATGAGCGGGCGGCCTCTCAGGGGCACCGGCGGGCGCAGGTGCGCGTCGGCATGCTCGCGGCGGCCCGGGGTGATGTCGTCGAGGCGGCTCGGTGGTACCGGGAGGCGGCCGAGGCCGGATCCCGCAACGGCGCGTTCAATCTGGGGCTGCTGCTGGCCAGGGAGGGGAGCGAGCCCGAGGCGGCGGTGTGGTGGACGCGGGCCGCTGACGCCGGGCACGGGCGGGCGGCGTTGCGGCTGGCCTTGGTCTACGCGCGTCGGGGTGAGCTGGCGGAAGGCCAGCGCTGGGCCGACCGGGCCGTGTCCCTGGGGCCGGCCTCCGTCGCCGAGAGGGCGGAGCGGCTGCGGGATGCGCTGCGGCAGGAGCTGTCCGCGTGAGACGGCCTTGCCCGGGCCGGGTGCGGGCAAGGCCCGGGCAATGGATTTGCGTCCGTCCTCTCCGGTGACGTAACGTTGCATTCACCGACGCGGGGTGGAGCAGCTCGGTAGCTCGCTGGGCTCATAACCCAGAGGTCGCAGGTTCAAATCCTGTCCCCGCTACTGAAGGCCGAGGGCCGGAATCGGAATCCGAAAGGATTCCGGCCCTCGGTGCATGTGGCGCCCGTGGTGTGCGCCCGTGCGGTACGGCAGCAGAGAGCCCCGGCACCCATCGATGCCGGGGCTCTGAAGGTCCGTGCGGGGGGAGGCTAGGCGGCGGCGCAGTTCGGACAGACGCCGCGGTACGTCACCTCGACGTCCGAGACCGTGAAGCCGAAGCGTTCGGTGTCGGGGAGGTCCGCCAGCGGGTTGCCGGTGGGGTGGACGTCGCGGATCGCGCCGCACTGGGCGCAGACCAGGTGGTGGTGCGGCTGGTGGGCATTGGGGTCGTACCGCTTGGCACGCTGGTCCGTGGAGACCTCGAGCACCTCGCCGAGGGTCACCAGTTCGCCCAGCGTGTTGTAGACGGTCGCCCGCGAGATCTCGGGCAGTTTGGCGACGGCCCGTGCATGGACCTCGTCGGCCGTCAGATGGACGTGTTCGCCGTCGAGGACCTCAGCCACGACACGCCGCTGCGCGGTCATCCGCCATCCGCGTCCGCGCAGCCGTTCCAGAAGGTCACTCATAGCCACCAGCCTAACAGCAAAGGAGACCAGGTCCCGAACAGGTGTGAGTTTAGATCTGTACCCGTCTTAGACATTATCTATTGCGGGACGAGAGGGACTGTGGTCGGCGTAAGCGGCTGGAGGTCGCCGCCCGGGCGCTGCGCGGCTGAAGTCCGGCGCTGGATCGCTTGCGGTGGCGGACGGGCCGGGCCCTCTCGCGCGGGGCCCGGCCCGTCCGCTTCGTCATACCGGAACCCGCTGCCGTGCCGGTGCCCAGCAGCGGATGATGTCGCGGACCGAGACGATCCCGGCGGGTTCGCCCCCGTCCAGCACGATGAGGTGCCGGAAGCCGCCGTGTGCCATGGCGGCCGCCGCCTCCTCCAGGGTCCAGGCCGGGGCGGCGAAAACGACGTTGTTGGTGGTGTGGGCGTGGGCGCGCTCCGTGTCCGGGTCCTGGCCGAGACCCACGGAGTTGAGGATGTCGCGTTCGGTGAGGATGCCGATGCCGCCGGCGTCGGGGTCGTGGACCACCGCCGCCCCCACCTTGCGCGCGGACATCAGTGATGCGGCCTGGCGAAGGGTGTGGTTCGGGCCGATCGTGAGGACGACGGTGCTCATGGCGTCACGGACGAGCATGGATGGAGCCACCTCCTGGGAGTCTCCCCACCGTTCGTTCAGAATTTCACAAATTCACAAGTGGGGGGACCCTCAGGGTGGCAGGTAAAGGGAGGGTCAACAAGGGGGCGCTCGGTAACAACGGGGGGCTCAGTAGCGCTGGTTGAGGTACCCCAGCAGTTCGTCGTGCAGCAGGCCGTTCGACGCGGCCGCATTGCCGCTGTGAGGGCCCGGGCGGGCGTCGAGGCCGGTGAAGGTGCCGCCGGCCTCCGTGACGACGATGGCCGTGGCGGCCATGTCCCAGAGGGACAGCTCCGGCTCGGCGCACATGTCGACGGCGCCTTCGGCCACCATCATGTACGGCCAGAAGTCGCCGTACGCGCGCGTGCGCCACACCTCGCGCGTCAGGTCCAGGAAGCCGTCCAGGCGGCCTTGTTCCTCCCAGCCGCTGAGCGAGGAGTACGCCAAGGACGCGTCGGAGAGCTTGGAGACGCGGGAGACCTGCAGCCGGGAGGCCTTGGTGAGGCTGCGGCCGGAGAACGCGCCGTGGCCCTTCGCGGCCCACCAGCGGCGGCCGAGGGCGGGAGCGGAGACGACGCCGACAACAGGCTGGAAGCCGCCCTCGCCCGCCTCCATCAGCGAGATGAGCGTGGCCCACACCGGCACGCCGCGTACGTAGTTCTTCGTGCCGTCGATCGGGTCGATCACCCAGCGGCGCGGGCCGGTGCCCTCGACGCCGTACTCCTCGCCGAGGATCGCGTCTCGGGGGCGAGCGCGCTGGAGCTGGCCGCGAATGAGCTCCTCTGCGGCCTTGTCCGCCTCACTCACCGGGGTCATGTCCGGTTTGGTCTCGACCTTGAGGTCGAGGGCCTTGAAGCGGTCCATCGTCGCGGCGTCGGCGGCGTCGGCGAGGACGTGGGCGAGACGCAGGTCGTCGAGGTAGTCGGGCATGCAACGAACCTATCTGCCGAGGTGGGGGTGGGGCTACAGGGGGTTTGTGACGGTGGGGGAGGGGTTTGGGCGAGGCCGGATGCGAGGCGCGCGGTCAGCGATGCGGACCCGGCTCCTCGGTGCCGCCCGGAGAGCCGGCCCGGGCTGGGTGACGTGGACCGGACGTCGTCGTCGACGAGGCGCCGGGCGAGTCCGGACGCGGTGAGGCCGCCCGAGCCGGTCAGGCAGGGCATCACCCGCACCTCGGTGCGATCTGTCGGCGTTCTTCGTGGTGCCGGTCATCCGCACCGCAGCGCTCATCGGCAGTCCATTGCAACGATCTGGGGATCGTGTTGCGTTCGTCCCTAGGGCTGTCGCGGCGATTACCTTCATATGAGCTGGAACTATTGCCTTCACTTGCGGCGTTGCTGTTGCCAATTTTATGAATGCAACGTAGCTTTTCCTCCACTGGAAACGATGTCTCGCGCGAACCCGAGGAGAGCACGATGCAGAAGTTCGACACCCCCGCCACCGTCTCGGCCGTCCTCGACATCCCCGCCGGACGGATCCGCTTCATCGCCGCCGACCGAGCCGACACCACCGTCGAGGTCCTGCCCGCGGACGGGTCCAAGCGCCGCGATGTGAAGGCGGCCGAGCAGATCGTGACCAGCTACGGCGACGGCGTCCTGCGGATCACGGCCCCCGAGGCGAGGAGCCGCCTTCTCGGACACTCCGGATCCGTCGAGATCACCGTGCGGTTGCCCGTCGGCTCCCACGTCGAGGCGAAGGCCGACGCCGCCGAACTCCGCGGCGTCGGACGCCTGGGCGACGTGGTCTTCGAGGCGGCGCAGGGCTCGGTCGAGCTGGACGAGAGCCACAGCGCCCGCCTCACCCTTCTCGTCGGCGACCTCGCCGTCGGGCGCCTGGGCGGCCCGGCGCGGATGAGTACTCAGAAGGGCGATCTCCGCATCGCCGAGGCCGTAGGCGGCGCCGTCGCGCTGCGCACTCAGCAGGGAGACATCTCGGTCGGCGCCGCCCACGGTGTCTCCGCCGCACTGGACGCCGGCACCGGCTACGGGCGCATCCGCAACACCCTCAAGAACACCGACGGCGCCGCCGACCTGACCATCCACGCGACCACCGCCCACGGTGACATCACCGCCCGCAGCCTCTAGCAGCCCGCAGCGTCTCCGAAGAAGCGCCATCATCGCCCGCTTCGACGTTCGGGCTGACCGGTCCCACGCCGACGGCGGCGAACAACAACGCGATGCCGGGCTCGCCCTCGCCTGGTACCCGGGCCTCGTGCTGCTGGGCCACTTCTGGCGACCTCGAAGTCAACGCCCCGCGCACCAAGGCCGAAACGCGCCCCCGTGCACGCCCGCGAACTCTTGACAGTGGTTCCACGCCCGTCAAATCTGGGGCACAGCCGCTCGCCCCAAGGGGAGGCGAAGATGCCTGCAGCGCGGGAATCCCTGCTGGACGCCGCTTACACGGCGCTGGTGCGCCGGCCGTGGTCCGCCGTACGGATGGTGGACGTGGCCGCGGCGGCCGGAGTGTCCCGGCAGACGCTCTACAACGAGTTCGGCAGCAAGGACGGTCTCGCCCGGGCGCTCGTGCGGAGGGAGGCCGACGGATACCTCGCGGGGGTGGAACGCGCCCTCGCCGGGCACAGTGATCCGTGCGAACGGCTCACCGCCACCGCCGAGTGGACCGCCTCGGCGGCCCGGAACAACGTCCTCGTCCGCGCCATGCTCACCGGCTGCTGGAGCGAGCGGCTGCCCGCCCCGGCCCTGACGGCCGTACCGTCCGGCTCCGCCGTACCGGCCCAACGCCGCGCCGACGGACCGCTGCCCTCACCCGGCGACTTCGTCGCGCTCGTCCGCGACCGGGCCGTCACCGTCCTGGCCGGCCCCGCCACGCCCAAGTCCGACACCGCCGACCTGGCCCGCTCCTGCGAACTCGCCGTCCGGCTGGCCCTGTCGTGCGTGGCCGCACCGCCCGGCGAGGGTGGCGTCGCCCGCCTGGTGCGCAGCGCCCTTTCCGGGCAGGCCGGCTGACCGGGCGTCAGTGCGCGGAACCCGACAACTGCAGTCCGACCACACCGGCGATGACGAGACTGATCGACACGATCTTCAATACCGACACGAGGTCACCCAGGAACACCATGCCGTAGATGGCTGTCCCCGCCGCCCCGATGCCGGTCCACACCGCGTACGCGGGGCCCACGTCGAGTCTTCTGAGTGCGAGGGTCAGCAGTCCGAAGCTGCCGAGGGCGAAAACGCAGAACGCGACCGTCGGCCAGAGCCTGGTGAAGCCGTGCGACAGCTTCAGACACACCGCGAAGCCGGTCTCGAGCAACCCGGCCACGATGACCAGCAGCCACGCCATGAGTCGTCCTCCCGTATCCCACGTTCAGTGACCGCTTCATCCGTCTCAGCGCGCTCGTCA
The DNA here is from genome assembly GCF_001280065.1 of Streptomyces sp. NRRL B-1140. Classification (GTDB taxonomy): domain Bacteria; phylum Actinomycetota; class Actinomycetes; order Streptomycetales; family Streptomycetaceae; genus Streptomyces. The sequence continues at coordinate 18,570 of NZ_LGEA01000104.1, forward strand.
GGCCCTGGCCGGGCTCTCGTCCGGCTTGGGTGCGATTATGCACTTACCGCCCGCACGCCAGGACAAACAACGCGGAGGTCAGTCGCCTTCCTTGCGCTCACGCGTGGCCAGCAGCCGCCGCAGCGAGTACAGCCGCGCCGGATCCGCGTGCCCCTCGGCCACCCACGCGTCCAGCGCGCAGTCGGGCTCGTCGTGGCTGCACGCGCGCGGGCAGCCCTCGGTGCCCGGCTCCAGGTCGGGGAAGGCGTGGATGACCCGGGACGGATCCACGTGGTTGAGGCCGAAGGACCGTACGCCCGGGGTGTCCACGACCCAGCCGTCGCCGCCCGACAGCGGCAGCGCCAGCGCCGAGGTGGTGGTGTGCCGGCCGCGCCCCGTCACCGCGTTCACATGCCCGGTCGAGCGCCGCTGCTCCTCGGGCACCAGTGCGTTCACCAGGGTCGTCTTGCCGACACCGGAGTGGCCGACGAACGCGGTGATCTTGCCGTCGAGCTGCTCGCGCACCCGGGCGACGGCGACCCCGCTCTCCAGTTCCGCCCGGCTCGTCACGACGTAGGGGATGTCCAGGTCGCCGTACAGCTCCAGCAGCTTCTCGGGCGGCGCGAGGTCCGACTTGGTCAGTACCAGCAGCGGATCCAGGCCACCGTCGTAGGCCGCGACCAGGCAGCGGTCGATCAGCCGGGGGCGGGGCTCGGGGTCGGCGAGGGCGGTGACGACGGCCAGCTGGTCGGCGTTGGCGACGACCACCCGCTCGAACGGATCGTCGTCGTCCGCGGTGCGCCGCAGGACCGAGGTCCGTTCCTCGATGCGCACGATCCGCGCGAGGGTGTCCTTCTTGCCCGTCAGGTCGCCCACCAGGGCCACGCGGTCGCCGACCACCGCCGCCTTGCGGCCCAGCTCGCGGGCCTTCATCGCCATGACCACGCGGTCCTCGACGAGGCAGGTCAGGCGGCCCCGGTCGACGGTGAGGACGAGCCCCTCGGCGGCGTCCTCGTGCTTGGGGCGGATGTTCGTCCGGGGCCGGGTGTTGCGGCGGCCCGGCCGGGTGCGGATGTCGTCCTCGTCGGTGTGCTTGCCGTAGCGGCGCATGACGTGATCCCTGCGTCCTACGCCCCGAGCATCCCGGTCCACAGGTCGGGGAAGTCGGGCAGGGTCTTGGCCGTCGTCGCCACGTTCTCGATCTGCACGCCCTCCACCGCCAGTCCGAGGATCGCGCCGGCCGTGGCCATGCGGTGGTCGTCGTAGGTGTGGAAGATCCCGCCGTGCAGCCGTCGCGGGCGGATGTGCAGACCGTCGGCGGTCTCTGTGACGTCGCCGCCGAGTTCGTTGATCTCCTTGGTCAGCGCGGCCAGCCGGTCCGTCTCGTGCAGCCGCAGATGAGCCACTCCGCGCAGGGTGGAGGGGGAGTCCGCGAGGGCCGCGACCGCCGCGATGCCCGGCGTCAGTTCACCGACCTCGCCGAGGTCGACGTCGATGCCGTGGATCGAGCCGGAGCCGGTGAACACCAGCCCGTACTCGGTCAGTTCACAGGAGCCGCCCATCTCCGTGAAGATCTCGCGCAACCGGTCACCGGGCTGCGTGGTACGGGAGGGCCAGTCCGGGACGACGACCTTGCCGCCGGTCACCAGCGCCGCCGCCAGGAACGGCTGGGCGTTCGACAGGTCCGGCTCGATGACGAGGTCCCGGCCGAGCAGGGCACCCGGCGAGACCCGCCAGACGTTCGGCTCGCCGCCCGACTCGGGCGTGTCCACCTGGGCGCCGACCGCGCGCAGCATGTCGACCGTCATGCGGATGTGCGGCATGGAGGGCAGCGTGGCGCCGGTGTGGCGGACCTCCACGCCCTGGTTGAAGCGCGGGCCGGACAGCAGCAGGGCGCTCACGAACTGCGACGAGGAGGAGGCGTCGATGGCGACCGTGCCGCCGTCCAGGGCGCCGCTGCCGTGCACGGTCAACGGCAGGGCGCCGCGGCCGTCGTCGTCGATCCGGGCGCCGAGCTGACGCAGCGCGTCGATGACGCCGGTCAGGGGACGCTCGTAGGAACGGGGGTCGCCGTCGAAGCGCACGGGACCGTCGGCGAGCGCGGCCACCGGCGGCAGGAACCGCATGACCGTGCCGGCGTTGCCGACATCGACGGTGGCCGGGCCGCGCAGACCCGTGGGGAGCACCCGCCAGGCCTCGCCGGTGCCGTCGGGGCCCACGCCTTCCTCGATCTCGATGCCCATCGCCCGCAGCGCGCCGGCCATCAGCAGGGTGTCGCGGGAGCGCAGGGGGCGGCGCAGCCAGCCGGGCTCGGAGGCGAGGGAGGCGAGGACCAGGGCGCGGTTGGTGACCGACTTGGACCCGGGCACGTGGACCGTCGCGTCGACGGCTCCGCTCGCGTGCGGGGCGGGCCAGAGGGCGGTGTCTGCGGTGTTCGGGGCCATGGCCCCACTTTATAAGCAGGCCGTCCTTCGAGTGCGGTGCCGTGGGGCCGGTCGCGCCCGTCGGGGGAGCCGCACGTCGCGGCGGCAGCGCGGCCCCTGCGGGCCGGCCGTCACATCTCCAGCAGCCAGCGCCCTCCGCCGATCAGCGAGCACAGCGACACCGCGTGGAACAGGAAGAACCACAGCCCCGCCGGTACGTGCGTCAGCCGCGACAACTGGTCCGCGTCCGAGTCACCGGCTCCGCCCCGGGCCCGCTTCGCCTGGAGCTCGAAGGCCGGGCGGACTCCGCCGATCAGCAGGAACCACACCACCGCGTACGCGAACGCCGCCTGCACCTGGGGCCCGGCCAGCCAGGACACCAGCACGAACAGACCGCCGGTGACGAGCATCGTCAGGGCGCCGTAGGCGTTGCGGATCATCACCAGCATGGCCAGGAGCAGGGCCGTGGCCAGCCACAGCAGCAGCGTGATGCGGCCGCCGCCCAGCAGCGCCGCGCCGCCGAGGCCCAGCAGGGGCGGGGCGGTGTAGCCGGCGGCCGCGGTGAGGATCATGCCGATGCCGTGCGGCTTGCCGCGGCTGACGGTCAGGCCGCTGGTGTCCGAGTGCAGGCGTATGCCGGTGAGGGTGCGGCCGGTCAGCAGGGCCACGAGCCCGTGGCCGCCTTCGTGGGCGATGGTGATGGCGTTGCGGGAGATGCGCCACAGGCCGTGCGGGACCACCACGGCGAGCGCGGCGCCCAGGGTCGCGATCACCACCCACAGGTCGGGGTCGGGCTGCGTGCCGGACACCTCGTCCCAGAGGGAGGCGAGCGAGGCGGTTGCGGTGACGTCCATGTGTGGCGGAGGCTCCCTGCGGTCGGATGGAATCTGGCAGTGTGGCACGTATGTGCGGACGGTATTCAGCGAGTCGTAGGCCAGAGGATCTCGCAGGAATCTTCGAGATCGAGAAGTGGGAGCCCGAGGAGACCCTCGCGCCGGACTACAACGTGGCGCCCACCAAAGAGGTCTACGCCGTCCTGGACCGCCCTCTGAAGGACGCGGACGACCCGCGCCCGGTTCGGCAGCTGCGCACGCTGAAGTGGGGGCTCGTCCCGTCCTGGTCGAAGACCCCCGAGGGCGGCGCCCGGATGATCAACGCCCGCGCGGAGACCGTCCACGAGAAGCCGTCCTACCGCCGCGCCTTCACCTCCCGGCGCTGCATCCTGCCCGCCGACGGCTACTACGAGTGGGTCACCGGCACCCAGGAGCGCGAGCTGGAGGTCGAGGGCAAGAAGAAGCGGCCGCGCAAGCAGCCGTACTTCGTGACACCGGCGGACGGGTCGGTCTTCGCGATGGCCGGACTGTACGAGTTCTGGCGTGACAAGACCCTGCCGGACGACCATCCGCAGGCCTGGTGGGTGACGTGCTCGGTCATCACCACGGAGGCCGAGCGGAGCCCGCTCGCGGTGTCCCCGGCCGACGGGCCCCGGGCGCTCGCCGAGATCCACCCCCGGATGCCGCTGATGCTGACGCCCGACCGCTGGGACGCCTGGCTGGACCCGTCCCGCACGGACGCCGACGACCTGCGCGAGCTGCTCGCCCCGCCGCCCGGGGGCCTGATGCGGGCCTACCCGGTCGCCACGGCCGTCAGCAACGTCCGCAACAACGGGCCGGAGCTGCTGAAGGAGCTGGAAGGGCCCGAAGAGGGCACACTCTTCTGACGTGACGCATGTGACGAAGACGGCCCGCACGACCACCGAGACCGTCGAGACCGACGCCGGAACCGCCCGCATCACCTGGCACGAGGCGAAGAAGGCCCGGCTGGTCCTCGCCGTCAGCCACGGCGCGGGCGGTGGCATCGAAGCCCGCGACCTGATCGCCCTCGCCGAGGCCCTGCCCGCCCACGGTGTGACCGTCGCCCGGGTGGAGCAGCCCTGGCGGGTGGCCGGGAAGAAGCTGGCGCCCGCGCCGAAGACCCTGGACACCGGCTGGCGCGGCATCTGGCCCGCGCTGGAGAAGTCCCGGCTGCCGGTGATCTCCGGCGGGCGCAGCGCGGGGGCCCGGGTCGCCTGCCGGACCGCGACCGAGCTGGGCGCCCACGCCGTGCTCGCGCTCGGCTTCCCGCTGCACCCGCCGGGCAAGCCGGAGAAGTCCCGGGCCGAGGAGCTGCTGGGCTCTGGAGTGCCCACGCTGGTCGTGCAGGGCGGGAACGACCCCTTCGGGAAGCCGGAGGAGTTCCCCGACGGGGCGTACGAGCTCGTGGAGGTCCCGTACGGGGATCACGGCTTCGCCGTGCCGAAGCGTGCGGATCTCTCGCAGGAAGAGGCCGTGGCGGTCATCACGGACGCGGTCGTGGAGTGGACCGGGTCACTCGGGTAAAGCTTCGGGAATGCCGGGGCGGCGGTCGCTGTTGTGCGGGATGTACGTGCTGGAGACCAGCGCCGACGTCGTAGGAGAGGGAGTCCGCCGCATGGGTTCGACCATCTGCCCGACCCGCAGCAGCCGCGCCGACCTGGACTGGACGGTGCTGCACGCGGCCAAGACCGCCTCTATTGGGGCGGCGGGCGGACCGGATCGTCGTCTATCCTCCGATTCGGGTGGGACCGGTCCCGGTCTCACGAGAACACTCGAGGAGGTGGGTCCGGTCACTGGGACCGACGCAGGGACCGAAAACGGCCGGTCGGAGCAGCCCGAGAGCCAGGGCGGCACGGGCGCGGAGACGGCCGCGGAGCGCAGCGCGCGCTTCGAGCGGGACGCGCTCGAGTTCCTCGACCAGATGTACTCGGCCGCGCTGCGCATGACGCGCAACCCGGCCGACGCCGAGGATCTGGTGCAGGAGACGTATGCCAAGGCGTACGCGTCCTTCCACCAGTTCCGCGAGGGCACCAACCTCAAGGCGTGGCTGTACCGGATCCTCACCAACACCTTCATCAACTCCTACCGCAAGAAGCAGCGCGAACCTCAGCGCTCCGCGGCCGAGGAGATCGAGGACTGGCAGCTCGCCCGCGCCGAGTCGCACATGTCGACGGGTCTGCGCTCCGCGGAGTCGCAGGCGCTCGACCACCTGCCCGACTCGGACGTGAAGGAGGCGCTCCAGGCGATCCCCGAGGAGTTCCGCATCGCCGTGTACCTGGCGGACGTCGAGGGGTTTGCCTACAAGGAGATCGCCGACATCATGGGGACACCCATCGGAACGGTGATGTCCCGGCTGCACCGGGGCCGCCGTCAGCTGCGCGGCATGCTGGAGGACTACGCCCGTGACCGCGGGATGGTGCCGGCCGGTGCCGGAGAGTCGAACGAAGCGAAAGGCTCGGGGTCATGAGCTGCGGAGAGCCGCACGAGACGGATTGCAGCGAAATCCTCGATCATCTCTACGAGTTCCTCGACCGTGAGATGCCGGACTCGGACTGCGTGAAGTTCGAGCACCACTTCGAGGAGTGCTCGCCCTGCCTCGAGAAGTACGGGCTCGAGCAGGCCGTGAAGAAGCTCGTCAAGCGCTGCTGCGGGCACGACGACGTGCCGGGCGACCTGCGGGACAAGGTCATGGGGCGGATCGAGCTGATCCGCTCCGGCCAGGCCGTCCCGGACCAGGACGTCACGGCCTCCCCCGCCACGCCGCGGGAGTCCTGACACTCCTGCATCTTTCAACTACCCCACCTCTGCGCGGGTAGTCCCCCTCGAACACGTCACTCGAACGTGCTAATCCCTGGGTGATCGACCCGTGGACCCCCCTGCCGCCGCCCTAGGCTCGCGCCCTGACGGACCTGGTGGCCGGGGGAGGGGCTCATGGAAGCGGTACCGGCACGGGCACGTGTCTACATCGCCTGTGTCACCTTGGCCGCGCTGTTCTGCCTGCTGCCGCAGCCGGGCGCCCGCACCACCTGGTGGGCGGTCGCCCTGCTCGCCGTGCTGTACGCCGGATGCGAGCGCATCGCCCGGTCCCGGTTCGTGGGGATCTCCCACCCTGCCGGGACGTTCTACCCGGTGCTGCTCGCCGGTGCCTTCCTGCTCCCGCCGCCCGCCGCGGCGCTGGTGGCCGTGCCCGGCGCGCTGCTCTCACCGGTCGGCCGGCGGCCCGTGGTACTGCGACGGGTCTGGCGGGCCGCCCAGCTCGTCCTCGGGGTGGGGGCCGCGGCCGGGACGCACCGGCTGCTCGGCGGGCCGGACGCGGTCGCCGCGGGCGACGTCCCGTACGCCCTCGGGCCCGCCGGGGCGGCCGTGCTCGCGTTCTCCCTGGTGCTCGCGCTGCTCGACGGCGGGATCCTGGCCGTTGCGGAACGGGTGCCGGTGCGGCGGGCCTGGCGCGGACTGGTGGCGCGCTCGCTCGCGCCGATCGCCGTGCACGGCCTCGCCGGGCTGATGATGGCCGTCCTGTGGCGCAGTCCGTACGGGCCCGTGGCCGCCCTGCTCGTGCTGCTGCCCATGTGCGTCTCGTGGTGGGCGTTCGCCCAGTACCACCGGGAACACGCCGCCCACCAGGCGACCATCCGGGCGCTGGTGCAGGCCGTCGACATCAAGGACGGGTACACCCGCGGGCACAGCGAGCGGGTCGGGCAGGCCTCCATGATGATCGCGCGGGAGCTGGGCATGGCAGACGAGCGCGTCGAGGTGCTCCGCTTCGCCGGGATCCTGCACGACGTGGGCAAACTGGGCGTGCCCACCCGGCTGCTCCGTAAGGACGGGCCGCTGACGCCCGAAGAGCGGCGGGTGATCGAGCTGCACCCCGAGTACGGACACGAGATGGTGCGCGGCATCGGATTCCTCGGCGAGGCCCGCGCCGCCGTGCTGCACCACCACGAGCGGCTGGACGGCAGCGGTTACCCCTACGGCCTGGTGGGCCGTCAGATCCCCGAGTCGGCGCGGGTCGTGGCGGTCGCGGACGCCTTCGACGCCATGACCTCCACCCGCAGCTACAGCAGGGCCCGGCCCGTCGACGTGGCCCTGGCGGAGCTGGAGCGGTGCGCGGGCAGCCAGTTCGACCCGGTGATGGTCGCCGCTCTCGTGGAAGCCGTCGGGCGGACGGGGTGGCACCCCGCGGTGACCGCAGACGACGAAGAGACCCGACCACTCCGGGTGCCCCCGCCCGGCGCACCCCTGTCCAGCCGACCGGGGGCACACCGATGAGCGCCTGCAGGACACCCCCGCTCCTCACCCTCGTCCACGCCTGCGCCGCCCTCCTCGCCGCCGGCTCCCTCTGCGTCACCCTCTACGACGGTCTCGAGGAACGCCGGGTCGCCCTCGCCTTCGGCGTCCTCGTCACCGTGGGCGAGCTCACCCGCCGCAACGGCGCCCGGGTCCGGGAACCGGCACCGCTCGGAGCCGCCGCGGCCCTGTCCTACGCCCTGCTCGGCGAGGCCGGCGGACGGGCCACCCACCACGGCCCCACCCAGGTCGTCGCCGTGGTGCTCGCCGCCTCGCTGCTCGGCAGCGTCCCGCACGTCGCACGCGGACAGGGGCCCACCCTCGACCACCTGGCGCGCCGCGTGCTCACCGTCGGCTTCGTCGCCCTGTGTTTCCAGCCCCCGTACAACCGGGGCATGTTCGACGACTGGGGCGGCCCCGCCTACGCCCTGCTGCTGCTCGCGCTGCTCTGCCTGACCGCGCTGTGCGACGCGGTGCTCGCCGCCGCCGTCGCCCACACCCGCACCGGCTGGCCGTTCGGGCCGGTGCTGCGCGACGAGCTGCGGGCCGCGTGCGGCATCGGGTCCGCCGTCATCGCCACCGGGGCGGTGATGGCGCTGGCGGTCGCCGTCGTGGGGCTGTGGGCGCTGCCCGTCTTCTCCGTGCCGCTGCTCCTCGCCCAGATGTCGTTCCGTCGCTACGCCGCGGTCCGGGCGACCTACCGGCAGACCATCGCCTCCCTCGCCCGGGCCACCGAGGTCGCCGGATACACGCCCTGCGGTCACGCCCGGCGGGTCGCCGCGGTCAGCAAGGCGGTGGGGCGTGACCTGGGGCTGACCGAGCCCGAGCTGGCCGTGCTGGAGTACGCCGCGCTCATGCACGACATCGGGCAGCTGAGCCTCGTCGACCCGGTGCCGGCCGGCGCCACCGCCGCACTGCCGGCCGCGGAGCAGCGGCGGATCGCCCTGCTCGGCGGGGCCGTCGTACGGCAGACGGGAGTCGACGAGGCGGTGGCCGTGGTCGTGGAGCGGCAGGCCGACCCCTACGCCGAGCAGCCGCTCGCCGCGCGAATCGTCCGGGCCGTGAACGCGTACGAGGAGAAGTCCCGGGAAGGAGGGCCGGGCGGGCCGCTGAAGGCGCTGGAGGAACTCCGGCTCGCCACCGCCGGGACGTACGCCCCGGAGGTGGTGGAATCACTGGCTCGCGTACTGGCAAGGAGCAGTCTGACCCTGCCCGTGGCTGGGTAACCCATGGGTAATGAGCGCCCTCGAGGCCGCACGTGGTTGGATGCGAAGGAGAAGGTGTCCGGGGGCTCGAAACACAGCTACGGCCAGCCCACCGCACGGAACTGGCAGGCGGGAATCGTGAGGATCTTCGGCAAGGGACGGCACCGGCCCTCCGCCTCCTGGCGGCAGGCCACGGACCGGGCGTTCACCCTCATCGGCGACGGCCGGTACGAGGACGCAGGCGCACTGCTGACACGTGCCGCCGATCTGGAGCCCTGGCTTTCCGAGTCCTGGTTCAACCTCGCGCTGCTGCACAAGTTCCGGCACGACTGGGAGCAGGCGCGGGCGGCGGGCCTCAGGGCCGTGGCACTGCTCGACCGGGACACCGGCGCGCCCGACTGGTGGAACGTCGGCATCGCCGCGACCGCGCTGCAGGACTGGCCGCTGGCCCGGCGCGCCTGGCAGGCCTACGGGCTGCGGGTGCCGGGGGCGGCCAACGACTCCGGTGAACCCCTCGGCATGGACCTCGGCAGTGCGGCCGTACGGCTGTCGCCGGAGGGGGAGGCCGAGGTCGTGTGGGGGCGGCGGCTGGATCCCGCGCGGATCGAGGTGCTGTCCATTCCGCTGCCGTCGTCGGGGCGGCGCTGGGGCGAGGTCGTCCTGCACGACGGCGTGCCGCACGGGGAGCGGACGACTGCCGCCGGGCACACGTACCCGGTGTTCGACGAGATCGAGCTGTGGGCGCCCTCGCCGGTGCCGACCTGGGTGGTGCTGCTGGAGGCGGCGACCGAGTCGGACCGGGACGCGCTGGAGCAGCTCGCGGCGGACGCCGGGTTCGCCGCGGAGGACTGGTCCTCTTCCGTGCGGCTGCTGTGCCGGATGTGCTCCGAGTCCCGTATGCCCTCGGACGAGGGTGACGGTGAGCACCTCGACCCGCACGATCACAGTGAGCCGGGGCATCCCGGGCCGCTGGGGCACCGGACGGACGGGCAGTTGTGGGTGCCGGAGCGGGAGTGCGGACTGGCTGCGCCGGCTTCGCTGGTTCGGGGGCTTCTGGACGGGTGGGTCGCCGACAGCCCGGATTCTCGTGACTGGCGGGATTTGGAAGAGGTCTGTTAGGCCGTCGTGCGGGTGCGGGCCCGTCGTGGTCGTTCGCGCAGTTCCCCGCGCCCCTGAGGGGGCGCCCTCCCCGTACCCTGTATCTGCATCCCGGCTCGGATTTGTTCAGGAAGGCGTACGTAACGTCATGGCTCAGCAGGACACCGATCAGCAGCGTGCGGGCGTGCTCCCCGTCGATGACGAGGGGTACGTGATCGACACGGAGGACTGCGAGGAGCGCGAGGCGGCCTGGCGGGAGCGCGGTACCTCGCGGCCGATCACGGTGGTCGGGAACCCGGTGCTGCACAAGGAGTGCAAGGACGTCACCGACTTCGGCGAGGAGTTCCAGCAGCTCGTCGCGGACATGTTCGCCAGCCAGCGCACCGCCGAGGGCGTGGGCCTCGCCGCCAACCAGATCGGCGTCGACGCGAAGGTCTTCGTCTACGACTGCCCCGACGACGAGGGCGTCCGGCACACCGGTGTCGTCTGCAACCCCAAGCTCGTCGAACTGCCCGCCGACAAGCGCCGCCTGGACGACAGCAACGAGGGCTGTCTGTCGGTGCCCACCGCGTACGCCCCGCTCGCCCGGCCCGACTACGCCGAGGTGACCGGGCAGGACGAGAAGGGCAACCCGATCCGCGTGCGCGGCACCGGATACTTCGCTCGGTGTTTGCAGCACGAGACGGACCACCTGTACGGCTACCTGTACATCGACCGGCTCTCCAAGCGCGAGCGCAAGGATGCCCTGCGCCAGATGGCCGAGAACGAGCCTCGCTACCCCGTGGTGGCCAACGACTGAGACCTCGGCCTCACCAGCCGCACGGCGTCTGCTCGGGTTTCCCACCCCGAACAGGCGCCGTTCCTCTGTGCTGTTCGCCTGGCCGTCGCATGCTCGACCGCTGCTGCTCTCCCGTGGACCGCGGGAAGCCACACAACGGGAGGTTCCCGGCGATGTGGGGTGGTGAATGAAGCAAATACGTTCCCAGACCGGTCAGTTGTAGTGCTGAATGGGATGAGCGGGGTATGCAACGGCGCACGCCCGGCACGAAGGGAGGGGCGCCCGCGCCAACTGGCGGCTGAGAGGGGTTAGTTCGTGCATGCTTTGTCACACGGCACCACATCGACACCGGCCACGATCGCAGTTCCACCATCGCTCTCTCTCCCGGTGATCGAGGCGGAGTTTCCCCGGCGACTCCACCCGTATTGGCCGAAGTGCCAGGAGAAGACCCGGGCCTGGCTGCTCGAAAAGCGGCTCATGCCGGCGGACAAGGTGGAGGAATATGCCGACGGCCTTTGCTACACCGACCTCATGGCGGGGTACTACATCGGTTCCCCCGACGAGGTCATGCAGGCGATCGCCGATTACAGCGCGTGGTTCTTCGTCTGGGACGACCGTCACGACCGCGACATCGTGCACGGGCGCCCCGCGGCTTGGCGGCTGCTGCGGGACCGGCTGCACTCGGCCCTCTACTCCCCCCGGGAGCATCTGCACCACGAGGATCCACTGGTCGCCGGGTTCGCGGACAGCGTGCTGCGGCTGTACGCCTTCCTGCCCCAGACGTGGAACCTCCGGTTCGCCCGGCACTTCCACGCGGTGATCGACGCGTACGACCGGGAGTTCCACAATCGCACGCAGGGAATCGTTCCGACGGTCGAGGAATACCTTCGGCTGCGTCGGCTCACCTTCGCGCACTGGATATGGACGGACCTGCTGGAGCCGGCCGCCGGTTGCGAACTGCCCGACCGCGTGCGGAAACACCCGGCGTTCCGTAGGGCTGCGTTACTGAGTCAAGAATTCGCCGCATGGTACAACGATCTGTGCTCGCTGCCGAAAGAGATAGCGGGCGACGAGGTGCACAATCTCGGAATCAGCCTCATCATCCATGAGGGGCTGACCCTGGAACAGGCGGTCGTGGAAGTCCGGCGCCGTGTCGAGAAATGCATCGCCGATTTTCTCGATGTCGAGCAGGAAGCCTTACGGTTCGCCGACGAGCTCGCGGACGGCACCGTGCGGGGGAAGGAACTGAGCGCCGCCGTGCGGGCCTGTCTGGGCAATATGCGGAACTGGTTCAGCTCCGTCTACTGGTTCCACCACGAGTCCGGCCGGTACATGGTCGACAGCTGGGACGACCGGTCCACGCCCCCGTACGTCAACAACGAAGCGGCAGGTGAGTCATGACCGTCGAGTCTGTACAGCCCGAAACCCCGCCGGCCGTGCAGCTGCGGGAACCGCCCCGGGCGGGCGGTGGTGTCCCGGCCCTCGGGCACGGCTGGAAGCTGGCGCGCGACCCGCTGGCGTTCATGTCACGGCTGCGCGACGACGGCGACGTCGTACGGCTCAAGCTCGGGCCCAAGACGGTGTACGCGGTCACCACTCCGGCCCTGACCGGCGCCCTGGCGCTGAGCAACGACTTCATCATCGCCGGGCCGCTGTGGGAGTCCCTGGAGGGCCTGCTCGGCAAGGAGGGTGTGGCCACGGCGAACGGCCCGCGGCACCGGCGTCAGCGGCGCACCATCCAGCCCGCCTTCCGGCTCGACGCCATCCCCGCCTACGGCCCGATCATGGAGGAGGAGGCCCACGCGCTCATCGAGCGCTGGAAGCCCGGCGAGACGATCGACTGCACCTCCGAGTCCTTTCGGGTGGCCGTGCGGGTCGCGGCCCGCTGCCTGCTGCGCGGCGAGTACATGGACGAGCGGGCCGAGCGGCTGTGCGTCGCCCTCGCCACCGTCTTCCGGGGGATGTACCGGCGGATGGTGGTCCCGCTGGGTCCGCTCTACAACCTGCCGCTCCCGGCCAACCGGGAATTCAACCGGGCATTGGCCGATTTGCATCTCCTCGTGGACGAGATCGTCGCCGAGCGCCGGGCATCCGGTCAAAAGCCGGACGATTTGCTGACGGCATTGCTGGAGGCGAAGGACGACAATGGCGAGCCGATCGGGGAACAGGAGATCCACGATCAGGTCGTCGCGATCCTCACCCCCGGCAGTGAAACCATCGCCTCCACGATCATGTGGCTGTTGCATATGCTCGCGGAGCATCCCGAACACGCCGACCGGGTGCGCGACGAAGTCGAAGCCGTCACCGGTGGGAAGCCGGTGGCATTCGCAGACGTCCGAGGACTCAGGCACACCAACAATGTCGTGGTCGAGTGCATACGTTTGAGGCCGGCCGTCTGGATTCTGACGCGCCGGGCGGTGCGGGACACGGAACTCGGTGGATACCGTATTCCGTCCGGGGCGGACATCATCTACAGCCCCTTCGCGATCCAGCGCGACCCGAGGTCGTTCGAGCGAAACCTGGAGTTCGATCCGGACCGCTGGCTTCCGGACCGGGTCAAGGGCATCCCGAAGCACGCCATGAGCCCCTTCAGCGTGGGCAACCGCAAGTGCCCGAGCGACCACTTCTCCATGGCCATGCTGACGCTGATCACGGCGGCGCTGGCCACCAGGTATCGCTTCGAGCAGGTGGCGGGGTCCAAGGGCGATCCGCGGGTGGGTATCACGCTCCGGCCGCACGACCTGCGGGTACGGCCGGTCGCGCGGTGACCGAGGCCGTCTTTCAGGCTGCTTCGGGGCCTCTGAAGGTGCGCCGGTAGGCGTTCGGGGTGGTCCCGATCGTCCGGACGAAGTGGTGGCGCAGTGTGGCCGCGTTGCCGAACCCCGTTCGGCCGGCTATCGCGTCCATGGTCTCGTCCGTCGCCTCCAGCAGCCGCTGGGCCAGCAGCACACGCTGGCGCAGGATCCAGCGGTAGGGAGTCGTGCCCGTCTCCTGCTGGAAGCGGCGGGCGAAGGTCCGCGGGGACATGAGGGCGCGGGCGGCCAGCTGCTCGACGGTGACCTCCTCGTCGAGGTGCCGCTCCATCCACGCCAGCACCTCACCGATCGTGTCGGCGTCGGGGAGCGGCAGCGGGCGCTCGATGTACTGGGCCTGGCCGCCGTCGCGGTGCGGCGGCACCACCATCCGCCGGGCGATCTTGTTGGCGACCTCGGTGCCCTGCTCCTTGCGCACCAGGTGGAGACAGGCGTCGATCCCGGCGGCCGTGCCGGCGGAGGTGATCACGGGGTCCTCGTCGACGTAGAGCACGTCCTGCTCGACCACCACGCGTGGGTACTGCCGGGCGAGGTCCTGGGCGTGCTTCCAGTGCGTGGCACAGCGGCGCCCGTCCAGGAGCCCCGCCGCGGCCAGCACGAAGACGCCGGAGCAGACGCTCAGCACCCGGGCGCCGCGGTCGACCGCGCGGCGCAGGGCGTCCAGCAGTTCCGGCGGGAAGTCCCGGTGCGCGTAGCTCTGCCCGGCCGGCACGGCGATCAGGTCGGCCGTCTCCAGCCGCTCCAGGCCGTGCTCGGCCTGGAGCGAGAAGCCCGAGTTCATCCGCAGCACCGGGCCCTCGGCCGAGGCGACGGCGAAGTCGTACACCGGCAGGCCCTCGTCGCTCCGGTCGGTGCCGAAGACCTCGCACACCACACCCAGTTCGAAGGGGTTCACGCCGTCGAGGAGAGCGACGGCCACGTTCTGCAGCATGCGTCCAGTGTGCCTCGCCCGTGGCAGTAATTCGAGGGTCCACGGCAGTACTGCCACTGACGGTAAGGAGCAATCAGCGCGACAGTGGTGTCCATGAACAGCAACCAGGTAGAAGCACTGATCGGACTGACCGCCACCTTCGGGATCCTGGTCCTCCTGATTCTCCCGTCCGTGATCGGCCTGGTGCGCGAGAGGCGCATCGACCGTCAGATCCGGGAGGCTCAGGAGGCCCGCGAGGAGGTGCCGGCTCAGAAGTCCTCGTCCAGGTCGACGGTGCCCTCCACCGCGACCTGGTACGCCGAGGGCCGCCGCTCGAAGAAGTTGGTCAGCTCCTGAACCCCCTGGAGCTCCATGAAGGAGAAGGGGTTCTCGGAGCCGTACACCGGAGCGAAGCCGAGGCGGGTCAGCCGCTGGTCCGCCACGCACTCCAGGTACTGCCGCATCGACTCGGTGTTCATGCCCGGCAGGCCGTCACCGCACAGGTCGCGCGCGAACTGCAGCTCGGCCTCGACGGCCTCCCGGAGCATGTCTGTCACCTCCTGCTGGAGCCGGTCGTCGAAGAGCTCCGGCTCCTCCTTGCGGACGGTGTCGACCACGTCGAAGGCGAAGGACATGTGCATCGTCTCATCGCGGAACACCCAGTTGGTGCCGGTGGCCAGACCGTGCAGCAGGCCCCGGCTGCGGAACCAGTAGACGTAGGCGAAGGCGCCGTAGAAGAACAGGCCCTCGATGCACGCGGCGAAGCAGATCAGGTTGAGCAGGAACCGGCGGCGGTCCGCCTGGGACTCCAGCCGGTCCAGCTTGTCCACCGAGTCGATCCACTTGAAGCAGAAGGAGGCCTTCTCGCGGATGGACGGGATGTTCTCCACGGCCGCGAAGGCCGCCGCGCGGTCCTCGGGGTCGGGCAGGTAGGTGTCGAGAAGCGTCAGATAGAACTGGACGTGCACGGCCTCCTCGAAGAGCTGACGGCTCAGATACAGCCGCGCCTCGGGGGAGTTGATGTGCTTGTACAGCGTCAGCACCAGGTTGTTCGCGACGATCGAGTCGCCCGTCGCGAAGAAGGCCACCAGCCGGCCGATCAGGTGCTGCTCCGCGGGGGAGAGCTTGGCGAGGTCGGCGACGTCGGAGTGGAGGTCGACCTCCTCCACGGTCCAGGTGTTCTTGATGGCGTCCCGGTAGCGCTCGTAGAAGTCGGGGTAGCGCATGGGGCGCAGGGTGAGCTCGAAGCCGGGGTCGAGAAGGTTCTGGGTGCTCATTACTGGCAGGCCTCGCAGGACTCGGGGTTTTCCAGGGAGCAGGCGACCGCTTCGGGGTCGGGGGTGGCCTGCACGGGGACGGTGGCCTGTGCGGCGCGGGCGATGCGGGTCGCAGGGCGCGAGCGCAGGTAGTACGTCGTCTTCAGCCCGGACTTCCAGGCGTAGGCGTACATCGAGGAGAGCTTGCCGATGGTCGGCGTCTCCAGGAAGAGGTTCAGGGACTGGGACTGGTCCAGGTACGGGGTCCTGGCCGCCGCCATGTCGATCAGACCGCGCTGCGGGATCTCCCACGCCGTGCGGTAGAGGGCGCGGACGTCCTCGGGGATCCAGGCGAAGTCCTGCACCGAGCCGTTGGCCTCGCGCAGGGCCTCACGACTGCGGGCGTCCCACACGCCGAGCCGCTTCAGCTCGTCCACCAGGTAGGAGTTGACCTGGAGGAACTCGCCCGACAGCGTCTCGCGCTTGAACAGGTTGGACACCTGCGGCTCGATGCACTCGTACACGCCCGCGATCGACGCGATCGTCGCCGTGGGCGCGATGGCGAGGAGCAGCGAGTTGCGCAGGCCGGTCGTGGTGACGCGCTCGCGCAGGGCCGCCCAGCGCTCCGGCCAGGTCGGCTCGGTGCCGTAGTGGTCGGGGTGCAGCACGCCCCGGGCCGTACGGGTCTTCTCCCAGGCCGGGAGCGGGCCGTTGCGCTCGGCGAGGCCGGCGGAGGCCTCGTAGGCGGCGAGCATGATGCGCTCGGCGATGCGGGTGGACAGGGCCTTGGCCTCGGGCGAGTCGAAGGGCAGGCGCAGCTTGAAGAAGACGTCCTGAAGGCCCATCGCGCCGAGGCCGACCGGACGCCAGCGGGCGTTGGAGCGGCCCGCCTGCTCGGTCGGGTAGAAGTTGATGTCCACGACCCGGTCGAGGAACGTGACGGCCGTGCGGACGGTCTCGTCCAGCCGCTCCCAGTCGATGTCCCCGCCGGTCACGAACGCGCCGAGGTTCACCGAGCCGAGGTTGCAGACCGCCGTCTCCCCGTCGTCGGTGACCTCGAGGATCTCCGTGCACAGGTTGGACGAGTGCACGACGTGGCCCGGCTCGGCCGTCTGGTTGGCGGTGCGGTTGGCGGCGTCCTTGAAGGTCATCCAGCCGTTGCCGGTCTGCGCCAGGGTGCGCATCATGCGGCCGTACAGCTCGCGGGCGGGCAGGGTCTTCTTCGCGAGGCCCTTCGCCTCGGCCGCCCGGTAGGCGGTGTCGAACTCCTCGCCCCACAGGTCGACCAGCTCGGGCACGTCCGAGGGGGAGAACAGCGACCAGTCGGCGTCCGCGTTCACGCGCCGCATGAACTCGTCCGGCACCCAGTGCGCGAGGTTCAGGTTGTGCGTACGGCGGGCGTCCTCACCGGTGTTGTCGCGCAGCTCCAGGAACTCCTCGATGTCGGAGTGCCAGGTCTCCAGGTAGACCGCCGCCGCGCCCTTGCGCCGGCCGCCCTGGTTCACGGCGGCGACCGAGGCGTCCAGGGTCTTCAGGAACGGGACGATGCCGTTGGAGTGGCCGTTGGTGCCGCGGATCAGCGAACCGCGGGCGCGGATGCGGGAGTACGCGAGTCCGATGCCGCCGGCGTGCTTCGACAGCCGGGCCACCTGGTGGTACCGGTCGTAGATGGAGTCCAGCTCGTCCTTGGGGGAGTCGAGGAGGTAGCAGGACGACATCTGGGGGTGCCGGGTGCCGGAGTTGAACAGGGTGGGGGAGGAGGGGAGGTAGTCGAGGCGGCTCATGAGCCCGTAGAGCGCCGCGACCTCGTCCAGCGCGCGCGTGGTGTCGTCCTCGGCGAGGCCGCTGGCCACCCGCAGCATGAAGTGCTGGGGCGTCTCGACGACCTTGCGGGTGTGCGGGTGGCGCAGCAGGTAGCGGCTGTGCAGCGTGCGCAGGCCGAAGTAGCCGAAGCGGTCGTCGGCCGCCCGGTCGATCAGCGCGTCGAGACGGGCGGCGTGGACGCGCACGAACTCGGCGGTCCGGTCGGCGATGAGGCCCTCGCGGTGGCCGACCGCGACGGACTCGGTGAAGGACGTGACGCCCTGCGAGGCGGCCTCTTCACGGATGCCGATGGTCAGCAGCCGGGCGGCCAGCCGGGAGTAGGCGGGGTCCTCGGAGATCAGACCGGCCGCGGCCTCCGTCGCCAGCTCCCGCAACTCCCGCTCGTCCGCCCGCGCGGAGCGGCCGCGCAGCGCGGCCGCGGCGACCCGGCCGGGATCGGCGTCGGGGAGGTCGGCGGTCAGCTCGGTCAGGGTCCGCAGCAGCGCGGCACCGGGGGCGTCGTGCTCTTCTTCGGCGGCTGAGACCGGTTCGGCTGGCGCGATGGTCACGTGGGGCTCTCCCTCGCTCGGCACGGGGACCTCGTCGAGGGCAGGGGGCAGCACACGAGCGCACGCGGCGTCGCGTCCACCGGCCCATTCCACGAGGCCCGGACGTCAGGGCACACCGGCCGGGTGGCCGGGCGCGCTGTCGGCAGGTCCTCGGACTGACTCCCATGCGCATATGGGCATGGGTACACCGTTGCGGGACAGTTCCGGATTCGCACCGGATTCCCCTGCGGCGGCAGCGAGCATGAGCATACATCTTGTGCCGGGCTCGGTTGGCACCCCCAGATGTTGTGTCGCGGTGGTGTCGGAGCGTCATCTCTACGTGACAGCGGGCCGCCGTGACACATGGTCACGACGGCCCGCTGCGGGGTGTTCGTGGTGGGCCGGAACCCTGGGATCAGTGCGCGGAGCCGGCCGTCGCGGGCGGGAGTTCCACCTGGACGCCGGGGTCGCCCGCGTCCGCCGTGTAGTCCTCCGGCTTGGTCTCGTCGACGCCGTCGGGGGCCTTCAGGGCCTTCAGGACGAAGGTCAGGACCACCGTCACCACCACGTTCAGGACGAACGCCGTGAGGCCGATGTAGCCGATCTCGCCGATGCCCGGGATCTCCTTCGCGGAGCCACCGAAGTGCTTCTGGGTCGGGGAGGCGACGCCGTACGCCGCGACCGTGCCGTAGATCATGCCGACCGCCCAGCCCGCGAGCAGCGCCCAGCGGTGGAACCAGCGGGTGAACAGGCCGCCGACCAGGGCGGGGAAGGTCTGCAGGATCCAGATGCCGCCCAGCAGCTGGAAGTTGATGGCGACCGTCTTGTCCATGGTGAGGACGAAGGCCAGGGCGCCGACCTTCACGAGCAGGGAGACCAGCTTGGACACCTTGGTCTCCTGCGCCGGAGTGGCGTCCGGCTTGATGAAGTCCTTGTAGATGTTGCGGGTGAACAGGTTCGCGGCCGCGATGGACATGATGGCGGCGGGCACCAGCGCGCCGATGCCGATCGCCGCGAACGCCACGCCCGCGAACCAGTCCGGGAACATCGTCTCGAACAGCTGCGGGATCGCCAGCTGCCCGTTCTGCACCTTGATCCCGGCCGCGATCGCCATGAACCCGAGCAGTGCCAGCAGGCCCAGCATCAGCGAGTACAGCGGCAGGATCGTGGTGTTGCGGCGGATCACCTCACGGCTCTTCGAGGACAGCGTCGCCGTGATGGAGTGCGGGTACATGAAGAGCGCGAGGGCGGAGCCCAGCGCCAGCGTGGCGTACGTCCACTGGCCGGGCTCGGCCGGTGTCAGCGCACCGCGCGGCGCGCCCGTCGCCGGGTTGGTCTGGCCGTACGCCTCGCCGGCCTTGGCGAAGATCTCGTCGAAGCCGCCCAGCTTGATCGGGATGTAGATGATCGCCACCGCGATGACGATGTAGATCAGCGTGTCCTTCACGAACGCGATGAGCGCGGGAGCCCGCAGGCCCGACGAGTACGTGTACGCCGCCAGCACGCCGAAGGCGATCAGCAGCGGCAGGTCCTTGATGAACCAGTTGGTGTTCTCGCCGCCGCCGACGCCCATCACGTCCAGTACGGCCTGGATGCCGACCAGTTGGAGCGCGATGTACGGCATCGTCGCCAGGATGCCGGTCACGGCGACCGCCAGCGACAGGCCCTTCGAGCCGAAACGGCCGCGCACGAAGTCGGACGTGGTGACGTAGCCGTGCTTGTGGGAGACCGACCACAGGCGGGGCAGGAAGGTGAAGATCAGCGGGTACACCAGGATCGTGTAGGGCACCGCGAAGAAGCCGGCCGCGCCCGCCGCGTAGATCGCCGCCGGCACGGCGACGAAGGTGTACGCCGTGTACAGGTCGCCGCCGAGCAGGAACCAGGTGATCCAGGTGCCGAACGAGCGGCCGCCCAGGCCCCATTCGTCCAGGCTGTGCTCGTTCTCGGCCTTGCGCCAGCGCGCGGCCAGGAAGCCCATGACCGTGACGGCCAGGAAGAAGAAGATGAAGACGCCGAGCGCGACGCCGTTCACGCCGTCCTTCACTGCGACGCACCGCCCTTCGCGGCCGAGCGGGCGCGCTGGTCACGCTGCCACAGCTTGTAGGCGATCATCGTCAGAGCGGTGGAGATCAGCACCCAGGCCATCTGGTACCAGTAGAAGAACGGGATCCCGATGAAGGCCGGGTCGGTCTTGGCGTACGAGCCGACCCACAGCATGGCCACGAAGGGCGCTATGAGGCAGACCGCGATGACGACGCGCACGGGCGTCACCACCGGCCCTCTGCTGGCTTGTGGGGCTTGCGACATCAGGCGGCTCCGTCCCCTTGGTGATCACTTGCGGCGCAGGCAATCTAGGTCAGGGTGAGGCGGGAACGGAACCCCTCGTCCGCAATGCGGTACCCAACCGAAACCAGGCGTCAGCAGCGACGGAAGCCCAGCGACGCGGTCACTCGGCAGGCCGCTTCAGGCGGGCCACGAACTTGTACCGGTCCCCGCGGTAGACCGAGCGCACCCACTCCACCGGCCGGCCGTCCCGGTCCAGCGAGTGCCGGGAGAGCATCAGCATCGGCAGCCCGACGTCGGTGCCCAGCAGACCGGCCTCGCGCGGGGTCGCCAGCGATGTCTCGATGGTCTCCTCGGCCTCCGCGAGCCGGACGTCGTAGACCTCGGCCAGCGCGGTGTAGAGGGACGTGTACTTCACCAGTGAGCGCCGCAGCGCCGGGAAGCGCTTCGCGCTCAGGTGGGTGGTCTCGATCGCCATCGGCTCGCCGTTGGCCATGCGCAGCCGCTCGATGCGCAGCACGCGGCCGCCGGGCGTGATGTCGAGCAGCCCGGCCAGGCGGTCGTCGGCGGTGATGTAGCCGATGTCCAGCAGCTGCGAGGTGGGTTCGAGACCCTGGGCGCGCATGTCCTCGGTGTACGAGGTCAGTTGCAGTGCCTGCGAGACCTTCGGCTTGGCGACGAAGGTGCCCTTGCCCTGGATGCGCTCCAGCCGGCCCTCGACGACCAGTTCCTGCAGCGCCTGGCGCACGGTCGTGCGCGAGGTGTCGAACTCGGCCGCCAGCGTGCGCTCGGGCGGAACCGGCGTGCCCGGCGCCTGGGTTTCCGTCATGTCGAGCAGGTGCTTCTTCAGGCGGTAGTACTTGGGCACACGCGCGGTACGGACGGGCACCCCGTTCTCGTTCTCCGCACTGCTGACGTCGGTGCTCATGCTCCGCCTTCCCGGCCCGGTCTGCCGACTCGATCCCACTTGTATACCGTCGGCGCCTCTTTTGGTCTAGTCCACCATTCCCTGTGGTCTACCCGCAGTATGCCGTGTTCCGCTCGGGTTTTCGCTGGCTTCTTACTTAAAGGTTCCTGCATATGTAGGTCGCATAACAGCTGGTCAGAGCCGTATCGAGGCCCTTGACAGGCCTTCTGGTCCGGTCCAAGCTCCTCGTACTGGTCTACACCATTGGTCCAGGCCCGGCCCCACGTTCACTGCGGGGAGCCAGGGGGGTTGTGGGATCCCTGAGGAGGGTGGCGTGAAGCGCAAGCTGACAGCCGCGATCGGTATCGCGGGCATGATGGTCTCCATCGCGGCATGCGGGGGCGAGGGTGACGGGGGCTCGGACAAGGGCGCGGACGCCAAGGAGCTGACCGTCTGGCTCACCGTCGACGCCCAGAACAACTGGCCCGCACTGGTGAAGGCCGCCGACGCCGCGGTGCAGAAGAAGCACCCCGGCCTCAAGATCAACCACGAGTACTACGGCTGGCCCGACAAGAACGCCAAGCTCGACGCCGTCCTCGCCACGGACAAGGCTCCGGACGTGGTCGAGATGGGCAACACCGAGATGCTCGGCTACATGGTCAAGGGCGCCTTCGCCCCCCTCGACCAGGCGAAATTCGACAACTCCGACGCCTGGCTGGACGGCCTCAAGGCCTCCGTCACCTACGACGGCAAGACCTACGGCGTCCCGTACTACGCCGGCGGCCGCGTCGCCAACTGGCGCAAGGACGTGGCGGCGTCCGTCGGCGTGAAGTCGACGCCGAAGACCTACAAGGAGCTGACCGCCGCCCTGGACAAGATCCAGAAGAAGCAGGGCGACAAGTTCAGCGCCTGGTACCAGCCCACCCGCGACTGGTACGCGGCCATGTCCTTCGTCTACGACGCCGGCGGCGCCATCGCCACCGAGTCGGGCGGCCGGTGGAAGGCCTCCCTCTCCTCGCCCGAGTCCCTCAAAGGCCTGAAGGAGTTCAAGAACGTCGTCGACTCCTATATGCACGGCGACAAGACCAAGGACGAGTCCGACCGTTACATCGTCTACGGCCAGGGCAAGTCCGCCATGATCTTCGCCGCCGCCTGGGAGGGCGCCACCGCCGAGGACCCGAAGAACGACAAGACCGGCAAGCTCAAGGGCAACCTCGAGAACTTCGTGATGCCCGGCCCGTCCGGCAAGAACATGCCCGTCTTCCTGGGCGGCTCCGACCTCGCCGTACCGGTGAAGTCCGACGCGCAGGCCCTGGCCGCCGAGTGGATCAACGCGTTCACCGGCTCCTCCGGTCAGAAGGGCCTGATGGCCAAGGGCAACCTGCCCAACAACAAGACCGACCTCGCGACGCTCAAGAACGACCCGAAGACGGCCGTCCCCGCCACCGCGGCCGAGTCCAGCTGGTTCGTGCCGATGGCGCCCGGCTGGGGCCAGGTCGAGAAGGCCCAGGTCCTGCAGACCATGCTGCAGAACATCGGCACCGGCAAGAAGTCCGTCGAGGCCGCCGCCAAGGAGGCGGACGCCGCGATCGACAAGGTCATCAACAACAAGTGACCTGAGCGCAGGGCCCCGTCGCCTCCCCGCAGTCCTCGACGGGGCCCTGCATCCCGTACGACTGCATCCCGTACGACCTGAGGGATCGTCAAGGAGCGCGCGATGAGTGCCGCAGAGACCACCACCACCGTTAAGGTGCCGCCACCGCGGCAGGCACCACCGCCGCCCCCGAAGGACCGGCGGCCCCGCGGGCAGCGCACGTCGGGCGGGGCCTCGGTCCCCTGGCTGCTGCTCGCGCCCTGCCTGCTGATCCTCGCCCTGGTCATGGGCTATCCGCTGGCCCGCCTGGTCACCCTGTCCTTCCAGAAGTTCGGGCAGTCCCAGCTGTGGGGCTTCCAGCCGGCCGAGACGGTCGGGTTCGACAACTTCGCCGAGGTACTGGGCGACGGCGAGTTCTGGGCCGTCGTCGTGCGCACGATCGTCTTCGCGGCCGGCGCCGTCGTCTGCACCATGGTGATCGGCATGGCGCTCGCCCTGCTGCTCCAGCGGGTCTCCGGCTGGCTCAAGATGCTCATCAACATCGTGCTGGTCGCGAGCTGGGGCATGCCGGTGATCGTGGCGACCACCGTCTTCAAATGGCTCTTCGACTCGGACTACGGCGTCTTCAACGCGCTGCTCAGCAAGCTGCCCGGCGTCGACATGGTCGGGCACAACTGGTTCGCGAGCGGCCCCGAGGGCCTGGCCGTGATCATGCTGCTGGTGATCTGGGGAGCCGTTCCGTTCGTGGTCATCACCCTCAGCGCCGGTCTCACCCAGGTCCCGAAGGAGCTGGAGGAGGCCGCCCGGCTGGACGGCGCCGGCTCCTGGGGCGTGTTCCGGTTCGTCACCCTGCCCGTCCTCAAGCCGATCATCGTGATGCTCACGACCCTGTCGGTCATCTGGGACATGGGCGTCTTCCCCCAGGTGTTCGTCATGCGGGGCGGCCACCCCGAGCCGGAGTTCCAGGTCCTCAACACCTACTCCTACGACCGGGCGTTCGTGGTCAACGACTACGGCCAGGGCTCGGCCATCGCGCTGATCACCGTCCTGCTGCTGCTCGGCGTGGTCGCCGTCTACATGCGGCAGATGCTGAAGATCGGAGAGGTCGAATGAGCACGCTCGCCGCAGCCCGCCGCCGCAGGAACCCGCGGCTCGGCTGGAACCTCCTCGGTCTCCTGGTCTTCCTCGTCGCGGGGTTCCCGCTCTACTGGATGCTCAACACCGCGTTCAAACCCGCCAAGGACGCCATCGACCCCGATCCCAGCCTGCTGCCGACCGGCTTCACCCTGGACAACTTCAACCGGGCGCTGGACATCGCCGACTTCTGGGGGCCGGTGGGCCGCAGCCTGGTCGTGTCGCTGGCCGTGGTCGTCATCGGCATGGCGGTCGGGCTGCTGGCCGCGCTCGCCATCTCCCGCTTCGCCTTCCGCGGCCGCAAGATCGTGATCGTGGGCATCCTCGCGGTCCAGATGGTGCCGTTGGTCGCCATGATCATCCCGGTGTTCCTGCTGCTCAACGACCTGGGCCAGTACGACCGGCTGACCGGCCTCATCATCACGTACCTGACTTTCGTCCTCCCGTTCACGGTGTGGACGCTGCGCGGCTTCATAGTCAACATCCCGAAGGAACTGGAGGAGGCGGCCATGGTCGACGGCTGCTCGCGCACCGGCGCCTTCCTCCGGGTCGTCTTCCCGCTCCTGGCCCCCGGCATGGTCGCCACCTCGGTCTACGGTTTCATCCAGGCCTGGAACGAGTACCTGTACGCCTTGATGCTCCTGAGCCAGAAGAACCAGACCGCGACCGTCTGGCTCGGCAACTTCACCACCAAACACGGCACCGAATACGCCCCGATGATGGCCGGCGCCACGATGATGGCCGTGCCGATCGTCGCCCTCTTCCTCCTCGTCCAGCGCAAGATGGCCGCGGGCCTGACCGCCGGCGCAGTGAAGGGATGACCTCACCCGATGACGACACTCGCCGACGGCACCGACACGCTCACCCGCGACGCCCTGACCGTCCTCCAGCCCGGCTTCACCGGCACCACCGCCCCCGACTGGCTGCTGCGCCGGCTCGGCGAGGGCCTGGCCTCCGTCGGACTGTTCGGCCGCAACATCGCCTCGCCGGACCAACTGGCCGCCCTGACCGCCCAGCTGCGGGCCGAGCGTGACGACGTCCTCGTCGCGATCGACGAGGAGGGCGGTGACGTGACCCGCCTGGAGGTGCGCAGCGGATCCTCCTTCCCGGGCAACCACGCCCTCGGCGCGGTCGACGACGTCGAGCTCACCCACCAGGTCGCCCACGAGCTGGGCCGGCGCCTCGCCGCCTGCGGCGTCAACCTCAACTGGGCCCCCTCCGCCGACGTCAACTCCGACCCGCGCAACCCGGTCATCGGTGTCCGCTCCTTCGGCGCCGACACCGAACTCGCCGCCCGGCACACCGCCGCCTACGTCACCGGCCTGCAGTCCGCCGGGGTCGCCGCCTGCACCAAGCACTTCCCGGGCCACGGCGACACGGCCGTCGACTCCCACCACGCCCTGCCCCGCATCGACGTCCGCGCCGAGGTGCTCGCCGGGCGCGAACTGACCCCCTTCCGTGCCGCCATCGCCGCCGGAACCCGGGCCGTCATGAGCGCCCACATCCTGGTCCCGGCGCTGGACCCCGACCGCCCGGCCACCCTCTCCCGCCGCATCCTCACCGGCCTGCTCCGCGAGGAGCTCGGCTACGACGGCCTCATCGTCACCGACGGCATGGAGATGCAGGCCATCGCCGGCACCTACGGCATCGCACGCGGCAGCGTCCTCGCCGTCGCCGCGGGCGCCGACGCGATCTGCGTGGGCGGCGGCCTCGCCGACGACGCGACCGTGCTGCGCCTCCGGGACGCCCTCGTCGGGGCCGTGCGGGCGGGTGAGCTCGCGGAGGAACGCCTCGCCGAGGCCGCCGGCCGGGTACGCGCACTGGCCCGCTGGGCGGGCGCGTCGGGCCGCCCGGCCGCGAGCACCCCCGGCACCGAGATCGGTCTGCACGCCGCCCGCCGCGCCCTCACCGTGACCGCCGCACCCGGTCTCGGCAGCCCCGACACCTTCAAGCCCCTCACGGAACCGCCCTACGTCGCCGCCCTCACCCCTGTGGCCAACATCGCGGTGGGCGACGAGACCCCCTGGGGCATCGCCGCGGAGCTCGTGCACCTCCTGCCGGGCACGGTGACGGGCAGTTTCCCGGCCGGGGACGGGCCGGAGAGCGCGGCCGGTGAGAGTGCCGGACGGGCGGCCCTGGAGGCGGCCGGCCCGCGCCGCATCGTCGCGGTCGTCCGCGACGAACACCGTCACCCCTGGATGGCTACGGCCCTCGACACCCTGCTCGCGGCCCGCCCCGACACCGTCGTCGTCGAGATGGGCGTCCCCCAGGCTGCCCCGCGTGGCGCCCTGCACATCGCCACCCACGGCGCGGCCCGCGTCTGCGGCCGGGCGGCTGCCGAAGTGATCGCCGGGATCACAGGCCTGTGAGGGAGGGGGGACCGGCCGTAGGGGCGCGGAGGTGAACCGGCCCGAAGGGCGCGGAGGTGAACCGGCCGTGCCGGTCCGGTCCGCGGCGGTACGGATGGCTACGCGGATGGGGACCCCCGCGACAGCGATGGGTTCCGGCCGGGCTTCGGCTTTCTCCTCGGAGCTGCCGCCGCGGTGTCGCGCACGACGCCGCGGCGGCACGAGACTCCCGGCTGCGGCCGGGACCGACCCCGCGGGTCACTGCATCCGGACCCCTGCCGGTCCGGCTGGTTCAGATCCCCTGCCAGTCCGGCTTGTTGGCGTAGGTGTGACGGAAGTAGCCGGCCAGCTTCAGCTTCGACGCGGCGGCCTCGTCGACGACGACGGTCGCGTGCGGGTGGAGCTGGAGCGCGGACGCGGGGCACACCGCGGCGATCGGCCCTTCCACCGTCGCCGCCACCGCGTCCGCCTTGCCCTCGCCGGTGGCGAGCAGCACCAGATGCCGCGCCTCCAGGATGGTGCCGATGCCCTGCGTGATCACGTGGTGCGGCACTTGGGTGATGTCGCCGTCGAAGAAGCGCGCGTTGTCGATCCGGGTCTGCTCGGTCAGCGTCTTGATCCGTGTCCGCGATGCCAGTGACGAGCACGGCTCGTTGAAACCTATGTGTCCGTCGGTCCCGATGCCGAGCAGCTGAAGGTCCACACCTCCCGCGTCCGACAGCGTCTTGTCATAGGCCTCGCACGCCCCCTGCATGTCCGCCGCCGTGCCGTCCGGGCCGGTGAACTGCTCCATCCCGATCCCGAGCGGCTCCAGCACCTCACGCCGCAGCACCGACCGGTACGACTCCGGGTGATCGGCGGGCAGCCCCACGTACTCGTCGAGCTGTGCGATCCGCGCCCGCCCCACGTCCACCGCGCCGGAGCGCACCTTCGCCGCCAGCGCCTCGTAGACCGGCAGAGGCGTCGAGCCCGTGGCCACGCCGAGCAGGGCGTCGGGCTTGCGCCGGAGCAGCTGTGCCATGGCCTCGGCGATGAGCTCGCCGCCCGCCTTGGTGTCCGGAACGATGACAACTTCCACGCTGGGCCTGCCGATCTGAAAGGACTGCTCAACTGGGACCTGACCCGGGAGGGGGTCGTGTGGTTTAGACCAATCTAACAGAGCGGTCCTGCCGCTCCCAGGGTGCGTACCGGCGCTCCCGCGCGGGTGGCGCCGCTGCGCCGACCAGGTCACCAGCGGGTGAACAACGCGGGTGCACAAGGAGCGGACATGCTGCGGACATGCGATCAAGCATCCCGGGCGGGCGGTGTCCGGCCCGGGGGAGTGGAATGGGGTCTGCACCCGCCCCGCCCCCGGAAGGAAACCCGCCATGACAGCCGCACCGGACCCCCTCAGCGAACTCCCGGGCCGGACCATGGCCCGCGAGATGGCGGAGCAGCCCGCCGTGCTGCGCCGGATCCTGTCCGAGGGCGCCCCCGTCATCCAGGACGTGGCCCGGCAGATCGCCGCCCGCACGCCCCGCTTCGTCCTACTGACCGCCCGCGGCACTTCCGACAACGCCGCCCTGTACGCCAAGTACCTCCTGGAGATCCGGCTCGGCCTGCCCTGCGGACTCACCTCGATGTCCACCACCACGGCCTACGGCGCCCGGCCCGACCTCACGGACGTTCTGGTGGTCACCGTCAGCCAGTCCGGCGGCTCCCCCGACCTGGTCGCCTCGACCCGGGCCGCCCGTGAGGCGGGCGCCGTCACGCTGGCCGTCACCAACAACCCGGACTCACCGCTCGCCGGTGTCTCCGAGTACCACATCGACATCATGGCCGGGCCCGAGAAGGCCCTCCCTGCGACCAAGACGTACACGGCCTCCCTTCTCGCGCTCTACCTCTTCGTCGAGGGTCTGCGGGGCGGCGACGGCGCGCCTGCGCGGGTGCTGCCGGAGCTCGCCGGGCAACTGCTCGCCCGCCAGGGGGAGGTGCGCGCGCTCGCCGCCCGCTACCGCTTCGCCGAGCGCATGGTGATCACTTCTCGCGGTTACGGCTACCCCACAGCCAAGGAGGCCGCCCTCAAGCTGATGGAGACCAGCTACATCCCCGCCCTCTCCTATTCCGGCGCGGACCTGCTGCACGGACCGCTCGCCATGGTCGACAACGTCTCCCCGGTCATCGCTGTGGTCACCGACGGCAAGGGCGGCGAAGCCCTCCAGCCCGTCCTGGACCGGCTGCGCGGCCGCGGCGCCGATCTCGTCGTCATCGGCCCCCGGCACCAGGTGGAGCAGGCCTCGGCAGGCTTCGTGCTGCCCACGGACGGCGTGGCGGAGGAGGTCCAGCCCGTGCTGGAGATCATCCCCCTTCAGCTCCTGGCCTACGAGGTCACCATCGCCCGGGGTCAGGACCCGGACGCGCCCCGGGCGCTGGCGAAGGTGACGGAGACCCGCTGAGGGCGGGGGAAGGCCGGGGCCCGCCCGCGTCCCTCCCTCGCGCGGTCAGGTGAGCGAACCCCCCGTCACGTCCACCCAACTCCCCGTTGTCCACCGCCCGCCGTCCGACACCAGGAACGCCACCACGTCGGCCACCTCTGCGGGCCGGCCCACCCCACCCAGCGCCGAATACGCCGCGGCCTTCGCCCAGCCGTCGGGACTGCCGTGCAGCAGGGGCGCCGTGTTGTCCGTGTCTATGATCCCCGGGGCCACCGAGTTCACCGTGATGCCCCGGTGCCCCAGCACCTTGGACAGGTCCCGTGACAGGACGTCCAGAGCGCCCTTCGTCATCGCGTACGCCACGTTGTCGGGCATTGCCGCCGTCCGGGCCAGCCCCGACGAGATGTTGACGACCCGGCCGCCGTCCCGCAGGCGCGCCATGGCGTGCTTGAGGATGAAGAACGGTGCCTTCACGTTCACCGCGAAGACCTCGTCGTACTCCCGCTCCTCCAGTTGATCGATGGGCCGCGTGGTGCCGATCGCCGCGTTGTTCACCAGGATGTCGAGCCCGTCGGCGTGCCGGTCGAACTCTTCCCACAGTGCTTCGGCGTCCCCGGGTGTCCCCAGTTCCACGCCCAGCGCGAACGCCGAGCCTCCGGCCCCCTCGATTGCCGCGACCGTTTCCTTGGCCGCCGTCTCGTTCCTGCCGTAGTGCACCGCGACGCGGGCGCCGTCGCGCCCCAGCCGTTCGGCGATGCCTCGCCCGATGCCCCTGCTCGCCCCCGTGACGAGTGCCGTCCTGCCCGTGAGCACGCCCATGGCGGCGCCCCCTCTCATTTTTCTAGCGGTCGCTACAGAAATGACCGTACAGCAGGCCGGCTCCATTTCTCTAGTGCCCGCTATAAAATGCACCCCATGGTGAACGAGGACGGAACCGCGAAGGTGTCGAAGACGCCCGACGCCACGAGTGCGACGGCCGCCGGTCCCGCCAAGGCCAAGGCCAGGCCCCGCGGCCGCCCCCGCTCCTTCGATCGGGAAACCGCACTCGAGAAGGCTCTCCTGGCCTTCTGGGAGCACGGCTATGAAGCGACGTCCGTCTCCGACCTCACCCGCGTCATGGACATCGGAGCCCCCAGCCTCTACTCCGCCTTCGGCGACAAGCGGTCCCTCTTCGAAGAGGTCGTCCAGGTGTACGGCACGCGATACGGCTCCTTCACCGAGCGCGCCCTCACCGAGGAGCCCACCGCCCGGGCCGCCGTGGAGCGCACCCTGCGCGAGGCCGCCACCACCTACACCGAACCCGGCCACCCGCACGGCTGCCTCGTCGTCCACGCCGCCGCGAACTGCTCGAACCCGGAGGTGGAGCAGTCGCTGCGGGACCGCCGCAACGCCAACATCGCCGCGTTCGAAAGCCGTATCAGGGCCGATGTCGCCGCCGGCGTGCTGCCGCCGGCCACCGACGCCGCCGCACTGGCCCGTCACACCGGGGCGATGATCCAGGGCATGTCACAACAGGCGCGCGATGGGGCGAGCAGGGAGGAACTAGAGGCGGTCGCGGAAATTGCCCTGTCCATCTGGCCCCGCACAGGAACCCACACGGGTTAGGCTGCCTGCTGGACTCCGCTGCGTCCGACGCGTCGCGGAAATGACAACAACGAACAACCTCCCACGCATGGACACCCTCAAGTGGTCTAGTCCACAATGCGTAACGAGAGCGCGAGTGCAACGCGCACCAGCCTCCGTCTTCCCCGCACAGGAAGGCGGACCGAGGAACCGAGGCTCTCTGCCCTGACTGCCCCGGCTCCTCATCCTTCGGCCGACCGGGACCGCACACCCCACGGCCGATGCTGCTCCGGGCTGCGGTGCCGGGAGGGTTGAGGGTCCCTCTCAGGCGCCGCGGCCCGCGGGTGTTTCAGGGCCGTGAGAACCCCCGGGTACGCTCGCACACGTGCCCTCCATGAACGAACTCGTACGCCAGCACACCGCCCTCGACGACACCGATCTCGAGTGGCTGCACCTGCTGGTGTCGGAGTGGCAGCTGCTCTCCGACCTGTCCTTCGCCGACCTGGTCCTGTGGGTCCCCACCAGCGACGGCACGCGGTACGTCTCGGTCGCCCAGATGCGGCCCAACACCGGTCCGACCTCGTACCAGGACGACATGGTGGGCCACCTCGTCCCCCGCGGGCGCCGCCCGATGCTGGACGCCGCCCTCGACGAGGGCCGCATCGTGCGCGAGGGCGACCCCGAGTGGCGTGAGGAGGTGCCCGTCCGGGTCGAGTCGATCCCCGTACGGCGGGAGGGGCGCGTCCTCGGAGTCATCGCGCGCAACACCAACCTCCTTACCGTGCGCACCCCGAGCCGCCTGGAGCTCACCTACCTGCAGAGCGCCTCCGACCTGGCTCAGATGATCGCGGCCGGGTCCTTCCCGTTCGCCAACCAGCAACTCGACATGGACGCCTCGCCCCGCGTGGGCGACGGACTGATCCGGCTCGACGCCGACGCCATCGTCCAGTACGCCTCCCCGAACGCCCTGTCCGCCTACCACCGGCTCGGCCTCGCCTCCGACCTCGTCGGCCAGCACCTGGGCAGGACCACCGCCGAACTCGCCCCGACCCGGGGTCCGGTGGACGAGGCACTCGCCAAGGTCGCCAGCGGCTGGGCGCCGCGCGAGTTCGAGATCGAGGCCAGTGACGGCGTCATCCAGTTCCGCGCGATCCCGCTCAAGCCGAAGGGCACCCGCATCGGTTCCCTCGTCCTGCTTCGGGACGTCACCGAACTGCGACGACGCGAACGCGAATTGATCACCAAGGACGCGACGATCCGGGAGATCCACCACCGCGTCAAGAACAACCTTCAGACGGTGGCGGCCCTGCTGCGCCTCCAGGCCCGGCGCATCGAGTCCGACCGCGGGCGCGAGGCCCTGGAAGAGGCGGTGCGGCGCGTCGGATCGATTGCGATCGTGCACGAGACGCTCTCCCAGAACCTGGACGAACGCGTGGAGTTCGACGACATCGCCGACCGCGTCCTGGCGATGGTCGCGGAGATCTCCCCGGGCAAGGTGGCGGGCCGGCGCACCGGCCGTTTCGGCATCCTCGACGCCGAGGTGGCCACGCCGCTGTCGATGGTGCTGACCGAGGTCTTGCAGAACGCGCTGGAGCACGGTTTCCGCGAGGGTGACACCGGCACGGTCGAGGTGTCGGCGGTTCGCGGTGGCACGACCAAGGAGGCCCGACTGCTGGTCACGGTCCAGGACGACGGGGTCGGCCTGCCGGAAGGCTTTGATCCGCACACCGCCGGCAATCTCGGCCTGCAGATCGTGCGGACCCTGGTGGAAGGCGAGTTGGGCGGCACCTTCGACATGGTCCCGGCGCCGGAGCGCGGCACCCGTGTGATCCTCGACATTCCGGTGCGGTCGCAGAAGTAGCGCGATCCGAGCACCCCGCGGCGGTCCCAGAAGGAGCAGAATCCGAGGCCCCGCGCCGGTCCCGGACAGCAATGAGCCCCGGGCCATCAAGTGGCCCGGGGCTAAAGCTCGTTGCTGCTTTACTAAGCGCATCGGGGGAACTGCGCGCTGCGGCTCGGGGGCGGGAGATGCGTACGCGCTGTCTACGGAGTAATGCCGTGAGGCACACGCGCCGCCAAGCTCAGGCTGTCAGCAGGGGTGGGTTGTCAGGCGGAGGCCTGACGGGCCCGGTTGCGGGCGGCGCGGCGCTTCATGGCGCGACGCTCGTCCTCGCTGAGACCACCCCAGACGCCGGAGTCCTGGCCGGACTCGAGCGCCCACTGCAGGCACTGCTCCATAACCGGGCAGCGACGGCAGACGGCCTTGGCTTCCTCGATCTGCAGCAGCGCAGGACCGGTGTTGCCGATGGGGAAGAAGAGCTCGGGGTCTTCCTCGCGGCAAACGGCGTTGTGACGCCAGTCCATGGCTGCTACCTCTCCTTGGTATTACGTGCAGGTGCTTGTGAATGTGAACGCTTTCACGAATCCCTCAACAAGTGAAGGGCCGACCGTCAGGGAACCCTGACGAAGGTCCTGTGAGTTGGAGAGGGGTTCTGGTGATCAGTGGAGGCCGGTCTTGCGGGCCGTCCCGATCGCCACGTAGAGACTCGCAAACCTCAGCGGCGGATACAACCCCTTCTGGAAAGTTTTTTTTGATTCTTCGGTGTCGACTAGGTCACAGCCGTACTTCCATGGGGTGGATCCTGGCCTAAACGTTCGAGTGAAAGGACTTTAGCCAGTTCTGCTCACACAATCACACGCAGTGCACGGCGTACGCCTGTGAACGTCACGCTGGTCCGCAGCCCCAGGTGGTCACCGTCCATCTGGAGGGGGAGCGGGACCTTCGAATGCAAGGTGAACTCTGTCAAGTCGTGCAGAGAGGTGGCGTGCTTGCCATGGGGTCCACGCTCGGGGGACGAAGTGAGCAACTGGGTGCCATACCGGGCAACCGCCGCGGTGGAGAGACGGCTGAGACCGAAGAGATCGAGGCCGGTATCGAACGAGGCTTTAGGCGCCGCGTAGATCGGGCGATTCCCCAGAAACGTCCAGGGGGAGGTGTTCGAGACTATGGACAGCACCAGATCGGTGACCGGATCCTCGCCGGCCCGTTCCAGTGTGATCGTCCCGTTCCGGCGGTTCGGCTCGCCCAGAAGCTGGCGCATCACCTGGCGCACGTAGAGAGCGTGTGTGGATTTCCGGCCCCGCTCGCGATGCTGCTCCACACGGCCCACCACACCGGCGTCGAAGCCGAGCCCCGCGTTGAAGGTGAACCAGCGGGCCGGCACCGACTCGTCCTCCGTGCCCGGCGTGCCCGAGGTCAGGCCCAGGCCGACGGTTCGCTCGCTGCCGTCGCGCAGGGCGTCCAGCAGGGCGCCGGTCGCTTCCACGGCGTCGTTGGGCAGGCCCAGGGCGCGGGCGAAGACATTGGTGGAGCCGCCTGGGACCACGGCCAGGCCGGGCAGATGGCCCGGCGCGGGGCCGGCGTGCAGGAGGCCGTTGACCACCTCGTTGACCGTGCCGTCGCCGCCGAGGGCCACCACCAGATCGATGTCGTCGCTGTCCGCCGCCTGCCGGCCGAGGTCGCGGGCGTGCCCCCGGTACTCGGTGGTGACCGCCTCCAGCTTCATCTCGCTGGCGAGCGCGTGGATCAGTACGTCGCGTGTGCGCGCACTTGTGGTGGTTGCCGCCGGATTGACCACGAGGAGTGCACGCATGACTGGCAGCGTACCTACTGGGGGGTACCGGGCCCATACCGAGGTAGGGATCCGGTAAGAGAGCGGAGGTGAACGGCACCTCGGGGGGCGTGTACGACGGGGGCTACTCTTCAGGGGTGAGCAGTGAGCAGATCCCCACCACCGAGGAAACCACCGGCCTCCGCCCCCGGCGTGTGACGTACGCCGCGCTGCTGGCCGCGCTGGAAGGCCTCGCTCTGGTCGTCGGCGGGGTCTGGATCCTCGTCCTCGGCCTCACGGGGCATCCCGACGACCGGCAGCAGGCCGTGACCGGTGGCATCACGCTGGTCGTGCTCGCACTGCTGCCGCTGTTCGCGGCCCGCGGACTGCTCGCCCTGCGCAGCTGGAGCCGCGGCCCGGCCGTGATCACGCAGCTGATGGCGCTCCCCGTGGCCTACAACCTGCTGCAGGCCGACAGCATGGCCATCCCGGGCGGGATCGCCCTCGCGGCCGTGGCCGTCGCGTCGCTGGTGCTGCTGGTGAACCCCGAGACGACCCGGGCCCTCGGGATCCGCGGGCCCGGCAGCACCGGCAACCAGGAGAAGTAGCCGTCACTCCTCGACGAGGAGCTTCTCCCGCAGCTGCGCCAGCGTGCGCGCCAGCAGCCGGGAGACGTGCATCTGCGAGATGCCGACCTCCTGGGCGATCTGCGACTGCGTCATGTTGCCGAAGAACCGCAGCAGCAGGATCCGCTTCTCGCGTGGTGGGAGATCCTCCAGCAGCGGCTTGAGGGACTCCCGGTACTCCACGCCCTCCAGCGCCTCGTCCTCGGCGCCGAGGGTGTCCGCGACCGCCGGGGACTCGTCGTCGGTGTCGGGGACGTCCAGGGACAGCGTGGAGTACGCGTTGGCGGACTCCAGACCCTCCAGGACCTCCTCCTCGGAAATCGCCAGCTTCTCGGCGAGCTCGTGAACCGTGGGGGAGCGGCCGTGCAGCTGCGAGAGCTCGGCCGTGGCCGTGGTCAGCGCCAGACGCAGCTCCTGCAGCCGACGCGGGACGCGGACCGCCCAGCCCTTGTCGCGGAAGTGCCGCTTGATCTCGCCGACGACCGTCGGAGTCGCATACGTCGAGAACTCCACGCCGCGGTCCGGGTCGAAACGGTCGACCGACTTGATCAGTCCGATCGTGGCGACCTGGGTGAGGTCGTCCAGCGGCTCCCCCCGGTTGCGGAAGCGGCGCGCGAGGTGCTCCACGAGCGGCAGATGCATCCGGACCAGCTGATTGCGCAGCTCCGCGTACTCGGGACTGCCGCTGCTCAGGGTGCGCAGCTTGAGGAACATCTCGCGCGCCCCACTGCGGTCAGGCGAGCCGTGCTGCGCGCCCTGTGCGTGATGCGCGCGCGGCGTCTGATCCTCGGAGTGTCGCTCGTGCTCGCTCATCGTCTCGCCCGTCGCCCTTCCCCGAGCCCTCGCCTCCTCCGCCACCCTCGACTTCGCGGGAGTGGGGGGACCCCCCTGGGCCGGGGGTACGGCGATCCCCTCGCCCGCGGACGCGCTCCGTACGGCACCGTCCCGGTCCAGCCGCCCGCCGCCCGGAAGGACGGCCCCCGCGGAGTCGTCCTCGGGATGCGGGCGGGCCTGCTCGGGGATGCCGTCGATGCCGTCCGCCATGCGCCGGGCGCCGGCCGGGCCGCTCGTGCCCGTGCTCTCGGCCGGCAGCTCTCGTGTGCCGCGCTCTTCGTCCCGCACCGGCCCGTCCTCGCTCCTCACGCCGGCCCGGGTCCCGCGCCGCGCTGTTTGTAGAGGCTGATCGAAACGGTTTTGTCCTTGTCCACGGCGGAAGAGACCTTGCCCGCCAGAGCGGACAGGACGGTCCAGGCGAAGGTGTCCCGCGAAGGGGCATGACCATCCGTGGTCGGCGCCGAGACGGTGACCTCGAGTGAGTCGTCGACGAGGCGGAAGACACAACTGAGCACCGAGCCGGGCACGGCCTGCTGAAGCAGGATCGCGCAGGCCTCGTCCACCGCGATGCGCAGGTCCTCGATCTCGTCGAGGGTGAAGTCCAAACGGGCCGCGAGACCGGCCGTGGCCGTACGCAGCACCGACAGGTAGGCCCCCGCGGCCGGCAGCCGGACTTCCACGAAGTCCTGGGTCGCGGGCTCGCCTGCGATCTGGGACACCCTCACCTCCATGGTGGTACAAGCGTTTCAGGGCCGAGGGTCGCCCCTCGGGATAACGCGATACGTGGTTCAGCGGTGACGCTACCGCGCTCTCGACGGTCCTGTCCCCGGGACCCCAACCCCTTGTCGTCACTCACAGTAAACCTGTGGATACGCTCCGTGTCTAGGGGTTGGGCGGGCCCAAATGGGAAGAGCGCGCGCCGGGTTGACGTACCCAGACGTCAGACGGTCGAACCGTCCGCCGCCGGGGCCCTGTCGCGTCACACCAGGACGTGGTCGACGAAGCACCAGCGCCAGGTCTCTCCGGGCTCGTGGGTCCGCATCACCGGGTGACCGGACTCCTTGTGGTGCTCCGCCGCGTGCCGTCCCGGTGAGGAGTCGCAGCAGCCGACGTGACCGCAGCTGAGGCACAGCCGCAGTTGCACCGGATCCATGCCCTCCGCCAGGCACTCCGGACACGTCTCGCTGAGCGGGCCGGGTTCGGGATGCGGCAGCGCGTCGGCATGCGTGCACTGTTTCATGATTGCCAGGTTACGACGGTCGGGCGGAAGACCGCGTCGAAAAATGAGGGCGGGCGAGAACGATGGACGTGATGCCACTGCTGCTGCTCGTGGCGGGCAGCGCCGCGATCGCCGCGGCCGCGCGGCGGACCCCGGTGCCTGCGCCGCTGCTGCTGGTGGCCGTGGCGCTGGCGGTCAGCTACGTACCGGGGGTACCCGAGTACACGCTCGACCCGCATGTCGTCCTGCCGCTCATCCTGCCCCCGCTGCTGCACACCGCCGCGACCGACAGCTCCTACCTCGACCTGCGGGCGCAGCTGCGGCCGGTCGCGATGCTGTCCGTCGGGTACGTGCTGTTCGCGACCTTCGTCGTCGGCTGGGCCCTGTACGTGATCGTGCCGGGGATGCCGCTCACCGCGGCCCTGGTCTTCGGCGCGGTGGTGGCGCCCCCGGATGCCGTCGCGGCCACGGCGGTCGCCCGCCGCGTGGGGCTGCCGTCACGGATCACCACGATCCTCCAGGGCGAGTCCCTGCTGAACGACGCCACCGCGATCACCGCCTACCGGGTGGCCCTGGCCGCCGCCGTCGGCGAGGGCGCGACCTGGGTCGGGGGCATCGGCGAGTTCCTGCTCGCGGCGGTCGGCGGTGTCGTGGTGGGCCTGCTGCTGATGGCGCCGATCCACTGGCTGCGCACGCACTTGAAGGAAGCGCTGCTGCAGAACACGCTGTCGCTGCTGATCCCCTTCGTCGCGTACGCCGTCGCCGAGCAGCTCCACGCCTCCGGCGTCCTCGCGGTCGTGGTCGTCGCGCTCTACCTGGGACACCGCGCGTGGGAGGTGGATTTCGCGACCCGCCTGCAGGAGGAGGCGGTCTGGAAGATGGTCGCCTTCGTCCTGGAATCAGCCGTGTTCGCGCTGATCGGCCTGCAGCTGCCGGTGGTGCTGAGGGGCCTCGGGGAGTACGAGGGTGTCGACGCCGCCTGGTACGCGATCGCCGTCTTCCTGGTCGTCGTCGCCGCCCGGTTCGTCTGGGTGTACCCCGCCACCTTCCTGCCGCGGCTGCTGTCCGCCCGAGTGCGGGAACGGGAAGAGAACCCGACGTGGAAGGGGCCGTTCGTGATCGCGTGGGCCGGGATGCGGGGGGTCGTCTCGCTGGCCATCGCCTTCTCCATCCCGCTCACCATGCACGACGGGGAGGAGCTCTTCCCGCAGCGCAACCTCATCCTCTTCCTGACCTTCACGACGGTCATCGGGACCCTGGTGGTGCAGGGCCTGACCCTGCCGCCGCTCATCCGGGTGCTGAAGTTCCCCGGGCGGGACGCCCAGACCCAGACACTGGCCGAGGCCAACGCCCAGGCTCAGGCCTCCCGGGCCGCCGAACGGCGCCTTGACGAACTCCTCACCGACGAGCGCAACGCCCTGCCCGCCCCGCTCGCCGACCGGCTGCGCATCGTGCTGGAGCGCCGCCGCAATGCCGTGTGGGAGCGGCTCGGCCAGGCCAACCCGGTCACCGGGGAATCCGTCGACGACACCTACCGCCGGCTGTCGCGCGAGATGATCAGCGCCGAGCGCGAGGTGTTCGTCAGACTCCGGGACGGCCGTTACATCGACGACGAGATGCTGCGGACCCTGCTGCGCAGGCTGGACCTGGAAGAGGCGGCGGCGTTCCGGGAGGCGGCGTGACGGCGGACCGTCGCGGCGGCCCTGACCCTGGCCCCTGCCGGGCTCGCGCCGAACGCCTCCGGCACGGCGTGACCGCCTCCGGCGCCGTTCCGAACGCCTCCGGCACGGCACGAGCGCGTTCGGAACGGCGCCGGTACGTCAGGGAAAGGGGCGGCCGGTGATCACGGCCGCGACCGCCGTCCCGCGCGGGAAGGCCCCCTCACCCGCCAGCGTGACGAGTCCGTACAGCAGCTTGGCGACATACAGACGCTCCACGGGCAGGCCGTGCCGTTGCTCGAAGTCCGCCGCGAAGGCGTCGAGCTCGGCGGGCACGCGCGCGTAGCCACCGAACGGGAAGCGCCCGTCCAGGCTCCAGGTGCCGCGCCGGCCACCGAACGCCTCATGCTGCAGGGCCTCCGTCTCGGCGGTCAGGAAGCCGCCCTTGAGCACCGGCACGCCCAGGGCGCGCACGCCGGGGCCGAGGCCGGCGGCCAGCCCCGCCAGCGTGCCACCGGTACCGCAGGCCACGGCGACGACCTCGGCCAGGCCCCTCAGCTCGGTGCCGAGCGCGCGGCACCCGCGTACGGCCTCGGCGTTGCTGCCGCCCTCGGGGACGACGTACGCGTCCTCGGCGTCGGCCGCGCGCAGGATGCCGGCCAGGTCCCGGGGTGAGGACTTGCGGCGGTAGGTCGCCCTGTCGACGAAGTGCAGCCGCATGCCGTCGGACGCGCAGCGCGCCAGGGAGGGGTTGAGAGGCCGGCCGGCCAGCTCGTCGCCGCGTACGACACCGACCGTGGGAATGCCGAGCAGCCGGCCGGCCGCGGCCGTCGCGCGCAGATGGTTGGACCAGGCGCCGCCGAAGGTCACGACGGTACGGCCGGCCGCCGCGGTCAGGTTCGGCGCGAGCTTGCGCCACTTGTTCCCGATCAGCTCCGGGTGGATCAGATCGTCCCGCTTCAGTAGCAACCGGACGCCCCGGTGCTCGAACCGGTCGTCCACGACTTCCTGCACCGGTGACGGCAGCCGGGGACGCAGCGCGGCGAGTCCGGGCGGGTCGGTGCTGGTCATCGGGCCATTGTCACCCGCACGTGGAGAGGAGGGAGGCGCGGGGGGCTGACGCCGTGGCGTTCCCGGGCACCCGGTCCCCGCCCTCCCCGTCCCGGACGCGGCGCTTTCGCCGGAAGTGGGCGCTTTCGAACGCTGTGACGGGCCCCTACTGCCCAACAGTGCGAAGATCCATTCCCGCTCTTTCGGGTAATAGCACCAGCCCGTCACGTGCGGAAGGCTTGCGGGTGCACATCGATGCCCGAGGCATGGGGGGCGTCGTCACAAACGGGAGGGCAGTTCTCTATGTCGGTAGGCGAAGAGGTCCGCACGGAGCAGACCAAGCCGCAGCAGAGTCTCGGCACGGCGGCCGCGCGGAACCTGGCCACCACGACCAAGTCCGTGCCGCAGATGCAGGAGATCAGCTCGCGCTGGCTGCTCCGGATGCTGCCCTGGGTCGACATCCAGGGCGGCACATACCGGGTGAACCGCCGGCTGACGTTCGCCGTGGGGGACGGCCGGGTGACGTTCGTGAAGACCGGCGACCGCGTCGAGGTCATCCCCGCCGAACTGGGGGAGTTGCCGGCACTGCGGTCGTACGAGGACGAGGAGGTGCTCTTCGAGATCTCCCGCCGCTGCGAACAGCGGGAGATCCCGGCGGGCGAGGTGATCGCCTCCTTCGGCAGCCCGACCGACGAGGTGTACCTCCTGGCGCACGGCAGGGTGGAGAAGGTCGGGACCGGCCCCTATGGCGACGACGAGTCCCTCGGAGTCCTCGCCGACGGCGCCTACTTCGGCGATGAGGCGCTGCTCGACGAGGACGCGATCTGGGAGTTCACGGCCCGCGCCCTCACCGCGTGCACCGTGCTCGTGCTGCCCCGCCAGGAGTTCGAGCAGATCGCGGAGCGCTCGGACACCCTGCGCGAACACCTCCGGCAGCGCCGCTCGATCCCCTCGCAGCGCTCCAACCGGTACGGCGAGAAAGAGATCGACCTCGCCGCCGGTCACTCCGGCGAGCCGGACATCCCCCACACCTTCGTCGACTACGAGGCCCGCCCGCGTGAGTACGAACTGAGCGTTGCCCAGACCGTGCTGCGCATCCACACGCGCGTGGCCGACCTCTACAACCAGCCCATGAACCAGACCGAGCAGCAGATCCGGCTGACGGTCGAGGCCCTGAAAGAGCGCCAGGAGCACGAGCTCGTCAACAACCGGGACTTCGGGCTGCTGCACAACTGCGAGTACGACCAGCGGATCCAGCCGCACGACGGCGTGCCCAGCCCGGACGACCTCGACGAGCTGCTCAGCAGGCGCCGCGGCACCAAGATGCTCCTCGCCCATCCACGTGCCATCGCCGCGTTCGGCCGCGAACTCAACAAGCGCGGGCTGGTGCCCGAAACCATCGACATGAGCGGCAACCGCATCCCGACCTGGCGCGGTGTGCCGATCTTCCCGTGCAACAAGATCCCGGTCTCGGAAGCCCGTACGACGTCCATCATCGCTCTGCGTACCGGCGAGGCCGACCAGGGCGTCATCGGACTGCGCGCCTCAGGCATCCCGGACGAGATCGAGCCGAGCCTGTCGGTGCGTTTCATGGGCATCAACGAACAGGCCATCATCAAGTACCTGGTCACGGCGTACTACTCCGCCGCGGTCCTGGTACCGGACGCGCTCGGCGTCCTGGAGAACGTCGAGATCGGCCGCTGGCGGTGACGCTGCCGACCGGCCGGCTGTGTCCCCGCCCGTCCAGGCGGGTACATCCTCGGGGCACGTGCCCAGCGACAGCGGCAGCGCCAGCCTCCGCTCATCCTCCGAGGCGGTCCCATGGGTGAGTCCCTCACGGAGTCCAGGACGGAGACGACGCTGCCCGCCCCGGGCGGGCAGCGGCAGGCCGAGCCCCGGCAGGCCGCCGGGACACCGGAAGGACGAGGGACCATCGGGATACAGCGGGACGGCCGGCCGGCACCGACCGAGGGACACGAGGCGGTCGCGTTGCTGGAGCGGGCCCGGGCGGAGGTCGATCCGGTGTTGCGGGCCGCGCTCGGCTCGCTGCCGGGGCCGATGTGCCGGATCGCGCTCTACCACTTCGGCTGGGCTCAGGCCGACGGCACTGCTGCGGAGGGCAGCTCCGGCAAGGCCATCCGGCCCGCGCTGGTCCTCGCCGCCGCGGCCGCCGGCGGCGGGTCCGAGGCGCGGGCGCGGGCGGTTCGGGCAGCGGCCGCGGTGGAGCTCGTCCACAACTTCACGCTCCTGCACGACGACGTGATGGACCGGGACACCGCCCGTCGCCATCGCCCCACCGCCTGGACCGTGTTCGGCGACGCCGACGCCATTCTCGCCGGGGACGCCCTGCAGGCGCTGGCCCTGCGGCTGCTCGCCCAGGACCCGCACCCGGCGGCCCCGGCCGCCGCCGCCCGGCTCGCGGACTGCGTGGTCGAACTGTGCGCGGGGCAGCACGCGGACACGGCGATGGAACGCCGCGCTCCGGCGGAGGTCACGCTCGACGAGGTGCTCGCCATGGCGGAGGCCAAGACGGGCGCTCTGCTCGGGAGTGCCTGCGCCATCGGCGGTATGTACGCGGGTGCCTCGGAGGCGGAAGTGACGGCGCTGGAGGCGTTCGGCCGGGAGGCCGGGCTCGCCTTCCAGCTCATAGACGACGTCATCGGCATATGGGGCGACCCGCGCCGCACCGGAAAGCCCGTCGGTGCCGACCTGGCCGCCCGCAAGAAGTCGCTGCCGGTGGTGGCGGCGATCGCCTCCGGCCACCCGGCGGCGGCCGAACTCGCCGCGCTGTACGCACGACCCGGCGAGACCGAGGACGTGGAGCACATCGCCCTGGCAGTGGAGCGCGCGGGCGGCCGTGACTGGGCCCAGGACCAGGCGGCCGACCGGATGGCCCGGGCGATGCAGCAACTGGCCCGTGCGGTGCCGGACCCGGAGGCGGCGGGCGGCCTGCTGGCCCTCGCCGAATTCGTGACCCGGCGGGCCCGTTGACGCCGCCCCCGGCACGCGGCGGACGTCAACGACCGGTATGAGGCAAGGCCGATGAGCGGCAGCACCAGGGACGCTCCTCAGGCCACCGAAGGGCAAGACCCCGGAGCGCCCGGGGCCGTGCGGCTCCTGACCCCGCACGGTCACCGGCCTCCGGTCGGCGGGTCCCGCACTGCCCCACGGTGTGCGGGGCCCGCCTCCTTCCCGTGAACGCCTGCCGGAACGCCCCAAGGAGCGGCACCCGGACCGACTCGACCGCCGTACGGCCTCCCCATCGGTCGAATTTGAGCAAACGTTCGACTGAATCCCGCCAAGATCCCGCTCGCATCGCCCTCTTCCGGCCAACGCCCATACGATCAGGGCGCGTCGGGACGAGCGAAGGGGCGGGGCATGGGTGTGGCCATCCGGACGGCGGACTCGGGGGACAGGGAGCTGATCGTCCGGCTGCTGGACGAGGCGTTCCAGGACGACCCGGTGAGCGGCTGGGTCTTCCCCGGAGCCGAGGAGCGCCGTGCCAAGCACCCCGGGCTCATGGCCGCCTTCACCGACATCGTGCTCGAGGCCGGCCGCATAGATGTCACCGAGGACGGCTCGGCCTGCGCCCTGTGGCTCTCCATGCCCGCCGACGAGGACCACGACGAGCCCGCCGGCCGTGACGGCGCCGCCGAGGACGAAGGCCCGGCCCTGGTGCGGGAGGCCGTCGACCCCGACAACGAGCGCATCGAGATGATCGGCCGGCTGACGGCCGCCATTCACCCCGCCGGGCGGGCCCACGAGTACCTGTGGATGATCGGCGTGGCACCCGGCCGCCAGGGCGAAGGCCTCGGGACCGCGCTCATCGAGAGCGTCCTCGACCGCTGCGACCGTGAGGCCCTGCCCGCCTACCTGGAGGCCAGCAGCGCCCGCAGCCGCAAGCTGTACGAGCGCCTGGGCTTCGAACTCGTCGGCCCGGTACTGGACCTCCCGGACGGCCCGGCGATGTGGCCCATGTGGCGCGAGCCCGGACCGCAGCGGCAGTCGGCGTAGGCCCGAACGGGCGAGAGCGCGGCCGCTTGCACTGCACTCACTGCGCGGCAACGGCGCCCGCTCTCCGTCGCCCGGCCTCTCCCGGCAGCACTGCCTACCGGCTCTCCTCGGCTCCACGCTTTACTCAGCCCGGCTCTCCTCCGGCAGCACCGTCGCCCCGATCCCGTTCCACGACTCCCTCCGGTACGCCCACCCCGGGCAGGGCGCCCTCCAGGACGCCCGGCAGGGTCAGCGACGGACTCGTCGCCGCCGGGCAGCCCGGCCGTGCGGTGGAACTCCATGGCCTCCTCCAGGTCGCCACGCACCGACTTGGTGTAGGAGGCGAGCAGTTC
This sequence comes from Streptomyces sp. NRRL B-1140, assembly GCF_001280065.1. GTDB lineage: Bacteria > Actinomycetota > Actinomycetes > Streptomycetales > Streptomycetaceae > Streptomyces. The sequence goes on from NZ_LGEA01000104.1 coordinate 62,111, forward strand.
GGGGCGGCGCGTGGCCTCCAGGCGTAGCTCCATGAGGGCCAGGTAGCGCGTGCGATCGCGGGTCCTGCGGGCCATGAGGTCGTGCATGAAGGCCGTGACCGGTGCGCGGTCCTTCGGCCGGGTCAACAGGCCGGCGACCACTTCGGGGTCGGGCGCGAGCCGCACGTGCAGCCGGGTGTCGATCTGGCGCAGCAGGTCGGCCCGCCCACCTGCCCGGTCGTCTACGGCGCCGGCAAGCCGATCACGATCTCTGAGTTCACCCTGGGGTCGGTACGCACGTTCGGCAACGGCGCTCCGGTACGCACGTACAGCAGGAAGCGCTGAGCCGCCGACCGGCCTACGCTGAGGACATGGGCAGTGACGAACACGTCTGTCCCGACTGCGGACAGCCGGTGGACACGGTCGTCCGGCGTCACAAGACGCTGGGCACGTGGGTTCCCCGATGGGTGGCGGGACCGTGCCGCAACCCGGAGTGCGGGTCCTACGAGGCGGCAGCCCCCGAAAGCGGCCACCCGGCCGACGACGGCCGCGGCGGGGCGGCCCCGGCGACCTCCGGGGAGTCCACCCCGGACGCGCCCCGAGCGGCCCCCGGGGACACCGTCGCGAAGAATTCCTGAACCCGTGTCGAAATGCGCCGCCCGGCTCCGACGTCCCCTGTGAAGAACCGCCCGCCGGGGCGGTGAGAGCCGAAGGAGCGGACTGATGAAGTACCTGGTCATGGTGCAAGGCACGCAGGCGGACTACGAAGCCATGCGCGGCAAGGCGTCGGCGGACTCCCCGGCCTGGACCGAGGAGGACGTGCAGACCATGTTCGCCTACATGGGCGCCATCAACGACGACCTCTCCGAGAGCGGTGAGCTCGTCGACGCACAGGGCCTGGCCGAACCGGCACAGACCCGGCACGTCACCCTCGGCGGCGACGGCAAGGCCGTGATCACCGACGGGCCGTACAGCGAGACCAAGGAGCTGCTGGCCGGCTACTGGGTCCTGGAGTGCGAGAGCCTGGAGCGGGTCACGGAGATCGCCGACCGCGTCATCCGCTGCCCCCAGCCGGCCGGTGCCCCCGTCCATCCGGTTGTGATCCGTCCGATCCCGGACGGCTCCGGGGATCTCTGAGGACGGTCGGCACCGACGGACACCGCCCGTGAGGAGCACGCCCGAGATCGAGGACCTGCTGCGCGGAAATGCGCCGCAGGTCCTCGGCGCGCTGGTCAGACGGTACGGGCACTTCGACGCCGCCGAGGACGCCGTACAGGAGGCGCTCCTCGCGGCGGCCGGGCAATGGCCTGATGCGGGCGTTCCCGGCAATCCGCGCGGCTGGCTGATCAAGGTCGCCTCGCGGCGGCTCACCGACGCCCTGCGCAGCGATCAGGCCCGGCGCCGGCGTGAGGAGAAGGCCGCCGCGCTCACGCCCCGGGACGCCTTCACGGCCCCGCCGCCCGGGGAGCGGGCCCCCCGTGAGGACGACACGCTGTCGCTGCTGTTCCTCTGCTGCCATCCGGACCTGTCGCCGCCCGCGCAGATCGCGCTGACACTGCGTGCCGTGGGCGGTCTGACCACAGCGGAGATCGCGCGGGCGTTTCTGGTACCGGAAACGACGATGGCGCAGCGGGTCAGCCGGGCCAAACAGAAGGTGCGGGGCGTGCGCTTCGGCCGCCCGGACCACTGGGAGCGGCGGCTGCCGTCCGTCCTGCAGACCCTCTACCTGATCTTCAACGAGGGCTACACCGCCACCTCGGGTGCCGCGCTGCAACGCCGTGACCTCGCGGGCGAGGCCGTGCGGTTGACCCGCACGGTTCACCGGCTGATGCCCGGCGACTGCGAGGTGGCCGGTCTGCTCGCACTGATGCTGCTCACCGACGCCCGGAGGGACGCACGCAGCGGTCCGCACGGCGAGCTCGTCCCCCTCGACGAGCAGGACCGCGGGCGCTGGGACCGGGCGGCGATCGAGGAGGGCGTCGCGCTGATCACCCGGGCCCTGTCCCGGGGCCGCCCGGGACCGTTCCAGCTGCGGGCCGCGATCGCCGCCGTGCACGACGAGGCGGCTTCGTCCGAGGCGACCGACTGGACCGAGATCCTCGGGCTGTACGACATCCTGGTCGGCCTGGTCCCCGGCCCGGTCGAGCGTCTCAACCGTGCGGTCGCCGTCGCCATGGTCCACGGCCCGCACGCGGGCCTCACCGAAGTCGAGGCCTTGGCGGACGCGTTGGGGGGTCACCGCCTGGACGCCGTACGAGGCCACCTGCTGGAGCGCGCGGGTGAGCCCGAAGCCGCCCGGGCCGCCTACGAGTCGGCGGCGGCGCAGACCCTCAGCCTGCCCGAGCAGCGCTATCTCCTGGCCCGGGCGGCCCGGTTGGGCGACTAGCGTGTGAGGCATGGGTGCACAGGGGGAGCGGCGACGCAGGGTGTGGCGCGGGCTGGTGATCGGGTGGGCGCTGCTCGTGGCGGTCGCGGGCTGTCTGACGCTGTGGATGCAGGACTCGGCGGAGCCGAGGGGGCCGTACGTCTGGCAGGAGGCCGATCCCGGCGAGGCTCCGGACCTGCCGCCCTGCCCGCAGACCGGAGAAGGCGAACGCGTCGCCTGTGCCTACCTCGGCACTCCCTGACCGCGCGACCGGCCCGTCACCGGATCCCGTGTCGTCAGGCAGTACGTGCCGCCCGACGGGTCGCGCATCACCGTCCAGCCGGAGAAACCGGCCACGAAGACGGCCCCGAGTCGCTCGTGGTGGGCCCGGGTCGCCGTGACGTCCGCACAGGCGAGGTCGAGGTGGGCCGAGGCCGGCCGCTCCTCGCCGAGGCGTTGCAGGAGCAGCCGGACCGGCAGACCGGGCGGCGGCTCGACCACGTGGAACTCCGGCAAGGAGCCCGGCAGCGACTCCCAGCCGTCGAGCAGCGCACTCCAGAAGGCGACCTCGCCCTGGTAGGCCGAGGACGGGACGTCCACGCACACCTGGTCGAGACGGCTGCCCCGCACCACACCCGGCCGCGACGACTGACCGCGCCAGGGATCCGCGCAGAACAACTGGCCGCCGGGCGAACGCAGCACGACCAGCGACCCGAGGTCGGCCACCACAACCGCGCCGAGCCGTACCGCCGCGGCGGCGAACTCCGCCACGTCGTCCACGCAGAAGTCGAGGTGTGCACCGCCGGAACCCGGGCCGATCGCCTGCACTTTCACGCACGCATCGGCGTCCTCGGGGAGCAGGGTGACGAACTCGCCCTGCTCCCCGCGCAGTTCGGACAGCCGGGTGCCCGTGACCGCCGTCCAGAAGTCGCAGGCGACGCCGAAGTCCGCACGCGGGCGGTCGATGAAGGCGTAGGTCCATCTGATCCTCATGGGCGCGATCGTAGAGGGGCGCACCACCGCCACCCGCGTGAACCTCGACCGGCCTCCGCCGCACCGATCCCGATCCGCCCGTCCGCGCTGTTTGCATGCAGCAATGGACCACATCACGTTCCTCGTGGCGGCCGTCATCATCACGGCGCTCGCCTTCGACTTCACCAACGGTTTCCACGACACGGCGAACGCGATGGCCACCTCCATCGCCACCGGCGCGCTCGCACCCCGTACGGCGGTCCTGATCAGCGGTGTCCTCAACGTCGTCGGCGCCTTCCTGTCCACCGAGGTCGCCAGGACCGTCTCGGACGGCATCGTGGACGACACCCTCGTCTCCCCGGGCATGATCTTCGCGGGGCTGGTCGGTGCCATCCTGTGGAACCTGCTGACCTGGCTGATCGGTCTGCCCTCGAGCTCCTCGCACGCCCTGTTCGGCGGGCTGATCGGGGCGGTGTGGGTCGGCGCGGGCAGCCACGGCGTCGACTTCGCAAAGGTCGTCGAGAAGGTGCTGGTGCCGGCGGTGGCCTCGCCCGTGGTGGCCGGTGTCGCCGCGCTGCTCGCCACCCACCTCGCCTACCGGCTCACCGACCGGACCGGCGGGGACCGCGTCACCCGGGGCTTCCGCATCGGCCAGATCGCCTCCGCCTCGCTGGTCTCCCTCGCCCACGGCACCAACGACGCGCAGAAGACCATGGGCGTCATCACTCTCACGCTGATCTCCGCCGGCGCCCTCGGCCACCATGCCGGCCCGCCTCTGTGGGTCGTCGCGTCCGCCGGCCTGGCCATCGGCCTCGGCACCTACCTCGGCGGCTGGCGGATCATCCGCACGCTGGGCAAGGGCCTGGCCGAGATCCGGTCGCCGCAGGGCTTCGCCGCCGAGACCGCCTCCGCGACCGTCATCCTGACCTCCACGCACCTCGGCTTCGCGCTGTCCACCACCCAGGTGGCCTCGGGCAGCATCCTGGGGGCGGGTCTCGGCCGCAGGCTCGCGGAGGTCCGCTGGGGCGTCGCGGGCCGGATGGCGGTCGCCTGGGCGGTCACCCTGCCCGCCGCCGCGCTGGTCGGCGGACTTGCCGCCGCGATCGTGCGCATCGGCGGCGACATCGGCACGGCTGCCGTCGCCCTGGCCGGCGCGGTCCTCGCCGTGGGCATCGTCGCCATCTCGCGCCGGGACCCGGTGCACGCGCGCAACGTCAACGACGCCCGCGAGGCCGCCCCCCGCACCGAGCCGTCGGCCAAGGTCGGCACCGCCGCCTGAGCGACGGGGACCGGACTCGCCCGCGATCCGGACCGCCTCGGACAGTGCCCTGCAGCGCAGACCGGCAGACGGGCACTCCCCGACGACCAGGGCACCGAGCGGGAAGGACCGGTGAGCGGGAAGAGCGCAGGCCCCGTACCCGGCAAGGGGTACGGGGCCCACTGTCCTCTGTCACCCCACTCGCGCCATCGCGGGCCGGGCGACCTGGAGGACGATCAAGCCTTCTTGGTCTCCCAGAAGATCTTGTCGATCTGGGCGATGTAGTCCAGCGCCTTCTGGCCGGTGGCCGGGTCGGTCGAACCCTTCGCGGCCGAGAGGGCCTTCAGGGTGTCGTTGACCAGCTGGTGCAGCTCCGGGTACTTCTCGAAGTGCGGCGGCTTGAAGTAGTCGCTCCAGAGCACCGAGACGTGGTGCTTCGCGAGCTCGGCGCGCTGCTCCTTGATGACGGTGGCGCGCGCCTGGAAGTGCGGGTCGTCGTTGGCGGCCATCTTCTCCTGCACGGCCTTCACCGACTCCGCCTCGATGCGGGCCTGGGCGGGGTCGTACACACCGCAGGGAAGGTCGCAGTGGGCACTGACCTTGACCTTGGGGGCAAACAGGCGGGAAAGCATGGAGCATTCCTTCCTCGTGATCGTCTTCTCACAGGGGACATTACTCCGTGAGGGACGGCTTTTCGCGGGTGCCCCCATGGGCTTAGGACAAAAGTCCCGGGTGAGACTGAGACTGGTGGAGAAGAACCGGGGAGGTGCCGGGTGATGCCGGAGCTGTCGCAGGAGTTCGAGCGGGGGAGGCCGGCGCCCTTCGGGGTGGCCGAGGTCACCGGGCCGTCCATGGTGCCCACGCTGTACCACGGGGACCGGCTCCTGGTGCACTACGGAGCCCGGATCAGGCCCGGCGATGTCGTCGTGCTGCGGCACCCGTTCCAGCAGGACCTGCTGGTCGTCAAGCGGATCACCCAACGCCGTGACGGCGGCTGGTGGGTGCTCGGCGACAACGCGTACGCCGGCGGCGACAGCACCGACTACGGCGTCGTGCCCGACGATCTGGTGCTGGGGCGGGTCCGGTTCCGCTACCGGCCGCGCAGGTCCGGCCGGCGGTCGCCCTGGGCGCTGGCGGGCTGGGCGCTGTCGGCGGCCAGGCCCGTGCTCTCGGGCAGGTCGGGCCGGGTGGCCTCCAGACGTTTGCGGGCACGGTAGGCCGCGACGTTGGCGCGGGTCGCGCAGCGGTCGGAGCAGTAGCGCCGGGAGCGGTTGGTGGAGGTGTCGAGGTAGGCGTTGCGGCAGGGCGCGGCCTCGCACAGACCGAGGCGGTCCACGCCGTACTCGGTCAGATGGAAGGCCAGACCCATCGCGGCGATCGCCGCGTAGCCCGCCGTCGCGTTCGACGGGTGGTCCGCCAGGTGCATGTGCCACAGGGGGCGGCCGTCGTCGTCGCGGACGTCGTGCCCGGAGATCTGCGGGCTCACCGGGAACTCCAGCAGCAGTGAGTTCAGCAGGTCGACGGCGAGCCTCTCCTCGCCGGTGTCGGCGGCCTCGAAGACGGCACGCAGCCGGGCCCGCACCGAGCGGAAGCGGGTCACGTCCGCGTCGGTGGCGCGGCGGGCCGCCGACTGACTGGGCCCGAACAGATCGCGGACGGCCTCCACTGACGTCAGGGCGTCCTTGCCCCGGGCCGGTTCCTCGGTGTTGACGAGGCGCACGGCATAGTCCGAGTAATAGGCCAGTTCCACTTGTAGTCCTTACGGAGGGGCTTGAGAGGCGGTTGTCGAGAGCGTGCACTCGTAAGAGCTGATGGCGCTTCCAGGGTATTACGAGGGAGGGGCTCGACGAAGGACGCCGACGCCACCACGGCTGCTGCCGACCGGCAGACCCCGGGGCTCCATCGAGCATGCCCCGGAACCGCTCCCCGCGGTCGGGCAGTACCACTCCTGCTGCCGGTCCAGGCTCTCCCGCCCTTTTCATGAACGCGGACCACATGATCGACGAGACGACGTCCCGGAGCAACGCGGCGGAGCGCGCGCAGCGGCCCGCCCGTATGGATCAGGCCACATGGAGCGGGCCGTCGGCCAGTGGTACGCGCGCGTGCCGCACGCGAAGGGCTTCGGCGAGGCCGGGCCGGCGTGGTACTCACCCTCGGACGCCCTCCCGTCGGCCTCAAGCAGCACAGACGAAGGGGGCGGTACGGACACTCCGTACCGCCCCCTCGCCGTGCGTACCGTCAGAGCACCTTGGACAGGAACGACTTCGTCCGCTCGTGCTGCGGGTTGGTCAGCACCTCGCGCGGGTGACCGGATTCGACCACCACACCGCCGTCCATGAAGACCAGGCTGTCGCCCACCTCGCGGGCGAAGCCCATCTCGTGGGTGACGACGATCATCGTCATGCCGGACTCGGCCAGGTCACGCATGACGTCCAGGACGTCACCGACCAGCTCCGGGTCGAGCGCCGAGGTCGGCTCGTCGAACAGCATCAGCTTCGGGTCCATGGCCAGGGCCCGGGCGATGGCGACGCGCTGCTGCTGACCGCCGGAGAGCTGGGAGGGGTAGTTGCCCGCCTTGTCGGCCAGGCCCACCCGGTCCAGGAGCTCCAGGGCACGCATGCGTGCCTGGCTCTTGCTCACGCCCTTGACCTGGACCGGGGCCTCCATGACGTTCTCCACGGCCGTCATGTGCGGGAACAGGTTGAAGCGCTGGAAGACCATGCCGATGTCCCGGCGCTTGACCGCGACCTCGCTGTCCTTCAGCTCGTAGAGCTTGTCGCCCTTCTGCCGGTAGCCGACCAGCTCGCCGTCGACGTACAGACGGCCTGCGTTGATCTTCTCCAGGTGGTTGATGCACCTGAGGAAGGTCGACTTGCCGGAGCCGGAGGGGCCGATGAGGCAGAACACCTCGCCGGACTTCACCTCCAGGTCGATTCCCTTGAGGACTTCTACGGGGCCGAAGGACTTGTGGACGCCCTCGGCCTTGACCATGGCGGTCATGCGGTGCCTCCCGTCGACGCCGAGCGGTTGGACAGGGACAGCACGTTCGCCTTGATCTTCTGGAACGGGGTGGCCGGCAGCGACCGGCTCGAACCACGCGCGTAGTACCGCTCCAGGTAGTACTGGCCGACGCTGAAGACCGAGGTCAGCAGCAGGTACCAGGCCGCAGCGAGGAACAGCATCTCGGCGGGGGCGCCGGAGGTCTGCCCGATGTCCTGGGCCGCGCGCAGCAGCTCCGGATACTGGACGACCGAGACCAGCGAGGTCGTCTTCAGCATGTTGATGACCTCGTTGCCCGTCGGCGGCACGATCACGCGCATCGCCTGCGGGATGACGATCCGGCGCAGCGTCTTGGTGTGGCTCATGCCCAGGGCGTGCGACGCCTCGGTCTGGCCCTCGTCGACCGAGAGCAGACCGGCACGGCAGATCTCCGCCATGTAGGCGGCCTCGTTCAGGCCGAGGCCCAGCAACGCCGTCAGGAACGGGGTCATGAAGTCCGACCACTCGTCCTTGTAGAACGGCCCGAGGTTGATGTACTCGAAGACCAGGCCCAGGTTGAACCAGACGATCAGCTGCACCAGGACCGGGGTGCCGCGGAAGAACCAGATGTAGAACCACGCGATCGACGAGGTCACCGGGTTCTTCGACAGGCGCATCACGGCGAGCAGGACGCCGCCGATGACGCCGATCGCCATGGACAGGACGGTCAGCAGGAGGGTCTTGCCGACGCCGTCCAGGATGCGGTCGTCGAAGAAGTAGTCCGGGATCGCGCCCCAGTTGATCTTGCCCTGGGAGAACGCGTACACGATGCCGCCCAGCAGGGCGAGCGCGACGACGGCGGAGACGTACCGCCCGTAGTGCCGGACCGGGATGGCCTTGATGGCCTCCGGTCCGGCCGGGGGCGTGTCGGCCGGCGTCTTGTCGATGTCAACAGTCACGGGTGTTGCCTTTCAGTGCCGCTAGGGCGCGGTCACTTGCCGCCGTTGATGGTGGCTTCCTGCACGGCGCCGTCCGTGACGCCCCACTTCTTCATGATCTTCTCGTACTCGCCGCTCTTGATGACGGCGTCCAGCGCGGCCTTGAGCGCGTCCCGCAGCTGCGTCTGGTTCTTGGCGACCGCGATGCCGTACGGGGCGGCCTCGACCTGCTCGCCGACGATCTGGAAGTCCTTGCCGCCACCGGAGGTCTTCACCGCGTACGCGGCGACCGGGAAGTCGGACGAGCCGGCGGCCGCGCCACCCGCGCGCAGACGGGTCTGGGCCTGCTGGTCGTTGTCGAAGGGCTCGATGGCGATCTTCTTGCCCGCCGGGCACTTCTTCGACTCGGCCTTGGCGAGGTCCTCGGAGACCGTGCCGCGCTGCAGCACGATCTTCTTGCCGCACAGGTCGGACCAGGTCTTGATGCCCTGGTCGTCACCCTTCTTGGTGTAGATCGAGACGCCGGCCGTGAAGTAGTCCACGAAGTCGACGCCCTCACCGACCTTCTTGCCGGTGTCGGAGTCGATGCCCTCCTGGCGGTCCTTGGTGTCGGTCATCGCGGACATGGCGATGTCGTACCGCTTGGAGCGCAGACCCGTGATCAGCGTGTCGAAGGTGCCGTTCTCGAACTGGAAGTCGACCCCGAGCTGCTTGCCCATGGCAGCGGCGAGGTCCGGGTCGATGCCGACCACCTTGCCCGAGTCGTCCTTGAACTCGACCGGGGCGTAGGCGATGTCGGAGCCGACCTTGATGACGCCCTTGTCGCGGATGGCCTGCGGCAGCTTGTCCGCGAGCGGGGCGGAGGCCGCGGTGTCGCTGGAGCCGGTGTCCTTGGTCTGGTCACCGCATCCGGTGAGCATCAGCGCGCCTGCGACCGCGATCGCACCGACCGCTGCTAGCCGGGAGTGCGCGGCGGTCGTACGACGGGTGGAGCTTGCGGTCATGGTGGGTTCCTCCGGCGGATGGGTGGAGTTGCCGATGGGGGCGGGCCGCCGCCGATGGGTTCGGCACGGCCGTGGCACGCCGAAGGTTTCGGCAGTGCCGTGGGTCGACGAGAGCACACCTCTTCGAGTGTCGCGACCTCGTGTGATTACGGCATCTTGCCATTCGGACTGCGCGATTCTGGGGGCCAGCCATGTCAAAATCGGATAACGGGCGACCCCCGAACCGCACCACTCCGGTACATCACGGCCGGACCTTCTATGGGAATCAACCGTTCCGGCCGGAAGATCTTCGGTAAATCCCGAGATTTCGACACGGGGACCGCGAGCTTCGCTGATGGTTGAGTGGGTGTAGCTGGTTTGTCCAGGTCTTGTCCCGATTTTGGACGAAGAGTCAGAGCCCTGTCATGTGACCTTCGCGTTATGGACTCGTCGTCGATGCCGTCCGTCCGGTAAGAAGGGTCTTTACACCCCTCATCCGGGGCTCAGGGCGCGTGTGCGGCGCGCCCGTCGCGTACGCGCCCGTACGTATACACGTACAAGCACGACATGGGTCTACGCGGTGCCCGCCCACCCCTCACCAGGAGTGGCCACCCTCAAAACAATGAAGATTTAAGGGGTAAAACGAAGTGGCAGCGGAGATCGTCAATCCTCGCAGCGAGAGCAAGACCGGCGATACGGATCACGAGGGCAGTGCGGAGCCCCTCGACTCCTTCGACCCGGCGTTCGCGCTGCACCGTGGCGGCAAGATGGCCGTGCAGGCCACCGTGCCGGTCCGCGACAAGGACGACCTGTCCCTGGCGTACACGCCCGGCGTCGCGAAGGTGTGCAGCGCGATCGCGGAGCAGCCGGAGCTCGTGCACGACTACACGTGGAAGTCGTCGGTCGTCGCCGTCGTGACGGACGGTACGGCCGTGCTGGGGCTCGGTGACATCGGGCCCGAGGCCTCCCTCCCGGTGATGGAGGGCAAGGCGATTCTGTTCAAGCAGTTCGGCGGTGTGGACGCGGTTCCGATCGCCCTGGCCTGCACGGACGTCGACGAGATCGTCGAGACCGTGGTGCGCCTCGCGCCGTCGTTCGGCGGCGTCAACCTGGAGGACATCTCGGCACCCCGGTGCTTCGAGGTCGAGCGCGAGCTCCAGGAGCGGCTGGACATCCCGGTCTTCCACGACGACCAGCACGGTACGGCGGTCGTGACGCTGGCCGCCCTGCGGAACGCCGCGCGGCTGAGCGGGCGGGCCCTCGGGGAGCTGCGGGCCGTCATCTCCGGCGCCGGCGCGGCCGGTGTCGCCATCGCGAAGATGCTGGTCGAGGCCGGCATCGGGGACGTCGCGGTGGCCGACCGCAAGGGTGTCGTGTCGGCGGACCGGGACGACCTCACTGCGGTCAAGCAGGAGCTCGCCGGGTTCACGAACAAGGCCGGGATCACCGGGTCGCTGGAGGCCGCGCTGGACGGGGCCGATGTGTTCATCGGCGTCTCCGGCGGCACGGTTGCGGAGTCCGCGGTGGCGACGATGGCCAAGGGTGCGTTCGTCTTCGCCATGGCGAACCCGAACCCCGAGGTGCACCCCGAGGTCGCGCACAAGTACGCGGCGGTCGTCGCGACCGGGCGGTCGGACTTCCCGAACCAGATCAACAACGTGCTGGCGTTCCCCGGGATCTTCGCGGGGGCGCTGCAGGTGCGGGCCTCCCGGATCACCGAGGGGATGAAGCTGGCCGCCGCGGAGGCGCTGGCCGCTGTGGTGGGGGACGATCTCGCAGCCGATTACGTCATCCCGTCGCCGTTCGACGAGCGGGTCGCTCCGGCGGTCACGGCCGCGGTGGCGGCGGCTGCTCGGGCCGAGGGTGTGGCCCGGCGCTGACGCCGGTGATGGCTTGAGGTGACCCCGTCCGGGATCGGGCGGGGTCATTTTTTGCGTTCGGGTGGCGCTGTTCGGGTGGCGCGGGCCGTGTCGCGTATGGCTGCTTCGGTGGGGTGCGGGTGGCTGCGCCGATCGCCGGGTGTGGGCCGGGGCCGCGCCGGGGGGTGTCCGTCCTCGGAACGGCGCGATGGGGTCTCACGCCGACTGACTGTGCGTTGACGCGCCAACCGCTGCGGGCGGACACCCCCCGACACGACCCCTTCTCGCCGTAGGCGGGTGCGGGCGCGTCGTGGCTCGTGCCTCAGGCGCACAGCACCGCCGCCTGCCTGGCAAGAGGGTGTGTCTCACAGGGGTCGGTGGTTCCACTCGGCAGGTCAGGGAACCTATCGTCAAGGTCATGTTCGCTGTCTATGCCGCCCGAATCGACCGCGACCAGCCGCTGTCCGGCCTGGAGTTGGGGGAGCGTCCGGCTCCCGAGGCCCGTCCCGGCTGGAGCACCGTCACGGTCAAGGCCGCCTCCCTCAACCACCATGACCTCTGGTCCCTGCGGGGCGTGGGCCTCGCGGAGGACAAGCTGCCGATGATCCTCGGCTGTGACGCCGCCGGTGTCGACGAGGACGGCAACGAGGTCGTCCTGCATTCCGTGATCGGACAGAGCGGGCACGGGGTCGGTCCGAAGGAACCCCGTTCCATCCTCACCGAGCGTTACCAGGGCACCTTCGCCGAGCAGGTCTCCGTGCCGACCTGGAACCTCCTGCCCAAGCCGAAGGAGCTCTCCTTCGCGGAGGCCGCCTGTCTGCCGACGGCATGGCTGACCGCGTACCGGATGCTGTTCACCAACGCGGGGGTACGCCCCGGGGACTCCGTGCTGGTGCAGGGCGCCGGTGGTGGTGTCGCCACGGCGGCGATCGTGCTGGGGAAGGCCGCGGGGCTCCGGGTCTTCGCCACCAGCCGCGACGAGGCCAAGCGGAAGCGGGCCGTGGAGCTGGGGGCCGTCGAGGCGCTGGAGTCGGGGGCACGGCTGCCGCAGCGGGTGGACGCCGTCATCGAGACCGTCGGGGCCGCCACCTGGTCGCATTCGGTGAAGTCGCTGAAGCCCGGCGGCACGCTGGTCATTTCCGGCGCCACCAGCGGCGACCGGCCCTCGCACGCCGAGCTGACCCGGATCTTCTTCCTCGAACTCAAGGTCGTCGGGTCCACCATGGGCACCAAGGACGAGCTGGAGGACCTGCTGTCGTTCTGTGCCGCCACCGGGGTGCGGCCGGTCATCGACGAGGTCATGCCGATGGACCGGGCGCGTGAGGGCTTCGAGCGGCTGGCCTCGGGTGAGCAGTTCGGGAAGGTCGTGCTGACGAATCCCTGAGTTCCTTCCGAGGTGCGTCGACGGTCGGTCCCGCGTGGGCCGGCCGTCTTTATTTGTCAACTGTGGTTGACGTGCGCGGGTTGTCAACGTAGGTTGACGTCATGACCGAAGCAACGGAACTGGCCGAGCGTGCGGGCGACCGTGATCCACGGGTCGGCCTACGGGCCGTCGCCGCGCTGCGTCGGCTGCTGGAGCAGCTGGAAGCCGTGCAGGTGCGCAATGCGCGCAACCACGGCTGGTCGTGGCAGGAGATCGCCACCGAACTCGGTGTGACCAGGCAGGCCGTGCACAAGAAGTACGGGAGGCATTGATGTTCGAGCGGTTCACCGAAGACGCCCGTGATGTGGTGAAGAGCGCTTACGCGTACGTGGAGGGGAGCGGTGGGGGCGGGCGGTGCGTGGAGCCCGAGCACCTGCTGCTGGCCCTGCTGGACAGGGAGGGCAGCCGGGGGTCCTTCGCGCTGGGCGCTCTCGGGCTCGGAGAGGGCCGGGAGTCCGTGCGCGAGGCGCTGCGTGAGGCGCGGCGGCGGGGCGGGCTGACGCAGGCCGAGACCGATGCCCTCGCGGGGCTGGGGATCGACGTGGCGGAGATCGTCGCCCGGGTGGAGGAGGCGTACGGGGTCGGCGCCCTGTCCGGTGACCGGACGGACAAGCGGTGGTGGTCGGGGCGTACCTCCTTCGGGCGAGGGGCCAAGGACGTGCTGGAGCGGTCCTTGCGGGTTGCTCTCGCCCAGCGGGACCGGCACATCGGGGACGAGCACATCCTGCTGGCCCTGACCGTCCGACCCGAGGTGCCGGCCGAGGTCCTCGCCGGTCACGGGGTGACCTACGCGTCCCTGACGCGGGTGCTGTACGGAAGCGGCGGCGAGGCCAAGGCCGGCTGACGGACTACGCCCCGGCGCCTACTTCTGCTGTGCGCGCAGGAGGGCTCCTATGTGGGCCGCCGCCGTCGACAGATGGCGGCGGGCGTCGCGCAGTTGGCCGGCGGTGACGCCGTGGTCGCGGGCCGCGTCACGGATGTCGTCCCGGAAGCGGTCCAGGAGACGGTCCAGGTCGCGGGCCGGATCGCCGGTGGAGTCCGCGGTGTCCTCGTGGGCCCAGGCCGGTTCGAAGGAGGCCGGGAAGTCCGCCGGGGGCTGGGCGTGGGGCGGCGGCTCCGCGGCGGGCTTGCCGGTGCCTGGCCAGTCGAAGCCCAGGTCCTTGCCGAAGTCCTTGCCGTAGTCCTTCCCGAATTCGCCCACCTCCTTGACCAGTTCGCTCAGGCCCTCACGCAGACCCGTCGGCCAGTCGCCGCGGGCGAAGTGGTCCTGAACCTGCTCCTGGACGCGGCGGGTGATGCGCTGCACCTGCTCCTGAGCCTGGGCCCGGGCCTGCTCCTGGGCCTCCTTCGCCTGGCGGCGGGCGCGCTGGGCGTCCTCGCGGGCGCGGCGGCTCTCGTCCTTGGCGCGCCGGGCCTGTTCCTTCCACTCCTGCCGGGCGCGGCGCATCTCCTCCTTGGCGATGCGCCACGCCTCCTTGTCGCCGTACTGCGAGAAGTCGCCGTTGGCGGTGCCCGTCGTGCCGTCGGCCGTGGTGCCGTTGCCCCGGCGGGCCTCCGTCGCCGCCGCGCGCATCTCGCGGCGCAGATCACCGGCGGCTCCGCGCACATCGGCCTGGATCTCCGCGGCCAGCTCCGCGACCGACTCCCGGATCTCCAGCTCCAGGTCGGCCAGCTCGCCACCGCGGTCGGCCAGTTCGGCACGGCCCGCGTCCGTGATCGAGTAGACCTTGCGGCCGCCCTCGGTGGTGTGGGTGACCAGGCCCTCGGCCTCCAGCTTGGCCAGGCGCGGGTAGACCGTCCCCGCCGAGGGCGCGTACAGCCCCTGGAATCGCTCCTCGAGGAGGCGGATCACCTCGTAGCCGTGGCGGGGCGCCTCGTCCAGCAGCTTCAGCAGGTAGAGGCGGAGGCGGCCGTGGGCGAAGACGGGAGGCATGTCAGAGCACCTTCTTGTCGGTTGAACCGTCGGCCGGGGCGGTGGCGGGATGGTCGCCCGGGCCGGAGACGGGATTGTCTCCCGAGCCCTCCCGGGGGGCGCTCGCCGGGGTTGCCGCCGCGTCGTTGCTGCCGGGCCGGGTGCCCCGCGGCTCGTCGTCGTGATCGTCCTCTCCGGCGGGGCGGCGGAGGAGGGCGATCGAACCGGAGATGGTGGTGGCCCGCAGCTTGCCGGTGCCCGCGCCGAGCCGGCCCGTGATCTTGTGGGCTCCCCACTGGCCGTGCACGCGCAGGCCGTCGAAGGCGTTGGAGAGGGCGCCGCTCGCGGTGTTCGCCTCGACCTCCGCGTCCGCCGGATACGGCAGCCGGATGGCGATCTCGCCCGAGACGCTGGTCAGCCGGACGTCCGTCGGGCCGTTCGGGTCCAGGTCGACGATCATCGAGCCACTGACCGTCTCCGCCCGCACGGAGGGGCCGGAGCCCTCGATCACCGTGAGGTCGCCGGACACGGAGTTGAACCGCAGGTCGCCGGTCACGCCCTGGGCCTCCAGGCCGCCGGAGACCGTCTCGGCGCGCACGGGGCCGGACAGGCCCACCAGTGTCGTGTCGCCGGTGACGCCCTTCATCACCGCCGGGCCATGGGTCCCGGAGATCACGGCGGCCGCGCCCACCACGCCCACCTCCACGCGTGTGCCGGCGGGCACGGCCAGGGAGACCACCGCGCTGCGGCGCCAGCCCTTGCGGTCCAGCAACTTCAGGAAGCCCTTCCAGGGCAGGTCCTCGTAGGCCACCGTGAGGACGCCGTCCTGCTGGGTCACCATCAGGGGCGGCCCGTCGATCTCGGAGATCTCCAGGCGGGCGGAACCTTCGTCCGTGCCCACCACGTTCACCGTTCCGTTGACGAGACGCACCCGTAGGTCGCTCACGGGCTCGTCGAAGGTGAGCTTCTTCGGTTCTGTGACGGACCACTCGGACATGGTGAGGACCTCTCCGACTCGACGCGCCATATCGCGTTCTCTCGCATTCACGATATATCGCGGCCTCGGAAAGTCAAGACACCCGTTCTGGGGAGGGCTGGACCGTCGAAACGCCCATAGTGTGAGGATTCGGCCTAGCGTGTGACCATGCCGACGGAAGCCGCCCGCACCGGACCCGCGCCTGGGGCGCTCCTGCTGTGCCGGGCGGCACCCGCGTCCGTCGCCCCGGTCGCCCAGTTGCTGCGCGAACCGATGCGGCTCATGCGCGCGGGCGACGCGTGGAGCGTTCTCGTCCCCGGCGGCGGGCCTTGGCGGGACGGCACCGAGCCCGTCGACCGCGTGGTCACCGGCTGGGCGACGGCACTCGCCGTCGGCGCGCCCTGGCCCGTCCTCGCCCTGTGGTGGGACACCGACCACGCGGGATTCACACTCGCGTCCGGTTTCCGCCGCCCGGTCGGCTTCGTGTGGCTCGCCGGGGGCGTGCCGGTGGGGGAGACCGAGGCCCTGCACACCTTCGCTGCCCGCTTGGGCCTCGACCCCGTCCTGGACGTCCAGACCCTCGAGGCGCTGGCCGAACCCGACTCCGAGGCCGATGCCGGCACCCGTCTGCGCGGGCTGCTCGCGGTCCTCGCGCGCGTGGGCGTCGCACTGCCCGCCGGACTCGTCCCCGGTGATCCCGCCGAACGTCTTCTGGAGGCCGCCGCCCGCATGCCGGACGGCCTGGCCGTCGAAGGGCCGGGCCGGCGTGACGCGGTCGCGGAACGCGACACCGTCGACCACGGCAGCCTCGGGCCCTGGGCACCCTGGGCCGGCGGTCCCGGAGCACGCGCGCTGGCCCTGGCGCAGGTGGTGGCGGGCGTGCCGCTGCTGTCCTGGGGTCTGCGCAGGCGCAGCGGCGGCTGGGGCTGGGTCACGGCCGGCACCCTGCTTCTCGCACACGGCGCGCTGGGCCTTGCCTACGCCTTCACGCATCCGCGCGACTGACGCCCCTGAGCTGCAGGATCAGGTGCGGCTCGCCGTCCTCGCCGCTGCCGGATCCGGTCCCGGTCGTCCCTGCGGCGGTCCGCACCCGTCCCGCTCGTCGTCCCCGCGGCGGGCCGGATCCGGTCCTACTCGTCGTCCCCGCAGCGGCCGGAACCGGTCGGTCCTACTCGTCGTCCTCGTCGTCCAGCCGCGCCAGCCACGTGGCCAGTCGCTCCACCGGCACCTCGAAGTCGGGGTTGAGATCGACGAACGTCCGCAGCTGCTCGGCGAGCCACTCGAAGGTGACTTCCTCCTCGCCGCGCCGCTTCTCCAGTTCCTCGATGCCACGGTCCGTGAAGTACATGCCTCAAGGATAGGTGCGCGAAAACGGCCGGGCCGCACCCCCGGAGTGGGGATGCGGCCCGGCCGCGCGGGAGGCGCGAGAGCGGTTACGCCTCGAACACCTCACGCACCAGCTGCTCCTGCTCGGCCTGGTGACGCTTCGCGGAACCCACCGCGGGGGACGAGCCGTGCGGGCGCGAGATGCGCCGCAGCCGCTCGCCGTGCGGGACGTCCGCGCCGACCGCCAGGTCCAGGTGGTCGATCAGGTTGAGCGCGATGAACGGCCAGGCACCCTGGTTCGCCGGCTCCTCCTGGGCCCACAGGTACTTCTCGGCGTTCGGGTACTTCTTGATCTCCGCCTGGAGCTCGGCACCCGGCAGCGGGTACAGGCGCTCGATGCGGATGATCGCCGTGTCCGTGACGCCGCGCTTCTGACGCTCGGCCTCCAGGTCGTAGTAGACCTTGCCGGCGCAGAAGACGACCTTCTTGACCGCGGCCGCGTCCACCGACGCGTCGCCGATGACCGGCTGGAACTGGCCGGTCGTGAACTCCTCCGCCTTGGCCGCCGCCGCCTTCAGGCGCAGCATCGACTTCGGCGTGAAGACCACCAGCGGCTTGTGGTGCGGGTTGTGCACCTGCCACCGCAGGAGGTGGAAGTAGTTCGACGGCGACGTCGGCATGGCGACCGTCATGTTGTTCTGCGCGCACATCTGCAGGAAGCGCTCGGGGCGGGCCGAGGAGTGGTCCGGGCCCTGGCCCTCGTAGCCGTGCGGCAGCAGCAGGACGACGCCGGACGTCTGGGCCCACTTCTGCTCGGCCGACGAGATGAACTCGTCCACGACCGTCTGGGCGCCGTTGACGAAGTCGCCGAACTGCGCCTCCCACATCACGAGCGCCTCGGGGCGGGCCAGCGAGTAGCCGTACTCGAAGCCCATCGCCGCGTACTCGGAGAGCAGGGAGTTGTAGACGTTCAGTCGCGCCTGGTCCTCGGAGAGGTACTGCAGGGGCGTGTACTCGTCGCCCGTGCTGCGGTCGATGATGACCGCGTGGCGCTGGCCGAACGTACCGCGCTGCGAGTCCTGGCCCGCCAGGCGGACCGGGACGCCCTCCAGCAGGAGGGAACCGATCGCGAGGGTCTCGCCCATGCCCCAGTCGATCGTGCCGTCCTCGACCATCGACGCCCGGCGCTGCAGCTGCGGCAGCAGGCGCGGGTGCACGGTGATGTGGTCGGGGATGTTGACCTGGGACTCGGCGATCCGCTTGACGACCTCCGTGGTCACCGCGGTGTTCACGGCGACCGGGAACTCGGCCTGCGGGTCCGTGGACTCGACCGTGCCCGGCTGGGACGTGGCCTCACGGACCTCCGTGAAGACCTTCTCCAGCTGGCCCTGGTAGTCCTGCAGCGCCTGCTCGGCCTCTTCCAGGGTGATGTCGCCGCGACCGATGAGGGACTCGGTGTAGAGCTTGCGCACCGAGCGCTTCTTGTCGATCAGGTCGTACATCAGCGGCTGGGTGAAGGCCGGGTTGTCCGACTCGTTGTGACCGCGGCGGCGGTAGCAGATGAGGTCGATCACCACGTCCTTGTTGAACGCCTGGCGGAACTCGAAGGCGAGCCGCGCGACGCGGACCACGGCCTCCGGGTCGTCGCCGTTCACGTGGAAGATCGGGGCCTCGATCATGCGGGCCACGTCCGTCGCGTACATGGAGGAACGCGAGGACTCGGGGGCCGCGGTGAAGCCGACCTGGTTGTTGATGACGATGTGGACCGTGCCGCCGGTGCGGTAACCGCGCAGCTGCGACATGTTCAGGGTCTCGGCCACCACGCCCTGGCCCGCGAAGGCCGCGTCGCCGTGGATCGCCACCGGCAGGACGGTGAAGTCCGTGCCGCCCTTGTTGATGATGTCCTGCTTGGCGCGCGAGACGCCCTCCAGGACCGGGTCCACCGCCTCCAGGTGCGAGGGGTTCGCGACCAGGGAGACCGCGATCTGCTCGCCGTCGAGGCCGGTGAAGGTGCCCTCGGCGCCCAGGTGGTACTTCACGTCACCGGAGCCGTGCATCGACTTCGGGTCGAGGTTGCCCTCGAACTCGCGGAAGATCTGCGCGTACGACTTGCCGACGATGTTGGCGAGGACGTTCAGGCGGCCGCGGTGGGCCATGCCGATGACGACCTCGTCCAGGCGGGACTCGGCGGCCGAGTCCAGCACGGCGTCCAGCAGCGGGATGACGGACTCGCCGCCCTCCAGGGAGAAGCGCTTCTGGCCGACGTACTTCGTCTGCAGGAACGTCTCGAAGGCCTCGGCGGCGTTCAGACGGCGCAGGATGCGCAGTTGCTCCTCGCGCTCCGGCTTGGAGTGCGGCCGCTCCACGCGGTCCTGGATCCACTTGCGCTGCTTCGGGTCCTGGATGTGCATGAACTCGATGCCGGTGGTGCGGCAGTACGAGTCGCGCAGGACGCCGAGGATGTCGCGCAGCTTCATCATCGACTTGCCGGAGAAGCCGCCGACGGCGAACTCGCGCTCCAGGTCCCACAGGGTGAGCCCGTGCTCGGTGATGTCCAGGTCGGGGTGCTTGCGCTGCTGGTACTCCAGCGGGTCGGTGTCGGCCATGACGTGGCCGCGGACCCGGTAGGAGTGGATCAGCTCGAAGACGCGGGCGGCCTTGGTGACGTCGTCGTCGTGGCTGGCGTCGATGTCCTTGAGCCAGCGGACCGGCTCGTAGGGGATGCGCAGCGCCTCGAAGATGTCGTCGTAGAAGCCGTTCTCACCGAGCAGCAGGTTCGCGACGATCCGCAGGAACTCGCCGGAGGCGGCGCCCTGGATGACCCGGTGGTCATAGGTCGACGTGAGCGTCATGACCTTCGAGATGCCGAGCTTGTTCAGGGTGTCCTGGGAGGTGCCCTGGAACTCGGCCGGGTAGTCCATGGAACCGACGCCCATGATCACCGACTGGCCGGGCATCAGACGCGGCACGGAGTGCACGGTGCCGAGGCCGCCGGGGTTGGTCAGGGAGACCGTCACGCCGGTGAAGTCGTCCATGCCCAGCTTGCCGTCACGGGCGCGGCGGACGATGTCCTCGTAGGCCTGCCAGAACTCGAAGAAGTTCAGCGTCTCGGCCTTCTTGATGCCCGCGACCACGAGCTGGCGGTCGCCGTTGGGCTTGACCAGGTCGATGGCGAGGCCGAAGTTGACGTGCTCCGGCTTGACCAGGGTGGGCTTGCCGTCCTTCTCCGCGAAGGAGTAGTTCATCGACGGCATGGCCTTGATGGCCTGCACCATCGCGTAGCCGATCAGGTGCGTGAAGGAGATCTTCCCGCCCCGGGCGCGCTTCAGGTGGTTGTTGATGACGATGCGGTTGTCGAACAGCAGCTTCACCGGGACCGCGCGCACGGACGTGGCCGTGGGCACCTCCAGGGAGGCGTTCATGTTCTTGGCGACCGCGGCGGCGGGGCCGCGCAGCACGACCTGCTCGGGGCCCGAGGGGGCCTCGGCGGCGGGCTCGGCCTTCTTCGCGGCGGCGGCCGGCTTGGCGGCGGGCTTCGCGGCCGGGGCGGCCTGCGCCGGAGCGGGGGCCTTGGCGGGGGCGGGGGCCTGCGCGGGAGTGGCCGGAGCGGCCGGCTGAGGGGTGGTGGTGGTCCCCGCGGCCCCCGCGGCCGCGGTACCCGCCGGAGCCGGGGCGGCGGCCGCCCCTGGCTTGTAG
>NZ_LGEA01000105.1 GCF_001280065.1 Streptomyces sp. NRRL B-1140
GTACTGGCGGGGGCGGGGGGGCGTCAACCGGGCGCGGGACGCGCACGCCCGCCGGCGGGGGAAGCGGGTCTCGGGGGGCGGAGGCGACTGCGCGGGGGCCGGCGGCGGGGGCCCCCCGGGGGGGCCACCCGGGGCTCGTTGAAGCAGTGGGCGCGGGGGGGGACCACGACGACGTCCTCCTTCCCCCTAAGCCGGGAGGGGGTGAAAAAAGAGCCCCCGGTGCCCCCCCCGGGGGGGCCCCGCCGCTACACCGACCGCAAACTGCCCGACGTGTTCAACCGCGAGACGACCACCCTGGCGGACTACCGGCTGCGCTACGCGCTCTACAAGAGCGACCCGGACCTGCTCGCCGCGCACGCCCGGCACCCGTTCCTCGTCACCTGGGACGACCACGAGACGGAGAACAACTACGCGGGCGACCACGACGAGAGCGGCAGTACCCAGGAGCAGTTCCTGGTGCGGCGCGCCGCCGCCTACCGGGCCTACTGGGAGCACCAGCCGCTGCGTGCCGAGCAGTTGCCGCAGGGCCCCGATGCCCGGTTGTACCGCCGGCTGGCGTGGGGTTCCCTCGCCCAGTTCGACATCCTCGACACCCGCCAGTACCGCTCGGACCAGGCCTACGGCGACCGGCCGCACGCGCCGGGCAGCGAGTCGGACGATCCGGCCCGCACGCTCACGGGTGCCGCCCAGGAACGGTGGCTCCTGGACGGCTGGCGCGACTCCGGCGCGCTGTGGAACGTGATGCCCCAGCAGGTGTGCTTCTCCCAGCGCAAGTTCGACCTGACCGAACCGGCCCGGGTCTCCATGGACGCCTGGGACGGCTACCGGGCCTCCCGCGACCGGGTCATGGCGGGCGCGAAAGCCGCGGGCATCGACAACTGGATGGTCCTCACGGGCGATGTCCACGTCGGCTACGCCTTCGACATCAAGGACGACTTCGACGACCCGCAGTCCAGGACGCTGGGCACGGAGTTCACGTGCACCTCCGTCGCCAGCGGCGGGAACGGAACCAGCAAGCCGGACAACTGGGACACGTACATGAAGGCCAACCCCCACATGAAGTACTACGACGGCCGACGCGGCTACGTCCGGGTCGAGCTGGGCCGTGAGAACGCCCAGGTCGACTTCCGGACCGTCTCGGCCGTCAACACGCCCGGGGGCACCGTCTCGACGACCGCCTCCTTCGCCACGGAGGTGGGTTCACCCGGCTTGAAGCCCGCGTGACACGCCGGGTGTCCGCAGTACTGCACATGGCGCCCCTCAGCACGCCACAGCACGAGACGGAGCACCCCCGGGACATCACTCCGGGCCGCTCCGGCAAGGCACATGCCCACGCCGGCAGGTTCACCGCGATCGAAGGAGACACATCGACATGGCCCACAGACATGCCGTGCCCGGCCGCCGGGCGGCCCTGACCGCACTCGGCGCGCTCCTCGCCACCGGGTTCCCCTCCGCCGTGGCGGCCGATCCGGCACCCCCCGCGGGTCCGTTGCCCTCGACCGCCCAGACCCTCGGCGCCGACCGGCCGTCGGCGGCGCTGCTGCGGGCCCTAGAGCGGGACCTCGCACTGACCCGGGCTCAGGCCGCCCGGCGGCTGATCAACGAGGCGGAGGCCGGTACCCGGGCAGGACTGCTGCGCAACGCGCTGGGGAACCGTTTCGCGGGGGCCTGGCTGCGCGGCGCGACCTCACAGGAGCTCGTGGTGGCGACCACCAAGGCCGCGGACGTGCCCGCCATCAAGGCGCAGGGCGCCACAGCGGCCGTCGTGAAGAAGCCGCTGCGCGACCTGGTGGCCGCGAAGCGGAAGCTGGACGGGGCGGCGGCCCGCGTCGGCACCCGCGACACGCCCCTGTGGTACGTCGACGTCCCCACGAACCGGGTCACCGTGGAGGCTCGGACCAAGGCCGCGGCCGCCGCGTTCATCAAGGCGGCGGGCCTCGAGGCCGAGGGCGTAGCCGTCAAGGTGACGGCGATCCGGCCACGCCTCCTGGCGGACATCACCGGCGGCGACGCCTACTACATCAACGACGCCGCCCGGTGTTCGGTCGGCTTCTCCGTCACGAAGGGCACGCAGCAGGGTTTCGCCTCGGCGGGCCACTGCGGCATGAAGGGCGACACGACGACCGGCTTCGACAGGACGGCGCAGGGCACCTTCCAGGCCTCCACCTTCCCCGGCAAGGACATGTCGTGGGTCGCCGTCAACGACCGGTGGAGCACGACCGCGAACGTCAGGGCCGAGGGCGACCAGAAGGTGCAGATCACCGGGTCGGTCCAGGCGCTCGTCGGGGCCGCCGTCTGCCGCTCCGGTTCCACCACCGGGTGGCACTGCGGCAGCATCCAGCAGCACGACACCAGCGTCAGCTACGCCCAGGGCAGGGTGGACGGGCTGACCCGGACGACGGTGTGCGCCGAGCCGGGCGACTCCGGCGGGCCCTTCGTCGCGGGCGTCCAGGCACAGGGTGTGACCTCCGGCGGTACGGGTGACTGCAGCAGCGGGGGAACCACGTTCTACCAGCCGATCAATGCGCTGCTCAGCGACTTCGGCCTCACCCTGAAGACCGCCGCCGTCCCGTCGGCGCCTCCGCAGGGCAACGTCACGCAGGCGTGGGCCGCGGGGCGTGTCTACGAAGCCGGGGCCACCGTGCTGCACGCCGGGGTGCGCTACCGGTGCCTGCAGACCCACCAGGCGCAGGGGGCCTGGGCGCCCACCCGTACACCGGCCCTGTGGCTGCGGGTGTGACGAGACGTCAGGACTGTCCGGCGCCGGCGTGGAACGTACCGCCCGCGCCGGGTGGGGCCCGCTACTCCTGTGCCAGCAGCGCGTACGCGGTGGCCAGGAACGGGTCGTGGGCGCGGAACCGGCGGGTGCACACCGCGGCCAGAGCCGTGCCGGTGTCGGCGCGAAATCCCAGGAACGCCTGGTGGCCGAGGGTCGCGCCGCTGTGGAAGTACATCGGTCCGCCCCCTGTCGGGTGACGGAACCAGGCGATGGTGTGGACATGCCGGTGCCCGATGCCCCTGCGCAGCACGGGGCGGCGCACTGCCCGCAGAGCGGGGGCGAGGTGCGGTGACACGCCTGCCGGGTCCAGATGGGCCTCGAGGAAGGTGAGCAGGTCGCTCGGCGTGGCCCGTACGGCACCCGCTGCCTGGAAGCCGCCCGCGTCGAAGGCCGGCACGGGTGACACGCCGTTCCTTGCGTGCCCGGGGGCGTCGGGACCGGAGCCGTCCGCGCGCAGGGTCGTGCCGTCCAGACCGAGAGGGCGCAGGATCCGCCGGGTGAGCAGGTCCTCCCAGGGGGTGGAGGTCGCGGCGGCGAGTGCGTGTCCGAGTACGGCGACGCCGAAGTTGGAGTAGCGCCACCGGGTGCCGGGGCGGTGGCGCGGCCGGTGGCGCAGGAAGGCGTCGACGACCCGGTCCGGTGGGAAGCGGGCGTACGGGTTGCTGGTCCAGGCGGGCAGGCCCCGCAGGAAGAACCCGGCCGGCAGGGCGGGCAGTCCGGAGGTGTGCGTGATCAGGTGGGCGAGCGTCACCGGGTGCGCACCGGCCGGCCGCTCCCCGTCCAGGAGGGCGGCGGCCGGTTCGCCACCGGTCAGCTCGCCGCTGTCGATCAGCCGGGCCAGCAGCAGCCCGGTGAAGGTCTTCGTCGCCGAGCCGATCTCGTAGCGCAGGTTCTCGCTGTCGAGCGGCGGGGCCGGGGCGGTGCCGCCGCTCACGACGCTGCGGCGCCCGTGCCGGGAGAGGGCGAACACCACTTGCGGGGCGTCGGACGCGGTGACGGCGCCGGCGAGCCGCTCGAGGACCGGGCCGTCATCGGGGGGAGATTCCGACGGAGACACGCGCGGGGCGGGCCCCGCGGTCATGAGCGCGGCCCGCACGTGCCGGGGCTCCGCCGACGGCATGTCACAAGGGGCGGCGGCCCGGTCCGCGGGCGTGCCGCGGACCGGGCCATCGGTGGCCGGCGCGTGGCGTACGGCCGGCGACTCCTCCGCCGCGGACTCGGTGTCGTCGAGCGGTCCACCCGGCCATGCCGACGGGACGTCACGCCTGCGCCAGCAGGGACATGGACCGGGAAGTGGCCAGCACGGAGGCGTAGGCGGCGACCAGGGTGGGATGGTAGACGATGTCGAACACCTCGTCCGGCGGGCCCTCGGGCATCGTGCGCAGGGCGGGCATGGCGCCGTCGGGCTGCTGAGCCCTGGCGAAGCCTTCCCACGCCCGCTCGTCCAGGGTCGGACGGGGCAGGCAGGCGTCGACCACCAGCAGTTCGCCGAGCAGGTCCCAGCGTTCCAGGTCCAGCCAGTCGTCGATCCAGACCGGCAGCCAGGTCGCGAGGTAGTCGGCGGTGGCGGGCGGCAGGCCGTCCGGCCTCTCCCCCCAGTCGGTCAGGTGGAACACGTTGTGTGTGACGTCGTAGGCGATGTGCCCCTCCACCGTCCAGGGTTCGGGGGCGCGGGCCAGCCAGGTCGTGTCCCTCACCTCGGACTCAGGCGGCCGGGGCCGCAGGCCGAACCGGCGCTGGAACGCCGACAGGCCCAGCCGCCGGGTGGGGGTCGCCTCGAAAGCCGCCCAGCTGTCGATCCGGTGGTTCAGGGCGGCTGCCCGCTCCACCTCCGGCTGGCTGTAGCCGAGTTCCTTGAAGGGCAGGTACACCTCGAAGGGGATGGGGGAGATGGGCTCCGTGAGCTGACCGCGCACCAGCATGCGGCCGCCGTCCAGTGTCTCGCGCCAGGCGTGGTCGATGAGTTGCCTGGCCAGCTGCGCCTGGCGCGACCCGGCGACGCCCTCACGGAACAGCACCTTGCAGATCATGGCCAGTTCGCCGATGGGTTTGAAGCGCTCCAGGAAGCCGATCTCGGGGTCGACGTCGGGTTCCAGCTCGAAGCCGTCACGGTGGGCCCACAGCCATTCCAGGGCGCCCACTCCGACGTTGTGGATCAAGCGGGTGTCGGTCATCCCAGCACTCCTTGTCCGCCGGGCGGGTGGGGTGGGGCCGCCCCGGCTCCGTCGCCGAGCCGCCCCAGGGTCAGGGTCGCCGCGAAGGCCGCCATGAGGGTGGGGTGGTAGTGGGAGAGGAAGTCCGGGCTGCCGTCGTGGTCCGCACCGCCTCCCTGCTCCGGGACCGCGCCAAGGGGGTGTTGCACCGCCGCGACGCGCTCCCAGGCGTCGTCGAGGACGGCGGGTTCGGGCAGCAGGGGCAGGCTCGCCGCCACGGCCAGCAGCTCGCAGCCGAGGTCCCACATCCCGGCGTCCAGGCAGGTGTCGAGCCAGGGGGGCAGCCAGTCGGCCAGGTAGTCGGCGAGGTCGGTTGGGAGGTACCCGGGTCCGGCACGTCCCCAGTCGGTGAGGTGGAAGACCACGTGGGTGAGGGAGTAGCCGGAGGACTGCTCGAAGGTCCAGGGCTCGGGCAGCCCGGCCAGCCAGGTGCGCCGCAGCGCCTGCGGCATCGCGTCGGACTGCCGGATGCCGCTGCGGCTCTCGGCGTTCAGGACGCCGAGCCGCCGGGTGGGTTCCTGCTCGGTGAGCTGCCAGCTGCGGGTGCGGGCCACCGTGGCGGCGGCCTCCTCGTAGCCTGCGTGCCGCAGGCCCGCCGCGGCCATGGCGGCGTACACCTCCAGGGGGTAGGTGGCGAAGGGCTCCAGCCGATGCAGGCGCAGGAAGAGCTCGCCCCGGCCGGTCTCCTGCCATGCGAACGCCATCAGGCCGGCCGCGCGTGCGTGGAGCGGATCCGGCGGCGCGGTGTGCCGGCACACGGTCGCGCACACCTGCGCCAGTTCCCCGAGGGGCTTCCAGCTGCGGTTGACCTGTCCGTCGGCGGCCAGTGCGTCCTCGCCCAGCGCGAACCGCTCGCGGTGCGCCGACACCCATGCCAGCGCGCCCTCGGCCACCTGCCGTGCCCCCCGCGCGTCCCTCACACGAACGCTCCCGTCCGCGTCAGCCGTGCCGCGCTCACCTGCAGAGACACGAGCGGGTCCTGACCGCCCATCAGCTCCACGAAGTCCAGGCCGTTGTCGAGTCCCAGCGTCTGCGGTACGCCGTCCAGCAGGGTGAGCCAGCGTGCGGCGCCGGCCGCCTGCCGCCAGTCCCTGCGGCGTACCGCGCGCACGAAGCCCCGGGCGACGTCGACCGGACGCCTCCGTGCCGCGCGGATCACCGCGCAGTCCTCCCCCGGTAGGGCGAGGGGGGCCAGCACCGCGAGCTGGTGTGTCAGGTGTTGCCAGGTCGCGCCCTCGAGCCAGGCGGCGTCGGGCTCCTCGTGCGAGGCGTCGGCGTGGCCCGGGTCGAGGCGCCGCAGCGTGTGCCGCATGGCCCAGTGGCTCCACCGGACGGTGGGCGCGGCGTCGGGTCCGGGCGGGTAGGCCTCCACGGCCTTGCGGAATACGGCGAGTTCGTCGGGCAGGGGCGGGGTGTGCAGGAGGGTGCTCGGCAGCAACGCGTCGGATCCCAGCACACGGACGGCCGCGAGGGCGAGGTCCTGCGCTTCCGCGTGCGACCGCTCGGGGGCGGCCGCACGCGTGTGGTCTCCGCTCCGAAGAGCGGAGACCACACCGGAAGCCAGGTCCTGCACCGCGCCCTGCAAGAGGGACGAAGTGCCTGACTGCTCCATCGTCTACTCCTGACGGTCCACTAGCCCTTCTTGGGGCGCGGGGTGGGCGGCGACAGAAGCAGGCCGAAACCACCCTTGAACAGCGCAAGTGCGGCGCACTCGCGGCTGTCGCGGTAGATGCCGTCGGTTTCTGCCGGGTCGAGCGCGGCTTCGATGTCGACGCTCCGGATGCCCGTCAGGTCCTTGGTGACCTTCTCCGTGGCAGTCATTGCACCATCTCCTTTGATGAAGTGGATGCTTTCCTCTCTAGTGCACCTGATGGGGACAAATCATGCCAACTGACGCAGAAGTTAATTTGTGTCACTTCTTCAACATCTCGCGCATGAGTTACCTGCCTTGTGGAAGTTGCCGCGGAGCCATCACGCCTGGTCAGCGCGGGACACGACCCGCAGGGTGCGCACGGAGGCATCGGCCGCGTCCGGGATCAGGACTCCGTGTTCGGCACCGCTGCGCAGGTAGTCCAGCACCGCGTCGGTGATGACCTCGCCGGGTGCCACCACGGGGACGCCAGGCGGGTAGGGGCTGATCGTCTCCGCGGCGATGCGGCCCGCCGCCCGTTCGGCGGGCACGTGTTCGACCGGGGCGAAGAACGCCGCCCGGGGCAGCATGGCCTGCTCCAGTTCCAGGGCCGAGGGCTCGGGCAGCCGGACCGGCGGACGGCGTTCGACGGAGTCCGCGTGCTCGACGAGGGCGCGCAGGGCGTCCAGGAGGACTTCCTCCGTCTCGTCGTCGTCCGCATGGGTGATGGAGGCGCTGATGCGGCAGCTGTCCGAGCCTCCGACGTCCACATGACGGTGGATGCGCAGCCACTCCACGGCCTGCATGCCGCTCAGGCCCAGCTTGCGGACGTCGATCACGATCTTCAGCGGGTCGAGGTCGGCGGCGAGCCCGTCCTCCACGATCTCCCGGCCCATGGGCCGCAGACCCGGCAGTTCGGCCACCGCCGCCCGGATGCGCTCCGCGCGGCGGATGGCCGCCTCCAGCAGTTCATGGCCCTGTTCGACCATCTGGCGACGCCAGCCGTCGAGCGTGGCGAAGACGAGGGAGGAGGCGCTGGTGGTGCCGAGCAGGTCCTCCCGCTGTGCGAGGGCCTCGGGCGACACGCGATCGTACTGGAGGTGGAAGACGGAGCTCTGCTCCACGGCCCCGCCCATCTTGTGCACGCTGGTCACCGTCAGGTCGGCCTCGGCGTCCATGCCCCAGGCGGGCAGGTCCGGGTGGAACGGCAGGTGGGCACCCCACGCCTCGTCGACGATGACGGGCACACCGAACTCGTGGCACACCCGCGCCACTCCCCTGATGTCGGCGCAGGAACCCCAGTCCGTGGGTGTGATCAGCAGCATGCCCTTGGCGTCCGGGTGCTCCCGCAGGCGACGACGGACGTCGTCCGGCTCGGGCGGGTGGGCAAGGTGGCGTTCGCCGTCGAACTTCGGGTGCACCCAGATCGGTTCGACGCCGTTGACGACGACGGCCGCGATGACGGACTTGTGGGCGTTGCGCGACAGCAGCAGTTTCTCACCGGGTCCGGCGGCGGCGAGCATGGCGGTCTTCACGGACAGGGAGCTGCCGCAGGTGGAGAAGAACGCGTGCTCGGCGCCGACCGCGTCGGCCATGAGTTCCTGAGCCCGGCTCAGCACGCCCTGTGACTGGCGCCGGTCGTCGAGCCCGTTGAGGGAGAGCACGTCGGAGCGGAACACGTCGAGGCCGACGATCTCCGCGACCCGGGGGTCGACTCCCCTGCCCTGCTTGTGCCCTGGCGGGCCGTAGGCGATGTCGCCGCGGCGCCGGAAGTCCTCCAGCGCCTCCAGGACGGGCACGCGCGAGTGATCCATGGTTCCTCCCGGGTCCGGCCCGCCCGAGCCGCCGCCGCGGCGTCCACGCTGTCGTGGCCCGGCGGGTACACCGACCGTGTTCACCCCGGGCCACGGACGAAACGCCGCGGGCGTCGCGGTGTGGTGCTGCCGAGGCGCCGCGGGCCCTGCGTGGGGTGCCCCTCCGCAGGGTCCTGCGCGGAGGTGTCACGGCGGCCGGGGGTGAAACCCGGCCGGGGGAGAAAGGCGCCGGGGGGGGAGCCCCGTCCGCCCCCAGCAGGCCGACATCCGGCGGGCGGCGAGAGCCGCCCAGGGACGACGCACACCGTGCGTGACGACGAGGAGCCCCCGTGAGCCGAACGCCCGAGGCCGTGCACCACTCCGTACGCGAGGAGGTGGCGGCACGGGCCGACGCGCTGTGGGACGTGGCCCGGCGCCTGCACGCCGACCCCGAGTACGCCTTCGCCGAGCACCGGGCGGCCGCCCTGCTCTCCGGTGAGCTGGAGCGCGCCGGTTTCGCCGTGGAGCGCGGGGTGGCGGGGATGCCGACGGCGTTCACCGCGCGCTCGGGGCGGGGCCGGCCCTCCGTGGCGCTGCCGATGGAGTACGACGCCCTGCCCGGACTCGGGCACGCCTGCGGTCACAACCTCATCGCGGCGGCCGGGCTGGGGGCCGCACTGGCCGTGGCGGCCGTCCTGCCGGAGCAGTCCGCGGGAACCGTGCTGGCGGTCGGCACGCCCGCCGAGGAGGGCGGCGGAGGCAAGGCCGTCGAGGTGGAGGCCGGGGTGTTCGACGACGTCGACGCGGCGCTGATGTTCCACCCGGGGGTGTACAGCTGGGTTCGCGCGCCGCTGACCGCGCAGGTGCAGTACCGGGTGGCCTTCCACGGCAGGGCCGCGCACCCGACGGGCAATCCGGCCGAGGGCGTCGACGCGCTGGCGGGGCTCGTGGAGCTGTTCAACGTGCTGGCCGTGCTGGGGCGCCGGCTGCCCGAGGGCTCGCACGTGCAGGGCATCGTCACGCACGGCGGTACGGCCACGAACATCGTCCCGGAGTACGCGGAGGGACTGTTCGGTCTGCGCGCGGCCACGACGGCCGCCCTGGAGGACCTGGCCGAGCGGCTGCGCGGGTGCGCCGACGGGGTGGCCCGGGCCACCGGCACCACCGTCGAGGTGGAGCGGGCCACGGTGCGCTACGAGCACTTCCGGGACAGCGAGGTGCTCTCCGAGCGGTTCGCCGCGCATCTCGCCCGGGCGGGGATCGAACTGTCGCCGCCCAGGCCCGGCGTGTACCTGGGGTCGTCCGACATCGGCAACGTCAGCACACGGGTGCCCGCCATCCACCCGTTCATCGCGATCACGGGCGAGGACCGCTCCGACCACACCCCGGAATTCGCCGAGGCGGCCGCCTCGCCCCGGGCCCGCGAGGTACTGATCGCGGCGACCACGGCCCTCGCGTGCACCGCCGCCGACGTCCTGCTGTCCGGGCAGCTGCGCGAGGCGGCGTGGGCGCGGCACCGGGCGGTGTGAGTGGTTCCGCTCCTGCTGGGGAACCCGGCGAGCGCTGTACCCACCGACTCTCTGGAGAGGGCCATGAGTCTGTTGCGTGTGCTCGGCCGCCCCATGCTGGCCTCGATGTTCCTCGCGGGCGGGATGAACTCCGTCCGCGACCCGAAGCAGGTCGCCGACGCCGCCGAGCCTGTCGTCCAACCGGTCACCGAGCGGGTGCCGGCCCTGCCGGACCGCACCGAGCAGGTCGTACGGCTCAGCGGTGCCGTACAGGTCGCCGCGGGGCTGATGCTCGCCACGGGGCGCGTGCCGCGCCCGGCGGCGCTCGCCATCGCCGCCACGCTGGTCCCGACCACCCTGGCGGGGCACCGCTTCTGGGAGGCCCAGGACCCCGAAGAGCGGGCAGAGCAGCGCATCCACTTCTTCAAGAACATGTCCATGCTCGGCGGACTGCTGATCGCCGCCGACGACACCGGCGCCCGCCCCTCGGTGGTGTGGCGCGGCACCCACGCCGCCCGGGGCCTGCGGCGCGACGCGGGCCTGGTGCGCCGCTCCGTCCGCGCCACCGCACGGCCCGCAACCGCGGTCGGGCGGGTCCGCGCCAAGCTCCCCGCCTGAGCCGCCCGCGCGGCACCGGCGGACCGCACGTTAAGCCCCCTGGGCCGGGGGGACCCGAGCGCTGGAGGTGAAGGAGATGGGACACGGAGGAAACGTCATCGACGAGCTGGTGACCGATCACCGCGAGGTCGAGGAGATGTTCGGCAGGATCGAGGCACTGCCGTCGGGCCACCAGGACCGCAAGAAGTACGCCGACCAGGTCACGATGGAGCTCGTACGGCACTCGGTGGCCGAGGAGGCCTACCTCTACCCCGCCGTACGCGAGCACGTGGCGGGCGGGGACGCCCTCGCCGATCAGGAACTGAAGGACCATGCCACGGCCGAGCAGATCATGAAGGATCTGGAGGGCTGTGACCCCGGCGACGCCGACTTCGACCGCCTGATGGGCATGCTGATGAGCGAGATCCGCTCGCACATCGCCGACGAGGAGGGCAACCTCTTCCCGCGGCTGCGGCAGGCCTGTCCGATGGACACGCTCAACGAGCTGGGCGACAAGGTACGCAAGGCCAAGAAGACCGCCCCGACCCGGCCCCACCCGGCGGCCCCCGACAAGCCGCCGGCCAACAGGCTCCTGGCTCCGGGCACCGGGATGGTGGACCGGCTGCGGGACGCCCTGAGCGGGCGGGGCAAGTCCGAGTAAGCCAGGTCACCTCTGTGAGCGGGGCTCGTCGCCCCAGGCGACGGGCCCCGCTTCCGTGTGCGCGTGATCGTCCGTCGCGTGGTCACCCCGTGTGATCAACCACACTGTGGCCTCAAGGCCCGTGCCGGGCGGGGCGTTTGGAGGACAGGAGGGCCTGGATCAAGGGCCGGTGGAACCGCTTGTCCGGTCTCCTCTGCCACGATGGGCGGCGCCGTACCCGTCGAGGGGATCCGCCGTGCAGTGCCGCCGGTGTGACGCGCTCCTCGTCGCCCTCCTCTGAGTCCTCCGACTCGTCTTCGAGTACCGCACTGTGCCTACCTTCACCTCCCCCTCCCCTGCCCTGCCCGCTTCCCGCTCGCCCTGGCGGTCGCTGCGGTACCGCAGCATGCGCTGGTGGTCCGTCGCGAACTTCGTGTCGAACGCCGGTACGTGGATGCAGCTCACGGTGCAGAACCTGCTGGTCCTGCAGATCACCGGATCCGCCGCCGCCACGGGCCTGTCCATGTCCGTGCAGGCCGCTCCGGCGTTGCTGATCAGCGTGCTCGGCGGGGCCGCCGTCGACCGGTGGCCCCGCAAGCTGACGGCGGCCGTCAGCCAGGCGGTGCTCGGCGCGATCGCGTTCACCACGGCCGTCCTCGTGGCGCTGGACCTCATCGACATGACGTCGCTGATGGTGCTGGCCGCCCTCACCGGTGTCGTCGCGACCGTGGACAACCCGGCGTGCGCGCTGCTGGGCAACGACCTCGTACCGGCGGAGGACGTGCCCTCGGCCATCGGGGTGGGGGCGCTGGTGCACCAGGCCGGCCGGCTGGTCGGGGCGGCCCTCGCCGGTGTGGCGGTCGGGTTCCTCGGCACCTCCGCCGCGTACTTCGGCAACGGGCTGTCGTTCCTGTTCGTGGCCTCGGTCATCCCCTTCCTGCGTCCGGCGGCCGGTGCGGGGCGGCAGGACGCCCCTGCTCCCGAGGACACCGCTCCAGGCCTGACCGTCCGGGAGGGGCTGGCCTACTTCGTACGGCGCCCGCGCCTGGTGGCGCTGGCGGGCGTGACCGGCATCAGCTCCGTGTTCGGCCGCAACTACGGGCTCACCCTGGCGGTGCTCGTCACCGGTCCGCTCGCGGGGGGTGCCGGTTCGTTCGGCACGGTGTCGACCGTGCTCGCCGTCGGCGGCATCC
Source organism: Streptomyces sp. NRRL B-1140 (assembly GCF_001280065.1). GTDB lineage: Bacteria > Actinomycetota > Actinomycetes > Streptomycetales > Streptomycetaceae > Streptomyces. Next base: position 12,354 of record NZ_LGEA01000105.1, read on the forward strand.
TCGGCGCCGTACTCGGCGCCCGGCTGCGCAAGCCGTCCGTGCGGCTCGTCGGCGCACTGGCGGCGGCGGGGGCGCTGCTGCAGGTGGTGGCGGGGCTCTCACCGTCGCTGGCGGTGCTGATCGCGCTGGTCCTGCCGATGGCCGTGGTGGAGTCCGTCTCCGACACCGCCGGCACGGCCGTTCTCCAGACCGATCCGCCCCCGCACCTGCGGGGACGGGTGCTGGGCGTGTGGGGCAGCATCGGCACGGTGTGGGGCCTGGGTGGCCCTCCCGCGCTGGGCCTCCTCATGGAACTGGCCGGACCGCGCGGCGCCCTCGTCACCGGCGGACTGCTCATCGCGGGCGCGATCGGGGCGGGCTCCCTGCTGCGCCGGCGCCGGGCCCCGGCAGCGGTGGTCCTGCGCAAGGAGGGGCACGACACTCCGGGCCGGCCGGTCCTGACCCCGGCGGCCTGAGCGGGCAGCGGCTCCGACGGCCCGAGCGGGCGCTCGTACCGGGGGGGCGGCCACTCGTGCGTGGTCCGCGCGGGTCCGCTCCCCCGGGTGTGCCTCACGACCGCAGCGCCGCCTCCGCCGCCCGCCGGGCCAGCAGGGTCGTGGAGCGGCCGTCGAGGTAGGGCAGGACCACCGCCTGCCCGCCCCAGGTGCGCAGCGCGCTCGCCTCGGGCAGGTCCTGGACGGAGTAGTCGCCGCCCTTGACCCAGACATCCGGCCGCAGCCGGGCCAGTACCGCTTCGGGTGTGTCCTCCTCGAAGACCACGACGGCGTCGACGCTGCCGAGCGCGGCGAGGACGCGGGCCCGGTCCGCCGCCGGGTTGAGCGGGCGTCCCGGCCCTTTGCGGCGCGTGACGGACGCGTCGGAGTTCAGGCACACGATGAGGCAGTCGCCGATGCGCCGGGCACTCTCCAGCAGCCCGACGTGACCGGCGTGTACCAGGTCGAAGCAGCCGCCGGTGGCGACGACGGTGCCGCCGCGTGCCCTGACCCGCTCGGCGAGCCCGAACGCGTCGGTCGCGGGCTCGTCGCCGTCGCCGGGCGGGGGCTCGGTCCGCCACAGACCGGGGTTGCCCGCGCCTCCCGCGGCGACGAACGCGGCCGCCTCGGCGACGGCCCGCTGCAGCGCCTCCTCGGGAAGCAGCCCGTCGGCCAGCGCGGCCGCCGCCGTGGCGGCGAAGCAGTCGCCCGCGCCACAGGGGTCACCGGCGGCCCGGTAGGGCACCGGGACCAGCATCGGGGTGCCGGGGCCCGGCCGGGCCAGCAGCACCCCGCGCTCGCCGAGGGTGACGGCCACTCCCGCGGCACGCCAGCGCTGGGCGAGCCGGGCCGCCCGCTCCGCGTGGGCGCCGAGCGAGGTCCCTCCCGATCCGGGGTGCAGGGCCCGTGCCTCCGCCGCGTTGGGGGTGACCAGGCGTGCCCCGGGCACGGGCGGGTCGCCCGTGGGGTGCGGGTCCCACACCAGGGGCGTGCGGCGGGCGGCCTCTTCCAGCAGCGGCCGCAGGGCGCCCGCGGTGTGCCGGCCGTAGTCGGAGACCAGGACGGCGTGCGCTTCGGCCAGCGCCTGCCGGACCGCGTCGTCGGGTTCGCCGGGGGTGCCGCCGCCCCGGTCGATGCGGACGACCGGCCGGCCGCCGGCGATGACGCGGGTCTTGACCGGCAGGGTGCCGTCCAAGGGGATCTCCAGAATCCTGACCCGGCCGCGCAGCCCGCGTCGTACCGCCTCACTGGCCTCGTCCTCGCCCAGCGCGCTCACCAGCACCACGTCCCGGCCGCCACGGGCGGCGAGGGCGGCGGCAAGGCCGGCTCCGCCGGGGTGGCGACGGTCGCCGGTGACGTCGACGACGGGCGCGGGGGCGTCCGGGGCGAGCCGGGTGGAGACGCCTTCGATGTCCTCGTCGAGGAGAACGTCCCCGACGACGACGAGGGGGTTCGGCCCGGTCCCGGTCATGGCGTACCCCTGTGTGTCAGGACCGCGCGCCGCTCGGGGGGCGTGGACACGGCCGTGTCGAAACACTCGCAGAGCAGGTGGACGGCGACGAGGTGGGTCTCCTGGACGTTGGCGGTGGTCTCCGCGTCGACGCACAGGGCCTCGTGGGCGGCTTCCGCCAGGGGATTCGGGCCGCGCCCGGTGAGCGCCCAGACGCGCAGTCCGGCCTGCCGGGCGGTCACGGCGGCGGCGATGAGGTTGCCGCTGCGCCCCGAGGTGGACAGCAGCAGCAGGACGTCGCCGGGGCGGCCGTGGGCGGTGACCTGACGGGCGTAGACGTGGTCGAAGCCGTAGTCGTTGCCGATCGCGGTCACGCTGGACGTCTCGGCGTGCAGGGCGAGCGCCGAGTAGGCGCGCCGTTCCCGGCGGTAGCGGCCGACCAGCTCGGCGGTGAGGTGCTGGGCCTGGGCGGCGCTGCCGCCGTTGCCCGCGGCGAGGAGCCGGCCGCCGCCGTCGAGGACGTCGGCGAGGCGGCCGCCCCAGTCCGCGATCCGGTCCAGGCCGTTCTCCCGGAATCGGCCCAGGGCCTCCTCCAGCGACCGGCAGTGCAGACGGGCGGCGTCGAGGCCGGGCCGTGCAGAAGATTCGCTCATGCGGATCGGGCGCACCGCCGTGCGGGGACGGCGGAGACCCACACCTCCTTCGGGCGGTGGGCGGGACCGGACGGCTCAGCCGGCGCCGGTGGCGGCGGGCTCGGTGTCGAGGACCTCGCAGTAGGCGGCCTCCGTCGCCGCGGCGACCTGGCCCCAGCCGTATCTGCTGAGCACCCGGCGGCGGCCGGCCGCCCCGCAGGCCGCGCGGGCCTGCGGATCGGCGAGCAGCCCGGCTACGGCCTCGGCCAGGGCCGCCGGGTCGTTCGGCGGCACCAGTCGTCCGGTGCCCGGGTCGGCGACGGTGTCGAGCTGCCCGCCGACCGCGCTGGCCACGACGGGCACGCCGCAGGCCATGGCCTCCAGCGGGACGATGCCGAAGGGTTCGTAGTCGGCGGGGCAGACCACCACGTCCGCGGAGCGCAGCAGTGCAGGCACCTCCTCGCTGGGAAGGGCGCCGGTGAAGCGGACGCGGTCGGCGACACCGGCGTCCCGGGCGATGTCGCGCAGCCGCCGCACCTCCGGGTCGCCGTCGAGCCGTCCGGCGGGCGGCCCGCCGACGACGACCAGCTCGGTGCCGGGCAACCGGGTCAGGGCGGCGACGGTCACGGCGGCGCCCTTGCGCGGCACGAGGCGGCCCACCTGCAGGATCCGGTGCGGGTACGGGCCGCGCGGCGCGACCGGGCCCTTGGGCGTGAACCGGTCGGTGTCCACACCGCACGGCACGATGCCGATCCGGTGCGGGGGGATGCCCATGCGGGCCAGTTCGTGGACCTCGTCGCGGCAGGTGGCGATGACGCGGTCGCAGTTCAGGCCGATCTCGATCTCGCCGGGGATCCGCTCCGGCGGGCTGGTGTCGGCGAGCCGCTGGTGCCGTCGCTTCACCGTGCCGAGGGCGTGGTACGTGTGCAGCAGGGGAAGGCCGTGCTCGCGGGTGGCGCGCAGCGCGGCCAGGCCCGACATCCAGTAGTGGGAGTGCACGAGGTCGGGCGCCCGGGTGCGCCAGCCGCGGGCGAGATGGCGGCCGAACTCGTCCATGTACGGCAGCAGCTCGTCCTTGGGGAGCGGCTCGGGCGGCCCGGCGGGTATGTGGTGCACCTCGACGCCGTCGCGCAGTTCCACCCGCCAGGGCAGGTCGGGCGCGTCGCGGCGGGTGTGGACGGTCACGCGGTGGCCGCGGTCGGCGAGGGCCCCCGCGAGGCAGGCGACGTGGACGTTCTGCCCTCCGGCGTCGGCCCCGCCGAGTGCGGCGAGGGGGCTCGCGTGCTCGGAGACGAGGGCGATCGCGAGGACGCCGGGGTCGAGCGGGCCGCGGCCGAGCGGTCCGGACGGGAAGGGGCTGAGGGACGGGGTCATGAGCACACCTCCGTGATCAGGCGCTCCCAGTCGGTCAGGAAGCGTTTGAGCCCGTAGCGTTCGAGGGCCGCCTGGCGGGCGCGGGCTCCGTCCGCGGTCGCGGCCTCGGGTTCGTGGAGGTAGCGGCGGGCCGCGCGGGCCAGGACGTCGGGGCGGGTGGTCAGCGTGCCGGCGCCGGGCGGGACCGCCTCGACCGCCTCGGTGGTGGCGAGCGCCAGCACGGGCATGCCGAGGTGCATCGCCTCCAGCAGGGACAGACCGAGGGAGGTCCAGCGCACGGGGTGCAGGTACATGCGGCGCTCGGCCAGTGCCGTGTGCAGCTCGCTCTGGGGCAGGTCGGCGGTGTGGCAGCGGTCCGGCGGCAGGCCGAGGTGTCGGGCCAGGCCTTCGGTGCCCATCCCGAACACGTCGAGCGGGACGGCCTCGGCGAGGGCGGGGAGCAGGTCGGTGCCGGTGTACCGGGCGCGCCGCACCGGTTCGTTGACGACGACGGCGGCGCGGGCGAGCCGGCCGCTGTAGCGGTGGCCCGGGTCGACGATGCCGTGCTCGATCACCTCGGTGCGGGTGCTGCCGGACTCCCAGAACAGCCGGTTGAAGTGGGTGACGTGCACAAGGGTCAGGTCGGCGCGGTCGGCGCACGGGTGCCGGGTGTCGGGCACGCCGCCGTCGGGCGCGTTGTGCTCGAGGTACACCGCGGGCACGTCCCGCCCGGGGCGGCGCCCCCCGAGCCAGCGTTCGGCCAGCACCGCCTCGTGCGGCCGCTGGAGGAGGACCAGGTCGACGGGTGTGCCGCCGAGTTCCGCGGGGGTGACCTCGCGGACCGAGACGGGCCAGGTGAAGGTTCTGGCCCGCCCGAGGCCGTCGGGGCCGCGGTCGGGGGTGACGGGGACGAGGTAGGTGTGCGGGCCCTGGACGAACGCGGTCGTCCAGGAACCGTGCACGTGCCACAGCAGGATGTTCATACGGCCGCTCCTCGCTCGGTCGGTTCTCCCCGGCCGGCCGGGTGGCCCGTGAGGGCCGCCACGGCGGCGAGCACCTCGTCGTCGCCGATGCCGTCGAGGCAGGGGTGTCCCGGCACCGGGCAGTGCCGGGCCCTGGTCTGCGCGCAGGCCGCGTGCCCGTCGCCGAGCAGGACGTGCGGTACTCCGTAGGGGGCCCACCGTTCGGCCGGCACGACCGGTGCGAAGAGGCTGACGACGGGTGTGCCCACGGCGGCGGCGAGATGCGCCGGGCCGGTGTTGCCGGCCACCACGGCCCGGGCTCCGGCCAGGACCCCGGCCAGGTGGGGCAGGTCGGTGGCGCCGCCGAGGTCCAGGGCGTGCCGCCCGGCGACCCGTGCGGTCAGTTCCCGCTCGGCGCGCCCGCCCGTGACGACCACCCGGTGCCCCGCGGCGGACAGGGCGGCCACGGCCCGTGCGGCCCGGCCCGGAGTCCAGGCCCGGGCGGGCACGGCCGCGCCGGGGTGGAGCACGACGTACGGCTCGGGGCCGGTGAGGTGGGCGGCGCTCGGCGGCGGCAGGACACGCAGCCGGCCGTCGTCGCCGGGCGGGAGCGCGAAACCCTCGGCGCGGGCCAGGTCGAGGGCGGCCAGGGCCTCGTGCCGCTGCGGCCGCCTGCGGTGCCGCCGGTCGAGGAGTGCACCCGGGTAGTCCTCGCAGTCGGCCGCGGTCCGTCCGATCCCGGCCAGTTTCAGTAGCAGGGCGGCCGGCAGTGGGCTCTGGTGGTACGACACCAGCACGAGCGCCCGGTCGAAGCGGCCCGCCGTGAGCGTCTCCATCAGCCGCCGGGTGTCCGCACGCGTCACCGGCGGCGGCTCCAGCCCGACCCAGGGGGCGTCGAAGGTCAGCACGTCGTCGACGCCGGGCAGCATCCGCCCGGCCGCCGCGCCCTGTGGTCCGCAGAGCAGCGCGGTGTACGAGGACCCGGCGGCGACCGCCCGTACGGCGGGCCCGGCGAGGAGTACGTCTCCGGCGCTGTCGAGACGGACCACGAGGGTGCGGGGAAGGCGGGAGAGGGTCATCGCGGCTCCCGGGCCGGGAGCCGCGAGCCGAGGACGAGACGTACGGCCGCCGGCAGGTCCGGTGCCGTGAGGCCGGCCGTCGCGGTCTCGCCCGCCCGCGTGACGGCCGTGGGGACCAGGACCCCCCGGGCACCGGCCGCCCGGGCCGCCTCCATGTCTGCTCCGATGTCGCCGATGACGGCGGTGTGTTCCGGTGGGACGGCGAGCCGCCGGCACGCGGCCAGGATCAGCCCGGGTGCCGGTTTGCGGCAGCCGCAGCCCTCCCCCGGCCCGTGCGGGCACACGGCCCACACGGCGAACGGCCCCAGCAGCTCCTCCACCCGCAGCCGTACGTTCTGCACGTCGCGGCGGGTCAGCAGGCCCCGGGCCACGCCCGACTGGTTGGTCACGACACCGACGGGCACCCCGGCGGCGCGCAGGGCGTCCACGGCCTCGCGGGCGCCCGGCATGAGCGTGACCCGCGACGGGTCCCCGTTGTAGGGCACGTCGGCGACGAGGGTGCCGTCGCGGTCGAAGAGCACGGCAGCGGGCCGGGAGCCGCCCGGGACGTGCGGGTGCCGGCGCACGTGCCCGGGGAGCAGCCAGGGGGCGAGAGGCGGCGTCATGACCGCAGCCGTTCCCGGGCGGCCGGGCGGGATGCGGGCGCCGGCTCACCGCTCCCGAACGGGGTGTACGGCAGGGCCTTGCGGTGCACGAGCCGCCCGCGCAGCCAGTGCCAGGTCGCGGCGGGGGGGATCAGGGCACTGGTCACCGCCATGGTGAGCACCTCGTCGCGGGTGCCCGGCCCGGGCAGCATGCGGGCGAGGGCGAACTCGGTGGTGCCGGCCAGCCAGGCTGCGGCGCAGGCCGCGGCGGCCCGGCGCCGTCCGAGCAGGGAGCAGCCGAGCGCCGCCACGCCCGCTCCGGTCACCGCCAGGTGCAGCGGCAGGCGCCCTCGGGGTGCTTCCGCCCGGCGCCACCAGTGGCGGCCGTGCAGCCGGGTCATCAGCACGTCGTCGGCGTTGCCTGCCTGGAGCCGGACGGAGGTCCAGCGCCCGGTCGGCCGTACGGGGTGGGTGGTGGTGCGCCGGCCGACGGTGAGCGTCCAGCCGGCGTCGAGCATGCGCAGGGCAAGATCGGCGTCCTCCCGGAAGGCCCGCCGGAAGCGCTCGTCGAATCCGCCCACGGCCGTCAGCGCGGCCCGGCGGTAGGCCAGGTCGGCGGTGATCCAGCGGGCGCCGGCGAGTCCGGCCGTGTTGCGTTCCCAGTCGGTGGGGCGCCGGCCTGCGGGCAGGGGCACCTCGATCCGGGCGGTGATCCCGGCGGTGCGCTCGGTCGCCGCTGCCAGGTCCAGGGTCAGGTCGTCGCCCCAGGTGGGCCCGGGGAGGACGTCGTCGTCGAGGAAGACGATCCAGGGCACGTCACCGGCGGCGCGCCAGCCGAGGTTGCGTGCGGCGGCGGGTCCGCGCGCGCCGCCGGGCACGACGACGGTGCGGGCGCGCAGGGAGGGCGGGATGTCCGCGGTGAGGAGGGTGCGGGCCGCGTCGGGCCGGTCGTCGACGAGGACCACCCGGACGGGACCCGGCCCGGTCGCCTCGGCGAGGGCGTGCAGGCAGGGGCCCAGGCTGGGCCGGCCGAGGGTCGGGATGACGACGGCGTACGCGGCGGCGGACGTGCGGGCCTCGGGTCGGCTCATCGGGGGCCTCCGGCGTCGCCGCTGCGGGAGTCGGTTCGGAAGAGGTCGCCGCGCCGGATCGCGTAGGGGCCGATGGCCAGCAGGTCGACGGGCGAGGAGCCGAAGCACTCCAGGGCGTCGCGCGGGTCGTCGACCATGGGCCGTCCGGCCGTGTTGAGGCTGGTGTTGACGACCACGGGCAGCCCGGTCAGCCGCTCGAACGCGGCGAGCATGCGCGCGACCAGGGGTTCGCCGTCCGGGTCGACGGTCTGGATGCGGGCGGTGCCGTCGACGTGCACGACCGCGGGGATGCGGTCCCGCCACGCGGGGGCCACGTCGTGCACGAACAGCATGTACGGGCTGGGCAGCGGGCCGTCGAAGAGGCCGGCCGCGCGGTCGGCGAGGACCATGGGGGCGACGGGCCGGAACTGTTCGCGGCCCTTGACGTCGTTGAGGCGCTCCAGGTTGCCCGCGTGCCCGGGGTGCGCCAGCAGGGAGCGGTGGCCGAGGGCCCGGGGGCCGTACTCGGAGCGGCCCTGGAACCAGGCGACGATCCCGTTGTCCGCCAGGGCGCGGGCCACGGTAGCGGCGATGTCCGGGGGCCGCTCGAAGGGTACTGCCGCGGTCTTCAGCCAGGCTCCCAGCTCGGCGTCGGACCACTCCCGTCCGAGGTCGGCACCGGTCATGGGCTCAGGTGTGTCGCCCTCGACGGCGGACAGCAGCAGGGCTCCGCCCAGGGCGGTGCCGGCGTCTCCCGCCGCGGGCTGCACCCAGACCCGGGCGAAGGGGCCCTCGCGGGCGATACGGGAGTTGGCGACGCAGTTGAGGGCGACGCCGCCGGCGAGGGTGAGCACCCGGTCGCGGGTCCGGCCGTGCAGCCAGCGCACCAGGTCGAGCAGGGTCTCCTCCAGTACGGCCTGGGCACTGGCGGCGACGTCGGCGTGGTCCTGTGTCCACGGCTCGTCGGGACCGCGGGGTGCGCACAGCTCGGGCCAGGGCACGCCGGTGGCGTGGAAGCCGCCGTCGCCGGTGGGGTGCACGTGGCGGCGCAGCTCGGTGAGCATGCGGGGCCTGCCGTGGGAGGCGAGGGCCATGACCTTGAACTCGTCGGAGGAGCGCAGGAAGCCGAGGTGCTCGGTGAGTTCCTCGTAGACCAGGCCGAGGGAGTGCGGCAGGTCCTGGGCGTGCAGTTGTTCAAGGCGGTCGCCCACGCGGCGCGCGGCCAGGTGGGAGGCGCGTTCGCCACGGCCGTCGAGGACGAGGACGGAGGAGTTGCCGGCGTCCGGTGCGGCGAAGGCGCTGGAGGCGGCGTGGGCCATGTGGTGCGGCACGAAGCGGACGACGGCGGGGTCGAGACCGGGCAGGGCTGTGCTCAGGAAACCGGGAGCCTCGCGCGCGTAGGTCAGCCGCAGGTGGTCCCAGGGGTCGTCCAGGCCCATGTCCACGGCCGGCCGGGCGAGTGCCGGATCGAAGGAGTAGGTGACGGCGTCGAGGTCCTGCGGGCGCAGTCCGGCCCGTTTAAGGCACCAGGCCGCGGCCCGCTCGGGCAGTTCCCAGGCGGAGAAGGGCAGGGGTCTCTTGCCGTGTTTGCGCCGGGAGAACCGCTCCTCCTCCGCGGCGGCGACGGTCCGTCCGTCGATCACCAGGGCGGCGGCGGGGTCGTGGAAGAGGGCGTTGATTCCGAGGATGCGCATGGGGAGGCGGGCCTTTCGGCGGTCGGTAGACACCTGGGACGCGGCTGGTGCGGGGTGCCCGGGCGGGTTCACTCCTCGGTGCCGGCCTCGCGGAACCAGGCGATCGTGCGCCGCAGCCCCTCCTCGGCGCGCACCTGCGGGTCCCAGCCGAGCTTGTCGCGGGCCAGCGTGATGTCCGGGCAGCGAACGGCCGGGTCGTCCACGGGGCGTTCGACGTAGCGGACCTCGGAGGGGGAACCGGCGAGTTCGACGATGAGACGGGCCAGGTCGAGCATGGTGATCTCGGTCGGGTTGCCGATGTTTACGGGGCCGCGCATGCCGTGGGCGGCGGCGGCGAGGATGCCGCGAACGGTGTCGTCGACGTAGCACAGCGACCGGGTCTGGCGGCCGTCGCCGGTGACGGTGAGGGGCTCGCCGGCCAGGGCCTGCCGTACGAAGGTCGGCACCGCCCGTCCGTCGTGGCCGCGCATACGGGGGCCGTAGGTGTTGAAGAGCCGCACGATGCAGGTGTCGGTGCCCTCGGTCTCGGCGTGGGCGGTGGTCAGTGCCTCACCGAAGCGTTTGGCCTCGTCGTAGACGCTGCGCGGCCCGACGGGGTTGACGTTGCCCCAGTAGCGCTCGTCCTGGGGGTTCTGCTGCGGGTCGCCGTAGACCTCGGAGGTCGAGGCGAGGACGAAGCGGGCGCGGGCGGAGTGCGCGAGCTCCAGGACGTTGCGGGTGCCGAGGCTGCCGGTCTCCAGGGTGTGCAGCGGGAGGCGCAGGTAGTCCGCCGGGGACGCCGGGGAGGCGAAGTGCAGCACGAGGTCCGGCGGCCGTTTGATCCGCAGCCCCTCGGACACGTCGGCCTGGACGAGCGTGAAACCGGGCCGTTCGAGCAGCGGCGATATGTTCTCGGGCCGACCGGTGCTGAAGTCGTCGACGCAGGTGACGGCCGCGCCCGCGTCCAGGAGGGCGGCGCACAGGTGGGAGCCGACGAACCCGGCGCCACCGGTGACGACGGCGTGTTCCCAGGTCCGCGAGAGGGCGGTGCTCATGTCGGTCTCTCTTCCGTCGGCGGCGGCGCGCGGCACGACGGTCGCGCTCCGGCCGGCGAAGGGGCCGGAGTGCCGTCGAGCTCACGCCCAGCCTCCGATGGCCGTGCGGGCACGGCACGGCCGCGTACGGCAAACCGGTGAGTCACGGAGGGTGAGAGGGCTCGGTGCGGAGCTGTCCGTCCAGGTCGGCGGATGCGTCCGGGCCTCAGGCGATCAGCGTGCGGCCCGGGTTCAGGCGGTGGAGAAGCTGGTCCTGGTGCAGGCCGGCGACCGGGGCGAGCAGGTCGGGGTGGCGCAGCAGGGCGGCGGCGTTCCGGTCGCGGTCGTCGGGGGCGACGAGCCGGCGGAACTCCGCCGGTGCGCCGGTGCTGTGGTTGCCGCCGGCGAGCGCGGCCACCGCCCGGGCCGCCAGCTCCTGGTCGGTGAGCAGACTGGCCGCCCAGCTGGCGACGACCTCGTCCACCCAGGTACGCCAGGCCTGTGCGTCCATGTCGTCGCCGAGGGCGGCGTCGGCACCGGTGACCCAGTCGAGCCGCCCGGAGCCACCGGGGCCGGCCATGCCGAGCAGGGCGGCGTCCATCACCGTCGGGTACCTGAGCCAGGCCGCGACGGTCACGGCCTGCCGGGCCTGCACCTCGCACAGGACGGCGGCCAGCGCGCCGCCGGAGGCGGGGAAGGCGCGGGTCAGCCACTGGGCGGTCGCCGCGATGACAGGGGAGAGATCTGCGTGCACTGCGGAACGTCCGGAGGAAGGGGGCGGGTATCGGGATCTGGTCGTAGACGGTAACCGGCGCTCGACGCACCCGGACGTGATCGGGACCTCGTCCAGGACGTGGCCTCGGCCACATCACCGACGGGAGGGCGTGCCCGTGCCGCGTCGTGCCCCTCGCCCGCCACAAACCCGAGACCGCCAAGGCCGGACTTTACGGCCGTAGGTTCGGTGCCGGTAATGGCTCCTGCGGAGGGCCGACACGAACCGATCGAGGATCTCCCGAACCCCCGGTCACGGCTCCGTCGATCCACCAGACTTGCTCTTGTCTCGGCACGGAGAGGGGATGACAGACATGGCGAACAGCGCACTTCTGGTGATGGACGTCCAACGGGACGTCGTTGCCATCGCCGATGACGGTTCCGGATACCTGACCCGCCTGCGCAAGGCGATCGACGGTGCCCGGGCCGCCGGAATACCCGTGATCTACGTGGTGCTCGAGTTACGGCCGGGCGATCCGGAAGTCAGCCCCCGCAACAAGGTGATGACGAACGCCGTGCGGGCCGGCCTGTTCACCGAGGGGGCTCCCGGCACCCGGATCCATGACGACGTCGCGCCGCGGCAGGGCGACGTCGTGGTCACCAAGAGGCGGGGGAGCGCGTTCTCCGGCAGCGACCTCGACCTGGTGCTCAGGGCGCGCGACATCGACAGCCTCGTCCTCGCCGGCATCGCCACCAGCGCCGTCGTGCTGTCCACTCTGTGGCATGCCATTGACCTGGACTTCGGCATCACCGTTCTGGCGGACGCCTGCCTCGACACCGACCCCGAAGTGCACCGGCTCCTCATCGAGAAGCTGTTCCCGCAGTGGGCGGAAGTCGTCGCCGTCGAGGACTGGCTCAAGGCCATGGCGCCGCAATAGCGGAAGGCCGGCCTCGCGTGCGAGGCGAGCCGGCATCACCTCCCGCCGGCCGGGAGGCCAGTCGACGTCGCGCCCGGCGGCGGGCCGCGGGCACGCCTGGGCGGTCGCCCTGGACTTCCTCGCCGCGCACTGCGGGCCGCCGTGCTTGCCGGGGTCGCAGAGTTCGCGGAGCGGTGGTGCCCGTTTCGCCGGTACAGGCGCCGGGCACCCGGCCCGCGTGTTCTCCCACGGACCCGAACCCGCAGGTCCGGCCCGGCGCACCGGCGTCCGGTCGCCGCTGCGTTTCGACGGCTGGATCGCGGGCGTCGGCACGGCGTCCGGCGCCCGCGTGGTGCTCGGCCACTGGCCACGCTCGCCGTTCGGGCCGTTCAGCGACGTGATGGCCGAAGGGGCCGACGGACACCGGCTGCTGCTGGCCCCGACGCAGGAGACGGCGGAGTTCGTCGCCGGCACCTACGTCTTCGACGAGGTCCGGGTCGTACCGGTGGAGGTACGCGTCACCGGCCGCCGCCACTGGACCGTCACCGCCACACCGCTCCGCATGGAGTTCAGCACCGGCCGCCGGAACCTGCCGGGCATGGCGCTGCGGGCGGTTCCGGCGCGCCTCGCCGTCCGCCCGGGCTGGATCGCGCTGTGGGACCGGCCGGCCCGTCTGCTGCTGGGAGCACACACCCACGCCGGTGCCCGGGCCGGACGGCACCAGTGGTACGGCGCCCGGGATCTGCACCCGGTCACCTCGGCCACCGTGACCTGGAAGGGCGAGAGCCTCGGCGCCCTCGCCCCGGTCGAGCCCCCCGTGCGCTTCGGGACCGGCTCGACGCCCCGCCCTCCCTGTCTCGTGCGGGTCACCACGACGGTGACCGTGGAGCAGGGCCGGAGTACGACAGGAGTCGCGTCATGACGGAACAGCGAGCGGATTCGCCGGGCGCCGAGCGTGCCCCGGCCACCGACATGTCCCTGCTGGGCATCTACCTCAACGACCATCTCGCCGGTGCCACCGCCGGCACGGCGCGGGTGCGCTACCTGCTGCGTTCGTGCCGCGGCTCGGCGCTCGCCGACGCCCTGGCCCCGGTCGCCGACGAGATCGCCGAGGACCGGGCGACGCTGCTCCACCTCATGCGGCGCCTGGACGTCCCGGTGCGCCGCTACAAGGTGTACGCGGGCCGGGCGGCCGAGCAGGTGGGGCGGCTGAAGAGCAACGGCAGCCTGGTACGGCGCTCACCGCTGACCACCCTGTGGGAGCTGGAGGCGCTGGCACTCGGCGTGGAGGGCAAGCTGGCCTGCTGGGAGACGCTGCGCGATCTGGCCGCCACGGACGGGCGTCTCGACCGGCGGCAGCTCGACGAGCTCATCGAACGGGCCCGCCGGCAGCACGCCACACTGGAGGCGCTGCGTCACCGGCAGGTCGAGGTCGCCTTCCGCGCGGCCTGAGCGATGGGAGTGCGCTCACCAGAACCTGCTGCTGAGGGCGGGCTGGTGGGCCAGTTGCACGGCGTCGCGCAGCCGCAGCGCGACGCTGATGGTGGCGCGCAGGGCGGACGGGCGGACGCTCTGGGCGGTCTCGGTGGCGAGGACCAGCAAACAGGCCGCCGCCTGCTCGACGACCGGGACCGGCAGGGTGAAGTCATGGTCGGCGGCCTCGCGGAACGCCTTCAGCGGGACCGCGGCCCCGTCCACGGCCCGCTGCGCGGCCTGCTCCAGATGCTGAGCGGCTTGTTCGCACACGGGGGCCGGCAGGGCGATGGTGCGCTGGAACGGTGTACTCGTCATGACCCGACTGCTCCCCCGGCCACGGCCGGTTCTGTCGCCCGGGGGCGGGATTTCACCGTCCCGCGTGACCGGCGGGTGGCGAATGTGCCGGGACCGGCACAGCGGGCACGTGCGGTACAACGGCCGCCTGACAGGTCAGGTTCGACGAGGCGGTCGATCCGATTGCTCGATGCGGCTCCGAGAGCTGAGAGGGGACTCGTATGACCGTCCACGGGGACGTGGCGGCCCGGCTCACCGGGCGGGCGATCAGCGGTGAGCGACAACTGTCGGGGGATCTGGCCGAAGTCGATCTCGACGACGGGCGGGTCGTGGTCGTCAAGCGGTCCGACGCGCCGGGGGCGGCGCGAGCGGAGGCGGCGGGGTTGCGGTGGCTGGCCGCCGCGGGAAGCGTGCGCGTGCCGGTGGTGCACGGGCACGAGGACGGCTGGCTGGTCGTCGACCGGGTTGTCGAGGGGCGGCCGGACCGTGCGGCCGCGGTGCGGTTCGGGCGGGACCTCGCCGCATTGCACGCCGCCGGGGCGCCCGCGTTCGGGGCGGCGCCGCCGGGCGGCCCGGTGGACGCGTACATCGGGCTCGCGCCGATGCGCAACGAGCCGGGCACCGACTGGCCGCGCTGGTACGCCGGGCAACGCGTGCTTCCCTATCTGCGGCGGGCGGTCGACCGGGGCACGCTCCGGTCCGCGGAGGCGGTCGTCGTGGAGCGTCTGTGCGAGCGGCTGCCGCAGCTGGCCGGGCCCGCCGAGCCGCCCGCGCGGCTGCACGGCGACCTGTGGAGCGGCAATGTCCTGTGGGCGACCGACGGACACGTCCGGCTGATCGACCCGGCCGCGCACGGCGGCCACCGGGAGACGGACCTGGCGATGCTGCGGCTGTTCGGCTGCCCCCATCTGGAGCGGGTGCTGGACGGCTACCAGGAGGTCGCTCCGCTCGCGGACGGCTGGACCGAACGGGTCGGCGTGCACCAGCTGTTCCCGCTGCTGGTGCACGCCGTGCTGTTCGGCCGGGGCTATGCGGAACAGGTCCTCACTGTGGCCCGTGCGGCCCTGGACGGGTGATCCTCGTCAGCGGGTCACGACGTGCCGTTCGTCGGGGACGCAGTGGGTCATGGTCAGGCCCTCCACGTCGCGCGGCTCGTTCTTGCCGAGGTTGGCCAGACGTTCGCGATCCTCGTCCGTGAGGTCCTGGCTCGCCAGCGGCTGCAGTCCTGCCACGTCTTCCGGGCCGATGCCCAGTCCCTCGCCCACCCGCAGGCCGAGGTCGTTCTCGACGAGCAGGAAGTGCCAGACCATGCGCTCCTGGATCGCCCGGTCGCACCGGGACAGTTGACTGATGAAGTTCTTCACCAGGTCGTCGCGCTCCCAGTCCTCCAGCAGCAGGTAGCGCTGACCGGCCTGGAGGTAGTCGTTCGTGCGGGGGATGCGCTTGCGGGTGAGCCGGCCCTGGATCTCGGGCCCCTGCTCGTCATGCGTCGGGTAGCGGGCCTCGCGCAGTCCGCCGGTGATCGACGGCTCGTAGTTGACCTGCGGGTTCTCGCCTCCGCCGTCGACGTGGTAGGCCATCTGACCGTCGCGCTGGTTGGTGCGCACCTGCGCGCTCTTCGCCTGGTTGACGGGGAGCTGGAGGTAGTTCGGACCGACCCGGTAGCGCTGGGTGTCGCTGTAGGAGAAGGTCCGGCCGACGAGCATCTTGTCGTCGGAGAAGTCCAGGCCGTCGACCAGGACGCCGGTACCGAAGGAGATCTGCTCGTTCTCGGCGAAGAAGTCCTTCGGCATGCGGTCCAGCACCATCCGGCCCACCGCCTTCGGCGGGAAGTCCTGTTCGGGCCAGGTCTTGGTGTCGTCCAGCGGGTCGAAGTCGAGTTCGGGGTGGTCGTGGTCGTCCATCATCTGCACGAGCAGTTCCCACTCCGGGTGGTCACCGCGGGCGACGGCCTCGTACAGGTCCTTCGTGGCGTGGCCGAGGGTCTCGGCCTGGACGTTGGCGGCGTCCTCCTCGGTCATGCTGCGCACGCCCTGCTTGGGCATCCAGTGGTACTTGACGAGCTTGGTGTCGCCGTCGGCGTTGACCCACTTGTAGGTGTTGACGCCGAAGCCCTGCATATGGCGGTAGTCGGCGGGGATACCGCGCGGGCTGAACAGGTTGACCAGCATGTGCATGGCCTCGGGCGTCTGCGACATGAAGTCGAAGATGCGGCCGGGCTGCTGCTCGAAGGTCACCGGGTCGGGCTTGAGGGCGTGGATGACGTCCGGGAACTTGATGGCGTCGCGGATGAAGAAGACGCCCAGGTTGTTGCCGACCAGGTCCCAGTTGCCGTCCTCGGTGTAGAACTTGACGGCGAAACCGCGCGGGTCGCGGGCGGCCTCGGAGGAGTCGCGGCCGCCGATCACCGTGGAGAAGCGGACGGCCACGTCCGTGCGTTTGCCGCGCTCCTGGAACAGCTTGGCCCGGGTGTAGCGGCCGACCGGCTCGTCACCCCAGGTGCCGTAGGCCTCGAAGTGGCCGTAGGCGGTGACGCCGCGGGCGTGCACGACGCGTTCGGGGATGCGTTCCCGGTCGAAGTGACTGATCTTCTCCAGGAACTGGTAGTTCTCCAGCGTGGCGGGGCCGCGGGCACCGACGGTGCGCTGGTTCTGGTTGTCGTAGACCGGATGGCCCTGGCGGTCGGTGAGTACCTCGCGGTCGTCGCCCGGTGCGGGGCCGGTGCCGGAAACGTCCGTCATAAGCGTGGGCTCCTTCGGCTCGTGGCCGGCGACCGGCCGGGGCGGATCCTCGAAGGGCCGCCCGGCCGGTCCTGGCGGGAGGGGCCGGGTACCCGGGCGGCGCTGTCATTCACGCGCCAGGACCTCATCCGGCGGCTTTGCCGGCTCGGTGTCGATCCGCCGCCGGGCCGGGCGGTGGCATCGTGGGCCGTCGGCAACCGGCACCGACAGCGGAAACCTCGGGAGAGGAGAGGGATGCGGAACGTCTACTGGATCGGGGGCGGCAGTGGCGCGGGCAAGTCCACGATCGCCCGCCGTCTCGCCGACCGGCACGGCTGGCGTCTCTACGCGACCGACGACGCGATGGCGGATCACGCACACCGGACCACCGCCGAGGAAGCGCCCTTGCTGCACGCGTTCATGGCCATGGATGCGGACGAGCGGTGGGTCGACCGGTCCCCCGAGACCATGCTGGAGACGTTCCACTGGTTCCGGGGCGAGGCCTTCGGTCTGATCGTCGAGGATCTCGCGCGACTGCCCCGGGACGTACCCGTGGTCGTCGAGGGGTTCCGGCTGCTGCCGCGCCTGGTGCGGCCGCTGCTCACCGAGCCCGGGCACGCGGTCTGGCTGCTGCCCACACCGGAGTTCCGCCGGGCCGTGTTCGCACGTCGCGCCGCACACGGCGGAATGTTCACGCGGCGCACCGGTGATCCTGAGCGGGCGGTCCGCAACCTCGCCGCACGGGACGCCCTGTTCACCGAGCGGCTGGACGCGGAGACCACACGCCTGGGGCTGCCCGCCCTCACGGTGGACGGCGCGATGACGGAGGACGAACTCGCCGAACGGGTCGGTGGGGTCTTCCGGCTCCGACACGGAGGAGGGCCCGGACCCCGCACGGGGTCCGGGCCCTTGAGCCGGTGAGCCTCAGCCCCCGTCGAGGCGTGCGCGCAGCAGCCCCTTGCCCAGCTCGGCGCCCTTGCGGCTGTCCGCCTGGGCCTTGCGGAACAGGTCCGCGACCTCGGTGTCCTTTGCGCGCTCGGCGTCCTGGATGTAGCCCTCCAGGCGCAGGGCGTTGTTCAGACACGCCTCGACGTACCAGATGAGGTTGTAGTCCTTGTCCTGCGTACCGGTCACACCGCCGGTCTCCGATCCCGTGCTCATGCGAGCCTCCTTCGCGCGGAGCGGACCTTCTCAGGCGCCGGACGGGTACCCTCCCTCCGGCCGGGCACACAGCCCCCGCCCATCACCATGAGCGACCGCCTGATCACAGTGGTCAGATCGTGGGGTCAGACCCCTACGCACCACCAACTCACCACCCCTAGAGGGCAATTAGGGCAGTTACCCCGGAACCCCGCAGACAGCGGTCACTTTCGGAACGAAGTGGCGCTCCACCGTGCGAGGTCGGTCGATGACGGTGTGTACTGTGCTGCGGGTGGCTCGCCTGAGCGCCTCGGACACAGCCCTGCCCGACTCCCTCCTGGAATCGACTCGATGATCGAAGTACCGGACCTGGCCGTCGGCGCCCTCGCCCTCGGCACACTGTCCGCGTTCGCCCTCGGGGGCGGGCTGCTGCGCTCCCGGCGGCAGCTGGCCGCGCAGCGCGCGAAGACCGCCGCGCTGCGGGCCCGACTCGACGGCACCACACGGGCGTTCACCTCCGAGGTCGAGCATCTGGCGGCTCGGCGGGTGCCCGCGGCAGCCCGGCAGGCCGCGCATTCCCACGTCAGCGAACCCGGGCCGCTGAACCCGCAGCTGGCCGGCTCTCCCCTGGGGAGCGCCCTGGAGCGGGTTCTGACGGGGCTCCACGCCGAGCTGGCCGCGCAGCGCACCCGGATCGACGCCGCGGCTCAGGCCGGGATGCGCGGGGCCACCCGGGAGATCCAGGCCGCGCTGTACCGGCTGCAGGACGCCCTGCGGGGACTGCAACAGCGGTACGACGACCCCGAGCTGACCCAGACCCTGTTCGAACTCGACCACGAGAACGAGCAGTCGCTGCGGCGCGCCCAGATCGCCGCGGTGGTGTGCGGAGCCTGGGTGGGGCTCGCCCGGGAGGAGTCCCATCTCGTCGACGCGGTGACGGGTGGTCAGGCCCGGCTCCCGGGCTACCACCGCGTCCGGGTCAACAACCACCTTGCGGCCGGTACGGCCCTGGTGTCCCACGCCGTCGAGCCGGTCGCCATCATCGTCGCCGAGCTCCTCGACAACGCGCTGCGGTACTCCGCGCCCGACACGGACGTCGTGGTCGATCTCCAGGCGGTCCACCACGGGGTCTGCGTCACCGTGGACGACGCCGGTCTGGGCATGACGCAGGACGAGCGGGCCAAGGCCCAGCGGATGGTCGCCGGTTCGGATCCCATCCTGCTGACCGAGCTCGGGGATCCCCCGCGCATGGGGCTCGCGGCCGTCGGCCGGCTGACGCGGCAGTTCGATTTGAGCGTGGACCTGTCCTCCCCGTCGCCGTACGGCGGCGTGCGGGCGGTGCTGCGGGTCGAGAGCCATCTGCTGACGCGCATCGACCCGCAGGAGCGGCCCCCGGCGGCCAGTGCGCCGCGTTCGACCCGGCGGGAAGCCGTACGCGACGCGACGAGCGGTTCCGGCGCGCCCCGCGGTTCGGCTCAGCCGGACGCCGGGCCGCACAGGGCCGACCCTCTCCCCGGCGGCGCAGGCACGGACGGTGACGACCACGGCTACGGCACGGAGCGCCAAGCGGGCGACGACACGCTGGTCCCCGGCCACCACGGCCCGCGGGACAGCGGCGGCCTCCCCCAGCGGCGGCGCCGCGGTCGCGCCCCGGCCCCCGGCGGCACGGCCGCGGCCGACCCGGCGCCACCACGCCGTTCCCGCCGTCCCGAGGAGTCCGCCGCCGCCCTCGGCGCCCTTCAGTCCGGGACCGCGGCAGCGCGCCGGGCCGCGCGGTCGAACACAGGCGGCGTTCCAGCCGTACCAGAGGGTGCCCCGGCCGCGACCACGGCCGACGCGGCATCCGAGGAAACCGACAGCACCGGACACGAAGGGGGAACGGCTCGATGACCAGCCGCGCGACGGGGGACACGGCATGGGTGCTCGAACCGGTCCTGGAGGTGCCGCACGTCGTGGCCGCCGCCCTGCTCACCCGGGACGGTCTCGTCACCGGATACACCGACGCGCTGTCGCGGCCGTCGGCCGAGCGGGTCGCGGCCATCACCAGCACCGTGCAGGGCGCCTGCCGTACCGCGGCGGCGGCGTTCGCCGACACCGACCGGGCGGAGATCCGTCAGGTCGTCATCGAGTCGGACCACGGCTACGTGCTGATCGTGCCGACGGCCCACGGCACCTGCGTCGCCGCGTACGGCGATCCCGAGGTGCGGCTGGACCTGCTCGCCCACCGGGTGCACTCGCAGGTGGCGCGGCTGGGCGAGAAGGCGATGGCCGCCGGGACCCGAGGCGCCGAGGGCGGCACGTCGGCATGACCGGCCGCCGAGGCGGCCGTCCCCTGGTTCCCGCGTACCTGTCGACCGGCGGGGTCGCGCGGCCCAGCCGTGCGCATCTGGAACGGCTGTCGGTCCTCACCGGCAGCGGTGAGCCGGCCCCCGCCGAACTGCCCGCCGCCCAGGCGGCCCTGCTGGAGGAGCTGGGGTACGGCTCGCTGACGGTGGTGGAGGCAGCGGCCCTGCTGCGGTTGCCGGTCTCCGCGGTGCTGGTGCTGGCCGCCGACCTCCTCGACCGTGACCTGGTGCTGGCCCGTGCGCCGATCCCGCCCGCCCGGCGCTTCGACCCCGACCTGCTGAAGAGAGTGGCCGATGGCCTCCGCGACCTCAAGCACCGTTGACGCCGAGCCGCACGGTGCGGGCGTCCACCTGCCCGACACCGCCCAGGACCTGGTGAAGATCCTGATCACCGGACCCTTCGGGGTGGGCAAGACGACCCTGATCCGCTCCGTCTCCGAGATCCGGCCGCTGCACACGGAGGAGCATCTCTCAGAGGCGTCCGCGCGGGTCGACGATCTCGCCGGGGTGCGGGACAAGTCCACCACCACGGTCGCCATCGACTTCGGCCGGATCAGCCTGCCGGGCGGCATCGTGCTGTACCTGTTCGGCACACCCGGGCAGGAACGCTTCCGGGCGCTGTGGGACGACATCGCCCACGGGGCGCTCGGCGCGCTCGTGCTGGTCGACGCCCGCCGGATCGACGCCTCGTTCGACGTGCTGGGGCTGGTGGAGGAGTCGGGGCTGCCCTACGCGGTCGCCTTCAACACCTTCCCGGACGCGCCCCGCCACCACACGCCCGAGCAGTTGCGCGCCGCCCTGGACCTCGAGGCGACGACGCCCATGGTGAGGTGCGACGCGCGGGAGACGGACTCCTCGGTCGACGCCCTGCTCGCGCTGGTACAGCACTTGATCGACCACCACCCCCCGGAGCCCCGGTGACCCACCCCTCCCCCGCCGAGCAGGCCTTCTCCCTCGCGGCGCCCGTCCGCCTCTGGGAGGACGGCTTCGCCCGTGATCCCCACGCCTACTACGCCGCCCTGCGCGCCCAGGGCCCGGTCGGCTGGGCGGAACTCGCGCCGGGTGTCCCCGCCTACGTCGTCACCGACCGGCGGGCGGCTCTGGACCTGCTGCACGACACGGAGACGTTCTCCCACGACCCCCGGCCCTGGCAGGCGACCGTCCCCGACGATGCGCCGGTGCTCGGCATGATGCGCTGGCGCCCCAACACCCTGTTCGCCGACGGCGGGGCCCATCTGCGCTACCGCACCTCGCTGATCGACGCCTTCGATCTGGTGGAGCCGCACGATCTGCGGGCCCGGGTGCACCGGGCGGTGCACCTGCTGGTGAGCCGGATCGGGCCGCGCGGCGAGGCCGACCTGGTGGCCGAGTTCACCCGGCCGCTGATGGCACTGGTGTTCAACAGCCTGTTCGGCCTGCCGGACAGCGCGAGCGACCGGCTGGACGGTGCCCTGGGCAAACTGATCGAGGGCGGCGCCCAGGCGGCCGAGGGGGAAGCCGAGTTCGGCGGGTACGTGCTGGAGCTGATCGCCGCCAAGGCCGAGCGGCGAGGCGATGATCTGCCAAGCTGGCTGCTGGACCACCCGGCGGGGCTGACCCCCGAGGAGGTCACCTGGCAGGTGTTCCTCACCCTCGGCGCGGGGCACGAGCCGACGGCCAACCTGGTGTCCAACGCCCTGTCGCGGATCCTCGGCAACCCGGCCTACTACTCGACGCTGACCAGCGGCGCCCGCCCGGTGACGGACGCGGTGCTGGAGGTCCTGCACCACGAGACACCGCTCGCCAACTACGGCATCCACTACGCCCGTACGCCGGTCGCCCTGCACGGCGTGTGGATCAGGGCCGCGGTGCCGGTGGTGATCTCCTACGGCGCGCTCGCCCAGGCCGCCGAGCTGGAGCGCGGCGCGGAACGCCACCCTTCGGACGCCTCTCACCTGTCCTGGTCGGCGGGCCCGCACGCCTGTCCGGTCAAGCAGCACACCCTGCTCATCGCCACCGAGGCGATCGAACGGCTCACCCAGTGGCTGCCCGACCTCGAACCGGTCCTGCCCCGCGAGCGCCTGACGTGGCGGCCCGGTCCGTTCCACCGCTCGCTGACCGCTCTGCCCGTCCGCTTCAGCCCCCGCTCCCCCGACCAGCCAGGAGGACGACCGTGACCGTCACCGACCGCATATCTCTGGACCCGTTAGGTGCCGACATCGCCGCCGAGAGCGCCCGGCTGCGTGCCCTCGGCCCGATCGTGCCCGTGGAGCTGCCCGGAGGCATCCCGGCCTGGGCGCCGACGCGCTACGACACGCTGAAGGAGCTCATCCTCGATCCCCGGGTCAGCAAGGACCCGCGGCTGCACTGGCGGCTGTGGCCCGAGATCGCCGGGAATCCGTCGTGGGCCTGGATCCTGGGCTGGGTCGGCGTGGTGAACATGCTCTCCACCTACGGACCGGACCACACCCGGCTGCGCAAGCTGGTCGCGCCGAGTTTCACGCACCGGCGGACCGAGGCGATGCGGCCCCGGGTGGAGGCGATCACTGCGGAGCTGCTGGCCGCGCTGGAGGCCGCCGACGGCGAGGTCGTGGACGTCAAGGAGGGGCTCGCCCATCCGCTGCCGATGCGGATGATCTGCGAACTCATGGGCGTGCCGGACGGCTTGCGGGAGGACACCGGCCGGCTCATCGCGGCCATCATGGACACCTCCGATCCGAGCCCGGAGCACGCAGCGTCGGTGCAGCGGCAGATCGGGACGGTGCTGCCGGCCCTGATCGCCCACCGGGCCGCACACCCCGGGGACGACATGACGTCCGAGCTGATCCGGGTGCGCGACGAGGACGGCGACCGGCTGAGCGACGAGGAGCTGCTGTACACGCTGCTGCTGGTGATCGGCGCCGGTTTCGAGACCACCGTGAACCTCATCGGCAACGCGGTGGTCGCCCTGCTCCGCCGTCCCGGGCAACTGGCGGCCGTCCGGTCCGGGGAGATCGGCTGGGACGCCGTCGTCGACGAGACGCTGCGCGTCCACCCGTCGATCGCTTCGCTGCCGCTGCGCTTCGCCGTCACCGACCTCGCCGTCGGTGGGGTGACGATCCCGGCCGGTGACGCCATCATCACGACGTACGCCGCCGCGGGGCTCGACCCCGAGCACTACGGGCCGGACGCCGACCGCTTCGACGCCACCCGCGGCGCCGACGACCATCTGGCGTTCGGGATCGGAGTGCACCGCTGCATCGGCGCGCCGCTGGCCCGGATGGAAGCCCTCACCGCGCTGCCGGCGCTGTTCGACCGGTTCCCCGGCCTGTGCCTGGCCACCGGCGACGACGGACTGCGGCAGGTGCCGTCGTTCATCGCGTTCGGCTGGCAGGAGATTCCGGTACGTCTGCGGGGCTGACACCCCGGCGGGGGTGCCCGAGCACGGCAGCACGCGGGAGCGCGACCGGTCCCCCGTTCCGGTCGTGCCCCCGCGGTGAGTTGAACTTACGTCCCCGTCCGAGGCCTTGTGAACCGTGTCGATGCCCGCTGCGCCTACGGCGGGGCTCACCCGTGCACAGCCGAGTCCGGATGGCCCGGTTTCGTCCCGCCCCGGTCCGGACGAACGGTTGCCCCTGAGGCAAACGGGCTCACGCCGGGCCCCGAAGGACCGGCAGGTCGAGGTCGCCCACGGTCAGGTGAGCCAGGACGACCTCGTACAGGTCGGTGCCCCCGGCGAGCAGCTGGCGTTCCAGGACGGGTTCGGCGCTGCGGACGTGCTCGCGCACGGTCTGGGCGTGCACCCCCAGGGCCTGGGCGGCCCGTTCGGCGTTACCGCCGACGGCGATCCAGGTGCGCAGCGTCCGGCGGGGATTGCGGGCATCGGCGTCGAGCCGTCCCAGCAGGCCCTGCCCCCACGTGCGTATGGCGGAACCGGACAGCAGGTCGGCGAGCCGCAGATCCGGCTGCGGGGGGCCGTCGGACGGTACGTCGGGCAGGCCGATCCGGGTGTTGAGCGCCAGGTGGACCACCGCCCGGACCGTGAGGTCGGCGAAGTCGGTGCCGAGCAGGGCCTCGACGCGTTCCATGCGGGCGCGGACCGTGTTACGGCTGACGCCGAGGACCTTGGCGGTGTTGACGGCGGTGAACTCCAAACCGAGCCGGGTGGTGGCGAGGAGTTCGGCCCGGGTGTGGTGCGGCAGGGCGTCGAGGGGGCGCAGCACGCGGGATGTCCAGCCGCGCAGCGCCACCGGGTCCATCAGGCGTTCGGGGTGGGTGCGCTCGGCGTAGACGGCCGTGTTGTCGGGCCGGAAGTGTGCGACGGCCAGGGCGCTGACGGCCTGCCCGTAGGCGGTGGCGGTCTGGGCGAGGCCCTGGCGGACGCTGCCGCCGAGGAAGAGGCCGGGGGTGCGTCCGACGAGGGATCGCAGCGCCTCCCCCGTGGTATCCCTGGGGCCGACCACGATCACATGCCCGTCCATGGCCGGGCAGCGCACGACCAGGGCGTCCTCCCGGGTGCGGTCCAGGCACTCCTCGGCGACGCGGTCACGCATCTCGGGGGTGGATTCGACGACGTACACGCACGCCGTTTCGGCGTCGAGCAGCCCGGGCCAGAGTCCGGCGGCGACGCGGCGGGCGGCGATGGTGTCCTCGACCATCAGCAGTTGCAGGATCGCCAGGCGCAGGTCGGCGGTGGCCCGGCTCAGCCGGAGCCCGGCCGCGGTCGACTCGCTCGCCGTCAGCAGCAACTCGATCACCTGGGCGGTGTGCGTGACGACAGCGGAGGCCTGCCGGTCGAAGGGGTCCTGCCGGGAGACGGCCAGCACGCACGCGTGGGAGGGGTGCTCCACCCTGACCAGGCGCAGGTGGCGCTCCCGGCTCTGCCAGGCCGCGGAGGCGATCCGGCCGGTGGTGAGGTCCGCGACCAGATCCTCGTCCAGCGGGAGCCGGTTTCCGGCGACGAGGTTCCCGGCGGCGTCCTGCAGAGCCGCGGTCGCGCCCAGCGTGGCGGCGAGCCAGGCGACGACTCTGCGGACGTCGCGCCCGGCCGGGCGCAGATGCTCGAGCAGTTCCTCCGCCCACGCCGGGCGTGGGCCGGCCTGCGTCTCGCGCTGCCGGTTTCCGTCCTCTCGGCCAGCCACCTGGGCCTTCCCCTCCCTCTCGCGCCGCCTCCGGCACACCGGTCGGGGACGTTACCTCACGTCCGCAGGGCGGTTCCCGCGGCCCGGACATCGGACGGGGCGCGGGCCGGTGTGTCCCGCACCCGCCCCCTGCTGCGCCGCCGGCCCGCGCCGTCGGCATAAGCTCGGCGGATGGCGAAGTACTACGACGTGCACCCCGACAACCCGCAGGCCCGCACCATCGGCCAGATCGCCGACAGCATCCGCGCCGACGCTCTTGTCGCCTACCCCACGGACTCCTGCTACGCACTGGGCTGCCGCATCGGCAGCCGTGACGGCATCGACCGGATCCGCACGATCCGCAAGCTGGACGACCGGCACCACTTCACTCTCGTGTGCCAGGACTTCGCCCAGCTCGGCCAGTTCGTGCGGATCGACAACGACGTGTTCCGCGCGATCAAGGCGTCGACGCCCGGCAGCTACACGTTCATCCTGCCCGCGACGAAGGAGGTGCCGCGTGTGCTGCAGCACCCCAAGAAGAAGACGGTCGGGGTGCGCATCCCCGACCACGTCGTCACCCAGGCCCTGCTCGCCGAACTCGGTGAGCCGCTGCTGTCCAGCACCCTGCTGCTGCCCGGCGAGGAGGAGCCGATGACGCAGGGCTGGGAGATCAAGGACCTGCTCGACCACGTGCTGGACGGGGTGGTCGACTCCGGTGACTGCGGTACCGAGCCGACGACGGTCGTCGACTTCTCCGGCGGGGAGGCCGAGATCGTGCGGCACGGCGCGGGCGATCCCTCACGGTTCGAGTAAAACGCGCGCCAAGAGCCGTTCACGGTTCAACCGTGTGCCGGGGGTGGGCGAAATACCCCGGGACGGGCGTGTCACGATGACCATGATCCGCCCGGTCACGCGGACGGGTTGCAGTCCCCCACCCCCGCAGAGAGGCAGGCCGGCCATGACCGCCGTACAGGGAACCGCCGTCGACGTCCGCACCGAGGACGGCACCGCCGACGCGTATCTGGCCCACCCCGCGGACGGGGCCGCCCACCCGGCGGTTCTGGTGTTCATGGACGCCTTCGGTCTGCGTCCGCAGCTGCGGTCCATGGCGGACCGGCTGGCCGCCGAGGGCTACGCGGTGCTGGTGCCGAACGTGTTCTACCGGCACGGCCGCGCGCCTCTGTTCGACCTTCCGGAGTTCATCGACCCGGGGGCGCGTCCGGAGATATTCGAGCGCATCGTGCCGGTCATGCAGGACCTGACGAACGAGCGGGCGATGCGGGACGCCGGTGCGTATCTGCGCTGGCTGGCCGAGTCGCCCGCGGTGGCCGACGGCCCGGTCGCGCTGACCGGCTACTGCATGGGCGCCCGCCTCTCACTGCTCACCGCGGGCACCTACCCGGACCGGGTCGCGGCGGCGGCCGGCTTCCACGGCGGACGGCTGGCCACGGACGCCCCGGACAGCCCCCACCTGGTGGCGGGCCAGGTCACCGCGGAGCTGTACTTCGGCCACGCCGACCAGGACCACTCCCTGCCCGAGGAGCAGATCGAGCGCCTGGAGGAGGCACTGACGGCGGCGGGCGTGCGCCACCGGTGCGAGGTGTACGCGGGCGCGCCGCACGGCTTCACCCAGGCCGACACCGCGTCGTACCACCAGGAGGGCGACGAGCGGCACTGGGTGGCGTTGCTCGACCTGCTGAAGCGCACATTCTGACCTCAATCGACCCCCTGGTGACACGAGTTGGCGGCC
The DNA here is from genome assembly GCF_001280065.1 of Streptomyces sp. NRRL B-1140. Lineage (GTDB taxonomy): Bacteria > Actinomycetota > Actinomycetes > Streptomycetales > Streptomycetaceae > Streptomyces. The sequence goes on from NZ_LGEA01000105.1 coordinate 39,095, forward strand.
TACCGACGGTAAGGGCTTGCTCTCGCATGATCCCTGCGCGTAGACCTTGCTGAACACCGGTCAGGACTCTGGGGGGAGTTGGCGCATGGACGGCACGGTCGACGGGTTCCGCTACGGTGCGGTGACCCCGGTGGCGGCCTATCTGATGGCCTGCTTGGGAGGGGCGCTCGGGCTGCGGTGCATCGTGCGCTCGCTGCTCGACGCGCAGTCGTGGAAGACGGGCTGGCTCGCGTTAGGCGCCGCATCCATCGGATGCGGCATCTGGACGATGCACTTCATCGCCATGATCGGCTTCCACGTGGAGGAGACCCGGGTACGGTACGACGCGGCCACGACGGTGCTCAGTCTCGTCGTGGCCGTCGTCGTGGTGGGCGTCGGCGTGTTCATCGTGGGCCACCGCGGCACGAGCGCTGTCACGCTGGCGGTCGCGGGGGCCGTCACCGGACTGGGCGTGGCGGGCATGCACTACCTCGGCATGGCGGCGCTGCGGCTCAACGGCGAGATCGGCTACGACCCGGCCGGTGTGGCGCTGTCCGTACTGATCGCCGTCGGGGCCGCGACCGCCGCGCTGTGGTCGGCCGTCACCCTCCGCGGCTTCCTCATGAGCCTCGGGGCGAGCCTGGTGATGGGCGTCGCGGTCTCCGGGATGCACTACACCGGAATGGCCGCCGTCAGCGTCCATGTGCACGACACGACCGGCGGGACGTGGGCGGGCGAGTCGCCCACGTCCCTGCTGCTGCCGATGCTGCTGGGACCGGTGGTCTTCCTGCTGCTGGCCGGGGTCGTGGTGATGTTCGACCCGCTGCTGGTGCTGGGCGAGCGGGCCTCTTCACCCCGGCCGGGCGCGCCGGCCGCCCGCGCCGCGGCCCGACGCCGGCCGTCGTGGCGCACGACGGCCTCGTCCACGCCCGAGCGGTGAGCGGCCCGCCGCCGAACGCAGCACGACCGATTGCTACGGTGCAGCCGTGTCCGACTCCTCACGCGATACCCCCGAAGGCGCCGGCTGGGGCACCGGCGAACGGGGTGCGTACCGGCGGTTGATGCCGTCGAAGTCCGAGAAGATCTCCTGGCTGGACCCGAGGATGCTGTGGGCCGCCCGCAACGGCGTGCTGGCCTCCTGGTTCGGCGACCCCACCGGCCGGACGCGCAGCCGGTGGGCGGCACAGCGGGCGGCCTCCGGCGCGCCGGCCGACAAGGTGATCCGCCGGGACGACCCGGACCGGTTCTCCTTCCTGGTCATCGGTGACACCGGCGAGGGCGACGACCCCCAGTACGCCGTGGTGCCGGGCTTCCTGAGGACCGGTCAGGACACCCGCTTCGCGGTGCTGGCCAGTGACGTGATCTACCCGGTGGGCAGCGCGGACGACTACGGCACCAAGTTCTTCCGCCCCTACCGGGACTACCGGGCGCCGATCTACGCGATACCCGGCAACCACGACTGGTACGAGGACCTCGGCGGTTTCATGCGCGTCTTCTGCGACGACGCCCCGCCGCTGCCGCCCGAGCCCCGGCCGCACCCGCTCACCCGGGCCTGGCTGCGGTCGCTGCTGTGGCACCGGCCGCGTCGGGACGCCGGACAACACCTCGCAAAGGCGCGGAGCTTGCGTGACGCTCCCGAACAGCGGGCCGTCCAGCCGGGCCCGTACTGGGCGATCGACGCCGGCCCGCTGCGGATCATCGGCGTCGACACCGGTCTGCTCGGCACCCTGGACGCCGAGCAGGGCGCCTGGCTGCGCGAGGTGTCCCGGGGGCCCCGCCCGAAGATCCTGGTCACCGGCTCGCCCCTGTACGTGGACGGCCGGAGCGATCCCTGCGCCATCGAGGGGGGCGGCACGGTCGACGACATCGTCCGCGACCCGGACCACCACTTCGTGGCGGCGATAGGCGGCGACATCCACAACTACCAGCGCTACCCGGTCCGGCTGGACGACGGCCGCACGCTGCAGTACGTCGTCGCGGGCGGGGGCGGCGCGTTCATGCACGCCACCCACACGATCCCCCGCGTCGACGTCGCCGGCGTCACCGAGCGGGACTTCCGCTGCTACCCGCTGCGCGGCGACTCCCTGGCGTTCTACAGCCGCCTCTACGGCCGCCGGCTGCGGATGCGCCGCTTCTTCACGCTCACCGAGGCCGAGGCGACGGCTGTGATCGCCGAGCGGCTCGGCATCGAGCCCACCCGCGCCCCGGGTGCCTCGACCCGTGTCACCCGCCGCGTCCGCCTGGTCGCCGGGCTGCTCGGCACCGGCCGCCGCCCCGACCGGGCCAGGCGGTTCCGGCTGCCGGTGCGGAAGATCTACACCTCGTTGTTCTCGCCGAGCTCGGCGACGTACAGCCCGCCGTTCTTCAAGTGCTTCCTGCGGCTGGACGTCTCCCCGGAAGCGGTCCGGCTGCGCTGCTTCGCGGCGACCGGCAACCGCGCCCAGGAGATCGACCCGCCGGTCGAGGACGAGGTGACGATCCCGCTGCGCTGACCGGACGGGCGGGCCGACCAGGCGGATGGGGAGAGCGGGCTGACGGGGAACAGTGGGAACCGGCGCGGAGTTGGCACCGACATACGCCTTTGAAGGTTCAATGAAGGAGGGCTCATGCCGCCGACCCCACGACCGCTGCGCAAGCTGGGTTTCCTGACCATCGGGCTGTTCGACCCGGCGGACCCGCGCCCGGGCCACGAGTCCACCCTGGAGATCATCGAGCTGGGTGAGCGGCTCGGCTTCGACAGCGCGTGGGTGCGGCACCGGCATCTGCAGCACGGCATCTCCTCCCCCGTCGCCGTCCTGTCGGCGGCGTCCCAGCGCACGCGCCGTATCGAGCTGGGCACGGCGGTGATCCCGCTCGGGTGGGAGAACCCGCTACGGCTGGCCGAGGACCTGGCCACCGTCGACCTGCTCTCGGGCGGACGCCTCAACCCGGGCGTGAGCGTGGGCCCGCCCCTGCATTTCGACCAGGTCAAGGGCGCGCTCTACCCGGACACGGCCGACGCCGAGGACTTCGGCTACGGGAGGGTGGAGCGGCTGCTGGGCTTCGTACGGGGCGAGCCGGCGACGGACTTCAGCGGCGTCGAGAGCTTCGAGGTCTTCTCCGACCGGGTGGAGCCGCACTCCCCCGGCCTGGGCCGCCGCCTGTGGTACGGCGGCGGCAGCCTGCGGTCGGCCCGGTGGGCCGGCGAGCACGGCATGAACCTCCTCACCAGCAGCGTCGTGAAGGCCGAAGAGCCCGAGGGCCCCTACGACTTCGCGGAGATCCAGCTCGCGCAGATCCGCGCCTTCCGGGCCGCCCATCCCGATGGCGAGGCCGCCCGCGTCTCGCAGGGCCTGGTCGTCATCCCCACGGACTCCGCCTCGGCCGCCCAGCGTGCCCGGTACGAGGAGTACGCCGCCCGGCGCACTCCCCGCACGGCTGCACCGCAGGGCCCGGCGCGGCTGCTGTTCGCGCCGGACCTGGTGGGCACCTCGGCCGAGATCGCCGAACGGCTGCAGGCGCACGCCGCGTTCCAGGAGGTGGACGAGGTGGCGTTCGCCCTGCCGTTCTCCTTCGAGCACGAGGACTACGTGCAGATCCTCACCGACATGGCGACCCGGCTGGGCCCGGCACTGGGATGGCACCCGGGCACCTAGGTCGTCCGTCCTCGGCGAAGCGGCTGGTGATGTCCGAGCCGATTCGGGAACGTGAAAGTTGAGGGGAGCACGGTCCGGGCTCTGAATGCGCCCCGGCGGCGCCCACTCGCGCCGTCGCGGCAGCCGCCGGCAGGTGCCGCGAGCATCTGCCGGAGGCGCATGTCAGAACGTTCTCGCGGATCTTCCCGCGCCCGGCCCTCCACATCGGGCGGCGCTCGATTCGGCTGAACGCGACCCGGCGCACCACCCGATTGATTCGGATTTTTCATATGATCCGAGCTTCGCAGAGGCCCTTGCCTTCTCCTCACGCTCTGCAGCTAGCTGGTGTCGCGTCCGCTTTCCGGCCCGGGTTCCCGATGAGCCCGGCGCCGACCGGCGGCACCGGGGCCTGTCCCCGGGGCCGCCGGTCAGGGAGGCGGTCGGTGCACCTGCACGTGAGGAGTGGTCATGAAGAAGGCATACGAGGCGCCGACGCTCGTCCGGCTCGGTACGTTCCGGAAGGAGACGGGGCTCCTCCAGCGCTCCGGTCGCGACCGGCTGATCCTGAGCAAGAACTGACGATCGACGGTCCTTGACCCGACGTCATGACTGATCTGCACGAAAGTGCGGGGACGGGCCCCGGCGACGCGCACTTCGCGGTCTTCACGGACCGCGCGGACGCGGCCGCCGTGGCCCGCTCCTTCGCCCGCCCCGGCAGCCGGACCCTCGCCCACACGTCGGGCCGGCCCTGGCTGGTCGGCCACTGGCACGACGACGACATCGTCACGGCGAGCGTCGGCAGCGCCGCTCTGGCCGTCGTCGGCCGCTGCCCCATCGACACCGACGCACTGCGGCGCCGGGCCGCACGATTGCGCGATCTCGCGGAACTCGACGCGCTGGCCCGGTCCCTCCCCGGCAGTTTCCACCTCGTCGCCGCCCTCGACGGCCGGATCAGAGTGCAGGGCACGGCATCCGGACTGCGGCTCGTCTTCCACGCGGAGATCGACGGCGTGCGCGTGGCCGCGACCCGCGCCGACACCCTGGCCGGCCTCCTCTCCGCGGAGCCCGCCGTGGAGGAACTGGCCGTACGGCTGCTGTGGCCCGCCCCGTACCCGCTGTTCGAGACCTCGATGTGGCGGGCGGTCACCGCCGTTCCCCCACAGGACGCCGTGCTCGTCGCCGCGGACGGCCACACCGTACGGCACACCCGGTGGTGGACGCCGCCGGAGCCGGTGCGGCCGCTCGCCGACGCGGCTCCCGTGATCCGGACGGCCCTGGAGGAGGCCGTCGGCGTGCGGACCCGTCAGGGCGGCGTGGTGAGCTGCGATCTGTCCGGTGGCCTGGACTCGACCTCCGTCTGCTTCCTCGCCGACCGCTCCCCCGCCCGCGTGGTGGCCAGTACGTGGCCCGGACGGGATCCCGCGGACACCGACCTGGTCTGGGCCGAGAAGGCGATGGGGTACCTGCCGGACGTCGAGCACGTGGTCTGGGACGCCGACGCCTCGCCGCTGGTCTACGAGGACCTCCTGGGCATCGACGACCTCCTCGACGAACCCACCATCGGCGTCATGGACCGTTCCCGGGTGCTGCACCACCTGCCCGGCCTCGCCGCACGCGGCAGCCGGCTGCACCTGACCGGCATCGGCGGCGACCACGTCGCCTGGTGCTCCGAGGCGTACTACCACCGGCTGATGCGCACCCGGCCGCTGTTCGCCCTGCGCCGGTTGCGCGGATTCCGGGCGCTGTGGCGATGGCCGCTCGGCGGCACCCTCCGCGCTCTCGCCGACTCCCGGCCGTACCGGAGGTGGCTCGCCGACGCCGCCGGTGACCTGCGCGGCCCCCTGCCCCCGTCCGTGGCGACGGGTCTCGGCTGGGGCATGCCCCCCCGCCTGTTCGACTGGGTGACCCCCGAGGCCGAGCGGATGGCGCGCCGGGCACTGCTCGACGCGGCGGCGACGGCCTCCGCGCTGCATCCGGACCGCGGGCTGCACACCGACCTGGAGCAGATCCGGTCGTGCACCCGCGTCATCCGGCAGTGGGACCGGATGGCGGCCCGCGCGGGCCTGCCGATGGCCTCTCCCTTCCTGGACGACCGCGTCATCGAGGCGTTCCTCTCCGTACGCCCGAGCGAGCGCGTCACGCCCTGGCGGTACAAGCCCGTCCTGAGCGCCGCGATGCGCGGGATCGTGCCCGAGGAGTGCCTGCGACGCAGCAACAAGGCCACGGGCTCCATGGACGACTCCAACGGACTGCGCGAACACCGGGGCGACCTGCTGGCCCTGTGGGATGACTCACGGCTGGCGGAACTCGGGCTGGTGGACGGCGCCGAGCTGCGCCGTCTGGCCCGGCGGCCGGCCTCGCCGGGGCTCTCCGACGCCATCCTCTACTCCACGATCGCCGCGGAGGTGTGGCTGCGCGGGCTCGCCTCCGGCCGCACCCGCGTCCCGCAATCCTGACCGCACCCGAGTGACACACCTACGACGACACATCAGCCATGTCAGACCCGTCAGAAAGGCCCTCCACATGCCCTTGCGGTTCGGCGACGACGTATCCACGGCCGAGACCGACTACGGCACGGTTCTGCTCGACGAACAGGTCGGTGCCTACTGGGAGTTGAATCCGACGGCCACCTTGGTGGTGCGGACGCTGCTGGACGGCGGGGAGGAGGCGGACGCGGCCGCCGCCCTGGTGCGGGAGTTCGACATCGACCGGACGCAAGCCCTCCAGGACGTGCAGACGCTCGTCCACGAGCTGCGCGCGTCGGGGCTCGCCTCATGACGACGCCCAGCGCGCTGGAGCGCCCCACCGGTGTGCCCCTGGTCCGGCGCACGGCCGCCCGCCTCGTCCTGCTCCCCGCCGTCGTCCTCGCTCTGCTGCCGCCCCGCCACATCCGCTCGGTGCTCGGCGTCCTGCGGCGCGGCGCCGCACCGGCGAGCACCGGCCAGGCCCAGAACGCCCGAGACGCCATGTGCGCCGTCAGCCTGCGCTGCGCCGGGCCCAAGGGATGCCTGCCACGGTCCCTGGGAGCGGCGCTGCTGTGCCGGCTCGGCGGAACCTGGCCGACCTGGTGCACCGGCGTACGGGTCACCCCGCCGTTCACGGCGCACGCCTGGATCGAGGCGGAAGGCCGTCCCGTCGGCGAAGGAGTCCCGGAGGGCTACTTCGCCCGGCTGGTGGCCGTCGCCCCGCTGTCGGGTCCTGCCGACCGATGACCGGCGCGACGGTCCCGCACGGCGGCCGGGCCGCGCATGCCGCGGCCGGTTCCGAAGCAGAGGCCGGTAAGTCCACCGTGGCGGCGGTGGTCACGATGTACCGGCTCACCGCGGGGCACCGGGGCGCCATCGCCGTCGCCGGCGTGCTGACGCTGGTCGGATCCGCCCTGGGGCTGGCCCAGCCGCTCGTCGCCAAGCAGGTCGTGGACGCGAGCGGCCGCGGACAGCTCATCTGGCCGCTGCTGGCCCTGCTGGGCGCGCTGTTCGTCGTCGAGGCGGCGACGGGGGCGGCGGGGCGTTTCCTTCTGGAACGGATGGGCGAAGGCGTCGTACGCCAGGTCCGGCACGGGCTGGTGGGCCGGCTGCTCCGCCTGGAGATGAGGGAGTACGACCGCCACCGGAGCGGCGACCTCATCTCCCGGGTGACCGCCGACACCACCCTGCTGCGCGAGGTCGTCTCCCAGGCCCTGGTCGACCTCGTGACGGGAAGCCTGGTCGCGGCCGGGGCGATCGCCCTCATGGCGTGGCTGGACCCGCTGCTGCTGCTCCTGGTCGTCGCGACCGTGGCGGCGTCGGCCGTGGTGGTCGCCTCACTGCTCACGGGCATCAGGAACGCCTCCGAACACATGCAGCGCTCGGTCGGTGCCGTCGCCGCCGATCTCGAACGCGCCCTGAGCGCCCTGCCGATGGTCCGGGTGCACCGGGCCGAGGAGCGGGAGGCGGCCGGCATCGGCGCCCGCGTGGACGGGGCGTACGGCGCGGGGGTGCGCACCGCGAAGCTCGCCTCCGTGATGAGCTCCGCCGTCGAACTCGCCGTGCAGGGTTCCTTTCTCATCGTCCTGGTCGTCGGCGGCCTGCGCGTCGGCGGCCACACCGGTTCCCTCGGTGACCTCGTCGCGTTCCTGCTGTACGCCTCGTACCTCGTCCTGCCGGTGTCCTCCGTCTTCCGCGCGGTCGGCCTCGTCCAGCGCGGGATGGGCGCCTACCAGCGCATCGACGAGGCACTGCGCCTCCCCGTGGAACCCACCGCACCCAGGAACCCGACCGACCGCCCACCCGCACCGCAGCCGACCGGACCGGCCGGGACCCGTGCGGTCGGCCAGGCCGAACAGCCCGTCCTCGCCCTGCGCGACGTCCACTTCGGCTACGCCCCGGAGCGGCCGGTCCTGCGCGGTGTGTCGTTCACCGTCCCGCAGCACCGGCACGTGGCCCTGGTGGGCCCGTCCGGAGCCGGCAAGAGCACGGTGTTCGCCCTGGTCGCGAGGTTCTACGAGCCGGATGCGGGCGCCGTGCTCTTCGACGGGCGGCCGGCGGCCGAACTCACACGAGATCACTGCCGCCGGGGCATCGCCGTGGTCGACCAGAAGACCCATGTGGTCCACGGCACGCTGCGCGACAACATCGCCTACGCGGTGCCCGACGCCACGGATGCGGAGATCGGCCGCGTCGTCGAACTGGCCCGGCTGGAAGAGGTCGTCGACCGGCTGCCCGGAGGCCTGGCCGCCGTCATCGGGGAACACGGCTGCAACCTCTCCGGCGGCGAGCGGCAGCGGGTCGCCCTCGCGCGCGCGTTGCTGGCCCGGCCCGCGCTCCTCCTGCTGGACGAGCCCACCTCGCACCTCGACGCGATCAACGAATCGGCGCTCACCACCGTCATGAAGGACGTCGCCCAGGAGTGCGCTCTGCTGGTCATCGCCCACCGTCTGTCCACCGTGCAGCACGCCGACCACATCGTGCTGCTCCGGGACGGCCGCACGGTGGCCGGCGGACGTCACGAGGACTTGCTGGTCAGCAGTGCCCTCTATCGCGAGCTGGCCGCGAGCCAGATGCTCCGGGCCGGCGGGCGGCCCCGGAGCGGTTGAGGACCGCGTTCACCGCTGGGCGGCCAGCACCGCCGCGAGGCCCTCTTGCAGGTCCTTGACGAAATACCCGGGGACCTCCAGCGACGGGAAGTGGCCCCCCTTCTCGGGCTCACGCCATCGGACGATCTGCCGGTACCGCTCCTGCGCCCAGGGGCGCGGGCACTTCTCGACGTCGCGGGGATAGATGGTGATGGCCGACGGGACGTCGACCCGCAGTTCGGGGTCGAGTGAGTTGTGGCTTTCGTAGTAGATGCGGGCCGCGGACGCGCCGGTCCGCGTCAGCCAGTACAGGGTGACGTCGTCGAGAACGCGGTCCCTGGAGATCGTCTCGAACGGGCTGTCCTCGGTGTCCGACCACTCGGCGAACTTGTCGAGGATCCAGGCGAGCAGCCCGACCGGGGAGTCGACGAGGGAGTAGCCGATGGTCTGCGGCCGGGTCGCCTGCTGCTTCGCGTACGCCGCTCGATGACGCCAGAAATGGCGGGTGTCCTCGGCCCACTCGCGCTCGAGCGATGTCAGCCCGTCCGTCGTCAGCCCGGGCGGCCCCTCCGCGAACGTGGTGTGGATGCCGAGAACCTGCTCCGGGAACCTCCCGCCGAGGACCGTGGTGATATTGCCTCCCCAGTCGCCGCCGTGGGCTACGAACCTGCTGTAGCCGAGCCGTTCCATCAGTTCCACCCATGCGGCCGCGATCTTCTCGGTTCCCCACCCGGTGGCGGCCGGCTTGTCGCTGTGACCGAAGCCCGGCAGCGACGGGACCACGACGTGGAACGCCGGCGCGTCCGCGTCACTCGGCTGGGTCAACTCGTCCACCACGTCGACGAATTCGGCGATGCTGCCCGGCCAGCCGTGCGTCAGGACCACAGGAGTGGCGTCCGCACGCGGGGACCGGCGGTGCAGGAAATGGATCGCCAGACCATCGATGACCGTGCGGAACTGGCCGATCTCGTCGAGGCGTTCCTCGAAGGACCGCCAGTCGTATCCGGTGCGCCAGTGGTCGACGACATCGACGAGGTCGGCGAGCGGCACGCCCTGTTCCCATCGCCGCGGGCCGGACGCGGCGCGATGGACCGTCTCGGCCTCCGGCAGCCGCGCGGCGGCCAGTCTCGCGCGCAGATCGTCGAGGTCGGCGTCGGTCGCGTGAGCTTCGAACGCTCGCACATCACTGCTCGGACGGAGCATGAGACCTCCAGGCCATTGTGGAACCGGCTAAGACGGTTCTAACAGGTCTCGGAACCCTGCCGCAACCGGCTAAGGTGGTTCCATGCGTGGTGAGTTCCCTGACTTCCGCCTCGGCAGCGTGCTGGCGACCAGCTTCACGGGGACCCTGTCGGAGCGTCATGGCGAGGCGGTGGAGCGCATTCCCACGCCGCGCCGACTCGTCGACTGGCTGGGGGTGAACGGCCTCAACGTGGACTCCTGCACCACCGCCCAGCTCGACGTCGCCAGGCAGCTGAGGGAGTCGATCCACGCCGCCGCGACAGCGGCCGCGCTCCAGGACCCTCTCCCCGCGTCCGCGGTCCGGATCATCAATGACTGCAGCGCTCGGGGCCGGGCCTCGGCGATCCTCACCCCCGAGGGCGAGCGGCGATGGCGGCTCGGCTCGGCTTCCTGCGTGGAAGATGCCCTCGGCGTGATCGCCGCCGACGCGATCGGCATCATCGCCGGCGAGCGAGACGGGAAACTGGCCTTGTGCGCCTCACCGACGTGCCGGGCCGCCTTCTTCGACACCAGCCGGAGCCGCACCCGCAGGTGGTGTGACATGAACACGTGCGGCAATCGTCAGAAGAAGGCGCGCTTCATGGCCAAGCAGCGCGACCACCCCACGCCAGCGGAGTGACCGTCCGCCCGGGGCCGGGGTCACCACCGGCCGGGGGTGGTCCCGGTGACCGGCTCCGAGGGCCTGCCGTCCACCCCGACGGGCACGTCCCCGGCGAGCATCACGCGGTGCATGATCCGGGGATGATCGAGATGGGCGGTGTCGCCGGGCGCGAGGTGCATGGTGGCGCGGTTGTCCCAGAACGCGACGCTGCCCGGCTCCCAGCGGAACCGGACCGTGTACTCGGGCCGGACCGCCTGTTCCAGCAGCATCTCCAGGATGGCGCCGCTTTCGGGCCGGGAGAGACCGTCGATCTGCTCTACGTAGTAGCCGTTGACGTACAGGATCCGCTCGCCTGTCTCCGGGTGGACGCGCACCAGGGGGTGCACCGTGGCGACCTGCCGGTCCAGCAGGTGCCGGAGGTAGGCGTCGTCGCCGGGCCGTGGCTGGTAGCCGACGCCGAGCCGGTGCTCGGCCCGCAGTCCGTCGACGAACTGCCGCAGCGGCGCGGACAGTCCGGCGTACGCCGCCGCCAGGTTCGACCAGGTGGTGTCGCCGCCGTAGGGCGGTACGGTCTCCGCGCGCAGGATCGTCGCGGCCGGCGGGTCGACACGGGCGCCGTGGTCGCAGTGCCAGCCGCGCAGCAGGGTGTGGCGGCGGCGCCGCAGCCACTCGTCGTGCTCCATCCCGAACCGTCCGCCCAGCTCCAGCCGGTCCGCGGTCGTCTCGATCTCGGGGAAGTCCGGGGGCGAGGCCCTGCCCCGCCGGGGCAGCACCACGGTCTCGCCGAACCGGCGCGCGAAGGCCACGTGCCCGGCGTGGTCCAGCCGCTGTCCCCGGAAGAACACCACCTTCCACCGCAGCACCGCCGCCCTGATCGCGGCGATGACCGCGTCGTCGAGGTCAGCGGCCAGATCGACCCCGCCGATCTCCGCACCGATGTACCCGGCGACCGGTTTCACCTCCACCCCGGCCTCCCGCGCGGCCTCGTCCGTCGTCCGGCCATCCGTCGTCATGAGCACTCCGCTGGTCGTGGGCGTGGTTCCCGTCCCGGAGATCGTGACAGCGATCTCCGCCGAGGGCGACCACGCCTTACCGGCAGCACGTGGTTCCGCCGGGAACCGGGCACCGTGCGTCCGGTTGATCATTGCTCACCCGGTGCGTGACGCTGGAGGGACGACACAGCACTCTCACAGCCAAAGGGAAGGTCCGACGGTGATCAGTATCCCGACGCACACGCTCAACGACGGTACGGCGCTCCCCGCCCTGGGGCTGGGCACCTGGCCCCTGGGTGACGACGAGGCGCAGCAGGCGGTGCTCTCGGCACTGGAAGCGGGCTACCGCCTGATCGACACGGCGGCGAACTACCGCAACGAGACGGGGGTCGGCCGCGCTGTGGCCTCCGGCGTCGTGCCGCGCGAGGAGATCGTCGTGACGACGAAGCTCCCGGGCCGGCACCACGGCTACGAGGAGACCCTCGCCTCCTTCGAGGAGTCCCGGGCCCGCCTCGGCCTGGAGTACGTCGATCTGTACCTGATCCACTGGCCGCTGCCACGCGTGGACCGGTACGTCGACTCCTGGAAGGCCATGATCAAGCTGCGCGAGGAGGGGCTCGTCCGCTCGATCGGCGTCTCCAACTTCACGGCCGGGCACATCGAGCGGCTGGAGAAGGAGACCGGCGTGCTGCCCTCGGTCAACCAGGTCGAGCTGCACCCGCTGCTGCCGCAGGACGACCTGCGCGCCTTCCACGCGGGCAAGGGCATCGTCACCGAGAGCTGGAGTCCGCTGCGCCCGGGGACGCCCCTGCTGGACGATCCCGCCGTCGCGCGGATCGCCGGGGCGCACGGGGTGTCGCCTGGGCAGGTCGTGCTGCGCTGGCACACGCAGCTCGGAGCGGTGCCGATCCCCAAGTCGGCCAACCCCGAGCGGCAGCGCGCCAACCTCGACGTCTTCGGCTTCGAGCTGAGCGAGGACGAGATGCGGGCCGTCGCGGACAGGCCGCAGCGCAGGGTCGGCGCCGACCCCGAGGTGCACGAGGAGTTCTGACGGGTACCCGGGGCGCGCCAGGCAGGAAGGAGCCGCAGGTGGCTGAGCGGGACCGGCTGCGGGACTACCGCGGCAAGCGCGACTTCGACCGGACCGGCGAGCCGCGGGGACGTGGAGCGCGGGCCGGCGCCAAACCCCGGTTCGTCGTGCAGATCCACGACGCGAGCACGATGCACTTCGACTTCCGGCTGCAGGTGGACGACGTGCTGAAGTCCTGGTCCGTCCCGAAGGGCCCCTCGGCGGACCCCAAGGACAAACGCCTGGCCGTGCCCACGGAGGACCATCCGCTGGAGTACGAGGAGTTCGAGGGAGTGATCCCCCGCGGCGAGTACGGCGGCGGCACGGTGATCGTCTGGGACCACGGCACGTACGAGCCGCTGAGCCACGACCGCGAGGGCCGGCCCGTCGACTTCGCGCAGTCGCTGGAGCGCGGGCACGCGACGTTCCGGCTCAGCGGTTCCAAGCTGCACGGGGAATACGCCCTGACCCGGTTCCGCGGCGGCCGGGACGGTGACGGCGAGGAGGCCTGGCTGCTGGTGAAGCGGGCGGGGGGTGCGGCCCGTGCGCACGGGGCTCCCGATCCGCGTCGCGCCCGTTCGGCCATGTCGGGCCGGACACTCGCCCAGGTCGCGTCGGACGCAGCCGTGGCGCCTGAGTGAGCGGCGAAGGCCGCCTCCCGGCGACCGGGCCGGTCCGTGCTGCCGGGCCGGTCAGAACTGCGGCGTGAGCGACTGTTCGCACCAGATGGTCTTGCCCCGGGTGGTCTGCCGGCTGCCCCAGCGCTGGGTGAGCTGGGCGACCAGCAGCAGGCCGCGGCCGCCCTCGTCGTCCTGGTGGGCCCGCCGCAGGTGCGGGGAGGTGGAACTGCCGTCGGACACCTCGCAGATGAGGGTCTGGTCGCGGATCAGGCGGAGCTGGATGGGCGGGGCGCCGTACCGGATGGCGTTGGTGACCAGTTCGCTGACGACGAGTTCGGTGACGAAGGCCGTCTCGTCGAGGCCCCACGCGGTGAGCTGGTCGGTGGCGGCCTGCCGGGTGGCGGCCACCTCCGCGGGGTCGGGAGTCACGTCCCAGGTGGCGACCTGGTCGGTACCCAGCGCCCGGGTCCGGGCCAGCAGCAGGGCCACGTCGTCGCCGGGCTCCTCGGGCAGTACGGCCTTCAGTACGGTGTCGCACAGGGCGTCCAGCGAGTCGGCGGGCACGGTCAGGGCGCGGCACAGCTCTGCGGTGGCATGGTCGACGTCGCGGTCACGGTCCTCGACGAGTCCGTCGGTGTAGAGGGCGACGACCGAGCCTTCGGGCAGCTGGAGCTCCGTCGCCTCGAACGGCAGCCCGCCCACGCCCAGCGGGGGGCCCGCGCTCATCGGGATCAGCCGGGCGGACCCGTCGGGCAGCACCAGCGCGGGTGCGGGGTGCCCGGCGGCGGCCAGGCTCAGACGGCGTGTGACGGGGTCGTAGACGGCGTAGAGACAGGTGGCGCCGAGTTCGGCGACGTCGTCGCCCTGGTCGTCCGAGGCGAGATGGGTGACCAGGTCGTCGAGGTGGGTGAGGAGCTCGTCCGGCGCCAGGTCCACGTCGGCGAGGGTGCGGACGGCGGTGACCAGTCGGCCCATGGTCGCCGTCGAGGGGATCCCGTGCCCCACGACGTCCCCGACGACCAGTGCGACGCGGCTGCCGGACAGCGGGATCACGTCGAACCAGTCGCCGCCGATGCCGGCGGCCGAGCCGGAGGGCAGGTAGCGGTGGGCCACCTGGACGGCGGCCTGTCCGGGAAGGCCCCTGGGCAGCAGGCTGTGCTGCAGGGCGAGGGCGGTGGTGCGCTCGCGGGCGAAGCGGCGGGCGTTGTCGACGCAGACCGCGGCCCGGCTGGCGAGCTCCTCGGCGAACACGGAGTCGTCGTCGGCATAGTCCTCCGGCTTTGCCACGCGCACGGCCACGGCGACACCGAGTGTGGTGCCACGGGCCCGCAGCGGGACGGCCATCATGGAATGGGCTCCCGTGCGGTAAGGGCGTCCTTCCGGAGCGCGGGAATTGCGCTCGGCGACCCAGCGCATGAAGGCGGGTTCCCCTGCCTGGCTGAGGACGGCTCGTCCTTCCCGCAGGGCTCGTGCGATCGGCGAGAACGCGGTGTAGACGTCCACTTCTCCCAGATGCACGGCCGCCTCGGGGGTGCCCTCGGTGACGGAGCCGTGCGCGACCCGCCGGAGGGTGATCTTCTCGGCGGGCGCCAAGGGCTGCTCGTCCGCGCCGAGCACCCAGTCGAACAGGTCCACGCTCGCGAAGTCCGCGAACCGGGGCACCACGACTTCGATCAGTTCCTCGGCCGTGCGGACCACGTCCAGTGTGGTGCCGATGCCGGCAGCGGCCTCGTTGAGGAGGGCCAGCCGCTGCCGGGCCCAGTACTGCTCGGTGCTGTCGAACGCCGCCAGGGCGGTCCCGACGAGGGCGCCGGCGGCGTCCCGGACCGGCCACATCTCGGTGACCCAGGCGTGCTCCCGGTTCAGGGCCGGCGCACCGGTGTAGCTCTCGTAACGCACCGGTCGGCCCGTCTCCACGACATGCCGGAGATGCCAGTTGAAGCCACGCATGTGCTCGGCCTCTCCCACGGTCTCCGGGAAATGCCGGCCGAGCAGGGCCTCCTCGGGCACGCCCATCACGTGGCAGGCGGCTTCGTTGAGCCGCATGTAGTGCTGGCCGGTGTCGAAGACCGACATCGACATGGACGCCTGCTGGAAGGCCCGGCCTGCGAGGGACGTCTCCTCACGGCCGGGTGGCGCGGCGGTGATCACATAGGTGCCCGTTGTCCCGTCCGGGCCCGACACGGCGCAGGCGCTGACACGGATCCCGACGAGGTAGCCGTCGCGGTGCCGCACCATGACGGTGCCCGACCGCGCGGACACCGCCTCGGCCGGCACGTCCTCGGCGAGGAGTTCCCGCACGGACCGGCCCACGGCCTCCTCGGCCGGGTAGCCGGTCAGGCGCTGGGCACCCTCGCTCCACCCCGTCAGAATGCCGCGGGCGTCGATGATCGCAGCAGCGGAGGAGTCCTCCATGTCGTCCAGGATTGTCCCTTTGCGGCCCTCTATCAACCGCGACGGGGCATTCGGGGCGTAGTCAGGCCCGGTGGGCGCGCAGCGCCGCGAGAGCCCGGTCGGCGTGTGCGTTCATGCGCAGTTCGCTGCGGACGACGTCGAGGACGGTGCGGTCCTGCGCGATGACGAACGTGGTGCGCTTGGTGGGTGCCAGCGAGAAGCCGCGCTTCACACCGAACCGCTCACGGACCGCCCCGTCGGCGTCGGACAGCAGCGGCATGCCGAGGCCGTGGCGTCCGGCGAACTCCTGCTGCCGTTCGACGGCGTCGCCGCTGATGCCGACGGGGCGCGCTCCGGCGGCGGCGAACTCGGCCGCGAGGTCGCGGAAGTGGCAGGCCTGGGCGGTGCAGCCCGGGGTGAGGGCGGCCGGGTAGAAGAAGAGCACGACGGGGCCCTCGGCGAGCAGCCCGGACAGACTGCGCGCGGTCCCCGTCTCGTCGGGCAGGGCGAAGTCCTCGACCGTGTCCCCGGTCTCCACGCGCACGGTCACGACCTGCCCTCAGCCTTGCGGGCCACGCCGCGGGCCCAGAGTACGAGGGGCACCTGCAGGGGCAGGCGTCCGAAGGCGGCGGCCTTCTGCGGGGTGGGGCGGTGGCGCCAGTCGGCGGCCATCTTGACGTTGGCCGGGAACACCCCGACGAAGAAGGCCGCCGTGGCCAGGGCGGCGGCCTTGCGAGTGCGCGGCAGCGCCAGGCCGGCGGCGAGTGCGAGCTCGGCGGCGCCGCTCGCATAGGTCCAGGCCCTGGGCGTACCGGGCAGGCCGCGCGGGATGGTCGCGTCGAACGGGCGTGGGGTGGCGAAGTGGGCGACGCCCGCGGTGGCCAGCAGGCCGGCGAGCAGCAGGGGTGAGCGTTCGGACCGGGGCACGGTTCCTCCTCTGAAGGCCTGCCGCGCATTATTACCGCCCGGTAGACGAGTCGGTTCACCGGGTCCCGGGAGCGCTGGTGGCGGCGGCCGGGCGTGTAGCCGAAACAGCGGCGGAAGACGTCGATGAAGGCGCTCGCGGAGGACCAGCCGCGCAGGACCGCGGGCAGCCGGCGGCGCTTCGGGCTGCCGGCGCCCGGGGCGAACCAGGTGCCGGCGTCGGTGGGGCCGGCGCCGGAGCCCGCGCAGGCGATCTGGTGGTCGTCGTGCCGGTGCGCGTCGATGTGGTCACCGGCGGTGAGCCGCTGGGCGCGGGTGGGAGCGACCGGGCCGTGGTGGATGTTCTGCACAGCCCTGGCAGATCAGCGGAAGCGGGCCGGGCGCCTCGCGGACGGCGATCGCCGGGGTGACTCCTTCGCGACACAGCCGCCAGAGGCCCGCTGCCGGCGCCATCAGCCGGTCGTGCCGGCGGGCGCGGGCGCTCAGGCAGCTACGCGGGTGACCGCGCGCCCGATGTCGATCACCTTCGTGGAGGGTCCGGGGAGCCGGTGAACCGGTCGGTCGGCCGCACCTTCCGTCAGGCGGCGCCGTTCAGGGGAAACAGCCGGAGAACACGCGTGAGAAGCTTCCGGTCCGTCGACACCTCACCCGTGGAACTGCCGCTGATCCCGCCCATGCTCGCCACGTCCGGCACCCTGCCACCCACCGCGCAGGACACGCGGTGGGCCTACGAGACCAAGCAGGACGGCCAGCGGGTGGTGATCTATCTGCCCGGGGACGGCAGTGTGCTGCTGCGCGCCCGATCCGGGGACGACATCACCGGCGCCTATCCCGAACTCCGGCCGCTCGGCACCGCCCTCGGCGCCACCGCCGCCGTACTGGACGGGGAGGTCATGGCCCTGGACGCCGAGGGCCGCGCCAGCTTCCAGTTGCTGCAGTCCCGGATGGGCCTGGCCCACGCACCCGCCAGGGCCGCGCGGCGGGCGGCGGAGGTCCCGGTCCATCTCGTGCTGTTCGACGTGATGCATGTGGAGAACCACTCCCTGCTGCGGCTCCCCTACGCTCGCCGCCGCACGACGCTGGAGGACCTCGGCCTCGCCGGACCCTCGTGGTCGACCCCGCGGGCGCTCGTCGGCCACGGCGCCGAGGCCCTGCGCGCCACCCGGGAGCACGGGCTGGAGGGCCTGGTCTGCAAGCGACTGGACTCCGTGTACGAACCGGGGATTCGCTCCCGGGCCTGGATCAAGATCCGTAACATGCGCACCGAGGACGTCCTGGTCGGCGGCTGGCAGCCCGGCAAGGGTCGACTCACCGGCCTGCCGGGCGCGGTGCTGGTCGGGCAGCGCGCCGCGGGACGGCTGCGCTACGTCGGCAGCGTCGGCACCGGCTGGAGCGAGGCCGAACGCGCCGAGCTGGCCGCGCTGTTGCGGGCCGCCGCGACCGACGTCTGCCCCTTCGACCCCGCCCCGCGCGCTCCGGGGGCGCATTGGGTCGTGCCCCGCCTGGTGGGCGAGGTCCGCTACAGCACCCGCACCCGGGAGGGGCTGCTGAGGCAGCCGTCCTGGCTGCGGCTGCGGCCCGACCTGGCACCCGAGGACGCGGCGGCGGACATCCCGGACGACCTGGTCTGAAACGACGGCCGCCGGCCGAGTGTTGGGCTGCGATTCACTGTTCAGATCCTCCGCCCCTCTTGGCATGGACGCGTTCAACCTGGAAGCTGAACGTCCCTTTCCCCCACAGCCGTTGGGCTGCGCCCGGACCAAGGAGGACGCAGTGTCGTCACGCCCGTTCGCCCGCCACCGCAGGAGATGGATTACCGGAGCGGCCGGTGCCGCCGTCCTCGTCCTCGCGGTCCCCGCCACGGCCCACGCCGCCCCGCCGTCGGCACTGCCCGCCAACGCGGACGCGCTGGAGCAGACGTACCAACCGGCCTACGACTACGACACGGACGGCTGCTACTCCACGCCCGCGATCGGCCCCGACGGCACCGTGAACGGCGGGCTCAATCCGACCGGCGCCCTGAACGGCAACTGCCGGGACGCCACGGACCTCGACAACACCAACGGCTACGCGCGCTCCAAGTGCAACAACGGCTGGTGCGCCATCCTGTACGCCCTCTACTTCGAGAAGGACCAGGCCGTGGCCGGCAGCGGCATCGGAGGCCACCGGCACGACTTCGAGCATGTCGCGGTGTTCGTGCAGGACAACCAGGTCAAGTACGTCTCGACGTCCAACCACGGCGGGTTCACCGTGCACGCGGCCTCCACGATCCGCTTCGACGGCACGCACGCCAAGATCGTGTACCACAAGGACGGCATCAGCACGCACTGCTTCCGCGCCGCGAACACGAACGACGAGCCGCCGGAGAACCACAAGCGCGCCTGGCAGTACCCGGCGCTGGTCGGCTGGAACGGCTATCCCGCAGGAGTGCGCGACAAGCTCACGTCGTACGACTTCGGCAGCGCCAACTTCGGCCTGAAGGACGGCAACTTCGCCAACCACCTCGCGAAGGCCAAGCCCTCCGGCATCGCCTTCGACCCGTACGCCTGACGCCCGTCGTCCGGCTGGAGCCGCGGGGCTGCGGCCGGGCCCGTCTTCCGCCGGGACCCGGCACGCCGCGAGGGGAACGCCACACCGCGGGGCGATCCGCTCGCACCGAACTGGCGTTCTCCGCACGGCGGTCGGGGAGGTACGGCACGAACGCCCCCGCGGGAGGGTCTATCGTGTCCGCATGTCCGTCCCCGAACTGATTCGCATCGTCTCCCGCGACTCCCCCATGGCCCTCGCCCAGGTGGAGCACGTGCGGGCCGAGTTGGCCGCCGCCCATCCCGGAGTGCGCACCGAGGTCGTTCCGGTGAAGACCACCGGTGACAAGTGGCTGGGCGATCTGTCCCAGGTCGAGGGCAAGGGCGCGTTCACCAAGGAGGTCGACGCGGCACTGCTGGCCGGTGAGGCCGACCTCGCCGTGCACTGTGTGAAGGACGTGCCCGCCGACCGGCCGCTCCCGGCGGGCACGGTCTTCGCCGCGTTCCTGAAGCGGGACGACATCCGCGACGCCCTGATCCACCCGGGCGGGCTCACCCTGGACGAGCTGCCGGCCGGGACGCGGATCGGCACCTCGTCGGTGCGCCGCGTCGCGCAGCTGGCCGCCACGCATCCCCACCTGGAGTGCGTGCCGTTCCGGGGCAACGCCAACAAGCGACTCACGAAGCTGGCCGCCGGGGAGGCCGACGCCCTGCTGCTCGCGGTCTCCGGCCTGGAGCGCATCGGCCGTGCGGACGTGATCAGCGAGGTCCTCTCGACGGAGACGATGATGCCGCCCATCGGGGCCGGTGTACTGGCGCTGCAGTGCCGTGAGGACGACGCCGCGCTGATCGACGCGGTGAGCGGCCTCGGGGACCCGGACACCTACCGGGAGACCACCGCCGAGCGCATGTTCCTGCACGTCCTCCAGGGCCACTGCAACAGCCCCATCGCCGGGTTCGCACAGGTGGACCGCAGTGGCGAACTGTCCCTGCGGGCCTGCGTGTTCACCCCGGACGGCAAGACGCGGCTCAACGCCCACGAGTGGGCGGGCCGGCTGGACCCGGCCACCCTCGGCACCTCGGTCGCCGTGGCCCTGCTGCGCCAGGGTGCCCGCGAGATCATCGACGGCATTCCGCACTGACCCCGTGACGTCCTGACGCCGGATCAGGCGGTGCCTTCCTCCGCCTGGTCCCGCAGGAAGACGCTCACCTGGTGCGCCAGGCTGTCGCGCACCGCGCCCTGCTGACCGCCGACGGCCCCCTCGTGCGCGCCGATGCCGCCCGACCACAGCCGGCGGTCGGTCCACTCCTCCTCGACGCGCAGCTGCACCTGGACGTCCACCAGGCTCAGGGACGCCTCGGCGCCGGCCGCGTACAGCACGGCGGTGGCCCGGCGCAGCGGGTAGACGTCGAAGCCCTCGATGAACTGCGAGTTGCGCCAGTCGATGAAGGCGCTCTCCCCGTCCGGACCGAGGCGGACGTCGATCTGGCCGTCCTCCAGGTGCACACCGAGATGACGGCTGCCGCGGTTCTCGACCGTCACGCGGAGGCAGAAGTACGTCAGCCCCTCGGCGGCGTCGTCCCGGCCGCGGGGCGGCTCGGCCGGTTCCAGACGGTGGACGCGGACGCGCAGACCGGCATGCTCGTCGTACTCCTGCCAGTCCCCGACCACGTTCGGCTCGTACACGCTGCACCCTCTCGACCTCTGGAAGCTGCTTCCTATCTGTGGTCTCAGCGCACTGTCAAATGAGCAGAATGCGCTGTGGCCTGGCAGTTCATCCTTTTTGATCGGTGATCAAGCCGTGCCCAGCGGTTATCCGGAAAGAGCGGGTGAAAGCGCTTGCCCGGGCGTGCCGCACATCACTTCCACGAGTGAAGATCAACGGGCCAGACGGCCCAGCAGGGCCGAGGCCGCGGTGACGCCGAGTGCGGCGGCGACGAGCAGCACCGCGAAGTCGGACGCCAGATGGTGGGGCGTGCCCAGGAGGAGGCCGCGCAGGGCGTCCACCTCGTAACTGAGCGGGTTGGCCGTGCTGACGGCCTGGAGCCAGCCCGGCATCACGGACACCGGGTACAGGGCGTTGGAGCCGAAGAACAGCGGCATGGTGATCGCCTGGCCGATGCCCATGAGGCGGTCACGGCTGAGGACGATGCCGGCGATGGTCATCGACAGGCAGGAGAAGAAGGCCGACCCGAGGACGACGATCGCGGCGACGGCGATCAGCTTGAGCGGGTTCCAGGTCAGGGCCACGCCGAGCAGTGCCGCGATGAGGAGCACCACGACGGCCTGGACGAGCGACTTCACCCCGGCCGCGAAAGCCTTGCCGGTGATCAGGGCCGACCGCGGAGTCGGCGTGACGAGGAGCTTGTTGAGGACACCGGCGTCGCGCTCCCAGATGATCTGGATGCCGTAGAAGATGGCGATGAACATCGCGGACTGGGCGATGATGCCGGGCGCCAGGTAGTCGACGTAGGGGATGCCGCCGGTGGGGATCGCCCTGATGCGGGTGAAGGTCTGACCGAAGATCAGCAGCCAGAGGGCCGGCTGGACCGCGCGGGTGTACAACTCGGTGCGGTCATGGCGCAGTTTCTGCAGTTCCACCGCGCACATCGCGCCGACGCGGGCGGGCAGCAGGCGCCAACCGGCGCGCGGCGCCGGGGGTTTGAGCAGCAGGTCGATGCCGCGGGCGCGGGCGGGGTCAGCCGACACGCCGCGCGGTGCGGCGGGTGCTTCGGACATCGCGGAAATCACCTGCCTCGTCGTCGAGACCACTGCCTGCCACGTCCCGGAAGACGTCCTCCAGCGTCGGCAGCGCGCCCCGGGCCGCGCCCGCGGCACGGCGTCGGGCGCCGAGCCCTTCCCGGAGCTCGGCCGGGGTACCGAGGGCCCTGATCCGGCCGCGGTGCATCAGGGCGACCCGGTCGCAGTACTGGTCGGCCTCGTCCATGTAGTGGGTGGTCACGAGCACGGTCATGCCGGTGGCTTCGCGGACGGCGCCGATGTGCTCCCACACACCGGTGCGGGCGATCGGATCAAGGCCGATCGTGGGCTCGTCGAGGATCAGCAGCCGGGGGGCACTGACCAGTGCCTGGGCGAGCTCGAGCCGGCGGACCATGCCGCCGGAGTACGTGGCGGCGAGCCGGTCGGCGGCGTCGGTGAGGTCGACGGCGGCCAGCGCCTGGGCGACGCGCTCGGCGCGCTCGGCGCGGGACACGTCGAAGACCCGGGCGAACAGGGCCACGTTCTCCCGTCCGGTGAGTCCGGCGTCCGCGGACAGTTGCTGCGGCACATAGCCGAGCAGGCGCCGTACGGCCATGCGGTCCCCGGCGGCGTCGTGGCCGAGGACGCGGACCATGCCGGCGGGCACGGGCAGCAGGGTGGTGATGCAGCGGATGGCGGTGGTCTTGCCCGCGCCGTTGGGTCCGAGCAGGCCGAAGACCTCACCCTGCCGGACGGTGAGGTCGAGTCCGTCCACGGCGTTGGTGTCACCGAAGGCGTAGACGAGCCCGGTACAGGCGACGGCGTCGGCACGGGGGCCGGGTGCGTCGGGCCGGGAGGTGGTCTCGCCGCCCCGGAGGCCGCTCTCGCCGGCCCGGGAACCGGGCGCCTGGACCCGCGGAACGGGCTCGTCGGCCCGCGGAGCATGCTCGTCGGCCCGGGGCGGGGCAGGTTCCCATGTCATGATTCCTCGGCCTCCTCGTGCAGGGTGTCGGCCAGTTTGCGCAGGGCCGGGATCGCCGCGTGCAGCGCCTGACGGTCCGCTTCGTCGAGGCGCGCGACCTGGCGGCGTACGAGTTCGGCACGGCGTCTGCGCCACTCGCCCAGTCGCTCCCCGGCGGCCGCGGTGGGCAGTAGCCGGGCCGCCCGCCGGTCGGCGGGGTCGGTCTCGCGGGTCAGGTAGCCGGCCCTCGCCAGCTGGTTGACCAGGGTGGACACCGAGTTGGCCGCCAGAGCGAGGTCCCTGGCCGCCTCGGAGATGCCGACGCCGGGTCGCGCCTCGACCAGGCGCAGCAGTTCCACCTCGGCGCCGCGCAGTCGCGGGTCGGGCATCTGCCGCCGCAGGCGCCGTCGAATCAGCCGCTGAACGCCCACGAGCGCGTCGGCCAGTTCATCAGGGAAGGTCTCCGGCTCCATGCGGCCGAGATTAGCTCTGTAGCAGAGGTAATCGATCCAAGGCGAGGTCAAGACAGGTCAAGAGACGTACCGGAAATGGCAGCGACCTTGAGGGCGCCCCCATCCCCCAAATGCCGTATTGTCTGAATTGTCAGTGCTTCGGACAGGAGGCACGTATATGGGGAGCCGGCCGCCCCGACTCCCGGTGCTTTCCGTGAGGTCCGAGGCCGCGCTTCCCACGGTGTCTGTCCCTATTCAGCACCTGCTCAGGGAGGTGCGCACCATGCGTATCGCCGGCAGCACCCGAACGCACCCCCACGACGACGCCCCCGACACCGCGGCGGCGTTCGCCCGCCTGGCACGGCTGCCCGAGGGGTCCGAGCGCAAAGCCCTGCGGGACGAGCTGGTCGAGGCCTGGCTCCCCATGGCCGAGCGGATCGCCGTCCGATTCCGTGGCCGCGGCGAGTCCCTCGAAGACCTCTACCAGGTGGCGGCTCTCGGCCTCGTGAAGGCGGTCGACCACTACGACCCGGCCCGCGGCAACGCCTTCGAGGCGTACGCGGTGCCTACCGTCACCGGCGAGATCAAGCGCCACTTCCGTGACCACATGTGGACGCTGCACGTGCCCCGCCGGGTCCAGGACCTGCGCAACCGGGTGCGGCACGCCGTCAAGGAGCTGTCCCAGACGACCCCGGGGCGCGCCCCCACGGTCGCCGAGATCGCCGAGTTCGCCCAGCTCACCGACGGTGAGGTACGCACCGGCATGGAGGCGCTGGAGTGCTTCTCCGCCCTGTCGCTGGAGGCGGAGATGCCCGGGACCGACGGCTACGCCCTCGGCGACGCCCTCGGCGGGCCCGACCCGGCCTTCGACATCGTCGTCAACCGGGTGGCCGTACGGCCCTGCCTCGAGGCGCTGCCGGAGCGCGAACGGATCATCCTCTACCTGCGGTTCTTCAAGGGCATGACGCAGAGCCGTATCGCCGAACAGCTCGGCATCTCGCAGATGCACGTCTCCAGGCTGCTCAGCAGTTGCTTCGCCCATCTGCGTGAGGAGCTGCTCGCCGAGGCAAGCTGAGGCCAGGGGGCGGCCGGCCCTCGTGCTTCCCCGGGTCACCCCTCCGGCGGTGGTCCGGGGATCTGCGTCGGTCCGGCGCGGTCGAGGGCGTCCTCCAGCGCGGCCCGGATCTCCTCGGGCATCAGGCCCGTGCGTCCCCAGACGAGGATCAGCTCGGCGACGTTGCGCAGCTTGATGTTGGTGTGCTGGGAGACCTCCTTGAGCACGGCCCACCCCTGATCGGGTGAGATCCGGCCGAGCGCCACCACCATCCCGATCGCCTGGTCCACGACGGCGTGGGAGACGACCGCCTCCTTCAGCTGCTGGACCTCTTCCTGGAGTTCGAGGATCCGATCCGAGCCCCCGTCCGTGGGCATGGTCACCTCCGGGTCCGGTGCGCCGCTGCGCCGGAGGTCCCACCGGATGCTTGAGTACCTGGACGCAGTGTCCGACCCATCCATCGTCGTCACTCGGTCCGCCCGGTGCCACCGGGGCGGACCAGGCCGGACGCCGTTTCGGCGCCCTCGCCGGGGTACTCGGCAGGCGCCCACAGCGGTTCCGGTTGGACACTGGTGTCAATCCTCCGGTGGCTGCCAGGCCGACGAGATCAGGACGCGACTGCCATGAACCACGACATGCCCACCTCCTCCGGCACGAAGGACGTCGTCTCATCACACTCCGTGTTCGGCGCGCCCTGCTGGGTGAGCCTGACGAGCCGGGACGTCAAGGCCACCGAGGAGTTCTACGGTGCCGTGCTGGGCTGGCAGTGGCGCCCGGCGAAGCTGGGCGACCGGTTCCGGATCGCGCTGGTGGACGGCTCGCCGGTGGCCGGCATCGCGGGGGTGGCGACCATGTGGCAGATGGCGGTGGCGTGGACGCCGTACTTCGCGGTGCGCAGCGCGGACGAAGCGGCGGCCAGGGTGCAGGAGCGCATGGGTACGGTCGCGGTGGGTCCGATCTCCCTGCCGCCCGGGCGGGCGGCATTGCTGGCAGACCGGGACGGGGCGACCTTCGGCATCTGGGAGGGTGACCTCTTCACCGACTGGGAGACCTGGCGCAACGCGCAGCCGGCCTTCATCACACTCCACACCCGGGACGCCTTCGACGCGGCGATCTTCTACGGCGAGATCCTCGAATGGGCGACCGAGCGGCCTGGCTGCTGCGAGGTCCACTACGAGGGCGGCGAGGTCGTGCTGCGCAGTCGCGGGGACGTGGTGGCGCGGATCGAGTCGGGGGCTCTGGAAGCGGCCCCCGACCCCGCGATCCGGCCGCACTGGCAGGTCCACTTCTCCGTCGACGACGTGGAGGCCTGCGCCCGGGCGGCGGAGCTCCACGGCGGCAGCGTGCTGTCCAAGGGCAGCGACGAGGCGGTGCTGCGCGACCATGACGGCGCGCAGTTCACGGTGACCGCGCGCCGCGACCGCTGATCCTCGACGTCACTCGCCCTGGCGCGACGCCCGTGACGTCCTGGACGGCCGGGACAGCAGGACCAGACTGCGGGCGTCGACGGTGAGGCCCGCCCCCGCCTTGTGCTCGGACTCGTCCGGGGTGCCCTCCGGGTCGGCCGTGTCGATGAGGGTCTTCCAGCGTTCGCCGTAGGAGGCGTCCGGGAGGCGGAAGCCGACCGGCTCCCAGTGGCTGTTGAGGAGCAGCAGGAACGAGTCGTCGACGACCGGACGCCCCCGCGGATCGGGTTCGGCGATGGCGTCGCCGTTGAGGAAGACACCGACGGAGTGGGCGTCGCCGCGCTGCCAGTCGTCGTCGGTCATCTCGCGGGCGTCCGGCGCCAGCCACACCAGGTCGGGCAGCGGCTGGTCCGCCCGGGTCAGGGTCTCGCCGAGGAAGAAGCGGCGCCGGCGCAGCACGGGGTGCTCCGTGCGCAGCCGGATGACGTACCGGGTGAACTCCAGCAGATCGCGCTGCTCCCCGGTGAGCCGCCAGTCGATCCAGGAGATCTCGTTGTCCTGGCAGTAGGCGTTGTTGTTGCCGCCCTGGGTGCGCCCGAGTTCGTCGCCGTGCGAGAGCATCGGGATGCCCTGGGACAGCAGCAGCGTGGCGAGGAAGTTGCGCTGCTGGCGCGTGCGCAGTTCCAGCACGGCCGGGTCGCGGGCCGCCCCCTCGGCGCCGCAGTTCCAGGACCGGTTGGTGCTCTCACCGTCCTGGTTGTCCTCGCCGTTGTCCTCGTTGTGCTTGTCGTTGTAGGACACCAGGTCGCGCAGCGTGAAGCCGTCGTGCGCCGTGACGAAGTTGACGCTGGCGCGAGGGCGGCGCCTGCTGTGCTGGTACAGGTCGGAGGAGCCGGTGAGCCGGGAGGCGAACTCGCCGAGGGTGTGGTCCTCACCGCGCCAGAAGTCCCGGACCGCGTCGCGGTACATGCCGTTCCACTCCGACCACAGCGGCGGGAAGTTGCCCACCTGGTAGCCGCCCTCGCCGACGTCCCAGGGCTCGGCGATCAGTTTGACGCGGCTGATCACCGGGTCCTGCTGGATGAGGTCGAAGAACGCCGACAGCCGGTCCACCTCGTGGAACTGCCGGGCCAGCGTCGCCGCAAGGTCGAAGCGGAAGCCGTCGACGTGCATATCGGTCACCCAGTACCGCAGCGAGTCCATGATCAGCTGGAGGACGTAGGGGTGGCGCATCAGCAGGCTGTTGCCGGTGCCGGTGGTGTCGTAGTAGTGCTCCCAGTCGCCGTCGACCAGGCGGTAGTACGAGGAGTTGTCGATGCCCCGGAAGGACAGCGTGGGCCCCCTCTCGTTGCCCTCGGCGGTGTGGTTGTAGACCACGTCGAGGATCACTTCGAGACCGGCCGCGTGCAGGGTCTTCACCATCTGCTTGAACTCGGCGACCTGCTCGCCGCGCGTGCCGTGGGCGGCGTAGCCGTTGTGCGGCGCGAAGAAGCCGATGGTGTTGTAGCCCCAGTAGTTGGCCAGTCCGCGGTCGTGCAGCACCCCGTCGTGGACGAACTGGTGGACGGGCATCAGCTCCACGGCGGTGACGCCCAGGGAGGTCAGGTGCTCGACGGCCGCGGGGTGGGCCAGCCCGGCGTAGGTACCCCGCAGTTCCTCGGGCACCTCGGGATGGGTGCGGGTCATGCCCTTGACGTGTGCCTCGTAGATCACGGTGTCGGCGTAGGGCCGGCCGGGCCGCGCGTCGTCGCCCCAGTCGAAGGCCGGGTCGGTCACCACGCCGAGCATCGTGTGCCCGGCGCTGTCGGCCGGGTCGGGGCCGTCGGGGTCGCGCTCGTAGAGCGAGGGATGGTTGTCGATCTGTCCGTCGACCGCACGGGCGTAGGGGTCGAGGAGGAGTTTCGCCGGGTTGCAGCGGTGCCCCGCGGCCGGGGCCCACGGCCCGTGTACGCGGTACCCGTAGCGCTGGCCGGGCCCGACGCCGGGGAGGTAGCCGTGCCACACGAAGCCGTCGACCTCGTTCAGCGGCACGTGGGTGTGGGTGTTGTCGTCGTCGACGAGGACCAGCTCGACGCGTTCGGCGACCTCGCTGAAGAGCGCGAAGTTGGTGCCCTCCCCGTCGTAGTCCGCCCCCAGAGGGTAGGGGCGCCCGCCCCAGGCGGACGCCCCTTTCCTCGACGGCCGGCGCGTCACCGCGCGTCCTCCAGCAGGACGTCGGCCGGACCGGCCAGCTGCACGAGGTGCTCCTCACGGGGCACGTCGAGGCCCTCGCTCTCGCGCGGGGCGGGGGCGGTGGGCACCAGCGGGACGCGTTCACCGGCGCGGGCGCGCTGCGAGAACCAGATGACCTTGCTGCCTGTTTCGGTCGCGCAGCAGCCCCAGCCGTCGCTCATGGCCGCGAGGTGCTCCAGGCAGCCTCGCAGCTCCTGGTCCGGTCGCAGGGCGCGGTCGTTGTCCCCGATGGCGGTGATCAGGTGCTGCCCGTTCCACCACATCTCGATCGACGTGTTCTTGTCCGTGGCGTGTTCGTCGATGGCGTTGAGCAGCATCTCGGCACCGCCGCACACGGGCTGGACGAGGTTGTCCAGGTCCCAGAACTTCAGGTGAGCGGCCAGAATGCGGCTGACCTGTCCCACCCGTTCCGGGCTGACTTCCACGTCGAGGTGGTAGTAGCAGGGCACTGCGGTCTTCATCGGTCGGCTCCTCACCGCGAAGCTCAGCTCCTTCTCGCTCCCGCGGTCTGCGGGACGAGCCCCGAACACGGAACGTGAGCGTCCATCGCTTCTGAGTCACACTCAGCCTGAGGGTGATAGCCCGTTCGTGCAACACGAGCGCACAGCTGAGGTGGACATACACACAAGTGAGCGCCCGCGAGTGGCCCGAACGGCCCAGAAGAACCGCCACCGGTTGAAGATCCAACAAGACGCTGCGTCGCCTCACGTGCACCATGTGTGAAGAACTCGATCGCCGTCACGGATCCGTGTCGCTGTGCGCACGGCCGCCGTCCGACCGTCGGGAGACCGTGCCCCTCGAGCCCCGAAAGGTGATCGGCGCCATGCTGCTACCCGCCAAAGCCGAAGTCGCCCGGCAGTTGCGGCGTTACCGGGCCTGGGAACGCGTGATGCTCGCGGCACCGAACGACCGCACGGTGCGGACCACGTTCGAGGACTCCGGCTACACGCTCTGTGTGCTGATGGGCAAGCGCTGCGCTCGCGAGGCCGCGGACGCGGCCGAGCGGTACCTGCGCACGAACCACGTCACCTACCTGCAGGAACAGCAGATCACCTGCCTCCAGGAACAGCACGTCACCTGTCTGCAGGAACCCGGCGAACGGACTCGTCCGGCCTCGGCGGTCCGACGCAGGCCCCCGGCGGCGGAGCGCAGACCCCCGGCCACCGAGCGCAGATCCCCGGCGGGGAGGTAACGGCCTTCCCGCACACATCCCGTCCCCCCACCGGGCCCCGCGGCCCGGCTTTCGAGCACGCTGGAGGTGAGGACCATGAGAAGGACCCGGGCCATCGGCCGCATCCCGGTACGGGACGTCCGCCCGGCCGTGGAGAGCGGCGACCGGCCGGCCAAGGCGGTCGTGGGTGAAACGTTCGAGGTCACCGCCACCGTGTTCCGGGAGGGGCACGACGCGGTGGCCGCCAATGTCGTCCTGAAGGACCCGGAGGGCCGCCCCGGGCCGTGGACGCCGATGCGCGAGCTGGCCCCCGGCAGCGACCGATGGGGCGCCGAGGTCACCGCGAACGCCGTCGGCCGCTGGTCGTACCGCGTGGAGGCCTGGAGCGATCCGATGGCCACCTGGCGCCACACGGCGGACATCAAGATCCCGGCGGGCATCGACCCGGGCCTCGTCCTGGACGAGGGCGCGGAACTGTACGAGCGGGCAGCGGCCGGCGTGCCGAGGGAAGCCGGCCGCACCGTGCTGCTCGCCGCCGCACAGACCCTGCGCGACGACTCGCTGTCCCCGGCGGCTCGTCTGGCGGCGGCGCTGACGCCGGAGGTCGACGCGGTGCTGGCCCGGCACCCGCTGCGGGACCTGGTCACCAGCAGCGAGCCGCTGCCGCTGCTCGTGGAGCGCGAGCGGGCCCTGTACGGCTCCTGGTACGAGTTC
>NZ_LGEA01000106.1 GCF_001280065.1 Streptomyces sp. NRRL B-1140
TGGCCGACTTCCTCCACGTCTACAACTACCATCGCTGCCACACCGCACTCGGAGGCCAGCCACCGATCAGCCGTGTGAACAACGCTCCAGGTCAATACAGCTAGGCCGCGCTGACCTCTGCCGAGACGGTCACCCTTCCCAGCAGCTCCTCGTACACCCCCCGGTCGAATTCCCCGGCCACCGGTGCGCGCACCGTCGCCGCTGCCAGGGCCGTCGCCCGGGTCAGGCGGTCGGGCCAGGGGAGATGGTCTGCCAGGCCCGAGAGCAGGCCCGCCACCGCCGCGTCGCCCGCGCCGGTCGGGTTGCCGCGTAGCGACGTCGGGGGGATGGCTCGCCAGCGGCCCTCCCGGGTGACTGCCAGCAGGCCCTCCGGACCGAGGGAGGCGACCACCGCGCCGGCGCCCCTGCGGCGGGCGTCCTGCGTCGCGCGCAGCGGCTCGTGGGAGCCGGTCAGTTCCGCCAGTTCGTCGGCGTTCGGCTTGATGATGTCCGGGCGGGCCGCGACGCCCCGGCGCAGGGGCTCGCCGCTGGTGTCCAGGAGGACCGGGACCGAGAAGGAGCGGGCCGTGCGGACCAGGCCCGCGTACGCGCCCACCGGGACGCCCGGCGGCAGGCTGCCGCACAGGGCCACCGCCGAGGCGGACGGGAGCAGGTCCGTGTAGGCGTGCTGGAAGGCCGACCACTCGGCGGGCGTGACCGTCGGGCCCGGTTCGTTGAGCTGGGTCGTGTCGCCGGTGCGCTCGTCCACCACGGCGACCGTGCGGCGGGTCGCGCCCGAGATCGGAACCAGCGCGTCCACCACGCCCGGGACCGCCGCGAGCCGTTCCCGCACGACCCTGCCCGTCGCCCCGCCCGTGAATCCCGTCACCGTCACCTCGTGCCCGAGGGCCGCGAGCACCCGGGCCACGTTGACCCCCTTGCCGCCGGGGCGTTCGGTCACCTCGGAGACGCGGTTCGAGGCGTGCGGCCGGAGCGACCGTACGCGGTAGGTGATGTCGAGAGCGGTGTTCAGCGTGACCGTGAGGATCACCCGGGCCGACCTCCCCCGATGCGCTTGCCGACGTGAACGTGCAGGTAGCCCGATCATGCCAAAGAGACGGCGGTCGGCCCAGTCCTGGAGTCGGCCACCGTCTCCCGACTGCGGGACGGATCAGCCCAGTTGGGGAGGGACCACCCATTCGCCCCGCCGCATCACGCCCTTCAACTCGTAGGCGGAGTCCAGGATCAGCAGGTCGGCGAGTTTTCCGGGCTCCAGTGAGCCGATCGTGTCCGCCATGCCGAGCAGCCGGGCGGGGTTGGCGGACAGGGCCGTCACCGCGTCCTCGACGGACAGCCCGTCGACCGTGACCGCCCGCTGGAAAGCGCGGTCCTGGGTGAGGGTCGAGCCGGCGATCGTGCCGTCCTCCACCAGCCGGGCCACGCCGTCCGCGACCTCCACCTCCAGCGGGCCCAGCCAGTAGCGTCCGTCGCCGAAACCGGCGGCGTCCATCGCGTCCGTGATGAACGCGACCCGGTCCGCCCCCGCCTGGTGGAACGCCAGTCGCAGCGCGGCGGGGTGCAGGTGCGTGCCGTCGTTGATCAGCTCGACCGTGATCCGCTCGTCCTCCAGCAGCGCGGCGATCGGGCCGGGGGAGCGGTGGCCGAGGGGCGGCATCGCGTTGAAGAGGTGCGTGGCGACCGTGGCGCCCGCGTCGATGGCCTCCACCGTCTGCTCGTACGTGGCGTCCGTGTGGCCGATCGCGGCGATCACGCCGTGGTCGGCGAGGAGGCGTACGGAGTCCAGGCCGCCGGGGAGCTCGGTGGCCAGCGTGAGCATCCTGGCCTGGCCCCGGGCCGCGTCGATCAGCTTGCGGACGTCCGCGGGGTGCGGGTCGCGCAGCAGGGCCTCGGAGTGGGCGCCCTTGCGGCAGGGGGAGATGAACGGGCCCTCGAAGTGGACACCGGCGATCTCGCCCTGCTCGGCGAGTTCGCTCAGCAGGCCCGCGCGGTGGACGAGGGAGTCCATGTCGCCGGTGACGGTGGAGGCGACCAGGGTGGTCGTGCCGTGCAGGCGGTGGGTGTGGATGCCCTTGAGGATGTCGTCGACCGAGCCGGAGGTGAAGGAGGCTCCGCCGCCGCCGTGGTTGTGCAGGTCGACGAAGCCGGGGATGACGTAGTGGTCTGTGACGTCGATGACCTGGGCGTTTTCCGGGGCCGAGCGGGTGATGCGGGTGCCATCGACGGTCACCTGGCCGTTTTCGACGGCTCCTGTGGGGAGTACCACCGTCGCGCCGGTCAGGACCGTGGGGTGTCCGGCCGTTGCGGGGTGCGGGTGCGTGGGGGCTTGTCGCGCAGTTCCCCGCGCCCCTGAGTCCGCTGCCATCAGGGCGTTACCTCCGTACGGTCGGTGTGGTCGAGGAGATCCCAGGCCAGGAGCCCGGCACCGAGGCACCCGGCCGTGTCACCCAACGCCGCCGGCACGATCGACGGCTGCTTCTGGAAGGTGATGCGGTCGCGGATCGCTTCCCTCAGGGGCGTGAACAAGGTCTCCCCCGCCTCCGCCAGGCCGCCGCCGATGATCAGGATGCGGGGGTCCAGCAGGGTCAGGGCCGTGACCAGGCCGTCGGCCAGGGCGGCCACGGCCTGCCGCCAGACCGCCTCGGCCCGCGGGTCGCCGGAGTCCACCGCCTTCGCGCAGTCCGCCGCGTCGGCGCCCGGGTCGCCGCAGGCCGCGGCCCAGGTCTCGCTCACGGCCGCCGCCGAGGCGAAGCGCTCCAGGCAGCCGCGCTGTCCGCACGGGCAGGGCGTCCCGCCGGGGCGTACGACGATGTGCCCGATCTCGCCCGCGATGCCGTGCGCGCCCGCCTCGACCCGGCCGTCGACGCCGATGGCGCCCGCGATGCCGGTGCCCAGGGCCACGAACAGGAACCGGTCCGCGCCCCGGCCCGCACCGACCCGGCCCTCGGCCAGGCCGCCCGTGCGCACGTCGTGCCCGAGGGCGACGGGGACGTCCAGCCGCCGCGCCAGCAGGTCGCGCAGCGGGACGTCGCGCCAGCCGAGGTTGGCCGCGTAGGCGGCGACGCCCCGGGCTTCGTCGACGATGCCGGGAACGGCCACGCCTACTGCGGAAGCGGGCGTGCCGAAGTGCTCGGCGCCGTACGCGTGCAGCTCGGCGGCGAAGTCGAGGATTCCCGCGACGACGGCGTCCGGCCCCTGGGCGCGCCCGGTGGCCCGGCGGGCCCGGTGCAGCACCTCGCCCCCCGGCCCCGCCAGAGCGGCCTTCATCCCGGTGCCGCCCACGTCGAGGGCGATGACATGTCTCACGGGAACAGTGTGACCCGGGGACCCGCGAGAGGTCTAGTCCACTCACGTGGTGTAGACCTTGTTCCGGTTATCGGAATGTGTCGGCGGATCAGATGCCGGGGTTGGGGAAGAACAGCGGTGCAGCGGTGAATGGCAGGAACGATCGCGGTGGTGTCCGCACTGGGCATGACGACGGTCCTCGGCGGCTGCGGCCTCACGGGCGGCTCCGCCGACGTGACCCTGAAACTGGTCGCCGCCGACTACGGCGACAACGCGGCCAACAGCTCGAAGAAGTACTGGGAAAAGCTGGCCGAGGAGTACGAGGCCGACCACCCCGACGTCAAGGTCGACGTCAGCGTGTACTCCTGGAACGACGTCGACCGCAAGGTCCGCGAGATGGTCGCAGCCGGGGACCCGCCCGACATGGCGCAGATCGGCGCGTACGCCGACTACGCGGCGAAGAACCAGCTCTACAAGGCCGACGACCTGCTCTCCATACCCGTGCAGGCCGACTTCGTGGGGCAGCTGGCCTCCGCGGGCCAGGTGAAGGGCGTGCAGTACGGGATGCCGTTCGCCGCCTCCACGCGCGTGCTCTTCTACAACAAGACCCTCTTCGCCAAGGCCGGCATCACCCCGCCCGAGTCCTGGAAGGACCTGGCCGCCGACGCCGAGGCGCTCAAGGCGGAGGGTGTGAAGTACCCGTACGCGCTGCCCCTCGGCCCGGAGGAGGCGCAGGCCGAGACCATGCAGTGGATGCTCAGCGGCGGGGGCGGCTACACCGACAGCGTCGACAGCTACGCCATCGACTCCCCGCAGAACGTCGACACCTTCTCCTGGCTGAAGGAGGACCTGGTCGGCAAGGGCCTGACCGGTCCGGTCGCGCCGGGCGAGCTCAACCGGGCCGCGGCGTTCGCCGCCTTCGCCAAGGGCCAGGTCGGCATGCTCGACGGCCACCCGTCGCTGATGAAGATCGCCGCCAAGGGCGGCGTCAAGTACGGGATGGTGCCCACGCCGGGCCACGAGGGCCCGAGCCGGTCCACGCTCGGCGTCTCCGACTGGATGACCGCGTTCCGCAAGAACGGCCACCGCGACCAGGTGGGCGACTTCCTCGACTTCGTGTACAGCGAGAAGAACGTGCTGGCCTTCTCCCGGAAGTACGACCTGCTGCCGGTGACCTCCTCCGCGTCCGGCACCATGGCCGCGTCCGAGGAGGACCGGCACCTCAAGCCGTTCCTGGAGGAGCTGCTGTCCTCCGAGCTCTACCCGGTCGGCAAGACCTCCTGGGCCGACGTCAGTGCCCAGGTCAAGCAGCGCATCGGCAAGGCCGTCGCGCCCGGCGGCAGCCCCTCGGGCGTCCTCGGCACCCTTCAGGCGGCGGCGACCCGGGCGGACAGCGCCGAGTAGCTCCGCCGGCTGTCGGTGGCGGGCGTTACGGTGCTCCGTATGGACGAGGACACGGGTGAGCAGGGGCTCGGGCGCAGGGAGCGGGACATCCTGGCGCTCGAACGCCGGGGCTTCTCCGGGCCTGGCGTGAAGGAACGGGCGATACGTGAGGAGTTGGGGCTCGCGCCTGTCCGTTACTACCAGCTGCTCAACGCGCTGCTGGATGACGCTCGGGCCTTGGCGCATGACCCGGTGACGGTCAATCGGCTTCGGCGGGTTCGGGAGCGGCGCCGGTCCGAGCGGTGAGTGGGGATTCCTGGCCGTCGCGGGCCGCGGGTGCGTGGGGGTCGTTCGCGCAGTTCCCCGCGTCCCTGGAGGTACGTGCCCTTCAGCCGATCCGGTGAGCCAGGGCCCTCAGCAGCTCCACGACGCCCTGCGGGCCGTCCACCACCACGTCCGCCCGGCCCCTGAGCTCCGTCACCTCGTCGCTGCCGCTGCACACCAGCAGGCCCGGGGTGCCGGTCGTGCGGAGGGTGTCGACGGCGGAGTAGGCGGGCAGGTCGCCGAGGTCGTCGCCGCCGTAGAGGACCGAGCCGGCGCCGATCTCCCGGGCGAACCCGGTGAGGGCGGCTCCCTTGTCCATGCCCGGTGGGCGCAGTTCGAGGACCATGCGGCCGGGCTCGACGATCAGGCCGTGCCGGGTCGCCAGGCCGGTGAGCGGCTCGCGCAGGGCATCGAAGGCGGCCTGCGGGTCGGCGGCCCGGCGGGTGTGCACGGCCACCGCCCGGCCCTTGTCCTCCACCCAGGTACCGCTCCCTTCGAGCAGCCCGGGCAGCTCGGCGCGGACCGCGTCGACGCCGGGGTGCGGGTCGGGTGCGGTGACCTCGCCGCTGCGGGCGTCCCACCGCTCGGCGCCGTAGTGCCCGAGGACGACGAGGCGCTCGAGACCCGGGGCGTCCGCGAAACCGCCGTTGCGCACGGCGACCTCGGCGGGGCGGCCGGTGATCACCGCGACGGCGGCGACCTTCGGGGCGAGCGCCGTCAGCGCGCCCAGCGCCTGCGGATGGGCCCGGGCCAGCTCGGGGTCGGCGACGATCGGCGCGAGCGTCCCGTCGAAGTCCAGGGCGATCAGCGCCTTGCCGGGATCGGCGAGCAGGGCGGCGAGACCGTCCTGACCGGCCTGGGTGGCGGGGGAGGGAAGGCTGCTCATGCGGCCCTCAGCCCCTCAAGGCGTCGAGCTGGTCCAGGAACCACCGGGCCGGTGGCAGGGCCGTCGCCGCCGCGGCCAGGCGCTTGGTGCGTTCGGCGCGTTCCTCCGGGCGCATCGACAGCGCCTCGTGCAGGGCCGCCGCCGTGCCCGTCACGTCGTAGGGGTTCACCGTGATCGCGTCCTCGCCCAGCTCCTCGTGCGCCCCTGCCTCCCGCGACAGCACCAGCGCGCAGCCCGCGTCGGAGACGACCGGGACCTCCTTGGCGACGAGGTTCATGCCGTCGCGGATGGGGTTGACCAGGGCCACGTCGGCCAGCCGGTAGGCGGCCAGAGAACGGGCGAAGTCGTCCTTGACGTGCAGCACGACCGGCTTCCAGCCCGGCGTGCCGTACTCGGCGTTGATCTCGTCCGCCAGCCGCTGCACCTCGGCCGTGTAGTCCCGGTACACCGCGAGGTCCTGCCGGGAGGGGTAGGCGAAGGCGACGTGCACGACCTGCTCGCGCCACTCGGCGTGGGTCTCCAGCAGCCGGCGGTAGGCCAGCAGGCCGCGCACGATGTTCTTGGACAGCTCGGTGCGGTCCACCCGGACGATGGTGCGGCGGCCCTCGCCGATCTCCTGGCGGAGCGCCACGATCCGTTCCTCGACGTCCGGCTCGTGCGCCCGCTCTCGCAGGAAGTCCGCGTCGGCGCCGAGGCCGTGCACGCCGACCCGGGTGCCGCCGAGCCCGCCCGCGAACCGCTCGGCGCACGCGGTGAACGCCTCCGCCCAGCGCTCGGTGAGGAAGCCGAGACGGTCCGCGCCGAGCATGCCGCGCAGCACCTGCCCGGCCACGTCGTCCGGCAGCATCCGGAAGTACTCCGGCGGCGCCCACGGCGTGTGCGAGAAGTGCCCGATGCGCAGGTCGGGCCGCAGCTCGCGGAGCATGCCCGGCACCAGCGTCAGGTGGTAGTCCTGCACCACGACCGCCGCGCCCTGCGCAGCCTCTTCCGCCAGCGCCTCGGCGAACGCCCGGTTGTACGCCTCGTAGGACGCCCACTGCCGCCGGAACTCCGCGTCGAAGACGGGCTCCAGCGGGGTCTGGTAGAGCATGTGGTGCACGAACCACAGGACCGAGTTGGCGACGCCGTTGTACGCGTCGGCGTGCACGTCGGCCGGGATGTCCAGCATCCGCACGCCGTCCTCGCCGACGCCGCGCCGCACCGCCTCCCGGTCACCGTCGGAGAGCGCCGAGCACACCCAGAGCGCGTCCGCGTCCGAGCCGATCGCGGAGAGCCCGGACACCAGCCCGCCGCCACCCCGCTTGGCGTCCAGCGAACCGTCCTCACCCACCGTGTAGGAGACCGGGCCACGGTTGGAGGCCACCAGCACCTGTGCAGCACCGTACGTCGAAGCCATAAGCCTCAACCTAGCCCGGCCCCCGAACGCTCAAACGTGCGGATCTGCCCCGCCCGGCCGAAAACGGCCCCGGTCAGGCCGCCTTCCGCGCCTGGTACTCGGCGATCTCCACCATCGGCGGACGCTCCTCGGTGTCCACGGAGTACGTCCGCGGTGCGAAGCCGTCCGCGCTTCGCTCGAACTGGGTCAGGGACGGCCGGATCAGATGCCCGCGGGCCAGCCGCAGCTGGGCCGTGCGGTAGATCGCGGCGGCCATCCGGCCCAGTGCCTGCCCGTCCTGGTGCCGGTGCTTGCGCACCCCCACGTCCACCTGGGCGAGGGCGTCCAGGCCCACCAGGTGCAGGGCGTCCACCAGCATGCCCAGCTCCACGCCGTACCCGACGGGGAACGGCAGCTGCTCCAGCAGGGACCGGCGGGCCGCGTACTCGCCGCCGAGCGGCTGCACGAAGCCGGCGAGCTGTGGCCAGTGCATGTTGAGCAGCGGGCGGGCCATCAGCTCGGTGACCCGGCCGCCCTGCCCGGAAGCACCGGCCAGGGGACGGTCGTACATGGCCTTCACCAGGTCCACGTCCGGGTCGGTGAGCAGCGGGCCCACGATCCCCGAGACGAAGTCGGACGAGAAGTCCCTCAGGTCCGCGTCGACGAAGCAGACGATGTCCCCGCGGGTGACGAGCAGCGAGCGCCACAGCACCTCGCCCTTGCCGGGCACGGCGGGCAGGCGGGGAAGGATCTCGTCCCGGTGCACCACCCGCGCGCCCGCGGCGGCGGCCACCTCGGACGTGCGGTCGGTCGACCCCGAGTCGACGACGACCAGCTCGTCGACGAGCGGGACCTGCAGCATCAGGTCATGGCGGATGACGGCGGCGATGTCGCCGACCGTCTCCTCCTCGTTCAGCGCGGGCAGCACGACACTGACCGTCCGGCCCGTGCGCTGCTTGGCGGCGAGGATCTGGTGGAGCGGGCGATCGTTCGCGGACCAGGAACGGGTGCTCAGCCAGCGCTCGACTTCTTCCAGCACCGTGGCGGCTCCTCTGCGTACTCCGGGCGGGACGGATCGTGATCCATCTCGCGGTTCGGACGACTATCTCAACTGTCCTGGTCGTCGGTTACAGTCTTGAACAACGCGGATGACCATCGCATGTCCGGGGTCACCCGCCGCCTACAACCACATACAGCTCATCCAGAGGGGCAGAGGGATACGGCCCGATGAAGCCCCGGCAACCCTCCAGTCGGTTCTCGTAGGTCACTGGCGACCACACGCGCGAGGCTCCCGGCTCGGGAAGGTGCCAAATCCGTCTCACGGCGAGATGCGTCGTGAGGAAGATGAGGAGAAAGGGCCTCGCCTCACATGGCTGCGCAGACTGTTGCAAGCACCACTGAATCCACCGTAGACCTCGGCCCCGCCGCCGCGCTCAGCTGCCGCGAGTGCGGCCACCGCGTGCCCCTCGGCCCGGTCTTCGCGTGCGAGGAGTGTTTCGGCCCGCTGGAGATCGCCTACGACTTCTCGGCCTACGACACCGAAGAGCTCCGCAAGCGCATCGAAGCGGGCCCCGCGAACATCTGGCGGTACGCCCCGCTGCTGCCCGTCCCGGCCGACGTGGCGGACAAGCCGAACATCAACCCGGGCTGGACCGCGCTCGTCAAGGCCGACAACCTCGCACGGGAGCTGGGTGTCGACGCCGGCAAGCTGTTCGTGAAGGACGACTCCGGCAACCCGACGCACTCCTTCAAGGACCGCGTGGTCGCCCAGGCCCTGGAGGCCGCCCGCGCCTTCGGCTTCACCACGCTCTCCTGCTCCTCCACCGGCAACCTCGCCGGCGCCGTGGGTGCCGCCGCGGCCCGCGCCGGCTTCCGCTCCTGCGTGTTCATCCCGCACGACCTGGAGCAGGGCAAGGTCGTCATGGCCGCGATCTACGGCGGCGAGCTCGTCGGCATCGAGGGCAACTACGACGACGTGAACCGCTTCTGCTCCGAGCTGATCGGCGACCCGGCCGGTGAGGGCTGGGGCTTCGTCAACGTCAACCTGCGGCCGTACTACGCGGAGGGTTCCAAGACCCTGGCGTACGAGATCTGTGAGCAGCTCGGCTGGCGGCTGCCGGACCAGCTCGTGGTGCCGATCGCCTCCGGTTCACAGCTCACGAAGATCGACAAGGGTCTGCAGGAGCTGATCAAGCTCGGTCTCGTCGAGGACAAGCCGTACAAGATCTTCGGTGCGCAGGCGCTCGGCTGCTCGCCGGTGTCCACGGCGTTCAAGGCCGGGCACGACGTGGTGCGCCCGCAGAAGCCGGACACCATCGCCAAGTCCCTCGCCATCGGCAACCCGGCGGACGGGCCGTACGTGCTGGACATCGCGCGGCGGACCGGCGGTGCGGTGGAGGACGTGACGGACGAGCAGGTCGTCGAGGCGATCAAGCTGCTGGCGCGGACCGAGGGTGTGTTCGCGGAGACCGCCGGTGGGGTGACGGTGGGGGTGACCAAGAAGTTGATCGAGAGCGGGACTCTCGACCCCTCCAAGACCACCGTCGTGCTCAACACCGGAGACGGCCTCAAGACGCTGGACGCGGTGGCCGGGACCGGGCTGACCGCGACCATCCGGCCCAGCCTGGACTCGTTCCGTGAGGCCGGGCTCGTCTGAGCGTCGTTGTTCGCTGCGGGCCGGTGGGGGCCGGTCGCGCAGTTCCCCGCGCCCCTAGGGACGCGCTCCAGCCGTAGCTCAATCGAAACCGGAGGTCATATTCCGATGAGCGTCACCGTTCGGATCCCCACCATCCTGCGTACCTACACCGGCGGGCAGGCCGAGGTCGCCGCCGAGGGCGCGAACCTCGGGGAGGTCATCGCCGATCTGGAGAAGAACCACACCGGGATCGCCGCCCGGGTGCTGGACGACCAGGGCAAGCTGCGGCGGTTCGTCAACGTCTACGTCAACGATGACGACGTGCGGTTCGAGCAGGGTCTGGAGACGGCGACGCCGGACGGTGCCGGTGTGTCGATCATTCCCGCCGTCGCCGGC
Organism: Streptomyces sp. NRRL B-1140; assembly: GCF_001280065.1. Lineage (GTDB taxonomy): Bacteria > Actinomycetota > Actinomycetes > Streptomycetales > Streptomycetaceae > Streptomyces. The sequence goes on from NZ_LGEA01000106.1 coordinate 10,282, forward strand.
GGCTGAACCGGTCGACCGGCTTGGTTGTTACCTTCGGTAACGACGGTCACCGAGAGTTTATTGAATTGCCCCCTCCGTGAGAGAAGCGGAGGGGGCAATTCTGTGTGGTTGAGCGGGGTACAGTTGGGGAACACGGCCCCGATTCCCTGATCGGAACCCTGAATTCCCGCTGCGCGCCCGACAAGATGTAGCCAAAGTGTGTATGTCTTTTGCGGCTTTTGTTCCCTTTGTGTGGCCCGACTTGCCCTGAATTCGGGCGAACTCTCCCCACATTCCGGACCCTGCGCGTCCAGATTTCTCGTCCGATTGACCTGTTGCAGACGGCAGTTGGACAGATACATTCAGCCGCGGTCGACGCGTTCCGGCGCACGCCCCCAACCGTGGGGGGTGAGGTCTGACCCGGGTCCGCGAAGTGTGGATCTGTGCAAGGGCCAGTAATAGGGGAGTTAGGCATGGCTCAGGGCACCGTCAAGTGGTTCAACGCGGAGAAGGGGTACGGCTTCATCGCGGTCGACGGTGGTGCGGATGTTTTCGTCCACTACAGCGCGATCCAGATGGACGGCTACCGCACCCTTGAAGAGGGCCAGCGGGTCGAGTTCGAGATCTCGCAGGGTCAGAAGGGACCGCAGGCCGACATGGTTCGCGTCTCTGCCTGAACGCGCACCACGACCAACGCTCAAGCGACCGGTCTTCTGAGAAGGGCCCGCACCCCCCGGGGTGCGGGCCCTTCGGCCTGCTTGAAGCGGATGCCGGGGGGTGTTCGCCGGGGGCTGACGTGACCGCCCGATCCCCGGGAGGCGCTTGCACTCGCCATGCCCGAGTGCTAATCATTGCGTTAGCACTCTGAAGGTGAGAGTGACAACGTAAGGACCGGGTCGGTGAGGCCCGCAGGCCGGATGGGGAAGGAACCCACGAGGCAAGCGAGCCGTCCGTCGCGGGCGCGGGCGCGGTCCGGAGTCATCACCCCCAGTCCTGGAGGGACCACTTCACATGGCCAAGATCATCGCGTTCGACGAGGAGGCGCGGCGCGGCCTCGAGCGCGGCATGAACCAGCTCGCGGACGCCGTCAAGGTGACGCTCGGCCCCAAGGGCCGCAACGTCGTCCTCGAGAAGAAGTGGGGCGCGCCCACGATCACCAACGATGGTGTCTCCATCGCCAAGGAGATCGAGCTCGAGGACCCGTACGAGAAGATCGGCGCCGAGCTGGTCAAGGAAGTCGCCAAGAAGACGGACGACGTCGCCGGTGACGGTACGACCACCGCGACCGTTCTCGCCCAGGCCCTGGTCAAGGAGGGTCTGCGCAACGTAGCCGCCGGCGCCAACCCGATGGCCCTCAAGCGGGGTATCGAGCGTGCCGTCGAGGCCGTCTCCGCCGCCCTGCTGGAGCAGGCGAAGGACGTCGAGACCAAGGAGCAGATCGCCTCCACGGCCTCCATCTCCGCCGCCGACACCCAGATCGGCGAGCTCATCGCCGAGGCCATGGACAAGGTCGGCAAGGAAGGCGTCATCACCGTCGAGGAGTCCCAGACCTTCGGTCTGGAGCTGGAGCTCACCGAGGGTATGCGCTTCGACAAGGGCTACATCTCGGCGTACTTCGCCACCGACATGGAGCGTATGGAGGCCGTCCTCGACGACCCGTACATCCTGATCGCCAACTCGAAGATCAGCAACGTCAAGGACCTGCTGCCGCTCCTCGAGAAGGTCATGCAGTCCGGCAAGCCGCTGCTGATCATCGCCGAGGACGTCGAGGGTGAGGCCCTGTCGACCCTGGTCGTCAACAAGATCCGCGGCACCTTCAAGTCCGTCGCCGTCAAGGCCCCGGGCTTCGGCGACCGCCGCAAGGCGATGCTGCAGGACATCGGCATCCTCACCGGCGGCGAGGTGATCTCCGAGGAGGTCGGCCTCAAGCTGGAGAACGCCACGCTCGACCTGCTGGGCAAGGCCCGCAAGGTCGTCATCACCAAGGACGAGACCACCATCGTCGACGGTGCCGGCTCGGCCGACCAGGTCCAGGGCCGCGTCAACCAGATCCGCGCCGAGATCGAGAACAGCGACTCGGACTACGACCGCGAGAAGCTGCAGGAGCGCCTGGCGAAGCTCGCCGGCGGTGTCGCGGTCATCAAGGCCGGTGCCGCCACCGAGGTGGAGCTCAAGGAGCGCAAGCACCGCATCGAGGACGCCGTGCGCAACGCCAAGGCGGCCGTCGAGGAGGGCATCGTCGCCGGTGGTGGCGTGGCCCTGCTGCAGGCCTCCCAGGTCTTCGAGAAGCTGGAGCTCGACGGTGACGAGGCGACCGGCGCCAACGCCGTGAAGCTCGCGCTGGAGGCCCCGCTGAAGCAGATCGCCGTCAACGGTGGTCTCGAGGGCGGCGTCGTCGTGGAGAAGGTCCGCAACCTCACCGTCGGCCACGGCCTGAACGCCGCGACCGGTGAGTACGTCGACATGATCGCCGAGGGCATCATCGACCCGGCGAAGGTGACCCGTTCCGCCCTGCAGAACGCCGCCTCCATCGCCGCGCTGTTCCTCACCACCGAGGCCGTCATCGCCGACAAGCCGGAGAAGGCCGCCGCGCCCGCCGGCGGCGGCATGCCGGGCGGTGACATGGACTTCTGATCGGCCCCTGGGGATTCCCCGGGTTGATCAACGTCCTTACCGAGGGCGGCACCCCCTGTTCCGGCAGGGGGTGCCGCCCTCGGGCGTGTGCGGGATCACAGTGAGGTCGGGATGGCGCGACCGGACCGGGTGGTTGAACACTAGGTCCTATGCGTGTGCACATACTGACCGGTATGCGTGCACTGTCCGGTATCCGAAGGAGCCCCCGTGACCGCCTCCGCCTCCCGCGCCGCCGAAATCCTGTCCCGGCCCGTAACGCTGGGCGGCCTGACCGTTCCGAACCGGATCGCGATGGCGCCGATGACCCGCATGTTCTCCCCGGGCGGCGTCCCCGGTGAGGACGTCGTGTCGTACTACGCACGCCGCGCCGCCGCCGGAGTCGGCCTGATCGTCACCGAGGGCACCTACGTCGGCCACGAGTCGGCCGGGCAGAGCGACAGCGTGCCGCGCTTCCACGGCGACGAGCAGCTCGCGGGCTGGGCGAAGGTCGCCGAGGCGGTGCACGCCGCCGGCGGCACGATCGTGCCGCAGCTCTGGCACATCGGCATGGTCCGCAACCAGGGCGAGCCCCCGTTCGCCGACGCCCCGGCCGTCGGCCCCTCCGGCCTGCGCATCGGCGCCGACGAGCCCACCGGCAAGGCCATGACCCAGGCCGACATCGACGCCGTCATCGGCGCGTTCGCCGAAGCCGCCGGCGCCGCAGAGCGCATCGGCTTCGACGGGGTCGAACTGCACGGCGCCCACGGCTACCTGCTCGACCAGTTCCTCTGGGAGGGCACCAACCGCCGCACCGACGCCTACGGCGGCGACCGCGTCGCCCGCGCCAAGCTCTCCGAGGAGATCGTCGCGGCCGTCCGCGAGACCGTCTCCGCCGACTTCCCCGTCATCTTCCGCTTCTCCCAGTGGAAGCAGGAGGCCTACCGCGCCCGCCTCGCCGAGACGCCGGAGGAGCTGGAGTCCATCCTCGCCCCGCTGGCCGCCGCCGGTGTCGACGCCTTCCACGCCTCCACCCGCCGCTACTGGGTCCCCGAGTTCGACGACTCCGACCTCAACCTGGCCGGCTGGACCAAGAAGCTCACCGGCAAGCCCACCATCACCGTCGGCTCGGTAGGCCTGGACGGCACCGACTTCCTCAAGTCCTTCCAGGGCGAGAGCGCCGAGGTCGGCGACCTCGACAACCTCCTCGACCGCTTCGAGCGCGACGAGTTCGACATGGTCGCCATCGGCCGCGCCCTGCTCCAGGACCCCGAGTGGGCCCGCAAGGTGCTCGACGGCCGCTTCGACGAGCTGGCCCCGTACAGCCCGGCGGCGCTGAAGATCCTCAGCTGACCGCCTCCGCACGGGGTGCCTGGATTCGCTCGCGCCGGTCAAGTCACACTGAACGGACGCTTGTTCACCGGCACCCCGTGAGGAGACCCCAGTGACGACGACCGACTCCCGCCCCTCGGCGGGCGGCCCCTCCGAGCAGCCCGGCCCGGTGGTGCGCACCACCGCCGGTTCGGTACGCGGACGGAACGAGGAGGGTCTCGCCGTCTTCCGCGGCATCCCCTTCGCCGCGCCCCCCGTGGGCGAGGCCCGCTTCCAGGCCCCGCGCCCGGCCCCCACCTACGACGGCATACGCGACGCGTACGCCTTCGGCCCGCCGCCCCCGCAGGACCTCGGCCTGATGGGCGGCCCGGGTCTGATCGACGTCCCCCAGGGCGACGACTGGCTCACGGTCAACGTCTGGACCCCCGAGCCCGATCCGGCGGCCCACCGCCCGGTGATGGTGTGGATCTACGGCGGCGCCTACAAGCTCGGCCACGCCGGCAGCCCCGGCTACGACGCCCGGCACATCGCGACGGACGGTGACGTGGTCGTCGTGTCCCTCAACTACCGCGTCGGCATGGAGGGCTTCGCCCGCATCGAGGGAGCGCCCGCCAACCGCGGACTGCTCGACCAGGTGGCCGCCCTGGAATGGGTGCGGGACAACATCGCGTCCTTCGGCGGCGACCCCGGGCAGGTCACGATCTTCGGGGAGTCGGCGGGCGCGGGCTCGGTCGCCTCCCTGCTCTCCATGCCGCACGCAGCCGGTCTGTTCCGGCGGGCGATCGCGCAGAGCGTGCCGGGGACGTTCTTCTCCGACGCCCTGGCCCGCGACATCGGCACGGCCCTCGCGGCCGAGCTGGGCCTGCGTCCCACGGTCGCCGACCTGTCCACGATCGCCCCGCGCGAGCTGACCTCGGCGGGCGAGGCGCTCGGCCCGAAGATGCCCCAGTACATCGACCGCTGGGGCCAGGCGGCGCCGACGGTCACGCCGTTCTCGCCGGTGGTCGACGGTGACGTGCTGCCGGCCATGCCGTGGCAGGCGCTGGCGGCCGGTGCGGCGAAGGACGTGGAACTGCTCCTCGGCCACAACCGTGACGAGTACCGGCTGTTCGTCGCGATGGCGGGCGGGCTCGGGCAGATCAGCGAGGAGCGGGCGGCCTCGGCCCTCCGTCTCTTCGCCCCCGGCCCCGAGGGCGAACAGTCCTACCGCGCGGCCTTCCCGGAGGCCTCCCCTTCGGAGCTCTTCGAACGCGTCCAGACGGACTGGCTGTTCAGCATGCCCACCCTGCACCTGGCCGAGGCGCAGCGCGCGGGCGGCGGACGCGCCCACGTCTACGAACTGACCTGGCCGGCCCCGGGCAACGGCGGCGCGCTCGGCGCCTGCCACGCCCTGGACATCCCGCTGCTGTTCGGCACGTACGGGGCGGACCTGGGGCTGCTGCTGTTCGCGGGCGTGGAGCCGTCCGCCGAGGCCCTTGCCCTGTCGTCCCGCTTCCGCGCGTCCTGGACGTCCTTCGCGCGCTCGGGCGACCCGGGCTGGCCGGCGTACGACGACGAGCGGCGGCTGGTGCAGGTGCTGGACGCGGAGCCGGAGGTGAGGGCGTACCCGGAGGAGGCGTCGCTGCGGCTGTGGGAGGGGCACGCGTTCCGGCCCCTGCCGCTGCTGGGATGACCTACAGGTTGCCCATGGGTTCGATGTCGACCCGCATCGGCGTCCCCCACACCCGCAGCACCTCGTAGTCGGTGAACTCGTGGACCAGCCGGTACGCCATGGCGGCCCGGGGTGCCTTGCGCTGGGCGTTGATGAAGAGTTCGGCCTCGTGGCGGTCCCGGCGCGGGGTGCCGCACAGCTGCCAGCTCTGACCGTTCCACAGCTCCGCGAGCCAGCGCTGCTGGGGCTGGGGGCGGTCGCCGCGCACGCCGTAGCGGGAGGGGGTGGGTTCGGCGGGCTGCTGCTGTGGGGCGGGGCCGTTGAACTCCGCCCTGCGGGCGGCCCGGCGCCGGGTCTCGCACAGCAGACACAGGTCGGGGGCGGCCTCGTCGACCGGACCGTTCGGGTGCTCGGGGCAGCGGGTGGTGGGCGCGGCTGTGGTGACGCTGTCCTCCAGCAGGTCCAGCGCGCGCTTCAGGTCGGCCCTGACCTCGTGCAGTTTGCCGTCCGGGGTGTCGGAGGTGAGGGCCTCGCCGTGCTCGCCGAGGAGGCGCAGGGCACGGCCCAGGGCGGTGAGCTGAGCGTGGTTCATGGCTCCATTGTCCTCAGTCGGCGTCCACACGGCGGCGCAGGGACATCGCCGCCCGGATCCCTGCCGCGTGGTCGTGGACCGCGGGGGCGGGCAGGGGTGCGGGGGGTTGCGCGGGGGCGCGTTCGCCCCGGCAGGCGCTGCAGCGTCCCCCGGGCAGGGTTTCCGGGCGGCCCGGGATGCCGCAGTTCGCGCACTCCAGGACGCGGAGGGGCGGGCGTGGGGTGGGTGGAGGCGGAAGTTTGCCGGTCAGGCGGTTGCGGACCAGGGCGGCCGGGTGGTGGACGGGCGTCGGCAGGCCGGCCGTGAGCGCACGCAGTACGTCGTCCTCCGAGGCACCCCGCTCGAACCAGTCCGTCACGAGGGGAGCGAGCGTCGCGCAGTCCGCCTCGGAGAGGGTCAGGACGGGCGCGGTGCGGCCGAGGGCGGCCAGGAGGATGTGGGCCCGGGAGCGGGTGGGGCGGGCCGGCTGTCGCGGTACGTCGCCGCGGGTGAAGGCGGCCCACCAGCCGTCGTCCCGGGCGGTGCGGGACCACCACGAACGGGTGATCCACCGGGAGCTGCCGTCGTCGGCCGTGATGCACTCCCGGCCACGCCGTAGATGCCCTGCCTGCTGAATGCGGTTGAGGGCGGTGCCGAGGGCGCACTGGCCGTAGGGGAGCTGTTTGGCCAGCGTCTTCACGGAGATGTCGGCGCCGTCGGGGAGCTGGTCGAGATACGTGGCGATGGCGGCTTCGCGGGGTGGTAGGTGGGCGAAGTCGTGGTTCGTGCGTGGGGGTTGGCCGGGGCACGTGCGTTTGCCGTAGCCCGGGCCCGCCATGGGGTGCGCGGACGGAGGGGCAGCACTAAAGTTGGCGTCAGCCATGAGATCGAGCCTTCTTCGATCGACGTGGTCAGGCCCCCGCAGGTGTTGCTAGCACCTGGCGGGGGCTGTTGCTTGTGCACGAACGTTAGAGGGATGTCACTTTCCGTGGCAAGCCGAACGCGTCCCGTCAACACTCCGGGTGGGAGGGCGGGTTGAGGCCCTCCACCCGTTCCTTGAAAAGAGGGCTCGAAGCCCGGGTCCCGAAGCTCAGGCCGTCTCGTCCTTGAGGTTCTCGACGAACGCGGACCAGGCGGTGGCCCGGAACACGAGCTTCGGGCCTTCGGGGTTCTTGGAGTCGCGAACGGGGATGACGTCAGGGAAGGCCCGGGTGACTTCCAGGCAGTTGTCGCCGCTCCCGCCGCTGTAGCTGGACTTGTACCACTCAGGCATGTTCCTCATGGTCGTAATCCTGCGTCATCGCTTCGAGCAGGGCCAGAGACTTCTCCGGCGAGAGTGCGGAGGCCGCGAGGAACTCGTAGTAGAAGCGGTACTCCGCGACGGTGGCGGGATCGTCATCCAGCCGCCCGGTGCCGACGCCTTCGAGGTAGGCCAGCGGAGGCGCGTCGTCGAAGTCCATGAGCTTGACGCACCCCTGCATGGCCGGGTGCGCTCCCGCGTCGAACGGCAGTACCTGCACGATGGACCGGCTACGGCGGGCCATGCCGCTGATGTGCCGCAGCGCCTCGGCCATGACCTGCGCCCCGCCTGTCACCCGACGCAGGGCAGATTCGTCAATCACTGCCCACAACAAGGGCTTTGTTGGATCGTCGAGGATGCGGGCCCGCTCCATCCGGGCGGCCACCCTCTTCTCGATCTCCTCATCCGGTGCGGTCGGTTGATATGCACGGCACACCGCCCGGGCGTAGGCGGGTGTCTGAAGCAGTCCGGGGATCAGCATCGAGGCGAACTCCCTGATGGCCACGGCCCGGGCCTCCGCCTCCGCCGCCTCCGCGAAATGCTCCGGATACTTCGACTTCGCCGCCGCCCCACAGTTCCGCAAGAAGAAATCCCCCGCCCCCAACTCCTCATCCAGCAACCGCGCGTACTCCGCCTGCAACCTCCGCGTCCCCGCCTCCAACTGCCCGATGAACGACCCGCTCACGAACAGCCGCTGTCCCAGTTCCTCCTGGCTCAGGCCGGCCTTCTCGCGGGCGTGACGCAGCTCCGCGCCCAGGAGGGCCCGCGGGGAGGAGGACGGGTCGAGGTCCCTGGAGCCGGGCATGGGCAACTCCCTGTCGGACAGATCGGTTTGTTGGACCGCCGTATATGGCCAGGTTAGGGACGTGTCGGACACGCTGTGTGGTGAATCGCAAACTCAGCGTGGAGGTAAGTGGAAGTGCGCTCGACCGAAGAGATCGTGAAGTCGCTGCGGGATGCCCTCGCCGGAGTCGGTGTCGTGCTGCCGTCGCTGGGCGTCGACCCCGTGACCGGCGCGAGCGACGAGCCGTTCGCGCTGGTCGATCTGGGGCGGTGCAACGTACGGACGGCCGAGCATCTGACCGAGGTGCTGCGCTCGCTGCCCGTGACGGAGACCCTGCGGGCCCGTGTGCGGCAGGTCAACCGGGAGGTGAAGTCACGGTGACGTAATAGCCAACGGTGGATGTACAACCATTCGCCCTTCACCACCGTCGAACAGGCGTATCGCGCATACACCGGCGTTCGCCCCACCGCTCGCCACTCCGGAAATCACATCCTTTCCCCAGAGGAATCCTGTCTTATGACGTTCCGTTGGCTGTGCGGTGTCCTGCGTGTGCGCGGGAAGACCGACTTTTTGCTTGTGTTCCTGTTCGCCGCCGGATTCGCCGCACTGCCCGTCTTCGCGCTGCTCCCGTCGCTGTGGGGCTTCGCCGTAGCCTCGGCCGTGACGTACGCCGCCGACGAGGTGCTGCACACCCGCTCGCCCGCCTTCGTGCGGCGGCTGGCCGCGCTGCAGCTGACCCGCACGCTGCGGTTCGCCGTGCGGACGGTGATGCTGCTGGCCCTGGCCGAGCGCCTGGACGCGCCGGACGCGGTGCTGGTGGCCGCGCTGGCCGTGCTCAGCGCCCACTTCACCCTGGTGGTGCTGTACACGGCGGTGCATCACGCCATCCGGCGGCGGCGCACGCTGCCGGTCGTCGTGCGCAACCTCGACATGAGCGGGGCGGGCATCCCGCAGTCCCCGCCCGCCCTTCTCTACCGGCGGTTCCTGCGCAAGCTGCTGCACCTGGACCTGCCCGCCCACGCGGGGCTGCTCGTCGCGCTCGCTGCGGGGGCCTGGGCGCCCGCGGGCATCGGTTTCGCACTCACCGCCGGACTCGCGGCCGCGGCCGTCGCCGCGCTGCTGGGGCAGTTGCGCCGGGCCCGCCGGATGCCGTCGGGTGACGAGGTGATCGCCGAGGTGAACCGCCAACTCGCCGGATACCGGCCGGAGGTGGCGCTGTACTTCAGTTTCGCGTCCGTGTCCCGGGACTTCATGTACCAGGTCAACATGTGGATCGAGACGCTGGAGCAGCTCGACCGGCGGCCGCTGATCATCCTGCGGGAGCGGGCCTCGTTCCGCTATCTCGGCCGTACGTCGATCCCGGTCGTGTGCGTGCCGAAGGCCGACGACGTGGCGCAGCTGGAGCTGCCCGAGGTGCGGGTGGTGCTCTACCCGGGCAACGCGGGCAAGAACGTGCACATGCTGCGCGTCGCCGAGGCCAAGCACGTGTTCATCGGGCACGGCGACAGCGACAAGCTCGCCAGCAGCAACCGGGTCAGCAAGGTGTACGACGAGATATGGGTGGCCGGGCGGGCCGGGCGGGACCGCTACCAGCGGGTGCGGCACGCGATCAGCGACTCGGCGATCGTCGAGGTGGGACGCCCGCAGCTGTCGTCGATCCGGCTGCACACCGACCACGTGCCGGGGCCGCTGCCGACCGTGCTGTACGCGCCGACCTGGGAGGGCTGGAGCGACGACGACTGCCACACGTCGCTGATCCCGATGGGCGTGCGGTTGGTCGAGAAGCTGCTCGCCGAGAACGTACGGGTCCTCTACAAGCCGCACCCCCTCACCGGGAAGCGCTCGCGTGCGGCGGCCGAGGCGGACCGGGCCGTCCGGGAGCTGCTGCGCGCCGACAACGAGCGGCGTGACCCGCGGGAGGCCGAGGCCGCGATGGCCGTCGCCGCGCCGCGGCTCGCCGAGATCCAGGCCCGGCTCGGTGAGTTGTCGGGGCGGCTCACGGGTGACGACGCGCAGCAGACGCGCGAGGCCCGGGTGGCCGGCCCGGAGGGGGAGGCGGAGTGGCACGAACTGCGTGCCGCGTGGCACCGGATCTTCTGGGAGAGCAGGGGCCCCGTCCGGCACCAGGTGATCACTCGGCAACTGCCCACGCTCTACGAGTGCTTCGACCAGGCCGACATCCTCGTCAGCGATGTGTCGTCCGTGGTCGCGGACTTCGTGGCGAGCCTCAAGCCGTACGTCCTGACCAACGCGAACGGCCTGAGCGACGAGGCCTTCCGCGCCGCGTACACCACCGCCGGGGGCGCCTATCTCCTCGACCGCGACTGCACCCGGCTGCCGGAGATCCTCGACTCGGTGCGCGATCCGCGGCACGACCCGATGGCACCCGAGCGCCGGACCCTCAAGGAATACGTCCTGGGCCCGGACCGCCCCAGCTCGATGGAGCGGTTCAACGCCGCCGTCAACGCCCTGGCCGAGAAGGCCGCCGCGGAGCAGGACGAGCGCTGCGAGGGAAGGCAGCCGCTGGTCGCCGGACTCCCGGGCTGAGCGGGGCCGGCCCGGTTCCGGCCGGCAAAGGCGGGAGCCGCCCGGGGCCGAGTCGTCAGCCGGACGCCGCCAGGGCCGCTCGCAGGTGCCCGCCGGACTCCTCCAGCAGGCGGGCCGCCGTCGGGCCGTCCACGTCGGCCAGAAGGGTCAGGATGGCGTTCTTCACCTCGCCGTCGGTGGCCGCCAGGGCGCGGTCGATCTCGTCGTCCGCGGCGCCGGTGGCGAGGGCCACGATGCGGTGGGAGCGGGCGCGGAGCTTGTCGTTGGAGGCGCGGACGTCGACCATCAGGTTCCCGTAGGTCTTGCCCAGCCGGATCATCGTGATCGTCGAGATCATGTTGAGGACGAGCTTCTGCGCCGTGCCGGACTTCAGGCGGGTGGACCCCGTGAGCAGTTCGGGGCCCACCACGATCTCGATGCCGTGGTCGGCGGCCGCCGCGAGCGGGCTGCCGGGGTTGCAGGCGAGGCCGACGGTGAGGGAGCCGTGGGCGCGGGCGTGCTCGACCGCGCCGATGGCGTAGGGGGTGCGGCCCGAGGCGGAGATGCCGACCACCGTGTCGTCGGGGGTCAGGGCGAGGGCGTCCAGGTCCGCACGGGCCAGTTCCCGGGAGTCCTCCGCGCCCTCGATCGAGGTGACCACGGCGCCCGGGCCGCCCGCGATCAGGCCGACGACCCTGGCGGGGTCGGTGTTGAACGTGGGCGGGCACTCGGAGGCGTCCAGGACGCCCAGCCGGCCCGCCGTCCCCGCGCCCGCGTAGACCAGCCGCCCGCCCCGGGCCATCCGCTGCGCGACGGCGTCGATCGCGGCGGCGATCTGCGGCAGTCGCGCCGCGACCGCCCCGGCCACGGTGGCGTCCTCCCCGTTCATCAGCCGGGCGATGTCGAGGGTGGGCAGCCGGTCGATGTCCGCGAGCTCCGGCCGGAAGGCCTCGGTGGTCAGGGACTCCAACTCGGTCCTGAGGTCTCGGGGGCGGGAGGTGGAGGTCATGGACGGCTCTTTCCGTGTCTTTCCGGTGCTGGGCGGGGCGGCTGCCTCAGGAACGGTGCCGGTGGGCCAGCGCCTCGTACGACGCCGACAGCGCCGGCGCCGCCTTCTCGTACGTCCGCTGCGCCACCCCCACGAACAGGCAGTCCACCACGAGAAGCTGACCGGTCCGGGACGACATGGCCGCCGGGCGCAGCTCGCTCTCCCGTGCGGTGGACGTGGTGAGGACGTGGTCGGCGTACTGCGTGACCGGGCCGTTCGGGCGGCCGGTGATCGCCACCGTCGTCGCCCCGCGCTCGAAGGCCACCCGCAGCGGCTCTATGACGTCCCCCGTCGACCCGGAGTGCGTGACGGCGATCGCCACGTCGCCCGAGCGCAGCTGTACGGCGTTGGTGACGGCCAGGTGCGGATCGCTGTGGGCGTGCGCCATCAGCCCTATGCGCAGCAGCTTCTGCGTGAGGTCCTGCGCGACCAGGCCGGACGCCCCGACCCCGTAGACGTCGGTGCGGCGGGCCGTGGTCAGGGCGGTGACGGCCGCGGCCAGTTGGACCGTGTCCAGACCGGCGGCCGTGTCGGCGAGGGTCTGCTGCTCGTCGTAGGCGAGCTTGGCGACCACGTCGGCGATCGGGTCGTCCACCGCGATGTCCGTCGTGATGGCCGGGGCGCGGCCCGACTGCTGCTGGGCGGCGAGGCCGGCGAGGGCCAGGCGCAGGTCCCGGTAACCCGGATAGCCCAGCAGGCGGGCGGTGCGTACGACGGTGGCCTCGCTGGTGCCGGTGAGCTCGGCGAGGCCGGTGACCGTGAGGGCCGCGCAGCCCGCCGGGTCGCTCGCGACGGCCTCGGCGACGCGCTGCATGGAGCGCGTCATCGACGGGCCCAGCGTGCGGACCTTGGCCGCGAGGGCGGCCGGGGCGGGCGGGGCGCCGCTCGCCCCGGAGGAGCCGCCCCGCTCACGGGCGAAAATTTCCTTCACGTCACGGGTCACGCTTGAAAGATATTTTCGGCGCGGCGTTCGGGTCAAGAGTGCGCACAATGGGTGCATGGAACCCATCAGCCCCTTGGAGCAGGCGCTGCACGCCGCGCGCGCCCTCGTGCTGGCCGACCTCATGGCGGGCCGAGTCGCCGACGCGGACGTCGTGTCGCTGGTCGAGGAGTCCGTCAAGCAGCGCCGATGGTGGGTCGAGCAGTGGCCCGAGGGCGCCCGGTACGTGGCCGGCCTGGTCGCGCAGGACGTCCAGGACGCCCTGCTGGACCGGTACGGCCGCTGGCCGCTGTGCCCGGTGTGCGGCACCGGCGACCCGCATGCCCTGGACGTGGAACCGGAGTTGGGGCCCGACCCGCACTGGGTGTGCAGCGAGGCGGGCGTGAAGGTCGCCGCGGTGGGTTCGCTGGGCGAGGCCATCGGCGGCCCGGCGTCCCGTTGAGGCCCTGGTGACGATCTACATCGACCCGCCGACCTGGCCCGGCCACGGCCGCCTGTGGTCCCACCTGATCAGCGACGTCTCCTACGACGAACTGCACACCTTCGCCGCCCGCCTCGGCGTCCCGCCCCGGGCCTTCGAACGCGACCACTACGACATCCCCGACCAGCGGTACGCCGACGCGGTGCGGGCCGGGGCCGTGGAGGTCAGCAGCCGCGAGGTGGTACGGCTGCTGCACGCGGCCGGGCTGCGGCGGCCCAAGGGGCGCTATCCCTCGCGGGGTTCGCGCAGCTCGTAGGTCAGCTGCTCGGGGTCCTCGGCGACCTGGGCGAACCCGGCGCGCGAGAGCACGTTCCGGGAGGCCGCGTTGTCCCGCTCGACGTTCGCGACGACGGTCCGCGCCTCCGGCCGGCCCAGCGCCCACTGCGACAGCGCGCGCAGCGCCTCGGTGGCGTAGCCGTGGCCGCGGGCACCCTCGACCAGGTCGTAGCCGACCTCGACCCGGCCCTCCCCGTCCGGGACGGTGTGGAACCCCATGGCGCCGATCGCGCGGCCGTCCTCGCGCCGGACCAGCACGTACGTGCCCCACTCCGGCCGGTGGACGCCGTCCTCGTACTGCTTGTACACCAGCCCGGTGCCGACCCGGGTGCCCTCCATCGGGCCGCCCTCGATCCACTCGAAGCCGCCGTCGCCGACCGTGGACAGGTCGGCCGCGGTCGCCGGGGTGACGCCCTCCAGGGTGAGCCGCTCGGTGCCGATCACCAGGTTGTTGTTCCAGCGCCACTGCGTGAGCGGGGCGCGGCCGGCCAGTTCCCCGCGGCCGGTGGCCCACAGCAGGGTCGGCCACGGCGTGGGGCCGGGCTGGACGTGCGGGAAGATCCGGGTGAGCACGAACTCGCACAGCTCGGGCGCCGCCTCGTACGACACGCCCAGCCCCTCGGCGATGTCGTGCGTGTGCAGCAGCACCTCGGCCACGCCCATCGCGGCGAACCCCTCACGGTTCGCGCTGCGGAACGGGTACGGGTGGAAGGCCCGCACGTCACGCGGGGTGGTGCGGACCGCCGCCGCGAGCAGGGCGCCGGTCGTGCGGATCACCTGCACGGCGCCCGCGTTGTCGGTCCCCTCGTCCAGCGAGATCTCGAAGGGCGTGTACCCCTCGGGCTCCCGCCCGGCCAACTGTCCCGCGTACGCGATGAGATCACTCGCGATGTGCACGGCCGTCTCCCGGCAGTCCCACTCCAGCCGCCCGGCCCGCACGCCCTCCCAGTCCCGGTCCGTGACCGCCCCCAGCAGGCCCACGCACTCGGCGACGGCCTGCTCCACCTGTTCCGCTCCCGTTGTCCACATGGGGGGCAGGCTACGAGGGGGCGTGGGGTGGGAGCGACAGCATTTCCAGCTCGGCGGTCAGGTTGTAGCGGGCCGTGGCCTCCCACTCGGCCGTGCCGTGCGGGGTCCTGAACAGGCGCGGAAGGTCCAGCAGTTGGCGCAGGATCCCGGCGCGGCCCTCGCGGAAGGCCGCGCTGGGGACGAAGTGGTACTCCTCGCGAACGGCGGTGGTGTAGGCGGCGTACGCCGACGGGGGCGAGGCGAGGACCGCGAGGTCGGCGTCGCACAGGACCTGGCCGTCGGGGTCGTCGTCGGCGGGGTCGTGGGTGACGGTGAGCCGGACCAGGCGAGCCACCTCGGCGGTCTTCGCGTCGGGTACGCCGGCCTCCGCGAGGGCCCGTTCGGCGAGGCGGGCCGAGCGTTCCTCGTTCTCGGAGCGGTCGGGCAGGTAGACCGCGTCGTGGAACCAGGCGGCCAGCCGGACCACGTCCGGGTCGCGCGCGTAGCGCTGCAGCTCGTCGACCCGGTCGAGGACCGCCGTGAGGTGCTCGACCGTGTGGTACCGGCGCTGGGGCTCCTGCCAGCGGGCCAGCAGGTTGTCGGCGTACGGCGCCGGGTCCGGGCCCGCGGCCGGGCCCCGGGCCGCTTCCAGGGCACGGGCGAAACGGGTGCGCAGCGAGTCGAGATCGGCCATGGGGGCATTCTCCCGCCGAGCGGCCCCGGGACCTAGCGTGGGTGTATGACGACTCCTGCTGATGTACATGACGTACGGGACCCCGAGCAGCCCGGCAGGCTGCTGACGATCGAGCGTGACGCGCTGATCCCGCTGTTGCGGGGCCGGGCCGGGGAGGACTTCGCGCGGCCGGTCGCCGCGTGTCCGGGCTGGACGGTGCGGGACGTGCTGGCGCACTGTTCGGCCGCGCTCACGCGGGTGGCGGAGGGCAGGTTCGAGAAGGGCGTGTTCACACCCGAGTCCAACGACCGGGACATCGCGGACCGGGCCGACTGGAGCGACGCGCGGATCGTCGACGAACTGGAGCGGGGGATGGGCGAGGCCGGACCCCTGATCGCCGGGGCCGGCGGGAAACTGGACCTCCTCGCCCTGGGGGAGTGGGTGCACGCCGGGGACGTCCGCGAGGCCCTGGGCGAGCCGGGGGCGTACGGCGGGGCCGGGCTGCCGGACGCGCTCGCGCTGCTCGCCCGGATCACCCGCGAGCGGGGGCACGTGCCGGTCCATGCCGACCTCGACGACCTGGACGAGCCGCTGCGGCTCGGTGAGAGCGGCGGGGAGCGGCCGCCGGGCCGGTTCATCGGGGACGGGCCGACGCTCGTACGGCTGTACACGGGGCGGCCGGTCGACGGGGCACCGGACTTCGAGCTGGCCGGGGTCGAGGCGAAGGAGCTGAACATCTTCGGCTGAGCGCGCCGACGGGGCATCGGAGGCGGCGCGGATGGGCAGCGTAGTCTTGATTGGACTAGACCTGTCAGTCAGACCTGTCATCGAACGCCGACGCATGCCGACGAAGGGGCCCCATGAGCAAGCGTGCAGTCCTGGAGGTGATCGCCCTCGGTGTCGAGGACGCGGTCGCAGCCCAGGCGGGAGGCGCGGACCGCCTCGAGCTGGTCACCGACATGGCGGCCGACGGCCTCAGCCCGTCGGCCGCCACCGTCGCCGGAATCCGGCGTGCGGTCGACATCTCCCTGCGGGTGATGATCCGTCTGGCGGACGGGTTCGCGGCCGGGGATGCCGAACGGCTGGTGCGGGTGGCCGGTGAGCTGCGGGAGGCCGGGGCGTCGGAGTTCGTGCTGGGCTTCCTCGATGGAGGGGGTGCGGTCGATCTCGCGGCCGTTGAGCGGGTGGTGGCGGTGCTGGAGGGCTGCCCCTGGACGTTCCACCGGGCCATCGACCGGGCCGCCGACCGGGACGCCCTGCGCAAGCAGCTGGACGGGATGCCGGGGCTGGACACATACCTGACGGCCGGGGCTTCGGGCGGGGTCGACGAGGGGCTGCCCGTGTTGCTCGCGGAGGCCGGGCGGGCCGGGGAGCCGGGGTATGAGCAGCGGTTGCTGGTGGGCGGCGGGCTGCGGCTCGATCATGTGCCGGTGCTGCTGGAGGCCGGGGTCGACGGGTTCCACATCGGCGGGGCGGCTCGGCCTCGAGGGTGGGACGAGCCGGTCTCCGCGGAGCTGGTCTCGGCGTGGCGGGCCGCGGTGGACGGTTCTTGAAGGGTGCTCGGCACGGGGGCTGAGGGGCTGAGGGGCCCCCACGCCCACCCGTGCCGCCGGTCAGGCCAGTTGGTCCGGCAGTGGGGCCGTGTGCGTCACCGTCAAACCCGATACCGCCCTGGTCAAGGCCACGTACAGGCGGCGCAGGCCCGTTCGTTCGTCCGGTTCGCCGTCCACCACCGCACGGGGTTCGTCCAGGACCACGTAGTCGTACTCCAGGCCCTTCGCCAGTGACGCCGGGACCAGGGTCAGGCGGGTGTCCTGGGTGGTCTCCTCGCCCGGGCCGAGATACGGGATGCCGGACTCGGCGAGGGCCTCGGCCAGTTCGGGCACGCGGGCGTCCGCCGCGATGAGGCCCGTCGAACCCTCGTGGCGCAGCAGCTCGCGGCACGCCTCGACCACGTCCTTCGTGCCGGAGACCTGCCGGACCTCGAAGTGGCCCGGGTTCTCGCGGATCGAGGCCACCGGGGTCAGGCCCGGGGCGATGTGCGGGAGCAGGCGGGAGGCGTAGGTGATGACGTCCGTCGGGACGCGGAAGCCGGCCGTCAGCTCCTCCACCAGGGCGTCCGGCTTGCCGAGATGGGCCAGAGCCTCCTGCCAGCTCCGGGTCGCCCACGGCGTCGTGCCCTGGGCGAGGTCGCCGAGGACGGTCGCGCTGCCGGTGGTGCAGCGGCGGCCGACCGCCCGGTACTGCATGGGGGAGAGGTCCTGCGCCTCGTCGACGACGACGTGCCCCAGGGAGTGCGTGCGCTGGATCAGGTCGGTGGCCTCGTCGATCAGGACGGCGTCCGCGGCGGACCACTTCGCCGCCTTCACACTGCGCGCCGGCTTCGGCCGGAGGATCGCCTTCTGCTCGTCCTCGTCGAGGATCCCCTCGGCGTGCACGGCGAGGAACTCCGCGTCCGACAGCAGCCGCAGCACCAGCTTCGCCGGGTCGACGGCCGGCCAGACCGCCTTCACCGCCGCCTTCACCGCGCTGTTGCGGGCCACCGCGTCCTGCACCCGGTCGTCCGGCGCCTCCCCCGAGCGTTCCATCTGCACCAGCACGGCGTGCGCGATGCGCTGCGGCAGGGCCTCGCGCGCGGCACCGTAGCGGATGTCGCGGTCGAGCAACTCGCGGACGATGTCCTCCAGTTCGTACGCCGGGACCCGCCAGCGGCGGGAGCCGCGCACGACCACGACCGGCTCGGTGGGCATCGTGACGTGCGAGTAGAGGGCGCTGCGCAGCACCCGCGCCAGCCGGGCGTCGCCCTTGACGACCGCGGCCGTCGCGTCGTCCGTACCCCTGATCTCGACATGGCCGACCAGGTCGTCCACGGTCGCCTGCTGGACGGTCAACTCGCCCAGCGCGGGCAGCACTTGCTCGATGTAGTGCAGGAAGGACCGGTTCGGCCCGATGACCAGCGTGCCGGTGCGGGCGAGCCGCTCGCGGTGGGCGTAGAGGAGGTAGGCGACCCGGTGCAGACCGACGGCGGTCTTCCCGGTGCCCGGGCCTCCCTGCACGCACACCGTGCCCGAGAGACCGGACCGGACGATCTCGTCCTGCTCCGGCTGGATCGTCGCGACGATGTCCCGCATCGGGCCGACACGCGGCCGCTCGATCTCCTGCTGGAGCAGCTTGCTGGTCCGGGCCGCCTCGGCCGGGTCCGACAGGTGCTCGTCCTCGTACGCCGTGATGTCACCGCGGGTGTAGCCGAAGCGGCGGCGCAGCGCGACGTCCATCGGGTCCTTCTTGGAAGCCCGGTAGAACGGCTGCGAGACCGGCGCGCGCCAGTCGATCACCATGGGGTCGCCATCGTGGTCGTGCACATGGCGGCGGCCGATGTAGAAGCGCTCGCCTTCCGCTCCCTCCGCCGCTTCGGCGCCGGGGGCGTGCAGGTAGTCGAGCCGGCCGAAGAACAGCGGGGTGTCGCTGAGGTCGGCCAGGGCCTTGATGCGCTCCTCGATCTGGCGGGCCAGCACCTCCGCGTTGACCCAGTTCGCGGTGACGTCGCTGATGTCGAGGGCCTCGACATCCTCACGCATGGCGCGCAGAGCGGACCGGGACGAGGAGAGGTGGGAGCGCTCACGCGCGAGCGGGTCGTCGACGGGCGTGGACAAGGGGGTGCCTCCGAGGGGTACCTGCTGAGGTGACGGCGGTGGGTGCCGGCCGGTTTCCGTCCGGTCGGCGGCACTCCGTGAGGGAGGCGGGCAAGAGCGGAGATCTTAGAGGAGCGGGGGCGGCTGCCGCGAGCGGGTTTTCGCGCCGCTGCCCGCTTGTCCCACGAAGGAGGACTTGTGCGATCAAGCACTGATGCGACGGTACTGGCCTACAAAGGACTCGACGGTGTCCCGCTCTGGCTGTTGTCGGGGATCGCCGTCCTGGCTTTCGTCATCCTCGGCACGACCCGGATCCGCAAGCGCAAGTAGGAGCAGAAAGCCACGGGCGCGAGGCCTCCCCCTAGGGGGACGCCTCGCCCCGCGGGCGTACGAGGGCCGCCGGAAAGTTCAATCCGGAGACCGACGCAGGCTTTACGGTCGAAAACGCACCATGGAGACATGAGCGCAGCAACCATCCACCCCGCCCCGGTACCGGGCCGTCCGCCCGGCGCCACCGCCGTGACAGGCAGCCACCGTCACCGCCTCGGCGATGCCCTGCGCGCCGTCAAGGTCTTCGCGGGCGCCGCCTTCGACGTGATCGTCCTCGGCCAGTACGGAGAGGAAGTCGGCGTGGTCCGCCGACACAAGTGAGCCGGCCATGAGCGGACCGGCCCGCCGTCAGCTCTCCGCCAGCAGCTCGTCCGCGTCCACGATCCGGTACGCGTACCCCTGCTCCGCCAGGAACCGCTGGCGGTGCGCGGCGAAGTCCTGGTCGATGGTGTCCCGGGCGACCACCGAGTAGAAGTGCGCCTGGTGGCCGTCCGCCTTGGGACGCAGCACCCGGCCGAGGCGCTGGGCCTCCTCCTGCCGGGAGCCGAAGGTGCCCGAGACCTGGATGGCGACCGTCGCCTCCGGCAGGTCGATCGAGAAGTTCGCGACCTTGGACACCACCAGCACGCTGATCTCGCCCTCGCGGAAGGCGTCGAAGAGCTTCTCCCGCTGCGCGTTCGACGTCTCGCCCTTGATCACGGGCGCTCCGAGGTGCTCGCCCAGCTCGTCCAGCTGGTCGATGTACTGCCCGATGACGAGGATCTGCTGCCCGGCGAACTTCCGGACGAGCGCCTCCGTGACCTTCCGCTTGGTCGCGGTCGTCGCGCAGAAGCGGTACTTCTCCTCGGTCTCGGCCGTGGCGTACGCGAGCCGCTCGGAGTCGGTCAGATTGACCCGGACCTCCACGCAGTCGGCGGGCGCGATGTAGCCCTGCGCCTCGATCTCCTTCCACGGCGCGTCGAACCGCTTGGGGCCGATCAGGGAGAACACGTCCGACTCCCGGCCGTCCTCGCGGACCAGCGTGGCGGTCAGGCCGAGCCGCCGCCGCGCCTGGAGATCGGCGGTGAACTTGAAGACCGGCGCGGGCAGCAGGTGCACCTCGTCGTAGACGATGAGTCCCCAGTCCCGCGAGTCGAACAGCTCCAGGTGCGGGTAGACGCCCTTCCGCCGGGTCGTCAGCACCTGGTAGGTGGCGATGGTGACCGGCCGGATCTCCTTGCGGGTGCCGCTGTACTCGCCGATCTCGTCCTCGGTCAGCGAGGTCCGCTTCACCAGTTCGTGCTTCCACTGCCGCGCCGAGACGGTGTTCGTGACGAGGATGAGCGTGGTCGACTTCGCCTGGGCCATCGACCCGGCCCCGACCAGCGTCTTCCCGGCGCCGCAGGGCAGGACGACGACGCCCGAGCCGCCGTGCCAGAAGTTCTCCACGGCCTGCTTCTGGTACGGCCGCAGCGCCCAGCCGTCCTCGGCCAGCTCGATCGCGTGCGCCTCGCCGTCGACGTACCCGGCGAGGTCCTCGGCCGGCCAGCCCAGCTTCAGCAGCGTCTGCTTGATCTGCCCGCGCTCGGAGGGGTGCACGGCGACCGTGTCCGGGTCGATGCGGGCGCCGACCAGGGGCGTGATCCGCTTCGACCTGAGGATCTCCTCCAGCACCGGGCGGTCGGTGGTGGTCAGGACCAGGCCGTGCGCCGGGTGCTTGGACAGGGTGAGACGGCCGTAGCGGTCCATCGTCTCGGCGATGTCGACGAGCAGCGCGTGCGGCACCGGGTAGCGGCTGTACTCCACGAGCGCGTCCACGACCTGCTCGGCGTCGTGCCCCGCCGCGCGGGCGTTCCACAGGCCGAGCGGGGTGACGCGGTAGGTGTGGATGTGCTCCGGAGCCCGCTCCAGTTCCGCGAACGGGGCGATGGCCCGGCGGCAGTCGTCGGCCTGCTCGTGGTCGACTTCCAGGAGCAGGGTCTTGTCGGACTGGACGATCAGCGGACCATTCACGCGCGGCACCCTTTCTGTGGCCGGAGGGCTCGGACGGCTCGACAGCGCGACGCCTCGGCCAAACGTCCAGTGTGCCTGATCGACCGCGCCGGGTGGTGTGATCTGTGCGTCCAGTCGTACTGAATGCCTATTCATCCCAACGTGTGGTGTGAATTCAGTTTTTCCATCGCGGCCCCGAAGAATGGCGCACGTGCGCAACCCGACGACCACCACGCTCGGATATGCCCTCTTCGCCACCCGCTGGCTCCAGGCCCCGCTGTACTTCGGGCTGGTGGCCGCCCAGGGCGTCTACGTCTACAAGTTCTTCAAGGAGCTCTGGACCTTAATCCTCATGTGCGTGAGCGGGCACGCCACCGAGACGTACGTGATGCTCGCGGTGCTCAAGCTGGTCGACGTCGTCATGATCGCCAACCTGCTGATCATGGTGATCGTCGGCGGCTACGAGACGTTCGTCTCGCGCATCGGCCTGCAGGGCCACCGTGACCAGCCCGAATGGCTCTCGCACGTCAACTCCAACGTGCTGAAGGTCAAGCTCGCCACGGCGATCGTGGGCATCTCCTCCGTGCACCTGCTGCAGATGTTCGTGGACGTCCACCACACCTCCCGGCACGCGCTGCTGTGGGGGACGGTGATCCACATGGCGTTCATCGCCTCCGCGGCGATCCTTGCCTACATGTCGGGGCCGATGGTCGCGCAGGCGGACCGCGGCCACGCCGACCGGCCGCAGGCCGGGCACACGCGGGCAGGCCAGGGGCAGGCGGGGCAAGCCGAGGCAGGGCACACGCAGGCTGCGCATGCCCCGGCCGCCGGGCCCGCGCAGGCGGGGCATCCACCGGCCTGGCCCGTGCAGGCCGCAGGGCAGGGGGAGAGCGACCGCGGAGGCTCGCACCGGGCCCAGCCCGACCCCGAGGCCCCGGTGGCCGTGCCGGCCGTCCCCCGGCAGCCGGAACCGGACGCAGACGCCGAGGCCCGGATCCGCGCCGCCGGCTTCCCCGCCCGCAAGCTGCTGGAGGACTTCGACCAGCACCACCCCCGGGACTTCGACCGGGAGGCCGTGGCCCGGCTCGGCAAGGCGGAGTTCGTCGCCGCCCGGCGCAACGTGGTCCTCGTCGGGCCGCCCGGCACCGGCAAGACCCATCTCGCCGTCGCCCTGGGCGTGCGCGCCTGCCAGGCCGGGCACCGGGTGCTGTTCGCGACCGCCGCCGAGTGGGCGGCCCGGCTCACGGAGGCCCGGGCCGCCGGCCGGCTCGACGCGGAGCTGACCGCTCTCGACGATCACCCCCTCCTGATCGTCGACGAGATCGGCTACATGCCCTTCGACGCGGCGACCGCGGGCCTGTTCTTCCGGCTCGTCGCCCACCGCTACGAGCGGGCCTCGCTGATCGTGACCAGCGACCGCCCGCTCGGCCGCTGGGACGAGGTCTTCGGCCCGTCCGCCCCGGCGATGACGGACCGCCTGGCCCACCACGCCCACCTCGTGCGGCTCGACGGGGACAGCTACCGCACCCGCCGCGCTACGTCAGCGTGGGCAGACTGACGTTCTGGACCAGCGGGCCCTCGATGGAGACCCCCTCGGTGACCAGCGGTTCCACGGCGGCGACGGGCAGCGGCAGCGGCGCCGCGGGGGCCGCCGCGGCGGCGGGCGCGAGCACCCCCACGAGCGCGACGGCGCAGAGAGCGGCACAGAAAGCGGCGACGGGCAGGTTCTCACGCATGAGGACGGGACGGCCTTTCGGAGAATGACATCGGGGAACGGCGGCACCGCACCGCCGCGAGCCGGCCCGGGGACGCCCGGACCGGCCCGAAGCCGCGCGGGAGCGGATCAGATCTGCGGTGTCTCCAGGACGAGACCCGCGGCGTCGATGCTCACCGCGCAGGCCGGGGCGGCGAGCCCGCCGAACGTCATCAGGGCGGCGGTGACGAGGACGGCGGCGACTCGACGGACAGCGCGCATTGGGGTTTCCTTTCGGAGCGGCTGACAGGACACCCGGTGGCTGCCCCCGCGCGCGCGGCGTGATGCGGCACGCCCGGGAAGGTCGCCCGAGCGTGGGACATCCCCGGCGTGGCGTGCATGAACGCCCATCCGCACCCGAACGGGTGACGCGGCCCCCTCGGTGCCGTCAGCCCGCGTCGTCGGCGAGTTCGGCGACCCCGGTGATCCGGTGCAGCGGATACGTACGGACCTCGTCCGCGGTGTGGTCGTACGCCGTGACGAAGCCGCCCTCGACGCGGATCGGGGCGATGACCCGCTGGCTGGCGGCGCCCTCGGCGTTGACGTAGCCGATCCACAGGGCCTCGCCGGTCAGGACGGCGGCCTGCATGGTGGCCAGGGTCTCGGCGGCGGACGTGCGGGGCGGTTCGCCGTCGGCCGCCGGGGCGGTGCCCGGCTTGCGCGGGGCGGTGGAGGCCAGGTCACCGGCCCGGATGGCGCGCAGCGCGGCGGACAGCAGGGTGTCGTCGGGGACGGGCGGGCCGTCCGGGACGGGCTCGGGCGGGGTGAGGGGCGGGGTGCGGTGGGCCAGTGCGCGGGTGATCAGCACATCGCCCTCGGCGGACTCGGCGGCCGGCGCGAACCCCATCGCCCGCAGCCCTTCCAGGAGGCCTGCCGGGTCGGCCTGGGCGGCCAGCACGGTCGGGGCGAGCCGGCGCAGCCCCAGCCCGGCGGCCCGCTTGTCGGCGAGGATCTCGCTGAGCACCGCGTCGTCGTCGCAGCGCACGTACGCCGAGGCGGCGCCGACCCGCAGATGGCCGTGCCGGCGGGCCACGTCGTCGATCAGGTACGCGAGCGGCTGCGGCACCGGCGTGCGGGAGTGCGCGGCGAGGAAGGCGTGCAGGTCGGAGGCGGCCCGCCCGGCGTCGAGCGCCCGCCGCACCGAGCCGGGCGTGAACCGGTAGACGGTCGCCCCGCCCTTGGACTCGACGTCCGCCAGCACGCCCAGCATGTCCGCGAGCGGCCGCCGCAGGGGGCCGGGCGCCACCGCCGTCAGGTCGGCCTGGAGCAGCACGTGGTCCAGCGGTTCGGGCAGCAGCGGCGCGAGCAGCCGGGCCGCGGCGGCGGAGGCGACGGCCTGCTCGGCGGGGGAGAGGGGGGCGAGCGGGGTGGCGCGGTGATGGTGGTGCACGGGCAGCTTGTCCCCCGGCCCGGAGGGTTCCGCTTCCGCTTCCGGGCCGGGCACGGGAGCCGCGGGCGCGCCCAGCAGCGCACGGCCGTGGGCCGACAGCGCGCCCCGGCCCGTGACACCCAGCAGCTCCGCCTCGGACAGGGCCCACTCGGCGAGCCGGCCGCGCAGGTCGTCCTCGCGCCGGTCGCCGCGCAGGGGCCGCTCCCAGCGCAGCCGGGCGAGCACCGGCCCGGCGGCGGGCGCGGCGCCTTCCGGCAGCCCGGCCAGCAGCGTCAGCACCCGGTGCCGTACCTCGGGCGCCGCCGAGCGGTCCAGGCCGGGCCCGAGCGCCGACAGTGTCCGGTCCTTCGCGTCCCGTCCGCCCACCAGACCGGCCGTCCGGGTCGCCGCGAGCCACGCCGTGACCAGCCGCGACCAGCGCTCCGCGGCGGGCTGCTCCAGCCACTCGTCGTAGGCGGGGGTCGCCGCGTACCGTTCGTCGGCCTCGCCGTCCGAGGCGATCAGGCCGGCCGCGTACGCCAGTTCCACCCAGAACGCGGCCGTCGGCTCGGGCACGTCGAGCGCGACGGCGGTCCGCTTCAGGTCCCGCACGCTCAGCCCGCCGGCCCGCAGCACCGCCGGCCCGCCCTCGTCCCAGTCCTTCAGCAGCTCCTCGACGGTCGCGAGCGCGGTGTACGCCTGCCCGGCCGCGGTGCTGTCCACAACCTGTGGACGATGTGCGGCGGCCACCTCGACCACCGGCGGTACGGGCTCGGCCGCCCGGTGCGCCAGGCCCCGGCGCAGGTGCAGGGCGACCTCGCGCGGCATGACGACCGTCCCCGGCGCCGTCGGCAGCAGCAGGCCGCGGTCCAGCAGCCAGCGCAGCCGGGGCGCCGGATCGGCGGTGACCTGCCCGTACGGCGGCCCCCACACCAGGCGTTCCAGCACGTCGAGGGAGTCGGCCGGGGCCTCGGCGAGCAGCGCGGCCATCCGGGTCCGGTCCGTGAACAGAGCGGCCAGGGCGGTCACCGCGGAGACCGAGTCGTGCGTCGAGGCCAGTCCGGCGGCCGTCACGATCTCCTGGATCCGGCCCGGGGACATCCCGGCGGTGGCCTCCTGGACCGTCGGGCCGAGCCCGGTCGGCGAGGGGTGCTGCGGCGAGGGGGCCAGCAGCTCACGTGCCGTGCGGACCAGCCGCAGCCGGTCGTCGTCGCCCCACACCAGGGCCTGCTCGCGCAGCAGGCCGACGGCGTGCGGCAGGGCCGCGACGACGGCCGGGTCGGCGTCGTCCCCGGCCATCAGCCCGAGCAGTTCGCCGTACGTCGCGGGGTCCGCGGCCACGGCCAGCGCCTCCGCCGTCTGCAGCGCGAACCGGTCCAGCCGCTCCAGGGCCCGCACCACCGAGGCCCGGGTGCCGGCCCGGGTCGCCAGTTGGGTGAGGTCGGTGGGGACGGGCGTGATGAGATCCGGGCGGCTGCGCAGGAGCGCGCCCAGCGCGGCATCGCCCCGCGCGCGGAGCGCTTCCGCGAGGGAACGGGGGGCCGGGGGCCTGTCCTCGGTGCTCATCCGGTCCACGGTAGCGGGTCGCCCCCGGCGGCCGGGCCGGTCGTGCGCCGCCCCGCCCCCGTACGCGGGACGGGCTTTTGGCCGCTGAGAGGGCACTCGCGGTACCGTCGGGCGACGGCGTCACGCAACGCACCCGCCCCGGAGGGGACTTCGTGGGGATTGAGAGCGACCAGGTCGTTTACGAGTATCTGAGCCGCGTCGGCGACGTGGCCCAGCAGCGGCAGTTGTCGTCGGCCACCCGCATGCGTCTGGTCGCCGACCTGCGCAACGAGATCGACAAGCGCCGCTCGAAGGCCACCGTCGACTCGCCCGCCGCCGTCCGCCGCATCCTGTCCCGCCTCGGCAGCCCCGACGACATCGTGACCGCGGCGGCGGGCGGCACGGCCGGTGAGCCGTACAGCGCCGCCCCCGCCTCGGTGCCGGTGCAGCGCGAGAGAGAGCCGGAGGAGCGGGGCGAGCGGGCCAAGGGCGTCATGCGGCGCGTCGTACCGCGCCCCCGGCCCGCGCGGCCCGCCGAGGACCCGCACCCCGCGCCCTCCGACGGCGCGGCCCCGCCGCATCTGGCCGCAGGTCACGAACTCGGCGACAGCGCGCTCCAGCCGGACTGGTGGCGGGTGGAGAGCGGCCCCTTCGGGGTGGGCGACGAGGTGCCGGGCTTCGTGGGCGGTGTGGAGCTGCCCGATCTGCTGAAGCCGCCGGCGCCGCGGAAGGCGGAGCAGGAGAAGGCGGCCGCCGAGGAAACGGCCCCGGCCGTCGAGTCGGCCGAGGTGGCCGAGAAGGGGGGCCGTCGCCGTCTCGTGCGCCTCCCCGCCGGGAACTGGAGCAACCCGCTCCTGCTGATCGCCGCCGGGCTCCTCGTCGCCGGTGCCGTGCTCGGCAACTGGTTCGTCCTGCTGCTCGGCTGGCTCATCGCCTACGCCTCCCGCCGTCTCACCCAGGCCGAGACCAAGTGGGCGGTCGTGATCCTGCCCGGCCTCTCCCTGGCGGGGGGCCTGGTCTGGCTGTGGGGCCGGATGAACGGCCGCTGGGGCACCCCGATCGCCGAGGGCCACATGAACGCGGCCGTCTCGGAGACCTGGCCGTGGGTGGTCAGGGGCGCGGCGGTGGCATCGGCGCTGTTCCTGGTGTGGCGCTCGCAGCGCTCGCGCTAGCGGACACCGACGCGGGGCCGCCGGTCACGGCCGGACGTCTGCCGTTCACAGCGCCTGGGCACAATGGCCCATATGGCACTCACCGTCGGCTTCGACCTCGACATGACCCTCATCGACTCCCGGCCCGGCATCCGCGCCTGTTACCAGGCGCTGTCCGAACGCACGGGCGTGTACATCGACGCCGACCTGACGGTCACGCGGCTCGGGCCGCCGCTGGCCGAGGAGCTGATCAACTGGTTCCCGGCCGAGGAGATCCCGGCCATGGCGGAGCTGTACCGGGAGATGTACCCGGCGATCGCCATCACCGCGACCCCGGCCCTGACCGGCGCCCGGGAGGCCATCGCGGCGGTACGGGAGGCCGGCGGACGCGCGATAGTCGTCACCGCCAAGTACGAGCCCAACGCCAAACTGCACCTCGCCCACCTCGGCATCGAGCCCGACGCCGTGATCGGCGACCTGTGGGCCGAGCAGAAGGCGGAGGCCCTGCGCGAGCACGACGCGGGCGTCTACGTCGGCGACCACGTCGGGGACGTCCGCGGCGCCCGGGCCGCCGGGGCCCTCTCGGTCGCGGTGGCCACCGGCCCTTGCCCGCCGGAGGAATTGCGCGCGGCGGGCGCGGACGTCGTCCTCACCGATCTGACCGAATTCCCGCGGTGGCTTTCGGACTACCGTCCCGCACGCGCCTGACGCCGTCCGGCTGCCACGGAACGCAGCACTCCCGCCCCGGCCATCAGGAATCCGACGGCCATGAGCATGCTCAATCCGAACATGTACGTCGGAAAGGGAGTCGTTCCGAGCAGCAGCGGGGCGACCGTGACCAGTGTTGCCAGGGCGCCGATGAAGAACACGACGGCTCCGGCCCGGACCAGGCGGTCACCGGGAGCGGCGGAATTCGTTTGGGTTTTGTCACGCACCCGACCAGGGTAGTTCCCAGCGCGAAGGAACAACCGGGTGACGTCTTGTCACCGGCCGCAAGACCATTAGCCTTGGTACCGGCGGGTCCGTACGACCCGCCCGAGTGCTATCAAGAGCCGTTTCCAGAAGCAGTTTTCCGACGAGTACGAGGACGAGGACAGACGTGCCCACCGGCAAGGTCAAGTGGTTCAACAGTGAGAAGGGCTTCGGCTTTCTCTCCCGTGACGACGGCGGCGACGTCTTCGTCCATTCCTCGGTCCTCCCCGCCGGAGTCGAGACGCTCAAGCCGGGCCAGCGAGTGGAGTTCGGCGTCGTCGCCGGACAGCGCGGCGACCAGGCGCTGTCCCTGGCGATCCTGGACCCCACCCCGTCCGTCGCCGCCGCGACCCGCAAGAAGCCGGACGAGCTGGCCTCCATCGTCCAGGACCTGACGACGCTGCTGGAGAACATCACGCCCATGCTGGAGCGGGGCCGCTACCCCGAGAAGACCGCGGGCAAGAAGATCGCCGGCCTGCTGCGCGCGGTCGCCGACCAGCTGGACGTCTGAGACCTCAGGGAAAGCGCAGCGCGTCCGGGCCGAGGGGCGGTACGAGTCCCTCGGCCGCCGCGCGGGTCAGCAGCCCGCGTACGGCCGCGTAGCCGTCCTCGCCGAGACCCGCCGTGAACTCGTTGACGTACAGCCCGATGTGCTGGTCGGCGACGGCCGGGTCCATCTCCTGGGCGTGCTCCATGACGTAGGGCCGGGACGCCTCGGGATCGTCCCAGGCGGCGCGCACGGATGTGCGGATGGAGTCGGCGAGCAGCCGCAGCTTCTGCTCCCCCAGCGACCGCTTGGCGATGATCGCGCCCAGCGGGATCGGCAGCCCGGTGGTGTGTTCCCAGTGCTCGCCCATGTCGGCGAGCTTGTGCAGGCCGTACTCGTGGTAGGTGAAGCGCGCCTCGTGGATCACGAGTCCCGCGTCGACCTTGCCGTCCCGCACGGCCGGCATGATCTCGTGGAACGGCATGACGACGATCTCGCCGACCCCGCCGTCCAGCGTGTCCGCGGCCCACAGCCGGAACAGCAGGTAGGCGGTCGACTTCTCACTGGGCACGGCGACGGTACGACCGGCGAGGCCGAGGCCTGCCTCCCGGGTCAGCACCAGCGGCCCGCAGCCCCGTCCCAGCGCGCCCCCGCAGGGCAGCAGGGCGTAGTCGTCGAGGACGTAGGGCAGCACCGCGTACGACACCTTCAGCACGTCGGACTCGCCGCGCTCGGCCATGCCGTTGGTGATGTCGATGTCGGCGAAGGTCACGTCGAGGGCCGGTGCGCCCGGGACCCGGTCGTGGGCCAGGGCGTCGAAGACGAACGTGTCGTTCGGGCAGGGTGAGTACGCGATCTGCAGCCGCTCAACTGTCATGCCGGTTCCAACCCTCCAGTACGGGCGCGAGCTTCCCGAACCCCTCCGTCAAGGCTGCCAGGGCGTCGGGGATGCGCCAGGCGGCACGGTCCCTCGGCCCCACGGGATTGGAGATCGCCCGGATCTCCAGCACCGGCACGCCGTGCGCGGCGGCGGCCTCGGCGACGCCGAAACCCTCCATGGCCTCGGCGAGGGCGGTGGGGTGCCGCTCCCGCAGCGCGGCGGCCCGGGCGGCCGTCCCGGTCACGGTCGACACGGTGAGGACGGCCCCGGTGCGGGCCCCGGTGGCTTCGGCGGCCCGCCGTACGAGATCGGCGGGCGGCTCATGCCTGACGGTCCCGAACCCGAGCTCGGTGACCGGCACGAACCCGTCCTCGGTCTCGGCCCCCAGATCGGCCGCGACGACCTCGTCGGCGACGATCAGCGACCCCACGGGCGCCCCGGGCCGGAACCCGCCCCCGATCCCGGCGGAGACGACGAGGCCGTAGGGCTCGCCGTGCACGGCGGCGACGGTGAGGGCGGAGGCGACGGAGGCGGCGGCGAGCGCGGGCCCCACACCTCCGGCGATCACCTCGATGCCGCTGTCACCCGGGCAGGCCTGGGCCACCGCGTCCCTCTCCACGGGAACAGCGGTGGCCACGAGCACCCGGCCCAGCCCAGCGGCAGCGATCAGGCGTCCTTCTTGAGCTTGAAGTTCCAGAGCCCGGACGGGTCCTTGTCGCCTTCCTTGATGGACACCAGCGTCGAGTTGCCCTGTGCGCCGTACTGGGCGTTGAAGAACACGCTGCCCGGAATCGTGCGGTAGGTCTTCGTGCTGGAGTCGGTCAGCGGCTGGCCGTTCATCAGGATCGTCCAGCCCTCGTCGGCGATCTCGGGGTCGACCCCGAAGCGCACCGTCTCGTCGGGGTCGACGGAGATGCTCTTGATGCCCTTGTTCTTCAGGCACCCGGCGAGATCGGACGGCTTCAGGGCGTCGCCCTCGCCGCCGCAGGTGGCTCCGGAGTTCACCGAGTCGCTGCCCACGGTGACCGTGGCGATCGGAGTCGGCTTGTCACAGGCCGACAGGACGAGCAGTCCGGCGGATACGACGCCGGCGACGGCGACGGCGCGGCGGCGTCGCACAACGGATTGCAACGTGTTCATGGGCGAAGGCTATCGGGCCCGCGGGGCGGACCGCCCACGCGGGGTACGGCTCCCGGTGAGATCCATCAGAAGGGCCGCACGCCCCACACGGCCCTAGGCCACCCGCGCCCGCCCCGTGCCCCCGCGCCGGGCCGAGTCGATCAGCCCCCGCACGGTCGCCAGCCACCCGGCGCCGACGATCGCGGCACCCACCGCCAGCCCGGCCGTGCCGTTGAGCGGCATCGCGATGCCGATCGCGCCACCCAGCACCCAGGACATCTGCAGCAGCGTCTCGGAGCGGGCGAAGGCCGAGGTGCGGACCAGTTCGGGCACGTCCCGCTGGATCAGCGCGTCCAGGGACAGCTTGGCCAGGGCCTGCGCGAACCCGGCGATCGCGGCCAGGCCGGCCACCAGGACCGCGCCGAAGAACACCGCCGCCGTGATCGCCGCGCCCGCCACGCACGCCACGACCGTCACGATGATGATCTCCGGGGCCCGGGAGCGCAGCCACGCCCCGACGGCCGTGCCGAGCGCGTTGCCCACGCCCGCCGCGACACCGACTATCCCCAGGGACACGGCCGCGCTCTGTCCGGAGATCGGGTGCTCACGCAGCAGGAACGCCAGGAAGAAGATCAGGAACCCGGTCAGGCAGCGGATGGCGGCGTTGGCGGCCAGCGCGTGGGTGACGGCCGGGCCGACCGTGCGCAGCCCGGGCCGCTTGACCGGCCGGCGGTGCGGCCCGTGCAGGTGTTCCTCGTCCGCCGCCAGCAGGGCGCGGTCCTCGCCCTTGGCGGAGTCGACCTTGGGCGGCAGCGTGAACGACAGGATCGTTCCCGCCACGAACAGCACGAAGGCGCCGAAGAGCGGCCAGCGCGGCCCGATCTGCTGGAGCCCGGCACCGACGGGCGCGGCGATGCCGGTGGCGAGGAGCCCGCCGAGGGTCACCCGCGAGTTGGCCTTCACCAGGGAGAACCGCGGTGGCAGCAGGCGGGGCACGACGGCGCTTCTGACGACGCCGTACGCCTTCGACGAGACGAGGACGCCGAGCGCGGCCGGGTACAGCTCCAGGCCGCCGCTGACGACCGCGCCGGACAGGACGATCGCGAGCAGGGCCCGGGCCAGCATCGCGCCGGCCATGGCGGCGCGGCGGCCGTGCGGCAGGCGGTCGAGGAGGGGGCCGATGACGGGGGCGAGGAGGGTGAAGGGCGCCATGGTGATGGCGAGGTAGAGCGCGACGCGTCCGCGCGCCTCGTCGGTGGGCACGGAGAAGAAGACGGTGGAGGCGAGGGCGACCGTGATCATGACGTCGCCGGCGCCGTTCACACCGTGCAGTTCGATCAGCTTGCCCAGGCCGGACTCGCCGGCCCCGTGCGCGTGGGTGGCCTTGCGGATGCCGCGGGCCGTGCCGGTCACCGGGAAGTGCAGGGCACGGCCGACCGTGCGGAAGAAGCCGCCCGCACGGCCCGGTCCGCCCGGTCGGATAGTTCCCTTGACCCCTTTCGGCCCACCGGTCCCGGTGGCGCCCGGGGGTGTCTTCGCGGCTGCCACGACGTCATAGTGCCCCGATAAGGCCGTGGGTAGTGCCATTACCGCTTGTATAGGGCCTGTGGGGTGACTGTGCGGGGCGGCGGCCCGGGGACCGGTGGACGGTGCAAGAGGACCGTCGGTGTACGCGACGTGGGGCGGAAGGGTAGCGTGCGTATCTCAGCCATCCCGCAAAATGGATGAAGGACGTCGACGCGGTCCCCCGGTCCGCTCCGTCCGCCCCTGTGCCGGGAGTGGCGCACTCGTGAGACGGCGTATGGAGAGAAGCGATACCTGTGAGCGCAGCGACAACGCGAAGCCGCACCCCTGACCGTCTGTGCGCCGAGGCAGTCGACCTCGCCCGCGCCGCAGCCGAGGAGGCCGCGGCGCCGGGAATCGTCGGCGAGCACGTGGGGCTGGTCTCCGAGGGGGACCGCGTTGTCACGCACTTCTTCGAGTGCCGGGAGCTCGGCTACCGGGGCTGGCGGTGGGCCGTGACGGTGGCCCGGGCCTCCCGGGCGAAGATCGTCACGGTGGACGAGGCGGCGCTGCTGCCCGGGCCCGACGCGGTGCTGGCGCCCGAGTGGGTGCCGTGGAGCGAGCGGCTGCGTCCCGGCGACATGGGGCCGGGCGATCTGCTGCCCACCGACGCCGAGGACCTGCGGCTGGAGCCGGGCTACTCGGGCGAGGACGAGCCGGCGCCGAACGTCCCCGTCTCCCACGAGATGGCCGACCTGGTCGAGGCGGAGGACGCGGACCTCACCGCCGGCTCCGCGACCGGTTTCACGGTGCCCCCCTCCCGCGGTTCGATCCCGGCGGTCGCCGAGGAGCTGGGCATGCGCCGGGCCCGCGTCCTGTCCCGCTACGGCCTGCACAGCGCGGCCGACCGCTGGGAGGAGGCGTTCGGCCCCAAGACGCCCATGGCCCAGTCGGCCCCCGCGGCCTGCGTCAGCTGCGGCTTCCTGGTTCCCATCGGCGGCTCCCTCGGCCAGGCCTTCGGCGCCTGCGCCAACGAGTTCTCCCCGGCCGACGGCCGCCTGGTCTCCCTCGCCTACGGCTGCGGCGGCCACTCCGAGGCCGCGGTCATGCCCCGCCCGCCCCAGCCGCCCGCCCCGGTCATCGACGAGACCCGGGTCGACCCGTTCCCGCTGCGCCCGGCCCCGGACTCGGGATCGGTGACTCCGACGGCGGACGCGGACACGGAGGAACTGGGTCACTCGTAGCCCCCCGCGTCTTGCGGTCACCGCCCGCCCGGACGCCCGCGCCGGGCGGGCGCACGCCGTCCGCTTCCCAGGCGGTACCTTTCCCTCACGTCCACGAGGACGTCCACGAGGAGAAGGAACGGAACGTGAGCAGCAAGTTCGTGCGGCCCGCCGCCGAGGGGGCCGATCCGTTCGGTACCGCCCGTCTGCGGCGCGGTGTCCTCGACGCCTGGGCCACCAGCCCCGCCCGGTTCCGTGAGGACGCCAACGCCGAGGAGGATCTGGTCCTCGGCGGCTACCGGGACCGGCTCGTCGTGGAACTCGCCCAGAACGCGGCCGACGCCGCCGCCCGGGCCCAGGTGCCGGGTCGGCTGCGGCTCACCCTGCGGGACGACGTGCTCGTCGCCGCCAACACCGGCGCCCCGCTGGACGCGGCCGGGGTCGAGTCGCTGTCCACCCTGCGGGCATCGGCCAAGCGGGACCCCGGGGACACCTCCTCCGTGGGACGGTTCGGCGTCGGCTTCGCCGCCGTGCTGTCGGTCACCGACGAGCCCGCCGTCGTCGGCCGGCACGGCGGTGTGCGGTGGTCGCTGGCCGAGGCCAGGGCCCTGGCCGCCGAGACCGCCCGGCACAGCCCCGGCCTCGGTGACGAGGTCCGGCGGCGCGACGGGCACGTACCGCTGCTGCGGCTGCCGTACGCCGCCGAGGGCACCGCCCCCGCCCCCTACGACACCGCCGTCATCCTGCCGCTGCGCGACACCCCGGCCGCCGATCTCGCCGAACGCCTCCTGCGGGCCGTCGACGACGCCGTGCTGCTCACCCTCCCCGGACTCGAAGAGCTGGTCGTCGAGATCAACGGGGAGAGCCCGCGTACCCTGACCCGCCGCACCGACGGCCCCTTCACCGTCGTCGACGACTCCGCCCACGGCGTCACCCACTGGCGTACCACCGCCGCCCACGGCCCCCTCACCCCCGGCCTCCTCGCCGACCGGCCCGTCGAGGAGCGGCTGCGGCCCCACTGGTCCGTCACCTGGGCCGTGCCCGTGGACAGCGACGGCAGCCCGGCCCGGCCCCGCACGAGCGCCGTCGTGCACGCCCCCACCCCGAGCGACGAACCGCTCGGTGTCCCGGCGCTGCTCATCGCCTCGTTCCCGCTGGACTCCACCCGCCGGCACGCCGCCCCCGGCCCGCTGACCGACTTCCTCGTCGAGCGCGCGGCCGACGCCTACGCCGAACTTCTCGGCGACTGGCGGCCGGTGGCGTCCGGGATCATCGACCTCGTGCCGGGCCCGCTCGGCAAGGGCGAACTGGACGGCGCCCTGCGCCAGGCGATCCTCCAGCGGCTGCCGCGGACCTCCTTCCTGCCGCCCGCGCTCCCGCCCCGCGCGGACGACGAGCTGCCGGAGACCCTGCGGCCCCGCGACGCCGAGGTCGTCGAGAGCGCGGGCGCGGACACCGTGCGGGTGCTCGCCGAGGTGCTCCCCACCCTGCTGCCCGCCGGTCTCGAGCGCCGCGCCGAGCTGCGGACCCTGGGTGTCGCCCGCGTCCCGCTGGCCGACGCCATCGACCGGCTGGCCGGTCTGGAGAAGGACCCCGGCTGGTGGCGGCGGCTCTACGACAGCCTCGCCGGGACCGACCCGGACCGCCTGTCGGGGCTTCCGGTGCCCTTGGCGGACGGCCGGACGACCATCGGGCCCCGGCAGGTGCTGCTGCCCGGTGCCCAGACCGCGCGGATCGACCCCGAGGTGCTGGCCCGGCTCGGCCTGAAGGTCGCCCACCCCGACGCCGCCCACCCGATCCTGGAGAAGCTCGGCGCCCTGCCCGCCACCCCCCGGGCGGTCCTGACCACCCCGCAGGTCCGGGTCGCCGTCGCCGCGTCCCTGGACGACGAGGGCGGCGTGAACTGGGAAGAGGACTCCCTCGACGCCGAGGAACTGGCCGACACCGTGCTCGCGCTGGTGCGGGACGCCGGCCTGGAGCCCGGTGAGGAGCCCTGGCTCGGCGCGCTCGCCCTGCCCGACGAGGACGGCGAACCGGCCCCGGCCTGCGAACTCGTCTTCCCCGGCGGGCCCTTCGCCCAGGTCATGCGCGAGGGCGAACTGGCCTTCGTGGACGCCGAGCTGGCCGCCAAGTGGGGCGAGCAGCCGCTCGCCGCCTGCGGTGTCCTGGTGGACTTCGCGCTCGTCCGCGCCACCGACGTCGTCCTCGACCCGGACGAACTGGAACCCCGCGAGGGCGACTTCGCCGAACCCGACGACGCGGGCCTGCTGGACGCCGTCGACGTGTGGTGCGAGGACGTCCTGGACCGCTTCCCGGACAGCCCGGTGCCGCCGGTCGCCACCGAGATCGTCGCCGTACGGGACCTGGATCTCGTGGACGAGGACAAGTGGGCGCAGGCGCTGGCGCTGCTGTCCCGGCCGCCGCTCAGGGACGCGATCGTGCAGCCCGTGCGGATCCTGCTGCCGGACGGCACGCACGAGGCCGTCCGGCCGTACACGGCCTGGTGGCTGCGCGGGAACCCGGTGCTCGACGGCCGCCGCCCGGCCGGCCTCAGGGCCGCCGGCGGCGATCCGCTGCTGCGGGGGCTGTACGACGAGGCCGACGCGACCGGGTTCGAGGACGAGCAGGTGCTGCGGGCGCTGGGGGTGCGGACGTCCGTCGCCGCGCTGCTGGACGAGCCCGGCGGCGCCGCCGAGCTGCTCGACCGGCTCGCCGACCCGGAACGGCGGGTGACCAACGCTCAACTGCACGCCCTGTACGGGGCGCTGGCCGAACTGGACCCCGAGCAGGTGACCCTGCCGGACGACCTGCGGGCCGTCGTCGACGGCCGGGTGGAGGTCGTGGACGCGGCCGACGCGGTGGTGTGCGACTCGCCCGACCTGCTGCCGTTCACCGAGGGTGTGCCGCTGCTTCCCGTACGCCCGTCACGCGCCGTGGAGCTGGCCGAACTGTTCCAGGTGCGGCGGCTGAGCGAGTCGGTCACCGGGCACGTCACCTCCGAGGGCACCGAGCACGACGTGCCGGAGCCGGTGCGGGTGCTGCTCGGCCGGCAGACTCCGGCCTCCTACGTCGAGCACGAGGAACTCGTCGTCGACGGCGTGGAGATCGACTGGCGGCTCACCGACGACGGCGTCCTGCACGCCGCGACCCTGGAGGGCGTCGCCGCTGGGCTCGCCTGGGCGGCGGGGCAGTGGCCCCGGCGGTTCGAGGTGGCGGCACTGCTGGAGGACCCGTCCCGCACGGACGAACTGGCGCGGGACCGGTGGTTCGACTGAGCCGGTGGTGAGGCAGGCGGTGAGAACCGACCGGGCGGCGTACGGCCGTTGGTGAAAACTCCCGCACATTTTTTTCACCTGTCGTACAACCATGCGCATCACTGGGCTATCTGATCACGTGAGTCAACAGACTCCACGATCACTTGGGCCCCGAGAGCCGACGACGAGCACCGGGGCCCCTCTCCACCTGGAGAACGCATGCGTATCCGAGCCACCGTGGCCGCCGTCACCGGCGCCCTGGCCCTTTCCGCCTTCGCCGTGCCGTCCGCGCAGGCGGACAACCAGGCGCCGAACCTGGCGTCGCTGGTCCCGTCCACCTCGAAGGCCACGCCGTTCACCGCCGCCTCTCCGGCGGACGAGTCCCTGGGCGACACCAAGATCACGGGTGTGACCGTCAACAGCGGCAAGAACATCGTGGTCGGCACGACCGTCAAGAAGTCCTTCACCGTCTCCGTGACGGCCACCGACCCGGAAGGCGTCCAGGACGCCTTCGCCATGCTGTGGCACGGCCCGGACACCGAGAACGCCGACGGCGCGATCGTGCCGGAGAGCCTGGACCAGGAGCAGGTCGGCAACTGCACCAACTCCAGCGCGACCACCGCCACCTGCAAGGTCACGCTGATCGCCGACCCGAACGAGAACGTCTACAGCAACATCCTGGCCGGTACCTGGAAGGTGTGGGCCGCCGCCGCCGGCAACGACGGCGACTACGTGATCCGCGAGGCCTACAAGACGGCCAAGGTCCAGCGGGCCTCCAAGCTGACGGTCAACGCCTCGCCGGAGCCGGTGAAGAAGGGCAAGACCATCACGGTCACCGGCAAGCTGTCCCGTGCCAACTGGGACGACAACAAGTACCACGGGTACACCGGCCAGTCGGTGAAGCTGCAGTTCCGCAAGAAGGGCAGCGACACCTACACCA
This sequence comes from Streptomyces sp. NRRL B-1140, assembly GCF_001280065.1. Taxonomy (GTDB): domain Bacteria; phylum Actinomycetota; class Actinomycetes; order Streptomycetales; family Streptomycetaceae; genus Streptomyces. The sequence goes on from NZ_LGEA01000106.1 coordinate 47,590, forward strand.
CCCTCAAGACCATCAAGTCCAACAGCACGGGCGAGCTGAAGACCACCGTCACCGCCTCGTCGGACGGTTACTTCCGCTACTCCTTCGCGGGCACCACGACCACCCCGGCGGTCAACGCCACGGGTGACTTCGTCGACGTGCAGTAACCCGCCCCAGCGGCTATGACACCGCCGGTCCCGGAGCCATGCCGGGGCCGGCGGTGCCGTCTCCGCCGAATCCGCCGCGCATATGCCACGAGCGTGTCAAACGTTGCGGATGAGACGGCAAAACCCGGCCGGGCCCTACAACCCTGCCAGGGGTTCGTGAATCTGATCATCCGAGTCAGTCAGACTCCTAGCTCACTTCTCCTCCTGGGGAACACATGCACATGCGAGCCACCGTGGCCGCCGTCTCCGGCGCCCTGGCCCTTTCCGCCCTCGTCGTCCCGGCCGCGCACGCCGCCGACGCCCCGTCCGGCAAGCAGGCCTTCAGCTCCGCCTCGGCCGACGCGAGCGCGGGCACCACCGCTTCGACCCTCGACGTCACCTTCTCCAATGTGAAGGTCAACAGCGGCAAGAACATCGTCGTCGGCACCACCAACGTGGTGAGCGTGCCGGTCACCTTCTCCGTGACCCATGCCGCGGACCTCGACACCAGCTCCGACAACTTCGCCACCGGCCCGCTGATCTACCACGGCTCCTCGATCGACGCCGCGGACAACCTCTTCATCAGCGACGACCCGGCCAGCTGCACCGCCGCCTCCTCGACGGTCCTCAACTGCAAGGGCGTCATCAACCTCCGCCCGGCCGACGGCGACCTGTTCAACTCCGACGCCGGCACCTGGGGCGCCGGTGCCCTCGCCGTCACCAGCAACGACGAGGAGAAGATGCAGGGGGGCCTCGGCACCACCAAGGTGCAGCGCTACTCCAAGCTGACCGTCAACGCCGGCCCGGAGCCCGTCACCAAGGGCAAGACCATCACGTCCACGGGCAAGCTGTCCCGCGCCAACTGGGAGGACAACGCCTACCACGGCTACACCAACCAGCCGGTCAAGCTCCAGTTCCGCAAGGCGGGCAGCAGCACGTACACCACCGTCAAGACGGTGTACTCCGACAGCACCGGCAACGTGAAGGCCACCGCCACCGCCGCCTACGACGGCTACTGGCGCTTCAGCTTCGCCGGCACGACGACCACCCCGGCCGTCAACGCCACGGGCGACTACGTCGACGTGAAGTAGAAGCGCCCCCTCAGGGGCGCGGGGAACTGCGCGAACGGCCACACACGGCTCGCGGACGACATACGGCAGAAGTGCTCACCGCCCGAGCCGAGCGCTAAGCGGGAAAGCGGCGGTCCACCCACCTCCACAGAACCTCGAGGGTGGCCGCCGCGACCCCCGCGATGCCGACGGCAGTCCACGGCATCGTCACCCCCACCAGCTTCAGCGCGAAGAAGTGCTGCAGCCACGGCACGACCAGCACCACCAGGAACGCCCCGGCCATCGAGGCGACCAGGACGACCCGCCACCACGTGTACGGGCGGGCGATGATCGCCAGCACCCACATCGAGATGAGGAACAGCGTGAGCGTCGCCGCGCTGGTCTCCGCGTCCAGCGACCCCGGTCCCGTGTAGTACTCCCGGGCGATCAGGTACGTCGCGAACGTCGCCAGCGCCGCCACGACCCCGCCCGGGATCGCGTACCGCATCACCCGCCGCACGAAGTTCGGCTTCGCGCGCTCCTTGTTGGGGGCGAGCGCCAGGAAGAACGCCGGGATGCCGATGGTCAGCGTCGACAGCAGCGTCAGGTGGCGCGGCAGGAACGGGTACTCCACCTGCGAGCACACCACCAGCACGGCCAGCAGCACCGAGTACACCGTCTTGACGAGGAACAGCGTCGCCACCCGCGTGATGTTCCCGATGACCCGGCGCCCCTCGGCGACCACCGACGGCAGCGTCGCGAAGCTGTTGTTCAGCAGCACGATCTGCGCGACCGCCCGGGTCGCCTCCGAGCCGGAGCCCATCGCCACACCGATGTCGGCGTCCTTCAGGGCGAGGACGTCGTTCACCCCGTCGCCGGTCATCGCGACCGTGTGCCCGCGGGACTGCAACGCGCTCACCATGGTCCGCTTCTGCTGCGGGGTGACCCGCCCGAACACCGTCCCGCCGTCGAGGGCGTCGGCCATCCCCTCCTGCCCGGCGGGCAGCCGCCGCGCGTCCAGGGTGCTGCCCGACAGCCCGAGCTTGGCGGCTACCGCGCCGACCGACACCGCGTTGTCGCCGGAGATGACCTTGGCCCGGACGTTCTGGTCGGCGAAGTAGCGCAGGGTGTCGGCGGCGTCCGGACGCAGCCGCTGCTCCAGCACGACCAGGGCGACGGGCTTCGCCCCCTTCGCCACCTCGGGATCGTCCAGGTCGCGCGCGACCCGGGCGAGCAGCAGCACCCTCAGGCCCTGCTCGTTCAGCCGGCCGGTCTCGGCCAGGGCCGGATCGTCCTCCGCCAGCAGCACGTCGGGCGCGCCCAGCAGCCACCGGCCGGACCGACCGTCGCCCTCGTCGAACGCGGCGCCGCTGTACTTGCGGGCGGAGGAGAACGGCAGGGCCCCGGTGCAGCGCCAGCCCTCCACGGCCGGGTAGGCGTCGGTGATCGCCTTCAGGGAGGCGTTGGGCCGCGGGTCCGACGCGCCGAGCGCACCGAGCACCTTCCGTACGTACGTCTCGTCGGCGCCCTGCAGCGGACGCAGCTCGGTGACGTCCATGCCGCCCTCGGTGAGGGTGCCGGTCTTGTCGAGGCAGACGGTGTCGACCCGGGCCAGCCCCTCGATCGCGGGCAGCTCCTGCACCAGGCACTGCTTGCGGCCGAGCCGGATCACGCCGATGGCGAAGGCGACCGAGGTGAGCAGGACGAGGCCCTCGGGGACCATCGGGACGATGCCGCCGACCGTGCGGGCGACGGAGTCGTCGAAGCCCTTCTCCTTGACGAACAGCTGGCTGACGACCAGGCCGATCGCGGTCGGGACCATCATCCAGGTGATGTACTTGAGGATGGTGGAGATGCCCGAGCGCAGTTCGGACTGGACGAGGGTGAAGCGGGAGGCCTCCTCGGCGAGCTGGGCGGCGTAGGCCTCACGGCCGACCTTCGTCGCCTGGAAGGCCCCGCCGCCGGCCACCACGAAGCTGCCGGACATGACCTGGTCTCCGGGCTGTTTCACGACCGGGTCGGCCTCGCCCGTGAGCAGCGACTCGTCGATCTCGAGACCGTCCGCCTCGACACAGACCCCGTCGACGACGACCTTGTCCCCGGGCCCGATCTCGATCAGGTCGTCCAGCACGATCTCGGACGTGCTGACCTGGGCGGCGGTCCCGTCGCGGCGCACGGTCGGCCTGACCTCGCCGATCAGCGCGAGCGAGTCCAGCGTCTTCTTCGCCCGCCACTCCTGGACGATCCCGATGCCGGTGTTCGCGAGGATCACGAACCCGAACAGACTGTCCTGGATCGGCGCCACCACCAGCATGATCAGCCACAGCACGCCGATGATCGCGTTGAAGCGGGTGAAGACGTTCGCCCGGACGATGTCGACGGTGGACCGGCTGCTGCGCACCGGCACGTCGTTGACCTGCCCGCGCTCCACCCGTTCGGCGACCTGAGCAAAGGTCAGGCCGGTCTCGCGTGAGGTGACCGTCGCCGGCCGCGCGGAGTCGGGCCGGGCACCCGCGTCGAGATGCGTCATGCATTCGACGGTACGTGCGGATTTGCCGCTTCACCCGCTGAATGTGGTGAAGATCCGACCTGGGGAGGACGGACTTCGTGCCGTGGTCGTACGGCAGTTGCACCGCGTCGGACCACGGTGCCGGGGCCCGCCGTCAGCCCGCCCGGCGGGCCGTGAGGAGCAGGTACTCCCACTCCAGGACGGTCGCGCCCGAGCCCGTTCCCAGGTCCCCGTCGCGGGCGAGGTCCACCAGGGCGCCGTCGAGGGCGGCGGTGCGTTCGGGATCACCGGCGAGGTTCTTGTAGACGCTGATCGTGGGGCCGTAACGCTCCTTGAAGTAGTCGCGGAACGCCTCGGGCGTCTCGAAGCGCTCGACCCGGACCGTGCGGCGCTCGGCGCGGACGTCCGTGACCCGGTCGCCGAGAAGGGCGCGTACATGGTCCTCGTCCCCCCACAGCGGCGGCGGCTCTGCCCCGGGCGGGGGCGGCGGTGCGTACGGCTTCATCACGGCGAACATCCGGCCGATGAAGCCCTGCGGCGTCCAGCTCAGCAGCCCGATGGTGCCGCCCGGGCGGCAGACCCGGACGAGTTCGCCGGCGGCCTCCTGGTGGTGCGGGGCGAACATGACGCCGACGCAGGACAGCACGGTGTCGAACTCCGCGTCGCCGAACGGCAGGGCTTCGGCGTCGGCCTCCTGCCAGGTGAGGTGCGCACCCTGCTTCTCGGCCGCCGCCCGGCCGGCCTCGAACAGCTCCGGCGTCAGGTCGGAGGCCACCACGTCCGCACCGGCCAGGGCCGCCGGGATCGCGGCGTTGCCGGAGCCGGCGCCGACGTCCAGGACCCGCCGGCCGGGGCGCACTCCGCACGCCTCGACCAGAATCGCTCCCAGTTCGGGGATGACCTCGGCGGCCAGGGACGGGTAGTCGCCCTGGGCCCACATCGCCCGGTGCTTGGACTTCAGGGCACGGTCGGCCTCGACCGCACTGTTCTGCGTCGTCATCGCTGCGCTCCTCACCGGTCGGGCGGCGGTTGCGCGCCGACGGTCTTCGAGCGTTCGCCGCCATCTCCTGAGCGTAGGGAGGGGGCGGGGGCGTGTCTCGTCGGAGCGTGCGGGTTTGTGTCTTCGCCTGGCGCCGGGGGGTGAGGGGCATTGCGTGGCGCCGGGGGGGTGAGGGGCTTCGCGTGGCGCCGGGTGGGGGTGCGCGTTTTCGCGTGGCGCCGGGTGTGGGTCGGGGCCGCGCCGGGGGGTGTCCGTCCTCGGAACGTCGCGATGGGCTTGCACGCCGACTGACTGTGCGTTGACGCGACAACCGCTGCGGGCGGACACCCCCCGACCCGGCCCCTTGCGTCCGACGGCGGGTGCGGGAGCGTCTCGGCTCGGGCTACCGGGGCGTGGCCGTCGGGTTCTGCGCCGCGCGCTTGATCGCGGCGTCGCGCTTGCGGACGTACCAGATGCCGATCAGGCCCAGCCCGGCGCCTGCCAGGCAGGTCCACACCCACCAGGTGTGGCCGTGGTCGTCGAACCAGCCGTAGAACGGGAGCTGGACCAGGAAGAGGACGAACCACAGGATGGTGCCGCCGGTGATGGTGGCGACCACGGGGCCCTCCAAGGGCTCCGGCGCCTCGTGTCGGGGGGTCCACTTCGCCATGGGGACAGCTTACGAGGCGATCAGGTCTACGCGCGGAGATGGCCGATGGGGACCTTATATGTTCATACTGAAACGGTTTGTGTCTGACCACTTCTCTTCGTAGGAAACTCCAACACATGTCCTCCTCGGCTCCTGCCAAGGTCCCCGCCCCTCAGCAGCCGGGAGCCGGGCCCACGTTCGGCGCACTCGACCGCTTCTTCCGGATCACCGAGCGGGGCAGCACCCTGTCCCGTGAGGTCCGCGGCGGTCTGGCCACCTTCTTCGCGATGGCCTACATCATCGTGCTGAACCCGATCATCCTCGGCAGTGCCAAGGACATGTACGGTCACCAGCTCGACAACGGGCAGCTGGTCACGGCGACGGCCCTGACCGCCGCGCTCACCACGCTCCTCATGGGCGTCATCGGCAACGTCCCGATCGCCCTGGCCGCCGGTCTCGGTGTGAACTCCGTCGTCGCCCTCCAGCTCGCCCCGCGCATGTCCTGGCCGGACGCGATGGGCATGGTGGTGCTCGCCGGGTTCGTGGTCATGCTGCTGGTCGCCACGGGGCTGCGCGAGCGCGTCATGAACGCCGTGCCCTACGGGCTGCGCAAGGCCATCTCCATCGGTATCGGCCTGTTCATCATGCTGATCGGGCTCGTCGACGCGGGCTTCGTCTCCCGGATCCCGGACGCCGCCCAGACCACCGTCCCGCTCCAGCTGGGCGGCGACGGTCATCTGAACGGCTGGCCGGTCCTCGTCTTCGTGCTCGGTGTGCTGCTGACCCTGGCGCTGATCGTGCGCAAGGTCTCCGGCGCGATCCTGATCTCCATCGTGGCCATGACGGTCCTCGCGGTGGTCGTCAACGCGGTGGCCAAGGTGCCGAGCTGGGGCCTGACCACGCCGAAGTGGCCGGGCAACCCGGTGGCGAGCCCCGACTTCGGGCTGATCGGGCAGGTCAGCCTGTTCGGCGGCTTCGGGAAGGTCGGCGTGCTGACCGGGGTGCTGTTCGTCTTCACCGTGCTGCTGTCGTGCTTCTTCGACGCGATGGGCACGATCATGGGCGTCTCCGACGAGGCGAAGCTGACCGACGGCGAGGGCCAGATGCCCGGCATCAACCGGGTGCTGTTCGTCGACGGCCTCGCGGTCGCCGCCGGTGGCGCCAGCTCCTCCTCCGCGACGACCGCGTTCGTCGAGTCGACGGCCGGTGTCGGCGAGGGTGCCCGGACCGGGCTGGCGAACGTCGTCACCGGCGGTCTCTTCGCCGTCGCCCTGTTCCTGACGCCGGTCGCCACGATGGTCCCGTCCCAGGCGGCCACACCCGCCCTGGTCGCGGTCGGCTTCCTGATCCTGGCCGGATCGGTGAAGGAGATCGACTGGGCGGACTACACGATCGCCGTCCCGGCCTTCGTGACGATGCTGATGATGCCGTTCACCTACTCGATCACCAACGGCATCGGCATGGGCTTCATCACCTTCGCGGTGCTGCGCCTGGCCGCCGGGCGCGGCCGGGAGGTGCCGCCGGCGATGTACGCGGTGGCGGCGGTGTTCGCGTTCTACTACCTGATGCCGGCGCTGGGTCTGACCTGATCGTCGTCGCCGGAGCCGGGGGCGCCGTAGAACCGCTCCGTCTCCTCGACGGCGGCCTGGAAGCGCTGGTCGAAGTCATCTCGAATGAGCGTCCGGACGACATAGTCCTGGACGCTCATTCCCCTTTTCGCGGCATGGTGCCTGAGCCGTTCGAGCAGGTCGTGGTCTATTCGCAGGCTGAGCACGCTGGTCCCCATGGGCATGAGGGTCGCGGCAGCGTTCGGCCCGGCGGGGCGCGTTCCACCGCCTTGTCACTCATATGAGTGATGTCACGGTTCAGTGGCGGGCGTCACGGCGGTCTCGCGTGTTCCGGTTGGTATTTAGCGAGAGTAATGAGTTACGCTAAAGAACATGCCGGACCTCAACCATGGCGACGACGTGGCCGCCGTGAACTCCCTCCGATCCGCAGTGATGCGGCTGTCCCGTCGGCTCAAGCACCAGCGGGTCGACGAATCGCTCAGCCCCACCGAGATGTCGGTGCTGGGCACCCTCTCGCTGTGCGGCAGGGCCACGCCGGGTGAGCTCGCCCGCAAGGAGCACGTCCAGCCGCCGTCGATGACCCGCATCGTGGCACTGCTGGAGGCCAAGGGACTGGTCCGGCTGGAGCCGCACCCCGAGGACCGTCGCCAGAAGGTCGTCACACGCACCGAGCAGGCCGAAGCCATGCTCGAGGAGAGCCGCGCCAAGCGGAACGCGTTCCTGGCCACGCTGGTGGAGAACCTCGACGAGGACGAGTGGGCGAAACTCCGCGCCGCCGCCCCCGTGCTGGAGAAGCTCGCGCACCTGTAAGCAGCAGTCGTCGCAAGGAGGCGAACCCTTTGAGTTCGGGACCCGGAGCAGCTTCCGCCCCCGCACCTGACCCCCACGATTCCCCACCCGCCTCCGACACGCTCCCGCGCAAGTCCTCGATGTTCTCCTCCCTGAAGGTCAGGAACTACCGCCTGTTCTTCATGGGCCAGGTGGTCTCCAACATCGGCACCTGGATGCAGCGCATCGCCCAGGACTGGCTGGTGCTCAGCCTCACCGGCTCCTCCGCCGCCGTCGGCATCACCACCGCGCTGCAGTTCCTGCCGATGCTGCTCTTCGGCCTCTACGGCGGTGTCCTCGTCGACCGGCTGCGCAAGCGGCCCACGCTGCTCGTGACACAGTCCTCGATGGCGCTCACGGCGATCGCCCTGTCCGTCCTCACCCTCACCGGGCATGTCCAGGTGTGGCACGTGTACGTCGCCGCCTTCGCGGTCGGTCTGGCCACCGTCGTGGACAACCCGGCCCGGCAGTCCTTCGTCTCCGAGCTGGTCGGCCCGGGGCAGCTGCAGAACGCGGTCAGCCTGAACTCGGCGAACTTCCAGTCCGCCCGCCTGGTCGGCCCCGCCGTCGCGGGCCTCCTCATCACCGGCGTCGGCACCGGCTTCGCGTTCCTCTTCAACGGCCTGTCCTTCATCGCACCGCTCACCGGCCTGCTGCTGATGCGCGCCCGCGAGCTGCACATCGTGGAACGCGCCCCGCGCGGCAAGGGGCAGCTGCGGGAGGGCGTGCGCTATGTCACCGGCCGTCCGGAGCTGATCTGGCCGATCGTCCTGGTCGGCTTCGTGGGGACGTTCGCCTTCAACTTCCCCGTCTACCTCTCGGCCTTCGCGGACGACGTCTTCCACGCCGGTGCGGGCGCCTACAGCCTGTTCAACACGCTGATGGCGGTCGGCTCGCTCGTCGGTGCCCTGCTCGCTGCGCGGCGTGGCACCGCCCGGCTGCGGCTGCTGATCGTGGCGGCCATGGCCTTCGGCGCGCTGGAGATCGTGGCCGCGACGACCCCCACGCTGTGGATGTTCGCCCTGTTCATGATCCCGCTGGGCCTGTTCGGCATGACGGTCAACGTCACGACGAACACCAGCATCCAGATGTCCACGGACCCGGCCATGCGCGGCCGCGTCATGGCCCTCTACATGATGATCTTCCTCGGCGGCTCGCCGGTCGGCGCCCCGATCGTCGGCTGGATCACCGACACCTACGGCGCCAGGGTCGGCCTCGCGGCCGGCGGCGCGGTGGCGGCACTCGCCGCGGCCGTCATCGGCCTGATCCTGGCCCGCGTCGGCAACCTGCGGCTGTCGGTGGGCTGGCACGGCGGGCATCCCCGGGTGCGGTTCGTGCCCCGGGAGCAGCAGGAGGCGCTGGCTCCCGCGGCGTAGTTCGGCGTCAGTCCCGGGGGAACTCGCCGGTCTCGAGGACGAGCCCGACCACTGTTCCGGTCAGGTCGATCTCGTCCCCGAAGTCCAGGCTCAGCTCGCCGCGGTACTCGCCGTCCTTGGGCTTGGTGTGCAGATGCCAGCGGCCGGTGTACGGATCCACGATCAGGTACACCGGCACGCCGGCGGCGGCATACGCGTCCTTCTTGGGGCCGTAGTCGTTGGCGCCGGTCTTCCGGGAGATCACCTCGGCGACGAACTCGACGTCCTGGTAGCGCCACAGGCCCTTGGCGTTCTTCGCCGCGGCCTCCGACATCACCGTGATGTCGGAGGCGAAGCCGTTGAGGTGGCCCGGGTAGTCGACGCGTACGTCGGACTTCACGCGCTTGCGCGGATACTTGGCGCGCAGCTGCTCGACGATGTCCAGGATGATGTCCCAGTGGGTGTCCCGCTGAGGCGCCATGAAGATATTCCCCCCGACGATCTCGACCTTGTAACCCTCGGGGACGGGCATCGTCTCGACCCACTCGAACATCATGTCGAGGGTGAGTTCGCCGCTGCTTTCGGCCATCTCGATCCTGTCGTCAAGGACGGTCATCGTGGCGCTCCTCCCCGGCCGCACCCGTGGATGAATCCGCGCAGTACAACGATACGCACGGTGACCAGGACACGCCCGGGTCCGCGGGGCCCGTGCCTACACCCGCTGGGCCAGCAACTGCCCCGGCCACTTGTCCTCGCCCACCGTAAAGGCCACAGTGCGGGTGAAGCCGTTGGACTCGTAGTAGCGGACGAGCTTGCCGTCGTCGCCGGCGTAGCAGTCGACGCGGAGGAGGGAGATCCCCGCGCGGCGGGTCTCCTCGGCGGCGTGGGCCAACAGGGCGCTGCCCACGCCGTGCCCCTTGAAGCGGCGGTCCGAGGCCAGCCAGTGGATGTAGCGCTCCGGTTCGCCGGGCTGCGGGAGGTGGGACAGGTAGGCGCCCGCCGAGCCGGTGAGGGTGAGGGTGCCGGCGGGGACGCCGTCGGCGTCGGCCATGTACACGCTGCCCTCCGCCATGTACCGGCGGACCGACTCCACCGTCTTCGGGCTCTGGGACAGGGGCCGCGTCCCCCACTGCCCCGTGCGCCCCTGGGAGACCAGCCACTCCACGCCGCTGTCGAGCATGCCGAGTATCGCGGGAATGTCGTCGGGCCCGCCGTCCCGGATGGTGATCCGCATGGCCTCATGGTGCCAGGCTGGTGCCATGAGACTCTTCGCGGCCGTGCTGCCCCCTGACGAGGTGTGTCGTGAACTCGGCTCCGTGGTCGACGAGTTGCGCGGGTTGCCCGGCGCCGACGGCATGCGCTGGACCGGCCGTCCCGGCTGGCACTTCACCCTCGCGTTCTACGGTGAGGTCGACGACGGCCTCGTCCCGGGGCTGTCGGAGCGGCTGGAGCGGGCCGCGCGCCGGACCGAGCCGTTCGACCTGGCCGTACGGGGCGGCGGGCAGTTCGGGCACGGGAAGGCGCTGTGGGCCGGGGCCGAGGGGGACCTGGCCACCCTCCGGCTGCTGGCCGAGCGGGCCGAGGCGGCGGCGCGCAAGGCGGGGGTGCCGATGGGGGAGCACCGGCGGTACAAGGCCCATCTGACCGTGGCGCGGAGCCGGGCGGCGGGGGACGTGCGGGCTTTTGTGGACACTCTCGCGGGGTTCTCGGGCCGGACCTGGACCGTGCGGGAGCTCTGCCTGGTACGGAGCAATCTGCCGACGTCCGGGGTCCCGGGGGAGCAGCCCCGCTACGAGGCGGTCGGGCGCTGGGCACTCGGGGGCGCCGGTTAGGCTCGGGTGCGTGGACCCGAAAACCCGCAACCGGATCATGGCCGGTGTGCTCGTGCTGATGTTTCTCGTCGTCGCCTTGGCTTCCGTGCTGGGGAGGTAAAGGGGCGGGGGCTGCCCGTCGCTTTCGGCTGCGGGCCGGTGGGGGCTTGTCGCGCAGTTCCCCGCGCCCCTTCAAAGAAGGGCGTCGCCCTCCAGGTGTTACCAGGCGAAAGCCTCCGGGCTCGGGCCCGGGCCCGGGAAGATCTCGTCCAGGCCGGCCAGGAGCTCCTCGGAGAGTTCCAGCTCCGACGCGCGGACCGCGGAGGCGAGCTGCTCGGCGGTGCGCGGGCCGACGATCGGGCCGGTCACGCCCGGGCGGGTGAGCAGCCAGGCCAGGGCGGCCTCGCCGGGCTCGATGCCGTGCTTGTCCAACAGGTCCTCGTAGGACTGGATCTGTGTCCGGGTCGCGGGGTCGCCCAGCGCGTCGGCCGCGCGGCCCGAGGCGCGGCGCTTGCCCTCGACCTCCTTCTTGAGTACACCGCCCAGCAGACCGCCGTGCAGCGGCGACCAGGGGATGACGCCGAGCCCGTACTCCTGCGCGGCCGGGACGACCTCCATCTCCGCGCGCCGCTCGGCGAGGTTGTACAGGCACTGCTCACTGACCAGGCCGATGGTCCCGCCGCGCCGGGCGGCGATCTCGTTGGCCTGGGCGATCTTGTAGCCGGGGAAGTTCGAAGAACCGACGTAGAGGATCTTGCCCTGCTGGACCAGGACGTCGATGGCCTGCCAGATCTCCTCGAAGGGGGTGTTCCGGTCGACGTGGTGGAACTGGTACACGTCGATGTGGTCCGTCTGGAGCCGCTTGAGGCTGGCGTCCACGGCCCGCCGGATGTTGACGGCGGAGAGCTTGTCGTGGTTGGGCCAGGCCGGGCCGTCGGCGCCCATGTTGCCGTAGACCTTCGTGGCGAGGACGACCTTGTCGCGCCGTCCCTCGCCCTTGGCGAACCAGCTTCCGATGATGCTTTCGGTACGGCCCTTGTTCTCGCCCCAGCCATACACGTTGGCCGTGTCGAAGAAGTTGATGCCCGCGTCCAGCGCCGCGTCCATGATGGCGTGACTGTCGGCCTCGTCGGTCTGCGGGCCGAAGTTCATGGTGCCGAGGACGAGCCGGCTGACCTTGAGTCCCGTGCGTCCGAGCTGCGTGTACTCCATGGGGCACAAGCCAACGTCTTGAAGTGCGCTCCAAGCAAGCACCATTTCGGGTGCGGGGCTACTCCTCGTACGGTGCCGCCAGGCCCCAGCCCTGGTGCATCGCCTCCGCGAAAGCCGCCGCGATCTTGTGTTCGCCGCTCGCGTTGGGGTGGGTGCCGTCGTAGGTGTCGGTGGCGACGTCGTACGAGGGCGGGGGTGAGGCCAGGAGGACGGGGGAGCCGGGCTCGTCGAGGTCGGCGGCCGTCTTGGCGAGGAGTTCGTTGAAGCGGGCGACCTCGCCGGCGAAGGCCTCGTCCGACTGGGCGCGCACGTTGGGGGTGACCGGCAGCCACACCATGCCCACCCGCCGGTTCGCCGCCCGTGCCTCGGACACGAACGCCCGGACGTTCTCGGCGGTCTGCTCGGCGTTCGTGTAGAAGCCCAGGTCGATCAGGCCCAGGGAGACCAGGAGCACGTCGGCGCCGCACGACCGCACCGCCTCGCCGATCAGCGGGGCCATGTGCTGCCAGCCCTCGCCCCAGCCGGCCAGGTGGGCACGCGGGAAGTCCGGATCGGCGTACCCGTACGACACCGGGGCCTCGGCGTGCTTGTCGTAGAGCGTCTCGCGGGGGCCGACGAGGGTGAAGGGGCCGCCGTGGGAACGGCACAGGTGCTGCCACAGCCGGTAGCGCCATGTGTGTTCGCCCGTGCTTCCGATCGTCATGGAGTCACCGACGGGCATGAACCTGAGCATCCGCTCATGATGAACGATCCCGGCGGCCGACGGGATGTGAGTCGGGACACGCCCCTCGGACGGCCGTGGAGCCGTGATCCGTAACGCCGGTGAACCGCGCGGCAGGATGGCAGGCTTGGGGCATGCGCAGACCGTTCGCACTTCTCGCCGCGGCCCTCCTCACGGGCGCCCTCGCCGTGCCTGCCTCCGCCGCCGACGGCGACGGGAAGTTCACGATCAAGGACCCGCGCATCACCGAGTCCAGCGGCCTGGCCGCCTCGCGGCAGCACCCCGGCATCTACTGGACGCACAACGACAGCGACGACGGGGCGTATCTCTACGCCGTGGACAGCGCGACGGGCGAGACGGTCGCCACGATCACCATGTCCGGCGTGGGCAGCCCGCGCGACGTCGAGGCCGTCTCCATCGGGCCGGACGATCAGATCTACGTCGGCGACATCGGCGACAACCTCGGCGGCAGCTGGCCGTACGTCTGGATCTACCGGCTGCCCGAGCCGAAGAAGCTGCGCGACGAGACGATCAAGGCCACGCAGTACGTCGTGAAGTACTCCGACGGCGCGCGGAACGCCGAGTCGCTCGTGGTGCACCCGAAGACCGGCCGGGTCTACATCGTCGACAAGAACGAGAAGGGCGGGCATCTTTACGAGGGCCCGGCGCGGCTCTCCCCGTCCGGGACGAACGTCTTCCGTCCGATCGCCGCCGTACCCGACCTGGAGGCCACCGACGCCGCCCTTTCCCCGGACGGCGAACACCTCGTCGTGCGCAGCTACTTCGGGGCGATCGCCTACGACTGGAACGGCGGGAGGATCAAGAAGAAGCAGCGGCTCGGCGTGCCGTTCCTGGGGCAGGGGGAGTCCGTCACCTACACCGCCGACGGCAAGAAGCTGATGTACGGCGCCGAGGGCGCGGACAGCCCGGTGGAGCCGCAGGACGCCCCGGGCGGTGGCGGATCCGACGCGTCGTCCGGGAGCGGGAGTTCGACCGCGTCCGACGGCGGGGGAGAGGGCCTGAGCGGCAACCTGAGGACGGGGGCGATCGCCGCGGGTGCGGTTCTGGTGGCGGTGCTGGCCGTGCGGGGGCTGAGGCGTCGGCGCTAGCAGATGTCCGCGAAGTGTCGTCGTCCGCCCGGAGGGCGGGCCCCGCGACGCCTGGTCACCGAGCGTTTCGGCGGGTCTCCACCAGCACGTCCAATCCGTCCAGGATCCGCTGCAGCCCGAACTCGAAGTGGTCGAAGTCCGTGCCGAAGGCGTCCTCGGAGAGTGATGCCATCACCGGGTAGCGGCCCGAGGCCATGGCCTTCTCCAGGATCGGCACCTGCGCCTGCCAGAACTCGGCGTCCGTGAGGCCCGTCCGGCGCTCCGCCTCCAACTGGTACAGCTGCGTGCGTGCGGCCCCGACGACGTACCCGTCGATCATGATGATCGCGGAGACCAGCTCGGGGTCGCTCAGTCCCATCGGGCGGATCAGGGTCAGCACCTTCTCCATGCCGTCGAGGGCGCTCGGGCCGAGGATCGGGCGGGACTGGTTGACCTGGAGCAGCCAGGGGTGGCCGCGGTAGAGGGCGAGGGTGGCGCGGGCCAGTGCCTCCAGGGCCGCCCGCCAGCCGCCGTCGCCGAGGTCGGCCGGGTTCTCGGAGGGGCGCTGCACCCGGTCCAGCATGAGGTCGAGCAGCTCGCCCTTGCCGGGCACGTACCGGTACAGGGACATGGTGCCGGTGCCGAGCTCGGCCGCGACGCGGCGCATGGAGAGGCCCTCCAGTCCTTCGCTGTCCGCCACCTGGATCGCCGCTTCCACGATCCGGTCCAGTGTCAGGGTCGGTTTGGGGCCGCGGGTGGGGCGGCGGCCGGTGTCCCACAGCAGTTCGAGCGTGCGGGCGATGTCGCCGCTGCCGCTGGTCTCCGTACCGCCCGTGCCACTCGAACCGCTCGTCATGGAGCCCAGCTTAGATCCCCGCGAAAAAACTGGGTACGGCGTACGCGCCATCGGGTACGGTGTACTCAGTTCGGTGCCGGCGGGGCACGGGCGTACGAGAGGGGGCGGCATGGACGGGTACGCGGTGCGGGCCGAGGCGCTGGAGAAGAGGTACGGCGAGAAACGCGCCCTGGACGGCTTCGACCTGGAGGTGCGCGAGGGCACGGTGCACGGCCTGCTCGGGCCGAACGGGGCGGGCAAGACCACCGCTGTCCGCATCCTGTCCACACTGGTCCGTCTGGACGGGGGCAGCGCGACGGTCGCCGGTCTGGACGTCGCCCGGCAGGCGCGCGAGGTCCGGGCCCGGATCGGTCTCACCGGCCAGTACGCGGCGGTCGACGAGGTGCTCACCGGCCGGCAGAACCTGGAGATGTTCGGCCGCCTCTTCCACTTGGGCGGCAGGCGGGCCCGGCTCCGGGCGACCGAACTGCTGGAGCAGTTCGACCTGGCCGACGCCGCCGACAAGGGCGTCGGCAAGTACAGCGGCGGTATGCGGCGCCGCCTCGACCTCGCCGCGTCGATGATCCTCGCCCCGGCCGTCCTCTTCCTCGACGAGCCGACGACCGGTCTCGACCCCCGCAGCCGCGGCGAAGTCTGGGAGTCCGTGCGGGCGCTGGTGGCGGGCGGCACGACCGTGCTGCTGACCACGCAGTACCTGGAGGAGGCCGACAAGCTCGCCTCCCGCATCACCGTCATCGACCAGGGGCGGGCCATCGCCGACGACACCCCGGACGGACTGAAGAACCTGGTCGGCGGCGACCGGATCGAGGTCGTGGTCGCCGAGCGGTCCGAGATCCCGCGGGTGGTGAAGGTCGTCGCCCGGGTCGCGGACGGAGAACCCGAGGCGGACGAGACGGAGTTGCGGGTGCACGCCCCGGTCGCCGACCGGGTCACCGCCCTCACCGAGGTCGCACGGACCCTCCAGGACGAGGGCGTCCGCGTGGAGGACATCGGGCTGCGCAGGCCCAGCCTCGACGACGTGTTCCTGCGCCTGACCGGACACCGCACCGAGAAGGAGGCCGCGGCGTGAGTGCCACCGACCTGAGCACACCGAGCACCCGGGGCGGCGCGTACTGGCTGCTCGCCGACTGCTGGAACATCGTCCGCCGCGGCCTGACCCACTACCAGCGCCAGCCGGTCAACATCGCCTGGCAACTGGGCTTCCCGATCCTGTCCGTGCTGCTCTACGGCTATGTCTTCGGCAGCGCGATGACGGTGCCGGGCGGCGGGGACTACAAGGACTTCCTGATGCCGGGCATGTTCGTGATGACCATGGCGTTCGGTTTCATCAACACGGCGACCGTCGTGGTCTACGACTCCACCAAGGGCGTCATCGACCGTTTCCGTTCCATGCCGATGGCGTCCTCGGCCGTGGTGGCCGGGCGCGGGGTCACCGATCTGATCGTGGCCTGCGCCGAGTTGGCCATCATGATGCTCACGGCCCTCGCCATGGGCTGGCGCCCGGACGGCGGCTTCGGCTTCCTCGCCGCCTTCGGTCTGCTGCTCTGGCTGCGGTTCGCGCTGATCTGGATCGGGGTGTGGCTCGGCCTGCTGGTGCCCAACCCGGAGGCGGCGGGCGGGCTGTTCGCGGTCGCCTTCCCGCTGACGATGATCTCCAGCATCTTCGTCGCGCCGCAGCTCATGCCCGACTGGCTGGGCTGGGTGGCGGCATGGAACCCGATCTCCTCCACGGCGGCGGCGACCCGCGAGCTGTTCGGGACGCCGGTCGGGGGCGGTGACTCCTGGGTGGAGCAGCACGCCCTGCTGATGGCCGGGGTGTGGCCGGTGATCCTCACGGCGATCTTCCTGCCCCTGGCCGTGCGGCGGTTCCGGAAGCTGAGCCGGTAGCCGACGGAGCGGTCGCACACCTCCCAGAGCCTTGACGTGCTCATGTTGCATCAGTTCTCTGGGAGGTGCGCGGCGTGATGGGAGCGCTCCCATCTGTTCCGGGTGCCGTGCTCTCCCCTCCCTGAGGAACCCGAGAGGAAGCAGCCACATGTTCCGCACTCTGCGCAGAGCGCTGTGTGTCGCCGCGGCGCTCCTGTTACCGCTGGCGGGCGTGCAGTCGGCACGAGCCGATGTCGCCGCCGAGGCCGCCGGTGCCGGCTACTGGCACACCAGCGGCCGGCAGATCCTGGACGCGGCCGGGCAGCCGGTCCGGATCGCCGGCATCAACTGGTTCGGCTTCGAGACCTCCAACCGCGTCACCCACGGCCTGTGGACGCGCGACTACAAGAGCATGATCGACCAGATCAGGTCGCTGGGCTACAACACCCTCCGGATGCCCTACAGCGACGACATCCTCAAGCCCGGCGCCACGCCGGAGGGCATCACCTTCGACGGCAAGAACACGGACCTGCGCGGGCTGACCTCCCTCCAGGTCCTGGACAGGATCGTCGCCTACGCGGGCCAGTCCGGCCTCAAGGTCGTCCTGGACCGCCACCGCCCGGACTCGGCGGGCCAGTCGGCCCTCTGGTACACGGCGTCGGTCCCCGAGTCGACGTGGATCACCAACCTCAAGGCCCTGGCGGCCCGCTACAAGGGCGACCCCACGGTGATCGGCATCGACCTCCACAACGAGCCCCACGACCCTGCCTGCTGGGGCTGCGGCGACACCTCCCGGGACTGGCGCCTGGCCGCCGAGCGCGCGGGCAACGCGGTGCTGTCGGTCAACCCCGAGCTGCTGATCATGGTCGAGGGGGTGCAGTCGTTCAACGGCACGAACATCTGGTGGGGCGGCAACCTCGCGGGCGTGGCCCAGTACCCGGTCCGGCTGGACGTCCCGAACCGGCTGGTGTACTCGGCGCACGACTACGCGACGTCGGTGGCGGACCAGTCCTGGTTCACGGACCCGTCCTTCCCGCCAACATGCCGGACATCTGGGACAAGCACTGGGGCTACATCTTCAAGCAGAACATCGCCCCGGTGTGGCTCGGCGAGTTCGGTACGACGCTGAGGTCCTCGGTGGACCAGAAGTGGCTGGCCGAGCTGGTGAAGTACCTGCGCTCGACGTCGGCGTACGGCACCGACGCCTTCCACTGGACGTTCTGGTCGTGGAACCCCAACTCCGGTGACACGGGCGGCATCCTCAAGGACGACTGGCAGACGGTCGACACGGCGAAGGACGCCTACCTGGCGCCCATCAAGGCCCCGGGCTTCGGCTCCGGAACCCCCGGTCCCGGCCCGGGCGACCCCGGCAACGGCACACCCACCTGCACCGCCGCCTACACCGTCGGAAGCGACTGGGGCGGCGGCTTCAACGCCGAGGTGAAGGTGACCAACACGGGCACGCTGCCGCTGAAGTCGTGGAAGGTGACCTGGACGTGGAGCGGATCGCAGAAGGTCACGAACATGTGGAACGCGACCCACACCCAGACCGGTGCGACCGTCACCGCGGTGAACGCGGCGCACAACGGCACTGTGGCACCAGGCGGTTCGGCGGGCTTCGGCTTCGGCGGCGCGCCCGGGGGCGGGGGTGTGCCGGCCGTGACGTGCACGGCGACGTGAGTACGGGGTGAGCCGGGGCGCCCGGTCTTCCTCGGGCGCCCCTTGCCCTGTCCGGCCGGTCTGCCCCTCGGCCCGCCCTGTCGGCCTGACGGTCCGTCCGGAATTGCCGTGACACCCCTTTGCGGGGGGTTTCTGAGAGCGGACTGTGACTCGATTTGGTCAAGTCTCGGTCGAATCTGTACATGAGCGGTGCGCTGTTCCGAAACGATGCGGCACGGCCCGTCACTCGCGGGCCTGACCCCCCTCATCGTTGCGAGAGACTCCATGAGAAGAAGCGCAGCCGTACTGTGTGGCGCGACCGTCGTACTGGCCGGGACCCTCACCGCCGTCCCCGCCAACGCCAGCGCGTCGCAGTCCGCGAGCACCGCCCGGACCGCCGCCGCGAAGATCACCTGGAAGAAGTGCGGGACCGACGACACCCCGACGCTCCAGTGCGCCTCGGTGAAGGTGCCGCTCGACTACGCGAAGCCGCGAGGCAAGCAGATCACCCTGGCTCTGTCCCGTGTGCCGCACACCGCGTCGAAGTCCCAGGGCCCGCTGCTCGTCAACCCCGGCGGTCCCGGCGGCAGCGGTCTGTCGCTGGCCGAATTCGTCGCGTCGTCCCTGCCCAAGGCGGTCGCCGCCCAGTACGACGTCATCGGTTTCGACCCGCGCGGCGTCGGCAAGAGCCAGCCCGCCCTGGACTGCAAGCCGGGCTACTTCGACCCGGTCCGCCCCGACTCCGTACCCAGCACGCCGGCGCTCGAGAAGGCCAACCTCGCCCGCGCCAAGGCCTTCGCGCAGGCCTGCGGCCGGAAGTACAAGGACGTCCTGCCCTACATCGACACCGTCAGTGCCGTGAAGGACATGGACTCGATCCGCAAGGTCCTGGGCGCATCGAAGATCAACTACTTCGGCTACTCGTACGGCACCTACCTCGGCGCGGTATACGCCAAGCTGTTCCCCGAGCGGGTGCGGCGCCTGGTGCTGGACTCGATCGTCGACCCGACCGGCGTCTGGTACGACGACAACATCCAGCAGGACTACGCCTTCGACAAGCGCCACAAGGCGCTCATGGCGTGGATCGCGAAGTACGACTCCACCTACCACCTCGGCACCGACCCGAAGAAGATCGAGGCCAAGTGGTACGCCATGCGGGCGGCCCTGGCCAAGAAGCCGGCCGGCGGCAAGGTGGGCGCCTCCGAGCTGGAGGACATCTTCATACCCGGCGGCTACAACAACGCCTACTGGCCCACGCTCGCCCAGACGTTCGCGGCCTACGTCAACAACCACGACACCGCGGCGCTGGTCAAGGCGTACGACAACATCGCCGCCATCGACGCCTCCGGCGACAACGGCTACAGCGTCTACACCTCGGTGCAGTGCCGTGACGCGTCCTGGCCGCGCGACTGGAAGCAGTGGCGCAAGGACAACTGGGCGGTGTACGAGAAGGCTCCGTTCATGGCCTGGAACAACGCCTGGTACAACGCGCCGTGCGCGTTCTGGCCGACGAAGTCGCTGAAGCCGGTGAACGTCTCCAACAGCAAGCTCCCGCCGGTGCTGCTGTTCCAGGCGACGGACGACGCGGCCACCCCCTACCAGGGCGGTGTCACCATGCACCGGCTGCTGAAGAAGTCCAGCCTGGTCGTGGAGCAGGGCGGCGGCAACCACGGCATCACGCTCAGCGGCAACGCCTGCCTCGACAAGTACCTCGCGACGTACCTCACCGACGGCAAGGTCCCGCACGGCAGCGGTGTGGCCGACGCCGTCTGCAAGAAGAACCCCGACCCGAAGCCGCAGCCGGCGGCGCAGAAGGCGCAGAGCGCGCCGCAGCCGGCCACCGCGGTGGCCGGTGACGGCCTGCGCGGGATCCTGGGGTTCGGGCGCTGAGCGCGTCGGTGACCAAGGCCTGACCGGACACACGGAGGGCGCCCGGCACAACTCGCCGGGCGCCCTTCGCCGTTCACCGAGGACACGACCTAGGTGTATTGACCTGGAGCGTTGTTCACACGGCTGATCGGTGGCTGGCCTCCGAGTGCGGTGTGGCAGCGATGGTAGTTGTAGACGTGGAGGA
>NZ_LGEA01000107.1 GCF_001280065.1 Streptomyces sp. NRRL B-1140
CAGGCCGAGTTCCTCATTGGCCAGGGCAGCGGCCTCCTTCACCGCGGCAAGGGCATCGATCAGATGCGGGTAGGCGGAGATCGGCATGCCCGTGATGGGGAAGTTCTCCGTGGCCCGCAGGGTGTGCACACCCCAGTAGGCATCGGCGGGAACGTCACGGTCACCGAGCAGATCGTGCTCGGAGCGGGTGGCGGCGGTCATGAGGGTGAGGATCCTCTTTCTCAGGGAAGTGAGGGTGGGTGTGCGCCCCTTCAGGGGCGCGGGAACTGCGCGATCAGCCACAGGGGCGCCGCAGCCGCCGGACGGAAGAACCCGGCACGCGTTCAGGCGCGGGCCGCACCGGCGACCGGCTGCAGCGAACGAACGGGCCGCACACGCCCGACCTCCCGCCCACCACCGAGCAGCGGCTCACCCGCGAACTCGGTGAGCAGCTCCGGGTCGACGCCCGCCCGGGCCAGTGCGGCGGCGGTCACCGGCACGCGCGCCCGGTTCGCGCCGTCCGCGATCTTCACCGCGACGGCTCGCCCGTCGGCCAGAGCGGCGACCTGCACGCCCTCGAAGCCGTCCTTGGTGAGCAGTCCCGGCACGGCCCGCATCAACGCGGCGACGTCCCGGCCGGAGCCGGAGGCCATCTCGGCGTGCTCGCGCATCGCGTCGGCGACCCGGGCCTCGGGCGTGCCCGGCGCGGCGGTGGTGATCCGGGCGGCGGCCCGGGCCAGTCCGTGCAGGGAAAGGGAGAACAAGGGCGCCCCGCAGCCGTCGACGGTGACGCCGGCGATGCGCTGCCCGGTGAGGTCCTCGACAATCTCGGCGATGGCCTGCTGGAGCGGGTGGCCGGGGTCGAGGTAGTCCTCCAGGGGCCAGCCGTTGAGGGCGCAGGTGTAGAGCATGGCCGCGTGCTTTCCGGAACAGTTCTGGGCGAGCCGTGAGGGCAGTCGGCCCTCACGCACCCAGGAATCCCGGACGACCGGGTCGAACGGCAGATCAGGCACGTTGCGCAGGTGGTCCTCGGTGAGCCCGGCGAGTTCGAGGATGCGCCGGGCCCCGGCGAGGTGGCGTTCCTCGCCGGAGTGGCTGGCGGCCGTCAGTGACAGCAGCTCGCCGTCGAGCGGCAGCCCGGCCCGGGCCATGGCCACGGCCTGCACGGGCTTGATCGCGGAGCGGGGGTAGAAGGCGGCCTCGATGTCTCCGATCCGGAGCCGGACCTCTCCGTCGGCGTCGAGGACGACGACGGAGCCGTAGTGGATGCCTTCGACGATTCCGCCGCGTACGAGGTGGGCGACGGGGGCGTGGAGGGGTTCGCGGACAAGGGGTGCGTCCGCGAGAGAACTGCTGAACATCACTGCCTGCTTCTCAGGGAGCGACGCGTTGCTCACGCGTCGGCTCCGGTGGTGGACTTGCTTGCGGTACGGCCGCGGATGGCGAACCATCCGGCGACCAGGGCCCCGACGATCAGCGGCAGGCACAGCACGGTGGTGCGGCCCGCGCCGCCGTCGGCGTACATGAGGACCAGGACGGAGGCGAGGAACGCCAGCGTCACGATCTCGGTCCAGGGGGAGCCCGGGAGCCGGTAGCCCGGGCGGGTCAGCTCACCCCGCTGCGTCTTCTGCCAGAAGAGCAGGTGACAGATCATGATCATGCCCCAGGTGGCGAGGATGCCGATGGCCGCGAAGTTGAGCACGATCTCGAAGGCGTCGGCGGGCACCACGAAGTTGAGTCCGACGCCCAGCACGCAGATGCCGCTGGTGAGCAGGATGCCGCCGTAGGGCACCTGGCTGCGGCTCATCACGGAGGTGAACTTGGGCGCGGACCCGGACATGGCCATGGAGCGCAGGATGCGGCCGGTGGAGTACAAGCCGGAGTTGAGCGAGGACATGGCCGCGGTCAGGACGACCAGGTTCATCACGCCGCCCGCGGCGGGGATGCCGATGTTGGACAGGACGGTGACGAAGGGGCTCTCGCCGGCGGTGTACTTGTTCCAGGGCAGCAGCATCGACAGCAGGACGACCGAGCCGACGTAGAAGAGGCCCACCCGCCACATGATCGAGTTGATCGCCTTCGGCATGATCTTCTCGGGGTTCTCGGTCTCACCCGCGGCGACACCGACCAGCTCGACGGAGGCGTAGGCGAAGACGACGCCCTGGATGATCAGCAGCATGGGCAGCAGGCCGTGCGGGAAGACGCCGCCGTTGTCGCTGATGAGGGACGGGCCCGGGCTGTGGCCGTCGACGGGGTGCTGGGTGACCAGCAGGAAGATGCCGATGCACATGAAGACGACCAGGGCGCTGACCTTGACGATCGCGAACCAGAACTCCAGCTCGCCGAAGATCTTCACCGAGATCAGGTTCACGGTGAGCACCACGGCCAGCGCGATCAGTGCGATGACCCACTGCGGGATGTCGGAGAACATGCCCCAGTAGTGGGTGTAGGTGGCGACGGCGGTGATGTCGGCGATGCCGGTGGTCGCCCAGTTGAGGAAGTACATCCAGCCCGCCGTGTAGGCGCCCTTCTCCCCCATGAACTCACGGGCGTAGGAGACGAAGGCGCCCGAGGAGGGCCGGTACAGCACCAGTTCGCCGAGGGCGCGCACCACGAGGAAGGCGAAGAGGCCGCAGACCGCGTAGGCGACGAAGAGGGACGGGCCGGCGTCGGCGAGACGGCCGCCCGCGCCGAGGAACAGGCCGGTGCCGATGGCACCGCCGATGGCGATCATGTTGACGTGCCGGGACTTCAAGGACTTGCTGTAGCCCGCGTCTCCGGCATCGACATGGATGGAACGTTTCTGCACATCGTCGTGCAGGGACTGCTCGCTCACGCCTCGGTTCCGCCTTCCGTGGGGATGTCCGTGCGCGAGGAGCGCACGATGTCGGTGAGGGTGGTCTCGACGCGGTCGAGGTGGTGGGCCATGGCCTCCACCGCGTCGTTCTCGGAACCGTCGGTCAGCGCCTCGACGATCGCCCGGTGCTCGCGGTTGGACTGCTCGCGCCGGCCGCCCAGCTCGTTGAGGAAGGCGGACTGGCGGGCCAGCGCGTCCCGGATCTCCTCGATGACCCGGCGGAAGACCGGGTTCTGAGCGGCCTCGGCCACGGCGAGATGGAACAGCGTGTCCATGGCGACCCACGCGGTGGTGTCCGTCTCCCGCTCCATCCGGTCCAGGAGGTGGGCCAGGTGGTCGAGGTTCTCCGGGGTGCGGCGCCGGGCCGCGTACCCGGCGACCGGGATCTCGACGTGGCGGCGCACCTCCAGCAGGTCGCTCGCGGAGTAGTCGCCGAAGGTGGGGTCCTCGACGGTACTGGCGACGACGAAGGTGCCCTTTCCGGTCCGGGACACGGTCAGGCCCATGGTCTGCAGCGCCCGCAGCGCCTCGCGCAGCACGGGCCGCGAGACCTCCAGGGTGCGGCACAGCTCCGCCTCGGAGGGGAGCTTGTCGCCGATGGCGTACTCGCCCCGCTCGATGGCGCCGCGCAGGTACGCCAGCACCGCTTCCATGGCACTGACACGACGCACAGGCTGTCCGGCTGTCCGGCTGTCTGACAGGTTCACGGGAGAGATACTCCGGGCCGACGGCTCAAGCTGTCAAGGGGTGTCCCAAAGGGGCGCGGGGAACCGCGCGACCAGCCACGACGGCGCCGCAGGCACACGACGGCGCCCCCCGGCACACGACTCAGCTGTGCAGCACACCCGCCCCCAGCAGCCCGAACAGCAGCACTCCCACCACGATCCGGTAGATCACGAAGGCGTTGAAGGAGTGCTTGGCGACGAACTTCAGCAACCAGGCGATGGAGGCGTAGGCCACGACAAAGGAGACGACCGTGCCGACGGCCAGCGGCGCCGCGCCCACCCCTGCGCCCAGGGCGTCCTTGAGCTCGTACAGGCCGGCACCGGTGAGCGCGGGGATGCCGAGGAAGAAGGAGAGCCGGGTGGCGGCGACGCGGTCCAGATCGAGGATCAGCGCGGTGGACATGGTGGCCCCGGAGCGGGAGAAGCCGGGGAAGAGCAGGGCGAGGATCTGGGAGCTGCCCACCAGCATCGCGTCCTTGAAGGAGGTGTCGTCCTCCCCACGCTTGTGCCGGCCCATCTGGTCCGCCGCCCACATCACGCCGCTGCCGACGATCAGCGAGCCGGCGACCACCCACAGCGAGGCGAGGGGGCCCTCGATGAGCGGCTTGGCGGCGAGTCCGACGGCGACGATCGGGATCGTCGCACAGATCACCCACCAGGCGAACTGGTAGTCGTGGTGGTACCGCTCCTCGCGGTCGCGCAGGCCCCTCCCCCAGGCGGAGACGATCCGCACGATGTCTTTGAAGAAGTACACGAGCACCGCGGCGATCGCGCCGACCTGGATGACGGCCGAGAACCCGACCACCGCGTCGTCGTCGACGGGGATGCCCATCAGGCCCTCGACGATCTTCAGATGGCCGGTGGAGGAGACGGGCAGGAACTCGGTCACCCCCTCGACGGCTCCGAGGACGACGGCCTGACCGACGCTGATGACGCTCATGGGATCCAGTTCTGCTCGGGGGCGGGAGCGGAGGGGACCGTCTTACTACACCCGGACGAGAACGAAGCTCATGGACGCGCCTCACATACGCGCCAGTGCCGCCCCCGCGAAGGCCGCGGCAAGGCCGGCCACCACGGTGACGCCGACGTTGAGGGCCGCCTGGAGACGCGCACCGGTCTCCACCAGCCGCAGCGTCTCGTAGGAGAACGTCGAGTAGGTCGTCAGGGCCCCGCACAGGCCGGTGCCGAGCAGCAGCTGGAGGTGGGTGGCGGCTCCGGTGAGCAGGCCGAGGACCAGGGAGCCGGTGACGTTGACCGTGAAGGTGCCCCAGGGGAAGACCGAGTCGTGGCGCGCCTGGACCGCCCGGTCGGTGAGGTAGCGCAGCGGGGCGCCCACCATCGCGCCGCAGACGACCAGCAGCCAGTTCACAACGACCTCTTACCCTTCTCGCCCGTTGTGCCCGGATCGTCCCCGCGTCCGGCGTACCGGATCACTTCGCAGTCGTCGAGGGTGACGAGTCCCTCGGTGACGATGTCGTCGAGGTGCGGAAGGAAGGCACGCACGCGTGGCTCGGTGTCGACGATCACCACGGCCACCGGCAGGTCCTCGCTCAGGGAGAGCAGCCGCGAGGTGTGGATCAGGGAGGAGGCGCCGAAGCCCTCGATGCCGCGGAAGACGCTCGCACCCGCGAGGCCCGCCGCGTGGGCCCGGTGGACGATCTCCGAGTACAGCGGCTTGTGGTGCCAGGTGTCGCTCTCGCCGATGAAGACGGTCAGACGCAGTGCCCTGCCGGTGAGCCTCGTCATCGTTGCCTCCCTTTCAGGACGCGGCGGGTGGCGCCGGCCGCGAGCCACACCGCCGTGAGGGCCGCGAGCGGGGTCGCGACGAGGTAGGCCAGTCCGGGGCCGGCCTGGCCGGCGTCGAGGAGTCTTCGGATGTCGACGGCGTACGTCGAGAAGGTGGTGAAGCCGCCGAGGACGCCGGTGCCGAAGAAGGGGCGGACGAGGGGGTGGGCGGAGCGGACCTCGGTGATGATCACCATGAACACGCCGATCACGGCGCAGCCGGCGATGTTGACCCAGAGGGTCGTCCAGGGGAAGCCGCCCGCGGGCGTGGGCCACCCGAGGGAGGCGGCGTAGCGGACGGCCGCCCCCGCCGCCCCGCCGAGCGCCACGGCCCCGACGACGGGTGCCTGGGCTCGCCACGAGGGCTGCCGCGGGCTGGAAGCCCGCACGCGGAGGCTCTCGGGGGATGTCATCGGGATGTGTCTCCTACTCGCCGGGAGCCCGGGGTCGTGCGGGCGCGTGCCGTCGCAAGTAGGGACCGTTGGCGGCGTCCTTGCCGCGGTTCGGGTACGGCGGGCCCCACCGCCGCGCCGCGACAGGTCGCGGCCGGGATTCAGATTAACCCCGGGGCTCGGTGTGGTCACTCCGAGGCGGTGGAGATCACTGCGGGGCGGGCGGTGCGGTCACTTCGGCGCGGACGATGCGGGTCTCGCTCAGGGCGGGGGCTCGCGGCCCACCACGCCCCGTACCCGGATGCTGCCGCTTCGGATCACCCG
Source organism: Streptomyces sp. NRRL B-1140 (assembly GCF_001280065.1). GTDB lineage: Bacteria > Actinomycetota > Actinomycetes > Streptomycetales > Streptomycetaceae > Streptomyces. The sequence continues at coordinate 6,063 of NZ_LGEA01000107.1, forward strand.
GGACGGGCGGGGTCACGGCCCCCGTTCCCGGATGCTGCCGCTGCGGATCACTCGGAGCGGGTGGCTCTCGGAGCGCGACACCCCCGTACCCGGACGCTGCCGCTGCCGCTGCCGCTGCCGCTGCAGATCACCCGAGGGCGGGTCGCTCGCAGATTGCCACCCCCCGTTCCCAGACGCTCCCGAGGACCAGGTGCCCGCCCGCTTCGCAGACGCTGGTGGGCATGCGGTAGCCGGAGCGGCGGCGGGTGAGGTGATGGACGACGCGGCCCTCGTCGTCGAACGCCTGCAGGGCGACCGTGCCGGTGGGGCGGAACGGGGCGCGTACGGCGACACGCGCGGCGGCGGCCCGGAGGCCCGGCGCGCTGCGGTGAAGCAGGGCGAGAGGCGGGACGCGGGGCCCGGCCAGCGCGACCCAGATCGGTCCGTCGGGCGCGCCGCGCCAGAGGTTGTCGGGCATGCCGGGGAGATTCTCGGCGAACGGTTCGCTCCGCCCGGCCCGCGGCCCGGTGAGCCAATGGCGCAGAAGCCGGCAGGCGCCGGTCTCCGCGACGATCAGGAAGGACTCGTCGGCACCGACGGCGACCCCGTTGGCGAACTGCAGTCCGTCCAGCACGACTTCGGGTGTGTCGGCGCCGGGGGCGAGCCGCAGCAGCCGTCCCGTCCCGGTGTGTTCGACGATGTCGCCGATCCAGTGCTCCAGGGGGTAACGGCGGCTGGAGACGGTGAAGTAGACGCTGCCGTCGGAGAGGGACACGACGTTGCTGCAGAACCGCAGCGGCTCTCCCGCCGCCGAGTCGGCGAGGATCCGCACCGTGCCGTCGCCGGTGCCGACGCGCAGCAGTCCGCGCTCGGCGTCGCACACCAACAGGTCGCCGTCCGGGAGGAGTTCGAGCCCGAGCGGCCTGCCACCGGTCTCGGCGAGCACCTCGACGCGGGCCGCGACCGGATCGGCGAGGGCGTCGAGCCGCAGGATGCGACCGTCCGCGACGCCGGTGAGGACCCGGCCGCGAGGGTCGGCGATCACGTCCTCGGGGCCGGGGCCCACCGCGATGTAGTGGCGGGGGACGAGTGCTGTGGGACGGTCCATGGCGCGCGTATCCTTCATCATCGGGGGCGATGCCGCGGTACGGGTCGCCTACCAGCCCTTCTCGAACATCCGGGCGACCTCGGCGATCCGCATGTCGTCCCGGTGGTAGCGCACACGGCCCGCGGACCTGCTGGTGCGCAGCATGCCGGTGGCCTCCAGCAGCCGGAGATGACTGACGGCGACCGGGCGCGGTATGGAGAACCGCTCGGCGACGGCATCCGCGGTGACACCGTCCGCCGCGGGGCCGGGTTCCTTCATCCAGGCCAGGATGCGCAGCCGCGTCTCGCCCGTGGGAGTCCTCAGCATGTCGTGCCCCTGCCTCGCGGCTTCGCCCTCTCACCGCGCCTTCCCCCACTGTCTCGCAGGCGACGCCGCGCTGTCCGGCAGTCGGCATCGTATGACCGATACCGAACTGCCGTGACACGCCGCGGGGTTCGGATGGACAGGTGGAGGGAGGAAGAGGAGCCGTAAAGTCATGACCATGAAGGCTGCGGGAGGCAGGCGCAGGCCGCCCACGATCCACGACGTGGCGCGCGAGGCGGGTGTCTCACGCGGCACCGTGTCCCGCGTGCTCAACGGTGGCCACTACGTCAGCCCGGCCGCCCAGGAGGCGGTCAACGCGGCCATCCGGAAGACGGGTTACGTCGTCAACCGGCACGCCCGGTCCCTGATCACCGGGCGGTCCGACTCGATCGGCTTCCTACTCACCGAGCCACAGGAGCGGTTCTTCGAGGACCCCAATTTCAACGTCCTGCTGCGTGGCTGCACCCAGGCGCTCGCGGCACACGACATCCCGCTGCTGCTGATGCTGGCGGGCACCGAAGGTGAACGGCGGCGCATCACGCGGTACATCACCGCCGGGCACGTCGACGGGGTGCTGCTGGTCTCCAGCCGCTCCGGTGCCCCCGTGGCGGAGCGGCTGCGCGAGGCGGGGGTGCCGCTGGTCGCGTGCGGAAAGCCGGTCGGGCTGGCCTCCAAGGTCGGTTACGTGGCCGCCGACGACCGCGACGGGGCCCGCGACATGGTGCGCCACCTGTTGTCGCTGGGGCGGCGCAGGGTGGGCACGGTGACCGGGCCGCTGGACACACCCGGCGGCGTCGAGCGCCTCGCCGGTTACCAGGAGGTACTGGCGGAGGCCGGCCTGGAGTTCGACGAGCGGCTGGTCGTCTCCGGTGACTACAGCAGGGCGAGCGGTGAGGAGGGCGCCGAGCGGCTGCTGGCACAGGCCCCGGACGCCGACGCGGTCTTCGTGGCCTCCGACCTCATGGCGCAGGGAGCGCTCACGGCGCTGCGCCGGGCCGGGCGGCGGGTGCCCCAGGACGTGGCGCTCGGCGGCTTCGACGATTCACCGGCTGCCGTGGCCTCCAGTCCCGGGCTGACGACCATCCGACAGCCCTGGGACCGCATCAGCAACGAGATGGTGCGGCTGCTCCTCGCGCAGATCGGGGGCGAGGATCCGGCGGCGGTGATCCTGCCGACGGAGCTGGTGAAGCGGGAATCCGCATAGGAGCCGCGTATCCATGCACGGTCATTGAATCCTGCAACGGTGTTACCGTTCCCTCATGGCGGCGAGAACGGCTGGCGGGCAGCTCGAGGAACGGTGGCGGGACATCCTGTCCGCCCACGCGCGCACGATGTGCGAGATCGACCGGGCGCTGCACCCGCACGGTCTCGGCGCGTCCGACTTCGAGGTCCTGGACATGCTCGCGACCACCGCGCCCGAGGAGGGCGAGCAGTGCCGGGTGCAGAACCTCGTGGGGCGGGTCCATCTCAGCCAGAGCGCGTTGTCCCGGCTGATCGCCCGGCTGGAGAAGGACGGTCTGGTGACGCGGTCCGTGTGCGCGGAGGACCGGCGGGGGGTGTGGGTCGCCCTGACCGCCAGGGGCCGTGACCTGCACGCCGAGGTGCTGCCGCTGCAGCGGGCCGCGCTGGCCCGGACGCTGGGCGGGTAGGCCGCCGGGCGTCACGCCCCGGCTGACGGCCCCCGGGCACAGCCCTCTGCCGCTGGAGCCTCCCGTCGCACGTCGTGCGGTGCGACGGTGCGGCTCGGCGAGGCAGGCGGCGGCCGTCGCCTGGGCTGCCGGAGCCTTTGGTGCTGCCGGAGCCTTTGGTGACGACGGTGTGTCGCACGGAGGCACCGGCCCCGGCAAGACGCCGCCGGCCGCCCGCGCGATGCGGCGGCGGATCAAGGAGGCTCTCGACGGGGCATGTCGAACCCCGGCAAGGCGCTCTGACCTGCCGCGACCGCGCGGACGCCCGGCGTGAGTACTGCTATCGGACCAGTAGGGTGCGGACTCCCTCCGAGGTGAGCGTCAGCCGGTGCTCGGAGCTGCCGTCGATGGTGAGCGACAGGTCGTCGGCCGGCCACTGGGCGGCGAGGGCGCCGAGCGGCACCATGCGGTAGCGGGAGACGAACGGCAGCAGCCCGGCCATCTCCACCTCGGAGGTGAACACGGGCACCACCGGTTCGCCGCCCGGCTGCTCGAGCACCGGCAGGGCCACCGCCGAGGGGTTGGTGGCGTCGGCGTCGGCCGCGTCGTCGGGCACGGGGATGAGCACGTCGCTGTTGGCGAGCGCGTCCAGAGCCGCCGCGTCCTCGGTGTTCTCGGCGAGGACGTCCAAAGCCCGCTGGGCGGGCGTGGGCGTGGGGTCGTTTGCGGGTGTCTCCATGGCACATTCCCTGGTTGCGGCGGTCGTGCGGCCTGCCCGGGGCAAGATCCGCCCCGGGTACGGTCCTGCTCGCGTACCCGAACGGGAACGGGGCAATCCTGGTGGATCTTCAGGGTTCGTGGGAGCGCCGAGGAGATCCCGTGGTGACATTCGGGCCGCCCCCGGGCCCGCCGGGGATGTTGACGCACCGGATGTTACCGGTAACATCACTCCTCTGATCCCGTCCGCAGACCGTGCCCTCCGCCCACCTCCCGGTGGGCCGTCCCTCGGAGTCCGCGTGATCGAAGAGCGCGTCACCCGTCCCTCCCCCGCCCCGCCCGGCCCGCTCTTCAGCAGAGCCGCCGTAGTGGCCTCGTGTGCCGGCTTCGTACTGATCGGGGCGTTGCAGGCGCTGTACGGGCCGGCGATCCCGGCTCTGCGTGCGGAGTTCGGGCTGTCGCCGTCCGCCGCGGGGCTCGGGCTCAGTGCGCACTTCGTCGGTGGTGTCGCCGGTGTGCTGTTGTTCGACCGGCTCTACGGGCGAGCCGGGAACCGGCGCGTCCTCGGCAGTTCGTATCTGCTGATGGCGGTCGGCGCGGCCGGTTTCGCGCTGGCTCCCGACTGGCCGACCGCGCTGGCGGCGGCCCTGCTCGCCGGGCTCGGCTTCGGCGGCATCGACTACGGCCTCAACCAGTTGTTCGCCGTGGGCTTCGGCCACCGCTCGACCGCGATGCTGAACATCCTCAACGCGCACTTCGGTATCGGCGCCATCCTCGGCCCCGCCGTCATCGGCGCGGTCGGATCCGAGCACTACCCGGCCGTCTTCCTCGTCTTCGCCGCCGTCAACCTGCCGTTGCTGCTGTGCCTGAGGGGCGTGCGCAACCAGGCGCCCGTCGCGGCCGCGGAGCGGACCGGCGGCACAGCCGTCCTCGGACGGAGCCTCGGCTCCGTGCTGTCCGTCTTCGTCGTCCTCTACGTGCTGCACGTCGGCATCGAGGCCGGAGTCGGCGGCTGGGAGCCCACCCATCTGGAGACCGTCGGCTACGGCGCCGGTGTCGCCGCCACCGCCACCTCCGTGTACTGGCTCATGATGACCGCCGGCCGCTTCCTGGTCGCCCCGCTCGCCCTGCGCTTCTCCGCCCAGGCCATCATCACCGTCTCCTGCGCGGGCATGACGGTGTGTCTGCTGGCCGCGGCCGTCCCGGCACTGGCGCCCTACGCGTACGCCGGTGTCGGTCTGTTCATCGCGCCGATCTTCCCCACCGGGCTGCCGTGGCTGAACCGCGCCGCCCCGCGGGCCCGGCGGGCCGGTGCACTGGTCATCGCGGCCTCCATGGCCGGGGGCGTGGCCGCGGGGCCGGCTCTGGGCAAGGCCATCGAGTGGTCCGGGGTCCGCGCCGTGCCGCTCCTGCTCTGCGGCGTATCGGCGCTCTGCCTGACCGCCGCGCTCTGGCTGATCCGCGCCACCCGCTCCCGCTGACCTCACTCCCGCCCCAGCAGCCCAACTGCCGCGCTCCCGCCCCTTTGGATCAGCCGACCGCACTCCCGCCCTCCAGAAGGGAAGCCTCCGCATGCCCGCCCTGACGACGACGTCCGACGGATTCCTGCTGCACGGTGAGCCGTTCCGGATCATCTCCGGCGCACTGCACTACTTCCGCGTCCACCCCGGGCTGTGGTCCGACCGGCTGCGCAAGGCGCGGTCGATGGGACTCAACACCGTGGAGACGTACATCCCTTGGAACCACCACCAGCCAGACCCCGAGGGCCCCCTCGTCCTCGACGGCTTCCTCGACCTGCCCCGGTTCCTCCGGCTCGCGCAGGACGAGGGGCTGCGGGTGCTGCTGCGTCCGGGGCCGTTCATCTGCGCCGAGTGGGACGGCGGCGGCCTGCCCGACTGGCTGACGTCCGACCCGGACATCCGGCTGCGCACCAGCGATCCCCGCTTCACCGGGGCCGTCGACCGCTACCTCGACCTGCTGCTGCCCGCGCTCCGCCCGTACCTGGCGGCGGCGGGCGGTCCCGTCATCGCCGTACAGGTCGAGAACGAGTACGGGGCCTACGGCGACGACGGCGCCTATCTGAAGCACCTCGCGGACGCCTTCCGCTCCCGCGGCGTCGAGGAGCTGCTGTTCACCTGCGACCAGGCCGACCCCGGGCACCTGGCCGCGGGGAGCCTCCCGGGTGTGCTGACGGCCAGTACCTTCGGCAGCCGCGTCGAGCGGTCCCTGGCCCGGCTGCGCGAGCACCGGCCCGAAGGCCCGCTGTTCTGCGCCGAGTTCTGGATCGGCTGGTTCGACCACTGGGGCGGCCCCCATCACGTGCGGGACGCGGCCGACGCCGCCGCCGACCTGGACCGGCTGTTGTCCGCCGGGGCGTCGGTGAACATCTACATGTTCCACGGCGGCACCAACTTCGGCTTCAGCAACGGCGCCAACCACAAGCACGCCTACACGCCCACCGTCACCTCCTACGACTACGACGCCGCGCTCAGCGAGTGCGGCGACCCGGGCCCGAAGTACCACGCCTTCCGCGAGGTCATCGCCCGCCACGCCACCGTGCCCGACGAGCCCGCCCCGGCCCCGAGTGCCAAACTCACGCCAACTTGGGTCGAGTTGGACAGCCGGGCGCCCCTCCTGCCGCTCGCCGGATCGCTCGCGACGGCCGTGCCCGCCGACACGCCTGTGACCATGGACGAACTCGGGCAGCGCACCGGCTACGCCCTCTACCGCACCGCCCTCCCCGCCGGCGGCGACGGCCTGCTGCACTTCGCCCACGGGGTCGGGGACCGCGCCCAGATCTTCGTCGACGGTGCGCCCGTGGGCGTGCTGGAGAGCGAACGCCACGACGAGACGCTGCCCGTGCGGGTGCCGCACCCCGGGGCGACGCTGGAGGTGCTCGTCGAGAACATGGGCGGCGTCAACTACGGCCCCCGCATCGGCGCGGCCAAGGGCCTGCTCGGACCCGTCTCCCTCGACGGCACGGAGCTGACGGGCTGGGAGTGCCGTCCGCTGCCCCTGGACGACCTGGGCGCGGTGCCGTTCGCCCCGGCCGGGGAGGCACCGGTCACCGTGCCGGCCTTCCACCGCGGCAGCTTCGACGTCGGCACCCCCGCCGACGCCTTCCTCTCCCTGCCCGGCTGGTCGAAGGGGCAGGCCTGGGTCAACGGCTTCCACCTGGGCCGCTACTGGAACCGCGGCCCGCAGCGCACGCTGTACGTTCCCGCACCGGTGCTGCGCCCGGGCGCCAACGAACTCGTCCTGCTGGAGCTGCACGGCACCACGACCACCCGTGCCCGGCTCATCGACACCCCCGACCTCGGCCCGGAGAACACCTGGTGAGGCATGCTGTGCGCGCCCTGGCCCGCGGGCTGGGACCCGGCGAGCCCTACCCGGCCTATGCTGTGGTCCTGCCGGGCGGCCTCAGGACCGCCGTGCCGACCTCGAGGAATCATCCGCCATGACATCGAGCGCCTCCGACGGCCCCGCGCCCAAGGGCCGCAGCAGGCGCAACTTCGCCGGGGCACGGCCGGTGATGGCCGACGTGGCCCGGATGGCCGGGGTTTCCAAGCAGACGGTCTCGCGGGTGCTCAACGACCATCCGGCCGTCCGGACGGAGACCCGCGAGGCCGTCCTGGAGGCCATGCGGAGCCTCGGCTACCGGCCCAGCCGCAGCGCGCGGTCCCTGGCCAGCGGCAGGACCCGCATGCTCGGGGTCATCTCCTTCGACGCCGCGCGGTACGGGCCCGCCTCGATCCTCACCGCGATCAACACGGCGGCGCAGGAGGCCGGTTACCTCGTCAGCTCCATCGCTCTCGACACCGCCGACCACGACACCGTCGTCGAGGCCCTGAACCGGCTCTCGGCCGAGGGCGCGGACGGCGTGATCGCGATCGCGCCCCAGCTGTGGGTGGGCCGGGCCCTTGCGGAGGCGACCGATCCTGCCACTCCCCTGGTGGTGCTGGAGAACGCGCTCGACGACGAGACGTCCCTGGTCACCGGCGATTCGCGCACCGGTGCCCGCAAGGCCACCGAGCATCTCCTCGGCCTCGGCCACGCCACCGTGTGGCACATCGCGGGCCCCACGGGCTGGACCTCCGCCGACCACCGGATGACGGGCTGGCAGGCGACGCTCCGGGCGGCCGGTGCGGCCGTTCCGGACCCCCTCGTCGGGGACTGGAGCGCCGGCTCCGGCTACGAGCTGGGCCGTCGGCTGGCCCGGCGCCCCGAGGTGACGGCGGTGTTCGCCTCCAACGACCAGATGGCGCTCGGCCTGCTGCACGCGCTGCACGAGTCGGGACGGTCGGTCCCCGGGGACGTCAGCGTGGTCGGTTACGACGACATCCCCGAGGCCGCGCACTTCCTGCCGCCGCTGACCACCGTCCGCACCGACTTCGCGGAGATCGGCACCCGTTCGCTGCGGCTCCTCGTCGACCGCATCGACGGCACGGGCGAGCGGCCCGGCGTCGGCACCCTGGTGCCCGTGGACCTCGTGGTGCGGGCGAGCAGCGCTCCCCCACCGGTGCGCTGACCGGCGTTCGTCAGCCCTCTCCCCCGGCGGCGGCCCGCTGCCAGGCGCCCTCCCTCAGCAGCCGCAGCCCGTTCAGGCCGACCAGGACCGTGGAGCCCTCGTGGCCCGCGACGCCCAGCGGCAGCGGCAGGTCACCGGCGAGGTCCCAGACGACGAGGCCGGTGATGAACACCCCGGCGATCACGAGGTTCTGCACGACGAGGCGGCGGGCGCGACGGGACAGGGCGATCGTGGCGGGAACCGCGGCGAGTTCGTCGCGCACGATGACGGCGTCCGCTGTCTCCAGGGCCAGGTCGGAGCCCGCCCGGCCCATGGCGATGCCGGTGTGCGCGGCGGCCAGCGCGGGAGCGTCGTTGACGCCGTCGCCGACGACCAGCACCTTGCGGCCCGCGCTCTCCATCTCCTCGACGGCGGCCAGCTTGTCCTGCGGCAGCAGCCCGGCGCGTACGTCGCCGATGCCGGCTTCGGCGGCGAGGTGCGCGGCGGCGCGGGGGTTGTCGCCGGTGAGGAGCACCGGGGCCGAGCCGGTGAGCCGGGCGAGGGAGGTGACGGTGGCGGCGGCGTCCGGGCGCAGCCGGTCGGCGATGCCGAGAAGCCCGGCGGGAGTGCCGTCGACGACGACCAGGACGGCGGTACGGCCGGACTCCTCCAGTTCCGCGGCCGCGGCCACGGCGTCGGCCGCCAGCCGGGCCGGTGCGCCGACCTCCACCGTGCGGCCGCCCACGACGGCGGTGACTCCCACGCCGGGCGCGGAGCCGAAGTCCCGTGCGTCGGGCAGGTCGAGACCGCGCTCGCGGGCCGCGTCCACGACCGCCCGGGCCAGCGGATGCTCACTGGGCCGCTCGGCGGCGGCCGCCAGCGTCAGCACCTCCGTCTCGTCCAGGCCGGATCCGGGCAGCGGCCGGACGTCGGTGACACGGGGACCGCCCTCGGTGAGGGTGCCGGTCTTGTCCAGGGCGACGGCGTCCACCTGGCCGAGCCGCTCCATCACGACGGCCGACTTCACCAGCACGCCGTGACGTCCGGCGTTCGCGATGGCCGACAGCAGGGGCGGCATGGTGGCCAGGACGACCGCGCACGGGGACGCCACGATCATGAAGGTCATGGCGCGCAGCAGGGCGTCGGTGAGCTGGGCCCCGAAGGCGAGCGGGACCAGGAAGACGGCCAGGGTCGCGGCCACCATGCCCAGCGAGTAGCGCTGTTCGACCTTCTCGATGAACAGCTGCGTGGGCGCCTTGGTCTCGGACGCCTCCTGCACCATGCGGACGATCCGGGCGATCACCGAGTCGGAGGCGTCGCGTCCGACCCGGACCCGCAGCGCGCCGGTGCCGTTGAGGGTGCCTGCGAAGACCTCGTCGCCGGGCTCCTTCGCCACCGGCAGCGGTTCGCCGGTGATGGTCGCCTGATCCACCTCGCTCGCCCCGTCCAGCACCCGGCCGTCGGCGCCGACCCGCTCCCCGGGGCGTACGAGGACGGTGTCGCCGACCTCCAGCTCCTCTACGGGGACGGCCTGTTCGGCGCCGTCCGGGCCCAGCCGGGTGGCGGTGGCGGGGGCCAGGTCGAGCAGGCCGCGCACGGAGTCGGCGGTACGGGCCGTGGCCAGGGCCTCCAGCGCGCCCGAGGTGGCGAAGATGACGATGAGCAGGGCGCCGTCCATGACCTGCCCGATCGCGGCCGCGCCCAGTGCGGCGACGACCATCAGCAGGTCGACGTCGAGGGTGCGGTCCTTCAGCGCCTTGAGACCCTCCCAGCCAGGCTCCCAGCCCCCCGTGACGTACGACAGGGCGTACAGGGCTCCCCACGTCCAGGCCGGGGCGCCGGTCAGCTGCAGGGGCAGGGCGAGCAGGAAGAAGGCGGTGGCCGCGGCGGCCCAGCGCGCCTCGGGGAGCGCGAGGACACGGGTACGCCGCCGGGCCACCGCCTCAGGGCGCTGGGGCGTCGTCCGTTCGACCGGCTGCGGCGTGAGGGTGGAGGTCATCAGGGGTCCTTCTGGCGGGGGCGCGTCGGCACCTCTCACCATACAGGAACACATGAAGACTGATTCATGTCTTCATTTTGAGGGGCAGCCTGGGCCACACTTGGGGTGGTCCTCGCCTCGTCGGCCTCAGTCACCGAAGGAGTCGATGATCGTCTCGCCTGCGTGCACGCGGCGCAGTATGCCGACGAGACGGTCGGGGTCGCCCAGACGCTCCTTCGGCAGGCATCCGACGCCGCCCGCGGGGCGCGGTCCCGCGAGGTGGTGCACCTGGTCCGTCGCGACACGGGACGACAGCACCAGCAGCCCCGTTTCCGGGTGCCCGGCACGGATCGCCCGGGCCGTCGCCACTCCTTCGTCCGTGTGGCCGGACGGCTGGTGGATGTCGATGACGACGACGTCGGGCGCCGACCGGGCGACCTCGCGCAGCCCGTCGGCATGGCCGGCGGCCGTGCCGACCACCTCGATCCCGCGCTCGGTGAGCACCCGGACCAGGGCGTCCCGCAGGGCCCGGGTTTCTTCGACGACGACGACGCGCATGTCCCCTCCCTCCCCGCACAGGAGAGATGGTCCTCGCCCCGAGGGCGAACGTCAGCAAGGTTTCCCTCACCGATCCCGCTGGTTTTCCGCGCGCAGGAACATCAAGGTGGCCACGACCCGGCGGTTGAGGTGCCGCTGCTCGTTCTCGGAGGCCAGACCGAGCTTGCCGAAGACGGTCGACAGGTTCCTTTCGACGTTCCCCAGCGTGCAGGAGAGTTTCTGGGCGATGGCGAGATTGGTCAGGCCCCTCGCGACGAGGGAGAGGATCTGCCGCTCACGGGGTGTCAGGCCCTGCAGCGGGTCGGGCGCCCGGTCGGCGGGCCGGGATTGCGGCACCAGGAGGTCACGGACCCAACCCGGGTCGATGACGACCTGGCCCTTGGCGACCCGGCTCATCGCGTCGGTGATCAGTTCCATGTCGCCCAGGCTGCTCTTGGCCATGAGTCCGACCGCGCGGGGCGGCTCCAGTTTCATGAGCCGTTTGACGTGCTCCACCGTCGGGTCGGTCGCGATGACCAGCAGAGCGACCTCCGGAAAGAGAGCCCTGACGCGTTCGGCGATGCGCAGTCCCGCGTCGGCGGGCTGGGCCTCCTTCACCAGCCGCAGATCGAGGGTGACCACGTCCGGGGCGTGTTCGTCGACCAGGGCGACGGCGTCGTCGGCCGTTTCGGCACTTCCGGCGACCTCGACGCCGAGGCCGGTCAGGGCGGCGATGAACGTGGTGCGCAGCATCGGGTCGTCCTCGACGACGACAGCTTTCAAGGGGCATCTCCTTCTGCGGGGACGGGGGAACCGGCAGGTGATCCGGCCGGTGAATCGGCGGGTGACGCGCCGGGCAGGCGGGCCTCCAGGCGGGTGCCTCCGCCCGGGGGGCTCTCGACGCGCAGTTCGCCCCCGACGGCCGCGACCCGTTCGGCCAGTCCGCGCAGGCCGGTGCCGCGGGCATCGGCGCCACCCTGCCCGTCGTCGGCGACGGTGACGATCAGGTCGTCCCCGTCCGGTGTGACCGCGACGCGGATGGCCGCCCCGGGCGTCGCGTGCTTGACCGCGTTGGTGACGCCCTCGGCGATGACGAAGTACGCGGTGGACTCCACGTGGCCCGGCCAACGCCGGTCGGGCACCTGGTAGGTGACCCGTCCCCGGTGGTTGCGGGCCAGGTTGCCGACGGTGTTGCCGAGGCCCTTCTGGACGAGCTCGTGAGGGTCCAGTCCCTGGGACAGCTCGCGCAGCGTCTTCATGGAGTCGGTGAGTTGTGACTTCGCCGTGGCCAGCAGTTCGGCGAGATGGCCCCTGCCCTCGGTCGCGGCCCGGCTGTGTGCCATGCCGAGCAGGGTGAGCACGGCGAAGAATCCCTGCTGGGCGCCGTCGTGAAGAGCACGCTCGATCCGTGTCCGTTCGGCGAGTTCGGCTTCGAGCAGTCGTCGCCGCGACTCGCTGACCTGCTCGAAGAGCCGGACGTTCTCCACCACCAGGCCGGCGAGGGCGAATGCGATCGCCGTGGCCCGCTCGGTTTCGGTGAGGGCGGCGTCGTGTTCGATGACACACAGCAGCCCGTCGCCGCGGCTGACCGGCGTGCGGGTGCGCGCCGGGTCCCGGCTGTCCTCGGCACGGCTGCCGGACAGATCAGTGAGGACGCCGCCCTGACGCGGCAGCAGCAGGCGCAGCGTGGGATCGCCCACGGCCTCGGCGAGGGACGATTGCAGTGCGTCCAGCGGCGTGGCGTGCAGTTCCCCGAGCCGGGCGGGCAGTTCCGCGATGTGCATCTCCCTGCGCCACTGAAGGCCGGCCGAGACGATGTACGCCACGATGAGCCCCGCCGCCGAGCCACCGAGCATGAGCACCTCGATGACGAGGCGGAAGTCGAGAGGCACCCCCATCGCGCTGGTCAGAGACGACGCGATGAGCAGCACACCGGCGATCACCAGGATCGCCCAGACCGGCCCGGTACGGCGACGGCGTACGGTGAGCGCGATGAGCAGACGGCGCAGCACGATCACGATGCCCGTGACGCCGAGCACGGCCAGGATGAGGCTGCTCGCGATCGCCCACCGCGTGTTGACCTGCCCGATGTTGTAGTTCCACGTGCCGCTGGGGCGGTCGGCGAAGTACCGGCCCACCTGGGTACCCGTGCAGGCGAGGTAGCAGATCGCGACGTAGACACGGTCGCCCGCCCCGCGCAGCCGCCCGGAGGGCAGGCTGAGGGCCAGGTGGCCGAAGACCCCGACGTACAGGAAGGCCAGGCAGAACCCCATGGCGAACAGGGCCGGGTGGCCGCTGACACGGAGGAACTGCAGGTAGTAGGTGACGCCGAGCGCGATCAGCAGCATGCCCACCCGGGCCCGCGCCGTACGGGTCCACAGCACGCCCCCCGCCAGGACCAGCGGTACTCCGAAGCCCCGGTAGGCGAGGTCGGTCCAGAGCGAGGTCGGCGGCCCGACTCCCCAGGAGGCGATGGCCGCCCACCCCGCCGCGGCGAGCGCGAGCAACGTGACCGGCACGGCGACGATCCCGGGCATCAGCCCGCCACGAACCGTACTCCCCACTGGGTCAAGCCACCCCCCGGCCTGTGGTTAACCAGGCCTAGCACCCCGGGTTTTCCCCGCCTGACGGCCCAGGATGCCAGTCGTGAAGAGCAGGTTTGTCCGATCGTCCCAGAAGGCCGGAGCCGCAACACTTTCGAGTGACTTCAACGCCCGCTGGAGGCTTCCGGCATGTCAGAGACATACGTCCTGCCCACATTGGTGAAGGGGCCCTTCCCCCTGCCCGAGCGGTGGCTCGTGGTGAACGTCGGCTGGCTGGCCGTCATCTTCCGTAACGGTGTGCCCTTCCGGGTGTGCGGCCCCGGCCGGCACAGCACGGTGACGGGCCTGTTCACCGGCCGGAGACTGCCCGCGACCGGAGAGTTGTCCGTGCTGCTCTTCGACAACGCGCCGCAGACCGTGGAGATGTCGGCCGACGCCGTACGGCTGGCGGACGCGCGCAAGGTCGGGGTGAGCGCGATCGCGGTGGTGCAGCCCCGCTGGAGCTCCGACCCCGGGTCCCTGCTGGACGTCGTGGCCCGCTACGGCGTGCTCAGTTCCCGGTACGGCGAGGCGGCCGGCGTCCGGCTCGACGCCGACTTCCGCGCATGGGCGCGCAGGCTGCTGCGTGAGCGCGGCCACGACGACGTCTATCTCGCCGTGGACAGCCGCACCATCCTGGCCGGCCCGCCCGGCGCGTCCACCGGGCCCGGTGGGGGCCTGCTGGTCGTGGAGCAGTTCGTCGACGTGGACGTCACGCCCGACCCGGTGGTCCTCGCCGTCGAGGACGCCCAGGACAAGGTCGCGGTGAAGGTCGCCAAGCTGGAAGCCGGGATCGCACTCGAACCGTTGCGTGCCCTCCTGATCGATCTCAGGAAGCAGTACGCCGACCAGACCGAGCGCGCGCACAGCATGCGCCGGGCCGAGCTGGATGTGGACGTGGCCGCAGTGTACGACGTGATTCCCCTGTTCATGCGGGACCCGGAGGCCGCCGGCGAGGTGGTCAAAGCGCGCTGGGAGACGCTCACCAAGCTGCTGGGCGAGTACGCCGACACGCTGCCGTTCGCGGCCGAGGAGCTCAAGGTCACCCCGACCCAACTGCTCCAGAACCTGGCGCAGGGGCGTGTACCCGCACCCAGCGGGGACAGCAGGGGGCCCTCCCCTGACGAGATCGGAGAACTGGACGAGAGGAGGCGCTCCGCATGAGCCCGGGATCTCGCCGGCAGCAGGAGCGGCATCGGGACGACGAGCACCGCCCGAGCGACGGCAACGCACCGGCTCCGCCGAACGCTCAGGGCAGCGGATCGCGCAGTGGGGACCTGCACGGGGGGAACGGCCGCCCTCCGGCGGGGGACCACCTCGTCGACGCGACCGAACACAAGAAGCATGGCCCTTACTGGGGCCGAGAGCAGCACCACCAGGAGCAGCACAGGCCGGGTCAGCCGCGCACCGGCGAGAGCGCCGGGCAGGCCCAGGAGGGGGTACGGTCCCGGGACCGCAGCCACGGCGAAACCACCCGTCCCGGCCCCGGCAACGAGCCGCACGCCGAACCCAGGGTCCCGCGGACGCAGGGCGACCGCCCGGGCGCCGGCGGTGCCCATCCGGCGCCCACCGAGCACCCCGACCGTCACAGGGAAGGTCATCAGGACGGCGGCGACCGTCATGGTGCCGGTCGCACTGGCGGGGCGTCGCGGGAGGGAGGCGGAGAAGCCCTACGCCCACAGGTGTTCGTCAGGGGCTGGTCCATCTTGCCCCCCACTGAGTGGGCAGAGCGGTACGGGGGAGGACACCGCCCGGAGCAGGGCGAGGGGCACCCCCCTCCGACAGGCGCCCGTCCCCAGCCCGCCGGCGACGCGGGTGGCGCCCCGCCGCAGGGCCACCCGCCCCGTCAGAAGGGGTCGTTGGAGGCGGAAGACGGGCAGCGCGTGTCCGATCCGTACGAGCGTCACGGCTCGTGGGGGCACGACCGCACCGGCGGCCTGAAGCAGACCGACCAGCAGGTCCACAGCGGACAGGGACAGACGTCGGAGCCCCGGACCAACTTCCACAGCCATGTCAGCGACCACGGCAACCCGTCGAGCGGCACTCAGGACAACAAGTCGTCCACGGACCCCGGGATCGGAGGGAACCGTCCATGAGCAGGAACTCCGGCGACCTGAACGAACTGCGCGACCTCATCATGCGGGCGCAGACCAGGCAGGACCCGTACCCGGACGATCCGGCGGCACGGATCACCGTGGGGCGGGACGGCACGATCTACCGCGGGGACCCGGCGGAGGACGAGCCTGTCTCCCGGGTGCACCACGGCACGTTCGCCGCCTCGCGGGCCGATCAGCGGCGGCTTGCGGCGGACCGGCGGTTCGCGCGTACCCACATGCCGGAGGGCACCGCGTACGTCGACGAGCCGGACGTGCGCGGCTGGGCGTACTCGGTCACGACCGAACTCGACGAGCGCTATACGCTGTTCGCCTTCTTCGACGGGCGCGAGTACCGCGTCAAGCTGGTCGAGCCCCCGCTGGAGCAGCTCGTCCAGCGGAACGTGATCGACGCGCACGACGGTCACTTGTACCCGGACGGGACGATCTGCCTGTCACAGACGCGCGGTGCGGGCCAGCCGACGCTGGAGGAGGCGTACTCCAAGTCCGTTCTGTGGGCGTTGGGCATGGGGTTCGTGCGGGGCGGCCACCGGTTCCCGTTCGCGGTGGAAGGGCGGTGAGCGCCGTGATGCGGGTGCGGGTCACCGATCACGCGCTGGCGGCGATCGTCGACCGGATCGGCGGGGTGCCGCCGGAAGCCGGCGGGGCGCTGCTGGGGCCGGCGGGTACCGATCTGGTCACGCATCTGGTGCCGGACGAGGAAGCGGCTGTCACCAGCGTGCGGTACCGCACCAGCACCTGGCTCATCGAGGAGGTCGAGCGGATCCAGCGGAGCGGGGCGGCACGGTTCAAGGGCATCGTTCACTCGCACCCTGCCGAACTCCCGGAACCGTCCGGCCAGGACCACCACGAGTTCGGCCGGTCACTCGCGCTGAACCCGCATCTGGGGCGATACCTGGCGCCCGTGGTCACGCTGGACGACGGGCCGCCGGCCCGTCACGAACTGGTCAGCCGTGGGGTGCGGGTGTCGTGGTTCGGCGCCGTGAGCGCGCCGGGCGGGGTCGAGGTGCTGCCGATGCGTCCGCTCGTGCTGCCCGTGTCGGCCTCGCTGGACCGGGCGGGAGCCCATGAGGTGGGCGAACCCGAGGTGCTGACCGTGGACGGTGTCCCGGTGCTGGCCGTGCGGGCCCGCTTCGACACGCTGCCCTCGGTGTCGGCGGTGCTGTTCGGCGTGGACTTCCCGGCCACTCCTCCGGTGCTCCTCACGCACGGCTCGCCGCTCGCGCTGTCGTGGGACCCGGCGGCCGCGGCCGCCGACCGGCTGGCCCTGGCTGTCGCCGCGGCCCGGCCGCGCCGCCGTTCCGCGGCGGCGGCCGTGACGCGGCTGCGGGAGGCTGCGGCCGGGCCGGTGCGTCTACGGGCACGCCGGGGCGGCCGCCGCACGCCCGGGCTGTTCGCACGCAGCGCGGGGCTTGTCGCCCCCGAACTCGCCGGGCGGCACGTCGTGGTGGCCGGGGCGGGGTCGGTCGGTGCGTACCTCGCCGAGTGCCTGGCGCGCTCGGGTGTCGGCGGGCTGACCCTGATCGACCCGGAGCGGGTGGCCCCCGAGAATCTCGGGCGCAGCCCGTACACGGTCCGGGACATCGGCCGGCCGAAAGTATCGGCACTCGCATCCCGGCTCGTCGCGGTGAACCCGGAGCTGTCGGTGCGCACGCTGGGGCGGACCGTTCACGGGCTCGGCGCCCGTGGCCTGGCCGATGTGCTGCGCGGCAGTGATCTGCTGGTCGCGGCGACCGACGACAGCCGGGCCCAGCGCCGCCTGGACCACCTCGCGTACTGGACCGGCGTTCCAGGGGTCTTCACCGGTCTGTACCGTGGCGCGGCCGGCGGTGAGGTGATCATGACCTACCCGGGAGCGGCGTGCTGGGGCTGTGCCACGGCGGGCGTACGAGAGCTGTCGGCGGGCACCCCGCTCGTGCAGCCGACCGATTACGGCACGGGCCGTCTGGTCGCCGAACCCGGTCTGGTCGTGGACATCCAGCACGTCTCGGCCGCGGCCGCCAAGATTGCCCTCGCCTTGCTGCACCCGGCCGACGGAGGGACCGGGCAGGCGCGCATCGCGCGGTTCCTGACGGCCGCCCGAGAGCGCGGCCAGTCCTATGTGGCGTTCGGCACCGAACCCGGCTACTGGCTGTTCGGGGACGTACTGCGCGAGGCCCCGGGCCAGCACGCCTTCCAGAGTGTCTGGATGACGGTGGAGCGCAGGCCCGACTGCCCGGTGTGCGGTGCCGAGGACTTCAGGACCGACCCCCTGACCGGGCCCGCCCAGGACGTGTCACCCGGCAGGCTGCGCGACCTCATCCGGACGGGGGGACGGTCATGACCGCGGCACGGAACACCGCCGACCGGACCGGCGCCCCGGCGACGGCGGGCGGCGTCAGCCTGCCGGTCCTCCGGCTTCCCGCTCAGGCCGCGGCTCCCTCGCCCGACAGCGCGTCGCGGACGGTGGATGACCTTCTGCGGCTCAGGCTGGCGGAGTTCCTGGCGGGCATACGGCCCGATGACCCCGTCGCCGTACACGCACGGGTCTGGCGTGATCCGGCAACGGGAGCGCGCATGGCCCTGCGGCTGACGGGGCAGCGCGCGTCGGTGGCCGGCCATGAGGCCCGCTGCCTCGATCTGCTCGCCGGGCTAGCCGACTTCGGGTCGGCGGACGGCGGGCGGGGCGGCGCCGAGGGTGCGCGTGCGTGGCGGCTGAGCGCCGGGCCCGTCGGGCGACTGCCGGGCCGGAGCATCGCGTGCTGGCCGCCCGACGGGTTGCAGTGGGCCGCGCTCCTGGACGCCGTCGACCGTTCCGCCGGAACGTGCGGCGTAGAGGTGGCGCTGACACCGCTCGCGCCGCCACGAACGGTCGTACCGGTGCTGCGCCGTGTGGTCCGGCGCGTCGATGGACGGGCGGCGGCCCCGGGACGGGACCAGGCTGCGGACGGCCTGGTGGACGCGGCGGGTCCGCTGGCCGCGCTGGAGGCCCTGGATCACGCTCTGGTGGCCTTCCACGCGACTGTGACGGTCACCGCGGACGAGCCCGCCGTCGCGGCGGAACTCGCGGCAGCGCTCGGCGCGCCCTGCCTGTCCCCCGAGCCCGTTGCCGGGCTGCCCCGCCCGAGCACGCTGGAACTGGTCCGCGACGGCACGATCGTGGCTCCGCGGACCGCAGCCGACCTGCTGCCGCTCACCGCGTTGCCCAGGGAGGCGGTCACCCGCCATGCCCGGCGTCCCGCGGTCGTCTCCCGCTACGCCCCGGAGACGGAAGGGGCCGGGCTCCGGCTGGGCCGTTCGGCCGGCGGCCGGCCGTACCGGCTGCGGGTGCCGGATCTGAATCAGCATCTGCTCGTCACCGGACTGACCGGATTCGGCAAGACGACCACGGTGATGACGCTGCTGCGGCGCATGTGGCGTGAGCAAGCCGTGCCGTACCTGGTGGTCGACCCGGAGAAGACCGACTACCTCGCGATGGGCGCCCACGCCCTGAGGCTCGGTCACGACGGTACGCAGATCAACCCGCTGGCGGTACCCGAGGGCGTGAACAGGGACGGCTTCGCCGACACCGTGGCCGAATGCCTCGACGCGGCCACGGGGTTGTCGGCGTCCTGGCCGCTCGCCGCGGCCGCGCTGCGAAACGCCGTCACCGACCTCTACCAGGACGACGCCCCGCCCACCGTGGCGCAGCTCTACCGGGCGGTCCTCGAACAAGTCTGCGCCTACGGGGGAACCGGGGAACAGGCCGCGAATCTGCGAGCCTCGCTCGGACAGCGGGTGCAGAGCCTGCTGGCGGGCGCGGGCGGTGACGCTCTGGCCGGCGGCGCGGACGCCGGGCTCGACTGGGGACGACTGCTGGCCGAGCCCTCGGTGATCACCCTGGCCGACTTCGGCGACCGCGCGGCCCGGCAGATGGCCTTCGGCCTGCTGCTGGCCGGTCTCGTGGCCTACCGGCGGGCCCATCCGCTCCCCGGCTTCGGACATCTGACCGTCCTGGAGGAAGCGCACCTGCTGCTCGGCGGCGGAGGCGGCCCCGGCACGAACGAGCCGCGGATGCCGGCCGCCGCCGAGGCGACCGCAACGGCGATCGCGACCCAGCGTTCCTACGGGCAGGGGTTCGTCCTGGTGACGCAGGACCCGAAGCAGCTCCCGGACACGGTGACCGGTCTGTTCCCCAATCTGCTCACGCACCGGCTTCTTGAGGCCCCGGGCCCCGGGATGATCGGCCAGGTGGCCGAGCAGGTGCCGATGCTCGCCCGGGGCGAGGCGTTCGTCGTGTCGGCGGGTGGCCATCCGGCTCCGGTGTGGGTGTCGGTGACCCCGGAACCCGCCGCCCCCGTCGACGCGGTGCGGCGGCCCGCGGAGGGGCCCGCGGTGCCCGGGGAGCGCGGGTCGGCCGAGCGGATCTGGTGCCAGGCCTGCCCTCGCCCGTGCGCGGCCCGGCACTGGCTCAGGCTCGTGCCGGACGTCGAGGACGCGTTGGCGGGCGTCCCCCGGAAGCGCAGCCGGCAGTCGCCCTTCAGGCGCTGGGGGACCGGGTGACGCGCGACGGCCTGCGCTGCGGCTCCGAGGAACTGCACGCCGGTTTCTACTGCGTCATCGCCCGGGCGCTGACCCGGGTGCGGGCGGCCGACCGGCGCGGGGCCGCGGCGGCCGTACGGGAAGCGCGTCTGATCGCCGACCGGGTGGCGGCCGACACACGACGAGGGGTGGAGTAAGCGCATGGCGGCCAATGAGGATCTGGAGAGGATCCGCGAAGCGATCACGGGCCGGCCCGGGCCCGCTCCCTTCGCGGGCGGCGCGCAGACGCTCATGGGAACGGGAAAGCCGGGGAAGCCCGCGGGGAAGGGCAAGAAGAAGGGCAGTCCCGCCTCGCTGCCGCCGGGGCCGCCGGCGGCTCCGCCTCCGGCCCCGCCACGCGAGGAGAACGGCGGCGGGAGCGGCATCCTCGGCGGGATCGCGTTCCTGGTGGCCGCCGCGTTCGTGATCAGCGGGTGGATCGGCTCCGGCGGTCTGCCCGACTTCGGCTCCGTCACACCGCCATGGTCGTCGGGATCCTCGGCCGGGTCCGGTGCGTACCCGGAGACGACCCCGGAGGACGACACCTACTCCTCCCCCGCGGAGCTGCGGGTCAGTCCCCAGAGCGGCTCGGCGTACACGACCGTCACCGTCACCGGGTCCGGGTTCATCCGGGACGGCCTGGTGAAGCTGGCGTTCCACGCCACCGCCATGGGGGAGGCCCACACCGACGGCAACGGGGACTTCACGGCACGCATGAGTCTGCCGTCCCCGGACTTCTACGGCCGCTTCCCCGGCCAGACCTTCTCCATCAGCACCACCGAGTACACCCGGGACGGGACCTATCAGGGCAACGGTCCCGGCGCCGGGTTCCACGTCGACTGATCTAGCGCACAGGCACCGCGACGTACTGGTACTCCAGGAACTCGTCGATCCCGACGCGGCCGCCTTCACGCCCGAGCCCGGACTGCTTGACTCCGCCGAAGGGTGCGGCGGGGTTGGAGACGAGGCCGGTGTTCAGGCCCACCATGCCCACCTCCAGGCCCTCGCTGACGCGCAGCCCGCGGTCCAGCCCCTGGGTGAACACGTAGCCGACGAGGCCCCAGGGCGTGTCGTTGGCGCGGCGCAGCACCTCGTCCTCGTCGTCGAAGGTGAGGAGCGCGGCGACCGGGCCGAAGATCTCCGTGTCCATCAGACGGCTGCCGGGATCGACGCCGGCCAGCACGGTCGGCGGGTAGAAGTGGCCGGGCCCCTCCGGCGTGCGGCCGCCGACGAGCACCCGGGCGCCTCGCTCCACCGCGTCGGCGACGAGGTCGGCGACCTTGGTGCGTCCGGCGGCGTCGATCAGCGGGCCGACGTCGACGCCCTCCCGGGTCCCGGGCCCCACCACGAGGGCGCCCATCCGCTCGGCGAGCCGCCGCCCGAACTCGTCGGCCACCGACCGGTGCACGAAGAACCGGTTCGCCGCCGTGCAGGCCTCGCCCATGTTCCGCATCTTGGCGACCATCGCCCCGTCCACGGCCACGTCCAGGTCGGCGTCGTCGAAGACGATGAAGGGCGCGTTCCCGCCCAGCTCCATCGAGGTGCGGACGACCGTGTCCGCGCACTGCGCGAGCAGCAGCCGGCCCACCGCGGTGGAGCCGGTGAAGGACAGCTTGCGGATCCGGCCGCCGCGCAGCAGCGGCTCGCACACCTCGCCGGCCCGGGAGGTGGTGACGACGTTCAGCACCCCGTCCGGCAGGCCCGCCTCCTTCAGGATCCCGGCCAGCGCGAGGCTGGTCAGCGGGGTCTGCGGGGCGGGCTTGAGGATCATCGTGCAGCCCGCCGCGATCGCCGGGCCGATCTTGCGGGTGCCCATGGCCAGCGGGAAGTTCCACGGCGTGATCAGCAGGCAGGGTCC
Organism: Streptomyces sp. NRRL B-1140; assembly: GCF_001280065.1. GTDB lineage: Bacteria > Actinomycetota > Actinomycetes > Streptomycetales > Streptomycetaceae > Streptomyces. Next base: position 27,913 of record NZ_LGEA01000107.1, read on the forward strand.
GACCGGGCGACGGGTGAGCAGCATGCGGTTGCGGCCGTCGGGCAGGGTGCCGCAGCCGCCGTCGATGCGGACGGCCTCCTCGGAGAACCAGCGGAAGAACTCGGCGGCGTACGCCACCTCGCCCCGGGCCTCGGCCAGCGGCTTGCCCATCTCGGACGTCATCAGGTGGGCGAGTTCGTCGGTGCGCTCCAGGACGATCTCGTAGGCGCGGCGCAGGATCTCGCTGCGCGCCCGGGGGGCCGTACGGGCCCAGTCCCGCTGGGCCCCTACGGCCGCTTCCTCCGCGAGCCGGGCGTCCTTGGGACCGGCGTCGGCGATGTGGCAGAGGATGTCGCCGGTCGCGGGATCGTCGACGGGCATGGTGGCGCCGTCCGCGGCGTCCACCCAGGCACCGCCGATGAACAGTTGAGTGGGAACCTCGGTCATGTCGTTTCTCCTGGCTGGTCGGCGGCGGGGTCGAGGAGTTCGGCGAGGTGCAGGGCTCGGATGTCCCTGCCGCCCGCGAGGTGGTCGATCTGGGTGGCGCAGCTGAAGCCGTCGGCGATGACGGGCCGTCCGTCGAGCTTGTCGAGGCGGGGCTTCAGCGCGAGGTCGGCGACGGCCATCGAGGTGTCGTAGTGCTCTGCCTCGAAGCCGAAGTTGCCGGCCAGTCCGCAGCAGCCCTCGGCCTCGTCGACTCCGCGTACGCCCAGGCGGCGCAGCAGGTCGGCGGGGCGGCGGCCCTTGAAGGTGGCGTACTCGTGGCAGTGGGTCTGGAGCACGACGTTCTCGGGGAGGGGCGGCGGTGCCCAGCCCGGTTCGGCGAGGTCGGTCAGCGCCCCGGTGAAGGTCCGCACCCGGTCGGCGACCCGCCGGGCGGCCTCGGTGCCGAGGAGTTCGGGCACGTCGCGCTTGAGGGCGGCGGCGCAGCTCGGTTCGGCCACGACGACGGGCCGGTCGTCGCCGTCGTCGAGAGCGGCGACGGTGCGGGCCATGACCTTGCGGGCCGTGTCCAGTTGGCCGGTGCTGACCCAGGTCAGCCCGCAGCACAGGCCGTCCCGGGGGGTGCAGGGGATGCCGGCGTCGGCGAGCACCCGGCTCGCCGCTCCCACGACCTGGGGGCGGAAGGCGCGGGTGAAGCTGTCGACGAAGAGGACCGCCTTGGCGGGTCCTGCGGGCTGTGCCGCGCGCAGGGTCCTGCGCAGGGTGCGGCGGGAGGCGAAGGCGGGGATCCCGCGCTGGGTGGTGACGCCGCCCAGACGGGCCAGGAGCTTGCCCAGGGGGCCGCGCAGCAGGGCGTTGACCGGCCGGGCGGCGTATCCCGCGAGCGCCGAGGTCTTCGGCAGCCAGCCCAGGGAGTAGTGCGACCGGGGGCGCAGGCGGCCCCGGTAGTGCTGGTGGAGGAACTCGGCCTTGTAGGTGGCCATGTCGACACCCACCGGGCAGTCGCTGGAGCAGGCCTTGCAGGACAGGCACAGGTCGAGGGCGTCCTTGACCTCGGTCGAGCGCCAGCCGTCCCGGACGGTCTCGCCGCGGACCATTTCCTGGAGCATGCGGGCCCGTCCGCGGGTGGAGTCGTTCTCCTCGCCCGTGGCACGGTAGCTGGGGCACATCACCCCGCCCGCGTCACTGCGGCAGCGGCCGACGCCGACGCAGCGGCGCACGGCTCCGGTGAAGCCGTCCGCGTCGTGCGGGAAGCCGAACGTCGTTTCCACGAGGGGGAGTTCACGCAGCGCGAGATCGGCGTCCAGCGGGGCCGGGTGGACGATCACACCGGGATTGAGCAGCCCGGAGGGGTCGAAGACCTGCTTGAAGGCGGCGAACGCGGCGATCATGCGGTGGCTGTACATCACCTCCAGCAGTTCGCCGCGGGCACGTCCGTCACCGTGCTCACCCGACAGGGTGCCGCCGTGCTCCACGACCAGCGCGGCGGCCTCGCCGAGGAAGCGGCGCATGACCTCCCGGCCGGTGTCGGTGGTCATGTCGAAGTCGATCCGTACGTGCACGCAGCCCGCGCCGAAGTGCCCGTACAGCACACCGGTGAGCTGGTGGGAGGCGAGCAGCTTGCGGAATCCGCGCAGGTAGGCCGCCAGGTCCTCGGGGGCGACCGCAGCGTCCTCCCAGCCCGGCCAGGACTCGCCGCCGTCGACGAGCCGGGCGGCGAGCCCGGCCCCGTCCTCCCGCACCCGCCACAGCGACCGCCGCTCCGCCGGGCTCCGCACGACCCGGCCCCCGGTCAGCCGCCCCAGGTCCTTCAGTACGCCGAGCAGCTCGGCGGCCCGGGCGTCCACGTCTGCCTGGTCGTCCCCTTCGAGCTCGACGTACAGCCAGGCACGGCCCGCGGGCAGGCCGGTGACGGAACCGGGACCGCGGCGGGCGCGCATGGTGGCGACGATCGCCTCGTCCATGCCCTCCACCGCACTCGGCGAGAAGCGGAGGATCTCGGGCACGTCCTCGGCCGCGTCGACCACGTCGTCGTAGCCGAGCGTGAGGAGCGTGGATGCCTGTGCGGTCGCCACCAGGCGGACCGTCGCGGCGGTGACGACCGCACAGGTGCCCTCGGTGCCCACCAGGGCGCGGGCCAGGTCGAAGCCGTTCTCCGGCAGGAGGTGGTGGAGCTGGTAGCCGGAGACCTGGCGCGGGATGCGGCCCAGCTCGGTCCGGATCGGCGCCAGGTTCTGCTCGACCAGGCGCCTGAGGCCGGACTCGATCCGGGCGACGGCCGCGGCGTCACCCGGGTCCACCGGACGCAGCCCGCTGTGATCGGCGACGGCCCGCACGCCGTCGGCCGTCACGATCTCCAGCGCCTCGACATGCCCGCTGGTCCGCCCGTCGCGCACCGACCGGTTCCCGCAGGCGTCGTTGCCGATCATGCCGCCGAGGGTGCAGCGGCTGTGCGAGGAGGGGTCCGGGCCGAAGTCGAGCCCGTGCAGCGCGGTCGCGCTGCGCAGCGCGTCCAGGACGGCACCCGCCTCGACCCGCGCGGTGCGCGCCTCCACGTCGATGTCCAGGATCCGGTTCATGTACCGGGAGAAGTCCAGGACCACACCCGGCCCGACGGCGTTGCCGGCCATGCTGGTGCCGCCGCCCCGGGCGGTGACGGGCACACCGGCCTCCCGGCAGGCCCGCAGCACCGCGACCACGTCGTCGGCGGTGCGCGGGAAGACCACCGCCCCGGGCGGCACACGGTAGTTGGAGGCGTCGTAGGCGTAGGGGCCGGTGGCCCCCGGGCCGGTCTCCACCCGCAGACCGGGCGCGAACTCGGCGATACGGGCCGTCAGACCCGCCAGGTCGCGGGTGGCGGTGGTCATCGGTCCGACGCTCCCGAGGTTCCGGCCTCGACGGCCTTGGCCCAGGCCCGCAGGCCCTCGTCGACGCCGTGCTCGTCGATCACAAGCGCCGGGATCATACGGACGACCTGGTTCCAGGCGCCGCACAGCAGCAGGAGCAGGCCCTCGTCGATGGCGGCCCGCTGGACGCGGCCGGCGGTCTCCGGGTCGGGGCTGCCGTCCTCGGTGACGAACTCGGTGGCGAGCATGAGACCGAGGCCGCGGACGTCGCCGATGCCCGGGGTGCGGTCGGCCACGGCCTCCAGGCCCTGGCGGAGCCGCTTGCCCATCGCCTCGGCGTTCTCGACGAGCTTCTCGTCACGTACGACGTCCAGCGTCGCGCAGGCGGCGGCGCAGGCGACGGCGTTGGCGCCGTACGTGCCGCCCTGCGAGCCGGGCCAGGCCTTCGTCATCAGCTCCTCGGAGGCGGCGATGCCGGAGAGGGGGAAGCCGCTGGCGAGGCCCTTTGCGGTCACCAGGATGTCGGGGGTGACGCCGAAGTGGTCGTGACCCCAGAAGCGGCCGGTGCGGCCGACACCGGTCTGCACCTCGTCCAGGATCAGCAGGAAGCCGTGCCGGTCCGCCCGCTCCCGCAGCCCTTCGAGGAAGGCGCGGTTGGCGGGGACGTAGCCGCCCTCGCCGAGGACCGGCTCGACGATGATCGCCGCCGTGTCGGCGGGCGACGAGATCGTCTGGAGGGTGTAGTCGAGTTCCCTCAGCGCGAAGCGGGTGGCGGTCTCCTCGTCCCAGCCGTACCGGAAGGCCGTCGGGAACGGGGTGACGACCACGCCGCTCATCAGCGGCGAGAACCCGGAGCGGAAGCGGGTGCCGGAGGTGGTCATGGAGGCGGCGGCGACCGTGCGGCCGTGGAAGCCGCCGTGGCAGACCAGGACGTTGGGCCGGCCGGTGGCCTGGCGGGCCAGCCGCAGGGCCGCCTCGACTGCCTCGCTGCCGGAGTTGGTGAAGAACAGGCTGTCCAGTCCGGCCGGCAGCACCTCGCCCAGCTTGTCGACGAGTCGGCGCAGCGGCTGGTGCATGACGGTCGTGTACTGGCCGTGGATCAGCGTGCCCACCTGCTCCTGCGCCGCCGCCACGACCTGGGGGTGGCAGTGCCCGGTGCTGGTGACGCCGATGCCGGCGGTGAAGTCGAGGTAGCGGCGGCCGTCCTCACCGTAGAGGTGGACGCCCTCGCCCCGGGCGGCCACGACGGGCGTGGCCTGGCGAAGGTGCGGCGACAGTGCGGTCATGGTGTCTCCCGGCCGTACGACGAGGTCTGGTGGCTTGGCTCAGCTCCGGTACCCGAGCATCGAAGCCGTCGCGAAACGGGACAACGCCTGATGTGTCCAGCCGGAACCCGTTGTTCGGACGTTGTGTCAACCGCCGAACCCCCCGCGCACCGCCCGCCCCTCCTGTGGGCAGCTCTTGCGCAGGTCAGCGCCGCTTGTCAGAGTGACCGGGCATGCAGGGAGGCACCGTGAACCAGCACCCCCCGACGGCCGGCCGTGACCCCGCCCCGGCCGGTCGCGCACCCACCCTCGCCGACGTCCTGGCCCTGCCCGTCCTGGCCGCCGGGCAGCCTCAGGTCGTCACGGGGCTGGACCTTCTGGACCGTCCGGTGCGCTGGGTGCACATCACCGAGCTGACGGACCCCGCCTCCTTCCTCAAGGGCGGCGAGCTGGTCCTGACCACGGGTATGCCGCTGCCCGAGGACCCGGCGGGGGTCCGCCGGTACGTCGAGGAACTCACCGAGGTGGGAGCGGCCGCCCTGGTCATCGAACTCGTACGGCGCTACCACCGGCCGCCCGACGCCCTCGTGCAGGCCTGCCGGGCCAGGGGCCTCCCCCTGGTCACCCTCGCCCGTGACGTCAACTTCCTCGAGGTGACCCAGGTCGTGCACGCCCTGATCCTCGGCAACCAGGCCGACGCGATGCGGCGGACCCAGCGGATCCACGAGGCGTTCACGGCCCTGACGCTGCGCGGGGCGGGGCCGGAGGAGGTGGTGCGCGCGGCGGCGGAGATGAGCGGCCGGACGGTCGTGCTGGAGAACCTGGTGCACCAGGCGCTGATCTGTGAGCCCTCGGGGAGCACGGTGGAGGAGGCGCTCGGGGACTGGGAGCGGCGCTCCCGGGCGACCGAGCCCCGGGACCAGACCGAGGTGGGCGGCCCCGAGGGCTGGCTCACCGCGCCCGTCTCCTACCAGGGCGAACGATGGGGGCGGCTGGCGATGCTGCCCGCCGAGGGGCCGGTCTTCGGCCCGGAGCACGTCACCGTCCTGGAGCGGACGGCGATGGCCCTGACCGTGGCCCGGCTCATCCACTCCAGGCCCTGGGAGCGCACGGCCCACCGCAACGCCCTGCGTGAGCTGGCGGAGCAGCGCCACCACTCCCCCGAGGACGTCCGGGCCCGCTGCGCCGCGCTGGGCCTGCCCACGGAGGCCGGGGTGTTCCTGGCGGTCCTCGTGGACCCCGGACCCGGCGGGGCGGGAGCCGAGCCGGAGAGCCTGCTGTACCGGGAGCTGCGGTCGGCCGGCGTTCCGGCCCTGGTCGGCGAACTCTCCCCCGGCCGTCTCGGCGTCCTGCTGGCCCTGCGCCCGGCCCAGCCCTGGCGGCCCGTGGCCGAACGGCTGAGCCGCACGGCCCTGGCCCTGGCTCCCACGGCGATCGTCGGTGTCGGCTCCGAGGTCACGGACCTCGCCGAGACCGCACGCTCGTTCCGGGAGGCCGCCCGGGTCATAGAGGCCACCCCGCCCGGGCAGGCCCTGCCCGCGGACCGCTCCTTCCACGAGCTGCCGGACATCGACCTGCGCCGGCTGCTGTACGCGCTGCGCGAGGACACCAGGATCCAGGGCTACACCGAGCGACGGCTTGGCCGGCTCATCGACCACGACACCCGGCACGGCACCGATCTGCTGACCACCCTGGGCCACTACCTCGACGCCGCCGGCAACAAGACCACGGCGGCCCGTCGCGGCGGCCTGTCCCGCGAGACCATGTACCAGCGCCTGCGCGCCATCGAACGTCTCCTCGACACCGACCTCGAGTCCGGCGACCACCGAACGGAACTGCACGTGGCGCTCACGGCGTTGCGGGTGCTGCGCGCCGGCCGGGCACCGCACCCCCTGTGACGCTTTGCGCGCCCCGATCCTCGCGCCGAGCCATGCCTGGGGCCGCAGGCCGGCCCGCCGCTCGGACGATCAGGTGTCGAAGTCCACCGTCAGCTCGTCCGACACCGGGAACGACTGGCAGGTGAGAACGTAGCCCGCGTCGACCTCGGACGGTTCGAGGGCGAAGTTGCGGCGCATGTCGGCCTTGCCGTCGGTGATCTGGGCCCGGCAGGTGCCGCAGACGCCGCCCTTGCAGGCGAAGGGCAGGTCGGGGCGGGTTTGCTGGGCCCCTTCCAGGATGGTGCGGTCGCGGGGCAGCGGGGACGTGGTGGAGCGGCCGTCGAGGGTGACGGTGACCTGGCTGACCGGGCCGGAGGGGCCGGTCTCGGTGTGCCGGACCTCGCGGACGGGCTCGTCGTCGGCGTAGAACAGTTCCTGGTGGACGCGGTCGGCGGGGACGCCGAGGCCGCTCAGGACCTGCTGGGCGGCGCGGACCATGCCGTGCGGGCCGCACAGCCACCAGTGGTCGGCCGATTCGACGTCCACCAGGGCGTCGACGAGCGCCGAGAGCCGCTCGGCGTCGAGGCGGCCGGAGAGCACCTCGGCCTCGCGGGGCTCGCGGGACAGGACGTGGGCGAGCTGGAACCGCGTCGGGTAGAGGTCCTTCAGGTCGGCGAGATCATCGGCGAACATCACCGTGCCGGTGCGGCGGTTGCCGTACAGCAGGGTGACGCGCGAGCGGGGGTCGGCGGCCAGGACGGACTCGGCGATGGAGACCATGGGCGTGATGCCGGAGCCGGCGGCGATCAGGACGTGGTGGCCGTGGGTGGTGAGGTCGGGTGTGAAGGCACCGGTGGGTGCCATGACCTCGACGGTGTCGCCGGGGCGGACGTCGTGCACCAGCCAGGAGGAGAACAGGCCGCCCGGCACCACCCGGACGCCGATCCGGGGCGCCGTGCCGGCGGGCGCGCAGATCGAGTACGAGCGGCGCTCGTCCCGGCCGTCGATCTCGCGGCGCAGGGTGAGCGACTGTCCGGGCGCGAAGGTGAACTCCTCGGCCAGCTCGGCCGGGATGTCGAAGCCGACGGCCACCGCGTCCTCGCACAGCGGCTGCACGGCGGTGACCCGCAGGGGGTGGAAGACCGGACGTCGGCGGGCACGCGGGCGGGCCGCCGGGGCGGGGGCCGGCTCCATCAGGTCCTCCATCAGATCTCCTTGACGTACTCGAACGGCTCGCGACAGGCGAGGCAGCGCCACAGGGACTTGCAGGACGTGGCGCCGAAGCGGGAGGTCTCCTCGGTGTCGGGGTGACCGCAGCGGGGGCAGGGCACCGAGCGGCGGGTCGGTGACAGCAGCAGCGGCACCGGGCCGGGGGCGTGCCGCGGCGCTGCTCCGGGCGGGGCGATGCCGTGCTCGGCGAGCTTGCGCCGGCCCTGCGCCGTGATCCAGTCGCTGCTCCACGGCGGGTCGAGGACCGTGCGGATCTCCACGCGCTCATAGCCCGCCTCGCGCAGCCGGGCCGCCACGCCCGCGCGCATCTCCGCCATCGCCGGGCAGCCCGAGTAGGTAGGGGTCAGGCTCGCGACGACCGTGCCGTCCGGGTCCAGCGTCACCTCGCGCAGCACGCCGAGGTCGGCCAGGGTCAGCATGGGCAGTTCGGGGTCGGGCACCTGCTCGGCGATGTGCCGGGCCCGTCGCGCGTCCAGGAGTGCCGTCACCATGCCGCCTCCGGGTGGGCACGGGCCACGCCCTGCAACTCGGCCAGCAGCGGGGCGAGATGCTCGGTGTGGTCCCCGGTGCGGCCCGAGCCGGGCAGGGGGCGGTAGACCGGCATGGGCAGTCCGGCCGCCTCGGTGACCTGGCGGAGGACCGCGACGACCTCGTCCCGTACGTCGGACGCCGTGAACAGCTCGCCCAGGTAGGGCGCCACCTGCTCCTGTGCCCTGCGCATCCGGCGGTGGGACTCCTCGGTGCCGTCGCCGAGGCGCACGGCCCACTCGGCCGCGTACTGGCGGTGGTAGGTCAGTTCCTTCACGCCCTTGGCGGCGATCGCCGCGAGCACCGGGTCGCGGTGCGCGGTGAGCCGCTCGAAGTGTGCGAGGCGCCAGCTGGCCAGCACCAGCAGCCGCACGATCGAGAACGCGAAGTCGCCGCACGGCAGTTCGGCCAGACGTACGTTGCGGAAGTCGCCGGCGTCGCGGAAGTAGGCGAAGGCGTCCTCGTCACGGCCGGTTCCGTCGGCCTGGCCCGCGCGGGAGTACAGCAGGCGGGCCTGGCCGAGCAGGTCGAGCCCGATGTTGGCCAGCGCCACCTCCTCCTCCAGCTCGGGGGCGCGGGTGGTCCACTCGGCCAGCCGCTGGGCCGAGACCAGGGCGTCGTCGGCCAGGGTGACGCAGAGGGCGGCCAGTTCACCGGCGTCCACGTCGTCGGGCACGGCGGTGTCGACGCCGTGCAGGGGGTCCTCGAAGCCGGTGCCGTAGGCCCAGCGGGTGTCGTCCTCGTGTCCCTCGGCGAGGGTCAGGTAGACGTGGTCGTCGCTCATGCCCTCTCCTTCAGATGTGCGGGACGTCTTCGGGGATGTCGTAGAAGGTCGGGTGCCGGTAGACCTTGTCGGCGCTGGGCTCGAAGAAGGGGTCCTTCTCGTCGCGGGTGGAGGCGGCGATGTGCTCGGAGCGCACGACCCAGATGCTCACGCCCTCGTTGCGCCGGGTGTACAGGTCGCGGGCGTGGGTGAGCGCCATGCGGTCGTCGGCGGCGTGCAGCGATCCCACGTGGACGTGGTTCAGCCCGCGCTTGCCGCGTACGAACACCTCGTACAGCGGCCAGTCCTGCCTGTCGGCGGTCATGCCACCGCTCCCTTCTCCGCGCGGGCGGCCTGCTTGGCGGCGTGGGCGGTGGCCGCCTCGCGCACCCAGGCGCCCTCCTCGTGGGCCCTGCGGCGCCGTTGCATCCGCTGGTCGTTGCACGGGCCGTCGCCCTTGATGACCCGCATCAGCTCGTCCCAGTCGGGCGTGCCGAAGTCGTGGTGGCCCCGTTCCTCGTTCCAGCGCAGCTCCGGGTCGGGGAGCGTGACGCCGAGCTTCTCGGCCTGGGGGACGGTCATGTCGACGAAGCGCCGGCGCAGTTCGTCGTTGCTGTGCCGCTTGATCTTCCAGGCCATGGACTGCGCCGAGTTGGGCGAGGCGTCGTCGGGCGGGCCGAACATCATCAGCGACGGCCACCACCAGCGGTTCACCGCGTCCTGCACCATCTCGCGCTGCTCCGGGGTGCCGCGCATCATCGTCATCAGCAGCTCGTAGCCCTGCCGCTGGTGGAAGGATTCCTCCTTGCAGATCCGCACCATGGCGCGCGCGTACGGCCCGTAGGAGGAGCGGCACAAGGGCACCTGGTTGCAGATCGCGGCGCCGTCCACGAACCAGCCGATCACGCCGACGTCGGCGAAGCTCAGCGTCGGGTAGTTGAAGATCGACGAGTACTTCTGGCGGCCCTCGATCAGCCGCTCGGTGAGGTCCGCGCGGTCGGCGCCCAGTGTCTCCGCCGCGGAGTAGAGGTACAGCCCGTGCCCGGCCTCGTCCTGGACCTTGGCGAACAGAATGGCCTTGCGGCGCAGCGACGGAGCGCGGGTGATCCACTCGCCCTCCGGCTGCATGCCGATGATCTCCGAGTGCGCGTGCTGCGCGATCTGCCGGATCAGGGTCTTCCGGTACCCCTCCGGCATCCAGTCGCGCGGTTCGATCCGCTGGTCCCGCGCGATCGTCGCGTCGAAGTGCTGCTGGAGATCCGGCTCGGCGCCGTCCGCCCCCGGGGGGCTGGAGTGTGTCGTGTCCATCCGTCCCACTTCCCAACCGACCATTCGTTCGGTCCATCGTAGGACACGTCGGCGCGCCTTGGTAAGACCCTTCGGGCAAGTCCGGGACCCTTGACAGGCGTCCGGCCGCCCGGATTACATGACAGCGCCAGCTAACCGAATGTTCGGTCGGGCCATGAGGTGGTGCGAGAAGTGACCCATACCGCTGACGCGACGCCGCCTGCCGAGGCGATGTTCGCCGCGGACGAGGCCTCCCGCGGGCTCGGGATGGAGCTGCTGGAGCAGGGCGCAGGGACCGCCGTACTGCGGATGACCGTGACCCCGGCGATGGTGAACGGGCACGGGATCGCCCACGGCGGATACGTCTTCCTGCTCGCCGACAGCGCCTTCGCGTGCGCGTGCAACAGCCACGGCCCGGTGACCGTGGCGGCCGGCGCCGACATCACCTTCGTGGCCCCGGCGTACGAGGGCGACGAACTCCTGGCGCGGGCCGAGGAACGCACCAGGTACGGGCGCAGCGGCCTCTACGACGTGACGGTCCGGCGCGGCGACGAGGTGATCGCGGAGTTCCGGGGCCGCAGCCGCGGCATCAGGGACACGAGGCCGAAGGAGTCCTGATGAGCAGCGAGACGCAGGCCTCACAGGCCCCGGGCCATGCGGGACCGCGGCGCGGAGAGCCCCTGCCCCACGACCTGCTCGACGACGGTGAGCGACTGACCCGCGAGCAGCTGCGCGAGCTCCAGCTCGACCGCCTGCGCAGCAGCCTGAGGCACGCCTACGACCATGTGGAGGCGTACCGGAAGAAGTTCGACGCGGCCGGGGTCTCCCCCGACGACTGCCGCTCGCTGGAGGACCTGTCCCGCTTCCCCTTCACCACGAAGGCCGACCTGCGGGACACCTACCCCTTCGGCATGTTCGCCGTCCCCATGGACCGGGTGCGGCGAGTGCACGCCTCCAGCGGGACCACCGGCCGCCCCACGGTGGTGGGTTACACAGAGAACGACCTCTCGATGTGGTCGGACCTCGTCGCTCGCTCGATCCGCGCCGCGGGCGGACGCCCGGGCCACAAGGTGCACGTCTCCTACGGCTACGGGCTGTTCACCGGCGGTCTCGGCGCGCACTACGGGGCGGAGCGCGCGGGCTGTCTGGTGATCCCGGCCTCCGGGGGCATGACCGCGCGCCAGGTGCAGATCATCCAGGACTTCCGGCCCGAGATCATCATGATCACGCCGTCCTACATGCTCACACTGCTCGACGAGTTCGAGCGGCAGGGCGTCGATCCGCGCGCGAGCGGCCTGCGGGTGGGCATCTTCGGTGCCGAGCCCTGGACGGAGGAGATGCGCCGCGAGATCGAGGAGCGTGCGGACATCCACGCCGTCGACATATACGGCCTGTCCGAGGTGATCGGTCCCGGTGTCGCACAGGAGTGCGTGGAGACCAAGGACGGGCTGCACGTGTGGGAGGACCACTTCTATCCCGAGGTCGTCGACCCGGTCACGGGTGAGGTGCTGCCGGAGGGCGAGGAGGGCGAACTGGTCTTCACCTCCCTGACCAAGGAAGCCCTGCCGGTCGTCCGCTACCGCACCCGCGATCTCACGCGGCTGCTGCCCGGCACGGCCCGGCCCGCGTTCCGCCGCATCCAGAAGATCACCGGCCGCTGCGACGACATGATCATCCTGCGCGGGGTGAACGTCTTCCCCAGCCAGATCGAGGAGATCGTGCTGCGCACGCCCGGCGTCGCCCCGCACTTCCAGATCCGGCTGACCCGGCGCGGCCGCCTGGACCACATGACCGTCCGGGTCGAGGCCCGGCCCGGAACCGGCCCCGAGCAGCGCGAGGCCGCGGCCGCGACGATCGCCCAGGGCGTCAAGGACGGCATCGGCGTCACCGCCGAGGTGACCATCGTGGAACCGGAGACCCTGGAGCGTTCCGTCGGCAAGATCCGCCGCGTGAAGGACCTGCGCGAGGCGTGAGCCGCCACGACCGCGGCGGCTCACACGGACAGCCACCCGCCTCGGGCGCCGGGGCACGAGCGGCCGTTCCCGTACGGCCGTCGACCATCACGAGCAGCACCTCGCCGCGGGCACCGGGGCGGGAGCGCGGCCCTCAGGAACAGCACCTCGCCTCGGGCACCGCGGCGGCAGCGTCCGGCCCGGTGCCGCTCGGCACGTCGGCCTCCGCTTCCGCCGCGCGCTCCGCCGGTTTGCGGATGAGGAGCAGGGCCGCGTCGTCGTGCAGCCTGCCGCCCACATGGGCCAGCAGTTCGTCGTGGAGCGCGCCCAGGGTGTGCGCCGGCTCCTGTGAGACATGCCGCTCCAGGCCCTCGGCCAGCGGATAGAAGGCGCGGCCTCCGTCGCGGGCCTCGGTGACCCCGTCGGTGTAGAGCAGCAGCTGGTCGCCGTCGGCGAAGGGGAGCGTGTGGAGTCCCGGGGTGTACCCCGCGAGGTCGCGCAGTCCGAGGGGCGGCGCCGGGAGCACCGGCTCCACCGGGGTGATGGTCCCGGAGGCGCGCACCAGCAGCGGGGGCGCGTGCCCGCAGTTCACCACCTCCAGCTGCCCCTCCCGCGGGTACCCGGCGACCACGGCGGTCACGAAGTCGTCGCGGCCGAGGTTACGGGCGAGGCTCCGCTCGATCCGGTCGACCACGGCGAGGAGGTCGGGCTCGTCGTGGGCGGCCTCGCGGAAGACGCCGAGCACCAGGGCCGCGGTCCCGACGGCGGGCAGCCCCTTGCCGCGCACGTCGCCGACGATCAGCCGCACCCCGTGCGGGGTGGGTATCAGGGCGTAGAGGTCACCGCCGATCCGGGCCTCGGCCGCCGCGGCGCTGTAGCGGACGGCCACCTGGAACGGCCCGACGGTCGACGGCACGGGTTTGAGCAGGGCGTGCTGGGCGGTCTCCGCGACCGACCGGACGGCGGCGAGGACCCGCTCCCGGCGTCCGCGCAGCACGCCGGCCAGGCCACTGGCGAGCGTGACGGCGATCAGGGCCGACAGCACGGCGGCCAGTTCCCGGCCGGGCACTCCGTCGCGGATCCCGAGCGTCGCGCCGACCACCACCGCGAGCCCGCCGACGCAGAGGACCCCGCGCGGTCCGTTGGTCGTGGCCGCCAGAGCCGGCCCGGCTGCGAGCAAGGGCAGCCAGATCATCCCCGCCCCGCCGACGAGGTCGGCGGACACGACCGCGGCGACGACCACGACGGGCAGCACGGGTGCGCCCACGCCCAGCCGCGCGACGGCACGCCTGCGGGCCGAAGCCCCGGTACCGGCCACTCGGTCTCTGAACGGCCGGACCGGCCGGTGGTGGACGCCATGGTTGCGGGCTTGGCTCATGTCGGTGTCCGCAGTCCTCACCTGTGCACGGGGCACGTCCTGGAAATGTCTGACTTATCCAGAAAACGGGGTAGGGGCAGGCACCGGCAAGAAGCGACTTTTCAGATAGTGATTGAGAGGCTCCTGGTCACGCGGCTCGCGGTCGGAAGCAGCCGCTCCCGGATCTCCGGCAGCCGGGAGAGCCGGTTCGCCGGCAGCGACACACCGAGGGACCCGAGCGTGTCCCCGCTGTAGACCGGGACGGCGACGCAGACCGTGCCGAGGGCGTACTCCTCCAGGTCCGTGACGGCCGGGGCCATGGGCGGGGCCTCCAGCCTCCTCAGGAGTTCCGGGAGAGTGGTGATCGTCCGCGGGGTGAGGTCGGCGAGGTGGTGCCGGGAGAGGTAGTCCTGGCGGGCCGCCTCGTCCATCTCCCGCAGGACGGACTTGCCCAGTGCGGTGGCGTGCCCGGCGTCCTCGAAGCCCACCCAGAGGTCGACGCGGGGCGTCCCGGGTCCGTCGACGATCTCGGCGACCCGGATCTCGCCCTCTTCGTAGAAGGTGAGGTAGGCGGCCGTCGCGAGCTCGTCCCGCAGCGCGGCGAGGGTGGGCCGGACGCGGCTGAGCAGGGCCTGCGCACGGCCCGTGGACTGCAGCGTCTGCAGTTTGTCACCGAGGACGAAGCCACCGTCGTCCAGCTTCCGCACGTACCCGTCGTGCACCAGGGTTCGCAGCAGGTGGTAGGCGGTGGCCAGGGGCAGGCCCGTCTCACGCGCCAGCTGCTTGGCCGGCGCGCCGTTCCCGTGCGCGCTCACCGCCTCCAGCAGACGCATGGCGCGCTGGACGGAGTTGATGAGCGTAGGGCCGTCTTGCCCACCCATAAGAACAGCGTGCGTCAGGCCCGGGCGCCGGGCAAGGGGGAGGCCGGTGGATCAGCGGGACCGGCTGTCGTGCCCTCCAGCCGCCCGGCAGCGTTGGAGGCGGGCGGGCGTGCGTCCCGGGGCGGAGCTGCCGTGGACGCGCGGACGACGAGGTCGATCGGCGGGTCGTACGCAGGCGGCAGGTCCGCGTCCGGTTCCTCGATCGCCCGCACCAGGAGCCGGATGCCCTCCTGCGCCACGGCGTCGAACGGCTGCCGGACCGTGGTCAGCGGTGGGGTCATGTAGGCGGCCACGGGGATGTCGTCGAAACCCACCACGCTGATGTCGTCCGGCACGCGCAGCCCGGCCTCCGTCAGGGCACGGACGACGCCGATGGCCATGTCGTCGTTGGCGGCGAAGACGGCGGTGCAGTCACCGCGCGCGGCGAGCTCGCGGCCCACCGCGTATCCGGACGCGGCCGACCAGTCGCCGTGCAGCACGGGCGGCGGCGCGATGCCGCGTGCGGCGAGGGCACCGCGCCAGCCCTCCAGCCGGTCCCGCGCGGCGAACCACCGCTGCGGGCCGGCGAGGTGGTGGACCGTCGCGTGCCCGAGGTCCAGCAGATGCTCGGTGGCCGTGCGGGCGAGGAGTCCGGCGCCGACGCCCCTGGTCATGGTGCGGGCACCGCCGAAGGCCGCCGGTGCGCCGAGCACGAGGACGGGCACGTCGACACTGAGGGAGACCGGCCCCTCGTCGATCGGCTCGGACACGACGATGCCGTCCACGCCCTGTTCCAGCAGCGACTCCACCGCGCCGGCCATCCCGCCCGGGTCGCCTTCGAGTGTGTTGACGACCCGGAGCGCGTAACCGGCGTCCCGCGCGGCCCGCTCGATGCCGATCAGCAGCGACGCGGGGCCGTAGAGGGCGGTTCCCAGGGTGATCACGCCGATGGAACGGGTTCGCCCGGAGGCCAGGGCCCGGGCCGCGCTGTTCAGCCGGTAGCCGAGTTCCCCGGCCGCCGCGAGCACCCTTCGGCGTACGTCCTCGGAGACGTAGCGCTCTCCGTTGAGGACGCGTGACACCGTCTTCTGCGAAACCCCGGCCAGCCGGGCCACGTCCACCCCACGCGGCGCGCCGCCCCCGGCCCGTCCTCCCACTCGCGTCACCCTCACTCCCCCGTGTCCGGCGGTCGCACCACGACCGCTCACGCCCAGCGTTCCACACCCCCGCACGCACCTGCCCGCCCGGTGCGTCACCTCCTCGAACGACCGCAGGCCCGGGGCCCCCGGCGATCGGCCGCGCCGCCCCGTTCGGCCGGAAGCGGATGAGCACCGCGAAACGCCGCCGTGGTCCTTCACGGCCCTCCCGGGAAGGACGACCATGCCGTGTCATGGACATCTTGCTCGTCGCCAGCGCGTTCAACAGCCTGTCCCAGCGTGTGTTCGCCGAACTGTCGGACGAGGGGCACGACGTGGACGTCGTGCTCGCCTCGCACGGCCCCGACGCCGTCCGGGACGCCGTACGCGAGACAGGCCCGGAGCTGATCGTCGCCCCGATGCTGAAGTCGGCCCTGCCGGAGGACGTGTGGCGGGAGCACACCTGCCTGATCGTGCACCCCGGGCCACCCGGCGACCGGGGCCCGTCGGCGCTGGACTGGGCGATCGCCGAGGAGGTCTCCGAGTGGGGCGTCACGGTGCTGCAGGCCGAGGCGGCCATGGACGCCGGGGACGTGTGGGCGGACGGCACCTTCCCGGTGCCCCCGGCGGGCAAGAGCGACGTGTACCGCAACGAGCTGGCGGACGCCGCCACGGCCGCCGTGCTGCTGGCCGTACGGCGCTACGCCGACGGGTCCTACAAACCGCGTGCGCAGAGCGAAGGCGGGATCCACGTGGTGTGGCGGGACTTCTTCCGCCAGGAGCAGCGGCGGATCGACTGGGAGAACGACGACACGGCGACGGTGCTGCGCAAGCTCCGCGGGGCCGACTCGCAGCCCGGCGTCCGGGACGAGATCTGCGGCCGGGAGGTGTTCCTGCACGGCGGTCACCCCGAGGACCGGTTGCGCGGGGAGCCCGGTGAGCTGCTCGCGACCCGGGCCGGCGCGGTCTGCCGGGCCACCCGGGACGGCGCGGTGTGGATCCCGGAACTGCGTCCCCGCAAGAGCTCCGGTGACCCGGCGCCGTTCCGCCGCCCCGCGGCCTCGGTGCTCGCCGGTTTCCCCGCCCCGCCCGGCAGCGGGCCGGGCATGCCGGGTTCGCACGACCGTCCGTACTGGCTGCCCGAGATCGCGGTCCCGCTCGAACTGCCGCCCGACCGCACCACCTGGACCGACATCCGCTACCGGCAGCGCGGCCCCGTCGGCTTTCTGACCTTCTCGTTCCCCGGCGGGGCCATGAGCACCACCCACTGCCGCAGGCTGCTCGCCGCCTGGCGCTACGCCCTCACCCGCCCCACCTCGGTGCTGGTGCTCGGCGGCGCCCCGGACTTCTTCTCCAACGGCATCCACCTCAACGTCATCGAGGCGGCGAGCGACCCGGCGGGCGAGTCCTGGTCCAACCTCAACGCCATGAACGACCTGGTCGAGGCCGTGCTGCGGACCACCGACCGGCTGGTGGTGGCGGCCCTCGGCGGCAACGCCGCGGCCGGGGGGGTCATGCTCGCGCTGGCCGCCGACGAGGTCTGGTGCCGCACGGGCGGCGTCCTCAACCCGCACTACCGGAACATGGGCCTGTACGGGTCGGAGTTCTGGACGTACTCGCTGCCCCGCCGGGCGGGCGCCGAGACCGCAGAGCGACTGACCAGCGAGGCGCTGCCGGTGAGTGCCGCGACCGCCGAGCGGCTCGGACTCGTGGACCGTCTGGTGCCGGTCGCGGCCCGGGACTTCGCCACCGAGGTCGAGCGGCTGGCCGCCGACCTGGCCGGTGATCCCGACCTCCCCGGCCGTATCACCGCCAAGGCCACGGCGCGGCACGCGGACGAGCTCCAGCGGCCCCTCGCCGAATACCGGCGGGACGAACTCGCCCGGATGCGCGCCGTCTTCTTCGACCGCGAGGCGCCGTACCACGCGCTGCGCTCCGCGTTCGTCCGCAAGCTCCCGAGCGGCCCCGCCCGGCCGCTGACCGCGGGAGCGGCGCGGTGAGCGCCCGGCTGCTCGTGGCGGGCGTCGGCAACATCTTCCTCGCGGACGACGCCTTCGGTCCCGAGGTGATCCGCGCCCTGGACGCGCGCCCGCTGCCGCCGGAGGTACGGGTGCGGGACTTCGGCATCCGCGGCATGGACCTGGCGTACGAGCTGCTCGACGGCTACGACACGGCCGTCCTGGTCGACGCGGCCGTACGGGGTCACGAGCCGGGCACGCTGTCGCTGATCGAGCCGGACCCGCCCGGCGGATCCGCCGCGGGCGCCCCGCCCGAGGCACACGGCATGGACCCGGCGAAGGTCCTCGCCCTGGCCGCCCACCTGGGCGACGAGCCGCTCCCCCGCGTCCTGGTGCTGGCCTGCGAACCGGAGCTGCGGGCGCCCGCCGACGAGGACATCGCCCCGGGCGTCAGCGCGACGGTGAAGGAGGCGGTGGGGCGGGCCGTCGAGGCGCTGCACACGATGGTGCCGGTGCTGCTGACCGACCCCGGGGCCATGCCCCCGTTGAGCCGCCCGGACGAATCCGCCGCCCTGTCGTCGGCCGGGCTGCCGGGCGCGGTGAGCGGCGGCGCGGAGGATCGCTAGCGGAACGATTCGACTACCGAACCGCGAGGAGCGGCCCTCATGTGCGATTCCGTGGACGAGGTCACCCAGGCCGTCCTGGCGAAGAACGACTCCCTGGCCGCGGGCCTGCGTGCGGAGCTGGCCCGGCGCGCAGTGAGCGTGGTCAACCTGCTGTCCAGCCCGGGCAGCGGCAAGACGGAGCTGCTCGGCCGGGTGCTGGCCAGGGCGGTGGAGCGGGGCCTTCCGGTGGCCGCGCTCACCGCCGACCTGGCGACCGAGAACGACGCGGAGCGCCTGGCGCGTTCGGGAGCCCCGGTGAAGCAGCTGCTGACGGACGGGCTGTGTCATCTGGAGGCGCGGCAGCTGCGCGGCCACGTCGAGAGCTGGCTGCCCGAGGGGGCCTCGCTGCTCTTCGTGGAGAACGTCGGCAACCTCGTCTGTCCCGCGTCCTACGACCTCGGCGAGCGGCTGCGGATCGTGCTCATGGCGGTGACGGAGGGCGAGGACAAGCCCCTGAAGTACCCCACCGCGTTCGGATCCGCCCACTTGGTCGTGCTGACGAAGACGGACCTGTCCGGGCCGGCCGGGTTCGACGAGGCCGCCTTCGAGACGAACGTCCGGCGGGTCAACCCGGGGGTGGAGGTGGTGCGCTCGTGCGCCCGCACCGGCGCCGGCGTCGACACCCTGCTGGAGCGGGTGCTCGCCGTCCGGGACGGTGCCCCCGTCCACCGGCCGCCCCTGGCTCCCCGGCCGCACACCCACACCCACTCCTCCGAAGGCGCCGAAGCCGGCCTCGTCTCGTGACGGCGCCCGTCACCAGGGCGGTACGCCGTCGCGTCACCGTGCGCGGCACCGTGCAGGGCGTGGGCTTCCGCCCGTTCGTGCACCGCCTCGCCACCGAGCTCACCCTGGCGGGTTTCGTGAGTAACACGGCGAGCGGCGTCCTGATCGAGGTGGAGGGCCCGCCGGAGGGCGTCGCCGGCTTCTGCGACCGGCTGGCGAAGGAACCTCCCCCGCTGGCCACCATCACCGGCGTGGGGTTCGAGGAGCTGCCCGCGACGGGCGCCGACGACACGTTCGGCATCCGCTCCACCGACCGCTCCCCCGGCAGCACCCTCCTCCCACCCGACACGGCGACCTGCCCGGACTGCCTGCGGGAGCTGGGCGATCCGGCCGATCGCCGGCACCGTCACCCGTTCGTCACCTGCACCCACTGCGGCCCCCGCTTCACCATCGCCACGGGCATGCCGTACGACCGGGCGGTCACGACCATGAGCGGTTTCCCGATGTGCGCGGCGTGCTCCCGTGAGTACGGCGATCCCCTCGACCGCCGCTTCCACGCCCAGCCGGTGGCCTGCCCCGACTGCGGCCCCCGGCTCCGCCTGGTGCCCGCCTCCGGGAGCGGGGTCCGCCCGGCTCGGGACGCCGAAGCCCTGGCATCGGCACGCGCGCTGCTGGCGGCCGGGCGGATCGTCGCCGTCAAGGGGCTCGGGGGCTACCACCTGGCCTGCGACGCCGGAGACGCACGCGCCGTCGACACCCTGCGCACCCGCAAGGCACGCGGCGGCAAGCCGTTCGCGGTGATGTGCGCCGACCTCGACGAGGTACGGCACGTCGCCCGGCTCTCCTCGTCCGAACGGGCCGCGCTCACCGGCCCCCACCGCCCCATCGTCCTGCTGCGCCGGCACCGAGAGGCGAACGGCCTCGCGCCCGGCGTCTGCCCCGGCAGCCCGCACCTCGGCGTGATGCTGCCCTACACGCCCGTGCACACCCTGCTGTTCGGCCTGCCCGGTGATCCGCCCGGCCCACGCGTGCTGGTCATGACCAGTGGCAACCGCTCCGGGGAGCCGATCGTCACGGACGACGACGAGGCGCTGGACCGGCTCGCCGGGCTGGCCGACGCCTGGCTCGCCCACGACCGGCCCATCGCCTCCCCCTGCGACGACTCCCTGCTGCGCGTACGCCCCGACGGCACCGAGCAGGTGCTGCGCCGGTCCCGGGGGTTCGTGCCCCGGCCGCTGCGACTGCCGGTGCCGGTGCGGCCCGCTCTCGCCGTGGGCGGTGACCTGAAGAACGCCCTGTGCCTCGGCGCGGGCGACCAGGCCTGGTTCGGCCCGCACATCGGCGACATGGGCGACCTGAGCACCCTGGAGGCGGCCCGGCGGGCGGACGCGCACCTGCGGGTCCTCACCGGCGTGAGCCCCGAGCTGGTCGCCGCCGACCGGCACCCCGGGTACCACTCCACACGGTGGGCCACGCGACTGGCCGGGCGCGCCCCCGTGCTGGTCCAGCACCATCACGCGCACATCGCCTCCGCCATGGCCGGGCACGGCCTCGACGGCACCACCCCCGTGATCGGCGTCGCCTTCGACGGCACGGGCTACGGCGACGACGGCACCGTCTGGGGCGGCGAGATCCTGCTCGCCGACTACACCGGCTTCCGCCGCTACGCCCGCCTCTCCCCCGCCCCGCTGCCCGGCGGTGACGCGGGCGTCGCCAACCCGTGCCGCCTGGCCCTGGCCCGGCTGTGGGCGGCCGGACTGCCGTGGGACGCGGACCTGCCGTGCGTGAGCGCCTGCGCGGCTCAAGAACGGGAGGTTCTTCAGCGGCAGTTGACCGGCGGACTGGCCTGCGTGCCGACCTCCAGCATGGGCCGGCTCTTCGACGCCGTGTCGTCGCTCGTGGACGTCTGCCATCGTGCGGGGTACGAGGCGCAGGCCGCGCTGGAGCTGGAGGCCGCCGCCGCTTCGGCGTGGGACGCCGACCCGTCGGCGTACGCCTTCGCCGGAGATCTCGACCCGGCACCCGTACTCGCCGCACTGATCACCGACCTGCGGCGCGGCACCCCGGCCGCCGTGCTCGCGGCCCGTTTCCACCGTGCCGTGGCGCGGGCGGTGGCGGAGATCTGCCGGCGGGCGCGTCGGGACACCGGCCTGGCCACCGTCGCGCTCAGCGGCGGGGTGTTCGCCAACGCGCTGCTGGAGGAGGAGTGCGCGCGGCTGCTGTCCGACAACGGCTTCGCGGTGCTCCGCCACGGCGAAGTCCCGCCGAACGACGGCGGGCTGGCCCTCGGCCAGCTGGTGGTCGCGGCACACCTACGACAGGAGGAGTGACCCATGTGTTTGGCAGTGCCCGGCAAGGTCGTGTCCATCGACGACAGCGCCGACCCGCTCACCGGACTGATCGACTTCGGCGGCGTGCAGAAACAGGCGTGCCTGGAGTACGTGTCCGACGTGAAGGTGGGTGAGTACGTCATCGTGCACGTCGGTTTCGCGCTGCAGCGTCTGGATGAGGAGTCGGCCCTGGCCTCCCTGAAGCTGTTCGAGGAACTGGGGCTGCTGGAGGAGGAGTTCGGGGACGCCTGGGAGCAGGCGGCCAAGGAGGCGGGCGCCGCCGCGGTGACGGAGCCCCAGGACAGCGGGAGTGAGGCCCGGTGAAGTACATCGACGAGTTCAACGACCCCCAGCTGGCCCGGCGTCTGCTGGACGAGATCCGCGCCACCGCCACCCGGCCCTGGGCCCTGATGGAGGTGTGCGGCGGCCAGACCCACTCGATCATCCGGCACGGAATCGACCAACTGCTGCCCGAACAGGTTGAGTTGATTCACGGTCCCGGTTGCCCGGTGTGTGTCACGCCGCTGGAGGTCATCGACAAGGCGCTGGAGATCGCCGCGCGGCCCGGGGTGATCTTCTGTTCCTTCGGCGACATGCTGCGGGTGCCGGGCACCGACCGCGACCTGTTCCGGGTCAAGGGCGAGGGCGGCGACGTACGCGTGGTGTACTCGCCGCTGGACGCCCTGGAGCTGGCCCGCCGCAACCCGGACCGGGAGGTGGTGTTCTTCGCGATCGGCTTCGAGACCACCGCTCCGGCCAACGCGATGGCCGTGCACCAGGCGCGCCGGCTCGGCCTGTCCAACTTCAGTCTGCTGGTGTCGCATGTACGGGTGCCCCCGGCCGTCGAGGCGATCATGACGGCGCCGGAGTGCCGGGTGCAGGGCTTCCTGGCCGCCGGGCACGTGTGCAGTGTGATGGGGATGGCCGAGTACCCGGAGCTGGCCGAGCGGTTCAAGGTGCCGATGGTGGTGACCGGCTTCGAGCCGCTGGACATCCTGGAAGGCATCCGCCGGGCCGTACGCCAGCTGGAGCGCGGTGAGCACCGGGTGGAGAACGCCTACCCGCGGGCCGTGCGCGAGGAGGGCAACCCGGCCGCGGTGCGCATGATCGAGGAGGTCTTCGAGGTCACCGACCGCAACTGGCGCGGCATCGGGCGGATCCCGGCCAGCGGCTGGCGGCTGACCGACGCCTTCCGCGCGTACGACGCGGAGCACCGCTTCGACGTGAGCGGGATCCGTACCGAGGAGCCCGCCGAGTGCCGGGCGGGCGAGGTGCTCCAGGGCCTGATCAAGCCGACCGAGTGCGCCGCGTTCGGCACGACCTGCACTCCGCGCACCCCGCTCGGCGCCACCATGGTCTCCAGCGAGGGCGCCTGCGCGGCCTACTACCTCTACCGGCGCATGAACGCCCCGGCCCCGCAGTCCGCCGGGGCCGCTCCGCAGGAGGAGGTGACCCCCGTTGCCTGAGCACGTCACCGACGTGGTCGACCCGGCCAACTGGACCTGCCCCGCCCCGCTGCGTGACCAAGGGGTCGTCGTGATGGGGCACGGCGGCGGGGGCGCGCTGTCGGCGGAGCTGATGGAGCAGGTCTTCACCCCCGCCTACGGCAACGCCACCCTGTCCGGTCTCGCCGACTCCGCCGTTCTCGAACTGGGCGGCGCGCGGCTGGCCTTCTCCACCGACTCCTACGTGGTCCGGCCGCTGTTCTTCCCCGGCGGCTGTCTGGGCGACCTCGCGGTCAACGGCACCGTCAACGACCTCGCGATGAGCGGCGCGCGGCCCGCGTACCTCTCCGCCGCCTTCATCCTGGAGGAGGGCGTGGAGCTGACGGTGGTCGAGCGGATCGCGCGCTCGATGGGGGCGGCCGCCGAGGCCGCCGGGGTCACGATCGCCACGGGCGACACCAAGGTGGTGGAGTCGGGGCACGGCGACGGGGTGTACGTCACCACCGCCGGGGTGGGGGTCGTACCCGGCGGAGTGGACATCCGGCCCCAGCGCGCCCGGCCCGGGGACGCGGTCATCGTCAGCGGGCCGATCGGGCTGCACGGCGTGGCGATCATGAGCGTGCGTGAAGGCCTGGAGTTCGGGGTGGAGGTCGCCAGCGACACCGCGCCGCTGGCGGATCTCGTGGCGGCCATGCTGGCCGTCACCCCGGACATCCACGTGCTGCGCGACCCCACCAGGGGCGGCCTGGGCGCGTCCCTCAACGAGATCGCCCGTGCCTCGGGGACCGGGGTCCGGTTGCGGGAACGGGCGATCCCGGTGCCGGACGCGGTGGCGAACGCCTGCGGGTTCCTCGGGCTCGATCCGCTGTACGTCGCCAACGAGGGACGGCTGGTCGCGTTCGTGCCGCCGGCCCGGGTGGAGGAGGTGCTGGCGGCCATGCGGGCCCACCCGCAGGGCGCCGGGGCGACGCTGATCGGCGAGTGCGTCGCCGAGCATCCCGGGATGGTGGTGGTCGCCACCGGGCTCGGCGGGACGCGGGTGGTGGATCTGCCGCTCGGGGAGCAGCTGCCGCGCATCTGCTGAGCGACGGACAGAGCCAGGGGCCCCGCCGAGCCGTCGGCGGGGCCCCTCACCCGTTCACTGTGCCGGTGCCGGCTCGATCCCGGCGATCTCCAGCTCACGGCCGCTGCGCAGGTCGCTGGAGGGCTTCTCGCAGCGCGGGCACCAGAAGAACGGGGGCAGACCCACCGCGAACTCCTCGGCGCACGCGCCGCACCAGGCCTGTGCGGGGATCTGCTCGACGACCAGCCGTGCGCCGGCGAGGGAGGTGCCGTCGCGGGCCACCTCGAAGGCGAAATCCAGGGCGTCGGGGACGACACCCGCCAGCTCGCCGACCCGGACGGTCACCTTCGAGACGGCGTCCGTCCCGTCCGCCCGGGCCAGCTCGCCGGCCCGCTCGACGATCGCCGTCGCGATCGACAGTTCGTGCACGGCCCGCTCACGGGTAGCGGTGGCCGGCGCGGAATCCGCCCGCCATCCGCCAGATCCGCGCCTCGCGCCTCAGGCTGGGCCACTCCCAGCACAGCAGGGCCAGGACCGCGCCGCCCACCAGGACGGCCTCGGTCTTCAGCACCCGCTGCCCGCTCATCCCGCCCCGCCTGCGCATGACGGTTCTGCGTACTCGTTTCATTGCGGCGACTCCCTGCTCGTTCGCGTCACGGTGTGTCATCCCGGCGAGATGTTCGGCATGGTCTCGGCGAGCGCGTCATGCCGCTTCCAGTGGATCCCGGTGGAGCGGCGCGCGTCGGCGGTGCCGTCCGCGTGGTGCCCCTTCTGCTCGGCGCGCGGTCCCTTGTTGCCCTGGTGCATCCCGGCGACGTGCCGGGGGGTGTCGGGCTTGGCCTGGGGCCGGCCCACTCTGATGCTGCCCATGGGGTGCTCTCCTTCCTCGCCTCCGACCTGCGGAGTGCGTGGCTATGGCCGCTCGGTGAGGTCCTCGAAGAACTGCCGGACGGCCGGCCAGACCCGGCCGCCGCCGGACAGGCCGCGCCACTCCCGGCGTACGACGGCGACCATCCGGTAGCAGTCGTCGATCGGCACGATCCAGTGGTGGTCGAGGCCGTGGACGGTGTTCACCAGCAGGGCCTCCACATCGGGTTCCACGGTCGCGAGCGGTGGACACGTCCCGGCCACCTTCTGCCAGGCCGCGGCGTCCACCTCCCAGCGCATGGCTCCCGCCGGGCTCGGGCCCTCGGCGGTGACGGTGCCGTCGGCCCGGGGCACGAAGAAGACCAGGCCGACGGGTACGCCCAGCGCGGCCGTGTCCACCTCGGGCAGCCGGACCCGGCGCCGGGGCACGAGCCGGTACTGGCTCTCCCCCGCCGCCGCGTCGGCGAACAGCACGGAGCAGGGGCCGCAGGCGCAGCGCACCTCCTCCTGCCCGGTGTCGTACAGGTGGGCGTGCTCGCCGGCGACCGGCGCGGCGCACAGGTCGCACACTTCCTTCTCGGCGGCCGCGGTGCGGTCGGCCGAGGAGCGGATGAGGCGGGCCAGTGCGCCGTCGGTGGTCACGGTGCGCCCCGGTGCGTCAGCGTGGTCAGGGGGACGAAGGCGGGGGGCGTCTCGGTCAAGGACTCCACCGCCGTCAGCTCGGGGGCCGCGGCGAGGACCGCCGCGCGGACCACGTCGGTGACCTCCGATCCCCCGCTGCCGCAGCCGGATCCGCATCCGCCCTTCGTCAGACGGACCCGGGCGACCTGCCCTTCGACCCCGGCCCACTCCACGTCGCCGCCGCGTTCCTGCACGGCGGGCCGCAGCCGTTCGACCGCGCGGGCCGCCCGGCGTTCGGCGGGCTCGGGGTGGATGTCGTGCAGCACCATGAGGTGCCCGAGCAGCTCGTCGTCGGCGAGCCGCTCGGCCAGTGCCTCGTCGGCCTGGTCCAGGACGCGGGCCAGGGCCTCGCCGTAGACCTCGGTCAGCAGGGCCACCGCCTCGGTCGCGGAGCGGGTCGTCGGGCCGGCGACGGCCTCGAGGCTTTCCAGCGCCTGGTCGAGCCGGGCGAGCCGGGCCTCGACGTCCGGGTCGGCCAGCCGTGCGCCGGCGGCCTCAGCCATGGTTCGCCCCGTACGTCGGCGAGTGCAGGGTCGTCAGTGTCTTGCCCTTGCCGACGTACATGTGCACACCGCAGGGCAGACACGGGTCGAAGCTGCGGACCGTGCGCATGATGTCGACGCCCTTGAAGTCGTCCGGCCCGTTCTCCTCGAAGATGGGCTGGCCCTGGACGGCGTCCTCGTAGGGGCCGGGGGTGCCGAACTTGTCGCGCGGGCTGGCGTTCCACGGGGTGGGCGGGTACGGGTGGTAGTTGGCGATCTTCTTGTCCTTGATCACCAGGTGGTGGGAGAGGACGCCGCGCACCGCCTCGTGGAAGCCGCAGCCGATCGCCTCGTCGGGCACCTCGTAGTTCTCGAACACCTTGGTCTCGCCCGCGCGCACCATGCCCATGGCCTCTTCGAGGAACTGCAGGGCCATGGCGGCCGCGTAGGCGATGAAGTAGGGCCGGGCGCGGTCGCGTTCGATGGTGTTGCTCCACTGCGGGATGCGCCACTCCAGGGTGGTCTCCGGCAGCGACTCGCCCTTGGGCAGGGAGATGCGCACACTGTGGCCGGTGGCCTTGACGTACGGGGTGTCGACCAGGCCGCTCAGCGCCGTCGACCACAGGCGGGCGAGGGGGCCGCCGCCGGTGTCGAGGGCGAGGTGGTCGCCGGTGCGCTGGTCGAACCAGCGGGGGCTCATCACCCAGCTGTACTTGTCGTCGAAATTACGCTTCTGCGGCACCGGGACGGTGGTCTGGTTCCACGGGTGGCGCATGTCGACGGGGTTGCCGAGCGGGTCGTGGGTGACGAACGGCTCCTCGTTGACCCAGTCCTCGTAGTAGGAGCTGCCGAGCATGATGCGCAGGCCGAGGTTGATGTCGACGAGGTTGTTGGTGACCAGCTCGCCGTCGACGATGATCCCGGGGGTGACGTACATGTCCTTGCCCCAGGAGTTCATGTTCTCGTAGCGGTAGTCGACGGTCTGGGGGTTCTGGAAGGCGCCCCAGCAGCCGAGCAGCGTGCGGCGGCGGCCGACCTCCTCGTAGCCGGGCAGCGCCTCGTAGAAGAAGTCGAAGACGTCGTCGTTCATGGCGACGGCCTTCTTCACGAAGTCGATGACCCGCATGAGGCGCGCGAGGTAGTCGGTGAAGACGGTGGGCTGCGGCATCGTGCCGACGCCGCCCGGGTACAGCGTGGAGGGGTGGACGTGCCGTCCCTCCATCAGGCAGAACATCTCGCGGGTGACCCGGCTGACCTTCAGGGCCTCCTTGTAGACCTCGCCCTCGAAGGGGTTGAAGGCCTTCATGATGTCGGCGATCGTCCGGTAGCCGTGGATCTCTCCGCGGGGTGCCTCGGTGCGTTCGGCGCGGGCCAGGACACCGGGGTTGGTGGCCTTGACCATCGCCTCGCAGAAGTCCACAAAGACCAGGTTGTCCTGGAAGATCGTGTGGTCGAACATGTACTCGGCGGCCTCGCCGAGGTTGACGATGTGCTCGGCCAGCGGGGGCGGCTTGACGCCGTAGGCCATCTGCTGGGCGTAGTCGGAGCAGGTGGTGTGGTTGTCGCCGCAGATGCCGCAGATCCGGGACGTGATGAAGCCCGCGTCGCGCGGGTCCTTGCCCTTCATGAACACCGAGTAGCCGCGGAACAGCGAC
The DNA here is from genome assembly GCF_001280065.1 of Streptomyces sp. NRRL B-1140. Classification (GTDB taxonomy): domain Bacteria; phylum Actinomycetota; class Actinomycetes; order Streptomycetales; family Streptomycetaceae; genus Streptomyces. The sequence goes on from NZ_LGEA01000107.1 coordinate 55,306, forward strand.
GAGGTGCTGTGGCATTCGACGACTTCCCGGTTGGCGAAGTCGATCTTCGTGTAGATGCCCAGGTTCCCGATGATCCGTGTGATCGGATCCCAGGACATGTCCACGAGCTGTGGTGGCTTGCGGTCCGTGGGCCTGGCCTCGGTGGTGGTCATCTGCGGTACTGCCCCTCGCTGTCGGTGGTGTGTGGGGTGGTGGGCTTGCTGCGGGGAAGCCTCATCAGGCGCGCCAGTGGGGGTCGTAACCGCTGGTCAGCTTGCGCTGGTTGTGGCGCCACCTGGGCTCGTGGTTGACGAGCTCGTTGGTCATGCCGCGCAGTCGGCGCACGACGGCCCCGTAGGGCTTGATGACCAGGGACGACAGGGTGCTGCCCGGGGGCTCGTCCATGAACGGCATGAACGCGTCCGGGAAGCCGGGCATCGTGCAGCCGATGCAGATGCCACCGACGTTGGGGCAGCCGCCGATGCCGCCCATCCAGCCGCGCTTGGGCACGTTGCAGTTGACGACCGGACCCCAGCAGCCCGTCTTCACGAGGCACTTGGGCGAGTTGTAGTCCGCGGCGAAGTTGGCCTGCTCGTAGTACGAGCCGCGGTCGCAGCCCTCGTGGACCGTCTTCCCGAACAGCCACTGCGGGCGCAGCATGTGGTCCAGCGGCGGCGGGGGCGCGGAGCCGGCCGCGTGGTAGAGGACCCAGATCAGGGTCTCCATGAAGTTCTCGGGCTGGATCGGGCAGCCGGGCACGTTGACGACGGGCAGGCCGGCCTGGGAGGTGTAGTCCCAGCCCAGGTAGTCGGCGAGGCCCATGCAGCCGGTCGGGTTGCCGGACATGGCGTGGATGCCGCCGAAGGTGGCGCAGGTGCCGGCGGCGACCACCGCCCAGGCCTTGGGGGCCAGTTGGTCGATCCACCAGTTGAGGGTCTGCGGCTCGCCGGTCTCCGGGTCGTTGCCGAAGGACGTCCAGTAGCCGTCGCCCTCGATGATGTTCTGGTTGGGGATCGAGCCCTCGATGACGAGGATGAACGGGCCCAGCTCGCCGCGTACGGCGGCCCGGTAGGGCGCGAGGAAGTCCTCGCCGCCCAGACTGGGCGAGAGCACCTTGTTGACCAGGTTCACCTTGGGCAGGCCCGGGATCAGCCCGAGCACCAGGTCCTCGATGGAGGGCTGGTCGGCGGCGGTGAGGGAGACGGTGTCGCCGTCACAGCTCATGCCCTCCGAGATCCAGAGGATGTGGATCTCGTCGATGCCCTGCCGGACCTCGGACCGTTCGGGTTCCTTGCTGACTTCTTCGGTGCTGCTGTGAGTGGTCATGTCACTCGGCCTCCGCTGCGGGGGTCTCGGAGTCGGACGTGTGCCGCGCAGGAGCTGCGGCGGGAGCCGGTGCCGACGGCTCGTCCGGGGATCCGGCGGGCTCGAGGGGTTCGAGCTCGTCGGGCCGGAAGTAGTGGAAGCGGCCGTACCAGTGGTTCAGTTCGGCGGCCGGGTCGTCGTCGAGGGTGACGGCGAGGTGCACGCTGCCGTCCACGTCGTGGAAGACGGCGGCGACCTCGGCGGTCCGCCCGGCCAGGAACATGTCCTGGGCGTCGGCGCCGCGTCCCCGGGGGCGCAGCCGCACGCGGCTGCCGCCGCCGAGCCGGACACCGTCGACGAGCACGGTGTCGGTGGCCGGGGAGAGACCGTCGTCGGCACCCTCCTGCCACCAGGCTGGGCGGCCGGCGGGCGCCGTGGGGGTGGCGGTGGCCGGGAAAGGGCCGGCGGGCGCCGTGGGAGTGACGGTGGCGGGGAAAGGGTCGGCGGGCGCCGTGGCGGTGGCCGGTGTCAGGGAGCGGACGGCGCCGTGCAGCCGTTCGAAGACCTCCTGCGGCATGCTGTCGACGCGGTCGAGGATCGCCGCCGCCCGCGGGTCGGTGGCCCGCGCCTCGCGCTTCTCCTCATCGGTCAGCAGCATCGTGCGCAAGGTGAGGATCTCGTCGATCTCCGCCGCGTCGTGCAGGTCGCCCGGGCTTTCGGGGGCCACTTGAGGGTGGTCGGGCAGGATGATCGGCGCGGACAGCAGGACGGGTCCGGTGTTCCCGTCCTCGCCGCCGAGCACCGGGAAGGTGAACTCGTTGCGGCACGCGCGCACGGATGCCTGCAGGCCGGCGGGTGGGTCGATCAGCGAGACGAACTCCACCCCGTCGCCGCCGACGAGGGTGTGGGTGGCGATGAGGGCCCGGCGCAGGGCCTCGTCGCGCGCGGTGCCCGGTCGGGGTGCGGGCGCGGTGTTCGCGGTGCGTACGCGGATCCGGCAGAGGTCCTCGGAGAGCCGCTCGGCGGTGAGGGTGGTCTCGGCCCGGATCTCCTCCCGGCTGCGCACCACCCGCCCCGTACCGTCGGACAGCGCCTCGACGTTCTCGCCCGCCGCGGCACCCACGGCGACGGTACGTCCGTCCCGGAGGAGTTCGTCGAGCGGTACCTCCACCTCGCACTCTCGCGGCAGGGCCTCGTCGAAGGTCAGATGCACCGTGCCGTCGTCGCCGTGCAGCGACTCGACGGGACGGCCTTCTTCCTCCACCTGCTTGCGCTGCATCTGGAGGTAGCGGACCCGCACGCGTACGCGGGCGCCGTCCGGCTGACGGATCCGCAGCAGGCACTCGGTCTGCTGGTACCAGGAGTCGGCGGAGCCGGAGACACCGGGGCGGACGGGGCCGTCCGCCTCCACCCAGTCGCGGGGGAACAGCACGCCGAACTGCCAGCGGACGCGGTTCTTCGTGGAGGAGCGGCGGTAGGGGTAGAGGAGGTAGCCCTCGTAGAGGACCGCGTCTGCGACGGCGCTGAGCTGCTCGAAGACGTCCGGGGACGGGCGCGCGCCGACCATCGTGGCCGCGCCCTTCGCGCCGCCCTCGACCAGTGCCTCCGCCATTGCGTCTCCTCGTCCCTGTGTGCGAGCGGTCCCCGCGTGCAAGCGGTCCGTGTGTGCACGCGGTCCCTGTGTGCACACGCATCCCTTCCACCACCGTCACACCGCTCATCCACGTTCGCCTCCTCCGGCGCAGTGTGATTGGGCTGTTCGGGGTGGTCACCCGCCGCTGACCGCGGCGGTCACCGCATCGGAGGCGGCACGGTCCATCCGGGTGGAGCAGGGCGAACGGGGTGACCGGGCGGCAGGACGGAACTCCTCAGTGGCCACGGGGCGTTCTTCCTGAGCCGGTGGATCGTCCGGATGGCACACGTCACCCGCACGAACCGGCGCATCACGGGAAGGCGTCACCTCATGGACCAGCCGACACATCGCCCCCGCCTCACCACCGGCCCCGCCGTCACGACGCTGGCCGACCCCCTGGTCAACAAGGGCACCGCCTTCAGCCGGCGCGAACGCGAGGAGCTGGGTATCGACGGACTGCTGCCACCCGCGGTGGAGACCCTGGACGAGCAGGTCGCCCGTGCCTACGAGGCGTTCCACGGCTACGACAAACCCCTCAACCGGCACATCTACCTGCGGCAGCTCCAGGACACCAACGAGGTGCTCTTCTACCGCCTGGTCACCGACTATCTGGAAGAGCTGCTGCCCGTGGTCTACACGCCCACGGTGGGTGAGGCCTGCCGGCGCTTCAGCGAGATCTACCGGCGGCCCCGCGGCCTGTTCCTGACCTGGGAGGACCGCCACCGCTTCCGGGACATCCTGCGCAACCGCCCGCACCGGGACCACGACGTGGACGTCATCGTCGTCACCGACGGCCAGCGCATCCTCGGCCTGGGCGACCAGGGCGTCGGCGGCATGGGCATCCCCGTCGGCAAGCTCAGTCTCTACACGGCGATCGGCGGCATCCACCCGGCCCGCACGCTGCCGATCCTGCTGGACGTCGGCACCGACAACGAGACCCTGCTCGACAACCCCCGCTACCTGGGCCGGCGCGCCCGGCGGCTGACCGGCGCCGAGTACGACGAGATGATCGAGGCGTTCGTCTCGGCGGTCGAGGCGGAACTCCCCGGGACGCTGCTGCAGTGGGAGGACTTCGCCACCGCCCACGCCCACCCGATCCTCGCCCGCTACCGTGACCGGCTGCTCACCTTCAACGACGACATCCAGGGCACCGCGGCCGTCACGCTCGGTGCCCTGTCCACCGCGGCGGACGTGGCCGGCACCCCGCTGTCGGAGCAGCGTGTGGTGATCCTGGGCGCCGGATCGGCCGCCATCGGCGTCGCCGACATGATCCGTACCGCCATGGTCGACGAGGGACTTCCGGAGGACGAGGCCACGGCGCGATTCTGGATCCTCGACGTCGACGGACTGCTGGTCTCCTCGCGTTCCGAACTGAGCCCGCAACAGCGGGTGTTCGCGCGTGACGACAGCGAGGTGACCGACTGGGACGGCACCGGCCTGGCCGAGGTGGTGCGCCGCGTGGAGCCGACGGCGCTCATCGGGCTGTCGACGGCGCACGGCGCCTTCACCGAGGAGATCGTGCGGCAGATGGCGTCGACTTGCGAACGGCCCGTGGTCTTCCCGTTGTCCAACCCCACCTCGCACTCCGAGGCCGACCCCGCGGACCTCACCCGCTGGACCGACGGGCGGGCGCTGATCGCCACCGGTTCACCCTTCCCGCCGCTGAACGTCGACGGGCGCGAGGTCCCCGTGGCGCAGTCGAACAACGTGTACGTCTTCCCGGCGATGGGCCTCGCGGTGACCGCGAGTGGGGCCACCAGGGTCACGGACCGCATGCTCGTGGCCGCGGCCCGGGCCGTCGCGCGGTGCGCGGTGCGGGCCGCGGAGGGCGACGACCTCCCCGTGCCACTGCTGCCGCCGCTGACCGGGATGCGGGAGTCCGCCCGCGAGATCGCGCTGGCCGCGGCCCTCGCCGCCGTCGAGGACGGGGTGGCCCCGCAGGCGACGGAGGAGGACCTGAGCGAGGCCGTCGCCCGGGCGCAGTGGACGCCCCGCTACGAGGACTAGGTGTATTGGTCACGAGCGTTGTTGACGCGGGGCGGGCTTGATCATGGCGAAGGCCCCCGTGTGTGGTGGAGGTGTCGAATCCTCACCGCGCGGAGGCCTTCGTGTCCCAGCGAGAACGGACTCATCGACCGTTCCGGCCGCCCCCGCACGACACCACACCGCGGCCGCCACCGAGGCGCATGTCTGCCGACTGCGGCAGGACCGCAAACTCGGTCCCGCACGGCTCGGGCCGATCCTGGGCCTGGCAGCCTCGACCGTGCACCGCATCCTCACCCGGCACGGCCTGAACCGCCTGGCCTTCTTGGACCGGCCCACGGACGCGGCGATCCCCTCGGGCATCCTGCCGCGACGGTGAGGCGGCACGAGGGGCCGCCGAGCCACTCCTCGCGCCGCCTCGCCCTGCCCCTCACCCGACCCGGATACCCACGATGCACGTGTCGTCGTCGGTGTCCGACTTGCTGTAGGTCAGCAGGCGGTCCAACTGCTGGTCGAGGGTGCTCGGCGCCGCGCGGGCTGTGGTCAGGAGGTGGGTCAGGGACTCCTCCACCGGCCGGTCACGGCGTTCCACCAGACCGTCCGTGTACATCAACAGGGTGTCTTCCGGGGCCAGTTGCAGCTCCGTCTCCTCGTAGACGGCCTCGGGGACGGCCCCCAGCAGCAGGCCCTTGACCAGAGGCAGGGGAGCGGCTTCGGCGCCCCGGACGAGCACCGGCGGCAGGTGACCCGCCCGGGCCCAGCGCAGTGTCCGTCGGACGGGGTCGTACAGACCGCACACGGCGGTCGCGGTCACGGCACCCGTCAGATGGTGCGCCACGATGTTGAGCCACGACAGCAACTGCGCCGGCCCGGCGCCGGTCACCGCCAGACCGCGCAACGCGTTGCGCAGCACGACCATGCTGGTGGCGGCCTCTATGCCGTGGCCGGCCACGTCCCCGACGCACAGCAACACCTGCCGGGACGGCAGCACGACGGTGTCGTACCAGTCCCCGCCCACCAGTTGCTCGGTCTCCGCCGGCCGGTAGCGCACGGCGACCTGGAGGCCGGACACCTGGAGCGGGGCCTGGGTGGGGGGCATGATGGCGTGCTGCAGCTGCAGGGTCAGCCGGTTGCGTTCGGTGGCCTGCTGCTCGGTGTGGGCCAGCTGGTCGCGGGTGGCGGCGAGCGCCACCTCGGTCCAGTGCTGGGCCGAGATGTCCTGGCAGGCGCCGCGCACGAGGAGCAGCCGGTCGTCCGTGTCGAGGACCGGTTCGGCGACGATCCGGATGTGACGGGTCACCCCGTCCGGCCGCTGCAGCCGGAAGGCGGCGGCCGCCGGCCGCTGGTGGTGCAGCAGCGTGCGCAGGAAACGGCGGATGGAGACGCCGTCGTCCGGGTGCGCATGGGCCGGCAGCTCTTCCAGCGGCACCGGGGTGCTCGTCTGCGGACGCCCGTACAGGTCGAAGAGCTGCCCGTTCCAGGTGATCTCGCCGGTGAGCACGTTCTCCTCGAACCCGCCGATACGGCCCAGCCGCTGGGCGTGCTGGAGGAGGCTCGCCAGCCGTGCCGTCTCGTCCTCGATGCGCCAGATCAAGAGGACGGACATGCCGTGGCGGCTGATGCTGATGTCCGCGACCGCCGAGAGGGGGACCTGGTCGACGAGCGCGGTGAGGTTCATGCGGCGGGCCCGGAAGGGCTCACCGGTGGCGTAGACCCGCTCGACGCGCTGGAACAACTCGCTGTCCCCGGCGGCCATCGGGTAGGCCTCCAGGAGCAGCGCGCCGTTCACGACCGCCCGCGGCCTGCCGGCCGGGTCCAGGAAGCGGTTGTTCGCGTGCTGGATGCGGAAGTCCACCAGGTGCCCGTCACCGTCCAGGTGGGGCACCAGGACCAGGGCGGGGTCGTACAAGCCGTCGGCCAGGTCCATCAGCTCGGCGGCGTCCGGCAGTACGCGCGGCTCCTGGGCGGCTCCGTGCGGCGGTGCGTACGTCTCCAAGGTGTGGGCGCACAGTTCGGCCAGCGCCTCCATCTGCCGGACGATCTGCGGCGGCTGCGGCGGCTGCGGGGTCGGCCAGGCGATCTCCAGCACGCCGTGGATGCGGCCCCCGGTGCCGGCGGGCAGGGCGGCCCGGCCGCCGTCCGGATGGTGGTGCAGGCCGATGGTGGGCAGTCCGGTCGCGCCGAGGGTGGTGATCCACTGCCCCTCGCGCTCGATGAGTCCCCGTCGCGCCAAGGTCACCACGTCCGGCGGGACGTAGCGCCAGCGCTCCGCCTCGGCCGGTGAGAAACCGGCGCTGCCCGCCAGGGTGAGCGAACCGTCGGCTCCCGCGGCCCATATGGCCACGGCCACCGCGCCGAGCGGTCGCAGCGCCTGCTCCAGCAGGGCGTCCGCCACGGCCTGGGCGTCGTCCGCCGCCAGGACCCCGCTCTCCGCCGCGCGCAGGCGTACGGCGGCCGACTCGGTCTCCGCCTCGTCGGCGGCCCTGGTGGCGGCGAGGAAGGCGTCCGTCACCTCGGACATCCGGTCCCGGGCCGCCTGATTGATGACGTCGACGGCGAGTTCCAGGGGGGTCACCTGGGCCTGCTCGGCCAGTTGGGTGAGCTGGCGGGCGGCCTGGGCGGGGCCGCACTGCAGCCGCTCGACCAGGACGCCCTTGGCGAGCTCGATCAGGGCCCGCCCCTCGGCCTCCGCCTGGGCGGCCCGCACCTCCCGGCTGAGCCGTTCCACGGTGGCGGCGAGCCGGCCCACCGGAGAGGCGGGTGAGAGGTCTTCGAGGCCGGCGGGCGGCTCCTCGCGGGACTCCGGCGCGTGGTCGGTGTACTGCGGCGGCCCGCCGAGGGTCGTGTGTTCGTCGGAGGAATCGGATGCCCCGCCCCTGGCCGGGGAGGACGCGTCGGAGGTCACCGACGGCAGCGAGGACTCCGGATCTGCGGCCGAGCCGCGCTTCGGCTCGCCGTCACCCGGCTCGCGCGGCTGCTCGGACATGCTCACGGTGTTCAAGCTCCTCGGCTGGAGTGCCCTGAGGCACGGAAGGACAGGCGCTGCCGGGCGCCCGGCCCGCCGGTGTGCGGGTCGGGCGCCGGGGTGCTCATACGGGCAGCCAGCGGCGGACGCAGGCCATGAGGTCGCGCGTGTCGACGGGCTTCGTGACGTAGTCGCTGGCACCCGAGGCGAGGCTCTTGTCCCTGTCTCCCGGCATCGCCTTCGCGGTGACGGCGATGATGGGCAGGTCGGCGTACTGCGGCATGCGGCGGATCTCGGCCGTCGCGGTGTAGCCGTCCATCTCCGGCATCATCACGTCCATCAGCACCAGGGCGATGTCGGGGTTGTTCACCAGCGTCTCGATGCCTCTGCGCCCGTTCTCGGCGTGCAGCACGCGGAAGCCGTGGAGCTCCAGGATCCCGCTCAGCGCGAAGAGGTTCCGCGCGTCGTCGTCGACGACGAGAACGGTGCGGCCGGCCGACGCGTCGTGGACGGCGGGCGGCGCCACGTGCTGCGGCCCCTCGGTCCGGACGAGGGAGAGCACGTCCCCGGGTTCCTCCGCGGACAGGTGCAGGGCGATGCGCTCGCGCAGTTCGTCGAGGCTGGACAGCAGCTCCAGTGCGCCGCCCTCGGAACGGGAACGCAGCGTCTCGTCCAGGGGCACGTCCGTGGGGTGGCTGCTGTGCACCAGCACCGGGACGCTCGTCAGCGCCGAGTCGCCCTCCAGGGCCTGGAGGAAGCGGGACGCCTCGTCGTCGGGCATGCCCAGTTCCAGGACGACGCAGTGGCACGGCTCGGATGCCAGGGCTCCGGCCGCCTCCTGTGCGCCGACGGCGGTGATGATGTCGACCGCGGGACGCTGAGCGCCGTCGGAGCGGCCGTGGGTCAGGTCGGCGACGACGCTCTCCGCGACGAGTGTCAGCAGTCCGCGCGACCGCTCCTCCACGACGAGCAGACGCCGGGGCCGGGGGCCGGGCCCGATCTGGGGCACCGGCACCGAACCGGTCAGTCCCTCCGGCACGGGTTCCGCCGAGGCCCGCTCCAGCGTCCTGCCGGAATGCAGCAGTTCCTCGAAGTCGGGGCGTGCCACGGGCAGGAACAACGTGAACGTGCTGCCCTGGCCGGGCGTGCTGTGCACCGAGACGGCGCCGCCGAGCAGTTGGGCGATCTCCCGCGTGATGGACAGGCCGAGGCCCGTGCCGCCGTACTTGCGGCTGGTCGTGCCGTCGGCCTGCTGGAAGGCACCGAAGATCGTCTCCAGGTGCTGCTCCGGGATGCCGATGCCGGTGTCCTTGACGCGGAAGGCCACCACGGAGGCGCCCCGCACCACGCCTTCGGGCACCTCGTCGTCGTCGGCGGGCTCGATGCTCAGTTCCACGCCGCCCTGCTCGGTGAACTTCACGGCGTTCGACAGGAGGTTGCGCAGCACCTGGCGCAGCCGGGAGTCGTCCGTGAGCACGTCGGCCGGCGCACCGGGCGCGGTCGTCACCGTGAACTCGAGGCTCTTCTGCGTCGTCATCGGCCGGAAGGTGGCCTCGACGTACTCGATGAGCTGTCGCAGGGTCACCCGTTCGGGCGTGACGTCCATCTTCCCGGCCTCGACCTTCGACAGGTCGAGGATGTCGTTGATCAGCTGCAGCAGATCCGAACCCGCGGAGTGGATGATCTGCGCGTACTCGACCTGCTTGGGCGTGAGGTTGCGAGACGGGTTCTGCGCGAGCAACTGGGCGAGGATGAGCAGGCTGTTGAGCGGGGTGCGCAGTTCGTGGCTCATGTTGGCCAGGAACTCCGACTTGTACTTCGAGGCCAGCGACAGCTGCTGGGCACGGGTCTCCAGCTCCTGGCGCGCCTGCTCGATCTGCAGGTTCTTCGCCTCGATGTCCCGGTTCTGCGCCACCAGCAGCGAGGCCTTCTCCTCCAGTTCCGCGTTGGAGCGCTGCAGTTCCTCCTGCTGCACCTGCAACTCGGTGGAGCGGGCCTGGAGTTCGACGGTGAGGCGCTGCGACTCGACGAGCAGCTCGTCGGTGCGGGCGTTGGCCACGATGGTGTTGACGTTGACGCCGATGGTCTCCATCAGCTGCGCCAGGAAGTCCCGGTGGATCTGGGTGAAGCGGGTGACCGACGCCAGCTCGATGACGCCGAGGACCTGGCCCTCCACCACGATGGGCAGCAGCACCAGCGCGGACGGCACGACCTCGCCGAGGCCCGAGGAGATGGTGACGTAGCCGTCCGGCAGCTCCTCGACCATGATGGTGCGCCGACTGCGCGCCGCCTGTCCGACCAGGGTGCGGCCGAAGGCGATGCGGGAGGGGCGGCTGCTTTCCTCCGGGTAGCCGTAGGAGCCCACGAGCCGCAGTTCGGGTCCGTCGTCGCCGTCCTCGGCGAGGTAGAAGGCTCCGTACTGGGCCGACACCAGCGGGACCAGCTCGTCCATGATCAGCTCGGCGACCACGGGCAGGTCGCGGTGGCCCTGCATCAGGCTCGAGATCCTGGCGAGGTTCGTCTTGAGCCAGTCCTGCTCCTGGTTGGCCCGGGTGGTCTCGCGCAGGGACTCCACCATCGAGTTGATGTTGTCCTTGAGCTCGGCGACCTCGCCGGACGCCTCCACGTTGATCGACCGGGTCAGGTCACCCTCGGCGACGGCACTGGTGACCTCGGCGATGGCCCGCACCTGTCGGGTCAGGTTGCCTGCCAGTTCGTTGACGTTCTCCGTCAGGCGCTTCCAGGTGCCGGAGACACCCTCGACCTCGGCCTGTCCGCCGAGGCGCCCCTCCGTGCCGACCTCGCGGGCCACACGCGTGACCTCGTCCGCGAAGGCCGACAGCTGGTCGACCATCGTGTTGATGGTCGTCTTGAGTTCGAGGATCTCACCGCGGGCGTCGACGTCGATCTTCTTCGACAGGTCTCCCCTGGCCACCGCGGTCGTCACGAGGGCGATGTTGCGCACCTGGCCGGTGAGGTTGTTGGCCATCGAGTTGACGTTGTCGGTGAGGTCCTTCCAGGTGCCGGCCACGTTCGGCACGTGCGCCTGGCCGCCGAGGCGCCCCTCGGTGCCGACCTCACGGGCCACACGCGTGACCTCGTCCGCGAAGGCCGACAGCGTGTCGACCATCGTGTTGATGACCTCGGCCAGCGCCGCGACCTCGCCCGCGGCCTCCACGGTGATCCGCTGCGACAGGTCGCCGCGCGCCACGGCGGTGGCGACCTGGGCGATGGAGCGGACCTGGCCGGTCAGGTTCGACGCCATGACGTTGACGTTGTCGGTGAGGTCCTTCCAGGTCCCCGACACACCGCGCACCTGGGCCTGGCCGCCGAGGCGCCCCTCGGTGCCGACCTCGCGGGCCACACGCGTGACCTCGTCCGCGAACGCGGACAACTGGTCCACCATCGTGTTGATGGTG
>NZ_LGEA01000108.1 GCF_001280065.1 Streptomyces sp. NRRL B-1140
CGCGAACGCGGACAACTGGTCCACCATCGTGTTGATGGTGCTCTTCAGCTCCAGGATCTCCCCGCGCGCGTCCACGGTGATCTTCTGCGAGAGGTCGCCTTCGGCGACCGCCGTGGTCACCTGGGCGATGGAGCGGACCTGGCTGGTGAGGTTGCCCGCCATGTGGTTCACGGAGTCGGTGAGGTCACGCCAGACGCCCGCCACGCCGGGCACCTGCGCCTGGCCGCCGAGCCGGCCCTCGCTGCCGACCTCGCGGGCCACACGCGTGACCTCGTCCGCGAAGGCCGACAACTGGTCGACCATCGTGTTGACGGTCTCCTTCAGCTGCAGGATCTCACCGCGGGCAGGCACGTCGATCTTCTGCGAGAGGTCGCCCTTGGCAACCGCCGTGGCCACTTGGGCGATGTCGCGGACCTGAGTGGTCAGGTTGCCGGCCATCGCGTTCACCGAGTCGGTCAGGTCGGCCCAGGTGCCCGAGACTCCCGGCACCTCCGCCTGCCCGCCGAGCGTGCCCTCGGTGCCGACCTCACGGGCCACACGCGTGACCTCCGAGGTGAACACGGACAGCTGGTCGACCATGCCGTTGAAGACTGTGGCGATGTCGCCCATGAGGCCGTCCGCGTCGTCCGGCAGCCGGGTACCGAAGTCCCCGTCGCGGACCGCTGTCAGGCCGGCGAGCAGCCGCCGCAACTCCTGATCACCCGGCACCGCATCGACGACCCCAGTGCTGTCGCTGGTCATGCGCACCCTCGTTCCGCTCCCCAAGAGCCCTCGAAGCCGAGGACTCGGAACCCCCCGAACCGAAGTGCGGCCCGGTTGTCGTGCAAGCGTGTTCCACGGTCACAGATGTGTATGCGATGTGGAAATACGCCGCAGGTTAACCCACGTTTTAAGCCCTGAACAAAGCAGGATCCATCATCCTCGGCCGAACTGCGTCAGCGTGCCCGGAACCCGCGCGGCGGGGGCGGGCGGACCGGCACAGCGCACGGACGCGAGGCGCGCCCGCTCAGGAGACGGCGGCGTCGTCGACGGAGTCCCGGGTCTCCAGGATGGTGTCGACTCCGGTGATCTCGCAGAGCCGCTGCAGGTGCACCGACGGCCCCACGATCCGCAGGGTGCCCGCCTGATGGGTGAGGATGAGCAGGTTCAGCAGGGTGGAGTCGGCGAAGGTGATACCGGAGGCATCCAGGATCACTTTCGGATGCTCGCGGACCGCGACCGTCAGCGCGTCCGCCAATGGCGTGATCGAGTCGATGTCGTAGGAGCCGCGTGCGACGACGACCCAGGCCCCGCGCCATTCGTACTGCAGGACCGCGGCCCCTTCCGAGGCAGACGCGATGGCCTGTTCCGGCAGCGCCTCGGCGCCGGTGTCGCGCGTGAGCGCCGGCGCGCCGGCCTCGTCCCAGGGCATGGTCGGGCTCCTTCTGTGGATCCCCCGAGGGGAGCACGTCATATGTTGCATGAAAAGTATGTCACGTATCTACGTTCCGGCAACAGGCTCCTCTAAAATGCTGCGCATGGTCGGAGTGCCCGAATCCCACAGCGGATGGACGTTCATCACAAGCCACGCGCGCGTACTGGCAGTCATTGCCGACAACCCGAACGTCCGCATCCGCGATATCGCTGCCCGCTGCCGTCTCACGGAACGTGCCGTCTCGCGGATCATCGCGGATCTGGAGCAGGACGGTTACCTCTCCCACACCCGGGACGGACGCACGAACACCTACCGCATCGAGCCGGACAAGGTGCTGCGCCACCCGGCCGAAGCCGGCCTCTCGGTGGCCTCCCTCCTCTCCCTGCTTCTGCAGGACGAGTCGGCACGCGTCAGGAAGCCGGTCTCCCGATAGCCGGTCCGCGGGGCTGCGAGGTCTCGCAGGTCGCCGGCTCTCGTGTCCGGGCCCGGGCGAAGCACGGAGCCTCTGCCTGACGTGCGTCAGGCAGAGGCTCCGGTCGTGCCTCGTGTCAGCAGCTCATGGCCCAGGTGTGGGAATCGCCCCGGTCGTTGGCCGCGCCGTTGTAGCCGACTTCCTGCCCGGGAGTGAGACAGATCGTCATGTGCCCGCCCAGACTGGCGCTGGAGTAGACCCTGACGTGGTCCTTGATACCGGGCCCGGAAATCCCGTGGTTGGCCCAGGAGGAGTCCGTGTCCGCGATCCAGCTCTCCCACCAGCGGTCGTCACCGGACCAGTTGGCACGCTGACCGGAAAAGTCGGCGTTCTGCCAGACGCAGAACTCACCGCGCGGGCAATCGGCGGCGCCTGCCGTGCCGGCCGTGGTGAGAGCACCGGCGAGGAGAAGGAACACCGCTGCGACGGCGGTGTACAGCCTGCTTTTCGTCATGACGGATCGGGGCCTTTCTGGTGGGGGGTGGGGCGGCCGGCCAGCAGCCGGGCCGCCCGGCGCAGTGCGCGGTCGCGCAACTGCTCGTACGTGGCGATGTCCTCGCGGTGCGCGGCGCGAACGGCGTCGAGCCGGGCGGGCTCCAGTCGCGCCCGCAGGTCGTCCAGCCCGCTGTCCCGCGCACACCGGGTGTTTCCCTCGGGGCAGGCGGCCCGGCGCGCGAGCGCTGCCCGGTACCGGGGATCCTGCTCGAGGCGGGCCTGCGCCTCCGGCCGCAGGTTGTTGACGGTGACCTCGACGCGGAACCAGCGGGCTTGGTCGCCGTAGAGATGGCGGTGCGCCCGGGCCAGGCAACCGTCCGTGTGCGTGCGGACGGTGTGACCGGTGGCGAGGTTGACCTCCAGTTCCGCCGGGCCCGTCCCGAAGAGCGCGTCCTCCTGCGAGGCGGACGGATCCGCGGTGCGGTGGGCGGTCATGCACCGGTCCACCAGGACCTGTTGTGCGGCCTTGATCAGGTCGCTGCGCGCCTGCTCCGAGGTCGGCAGTGCCGGTTGCGGTGGCCCGGCCCCGGCACAACCTCCGGCCAGCAGCACCGTGAGTACGGCGGCCGGAACCGTCCGGCTCGCGCCGCGGGCCCAAGCAGCACTCATCTCCACGTCACTTGGAACGATCAAGAACCGGGCAGGACACGGCACTTGAAACGGGTCCGGGAGGCGCCAGGTGTGCGGAGCGCCGGTCGTCCGCCGGCGAGGGGGGCGTGCGCGCGTCGAAACGGCCATGGGGGCGCATCGAGACGGCCATGAGAAACGGTGGGGCCGAGTGCCGGCGTTCGTGCCCTTCGAGGGGACACGGTGGCGTCCTCGCCAGGATGTTGCGGTCTCGTGGCACGGCCCGGCACGCCGGGCGGCGGCCGGGCCGTGGGTCGCAGTCACAGTCGGTCCCCTGCTCTCCGTCGCGTCCCTCACCTCGGGATGCGGGAAAGAGGCAGGGAGATCCTCACCCGGTGACGAAAGTCGTCACGCTCTGAGCGGGAAGCTGACCGGTGAAGGAGCCGTTCGACACGGTGATCCTGCCTTGGGATGCGAGATTCCTGCCGGCGTCCGTCACCCACGAGGACACACCGGTCGAGGGGTTGTTCTGCAGGACGAACTGCTGGCTGACTCGCGCGGTTCCCTTGTTGACGGCGACGATGACCAACCGGGAGCCGCTCCCCTTGTACGCCGAGACGTAGACGTCCGGCTGGGGATTCGGCGTCACGGCGAGGCGTACGTGCCCCGGGCGGACGAACTTGGAGAAGTGCGCCATGCCGGCACCACGTTTGCTGATCCTGCCGTCTTCCCGCATGGGTCCGTAGCCGCGCCGGATGTACCACCACACGTACGCCTGGAACTCGGCGTCCACCATCGCGCGATGGACGTGTTCGGCGACGCCGAGTGCCTGGGGCCAGAGATCGGCCGAATCACTGCTGTTGGGGTAGTAGACCTCCGTCATCCACAGTTCCTTGCCCCCGCCCTTCTGCTTGAAGAGGGGGTAGGGGAAGTTCTGGAACGGTGTGCCGTAGAGGTGCGCCCCGAGGATGTCCACGTTGGCGAGTGCTCCGGCGTCGTTGAGGATCGGGTCCGAGAAGCTCTTCACATACTGGAAGGACTCAGGGGCGATGACCTTGGTACTGATCGAGCCGGCGTTCTCCCGCAGGAACCGGGTCATCTCGCCTGGAGTCCACCAGGTCCAGTCGTGCGCGTAGTCGGGCTCGTTCTGGACGGAGATGGCATACAGGTTCACTCCGTTGTTCCGCATGAAACCGACGAAGTCGTTCAGGTGCTGCGCATAGGCGCCGTACATGTTGTACCGGAGCCGCTTGGCGTTGGTCTGCTGGCCGTGGGTGAAGGTCTCGACCATGTTCGCGGGGGGATTCCAGGGCGACGCGAAGACGGTCGCGCCGAGTTCGATCGCACGCCTGGCGGTGGCGACTTCGCGGTTCCAGTTCGCCCGGTCCTCGGAGACGAAGATCCTCAGCACCGAGAAACCGAGCTGTCCCTCGCCGTTGCCGAACGCCGTGTCCCTCTGAGCGGGCGTCAGGTCACCGATCCAGAGCGGATGGTTCATCCCACCGAATCCGCGGATCGTCTGCCGCGTCGCCGAGGGGTCGACGGTCAGCGCAGCCGCGAGGGACGGTGTGCGAGGTGCTCCCACGGCCGGTGTCGCGGCCGCGAGGACGGGCAGGGCGCCCATCGTCGCCAGAAGGGCACGGCGACTTGGAGATTCCGGTCCTGTGCTGCTGGATCCTCTGCGGTGTAACGGCATGGTTCCTCCTTGGCGGGGGCGTCGCCGGTCTCGGTGTCCGCGCTCTTCGTCCCGGAGGGTGTGGGAGCGCTCCCGTAGGACCGAAAGGTTTCGGGAGATCGACCGATCGTGGAGCGGTGTCAGGAACGTAGGTGCGCGCTCTTCCCTCGTCAAGAGGCGGCTGCGCGGGCCCGCGCCCTCCAGCCGCTCCGGTGATCAGCCGCGCCGTACCGCACCGAGCTGGGCCCGGTGCAGGCCGGGAGCGGTGAACCGCTGCGCCACCGTGCGCAGGACGCGGGCCATCGCCTGGGCGGGTGGAGTGGCGGGGCGGGCCGTGGCGCGGGCGAGCAGGATGCGGCGGGTGGGGGCCGGTACGTCGGAGGCGAAGGGCAGCAGACGTACGTCGCTGCGACGGCTGGTGAGGGCCAGGCGAGGTGCCAGGGCGATGCCCAGCCCGGCGGCGACCATGGCCTGTGCCTCCTGGTAGTCGTGCGAGGAGTAGGCGATGCGCGGCTCGAAGCCCGCCCGGCGGCAGCTTCGGCGCAGGACGTCGGCGACGGGGTGGTTGTCGGCGCGGATGATCCACTCCTGGTCGGCGAGGTCGCCGAGGCGCACGGAGGGGTGGGTGCGCAGGGGGGAGTCGGCGGGGACCACCAGCACCGTGGGATCGTCCAGGAGGTGGGTGAGGGAGAGCGCCGGATCGTCGAGGCGGTTCCACTCGTAGTCCCAGAGCAGCCCCTGCTCCACCTCGCCGGTGTGCAGCATTTCCCGGAGCTCGGCGAGGACCCCGGCGCGTACCTCGATGCGGATGCCGGTGTGACGGCGCCGAAAGCGGGTGAGCGCGAGCGGCAGCAGGGACGCGCTGGCCGTGGGGAAGGAGCCCAGCCGCAGAGTTCCCTGATCGAGGGCCGTGAACGAGTCCAAGTCGGCTTGCGCTGCGCGCAGTTCACGACGGATCGCCTGACCGCGCCCGGCCAGTGCCGCACCCGCGGGGGTGGGGCGGATCCCGCGTGGCAGCCGCTCGATCAGGGGCTGTCCGGCCTCCTGTTCCAGCAGCGACATCTGCTGGGAGGCGGCGGACGTGGTCATTCCCAGAGCCTCCGCCGCGGCGGTGAGCGACCCGCGTTCGGTGGCCTCGGTGAGCAGCAGCAGCCGGCGCACGTTCAGCATGCGTCCGACTTTAGCTGAGCTAAACCCAGGTGAAGCGAACTGCGATTGTTCCGAAGTCACCGCTCTGCGAAGGTCTCCGCAATCGCCGAGCGGTTCACCCGTCCGCAATGCGCTGGTGACCGCCGCCTCGGCCTCCCCCTTCCCCCTCGTCGATCAAGGAAGAGCTCGGACGTGCACACTCCCGCGACCCTGGTGCGTGGCGGCACCAGCAAATGCTGGCTGTTCAATCAGGTCGACGTACCCGCCGGCCGTGGCGAACTGGAGAGTCTCCTGGTCTCCGCGTACGGCTCCACCGACCCGGTGGAACTGGACGGCGTGGGCGGGGCGACCCCCACCACCTCGAAGGCGGCGGTCGTGGGCGCCGCCCCCGACGCGGGCGTGGACGTGGACTATCTCTTCGCTCAGGTGGGCATCGGCACGGGCTCTGTCGAGTGGACGAGCAACTGCGGCAACTGCGCCACGGGCGTCGCGCTGTACGCGGTAGCGAAGGGCATGGTGGCCATCACCGGCGACCGGACTCGTGTGGTGATGCGCAACACCAACACCGGCGCGGTCCTCGAAGGGCTCGTGGACACCACCGGTGGCGTCGTCCACCACTTCGGCCGCCAGACCGTACCCGGCACCCGTGCCGGCGGGGTCGCCGTCGGCCTCACCTTCCGCGATCCGGCCGGCGGCACCACCGGTTCGCTGCTCCCCACCGGGCAGGCAGTGCAGGGGCTGCCGGTCGCCGGAGCGGAGCCGGTACGGGTGAGCATGGTGGACGCCGGAGCACCCGTCGTCCTCGTCGACGCCCTCGGCGCCGGACGCGACGGTGCCGTGCCACTGGAGCGGATGGCCGCGGACGTGCCCTGGCTGCGCACCGTGCGGCATACCGCCGCACCGCTGATGGGGCTGCTCAAGCCGGGCCAGGAACCCGGCGACGCGGTGCCCAAGGTGGGCCTGGTCGGCCCGCCGGTGCCGTACACCACCACCCTCGGGGAACGGATCGCCGCCGAGGACTACGACATCTCGGTGCGCATGCTCAGCATGAACGCCCCGCACCCCGCGATCGGCCTGACCTCCGCCGTCGCCGTCGCGGCGGCCGGGCTCGTCGAGGACTCCGTGGTCTGCCGGACCGCGGGCGGCCCCACCGACGAATGGCTGCGGCTGGGCACACCCGCCGGCATCGTCGCGGTCCGCTGCACCGATGTGCGGGACGGCCTGCCGCAGCGGGTCACCGTGCAACGCGCGGCACGGCTGCTCGCCGACGCCCGCATCTACGTCCCGGGAACAGGCGGCAGCCAAGCCGCCTGAACCGGGACGGACATCACCTCGGCCGGCCGGTCCCCCAGCCGTCCGGACCGGGATACCCTCGCGCCCCCGGGGCGCGCTCCTCCCCCATCGCACCAAGGACGAAGATGTCTGCTGAAGTGATCTCCATAGGCGCGCTGCTGGTGATGTTCGTGGTCGGCACGGTGCTGCCGATCAACCTGGGCATCCTCGCCTTCGTCGCCACCTTCGCCGTCGGCACCGCCTCCCTCGGCCTCACCGAGGACGAGATCTTCGAAGGGTTCCCGGCGAAGCTCTTCGTCACCATCGTCGGGGTCACCTACCTGTTCTCCGTCGCCCGCCGCAACGGCACCATCGACCGGCTGGTCGCGGCCGGGGTGCGGCTGGTGCGCGGCAAGGTCGCCCTCATCCCCTGGGTGTTGTTCCTCGTCGCCGCCCTGCTGACGGCGTTCGGCACCTTCACCCCCGCCGCGGTCGCGATCCTCGCACCGATCGGCATGAACTTCGCCTACCGCTACAAACTCAACCCGCTGGTCGTGGGCATGATGGTGATCAGCGGCGGGCACGCGGGCGCCTTCTCCCCGCTCGCCGTGTCCGGTGCGCTGGTGCTCGGCCTGGTCGACAAGACCGACCTGCACGTGTCCGCGGTGGCGCTGTTCAGCGCCAGCTTCCTGATCAACCTGGTGCTCTCGGCACTGACCTACGTGCTCCTCGCCAAGCGGCCCGTCCCGCTGGCCGAGGGCTCAGAGGAAGCGGCCGAGGGCGAGGAAACCGCCGTGTCCGGCAGGCCCGACTGGCGCCAGTGGCTCACCCTCGCCTGCCTGGCCGCCCTCGTCATCGGCGCCCTCGGCTTCCATCTGGAGATCGGCTTCCTCGCCCTCGCGGCCGGTGCCCTGCTGGCCCTGGTGGACATGAAGCGCCAGGAGAAGGCCGTGGAGGGCGTCAGCTGGTCCACCCTGCTGCTGGTCGCGGGCATGATGACGTACATCGCCATGCTGGAGAAGGCGGGCATCATCGAGAACATCTCCGAGCACGCGGCCGGGCTGGGCGCGCCGGTCGCGGTCGCCCTGCTGCTGTGCTTCACCGTGGCCATCACGTCCGCGTTCGCCTCCTCCACCGCGATCCTCACCGCGATCATCCCGATCGCCGTACCGCTGCTGCTGTCCAGCCATCTCAGCGCCGCGGGGCTGATCGCCGCACTCGCCGTCTCCACGACGATCGTCGACACCTCGCCCTTCTCGACCAACGGCGCACTCGTCCTCGGCAACGCCCGCGGGGTGGACCCCCGGCGGTTCTACCGTCAGGTCATCGGCTACACCGGCGGAATCGTCGCCCTGGGCCCTGTCGTCGCCTGGGGTGCGCTGGTCCTGCCCTGGTCGTAGGGGACCGGGACCTCGGGGAAGCCGGGCCGCGCGCCCGGCACCCGTCGCGCAGAAGGCGCACCAGCCGGAGCGCCATGCAGTGGGGGCCGATCTAGTCTGGAAGCAGCCGCTGGAGACCAGCCCGGACGGGCACGGCAATCCGGACGGAGGCGTGGTACGTGGAGATGGCCGGCAAGCAGGATTCCCCCACGGCCGCTGTGGTGGTGGACCCCGACGGCATCGTGAGCGGCTGGAGCGAGGGGGGCCGGCTGCTGCTGGGCTGGACGGCGGAGGAAACCGTCGGGCGTCCCGTGACCGCCCTGCTGGCCGACCCGCCGCCACCCGGCTTCCCGGAGGACTACGGCGCCGGTCCCGACCCGACGGGGTTCGTCCTCCTGCGCCACCGGGACGGTTCCACCGTGGACGCCGTGGTGACGGCCCACCCGCTGTCCGGCCCGTCCGGGCGGGCGCTGGGCCACGTGGTGACCATCCAGCGCTGGGGACGCCGCCCGGTGGTCGCCGACCGGGCCTTCGAGCAGTCGCCCTTCGCTCTGGGCGTCTACGATCCCGAGCTGCGGTTCCTGTGGATCAACGCCTCCTCGTGCCGGGTGATAGCGCACTCCGAGGAACAAGTGCTCGGCAGGAAGTACCGCGAGGTGCTTCCCGAGTTCGACCGCACCCTGTTTCCCGAGCGGGACGACAAGCCCTACACCGACGCGCTCGCCCAAGTGGCGAGGACGGGCGAGCCCACGCGTCTCATCACAGTCTTCCGCCCGCGCGGCAGCGACTACGCCAACGCCTGGGCCACCAGCATCTGGCCCGTCCGGGATGCCGGGGGCACGGTCCGCGCGATCGCCAACTGGGGATTCGACATGAGCGCCGAGTACTGGGCTCGGCAACGCCTGCTCCTCCTCAACGAGGCAAGCGGCGGCATCGGCCGGACCCTGGACGTGATCGGCACCGCCCAGGAACTGGCCGCGACTCCGGTGCCGGGATTCGTGGACCTCGTCAGCGTGGACCTCTTCGACGAGGTGCTGCGCGGGGAGGAGCCGCCCTCGGGATTGCCCTCCGCCCCCGGCGAGACCATCGGGCTCACCCGTGCCGCAGAGCACAGCACGAAGGCGGACGCCGGCCAGGCTCCGGGCGTCACGACACCGGTCACGCACGCACCCGGTTCCGTCGCCGCCCGCTGCATGGCCGCCGGCAGGTCCACGGTCGAGCTCGCGGTCGAGCCCGGCCAGGGCGGCGAGTGGGCCTTCGGGCCCGGACTCGCCGCCGACCCGGCCCACTGGCCGCCGGGCAACCCCGTCATCGACGCGTCCCTCGCCGGGGACGGGCTGACCGGCCGGATCACCGTGCCGCTCCGGGCGCGCGGAGCGCTGCTCGGCGTCGTCGCGTTCTCCCGCGTCGAGCGCCCCGAGGCCTTCACCGCAGACGACTTGATCCTCGCCGAGGAGCTGGCCGCCAAGGCAGCGGTCGCCATCGACAACGCCCGCCGCTACTCGCGCGAGCGCACCACCGCGCTGACCCTGCAACGCACCTTGCTGCCGCAGGGACTGCCGAACCAGGAGGCGGTCGAGGTGGCCTCCCGCTACCTGCCCGGCGGGACCGGTACGGAGGTGGGCGGTGACTGGTTCGATGTCATTCCGCTGTCCGGCGCCCGGGTGGCCCTGGTCGTCGGCGACGTCGTCGGGCACGGCCTGCACGCCTCGGCCAGCATGGGCCGGCTGCGCACCGCGGTACGCACCCTCGCCGACGTCGATCTGCCACCGGACGAACTGCTGACCCACCTGGACGACCTGGTCCTCCACCTCGCCGGCGACCTCCAGCCCACCGGACACTTCCCGTCGACAGGCGAGTCCGGGGCCACCTGCCTCTACACCGTCTACGACCCGGTCTCACGGCACCTCACGCTGGCGAGTGCGGGCCATCCCCCGCCGCTGATCATCTCGCCGGACGGCAGCCCGACGCCGCTATCCGTCCACCCGGGACCGCCGCTCGGCGTCGGTGGGCTGCCGTTCGAGGCCACCGAGCTCGAACTGCCGGAGGACAGCCTGCTCGCCCTCTACACCGACGGACTGGTGGAGAGCCGCGAGCGCGACGCCGACCAGCGGAGGGCCGAACTGCGGCAAGCCCTGAACCAGTCGACCGCCTCGCTGGAGGTCCTGTGCGACACGGTGATGGACGTCATGCTCCCCCGACGCCGCACCGACGACGCCGCTCTGCTGCTCGTCCGCACCCACGCGCTGGACCCGCACCACGTCGCCGACTGGGACGTCGAGCCCGACACCGCGCAGGTGCCGCGCGCCAGGAAGCTCGCCGTCGACCAGGTGGACGCCTGGGGCCTGGACGAGGCGGCCTTCGTCACCGAACTGGTCGTCAGCGAACTGGTCACCAACGCCATCAGGTACGGCGAACCGCCCATCAGGCTGCGGCTGATCCGCGACACCTCTCTGATCTGCGAGGTCTCCGACGCCAGCAACACCGCCCCGCACCTGCGCCGGGCCCGCGCCTTCGACGAGGGCGGGCGCGGCCTGTTGCTCGTCGCCCAGCTCACCGAGGGCTGGGGCACCCGGCACACCACCGACGGCAAGACGATCTGGTGCGCGCAGAATCTGTCCGATGCCGAGCGGCACTGACGTCCGAGCCCGCGGGCGGTCTTCTCATGCGCTGGCCGGGCATGGCGGCACCCAGGCTCTCGGTCTCCTGTTCCGGCCTGAGAGACCTCAGGCGCGGGCGAGTTCGGCCGCGCCGAAGGAGACGTCGAAGCGGTCGCACCAGATGCTGACGCTGCTGTAGCGCGCGGGGTCGACGTCGTCGGGCAGGGCGTAGTTCTGGCTTCCCTTGTTGCCCTTGAGCTTGCCCAGACTGACGTACTCCCCGTCATCGAAGACGTGCCAGCCGGACTTCCCCTCCTTCACGGGTGCGTCGGTCAGCCACACGCGCAGATCCGGTCCATTGCTGGTGTCGAGGTTCTCCAGCCGGACGACGTGGGAGCCGTCTGCCAGCTGTACGAGCTTCACACTGCCGGATGTCGCGTGCTCGTGGCTGATCAGTTCACCACTCGCCAGCGTCTGCGGCCCGGCCGGGGAGGAGGGCGTCCGGATCTCCGCCGCGGGTGGGGCGGAGGTGGCCGCGGTCTCGGGCAGCGCCTCTTGGACGGTCTCGTCCTGCCACAGCTTCCACGGCTGGAACCAGTACAGTCCGAATCCGACCACGGTCACCGCCACCACCAGCACCCCGGTGACCAACGATCCGGTCACGGCCTTCCGCTCGCGCCTCATCGTCGCCTCGCCCCTTCAGAGTCCGCCTGTTGCTGCCCATTCAACGTGGCGGACTGCCGTCCTGTGGCCCGCAGGAGATGACGGAACCCTTACGCCTGTCGCTGCTTCGGCACGAGGGTGGAGTTCTCGTCGTCCCCAGGCCTTCGCCTTCGGCCGGAACGACCCGGCTCCCACCGGGCCCGGAGCGGGCGAATCGTCACCGCGATCGTGCAGATCGGCATGCCGTGTGGCCGTTGCGGCATGGCGCAGGTGACAGGCGCGCAAACCAGGCTCTGACCAGCCGCACCGTGAAGGCGGCGGACTGTGAAGGAGCGATCTCATGGGCCGATACGATCTCGCCCTCATCGGATTCGGCGGCGTCAACCGCGCGCTTGCCGAACTCATCTCCCGGAACGGGGAACGCCTGGCCGAGGACCTGGGCTTCGCCCTGCGGGTGGTGGCGATCACCGATCTCCGGGCCGGTTCCCTGGTGGACACCGACGGCATCGAGCTGGCGCCGCTGCTGGCCACCGAGCCCGGGAAGCTGGACCTCGCGGGCCTGGCCGGCGGGAGCGCGGATCCGCGCAACGAGTGGGTGATCCGGGAGGTGCCGGCCGACATCGTCGTGGAGGCCACGTTCACCAATCCCACCGACGGCGAGCCCGCCCTGTCCCACGTGCGCTGGGCCCTGGAAGCGGACAAGCACGTGTGCACCACCAACAAGGGACCGGTCGCCCTCGCCGGCCGTGCTCTGAAGCAGCTGGCCGCCGAGCACGGTGTCAGCTTCGAGTTCGAGGGCTCGGTACTCAGCGGCACTCCCGTTCTGCGCACCGCCCAGCGCATGTTCGGCGGCCTGGAGATCACCGGTGTCCAGGGCATCATGAACGGCACCTCGAACTACATCCTGGGCCGCCTCGAAGAGGGCCTCGAACTGTCGGCCGCCATCGCCGAAGCCCAGGACCTCGGGTACGCCGAAGCCGACCCCACCGCCGACATCGAGGGCCATGACGTCCAGCTCAAGGTCATGATCCTCGCCAACGAGGTCCTCGGCGCCGACCTGCGCCGCGAGGACGTCTTCCGCGAGGGCATCTCGGCGATCACACCGGACGAGGTACGGGACGCCGCCCGCAAGGGGCTGCGCTGGAAGCTGGTCGGCTCCGCCATCCGTCACGAGGACGGCGGCGTCGATGCCCGTGTCGCCCCGCTCGCCCTGCCGGCACACCACCCGCTGGCGGGGGTCTCCGGCCCCCTCAACGCGGTCGCCTTCCAGACCGACCTCCTCGGCACCGTCACGGTCAGCGGCCCGGGCGCCGGCCGCATCGAGACCGCCTACGCCCTGCTGTCGGACATCACCGCCATCCACCAGCGCCACGCCGACGACCACGCCGCGCCCACACGCCCCGTTCTGAAGGAGACTCACCGTGTCTGAGACCACCATGGCCCCCGGCGTCGAGCTCGGCGCCGACACGGCGCCCGTACACAACCCCTACACCGGCGAGGTCATCGCCTCGGTGCCCACCGTCGCCGCGGGCGCCGTCGGCGGCATCCTGCGGCAGGCCGGGCGCGGGCGCCGCACCGCGGCCGCTCTGTCCCGTGCCTCCAGGGCCGGGGTCCTGGAGCGCGCCGCCCGCCTGGTCGAGCGGCGCGCCGAGTCCTTCGCCCGGCTGATCGTCGGTGAGGCCGGCAAGACCATCGCCCAGGCCCGCAAGGAAGTCGCCCGCGCGGTCAACACCCTGTCCCTGTCCGGAGCGGAGGCACGGCGCAACGTCGGCGAGGTGATTCCCTTCGACTCCTACGAGGGCTCCGAGAAACGGCAGGGCTGGTTCACCCGCGAACCGCTGGGCATCATCGCCGCCATCACCCCGTTCAACGACCCCCTCAACCTGGTCGCCCACAAGCTCGGCCCGGCCATCGCCGGCGGCAACGCGGTCATCCTGAAACCGTCCGCGCTGACGCCGCTGTCCGCCCTGAGACTGGTCGACACCCTCATCGAGGCCGGCCTGCCCGAGGAGATCGTCACCGTCGTCAACGGCGATGCCGGCATCGCCGCCGCGATCGTCGCCGCCCCCGACGTGCGCATGGTGTCCTTCACCGGCGGATTCGCCACCGGCGAGGCCATCTCCCGCACCGCCGGCCTGAAGAAACTCGCCATGGACCTCGGCGGCAACGCCCCGGTCATCGTCATGGACGACGCCGACCTCGACGAGGCCGTGGCCTCCTGCGTCTCCGGCGCGTTCTGGGCCGCCGGCCAGAACTGCATCGGCACCCAGCGG
>NZ_LGEA01000109.1 GCF_001280065.1 Streptomyces sp. NRRL B-1140
GGGTGGGGGCGGGAGTCGCGGGGGCGGGGACGGGAGCGGGGGCGGACGGGGGGTATCGGGTGCGGGGGACGAGGGAGTAGGGGACGGGGGCGGTGGGCCAGGGGTGGGGCCGCCGGGCCGGCCGGCCACCCAACCACCCGGCTGCCTGGCCACTCGGTTACCTGGTCACCCGGCCACCGGTCTCGGATTACTCGGATCACTCGGATTACGGTGGGCTTGCCGCGATCGTCGCGAGCGCCGTACCGGAGAGCCGATGCCAGCGAACCCCATGCCCGAGTCCCAGGAGGGCACCGCCCCGCCGGCCGACGAGTGGGGGCAGAGGGACGTCCCCGAGGAAGCGGTCACCCCCCTCGTCCGCGGCATCGCGGCCCTGCGGGAACTGACGGAGGCGGGCGGCACGCTGAGCCTGAGCGGCCTGGAACGTGCCACCGGCCTCGCCCGCTCCACGGTGGACCGCATCACGGCCACGCTCGCCCGCATGGGCTACGTCCGCTTCGACGGCCGGGACGTCCACCTGTCGCCGCGTCTGATGGCACTGGGCAACGCCTACCTGTCCGCCCTGCGCCTGCCCGCTCTGCTCGCCCCGCACGCGGACGCCCTGGCCGACGAACTGGACGAGTCGGTCTCGCTCGCGGTCGCCGACCTCGACGGCATCCGCTTCATCCACCAGGCGACCCGCCGCCGCGCGATGTCCCTCAGCTTCCGCATCGGCGACCTGCTCCCCGCCGAACGCACCGCGCCCGGACCGCTGTTCGCGACGGAGTGGGCGGACACGGACTGGCAGCGCTGGCGGCACCGCAGGGCGGCGGACCCGAGAGACCTGTCCTTCACGGCCGTACCGCCGCGCCGGCCCGGAGCGGACGCGCGGGACGACGAGACGTTCGCGCGCCGCACGCGAGAGGCGGCGGCGAACGGCTGGTCCCTGGACGACCAGCTGATCGAGCCAGGTCTGGTGGCGATCTCGGTACCGGTCCGGGCGCCGGGAACGGACGGCAGGATCGCGTGCGTGGCGAGCGTGGTCAGCCACACGAGCCGCCACACCGCACCCCACCTGCGCACGACGCTGCTCCCGAGACTGCGGTCCGCGGTGGAGACGATGGAACAGGAACTCCGCATCACCCCTCCCCCCGAGCCCGGCCCTCCCCCCTCGGACCTGGCGCGCTGGACGGGGGCGTCCAAACAGCGACTGGGACGCGAGTTCATCGAGTCCCTGGCCCGCGGCCTGACGGTCCTCACGGCGTTCGGCGAGGGCAGGCCGGAGCTGACCCTCACGGAGGTGGCCCGGGCGACGGGCCTGGCCCGGGCGACGGCCCGCCGCGCCCTGATCACCTACGACCATCTGGGCCTGGTGGCCACGACGGGCCGCACGTTCACCCTGACCCCCCGGGTCCTCTCCCTCGGCTTCCCGCCCCTGTCCCGTACGTCCCTCCCCGAGATCGCCCAGCCCCATCTGGCCGATCTGACGTCCCGCATCCACGAATCGACGTCACTGGCGGTGCTGTCGGACTCCGGCGAGGAGATCCAGTGCACGGCCCGGGTCGCGACGGCCCGGGTGATGAGCGTGAACATCGCGGTGGGCACACGCCTGCCGGCGTACGCGACGGCACTGGGCAGGGTCCTGCTGGCGGACGCGCCCGCCGGCACGGCCCCGGACACCGCTGACGAAGGGGCCCTGGCCTCGGTCCGCTCGCAGGGCTACGCCCTGGTGGACGAGGAACTGGAAGAGGGCCTCCGCTCCCTCGCGGTCCCGATCCGCGACCGGTCGGGCCGGGTGGTGGCGGCCCTGAACACGGCGATGCACGCGAGCCGCCACACCCCGAGTGCATGCGTGACCGGCCTCCTCCCGGAACTGACCACCACGGCCACGCGCATCCAGACAGACCTCCACACGGCGTCCCGCTTCACCCGGGTCCCGCTGTCCTGACCGCCCCCGTGTCCGCCGCCGCCCAGGCCACTTCACCGCCGCCCACGCCACTTCGCCGGCGCTCTCACCCACCTCGACGGCCGGGCTTATTCCACTTCCCGCACAGCGCCGCCTTCGCTCGCGAGCACCAGTTGGGTGATGGCGTGGCCGTCGATGGTGCGAACCTTGACACGGTACAAGCCGGGAGCAGTCACGGTGGTCCTGGCCTTGATATGGCCGTCACCCCAGCCTGCCTTGAGGATCCGCGGGTTCTGACCCGCGACGTCGGCTATCTCGCACCGGAGACCGGCCACGGAATCCACGCCGCTGAGTGTGATGTCCCAAGCGGCTCCGACTTCTACCAGGTCAGGGACGTCCAACCCGCAGCCGGGGGCGCCCTGAGGCGGACCCAAGTGTTCGTCGTCCCGCAGTACTTCCGCTACGGCCTTGAGCGCGATGCGATCGGAGGCGACAGCTCCATGCTGGAGGGGCAGTGGTGTGACCGCGGGTCCGACCGCTGCGGACTCCTTGTAGACGGTGCCGTCGCCCTTGACGTCGTAGAACCTCAGGGCGCCGCGCGAGTCGCGAATGAAGTCACCACTGGTGTGCCGGCGAACTCCGTGGTGATGCGGGTGAACCACGCCGTCGCGGATGGTGAGACTTTGCATGGTGGCCTGGTTGGTGCCCGCCACCGCCCAGTGCCCGGGCAGCCTCACGTTGGCCTGCTTCTCCTGGAACTCGACGGCGTTCCGGGCGAGATCGGCGTTACCGCCGATGCCTGTCACATCGCCGGGGGTGAGGCGACGGGCCTCCTTGCCGTCGATGAGACAGGCGTAGTGCGGAAGAAGGTCGTGAAGGCCCGGCATGGTGGCTGCGATGGACTGCAGTTGCCGGTGCGGGAGCGGGACCGGCGCACCGCGCCCGGTGTTGAGGATCGCTGTCGCCTTCACCGCGCCGTAGAAGGGCGTACCAAGGGTGAGGACGGCGCGGGTGTCGTCGGCCAGGGCACCGTCGTACGTGGAATCGAGGGCGGCCCGGGTGACGAGACCTCCCATGGAATGGGCGACGAAGACGAGGCGTGCGGGACGCTCGTCGACGCGGTTGCGCCGGGCGGCGTCGTGAGCGGGATGCAGTCGCCAGGCGGTCAGGTGGCGGCGGGCGGCCTGTGCCAGCAGACGGCCGTTGACGGCGACGGGCAGGCGCCAGTCGTAGGCGAACTCCAGGACGGCGGCCGGATCGGCGACACAGCCCCGGACAGCGTTGATCAGGTCGGTGTAAGGCTCGAACCCCTGGAGGTAGGGAGTCCAGGACGAGTGGCGCATCAGCTGAGTGGGCTTGATCCGGGTGGTCTCGCCTTCCAGCTCCTCCGGAGTCAGGCGCAGCGGCTCGAGGCCCTTGGGCCGTGTCCATGCCTTCAAGAGCCACGACACGCCGGATAAGCCCCAGACGGTCCTCTGGGTGACGGTGTCGTAGAGCTCACTGCCCATGATGCCCGGGACGATGACAACGGCGTCCTGGGTGATGTCGGCAGTCACGGCTGACGCGGCGGAGGAGTTCGCGGGTTCCGGCCCGTGGCGATTCATGGCTGTGAACAATAGAGAACATGCAGGGGGAGCACGGGGAGATTGGCTTAGCCGGGCAGGCCGAACCGTCACAGGGTGAGAAGGACGCGGGGCCGGCCGCCGGCTCACTGGTCATCCTGACCGTGGAGGACGGAGACCCGGAGTTCGCCAAGGCGATCGAGGAACAGCTCTCGGTCGTGACTGCCTGGTGGAAGGCCGGGCCCGCGCCGGGCGAAGGGTTTGTACAGACCGTTCTGCGTGCGCCGGAAGAGCGCCACGATGTGGAGCGTTTCCTGCACAGCTCCGGCCTCCGTGAGGCGGCGGAAGACGAAGCGCTGGTCCTCTACGTCACGTCACACGGCGCTGTCGGCACATCCACCAGGCACTTTCTGCTGCTGCCCGGCACCGACACCGACCGGCTGCCGGCGACGGGCATGCCGACGAACGAGGTCGTCATCGCGGCTCTCGACTCGCATGCCCGCCATGTACTCGTGATCGTCAACGCGTGTGAGGCGGAAGGCATCGATGCGGAGCTCAGGAAACTGGCCCGCGACCTTGTCCGTCCGGGTACGCCGGCGAGGGCGCTGAACGTCGTGGCGACGACGGGGGTGCGTTCCCCGGTGCTGGGCCGCGAGTTCGCCGTCGTCCTGCGCATGGCCTTCGAGTGGTTCCAGGACGCGGCCGGAATCACCCGTCCGTACCTGTCGATCTCCGAGTTCATGCAGGCTCTCGAGCAGGCCACCGAGCGACTCAACGAAGAACGGGATCTCTCACTCGCGGGCCCTCGGACGGTCCTCCAGGGCAAGCTCGGTGCCCCGATCCCCACCCTGCCCAACCCTGGCTACCGGCCCCGGCCGCAGGTGGTCACAGAAGCCAGGGAGGAAGTCGCGGCCACGCCCCAGGAACTGGAGTACTGGCTGGACCGCGCCAGCGGCCGTGCCAGCCGCGACGATCCCGGCTGGTACTTCTCCGGCCGCCAGGAACTGAACCGCCGGCTGACGAGCTTCGTCAAGGGTCCCGCGGGCGTCCTCATCGTGACCGGCACGGCCGCCAGCGGGAAATCCGCGGTACTGGCCCGGGCAGTGACGCTCAGCGATTCCGCCTTCCGGGCCTCACCCCGCTACGCGGAGGCAGTGGACAAGGCGCCTGCGGACACCGTCCCGGACGAGGGATCGATCCACGTGGCGGTGTCGGCCCGCAACCGTGGGCCGCTGAGTCTGATCGAAGCCATCGGTACCCGGCTGGGCGGTGAGCGGGACCGTACGCAGCCCGCGGCAGATGCCCTTCGGCAGTGGCAGGAAGGGATGCGTGCCTTCTTCACGGCACGTCAGGAGGGCACGGTCACGGTGGTCGTCGACGGGCTCGACGAATCCCCGGATGCCGGTGCCTGCATCCGGGATGTCCTCGTGCCCCTCGTCGGCTATGCCGGCGGGGCCGGTGGCGCGGGCAGCATCCCCATCCCCGTGCAGGCTGCCGACTCCAGGCCGGCCGAACCGCCCTCCGGCCACTGCGGCCTGCGTCTGCTCATCGGGGTCCGCAGCACCAGTCCGGGCACCCCGATCGCAGCCGCCGCCACCGGCCTGCGAGGGCTGTTGCAGGAACTCCTGCTCGTCTTCCCGGCGGCCCAGGTGGTGCGCACGGACGGAGAGGGGGTCCAGGAGGACATCGCCGCCTACGTGACTGCTCTGCTGGCCGGGGCACCATGGGGCGCCGACCAGAAGGTGATCGCCTCCGCAGCGGAGCGAGTGGCACGTCATGTCGGCCGGTCCTTCCTGGACGCCCGCCTGGCCGCCGAACAGGTGCGTCGCGGTGACGGAATCACACTGCTCCGCGACCGGCTGTGGCTGTCACGGCTCGACCGGGGCACCGTGGGTCTGTTCGAGCAGGATCTCAACCAGGTCGGCGACGACGGTCTGAAGAAGGAGGAGGCGCTCGCGCTGCTGCGCGCCACCGCCTTCGGGCTGGGGCGTGGGATGCCGTGGGCGCAGGTGTGGCCGGCCGTGGCTTCCGCGCTGCTGGAGGCCCGCATCGATCACGCCGACGAGAAGATCCGACGGCTCCTCGAAGGCCGGCTCGCCGGCTACCTCACGCATGACATCGAGGATGAGCACGTCGTGTACCGCCCCGCCCACGAGCAACTCGGGGTGATGCTGCGCCAGTGGCCTCAGCCGCCGTACGAGACGAGGAGGGCCTTGGATGGATCCGGATGAGCGGCAGGGGCATGCCCACGCCGGTGAGCAGCAGGCCCACGCACGCATCGCGGCCGCGCTGGCGCGTCTGGTCAAGCATGATGCAGCGACCGTGCCACACCCGTATCTGACCCGGCATCTGGCTCATCATGCCGCGCTCGGCGAGACACTGGACGACAGCCACGTTCCGCCTGGTCTGCTGCCGTGGATCTCCGGCGGCCGGGTCCGGGGACTTCTCGGTCTCTCACCCGCCCGCCGAACGGACCGGGCATGGCTCACCGCATGGGCCGCCATCGAACCCTACGTCCAGGACGCGGATCTCCCCTCCTGCTGCTCCAGTCTGCATCTGGCCTACACGGCCTTGTGGTTTCCCGGTGTTCCCCGTCAGGGCCTGCCTCGAGAGGCGGCGGAGTTCGCGGGCTCCCGTCTGCGTGTCCTCTGGTCGCGATGGGCACCGCCCTCCAACGTGCTCGCGACACTCGGCCGTCGCAGTACGTCGCTGGCCGCGGCCGCATCGCCCGGTGGTACTGAACTGCTCGTTGTGGGAGATGAGTCGGGCGGCATCGAGCTCATCGACACGGCCGGCGGTACGGCTGTCGGGGATCGGATTCCCGCGCACGACGGCGAGGTGCGGTGCCTGTTCTCCGTGGCGAACCCCACCGGCGAGGGAACGCTCGTCTCCGGCAGCACCGACGGCACGGTACGCGTCTGGGACACGATCCGAGGAACACTGCTCGACCGTATGACGTTCGGCGGGCGCACCTGGACCGCCGCTGTCACCGGATACCACGACGACGCCGGGACACTGACCGTGGCGGCGGTCAGTGGTGAGGGCGCGGTGAAACTCTGGCGGGAGCACGCGGAGGAAGTCCACCTGGCCGACCTGAGCGCTCATCCGGGGGAACGGGCCGCATTCGCTCTGGCCCTCGCCGTCGGCGACGACGGTCGGCGGCTGCTGATCGGCGCCGGCCGCACACTGAGAGTCTGGGACACCACGGATCACCGGTTACTGCGCGAATACCCTGTCGGCGCTCCGGTCAGGTGCCTGACCGACACGACCGCGCCGGGCCGGGTCGCAACCGGCCACGGCGACGGCTCCATCACCCTGTGGGATACGGCCTCAGGCTCCCGAGCCACCTTCCGGGGGAAGGAGGAACCCGTCACCGCCCTGGCGGCACTGCGCGTCGACGGCGCGCACCTGCTCGCCTCGGCCGGCTCCGGGCCGACGATCGACCTGTGGGACGTGGACACCGGGCACAGGACCGGTCAGCTCACCGGACACACGGACGCCGTGACCGCCCTGCGCACGATCTCGGCCGACGACCGCGACCGCCTCGCCTCCACCGCCCGGGACAACACCGTCCGGCTGTGGGACACGCATGCCATCGAACGCGCGATCCGGGGCACCGCCACCGCCCCCGCCGCCGTGGCTGCGGCAATCACCCCGGAGTCCGTCGACCCGCCCCACCTGGCCGTCAATTACAGCACCGCGCAGACCCAGGTCTGGGACACCCTCACCGGGACGGTCACCGGCTCGTTCGGCAGGGACTCGAAGCATGCCTCGTCAGCCCTCGGCTGGGCGCCGGAGAAGGAGGGCCGGCGCTTACTCCTGTGGGCGGCATCCGACCACAGCATCAGGTCCTGGGATCCTGTACGCGGTGCCGCCGCGGGCATCCTTCTCGACGGGCACTCCCAGCCCATACGCGCCCTCGCCTCGACCGCGGCCCGCGACGGACGGCGATTGGCCATCAGCAGCGACGATTTCACCGTCCGGCTCTGGGACCTCGACGGAGAACGACCGCTGCGGCTGTGGCGGCACCCCTACACGGTCCGAACCGTAGCGGCGGCGTCCGACGGAGTCACGGCGGACTGGTTCGCCTTCGGCAGTGCTGACGGGACGGTGCGCCTGTGGGACACCCCTGACGATGCGCACGGACGCGTTCTCTACTGCAGGCAGGGAATCATCAACGCCGTGGCCATCAATGCGGGTTCCTCCCCATTGCCGCCTTTCCTCGCCAGCGGTGGAGACGACCACACGGTGCGCCTGTGGGACCTGTGTACGCTCGCGCCCATCGGCGGAGGGCTTCGAGGGCACACGGCTGCCGTCGAAGCCGTCGCCACCTGGACGACGTCGGCTGATGTCCCGCGCTCCTACGTCGCCAGTTCCTCCCGGGACGGCACGATCCGGGTCTGGGATGCGGCGACATCACGGTGTGTCCTGCAGCTGGCCACAGGCAATCCTGTGCACACGCTGTCCGTGCGCCTGCCGGGCGATTCCGTCAGCGAGGTCGTCCTCGCCATGGCGGGTGAGGCCGGAGTGGCTGTTCTCGAGTTGGACCTGGAGGACCCGTCGCCTGCGAATGAGGCCGTGCGCCCCCTCTGATCCTTCATGCGCCCCTCATGGGATCGGCAGGACCAGTCGCTCTCGTCTGTCCAGCAGCAGAAAATGATCGTTCGGCTGTGCTCGGACATCCGGACACCCGGCAGGACGTGCCGACGCCCGTCCCTGCCGGTCCACGGCAAGCAACGAGCCAAAACCCGATAGAGCCACATGTTCGAGTTCGTACCTGAGCGAGGAGCGGCCCATGAGTGAGGGCACACCGTTAGAGGCAAGTCTCATACCGGCACCGGAACGCGGGGTGTGGCGCCTGGGCAAGGCGGAGAACCCCCGCAAGTACAACAAGATCAGCCGGGAGGACGACAGCCGCTCGGGGGGCAACAGGTGGAGCCTGGTGAGCTACGGCACCCTGTACTGCGCCTCCGATCTCGACGGGTGCTTCGCCGAGGCGCTGGCTCCTTTCCGTGTGGATCCCGAACTGCGTGAATTCATCGGCGACGACTGGAACGAGCCCTACTTCATGAGGCCCGGCCACCTTCCCCAGGACTGGCGCACCCGGCACACGCTGGTGCGGTTACAGCCGGCCAAGGAGGCGCGGTTCCTGGACGTCGACGACGAGCGGACGCTGCGCACGTTGTCGCGAGAGCTCAAAGGAGAGCTGGAGCGGTTCGGCATCACCGACCTGACAGCCGAACACATCCAGGGCACGAACCGCAGGGTGACCCGCCAGCTCGCGGCCTGGGCGATCGCGCAGCGTGACCCGCAGCAGGGCCGGCTGATTCACGGGATCGCCTACCGCTCCCGCTTCGGGATGCGTCAGTGCTGGGCCGTCTTCAGCGATGTCGATCTCGAAGAGGTGGAGAGACAGCCGATCTGGCCGGAGACGGAGGGGCTGCGCAGAGTCGCCGACGAGTACGGACTCACCATCCGCTGACGCCGCGATGCCACACTCGCCATTCCCCGCTCGCATCCACCTCGAAACCTCCACCAACCGCGTAGCCCGAACGAAGTAAAACCTCAGTGACCACCAGATGCCCTCAGGCCACCGGATAGAACGAAGCCGCATGTCAGCGCCCCAACCTGGCTGCGCAAAACCGATCTTGACGGTTCTTCAGGCAGCAGAAGTTAGCGCAAAAGCGGTGGAGTTAGAGGTGGATTCTGGGTAGCCTTAACTCATGAACCATTGGGGAGGGTCCATGAACACAGTCAGCCACCGGTTACAAGCAGCCGCCATCGCCACACCTGCGATCGCGCTGATACCTCCTGACGGCGCTCCGCAGGCCGGCCAGCCGAGCAACCGGCGTCGCAACAAGCTCCTGCACAGCCTGCACCCCCTCAGTCAGCCCAGCACCGGATCCGTCTCCGAGACCGGCATGCAGCGATGCTGACCACAGGCGTCTAGCGCCGTCGCGGTCCGCAGAGGTCACGCTTCCCCGCGGATCCCCCTTTCAGAAGCGTCACATCAGTCAGCGGCGCCGAGCCCGCATCTGCACTCCATCGGACGTGCGGCAGGCCGAGTTGTCCGCGATCAAGTCCTGCACCCGTTGCCTGACACGCGACCAGTCGGCCATCCGCCAGGCGTGCAGTCAGAACACGAGGGAGGAAGTGCCATGGTCACCACAGCCAACAATCCCGCAGCCGCCAAGAGCGCAGCAAGCGCCGAGCGAGCCCACGCCACCACGGTACGCATGTCCATCGCGGACATCGCCCGTTTCCTGCAGGACAACCTCGGCCAGCGCCTGACGGCTCGCATCACCAACATCAACGATCCCCGACAGGTCGGCAAATGGGCCTCGGGAGATTCAGCACCCCGCCAGGACGCCGAAGACCGTCTCCGCGCCGCCCTGCAGGTGTTCCAACTCATCCAGGACGCTGAGAGCCTTTACACAGCACGTGCCTGGATGATCGGGATGAACCCCCAACTCGAGGACGAAGCCCCGCTGACGGTGATCGCCGAGGGGCGCTTCCGGGACGTCATGGTCGCCGCGCGCGCTTACGTCGACGGCGGCTGACCCACCGCAGCCGGACACGCGCGGCAGAGGGACTTCCGGGCCGCGGGAAGGCTCAGATCCTCGGCACCTGGCCGCTCAT
Source organism: Streptomyces sp. NRRL B-1140 (assembly GCF_001280065.1). Classification (GTDB taxonomy): domain Bacteria; phylum Actinomycetota; class Actinomycetes; order Streptomycetales; family Streptomycetaceae; genus Streptomyces. The sequence goes on from NZ_LGEA01000109.1 coordinate 10,084, forward strand.
CGGCTCCCTGGCGGCCATGGCCAGGTGCTCCCGCCCGCGGCTGCCGCGCCCAACAGATCACCGAGGCACCGCCGGGCGGTCGGCCAGTTCGCACACGGGCCCCTGGCCCGGAACGCCGAGCGCGGTCCGGCGGCGATCACACCCTCTCCCCGGGGTCGGCTGCCCCGCCTGCACGACATGGCGGACGGAGACCGGCGAGCGGTTACCGCCAGCACTCTCTGACCGCAGCACACGCGCATTCAACCGTCACCCGAGCTCTCGACGGCGACGTCCTGCCGATCGGCACCGTGCCGCGGATGGCGGCGGAACTCAAGGCGCACCCGTCACGACCGCAGCTCCACGCCGACGACGGAACGGACAAACCGAACCTCCGTCACACGCGGCCGGGGACGAAAGCCGGCCAGCCCAACCCATAAACCCGCAGCTCAAGCCCTTCGCACCGCCCCACCCCCCTACTCCACACCTCCGCTCCGCCTCGATCCGCTACGCTGTTCACGTCAGCGGTCAGGTCGCGCCAGCTGCCCGCCCGGGAAACCGAGGCGAGCACCAGCACACCCCCGCTGATCAGCGGGCCTGTACACCTCGGCCGAAGATCCCTCGCTGGTTCTTCGCTAAGGTTTCCTACAAGCCACTGCTTGCCTTCGTAGCTCAGGGGATAGAGCACCGCTCTCCTAAAGCGGGTGTCGCAGGTTCGAATCCTGCCGGGGGCACCGGCCAAAAGGCCCTGGACCGATCATGGTCCGGGGCCTTTGACGGCACCATTTGACGGCGACGGGCGTGACGTCTACTGGTCGGCGCGCTCGTCCTCCGGTGCAGCCAGCTCGATTCCTCGCACACCACGTAGCCAACGCGCCAGGACAAACAACGCCGCGCCAGCGATGCCACAAGGCTCCCAGACATCTGTAGCTAGGGCAGTTACGCCCCCGTCGCCGACGATGTAGACGGCTTGTGCACCCACCACCGCAGTGATGAATGCGTTGGTGCGTGCGGGCACTCGAAGCAGCCAATCCACTGGGCGCCACGCTGGCCGGCCGAAGTCATGCAGCCGCATGCGGATGGCCGCGACGAGGAAGCCCAGAGCCAGTACGCGTTGGCGGGCACTGGACAGCGACATGCCGTCCTCGGGACTGCCTGCCAACAGCGACTGCCACTCGTCGTGGAGGTGGGGGCGGCTCACTCCTGCGATGCGAGCAGCGAGGCCCGTTGTGGAACGGGCGATGGGAGGTGGTTGGCGGCTGGACACCTCCTCACTGTTGTCCAGTACCTCTACGTCTCGGATACGCAAGATTCCCCGATCGAAGTCAGGGATGAAGGTGACGGCGAGTGAAAGCCCGCGCGATTCATTGCCAGCCGTTACGCGCAGTTCCCTTCCAGAATGCTCCCGCAGGTTCAGTTGCTCCGGGATTCGGCGGAGGATCGTTTCGATGAGTTCTTGAGTCATTGGCGCGTCGGAGCAGCTCTGGCGCGCTGACCCTGACCACACCAGCCTCAGCGGAGAAGTGTCGCTCATGCACGACCGCCTGCAAGGCCGAGACCGAATCGGCGCATTCGACGGCTCGCCAGTGCGTCACTGGCCTGCTGACGTCCAGTTCCAGTGAGTTCGTAGTAGCGGCGGGGAGGTCGGCCAGGATGCGAGCCGGTCTCTCCGAAACTCATGACCCAGCCGCGTTCAGCGAGGCGATCGAGGATGGGGTAGACGGTGCCGGGGCCGAGATCAGCATCCCGGCAGATGCTGAGCCCCCAGGCCGGGTTGTCGCTCGTCGCGGAGATGAGTGCCTCCAAGACAGCGATCGTCGGCTTGGTGAGCCGGATGTTCGTCATGTCACCAGTGGAGCATGTATCGAGTACGAGATACATGCGTATATCGAGTACGGCATTTGGGCCGCTCGAGTGGACACCGTGCGCAGTCCACCGGAGCGGCAAACCAACCGGACACGGCTCCGCCTACGCGGCAGGCAGGCGACGTTTGAGCAGCCGATCCATGTGGCTGACCGCTTCTCGCTGGGTGTCGCGCACAACGTGCGTGTACATGTCCATCGTGATGCTGATCTGGCTGTGTCCGAGGATCTCCGTGATGACTCGGGGGGCGACGCCGGCCGCCGTCAGCAGCGTGGCGCAGCCGTGCCGGGCATCGGCCTCGGATGCGTGGCACGGAGGCTACTCTGGAAAGCTGGCTTGTCGGGGGAGGGGAGCGCATGGTGGGGGTCTGGGGCAAGCGTCGGAAGGACCGCAAGGCACGCGCAGGTGAGGTCTCGGCAAGCGGCGACAGGTCTGTCGCAGTCGGCGGAGAGATCGGCGTGGTTGTAACCGGGGGCAACGTCACTCTCAACCAAGTTCCACAGCTACAGGGAGCCGCCGCCGACCTCCAAGGGCTCGCCATCGAGCGACAACGTCTCCGGATGGACACGTTCCGTCAGGCTCTCCGACACGCTGAGGCCACGTTTCGCTTGAGCGTCGCGTTTATGGCGGGGGGAGCAGCCATCATCCTCGCCGGCGGCGTCCTGGCCCTAATTCACGCAGGTAACCCAGACCTTAGCTACCTGCCGATTATTACCAGCCTGTTAGGAGCTCTCATCACCGGAGGTGGTGGAGCTCTCGCGATCCACGCCAACAGGGCACGTAAGCACTTGACTGAACAGGGCGAACGCCTGGACGCGCAGATCGCAGAGGATCACAAGGTGGAGAGGCTCAGAGGCTGGATCGATCGTGTCGTAAACCCAGAGACGAGAGATCAGTTGAACACAACCGCAGCGATCAAGGATATGGGTCTTGATCCGGACCCGGCAGCTATTACCGATCGCGTACTTCCAGAGACCCAACAAGCCTCCGGCGAGATCGAAGCAAGTCGGCCCGACACCGGCACGCCAGGTCAGCCCTGACGATCCTTGCGCACCGGATCTGGCGGGGAGCAGCGGGGAATCACGGTGAAAGCAGCCGTGTCGGACTGAGGGCCTTTTTCCCCCCGGAGCCAACAGGCTGGGTTGCCGGGATGCCACCCGAGTCCGTGCGGACCCTTCCCGGGTGCGGTTGCAGTCAAGGCCGATGCGATGGCGCATTGTCATCGTGAGGGGAAGCGGGCCGATCGTCCGACCGCCGACTTAGAACTCCGTCCCTCTTCGCCTCTGTTGCACCAGGACCCCGGGGAACCGTCGTCCCGGTATGCGAACCACTGCGTCGTTGCCACCATCTGTGAACAGCTCGGCCTCAATGCGTTCCATCGGATCATCCAACCGACATCACCGGCTGGCATCAACGGCGGTGGACGCAAGGGGCTTTGAGCGATCGCCCACGCCGTACCGACAGGACGGCCTGGGCCGTTTGAGGGCCGCTCGTTCGAATGCCCCCGCCGGGACGCCGCCAGAAGGGCCCGCGCGATGCTCCCCGTCTGGCCCTTCTGCCGTTTCCGGCGCCCTGCCACACCGATACGGTCCCGTCATGGCGAATGGCAGCGGTGTGCCGGAGAAGGTGGCGTGGGTGCTGGTCCGGGACGGTGCGGTGCTCGTGGCGCGTAGTCACGGCAGGGATCGCTTCTACCTTCCGGGCGGTCACCGTGAGCCGGGTGAGTCCGACGGCGAGACCCTGGTGCGGGAGATCGACGAGGAACTGCGGGCGGCGATCGACCCCAGGTCCATGGTGCACTTCGGCTCCTTCGAGGTCGGCGAGGGCCATCCGGAGCACGGCCCGTTCCGGATGATCTGCTACACCGCCGATCACCGCGGCGAGCTGACCCCTGCACGGGAGATCGCCGAGAAGGCGTGGTTCCGCTACGCCGATCGGGACCGCGTCTCCGTCATCGACGGGTTGGTCTTCGACGCGTTGTACGAGGCCGGCCGGCTGACCTGACCTCGTGGCCGTTATACGGGATCGGGACAGGCCGGAGTCGTGGCCGACGCAGGTTGCAGCCACGGTCCACGGCCATGCGGGGCGCGTGCGGCCGAAACTCCGTCGAGTCCGATCTACGACGGCTCTACTCTGGCCGCATGGCCCACGGAAAGTCCTCGTATGTCTGCCTGCCCTGCCGGGCCTCGTACAAGCAGCCCTACCCCGGCTACCACGACCACGACCGGGTCTGTCCACGCTGCGCCGAACCTCTGATCCATGTCGGCTCCGCCTTCGCGGCACCCAAGAGGCGGGACGCCGCCGCCTGGCGCACTCTCTCCGTGCTGCTGCACGCCGGTGTGCGCTTCCACAAGAGCTGTTGCGGTGGACCCGGATACCGCCCACGCACCCTCAGCGAACTACGCGAGCGGATGGCCTACGCCCGGGCCACCGGAGAACCGTTCGCTCGGGCGTTGGTCCGCCGAGACCTGCCCTAGCTTCCCGGAAGCGGGGGGCGCGCGGGTGGGCGGCCGGTCGCTGATGGCACCCACCCGGCTGTGTTGTGCCCGGGGCGGACCGAGACGACCAGGCGGCCCCGCCGGGAACAGCAGGCCCCGCCCGCACGGTTGGATCGGTCGAGGGACCGGTGCCGCGCGGGCGACGGGCTCGGGGGCCCGGGGGTCGTCCGTTTCATCAGGGTGGGGCCCGGGGTCGCGGTATGCCCGCCACGCACTCGGGCCGAAGACGTATCTCTCCAGGAGGACTGCTGCATGACTGACCGGCCCTTGACGCTCATGGCGGTACACGCCCACCCCGACGACGAGGCCACCGGGACCGGAGGGGTCCTGGCGCGGTACGCGGCGGAGGGCGTCCGTACGGTTCTCGTGACGTGTACCGACGGCGGTTGCGGTGATGGGCCAGGGGGTGTCAAACCAGGCGACCCCGGGCACGATCCGGTGGCGGTCGCCTCGATGCGCCGTCGGGAACTCGAGGCGAGCTGTGACGTCCTGGGGATCAGCGACCTGGTGACGCTGGATTACGCCGACTCCGGGATGATGGGCTGGCCGGGCAATGACGCCCCCGGGTCCTTCTGGCAGACCCCCGTGCAGGAGGGCGCGGCCCGGCTCGCGGAACTCATGCGGCGGTACCGGCCTGACGTGGTCGTCACGTACGACGAGAACGGCTTCTACGGTCACCCCGACCACATCCAGGCCCACCGGATCACGATGGCGGCACTGGAGATGACCGAGCCGGCACCGAAGGTGTACTGGACGACGATGCCCCGCTCGATGATGCAGCGGTTCGGTGAGATCATGCGGGAGTTTCACCCGGACATGCCGGAGCCGGATCCCGCCGAGGCCGCCGCGCTGGCCGAGATCGGGCTCCCCGACGATGAGATCACCACGTGGGTGGACACCACCGCGTTCAGCGGCCGGAAGTTCGACGCCCTGGCCGCGCACGCCAGTCAGGGCGAGAACATCTTCTTCCTCAAGATGGGCAAGGAGAGGTTCGGCGAGTTGATGGGCATGGAGACCTTCGTACGGGTCAGGGACGCCACCGGCGCGGCCGTGCCCGAGAACGATCTCTTCGCCGGGCTGCGTTGATCTGATCCCTGGACCGGCCGGCCGTCATGCCTGTGCGAGGAGCGGGTCGTAGGGGGTGGTGCGGCGGCGGCCGGTCATGAAGGACAGGAAGTCCTTGATGAACGCGCTGCGCGTGTAGTGCGTCTCGGTGCCGGCGCATCCGGCGGTGTCGCGCCGGAACGCCGTGCGGAACAGGGCGCGGTATTCGTCCGCGTCGATGATCTGGTTGCCGTCCTTGTCGGTGGCGTCGAAGAGGACTTCGGCGACTCTGATCAGTGCGGGTCCGGCCAGGGACGGCACGGCCGCGGCGTACTCCTGGGCGCTGACGCGGCCGTCGCCGTCGGTGTCGAGGGCCGCCTGCAGTTCGCGCCACCAGCCGGCGAAAGCGTCGTAGAGCCGGGTCTCCTCGGGTTCGTCCAGGTCGAGGCGGCTGGACAGTTCGCGGGCCATGGCGGCGAGGTCGGGCCAGTCCAGGTAGCCGTTGCCCGTCTGGTCCAGCACCTCGGTGAAGAACTGCTCGGCACTGCGCCGGGTCGTGCCTTCCTGGGCAGGCTCCGGTTCGGGAGGGAGCGGGGCGATGAGCCGGATGAGGGCTGCGGCCCGGTTCATCTTGTCGCGCAGGGCGGTGACCGTGCGTGCTCTCGGGTCGTCACTGTCCAGGGAGAGGGACAGCAGGTCGGTGACGATGGCGGCCTGGATCCAGCCGTCCGGCAGGAGACGGGCCAGGCCGGCGGCCAGGTAGGCGCCTTGCATCACGGTCTGGGCGCCGGGCAGTTCCGGCAGCCCGGCCCGGCGGCGGAACGGCTCGGGCAGGGACGCCACGGTGATGGCCCCGATGAGGGGACCGACGACGGTGCGGCCTGCCGCCCACAGGGTGGGCAGGCCGTGCAGCAGCGGCGGGGCCGGGAGGTGGTCGAAGAGCTTGTAGAGGACGATGCGCATCGCCTCCGTGTTCTCCAGCTCCTCCTCCACCACGCGGTCGAAGTAACCCCAGAACTCGTGCAAGGAGGGCGGCAGATGACCGCCCTCGTCACCCATGGCCGCGAGGAACGCCTGGAACTCCGCGTACAGCCGCTCCATGGTCTGCTGGTCGAGGGGCCGGCCGCTGAGCCGGCACATGGTGACGGCGCTCTCGAATATCGTCGCGACCACCCAGGCCCGCACCTCGGGGTCGAGCGCGTCGTAGGGCCGGCCTTGCCGGTCGGTGCCGTTCAGCCGGGCGTGCAGGCGGTTGAGGCGGGCCGCCTCCCGTTGCCGGACCTGGTCGTCGGCGCCGAACATGCGCTGCAGGCTCAGGAGGGTGTTGCGCAGCCGCCGCCAGGGATGGGCGACGAACGTGGAGTTGTCGATCAGGGCGCCCCCGATCTGCGGATGGGCCGCCTCCAGGACGGTCGCCCGGACCATGGCCAGTGCCCAGCGGGGGTCGTTGAAGAACTCGTGGAACTGCGAGCCGGGTCCGAACAACGGCCCTGTTCCGCCTGCGGCGTCGTGAAAGCCGCCGTCGCTCTCCGTGCCGCCGGCACCGGTGCCGCCGAGAGGGGCGCTGTCTGGGTGGGTCACGGTCGGGGTTCTCCGTTCTGATGGTTCTGACGCGGCAGCACGCCACCGAAGCGGCGTTCCCGTTGCCGGTAGGTGTGCAGGCACTCGAGGAAGTGCGATGCGCGGAAGTCGGGCCACAGCACCGGCGGGAACACCCACTCGGCGTAGGCGACCTGCCAGAGCATGAAGTTGGAGATGCGCTGCTCCCCGGACGTCCGGATGACCAGGTCGACGTCGGGGGTGTCGGGGAAGGGCAGGTGCGCGGCGAAGCTCTCCTCGTCCACCGCCTCGGCCGGCACTCCGCTGCGGATCAGTGAGCGTGCGGCCTCCACGATGTCCCTGCGCCCGCCGTGATCGAAGGCGACGGTCAGCGTCATGCCGCGGTTGTCGCCGGTCAGGGTCGTCAGGTCGGCGAAGTCCCGGGCCAGTGCCGGGGGCACCCGGGCATCGGTCACGCCGAGGAAGCGGCAGCGGATGCCGCGCGCGTGCAGCAGCGGGGCGTGTTTGCGCACCACACGGCGCACCAGGTGCATGAGGAAGTCGACTTCGGCGCTCGGGCGGCGCCAGTTCTCGGTGGAGAACGCGTACAGGCTCAGCCAGCCGACACCGGCCGAACGGGCCGCCTCGATGACGTCGATCACCGCCGTCTCCGCGGCACGGTGGCCCGACGTCCGCGGCAGTGAACGCTGCGCGGCCCACCGCCCGTTGCCGTCCATGACGCAGGCGACGTGACGTGGAGGGCTGCGCGGTTCCTCGCCGCCCGGACCGGATGAGGTGGATGTTCCGACGGTCTGCCGCTGTGTCACATGCGCCCCCCGCATGAGCCGTGACGTCTCCCCGAGGTGGTCGAAGCTCCCGGCTGGGGCGCTTCAACACCGTTCTTGAGAGTGCCAGTTCACGTCTTCGCAGACGGTGTCACATGCGCCTTTTCACCCTTGGTACGCCTGTCCGAGCCGGGTCCGAGCCGGGTCCGAGCCGATTCCGGGGCGGTGTTGGGGAGGGCCTGACGGGGGAACTGTATCCACACTTGTATTCAGGATGACCCGTTGGGCGTGTCTCAGCCTGTGACGTCCAGCTGGACGTCCGCCTTCAGCGTCAGATCCTGGCTGGTCAGACTCTCGATGAGCGCGGTCAGGGTCTGCGCGAGGTGGTGCCGGCAGGCCGCCTCCGCCGCCTGGGCGTCCCCGTGCAGGACCGCCTTGAGCATCGCGCGGTGCTCCTCCAGCGAGGTCAGCATGCGGCGCGGTCCACTGTGCGAGAGGTGGCGCAGACGCACGGTCTGACTGCGCAGGTCGCGGATCGTGCGGGCGAGGTAGGGATTGCGGCAGGCCGCGATGACCGCTCGGTCGAACGCCTCGGTGATGTCGTAGAACTCCTGGTACGAGCTTGCCTGCGCGGCGGGATCCAGCGCACGGAAGGACTCGTCGAACGCCTCCAGCCGCTCCAGCAGTTCGCGGAACGGTGCCAGCACCCGCTCGTCGGCCGAGCCCGCCGTGGCGACCGATGCGGCCGCCCGGGGCTCCAGCAGCATCCGGAACTCGAACAGGGCGCGGACACCGCCCAGGGAGATGGCCGCCACCCGGGCCACCTCCCCCGGCACGAAGTCGACGAGCCCTTCCCGGGCCAGCCGCCGGATCGCCTCCCGCACCGGCGTGCGCGAGGCCCCCAGCTCCTCGCCCAGCTGGACCTCGCCCAGTCTCGCCCCCGGCCGCAGCCGCAGCGACTCGATGTCACCCTTCAGCCGCTCGTAGACCGCCTCGCTCTTGCCAGTCGCCCGGGCCATGAGACTCCCTGTCCGTCCTTGCGCACCCTTGCCTGTATACAGACTACGACCGGCGACGCGTCGATCCCCGGCGGCCGAAGACCGACACCCGGAGGATCGCAGGGCTCGCGGATCAATTCGCATCCGGACCGTTGACGCCGCCACCCGGCTGCGTCTCATAATCGGGCAGCCACTGTCATCGATGACACCTGTCAACGATGACACCCTCGGTCGATGGCGGGTGAACCTCCGTCGGCCCGGGTGCACTTCACGGTCTGTCACGCGGGGGGACTCGGTCGCCGCTGCGTGGACGGCCGCGGGACAAGGAGACACGATGAGCCGTGTACGCGTATCCCGGCATGCCCGCATACGGATGGCGACGGTGGTGACCGTCTGCGCCCTGTCGGCAGCCTCGCTCGCCCCCTGGGCCTGTGCTGCCGACGACGCCCCGGCGTACACCGAGACCTACCGGCCCCAGTTCCACTTCACTCCGGAGAAGAACTGGATGAACGACCCCAACGGCCTCGTGTACTACCAGGGCGAATACCACCTCTTCTACCAGTACAACCCGAACGGCAACTCCTGGGGCGACATGTCCTGGGGGCACGCGGTGAGCAAGGACCTGGTGCACTGGGAGGAGTTGCCGCTCGCCCTCGCGCACGACGACGAGGAGATGGTCTTCTCCGGCGGCGCGGTCGTCGACCGGGACAACACCACCGGGTTCGGCACGAAGAAGAACCCGCCCATGGTGGCGATCTACACCAGCGCCTACAAGGACGGCGGCAAGCAGGCCCAGTCGCTGGCCTACAGCACCGACCGCGGCCGTACCTGGACCAAGTACCAGGGCAATCCCGTGATCGACATCGGGTCCAAGGACTTCCGCGACCCCAAGGTGCAGTGGTACGCGCCGACCAAGAGCTGGCTGATGACCGTATCGCTGTCCGCCGAGCACAAGGTGCAGTTCTACTCGTCGAAGAACCTCAAGGACTGGAGCCTGCTCAGCGAGTTCGGGCCGGCCGGCGCGACGGGCGGCGTGTGGGAGTGCCCCGATCTGTTCCCCCTCGCGGTCGACGGGGACAGCGGGAGAATCAAGTGGGTCCTGGTGGTCAACATCAACCCCGGTGGCATCGCGGGTGGTTCGGCCGCCCAGTACTTCGTCGGGGACTTCGACGGCAAGACCTTCACCCCCGAGGACAAGGGCACCTACACGCCGCCCGCCGGCGACGTCGTGCAGGACTTCGAAGGCACCGGCTTCGGCGACTGGACTGCGACCGGGAGCGCGTTCGGCCAAGGGCCGGCAACGGGTGCGGTGGACGGTCAGGGAACCGTGTCGGGCTTCGACGGCAAGGGTCTCGCCAACAGCTTCCACGGCGGTGACGGTACGACCGGCGTCCTCACCTCTGCCCCCTTCACCGTGAACAGCCCTTATCTGAACTTCAAGATCGGTGGCGGGCGGCATCCCCACGAGGCCGGTACCGTCCTGGACGGCACCCCGCCCGAGGGCACGGTCCTCGCCGACTTCGAGGGCGGGACGTACGGCGACTGGACGGCGACCGGGGACGCCTTCGGCACGGCACCGGCCACGGGCACGCTCCCCGGCCAGCAACAGGTGTCCGGATACCTGGGCGGCGGCCTGGTCAACACCTTCCGCAACGGCGACTCCACCACCGGCACCCTCACCTCGCCCGAGTTCACCGTCGACAAGAAGTACATCGGCTTCCTCGTCGGCGGCGGCAACCACCCGGCCGGCTCCGACCACCCCACCGCGATCGAACTCGTCGTGGACGGCCAGGTCGTCCGTAGCGCCACCGGGAAGGACGCCGAGGCGCTCAACTGGGCCTCGTGGGACGTCGGCGACCTCGCCGGCAAGAAGGCGCGGATCCGGATCGTCGACGACAACACCGGCGGCTGGGGCCACCTCAACGTCGACCACGTCGTCCTGTCCGACAGCCCGGCCCAGCGCGTCTCCCAGGAGACGTCGGTCAACCTGATCGTCGACGGCAAGGTCGTGCGCAGCGCGACCGGCACCGACAGCGAGGCCCTGGACTGGGCGTCCTTCGACATGCGCCCGTTCGCCGGCAAGCAGGCGCGCATCCAGATCCGCGACATGAACACCGGCGGCTGGGGCCACGTCCTGGCCGACCGGTTCACCGCCGCCGACCAGCCCGCCAAGTCCGTCGTGCAGCGCGCCGACTGGGCCGACTACGGCAGGGACTACTACGCGGCCGTGTCCTGGGAGGACGCGCCGGGCGGCAAGCGCTACATGATCGGCTGGATGAACAACTGGGACTACGGCCAGTCCGTCCCGACGACCCCCTGGCGCGGCGCGCAGAGCATCCCCCGGGAGATGGCCCTGCGCACGATCGGCGGCCGGATCCAACTGACCAGCAAGCCGGTGGGCAGCCTGGAGTCACTCCGCATGACGGACCCGGCGGCGGCGTCCAGCCTTTCCGTCAAGAGCACCTCGAAGTCCCTGACCGGCTTCGGCGCCCAGGGCAAGGCACTCGACATCGAGGCGACCTTCTCCCTCGGGGACGCGAACCGCTTCGGCCTGAAGGTGCGTACCGGAGCGGGCGGCGAGGAGACCGTCATCGGCTACGACACGACCACCCAGGAGCTGTACGTCGACCGCACCCGCTCCGGTGCCGGGGACTTCAACAGGACCTTCCCCGGCGTCCAGACCGCCCCCCTGAAGGCCGAGAAGGGCAAGGTCAGGCTGCGGATCCTCGTCGACTGGTCGTCCGTGGAGGTCTTCGGCGGCAGCGGCGAAGCCGTGATCACCGACCAGATCTTCCCCGACCCCTCCAGCACCGGCGTCGAAGTGTTCGCCGAAGGCGGCACCGCCACCCTCGACCGCATGCAGGCGTGGAAGCTGACGTCCATCCGGAAATGACGAGACGTCCCCCTCGGCTCCCGCCGAGGGGGAACCGGCCCGCCGGTCGACCTGGCCGGGTCAGGACGGGTCTGCTTCGGGCTCTCTCCCCCACCGCGCCCCGGCGGGCGCCGGCTCACGGCTGCGGTGTCCCAACCCGACCGTCCGAGGACGTCAACCGAAGCCGGTCTTCCCGGTCGCTGACGACCAAGGTGGTGGCCATCTTGTCCCACAGTTCCTGCCGATTTCGGTCCCACAGGAGCCAGAAGTACGGAATAGCGAAGGTAACGGCGGCCAGGAATCCGACGATCGTCTTCGCGACGATTTCCCGGAAGGCCATTCTCCACCATCCCGCGGTGCGGGCCTGCGGAATGTGGACGACTCTCATGTGCAGCAGCTGCTTGCCGGGTGTCTGGCCGTACTGGAAGACAATGAGAGTCCAGACAAGCCAGCCGATCACCAGCGTGCAGATGATGAGGACGCCTTCGAGCAGGTACCCGCCGAACCGGAGTCCGGCAGTCGAGAGCGTTATTCCTCGCGGCAGGAACAGCACTTGGCCGCAGAACTGGCAGGACAGTTCGTCACCGGCCGCTTTCCCGCAGGTCGGGCATTCGACCAATGGCTGCAATGCCGCCGGTGCTGCCGGAGCCACTGGATGAGGGTGCTCGGGGCGCTGTTCCCACTGCCGGGGCCCGGCAGGAGCCTGGTGTTCCGCTCCCGTCCCCCAAGGCTCGTCATGATTCTTGGTCATTACCGTCTCCACTTGCCGCTGCGCAGCTCGGATGCAGGGCCGCGTACAGACTCCAGGGGGCAGGAGAGCCTCAGAGGTTCCATGGTCGCCCCCGAGCAAGGGACCTCACACGTACGGTTTGTGTTCCCTACCTCTTTCCAGGTCAGCACAGGATCGAGATTCACGCACGACGATCACGAGCGCACCCCGGAACAGATCGCGGACAGCCGACCGGCGTCCCCAGCGCCTCCTGTCGGCGCACGCGCAGACGGAGAGGCGCCGCGCGGGCGCCTCTCCGTCGAAGTCGAGGGCGAGGAGAGCGAAGGAACTCGATTTCATGTGGAGTGAATGAGAAGGAAGCCCCTTCATGGCCTCGCCGTCGGCAACGCTAGCACTCAGGCCGGGATCAGGTCGCGCAGATTTTCGGGGGTGATGATCCGGGAGTCCGGGTGCAGCCCCTCGGGACGTTCGAGACCGATGTATGTCACGGGCTCCTCCGGGACCGGCCCGCCGTCCCACAGATCCACGACCGCGGTGTCACGGGACATCAGGTCGATCAGGTATCCGATCGTCAGCTGCTCGCGCTCCACGAGGGCGCGCACCACCTTGGACACCGACACCTGGTTCTCCTCCACCCGGTTCGCCACCGAGATGCCCTTCAGGTACAGGTGGAGCCACTTCGCACGCCATGTGCCGTCGTCCCCGCGCCGGAAGACCAGCGGCAGTGCCACCCGGCCGGCCCCGCGCAGGTCCGACTTCATCCGCACCGTGCGCGCCTCGAACGGACGGCCCTTCTGCTCGCCGTCGCGCAGCATGAACCCGAAGAACGACTCCTCTGCCTCCTCGAAGCCTTCGCCCGCGTAGATGTTGACCTGCGGAACGATGTACGTGCTGCGCACCCGGCCCAGGGACAGGTCGATGAACTCCGAGGCCCCGTCGGGCGCCTCGGTGACATCGCCCGAGTGCCGGCCCCCGACGGATTTGAGGGACGTGTAGGAGAGCCAGGAGTCGGTGCTGTAGTCGCGGTGCAGGAGCAGGGCCGACAGGTCGTAGTCGGTGCGGACCTCCGTCTGCTTCCAGTACACGAAGAAGCGCAGCAGCTCGCCCTCGACCCGCGAGGAAGAACCCCGCGGCAGTACGCCGAACCCGCCCGTGGTCGCCCTGCCGCTGAGCGGGAGCGCCACGTCGAGGACCTCGGGGTCGAGCAGCAGCCGGCCCGGTGCCGGGAGCCGGCGGCGCATCTCGGCGTCGAGGACGGCGATCAGACGGTCGCGCTCCGCGGCGGGTACCGGGGGCCGGCCGTCGGGGGTCACCCAGGCGCGGCCCCGGCGGTTGAGAAAGATGCGGGGCGCGTCGGTCTCCCGCTCCCGGTTGTGGAAGTGCTCACGGACCGAGAGGACGACCCGGCCGGAGACCTTGGGGGCTGCCTCGACCGCGGCGGCCACCACCGCGTCCCGTTCCTCCTGGCCGGCGGCGATGCGCAGCAGGAGGTCCAGGGCGCGGAACAGCTTGCCGGGAGCGGACTTCAGCAGCTGCACCGCACCGGTGACGTCGTACGCGTCGAGCAGCTTCTCGACGCGGCTGTCGAAGGTCCGTGCCTCCTTCTCGCCCCGTGCCACGGCGAACACGTCGGCGGCGTGCGGCCAGCGCGGGTACTCGTGCGGATGGAGACGCTCGCCGAGGCGCTTGAAGGGCTCCCGGTGGGCGTGCACGTCGGCGAGTTTCGCCGGGTTGGCCGCGACCACCGCGTCGAGGCCCGCGAGCAGGTGCCGGCGGACCGGCCGCGGCAGCGTGCGGAACCGGGTCGGCTCCTGGAGCGTGACGTCGCCGCCCGACAGGGCGCAGGCCAGACGCAGCACGTCGGTGACGGTGTCCAGCAGGAGGCCGGCGCCGACGCCGAGGCGGGCCTCGTTGACGACCGCCCGGTTCTCCCGGACGGGGATCGACTGCGGCTGGGGGCCGTCGGCGCAGCGTTCGGCGAGAGCCCTGAGGTCGCGCAGGTGCTCCTCGCCCAGGGGCGTCGTGCTGCCCGCCAGGGCCAGGTAGAGGTCCGTCAGTTCGGCGTCCAGGTCCCGGCCGAGGTGCAGGACGGTCACCCGGTCACCCGCCGAGGCGATCAGCTCGTCGTGTGCGGCGAGCATCTCCTCGTAGGTGTGCTGGTAGCGGCCGTACGTGGGGAGGCTGAGCAGGTTCAGGACTCCCTGCTTCAGCTGCGCCGGCACGTTCTCGCGCGAGGTGTCGTCGGCGAGCGCCTTCGTCACGCACCGCATCCAGAACTCTTCGGTGTCCGGCACGTTCGCGGGGAAGTCGATGAAGTAGGAGTTGTGCCGGACGTGGTCGCCCACCATCTCGCTCACGGTGGCCAGCGTTCGCCGGGCGGTGTGCACGACCGCGGCCTCGGACAGCCCGGACAGCCGCTCCAGGAGCTCGGCGGAGAGCTTGAAGCCCACAGAGGTCAGGGCCGCGTCGAACTGCCGGGCGGCGGTGGCGCCTTCCCCCGCGGATCCCTTGGGGGAGGGCAAGCGATGGGTGTGCCGGATGACCAGCGATTCGAAACTGTGCGCCATTCGGGGATGATCGCAGAGGTGCGCGAGGCGACGCACAGGAGTTTTTCGCGCGACGCCGTGCCCCGGGGCATCCGGCGCGCGGGCTCCGGCCGACGCCCGTCAGGGACGCGTGGCCAGTGGGTCGAGGAACGTCAGTACGGAGGCGTCCTCCTCGATCAGCGGGGTGAGGGCGGCGTTGAACGGGCCGCCGTACGGGGCGTTCAGGTGTGCCTGGAAGGCGTCCTCGTCCCGGTACACCTCGAAGATCCAGTAGGCACGGGGGTGGGCCGCCTTGGTGTAGACGTCGAAGGCCAGGTTGCCTTCCTCCTCGCGCACCTTCAGGGCGTACTCCTGGATGAGGCGGGTGACCTCGTCCTCCGCTCCCTCGCGGGCGGTGAACTCGGCGAGCAGGGTTTTCGTCATGGTCTTCCGTCCTTGTCCGGGGGTCTCCGGGGGTGTCCGGGGGTTCAGTGGGTGGAGTCGAGGTGCCGGACCGCGGGGGCGTCCGTCGTGAGCGGCCCCAGCCGGTCCTGCCAGGGCGGGTTCGGGCCGGCGACCGAGCAGGTCAGGGCGGCCACCTTCACGGCGAACAGGCAGGCGGCTTCGACGTCGGCGAGGCGCAGGTCCGTCAGTCTGCCGCCGAGGAGTCCGTGGGTGCCGAGGTGATGCAGCAGGCCCGCGGTGAAGGAGTCCCCGGCACCTACCGTGTCGACGACCGGCGTCGACACCGCCGGCACCCGCACGCGTTCCCCGTCGAGCGAGGCCA
Organism: Streptomyces sp. NRRL B-1140; assembly: GCF_001280065.1. Lineage (GTDB taxonomy): Bacteria > Actinomycetota > Actinomycetes > Streptomycetales > Streptomycetaceae > Streptomyces. The sequence continues at coordinate 25,701 of NZ_LGEA01000109.1, forward strand.
GGACTCCTTCGGCGCCGCGCGTGATCACGACGAGCCGTGCCCCTGCCGCGTGCCAGGTGTCGCACGCCTGCTCGGGCGGTGTTCCGGGCAGCAGGAGGTCCAGGTCGTCCTCGCTCAGCCGCAGCACGTCGGCGAGGCCGCACCAGTGCGCGAGCCGGGCGCGGTAGACCTCGGGGTGTACCAGGAGCGGGCGGACGTTGGGGTCGATGCTGATCGTGGTCCGCGGTGCGGCCGCTGCCAGGAAGTCCTCCACCACCGCCGCCCCCGGGTCCCTGACCAGGGCCAGGGACCCGGTGTGCAGGCAGGCGGTGCCGGTCAGGTCCACCCCGGCCAGCTCCGCGCTCGTCCACTGCCAGTCGGCCGTGGCCTGGGCGTGGAAGGAGAACGCGGCCTGGCCCCGGTCGTCCAGCTCGGCGACGGCGAGCGTGCTGGGCTCGGCGGCCCGCACGGTGTGCGAGAGGTCCACGCCGGAGGCCGCGAGGTGGGACCGGAAGAGGCGGCCGAACACGTCGTCGGACAGCCGCGCGAGGAAGCGGGCCGGGGTGCCGAGCCTGGCCAGGGCCACCGCCGTGTTGGCCGGTCCGCCGCCCGGCAGGACGCGCAGGGCGAGTTCGCCCCCGGCGGGCGCGGGTTCCGTGAACGCGTCGGCGACGCATTCTCCGAGGACGGTGATCTGGGGCGGGCTCATGGGCTGCTCTTCTCTGAGGTGCGCACGGAGCGGAAACGGGCATGACCCGGGCATGCCGAGCGGCGGCTTCGGGACGGGCGGCCGCCGTGGGGCGTTGCCGATTTGTGACGAGTGCAAGGCATTGACGTTGCCGGTGAGCGGAGTCCATCATCCTCGCCAAGCAGTGTCAACGATGACATCAGTCATCGTTGACATCGCGGGACGGCAGGCCTCCCTGCCGGCCACCCGCCCGACATCCCGCTGGAGCCGTTCATGTCACGCACCTCTCGTCTCCCCTCCTCCCTGCTCCGAGTCGCCGCGTGCACGGGCATCGCGGCCCTCACCCTGACAGCCTGTGGATCCGGATCGGGTTCGGGCAGCGCGAGCACCGGCTCGGGCGAGGTCAAGGTCGGCCTGATCACCAAGACGGACACCAACCCGTTCTTCGTCAAGATGAAGGAGGGCGCGGAGAAGTCCGCGAAGGCCGAGGGCGTCAAGCTCATGACCGCGGCCGGCAAGTTCGACGGTGACAACGCGGGGCAGGTCACCGCGATCGAGAACATGGTCGCCGCCGGTGTGAAGGGGATCCTGATCACCCCGAGCGACTCCAAGGCGATCGTGCCCGCGATCGAGAAGGCCAAGGCCAAGGGCGTCCTGGTCATCGCCCTGGACACCCCGACCGAGCCGCAGAGCGCGGTCGACGCCCTCTTCGCCACCGACAACCTCAAGGCCGGCGAGCTGATCGGCGAGTACGCCAAGGCCGCGATGAAGGGGAAGAAGGCGAAGATAGCCGCCCTCGACCTGGCGCCGGGTGTGTCCGTCGGCGTCCAGCGCCACAACGGTTTCCTCAAGGGCTTCGGCGCCACCGACAAGGACGTCGCCTGTGCCCAGGACACCGGCGGCGACCAGTCCAAGGGCCAGACGGCGATGGAGAACTGCCTCCAGAAGGAACCCGGCATCAACGTCGTCTACACCATCAACGAGCCCGCCGCGCTGGGCGCGTACACCGCGCTCAAGGCCAAGGGCCGGGAGAAGGACGTCCTGATCGTCTCCGTCGACGGCGGCTGCACCGGCACCAAGGCCGTCAAGGACGGCAAGATCGCCGCGACCTCGCAGCAGTACCCGCTGAAGATGGCCGCCGAGGGCGTCAAGGCCGTCGTGACGTACGCCAAGGACGGCAAGAAGGCGTCGGGTTACACCGACACCGGGGTCACCCTGATCACCGACAAGGCGCAGGACGGGGTCGCTTCCAAGGACACCGCCTACGGCCTGGACAACTGCTGGGGCTGAGCCGCCGGCTCCTGCCACCGTTCGACACCCCTCGGCGGGGCGGCCGGCCCCTCCTCCCCAACGGGACGGCCGCCTCCTCGTCCTCCTGCCTCCCGCAAGGGACGGACAAGGACTTCTGTCTTCGACAAGGACCTCGCATGACTGCCACGTCCACGCCACCCTCCACGTCCACGCCGTACTCCGACCTCAAAGCGCCGACCACGGTCCGCAGGGTGCTCACCCAGCCGACCACCGGCCCGCTGATCGCGCTCCTGCTGGCCTGTGTCTTCTTCTCCGTCTCGACCGACCAGTTCCTCACCGGGGGGAACTTCTCGCTGATCGTCCAGCAGGTCATGGTCGTCGGCACGCTGGCCATCGGCCAGACGCTCATCATCCTCACCGCGGGCATCGACCTGTCCTGCGGAGCGGTGATGGCGTTCGGCAGCATCGTGATCGCGAAGATGGCCGCCGAGGGCAGCCTGCCGCCGCTCGCCGCGATCGCGCTGGGCCTGGTCGTCTGCGGCGGCTTCGGCATGCTCAACGGGGCGCTCGTGCAGAAGATCCCGCTGCCGCCGTTCATCGTCACCCTCGGCATGCTCAACGTGGCGTTCGCGCTGACGCACATCTACTCCGAGGAGCAGACGGTCAGCAACCTGCCCGGCCCGCTGACGGCCCTCGGGCAGACCTTCCCGCTCGGCAAGACCGACATCACCTACGGCTCGCTGGTCACCATCGCCCTGTTCCTCCTCCTCGCCTACGCGCTGAGCAGCACCGGCTGGGGCCGGCACGTCTACGCGCTGGGCAACAGCCCGGAGGCGGCGCGGCTGAACGGCATCCGCACCTCCCGGCTGACCATCGGCGTCTACACCGTGGCCGGTCTCCTCTACGGCATCGCCGCCCTGCTGCTCATCTCCCGCACCGGAGTGGGCGATCCGCAGGCCGGGCAGACCGACAACCTCGACAGCATCACCGCCGTGGTGCTCGGCGGCACCAGCCTCTTCGGCGGACGCGGCTCGGTGCTGGGCACGTTCATCGGCGTCCTCATCGTCGGCGTCTTCCGCAACGGGCTCCAGCTGATGGGCGTCGCCTCGATCTACCAGACGCTGATCACCGGCGTGCTGGTGATCCTCGCGGTGACCGTCGACCAGATCTCCCGGAGGAAGGCCCGATGACCACGACCACCACCGAGACCCCCGTGCTGCAGGCCCGCGGTCTCGTCAAGCGCTACGGCCAGGTCACCGCCATCGACGGCGCCGACTTCGACCTGATGCCCGGTGAGGTCCTCGCCGTCATCGGCGACAACGGCGCGGGCAAGACCAGCCTCATCAAGGCCCTCACCGGCGCGGTGGTGCCGGACGAGGGGGAGATCCGCCTGAACGGCGAGCCGATCCAGTTCTCCGGCCCGCAGAGCGCACGCGCCCACGGCATCGAGACGGTGTACCAGGACCTCGCCGTGGCGGCGTCCATGGACATCGCCTCGAACATGTTCCTCGGCCGCGAGCTGCGCCGCCCGGGCGTCCTCGGCACCGCCTTCCGCATGCTCGACAAGAAGCGCATGCGCCAGGAGGCCGCCGAACACATGGCGGACCTGAAGATCGGTCTGCGCTCGCTGACCCAGGCCGTCGAGACCCTTTCCGGCGGACAGCGGCAGGCCGTCGCGGTGGCCCGCGCGGTCGCCTGGGCCCGCAGCGTCGTCGTCATGGACGAACCGACCGCCGCCCTCGGCGTCAAGGAGTCCGGCCAGGTCCTCGACCTGATCCGCCGGGTCCGCGACAGGGGCATGCCGGTCGTCCTGATCAGCCACAACATGCCGCACGTCTTCGAGATCGCCGACCGGATCCACGTCCACCGGCTGGGCCGGCGCGCCGCCGTGATCAAGCCGTCCGACTACTCCATGGCGGAGGTCGTGGCCATCATGACGGGCGCGCTCACCGTCGACGAGGCCGGAGATACTGTCGTAGCGGATTCCGAGGCCGCGAAGGCCGCCGGAGTACAGGCCACCTGACAGCGCAACCCGCTCCCGCACGTTCCGGCCGAGGCCGCGGCCCGGAACCGGGAGCATCCAGGAGACGGTTTACTCCATGGCAGCGAGCCGCAGACCCACCCTGGCCGATGTCGCCAGAGAGGTGGGTGTCAGCGCCAAGACGGTCTCCCGGGTCCTCAACGAGGACGGGCCCGTCTCGGCCCGGACGCGGGAGCAGGTACTGGCCGCGGTGGCCGAGTTGGGTTTCCAGCCCAATCTCATGGCCCGCAACATCCGCGTCGGCGGTCCCGACACGACCATAGGGCTTGTCATCCCCGACCTGGGCAACCCCTTCTTCGGAGCGGTGGCCCGCGGGATCGAGGACACGGTCCGGGACCGCGGACTGACGCTGCTCATGGGCTCGTCCGCGGACGACCCCGAGCGCGAACGCGCCCTGACGGCCCAGTTCCTCGCCCGGCGCGTCAGCATCCTGATCGTCGTGCCGTCCGTCGGCGCCGACCACTCCGACCTCAAGTCGCACCGTACGGCGGGCCTGCCGGTCGTCTTCCTCGACCGGCCGGGGGTCGGCCTGTCCACGGACAGCGTCGTCAGCTCCAACCGTGCGGGAGCCCAGGAGGGCGTGGCCCACCTGATCGCCCACGGGCACCGCCGCATCGGGTTCGTCGGCGACCTGCCCGTCAAGCTGTACACCCGCCGCGAACGGCACGCCGGATACCGGGCCGCCCTGCGGGAAGCCGACATCCCCTACGACCGTGCGCTGGTCGTCAGCGCGCACGACCAGCAGGGGGCGGAGGCGGTGACGGCGCGGCTCCTCGATCTGCCCGATCCCCCCACGGCCCTGTTCGCCGGGAACAACATCATGGCGCTCGGCATCGTCGCCGAACTCGCCCGCAGCAAACGCAAGCACGTGGCGGTCGTGGCCTTCGACGACGTGGCCCTCGCCGAAGCGCTGGAACCGGCCCTCACGGTCGTCGCCCAGTCCCCCGAGGACATCGGCCGCAGCGCCGCGACCACCGCGCTGGCCCGGCTCGACGGCGACCGCTCCCGGGCCCGCACGATCACCGTGCCCACCCGGCTGGTCGTCCGTGGGTCGGGGGAGCAACGCGTCTGAGGCGACGGTCGCCGACGGGCCGAAACGCCGCCCGCGAGCGGTGCGGCCCCGGACGGAAGAGCAGTTGAGGGGCCGGCCGGCACCGGGCGACCGGAAATGTGTGCAGGGCAGCTACTTCCGCGGGTTCGGGTACTGTACGGCCGTGGGAGAACGGGCGACCATCGGCGATGTCGCGGCCCGGGCCGGGGTGGGCGTCGGCACGGTTTCGCGCGTCCTGAACGACAGCCGGAACGTCAGCGAGGACACCCGCGAGCGGGTGCTGCGGGTGATCCGGGACCTGGACTACCGGCCCAACCGGCGCGCTCGCGCGCTGTCCACGGGACGCACCCAGAGCATCGCCGTCATCGCGCCCTTCGCCACCGAACCGTCCGTCGTCGAGCGGCTGCGCGGCATCTCGCACGTGCTGCACGGCAGCGACCACGACCTCACTCTGCTCGACGTGGCCTCGCCGGACCAGCGTGATCAGCAGTACCGGGCGGTGGCGGCCGGGGACCGCTTCGACGGGCTGCTGGCGATCTCGCTCGCGCCCACCGACGACGAAGCGGAGCAGCTGGCGCGGGCCGGTCTGCCCGCGGTGCTGCTGGACTGTGAGCACCCGGACCTGCCGCGCGTGGTGATCGACGACGTGCGCGGCGGCATGCTGGCGACGCGCCATCTGCTGCAACTCGGCCATCGCCGCATCGCGTTCATGGGCGACGTCGCCGACGATCGTTTCCGTTTCAGCGCGAGCGCCCGTCGGCGCGAGGGCTGCGAGCTGGCGCTCAAGGCGTACGGCCTGGCGCTGGAGGAGCGGTACGTCCGCGTCGGACCGCACGGCCGCGCGGTGGCGCACCGCCTCACCGACGAGTTGCTGGCCCTTCCGGAGCCCCCGAGCGCGATCGTCACCGCGTCCGACACCCGGGCGCTCGGGGTGATCGAAGCGGCGAGCTCGGCAGGCGTGCGAGTCCCCCGGGAGCTGTCCGTGGTCGGCTTCGACGACCTCGACGTGGCGGCCTACGTCGGGCTGACCACGGTACGCCAGCCCCTGCGCACCAGCGGCGGGATCGCCGCGCGTCTGCTGCTGGAACGCATCGGCCGGCCCCTCGGCGAGCCCGTCGAGCAGAGGCTGGAACTGGAGCTCGTGCGCCGGCACACGACGGCCGCCGCCGGAGCCTGATCCGCACTGCGCGGAGGACGCTGGATCGGTTTCCATCAACTTCCATGGCGCGAAACCGATCACCGCTCGTACGTAAATCTTCACCTCACAAGTTCACCCTTTTCCCGCAAACCTGAGGTAGCGTCAGCGATGGAACCGGCTCCACAGCTTCCATTCGTTCCCTCTTCCCCCCAAGGGTGACGTATGTACAGAGCAAGACGAGCGGTGCTCCGGCTGGCGACGGGTCTGGCAGCCTTCGCGACGCTGAGCGGCATCATCACTCCCGCTTCCGCCTCCCCCCACGAGGTGTCCAGGACGGACACACGGCAGTACACCGCCGACGACGACCACACAGCCGTCTGGTCCCGCGCGGACGCCCTGAAACTCAAGCAGGACAGCACCAACACCGCCCCTCGCGTGTCACCCGACTTCCCGGTGATGACCGACAAGGTGTGGGTGTGGGACACCTGGCCGCTCACCAAGCTCAACACGCAGACCGCCACCTACAAGGGCTGGCACGTCATCTTCTCGCTGACGGCCCCGCGCTCGGTGCCCTTCGGTGACCGCCACTGGTACGCGAAGATCGGCTACTTCTACTCGCGTGACGCCAAGAGCTGGAAGTACGGCGGCGACCTGTTCCCGGCCGGCACCTCGTTCGGCTCACGTGAGTGGGCCGGCTCGACGGCGCTCATCGGCGACAAGGTGCAGTCCTTCTACACCGCCTCCGGGCGCGACAACGGCGGGGTCGACCCCAGCGACGCGCTGCAGCGCCTGGCGCAGGCGACCGGCAAGATCCACGCGGACAAGAACCGCGTGTGGTTCTCCGGCTTCCGGGACCACCGCATCATCGCCGAGGCCGACGGCAAGATGTACCAGACCCTCGAACAGTCGCAACAAGGCCCGATCATCTACGCCTTCCGCGACCCGTACGTCTTCCGCGACCCGCGGGACCGCAAGGTCCACCTGCTGTTCGAGGGCAACACGGGCGGTACCGCGGGCTCGTACCAGTGCACCAAGCGTGATCTGGGTGACCTCCCGGCCGGCCACGACGTGCCGGCGGACTCGAGGTACTACACGGGCAACATCGGGCTGGCCACGGCCGACGGCGACAGCTTGGACAACTGGAAGCTCCAGCCCCCGCTGCTCTCGGCCAACTGCGTGAACCAGCAGACCGAACGGCCGCATCTGATCATCCGCGGCGGCAAGTACTACCTGTTCACGATCAGTCACAAGTTCACGTTCGCGCCGGGACTGAGCGGCTGGGACGGCCTCTACGGGTTCGTCGGCCCGGGGCTGCGCAGCGACTACCGGCCGCTCAACGGCAGCGCGCTGGTCCTGGGCAACCCCGAGGACGCCCCCACACAGCAGTACTCGCACTACGTGATGCCCAACGGACTGGTGGAGAGCTTCATCGACACGGTCCCCACGGCTGACGGCGGGACCCGCTTCGGCGGCACCCTCGCCCGCACGCTCGTGCTGTCCCTGAAGGACGACCGGACGAGGCTGGCCGGTCAGTTGGACTACGGCTACATTCCGTAAGCCGGCCTGAGCGGGTCGGGGGGCGGCTGGTTCGATCAGCCGCCCCCCGACCGTCCGGGTGGTCGGAAAAAGGCTTTGAGCGCGGCGGCGAGCCGCTGCTACGGTCCCGGTCGGACCGTGAAGTCGCCGTAGGGAGGTGAGCCCCGTGAACGCAGTTACCCGTGGGTGCTCCCTCAACCCGTCACGGTCCGGCGGCTGACGTTCGGTGTCGCCAGGAGCGCCTGAGATCGAGGCACTCCTGGAGGGAGACTCCGATGGACACACAACCTTTCGCCTCCGGCCTGAGCGAGAACGCGGTGCTCGTCACGCGCGTCGCGGACCGGCAATGGCACGCACTGGAAGACGACCTGGTGGTCGGTCGCGGGCATGCGCTCCGCCGGCCCGACGGACGCCTGTTCGTCAGCATCGACGCCTGGCACGACGTCGCCTTCGACCGGCTCGCCGAGATGATGGTGGCGCACCTGCCGGCGCCGCTGTACACGGTGGTCGACGAAGCGGACGCCGAGCTGACGGCCGGCTGGCGGCGGGCCGGTTTCACGGTCCGGCGCCGCGAGTGGGAGTACGCCGTACCGACCGACCCGCGGGTCACCGGGCTCGAAGGGGTCCTGCCGCCCCCGGGCGTGACGATCGTGCCCGCCGGGCAGGCGGACGAGAATCTGCTGCGGGAGGTGGACCGCGCGATCCGGGACGAGGTCGAGGCGACTGCCGGTTGGTGGCAGTCGATGCCAGCCGAGGTGGTGCCCCGCACCGAGGGCGACACCGTCGTCGACCCGTCGAAGTACGCGGTGGCGGCGGCGCCGGACCGCTACCTGGGGCTGATCCGGGTGGTCACGGCGATCCGGCCGCGCATCGGGCTGGTCGCGGTCCGGGCGGGCGAGCGGCGCCGCGGCATCGCGCGGGCCCTGCTGGCCCATGCGCTGGTGACGGCGCACCGCTCCGGGTACACCACGGCCTGGACCGAGGTCCACGAATCCGGCCACGCGGCCACGGCCCTGTTCGAGGGCGCCGGCGCACGGCCGGTGAGCAGCAACCTGGAGCTGGTGCGATGACGAGGAACAAGAACGTCATCGAGGTCGAGGGCAGGGTCGTCGAGTGCCTGCGCAGCGCCATGTTCACCGTGGAGCTGGAGAACGGCCACCGGGTGCTGGCGCACGTCAGCGGGAAGATCCGCAAGAACTACATCAAGATCATGCTGGAGGACCGGGTGCTGCTGGAGCTCCCTCCGTACGACCTGACGCGCGGGCGGATCGTGTTCCGGTACCGGAACTAGCCGCCTGCGGCCACTTCGCCGGCAGGGGCAGCCGGAGCGGGCGCCCCGGCCGTAGCGGGGGCTGACCTCCGGGTTCCGGTCACGGGCTGCTCCGTGGCCGGAACCCGGGTGGCGGGCCCGGACGTCGGTCGCCGGTCCCGCGCTTGACCCTGACACGGTGAGAAGGTCTTCACTTGGGCGCAGGAGGTGGTCCCGATCAACACGACCGACGCGACCCCGCAGAACACCCGTGTGACCGACGCCCTGAGCGCTGACGACTCGTCGGTCCGGCTCCGGGCGGCCCTGGCGGCCGGCTCGAAGCCCGATCCCGCGTTCCTGGAGACACTCGTCGAACGGTGCGCGGCCGAACCCGACTTCTTCGTACGGGACATGCTGTCCTGGGCGCTGACCCGTCTCCCACCGGAGGCCACCCTGCCCCGGATCCGCCGGGAGCTCGACTCCGAGCGGCCCCGGGCGCGCAGCCAGGCACTGCACACACTCTCCAAGGTCGGCGACAAGAGCACGTGGGCATGGATCACCCGCGACATGCTGCGGGACGCCGACGACGAGGTCGCGCGGACCGCGTGGCGCGTCGCGGTCGTCCTGGTGCCCGAGGGCGAGGAGAGGGACCTGGCAGCCGATCTGGTCCTGCAGCTCGGCCGTGGCGACCGCGATGTGCGGCTGAGTCTGAGCCGGGCCCTGGTCGACCTGGGTGACGTCACCGAGCCCTTCCTGCAGAGGGCCGCGGAGAGTTCCGACCCGGCGGTGGCCGCGCACGCCCGTGCCACCGAACTGCTCCGGCAGCACCCGGAGACCGGTTTCGACGAGGCCCTCGACGAGGCGAAGCGCGTCGTCGCCCTCGGCGCGGAACGAGCTGCTGCCGTGACCGCGTCGGCAGCCACCGGAACCTCGGAGACGGGCGAGCCCGCGGAGACGGCCCGGCCGAGGGAGGCCGCAGAGGAGGAGGGGGCGGATTGCTGATCGGCGATGTGGCCCGCCGCTCCGGGGTGAGCGCCCGGATGCTCCGGCACTACGACGCCCTGGGGCTGGTGCGGCCCACGGGGCGCACGGTCGGCGGCTACCGCGAGTACTCCGCCGAGGATGTCCGCAGGATCTTCCACGTGGAGAGCCTGCGGTCCCTCGGGCTCTCGCTCAAGCAGATCGGGCGCGCGCTGGAGGACCCGGCCTTCACCCCGTCCGCCCTGGTCAGTGACCTCATCCGGCAGACGGAGGACCGCCTGGCACGGGAGAAGGAGCTGCTCGAGCGGCTCCGTGCGATCGACGCGTCGACGCCCACCGACTGGCAGGGAGTGCTGCGCATCGTCGAACTCCTGCGGGAACTCGATTCCACCAGTGCCGCGCGCAGACAACAGGCCGTCCTGGCCCCGCCGGAGAACGTGTCGGTCCCCGCCGAACTGCTGGCCGAGGCGGTTCTGACCGAATCCGACCCGCACGTCGCGGGCGCCCTGCGCTGGGCGCTCGCCCGATCCGGCGGCGGCGTGGCGACGCTGCGTGCCGGCACGCACTCGCAGGACGCCGGTGTCCGGCGGCGTGCGGTGCTGGCGATCGCCGGGATGCCCGAGGCTCCGGGGGCCGTCGAGGCGCTCGCGCACGCTCTCGGGGACCCGGACACGACAGTGCGCAGGCACGCTGCTCTGGCGCTGGGCAGGCAGGGCGTGGTCGCTGCCGTGCCCACGCTCGTCGGCATGGTGGTGGAGGGCTCCAACGACGTGGACGCGACGGAGGTTCTGGGAACTCTGTCCCTGGACCCCGGGTGCACGGACCTGATCACGACCGCCCTGGTGGACGAACTGGCCGCCCCCACCGCGGACTCCGCGACACGGATCCGCCTCGCCCAGGCGCTGGTCGAGCTCGCGGGACCCACCGCGCGGAAGGCCCTGCGCCAACTGACCCACGACGACGACGGCGATGTCGCCCTCGTCGCCACGGCCCTCGTCGAAGTTCTCGCGGAGCGCTGCCCCGACGACCGCTGACGTCCGTGAGGCGGCGTCAGAACCAGTGCAGGCAGTGCGGGGAGGACTCGGCCCGGAACAGCGTGTCGGCGAGGGTGGCCGCGTCCGGGTGGTGGGCCCTGACGTGTCCGGCGCGCACGAGCGTGCTCGGGGCGGTGCCGCCCAGGTAGACCGAGCCCAGATCGCGGATGTCGAGCGAGAGGTCGGGCTTCCGGTCGGTCGGGGCGCAGTCGGCCTTGCCGTCGCGGACGGTCAGCAGGTAGCGGTCGCGCTCGCCGAGGAAGGGGTCGTGGACGTCGAGGACGAGCTCGCCGTCGGTGAACCAGCCACGCGCGCTCAGCGCACCCGGGACGTCCAGCAGCCGTACCCAGAGCCAGTCCATGTCGCCGCTCACCCGGCCGCCCGGCCGCCGCCACTTCCCCGGCAGGCGGCAGGTCCGCACCGGGGCTCGGGGAACGTACCGAAAATCAATCGCACCGGCTCTCCTCGCCCGGTACGGTCGCGAGCGCCTTCCCGCCGCGGGCTGCTCGAGAGCTCCGCGCGCGATGAACCGGCCGTTCCGACACCGAGAGTGGGTTGCGTCCATGGCATGTCGTATCAGTGAGCTCGTGCTCGGCTGCCGCGATCCGGAGCTGCTGGCACGGTTCTGGTGCGAGGTCCTGGACTTCGTCGTACTCGACCGCGAGGACGACGGATCCGTCGAGATCGGGCCGCGCGAAGGGTTCGGCGGCCCGCACCCGACGATCGTCCTCAATCCCGGTCACGAGCCGGAGTCGGGGAAGTCCCGGCTGCACATCGACGTCAACGCCACCGACCGCGACCAGGACGCCGAGCTCGAACGCCTCCTGAGGCTCGGGGCGCGCCCGGCCGACATCGGCCAGACCGGCGAGGAGCCGTGGCACGTTCTCATGGACCCCGAGGGTGAGTTCTGCCTCCTCAAAGCCCGTCTCGGGCCGCTCTCATGACACAGACCCCTGGGCAACGGCCCGGCACAGCACCAGAGCACCAGGAAACGCTTCCGGAAGCACCCGACGCCGTCTGGGTCCTGGAGGGTTTCAGCAAGGCGGACGACAGCTTGCGGGTCGAGCACCCCATCAGCCGTGAACAGCTCCTGCTGTTGCGGGAGGTGATCACGCCGGATGCCGACGATCCCTGGATGATCCACTGCTATCCCGTGCCGGTCGAGGTGTGGCCGGCGGTGGACGCGATCCTCCACTGCGGGCCGCCCAGTCCCGAGCTGGACTACCTGACGGGGGCCTACGCGGCCGAGTAGGCCCGTGGACCGAACCTAACCGCGCAGCGCCAGGTGGTACGAGGAGGCCCACAACACCAGCGCGCAGCCCAGGCCCACCACGATCCGCACGGTCTCGCTCGCGAGGCCGGCCGCGACGAGGACGAACCCGGCGACCGCGACGGCCGTCAGCAGCGACGCCGTCCATCGGTACTGCCACTGGTCGTACAGGCGGGCGAGCGGGAAGAAGTGCAGGCCCACGACGAGGGCGATGCCCGCGGGGACGGCCTCGGGCCGGTCCGCGGCGTTGGACGCGGCGATGACCGCGAAGACCGCCACCAGCTCGACGGTGTTGACGATCCCCACGCCACGCGCCCAGTTGGCGGGCAGGTTGACCGTCCGGGGCGAGGGTGCGGCTCCCTTGCGGTACCCCAGGCGGATCGCCGCCGCGGTGAGCAGCAGCGCCGCCACCTCGATGCAGAGCGGCACGGCATCCGTCGCCGAGCCGGTCCCGGAGGCCGCCGCCACGGCCCACAGCAGGGCGAACACGGAGAGCACCAGCACGCCTCGGCGGCGCAGACTGCGGGTGAGGGCGAGGCACTCGGCGCCCTTGTCGGACGGAGTGGCGGGTGTCGCGGCGGACGTCGAGGTCACTCCCGGAGCGTACCGGGGCCGGCCCCGGCGTGACGTCGGAATGACCCCTCAACCCCTTCGAAACATTCGAAGAGTGGGATTCAGGGTTCGGTACCGACAGGGCTGCTCAAGGATGGAGACGAACTCGTCGCGGCCACAACCCCTCAATGAGCAGCGATAATTCAGAGCAGCACTCATCCGCGGTGTCGCGAACCTTTCGCAATCAACGTCGAAACCATTGACAGTTGGAAGGGTCCGGCCAACACTCCCCGATGACACAGCTCCCCCGTCGACCCACCCCACTCGGACGAGGAGGAAGCACCCCCATGAAGAAGTCACCAGGCCGCTTCCGGCTGCTCATCAGCAGTACCTGCACCATGCTGCTGGTCGCGGCCGCGGCGCTCACCATGCCGGGCACCGCGCACGCCGACACCGTCGTCACCAGCAACCAGACAGGCACCAACAACGGTTACTACTACTCGTTCTGGACGGACGCGCCCGGCACGGTCTCCATGACCCTGTCCTCCGGCGGCAGTTACAGCACCTCATGGCGCAACACCGGTAACTTCGTGGCTGGGAAGGGCTGGAGCAACGGCGCCCGCCGCACCGTGACCTACTCGGGCTCGTTCAACCCGTCCGGCAACGCCTACCTGACCCTCTACGGCTGGACGGCCAACCCGCTCGTCGAGTACTACATCGTCGACAACTGGGGCACCTACCGGCCCACCGGTACTTACAAGGGCACGGTGACCAGCGACGGCGGCACGTACGACATCTACAAGACGACGCGGTACAACGCCCCGTCCGTCGAGGGCGTCCGTACCTTCGACCAGTACTGGAGCGTGCGGCAGTCGAGGCGGACGGGCGGCACCATCACGGCCGGCAACCACTTCGACGCCTGGGCCCGGGCCGGGATGCCCCTGGGCAACTTCAAGTACTACATGATCATGGCGACCGAGGGCTACCGGAGCAGCGGCAACTCCAGCATCAGGGTCGGGTCGTGAGGACGAGGCCCGTGCCGGCCGTGGCGGTCGTGACGGCGGTGGCCGCGGCCCTCACCCTCACGACCGTCACGGCCTCCGCCGCCGAACCGGTGCGGCCCGCCGCCTGCACCGGCTACGTCGGGCTCACCTTCGACGACGGCCCGTCCGGCAACACGACGAAGCTGCTCGACGCGCTCCGCCGGAACGGGCTGCGGGCCACGATGTTCAACGTGGGCCAGTCCGCGGCGGCCAACCCGTCCCTGGTACGGGCGCAGGTGGCCGCCGGAATGTGGGTCGGCAACCACAGCTACACCCACCCGCACCTGACCCGGCTGAGCCAGGCACAGATCGACTCGGAGATCTCCCGCACCCAGCAGGCCGTCGCCAACGCGGGAGGCGGTACGCCGAAGCTGTTCCGCCCTCCGTACGGCGAGACCAACGCGACGGTGAAGTCGGTCGCGGCGCGGTACGGCCTGACCGAGATCATCTGGCACGTCGACTCACAGGACTGGAACGGCGCGAGCACCGACGCGATCGTCCAGTCCGCCGCCCGCCTCACCAACGGCCAGATCATCCTGATGCACGACGGTCCCGCCAACACCGTGGCCGCCATCCCCCGCATCGCCCAGGGCCTTGCGTCCCGAGGCCTGTGTGCGGGAACGATCTCCCCACAGACGGGCCGTGCTGTGGCCCCGACGTGAGCGCACGGCGCGACGGCGGCCGCGTCGTCGCGCCACCCGCACCGGTGTGCGACGTACTTGAGTACGCGTGCTCATGACGGTTCCGCGGCGTCCGGCGATCCTGGCTGTATGAGGAAACGGGGAATCGTGGCGGCCGGAGCCGCTCTTGCCGGTGGTGTGCCAGTGGCCGCCTGGGGACTGATGGGGCAGCAGAACCACGACGGGCTGCCGGCCAGTGAGCTCGACTACGCGTTCCAGCCGTGGGACATCGGGGACGGCGTGGCCGCGGTCGCCGGTGGGCTCGCACTGGTGCTGGTGGTGGCCGGTGCGGCGGTGCTCGTGCGGGCCTCGCTGCGCGGGGCGATGGACCAGCGGTGGTGGGGGGTGCTCGGGCCGCTGGTGGCACTCGGGCTCATGGCCGGTGTCGGCTGGCGGATCCTGACCGCGGGGGGCATCGGAGCGAACATCGGGGCCGGGCTGCTGATCATGTTCGGTACGCCGATCGCCGCCGGGCTGCTGATGTGGTCCCTGGCGTGGTCGTTCTGGCTGGTCACCCAGCGCCACGGGCACGAGGGCGGCGGGGAGTTGGGCGGTTTCGCCTCCCGCGGGATCTAGCACGGCCGGCCGTGGCCGAAACCCCACGGCAGGCAGGAGCCGGGCGGGGCGACAGCCCCGCGCGGCGGGGAAGTTCCCCTAGGTTGGTGGGCCGGTCCCCCTTCCCCACCCCCCAGGAGGCCCCGCCGTGTCCCACGACAGCCTGCGCGACCGCATCGACACCTCGAAGCCGCACTCGGCCCGCTTCTGGAACTACTTCGTCGGCGGCAAGGACAACTACGAGGTCGACCGCGAGATCGGCGACCAGATCAAGTCGATCTTCCCGGGGCTCGTGGACGTGGCGGTCACGAGCCGGCGCTTCCTGGGGCGGGCCGTCGCGTACCTGGCCGGTGAGCAGGGTGTACGGCAGTTCCTTGACGTCGGCACGGGGCTGCCCACCGCCGACAACACGCACGAGGTGGCCCAGCGCGTCGCCCCGGACGCCCGGATCGTCTACGTCGACAACGACCCCATCGTGCTGGCCCACGCCAACGCGCTGCTCACCAGCACCCCCGAGGGCAGGACCGCGTATCTGGACGCCGACCTGTACGACCCGGACGCGGTGCTGAAAGCCGCCGCCGGCACGCTCGATCTGTCCCGGCCGGTCGGCCTGATGATCCTCAACACCCTCGGTCACGTCGCCGAGTACGAGCGGGCGCGTGAGCTGGTGCGGCAGCTCATGGCCGGGTTGCCGGCCGGCAGCCACCTGGTGATCAGCGACAGCACGGCGACCAGTGAGGGCATGATCGCCGCGTCGCAGGCGTACAACGCGAGTGGGGCGGTGCCGTATTACGTGCGGCCGGTCGAGGAGATCGCCGGGTTCTTCGAGGGGCTGGAGCTGGTGGAGCCGGGGGTGGTGAGGGTTCCCGAGTGGCGGCCGGAGGGGGGCGGGGGTGCCGGTGCGGCCGTCGATGCGTATTGCGGGGTGGGGCGTAAGCCGTAGGTTCGCGTCGTCGTCCGGTGCCGCGCCGTGGGGGCTTGTCGCGCAGTTCCCCGCGCCCCTGGGTGGGAGCGGTGGCGTTCGTCGGTCGGTCAGGGTGGGGCCTGATCCGTAGGTTCGCGTCGTCGTCCGGTGCCGCGCCGTGGGGGCCGGTCGCGCAGTTCCCCGCGCCCCTGGGTGGGAGCGGTGGCGTTCGTCGGTCGGTCAGGGTGGGGCCTGAGCCGTAGGTTCGCGTCGTCGTCCGGTGCCGCGCCGTGGGGGCCGGTCGCGCAGTTCCCCGCACCCCTGGTGTTTGTCACCCGTCCGGGCCGGTCGTCTCAGCCTTTCGCCTCGGTCACGCGATAATCAGGGCATGCCCGCCCCTCCCCACGTCGCCGAGTCCGTCTCCGAGCCCGTCGGGCGGCTGCTCGGGGATCTGGTGGCCGTGGGTGAGGACTACTCGCTCGTTCTCGCCGGGAGCTGCGCCGTGCTGGCGCACGGGCTGGTGGAGCGGGCCGGGCGGGATCTGGACGTGGCCACCGAGCACCCGGCCGCGACGGAGGTCATCGCGGACGCCGTCCGGAGCGGACTGGTCGGACGCGGCTGGCTGGTGCAGACCCTGGAGGCCGGGCCGTTGTCCGCCCAGTTCCTCGTGACCGACGCGCCGAGCGGCGTCGAGTGCGAGGTCGCCCTGCGCAAGGAGGTGCTGTGGCGGCCGCCCGTGGCGACGGAGCTCGGGCCGGCGCTCGCCCTCGACGACCTCGCCGGCACCCGGGTGCGGGACCTGGCCGACCGCGGGCTCGCGCGCGACCTCGTCGACGTGCACGCCGCCTCGGCCCGCTGGAGCCACCCCGAACTCGAGGAGCTGGGCCGCCGTCACGCTCCCGACACCTTCGACCTCACCGACCTCCAGGCCCGGCTGACCGGCACGGACTGGCTCGACGACAGGGCGTTCACCGTCCACGGCGTCGACGCCGCCGCCGTCGCCGGGCTGCGCCGCTGGGCCCAGGAGTGGGCCGACGACATCGCCGAACGCCTCATCGAGGGCGAGGCCCCGGACGAGGAGTGACCCGCAGCCCCGCACGGCGACCTACCGGTCGGTACCCTGACCCGATGGGGAACGGGGCAGCCGGGCAGGTGGGGGTCGTCGCCGCGCTGGTACGCACGGCGTTCCTGGTCGACGGTGTGTACGCGGAGGCCGGGCGGGCGTACGGACTGACGCCCCAGCAGGGGAAGTTGTTGTGTGTGCTGCTGGAACGGCCCTACGGCATGAGCGAGTTGGGCGAGACGCTCGGGCTCGCGAAGTCGAGTCTGACCGGGCTGGTGGACCGGACGGTACGCCGGGGACTGGTGCGGCGGGAGGCCGACCCGCGCGACGGTCGGGCCGTGCGGGTAGGGCTGACGGACGAAGGCACCGCGCTCGCCGGGAAGTTCCACGCCGAGACCTGCCGCCGTGTGGAGGCCCTGCCGTCCGGGCTGAGCGGCGCCGAGCGGGACCGGCTGGCCGTCCTGCTGTCACGGGTCGTGGTGGACAACGAGGTCCCCGAAGTGTTCGCGGAGGCCACCATGGCCCCGGCCCCCGGCGGCGGCTAGCGGATCCCCTCCCCGGCCGGCCGGCCGGCCTCCACCGTCTTGCGCTCCTCCCGTTTTCCCGCGCCCATCAGCAGCAAGGTCACCCCCGCCGAAGCCACGGCCATCGCCGTCATCGCCGCAGCGGGGGAGGTGAGTTGGGCCACCGATCCCGCGAGGGCCGCCGCCACCCCCTGCATCGTGAGCATCCCCGCCGAGTGCAGGCCCAGGGCGTGTCCCGTGAGCCCGTCGGGCGTGAGGGCCACCAGGTGCTCCTGCTGCACGAGGCTCGCGCCGAACCCCACGGAGGCCAGCGTGACCGCGGCTGCCGCGAGCGGCAGCGCCGGGTGCAGGAGGAACGGCACGTAGGGGACGGCCAGAAGCAGCAGGAGCGGGAAGCCCAAGCGGTGGCGAAGGCGCGGTGGGAGCACCCGGCCGACCAGCACGTCCCCGGCGAGCATGCCCAGCGCGGCGCAGGCGAAGAGGGTGCCGGCGGAGCCGGGGTCGTAGGAGACGTAGAGGGATTCGCAGCCGACGATCAGGCCGTTGGGGATCCACAGGGCCAGATAGATCCGGCGGCGCGGCGGGGAGGACCAGAGCAGCGCGTTGGCGCGCCAGGTCGCCGCCGCCGAGGGGCGGCCCGCGGTACGGGGCGGGCGGCGGGTCAGGCCGAGGCGGACGACGGCGGCCGCCAGGACGTACAGGCCGGCCGCCGCCAGCAGCGACAGCCGTGGGGACAGCAGGGCCACGAGGGCGCCGCCGGCGGCGTAACCGGCGATCTGCATCAGGCCGCTCATCATGTTGAACACCGAGCGGCCGAGCAGATAGCCGTCCTTGGAAACGATCTCGTTGAGCAGGCCCCAGCGCACTCCCCCGCCCACCGACTCCACCAGCCCCTTGGCGAAGACGAGCGCGAAGACCGTCCAGACGGGCAGGCCGGGCAGGGCCAGGGCGGCGGTGGCCGCGGCGAAGAGCAGGGGCAGGGCCGTCAGGGCCGCGCGCGGGGGCATCCGGTCGGCGGCGGAGAGCAGGAACGTCGCGCCCAGCACCTGCACCAGTGACGAGCCGAACATGCTCACCGCGGACAGCAGCGGTGATGCGGTCGCCCGGTACACCAGGACGCCCAGGGCGAGTCCGCCCATGGTCTGGGCGACCGTCTGCGCCGACGCGGCCAGGAAGAACGGGCTGAACTCGGGGGTGCGGAACAGATCGCGGTAGCTGCGCATACGCGGAGTCTTCGACGCCCCCGTGCGCGTGGATATTGTTTCGCGCAGACGCGAAACCTCGTGCAGGGGGCCGGCGGAAGGGGGGCCTGTGGGCTGGTGGGAGGTCAACGCCGACACCCTGGCGGGGAGCCGGTTCGTCATCTCGCCGTTCGCCGAGGCCTTCGCGAGTCTGCGGCTGCTGAAGACGGCCGAGGCGGCGCATCCCGGCGAGCGGCGGTGGCTCGACGCCCATCTGCCGGCCTATCGGCGGCGGCTGGCCGGCGACCCGGTGACCGCGGAGCTGATCCGTGCCGGGATCGGGCGCGAGTGGACGGCGGACTTCCTCTCCCCCACCCCGCGTGACGGTGAGTCCTTCGAGCAGGGCGTCGCGCGGGTGCGGGCGGCGGACCCGGACGCGGCCCGCGCCGACCTCACCGTCTCCTCGGACGGCCCGGTCCCGGCCCTGCTGCACCGGGGCGATCTTCCCGAGCGCGCCGCGGACCTCCTGACGTACGTCTGGACGACGGCCGTGCTGCCGTACTGGCCGCACCGCCGACGCGTCCTCGAAGCCGATGTGGTCGCCCGGACCGCGCAGGTCAGCCGGGGCGGCTGGGCGAGTGCGCTGGACACGCTGCGGCCGGGGACGCAGTGGCTCGGGGAGAACCGGCTCCAGGTGAACGCGCGCGCGTACCCGCCGCGCGAGCTGTCCGGCGCCGAGCTGGTGTTCGTGCCCATCACGACGCAGCGCATCGGCTGGGTCGCCTGGGAGGGCACGGACCGGTACGCGCTGGTCTACCCGTGTGCCGGGGCTCTCGCCGACCCGGGCGGCAGGCCCGTGCCCACGAGCCTCGGCGCGCTGCTCGGCACCGCCCGCGCCGGGGTGCTGGTCCGGCTCGGCTCACCGCTGAGCACCAGCCAGCTGGTCGCCGTGACGGGACAGGGCCTCGGCTCGGTCGGCCGCCATCTGCGGGTGCTGCTGGACGCCGGTCTCGTGGAGCGGCGGCGGGCCGGCCGGTCGGTGCTGTACTCGCGGACGGCGGCGGGGCAGGTGCTGGTGGAGGCCGGCGAGGCCGGGAACCGGCCCGGCGCCCGCCGGAGCTAGCATCCGCTCATGACGACCAACAACGGTTCCTCTCCCCTCGACGTCGAGATCGGTGCGCTGCAGGGCGGTTCCGCCGACCTGTCCCAGTACGCGGGCAAGGCGGTGCTCGTGGTGAACGTCGCCTCCAAGTGCGGCCTGACCCCGCAGTACACGGGCCTGGAGAAGCTTCACGAGCAGTACGCGGCGCGCGGCTTCACCGTCCTCGGCGTGCCCTGCAACCAGTTCCTCGGGCAGGAGCCCGGCAGCGCCGACGAGATCGCCGAGTTCTGCTCGGCGACCTACGGTGTGACCTTCCCGATGACCGAGAAGGTCGAGGTGAACGGCGAGGGGCGGCATCCGCTGTACGACCGCCTGACCGGCTTCGCCGACGCCGAGGGCCACAGCGGGGACATCCGCTGGAACTTCGAGAAGTTCCTCATCGGCCGGGACGGCGGCGTGCTGGCCCGCTTCTCGCCGCAGACCGAGCCGGACGCGCCTGAGGTCGTGGCGGCCATCGAGGCCCAGCTGGCCTGAAGCCGGGCCCGCGGCGCGTTGACCTTCCCCCTGGGTCAGGCCCGAGTGTCCTCCTCGTCGGGCGGAGGAGCCGCCCGGTGACGGAGGATGCCGTGGTGGACGGACCGGACCAGGAACTGCTCACCATCGGGGCGTTCGCCGCACGCGCCCGCCTGTCGGCGAAGGCCCTGCGGCTGTACGACCGGCTGGGCCTGCTGGCCCCGGCGCACGTCGACGAGGCCAGCGGCTACCGCTACTACCGCGCCGGCCAGGTCGAACAGGCCCGGCTCGTGGCGATGCTGCGGCAGCTGGACATGCCGCTCGCCCGGATCGCCGAGGTGGTCGGCGCGGGCGACGGGCCCGCGGCGGCCGGGCTGCTCGGTGCCTACTGGGCGGACGTCGAGGCGCGGGTGGCGGGGCAGCGGACGCTCGCCGAGTACCTCCGTGGACGACTGTCGGGGAGGAGCTCCGAGATGTACGGGAAGTTCACGGTCGAGACGGTGGAGGTGCCCGCCCAGGTGGTGATCTCCGAGAAGCGGCACACGCTGGCGGACGAGCTGCCGGCGTGGATCGGGGCGGCGCTGGGCCGGCTGGAGGAGGCGGCCCGGGAGTGCGGGGGCATGGCCGGGGTGCCGTACGTCGCCTACCACGCGGAGGTGTCCATGGAGAGCGACGGCCCCGCCGAGGCGTGTGTGCCGGTGGCCGACGAGGCGGCGGCCCGGGCCTGGGCGGAGCGGCGCGGCCGGGCGTGGGAGACGGCGGTGCGGGTGGAGCCGGCCCGGCGGCTGGCGTACACCAGGATCACCAAGGCGCAGGTGGCACACCCGCAGATCCTGGCGGCCTTCGAGGCGGTGGAGGAGTGGATGGCGGCGCGGGGGCTGACGGCGACCGGGCCCTGCCGGGAGCTGTACTTCGCCGACTGGGAGGCGTCGGGGCCCGGGGACCCGGTGTGTGATGTGGCGTTCCCGGTGAGCTGATCTCCCTCTTCGGGACATCCGGGCACAAGCGGAGCCCTCTCGGCTAGGACGGCGATGCTGGTCGAGAGGGCTCTGGCGGTGGTGCTTGTGGTGCTGCCGATCGCGGGGTCAGGCCTTGACCGAGGCCACGAAGGCGTTCCACGCGTCGGCGGGAAACGCGAGCTTGGGGCCCTCGGGGACCTTGGTGTCCCCGAGCTCCAGGGCCTCGTCGACGGTCGACCTGACCATCACGCACGCGCCGTTGTTGTTGGTGTAGGAGGAGGTCGTCCACGTTTCCGTGGCGCCCAGACGAATGGCCATGTTCGCTCCGTTGCGAGTTGCGTTTACGCCAACCTGTGCTGGTGGTTGGCGTGATCGACGCTACTCGCCGGCCTCCTCGTTCGGCGCAGTCATTCACTCGACCGGATGGCATATTCCAGGGGAGTCTTCCAGCGGGCATGTCAGGGGTGTAACATCCCGCGCTTTGCCCGACGGAAGGTCATCCTCCGGCCCCGTCTCAGCGCGCGTACTCCTTCGCCACGCGCTCGATGAGCTGCCGGGACTGGTCCACGTTCAGCGACTGGGCGCGCAGGTGCTCGTACATCACCGTGTACTTCTGCACGTCCAGCGGCTTCTCCAGGTACAGGTCGCTGGTCACGCCCTCGATGTAGACGACGCTCGAGTCGGCCGCGTCCGCGAACTCCAGGATCGAGTACTGGCCGTTGATGCCCGCGTGCGCGCCGACCTCGAACGGCAGGACCTGCACGGTGATGTGGGGCAGCTGCGACATCTCGATGAGGTGCTCCAGCTGTTCGCGCATCACCGGCCGGCTGCCGACGACCCGGTGCAGGGACGCCTCGTCCAGGACCACCCACAGCCGCAGCGGTTCGGTCTCGGCGGTGATCCGGCCCTGCCGTCGCAGCCGCACCTCGACGCGCTTGTCGTTGTCGGCCTCCGACGCCTCGGGCGAGCCGCCGCGGATGATGGCCTCGGCGTACGCGCGGGTCTGCAACAGGCCGGTGATGATCTGGGGTTCGTAGACCCGCAGCGACTCGGCGTCCGTCTCCAGGCCGATGTAGACGCTGTACGGGATGTCCCCGAAGGCGTGCCACCAGCCCTGCTGCCGGGAGTCCTTGGCCATCTGCATCAGCGAGTCGACGATGCGCTGGTCCTCCACCTCGTAGACTCCGCACAGGTCGCGGACGTCGCGCTGGCTGATGCTGCGCCGGCCGTTCTCCAGCCGGCTGATCTTGGACTGCGACACCAGCAGCCGCTCCGCCACCTCTTCGGCCGTCATGCCCTTGAGCTCGCGGAGCCTGCGGAGCTCCTGGCCCAGCCGGCGCCGCCTGACGGTGGGATTGACATTGGACGCCACGGGACGTGCACCTCCGGCTGCGTGCCTCTACTTTGCGTGTCTGCTGTTGAGCAGACTGCCACCAAGGTGCTTACTACCGCTGGGAAACGGTGGATATGCGACGGGTACACGCCAGTTCGGGCATCGTGCACGGCACGCCGAGCGGGGCGGAGAGAGTGTGCGCTCTCTCCGCCCCGCTCGGACAGCGGCTCCCGTGACCGGGTTCGTGGGTCCCGTGATGCGTGCCGGTCGTAGGTCGTGCGGGCGCGGCGCGCGCGGCTCAGTGGGCCACGGCGCGCGCCATGCTTCCGTGGCGCGGTTGCATCGGAACGCCGCGGGCGGGTTCCGTCGCGGGCCTGGTTCCGCCGACGGCCGGACGGCCGGACGGTGCCGGGCTGCGGCGCGGCTGGGCCGCGACGCCGTTCTGGACGTCCATCACCGCGTGCGCGACGAGACCGCCCATGGGGTCGTGCCTGATCAGGTCCCTGAGCCGGGAGCGAGAGGAACGTCCCTCGTTGCCCGGGTACAGGTGCTTGCCGAGGCCGACCGCGTGAGCGAGGGCGGCGAGTGCCGCGGTCCGCGGGTCCGGCGGTACGCCGGTGCGGATCGCGGAGTCCAGACGGGACCTGATCTCCCGGCTGATCTCGGTGTCCGTCGCCTGGTAGCGAGTCGTCGGCAGCACTCCGCACATCTGGCCGGCCACGGCGTGCACCATGCCGCACCGCTCCAGATGCGAGAGGTAGGTCTGGCGCAGCCCCAGTCGCGGCCCGCCAATCCAGTTCACTGCCCGCACGGGAGCGCCACGCCTTCGCAGCAACTCCAACGCGCAGTCCAACGTTGGATCTCCAGTCGGCCGTGGTGCCACCACGGCGATACGATCCCCGTCTGGGGCTATCCGTCCGGCCAGCGCCAGCTCTACTAGCTGTGCTCCGGCCAGACCGAGGTCGAGCGACTGCGGCTGTGCGGTGGTACCCGTGGTCGGGTCCAGCGCCAGCAGCAGAAGCTCCTCCGGAAGTGTTCTGCGGCTCCTGCCCATCCATGCCTCCCCGCGTGGATGAAAGACAGGGTGACCCCTCTCACATTGGTCTGTCGAGGGTGCGTGACCGGTTCGTAGTGGAACCAGTAGGTATGTCGTTCTCGTCTACCGGATGGGTTTGGCCCGCGCACAGGACACTGGTACATGGTTCGGACAGCGCCGGGGCGGTGTCACGGGCGGCGGTTCACGGTTCGGTACGCGCACGCGGGGAGTGCGGCGCGAGGAGGAGGCATCGGTGGCGGGCGAGTCCCCCGACAGGTCGAAGCAGCGCGAGTCGTCGGCAGGAAAGACGTCGGGGAGCGCGAGTCCGGTTCCGGAGGCCAGGAGCGAAGCCGCCGACCCGCGGCTCGCGGTGGCCCGGGACGCGGAGAAGTCCTCGGCACGGGGCGGCGCCGATACGGCGACCCGTGTGCTGTCCACGCGGACGGCGGAGGAACCGGAGAACTCCGAGCGGCCCGAGAGCGACTCGGACGCGGAGCGCGCGGCGAGCGACTCTGACGCCGCGGGGCCCGGGGGCGCTGGGTCCTCCGACGGCGAGGGCGGTGACGGGCGGCTGCGGGATGCCGTGGCCGCGTGGGTCGCCTCTGCGGACGGTGAGAAGGAGGCTGCCGCCGAGGGCGACGACGAGGAGCCGGCGGCCGAGCGCGCGCAGAAGCCCGGGAGGGCGGATGCCGGGACCCGGGAGGCCGGGAAGGCCGACGCGGGCACCCCGGGCGGTCGGGAAGCCCCCGAGGGCCCGGGAGAGGACGCGGGCGCGTCCGCGGGCCCCGACCGGGGCGACGAGGACGGCGCGGTAGCCGCGGAGGCGGCGTCCGAGGGCTCCGAGACGGGCCGGGACGACGCCGACGAGCCGGAGGCGGACCGTTCCGCCACTGCCGGGACCGACACCGGGTCGAAGGCCCCCGACGCCGAGCCCGAGGCGAAGGCGGACGACACGGACGCGGAGGTGACCGACGCCGGGTCCGGGTCCGAGTCCGAGGCGAAGGCGGACGACACCGAGGACGACGCCGACGCGAAGGTGACCGACACCGAGGACGACGCTGCCGAGCGGGCCGGCGACAAGGGCCGCGCACCCGCCGACCCTCGGGTCTCCACCGGCTCCAAGGCCGCACCGAAGGCGGGCGACGCGAAGACCGGCGACGCCGAGACCGCCGACGATGTCGAAGCCGCCGAGGACGAGCCCTCGGCCACCGGCACCCCCGAGGACAAGCCCGCCACCGGCAAGACCCCGAAGACCGGCGAAACCACCGGCACCCCCGAGGACAAGCCCGCCACCGGCAAATCCCCGAAGCCCGGCGAAACCACCGGCAGTGGCTCCGCCGCGGCCGGTGCCCGTGAAGACGGCGACGCCCCCGCCGAGCCCCCCGTCGACCAGCCCACCGCCGTCTTCAAGGTCCAACGGCCCCCGGTCGATCAGCCCACCACCATGCTGAAGCTCGGCGGCGCGGCCAAGGACCTTCCGAAGTCGGACCTCCCGAAGACGGCTGCTCCCAAGGCCGACGCTCCCACGACGGACGCTCCGAAGAAGGCCGCTCCGGAGAAGGACGCCGAGCGGACCAGCAAGTTCGTCGCGCTCAAGCACCTGGACGACCCGGCGACCAGGAAGCCGCCCGCCCCGCCGGAGGCCACCGCGCCCGTCCCCACCGTCGGCCCCGAGCGGACCACGCAGCAGCCGCTGCCGCCCAAGCCGCCGCTGGATCTGCTGGCCGAGCTGACGAACACCCCGCCGCCCCCGGACACCCCGCTGCGCACCGCGGCCCGGCGGGTGAAGATCTGGACGCCGCTGGTGCTGCTGCTGGTGGTCGTCTTCGCGGTCGTGCAGAGCGTGCGCCCGCTGCCGACGCCCACCCTGGAGCTCACCGCCAAGGACAGCTACACCTTCGAGGGCGGCAAGGTCGACATCCCCTGGCCCGCCGACGGCCAGGCCGCCCTGGATGTCCAGGGCATCGGCACGTTCGGGTCGTCCGGCGAGCAGAAGCCCGTCCCGATCGCGAGTGTCGCCAAGGTCATGACCGCCTACCTCATCCTGCGCGACCACCCGCTCAAGAGCGGTGAGAAGGGCCCGAAGATCGACATCGACCAGGCCGCCCAGGACCAGTCCGACGCCGGCCAGGAGTCCACCGTCGACGTCACCAAGG
Source organism: Streptomyces sp. NRRL B-1140 (assembly GCF_001280065.1). Lineage (GTDB taxonomy): Bacteria > Actinomycetota > Actinomycetes > Streptomycetales > Streptomycetaceae > Streptomyces. The sequence goes on from NZ_LGEA01000109.1 coordinate 51,520, forward strand.
GCGACAGCATCACCGAGCGGGAGGCCCTGGAGAGCATCCTGATCGCGTCCGCGAACAACATCGCCCGGCTGCTGGCCCGCTGGGACGCGGGGTCCGAGAAGGGCTTCGTGCAGAAGATGAACGACGCCGCCAAGGACCTCGGCATGAAGAACACGACGTACACCGACCCGTCGGGCCTGAACAACACGACCGTCTCCACGGCCGTGGACCAGGTGAAGCTCGCCAGGGCGGCCATGCAGCAGCCCGCGTTCCGCGAGGTCGCGGCGATGATGTCGTACGTCGACTACAAGGGCACCAAGCACGACAACTGGAACCGTCTGGTCGGCTCCAACAACGTCACCGGCATCAAGACCGGCACCACCACGTCGGCGCTCGGCAACCTCGTCTTCGCGGCCAGGAAGGACGTCGACGGCGAGACCCACCGGATCATCGGCGCGGTCGTGCGCCAGCCCGCCGGCGGCCCGGACAACACGATCCTGGGCGCCGCCCTGTACGAGGGCGACAAGCTGATCCGGGCCGCGCAGGGCGCGCTGGAGTCGGCGACGATCCTGAAGAAGGGCGACGTCGTCGGGTACGCGGACGACGGTCTCGGCGGCCGCACCCCGGTCGCCGTCACCGAGGACGTCACGGCCGTCGGCTGGGCGGGCCTGTCCGTCAAGCTGACGTTCGCCGGGGACGACCTGCCGCACACGGCCAAGGCCGGCACGAAGGTGGGCACGCTCACCGTCGGTGACGGCACCACCAGCGCCGTGAAGGTCCCGGTCGCCCTCCAGAAGGAGCTGACGGAGCCGGGCTTCGGGGCCAAGCTCACGCGCATCGGCTGACCCGCACCACCGCACCCCGCCGGTAACGGCCCGTCCGGGCACCGCCCGGCGGGGTGCGTGCTAGCGTCCCGAACCGGGACAGGTCGCCGCTCGCGCCGGCGCGGCGGCGCGAGCCGCAAACAGAAGACGGGACACGGGGAGTGCCTTCGAGTGGCCACTGCGGAGCCGACACGCGCAGACGACGCCGAACCGGGCTCGGTATCAGGCCCGCGAATACGCCTGTCCGAAGCACCGGAGGTCAACGCGCCGGACGCCGACGCGCCTGAAGGCGGTGCACCCGGGAAGAGCGGGTCGGGCTTCCAGTGGCCCGCCCCCGTCCTGGCCCTGCGCGAGCGCATGCTGCGGCACCCGGTCCTGTCCGTCACCGGTCTGGCCGCGGCGCTGCACATCCTCTGGTTCTTCACGTTCGCGAACAGCGGCGGCGATCTGGCCGCGCAGGACGCGTGGGCCGAGTTCGTCGGCCGTCACCCGGACTCGGCGTACAACCTCGCCTGGTACGGCGGGATGCACCCGGTGTCGTACAGCGTGGTGTCGCCGTATCTGATGTCGGTGCTCGGCGTGCGCACCACGATGATGATCGCGGGGACGGTCTCGGCCGGTCTGCTGACCCTGCTCCTGCTGCGCAGCCGGTCCGTCCTCAACCCGCTGTGGGCGTCGCTGGCGGGCGTCTTCGGGCTGTTCTGCAACGCGGTGTCGGGGCGGGTGACGTTCGGTCTCGGCATGATGTTCGCGCTCGGCGCGGTCGCCGTCGTGTTCTGCTGGCCCTACCGGTGGCGGTACAAGCGCTGGGCGAAGGCCCTGAGCGCGGCGCCGCTGGCCGCGCTGGCCACCATGGCGTCGCCGGTCGCGGGCCTGTTCGTGGGCCTGGTGGCGGTGGCGCTGTTCCTGCAGAAGCGGCGGCCGGGCGCGTGGGCGCTGGGCCTGGCGCCGACCGCGGTGGTGGCGGTGTCGGCGTGGCTGTTCCCGTTCTCGGGCACGCAGCCGATGGTGATCGGCTCGGTGCTGCTGCCGCTCGCGTTCTCGATCCTCGCCTACGTGCTGGTGCCGCGGGAGTGGAAGACGGTCCGGCTCACGGCCGCGGTGTACGGCCTCGGGGTCGTGCTGGTGTGGCTGATCAGCTCCCAGATCGGTTCGAACATCACCCGGCTGGCGATGCTGTTCGCCGGGGTCGCGCTGGTCGCGGCCCTGCCGTTCACGGTGCCGCGCAGCCGCAAGTGGTACGCGGCCGTCGTGGCGCTGTGCGGTTTCGGGGTGTGGATCGGCTTCAAGACGGTCGACGACATCGTGCACACGGCCCCGGCGGCGTCCTGGTCGCGCGAGCTCGCTCCGCTCGTGAACGAGTTGCAGCAGGTCGGCGCCGAGAAGGGCCGGGTCGAGGTCGTCCCCGCCCGCTCCCACCGCGAGGCCTCCGCGCTCGCGCCGTACGTCAACCTGGCCCGCGGCTGGAACCGCCAGGCCGACATGGAGCGCAACCCCCTCTTCTACGACGACACGCTCAACTCGGCGAACTACCACGAGTGGCTGAAGCGCTGGGCGGTGCACTACGTCGTGCTGCCGAAGGGCGAGCCGGACGGCGACGGGGGGCAGCGGGAGCGGGCGCTGGTGCAGCGCGGGCTGCCGTATCTGACGCAGATCTGGGGCAACGACACCTGGCAGCTGTTCAGGGTGACGGCGCCGACCCCGCTGGCCGAGCCGAACGCGGTGGTCGACCGGGCCGAGCAGGGCGAGATGATCCTCCAGGTGAAGAAGCCGGGCCGGATCCTGGTGCGCATCCCGTACTCGCCGTGGCTGAGCATCGTCGACGCGGAGGGCAAGAGCCTGAAGCCGCCCCAGGAGACCGAGGAGTCCAGGAACCGTCCCGAGGACGAGCCGAAGACGTACGTGAACGTCAACGGCTGTCTGACGGAGACGGAGGAGGACGCGCAGGGCGACAAGTGGACGGAGCTGCTGGCGCCGAAGGCCGGGACGTACCGGCTGGCGGCGCCGTACCAGCTCCCGCGGGGCACGCCCTGCCCGGAGGAGCTGCGCTGAGCTTCGGCGCAGCGGTCCTCAGCGCAGCCGGTCCACGTAACGGTCCGTGCCCGGCACCGTCGGGATGAACGGCGCGACCAGTTCCACCCTGCCCAGGCCCGACTCCGCCACCGCCGCGTCGAGGCCGGTGAAGGAGGAGTCCCAGCACTCCCTGGGGTCGGTCTGGAGGAACCACAGGAGCGTCAGGCGGGTGTCGACGCCCTCGACCTGTTTGACGTAGGTCATGCGGTCGCCGGGGAGGGGCGTCGGGCGGAAGAGCGTCACCAGCGCGGCCGGGGAGCCCGCCAGGCGCCTGGGGAGGTGGCGGGTGCGCAGCCACTGCAGGAGCGGGGCGCGTTGCCCGGGGGTGTCCGCCTCGACGACCTGGAGGACCAGACCCGCGTAGGGGTGGTCGAGGGCGTGGACGTCGCGGGGACCGGCCGCTCCGTCGCGGTAGACCGTCCCCTCGTGGTCCCAGAACGCCGTGAGGACGTGCGTGCGGTCGTGGTAGACGCGGGCATCCCGGTTGAGGCGGGTGTTGATGGCGACAGTCCAGCGCATGTGGTCGTCGTAGCGGCCGTCGGTGATCCAGTAGGTGGAGAGGTAGCAGCCGGCGGTGACGGGCTGGGCGACGGCCGACTTCTCGGGGTAGCGCAGGAGCTGGAGGTCCCGGGTCGCCACCCAGCGGCGGCCGGCCTGCATCCAGGGCATGGCCATCGCGCCGGCGTAGTAGTGATCGTCCTCGTACCAGCGGTTGTAGGCGTACTCGTGGCCGGGGTGCGGCTCGACCATGGTGATGAGGGCGTGTCCGGGGTGGGTGCCGTAGGGGCCGACGGCGGCCAGTTCGGCGTACTGCTCGCTGCGGGTGTCCTCGCTCATGCCCTTCCCCTTCGTCGGTGGCTGACCCATACTCTGACGCTCCGTCAGATAGAGCGCCAGGGTTCCGGTCCGGGGAGGTCCTGCCATGTCACTGCTCGCGGGGAAGACGGTCGTGGTGTCGGGGGTCGGGGCCGGGCTCGGGCGGCAGGTCGCGGCGGCCGTGGTACGGGACGGCGGGCGGGCCGTGCTCGGGGCCCGCACGGAGGCGAGCCTGGCGAAGACGGCCGCCGAGGTGGATCCCGGCGGGGCGCGCACGGCGTACCGGGCCACGGACATCACCGACGAGGCGCAGTGCGAGGCACTGGCCGGGCTGGCACGGGAGCGGTTCGGCGGGATCGACGCCGTCGTGCAGGTGGCCGCGCTCGACAGCCACTTCGGCGGGCTGGAGGACGCCGACTTCGAGTCCTGGCGGTCGGTGCTGGACGTGAACCTGCTCGGCACCCTGCGGATGACCCGGGCCTGTCTGCCGTCGCTCAGACAGGGCGGCGGGTCCGTGGTGTTCGTCGGGACGCAGTCGGCGGTGGCCGCCCCGTCGCAGGTGCGGCAGGCGGCGTACGCGGCGTCGAAGGGGGCGCTGACGAGCGCGATGTACTCGCTGGCGCGGGAGCTCGGGCCGCACCGGATCCGGGTCAACACCGTGCTGCCGGGCTGGATGTGGGGGCCGCCGGTGCAGGCGTACGTGCGGTTCGCGGCCCATTCGGAGGGCGTGCCGGAGGCGGCCGTGCTGGAGCGGCTGACCGAGCGGATGGCGCTGCCGGAGCTGGCCACGGACGCGGATGTGGCGGACGCGGTGGCGTTCCTGGCGTCGGACAGGGCACGGTCGATCACGGGACAGTCGTTGCTGGTCAACGCCGGGGAGCTGATGCGATGAGTTCATGTGCATGAACAACAACCAATAGACAGAACCTTTTTGCCTCCCTTTGACCCAACCATCACTTGTCGTGTCCACGCAGCAGCGCCCACGATGAGCGCCGGGCTGATCCCTGGGAGGGCGCACATGAACGGTCTCGACTGGGCCGTGCTCGTCGGCTACTTCGCCGTGATGGTCGCGATCGGCGTCTGGTCGCACAAACGGGTCGACAACGTCAGCGACTTCTTCACCGCCGGCGGCAAGATGCCGTGGTGGCTCTCCGGCATCTCGCACCACATGTCGGGCTACAGCGCGGTGATGTTCACCGGGTACGCGGGCATCGCCTACACCTACGGCGTCACGTCCTTCGTCACCTGGTCCTTCCCCATCGCCCTCGGTATCGCCATCGGGTCGAAGCTGTTCGCCCCGCGCATCAACCGCTTACGCTCACGCCTCCATGTGGCCTCCCCGCTGGAGTACCTGAAGAACCGCTACGACCTGAAGACGCAGCAGGCGCTGGCCTGGTCCGGGATGCTGCTGAAGATCGTGGACGTCGGCGCCAAGTGGGCCGCCATCGCGACCCTGTTGTCCGTCTTCACCGGGATCTCCCTCAACCAGGGCATCCTCATCACCGGCGGCATCACGGCCGTCTACTGCACGATCGGCGGCCTGTGGGCGGACGCGCTGACCGAACTCGGCCAGTTCGTCATCCAGTTGCTGGCCGGCGTCGCGATGTTCGTGGCGGTCTTCGTACGCCTCGACGACCACGGCGGCTTCTTCGGCGTCTGGGACTCACCGGAGCTCCAGGGCCACGGGAAACCGCTGGTCGGGCCGTACGGCACGGTGTTCCTGCTGGCGTTCCTCTTCATCAAGCTCTTCGAGTACAACGGCGGCATGCTCAACCAGGCGCAGCGCTACATGGCCACACCGAACGCCAAGGAGGCCGAGCGCTCCGCCCGCCTCTCGGCGATCCTGTGGCTGGTCTGGCCGCTGGTGCTGTTCTTCCCCATGTGGATGTCGCCGCTGCTGGTGGAGTCGCAGAAGCAGGACGGCTCGGACTCCTACGCCCTGATGACCGAACAGCTCCTGCCGCACGGCCTGCTGGGGCTGGTCATCGTCGGCTTCTTCTCGCACACCATGGCCATGTGCTCCTCCGACGCCAACGCCATCGCGGCGGTGTTCACCCGTGACTGCGCGCCGGTGATCTGGGCGCGGGCCCGGGCCTGGAACCAGAGCCAGGGCCTGCGGGTCGCCCGGGTCGCCACGGTCGTCTTCCTCGGCCTGTCCATGGCGGCGGCGACACAGGTCGATTCCCCCGCGTTCAAGGACATCATCACGGTGGTCATCAAGTGGGTGGCCGGCTTGATGGGCCCGATGGCGATCCCGATGATGCTGGGCCTGCTGCGCGCGTTCCGCCGCTCCGGCCCCACGGCGGCCCTCGTCAGCTGGTCCATGGGCCTGTTCGCGTTCTGGCTGGTGAACTACCCGATCGACTCGCGCGTCGAAGGCGGTGTGCCACTGCAGTACCAGGTCTCGATCCCGCTGGCGGTGTCGCTCGTCCTGTACGTCCTCGTCGGCTTCATCCGCCCGGAGGACACACCGGAACGGCTGGCGCTCATCGAGAAGATCAACACGGACGGGGACGGGGCGGCGACGGCCAGGATCCCGGCACCGGCCGGACCGGCGGACGACGTGGTGCGAACCGCCAAGGAGTGACCGCTCAGGCCCTCGGATAGCGGGCGAGCCAGCCCGGGGACGAGCCGCCCGGGCCGTGCAGGGCCGGGCCCTGGGTCATCTCCATCGCGAAGTCGTCGGCCAGCTCCAGCATCGTGGGACGGCCCTCCAGCTCGGCCAGCCAGGCCGGGGGGAGGGCCGTCTCGCCGTGCAGGGCGCCCAGCAGGCCGCCGGTCAGCGCGGCGGTGGCGGCGGACGGGCCGTCGTGGTTGACGGCGAGACACAGCCCGTGCCGGACGTCGGCGGCGACGAGGGCGCAGTACACGGCGGCGGCGACGAGCCCCTCGGCCGTACCCGCCCCGGCCAGCTCGGCCACCCGCTCCGGACCCGGCATGCCCTGCCGCACGGCGCCCAGCGCATGCTGCAACGCGTCCGACACCGGCTGGTGCCCGGGCCTGGCGGCCAGCAGCGCGAGGGTGCGCTGCACGGCGGCGTCGACGCTCTCGCCCAGCGCCAGCGCGTGCACGATCACGGCGTACGCGCCCGCCGCGAGGCAGGCCGCGGGATGGCCGTGGGTCTGCGCGGCACACTCCACGGCGAGCTGGGCGACCAGTTGCGGCTCCCAGCCCACGAGCAACCCGAAGGGCGCCGACCGGGCGGCCGCCTCGGGCCCGGCCTCACCGGGGTTCTTCGGCGCCTCGGGCGTGCCCATGGTCTCGTCGCCGAGCCCCAGCAGCAGAGTGCGGCTGGGGTCCCGCCGTACGTAGAGCCACTCCTCGCGGGCCAGCCATCCGTCTTCCTTGCGGCGTTCGTCGGGCCCCCAGTCGCGCTGGGTGGCGGCCCAGCGCAGATACGCCCGGTGCAGATCGGTCGGCGGATGCCAGGCCCCGGTATCCCGTCTGACCTGGGCCCGGATCAGTCCGTCGACGGAGAACAGGGTGAGCTGGGTGAGGTGCGTGACGGCGCCGCGTCTGCCGTAGGCGGGGGCCAGGTCCACCAGGCCCTCCGCCCCGTGTGCCTCCCGGATCCCCTGGAGGGTCAGCCCGTCGACGGGCGTCCCCAGCGCGTCTCCCACGGCCACGCCGAGCAGGGTCCCCCGCACCCGGCTGCGGAAGTCCTGCTGCTCCGTACGGCCCCAGACGGCGCCGGCAGTCGCACCCACCTCGACCTCCCAGGGAACCGTCCACACGTACGACGCCCTGCACTGTAATCGAACGGGGACGGGGGGTTCGGAGAGCGGAACGCCGCCTTCACGGGCGGCTCACGGACCGTAGCTCTGAGCACTCGGGGGTATCGGACAGACGTGCGAGGATCCCTGAGTGAACGATCTACGCGTACGCCCGGCCACCGAGGCCGATCTGTCCACTCTCGTCCGCCTCCGCGACGACGCGGCCCGCTGGATGCTGGCCCGGGGCATCACGGGGCAGTGGCAGCCGGGCGAGCTCGACGAGTCCCACTTCCGCCGGGTCATGACGCACGGCGAGGTGTGGCTCGCCGAGGTCGGAGGGCACGTCGCGGGCGCCTGGGAACTCTGGTGGGAGGACGAGGCCGCCTGGGGCCCGCAGCCGCCCGTGGCCGGGTACGTGCACCGGCTCATGGTGGACCGGAGCACCGCCCCGCCCGGGGCGGGCCGACGTCTGCTGCGTTCCGCCGAACACCGCGTGGCCGCGGCCGGACGGACCCGCGTACGCCTGGACTGCCTGGCCGGCAGCGTCCCGCTCACCACCTACTACCGGGGCGCCGGATACCGCGTCGTGGGCCACAAGGAGGGCAAGCCCCAGCCGGGCGGGACGCCCAAGTCCTTCACGCTGCTGGAGAAGGAACTCGGGCGGGCTGTCTGAGACTCGTCCCGGGGGTTGCCGGACTTCGGCGTCATCAGTGGGGGCCGTGATCGATGACGGGTGGATGTCAGCCTCACGGGCGAACGGCCTGCCGACTCTCACCGCATCATGGCCCAGCGCTGCCTCCTCGGCTGCGAGTCGTGCTGGTGCTTCGCTCCTCGTACGGTACCGGCGAACGCCCCCGGGGCACCGTGGAGACGGCGCGGGCCGCATGACTCGTTCCCGGCATGCCTAGGCCGCGTCCCGCTCGGCGGGGCGGCAGTCTCGGCATCGGCCGGGCTGCACCGACCGGAAGGCTCGTTCGCAGCCGTCGCAGGTCTGGAGCGGGGCCGGGCGGGGGGTGGGCGCCGGGT
>NZ_LGEA01000110.1 GCF_001280065.1 Streptomyces sp. NRRL B-1140
CCGGTTGAACTCCCCGTACGTCAGCGATCCTTCCTCACCGACCAGCGCCACCCGCTCCGGATCCCGCGCCACCTGCGCCTCGAACGCACCCGGCAACGTGCCCGGGGCCACCTCACGCGCCGTGTCGTTGACCCGACGCACCAGCCAGTCCCGCTCCTCCTCGCCCAGCACCTCCACCGCACCCACCGGCACGCGCGGGTTCTCCAGGACCTGCTCCAGCACCCGGACGAGCCGAGCCGCGATCACCTCGGCCGTGTCGCGGTCGTAGAGGTTGCGCTGGTAGTCGAGGGAGAGCCGCAGGTAGGGGTCGGAGGAGTTGAGGGTGAGGGGGTAGTGCGAGCCGGCGAAGGGCCGGATCGCGTCGATCGTGACGCCCGCCGAGGTGTTGGCCTCGACGATGCCCTCGCGGTCGATCGGGTAGTTCTCGAAGACGACGATCGTGTCGAAGAGGGCCGGCAGTCCGACGCCGCGCTGGATGTCGGCGAGGCCGTAGTAGTGGTGGTCGAGCAGGGTGATCTGCCGGTCCTGCAGGTCGGTGATGACGTCGGCCACGCTCTGGTCGGACCGGCACCGCGCCCTGGTCGGGAGGGTGTTGATGAACAGGCCGACCATGTCCTCCGACCCGGTCAGGTCCGCCGGGCGGCCGTTGACGGCGGCGCCGAAGACCACGTCCCGCTGTCCGGTCAGTTTGGAGAGCAGGATGGCCCAAGCGCCTTGCAGGAGGGTGTTCAGCGTGACGCCGAGTTCGGCGGCGCGCCGGGCGAGTTCGCGGCCCTTGTCGATCGACAGCGGCACCTCGACCCGGCCGAGGGCGGACGCGTCCCCCTCGGCACGGCGGCCGGCGGCCACGAGAGTGGGCTCGTCGAACCCGTCGAGCTCGGCCCGCCAGCGGGCCGCCGACGCCTCCCGGTCCTGCTGGGACAGCCAGGCCAGGTAGTCGCCGTACCCGCGGACCGGGGCGAGCCCGTCGGTCCCGGCGTACAGACGGATCAGGTCCTTGATCACCAGCGGGGAGGACCAGCCGTCGAAGAGGGTGTGGTGGGCCGTGATGACGAGCTTTGCCCGCTCCGGCCCGCAGGTGAGCAGGGCCAGGCGGAACAGCGGCGGCCGGGCGGGGTCGAGCCGGTCGGCGCGGTCGTCGGCGAGGGCCTGGTCGAGCGCGGCGTCCTGTTCGGCCTCGTCGCGGCCGGTCAGGTCCAGGTGCCGCCAGGGCACGGCGACGTGCTCCGCCACGACCTGCACCGGGTCGCCGTCGGCCGCGGTGAGGAACGCGGAGCGCAGGTTCGGGTACCGCTCCAGGAGCGCCTGCCCGGCCGCCCGCATGCGGGCCGGCTCCACGTGTCCGGACAGGTGCAGCACGAACTGCATGTGGTAGACGTCGAAGGTTCCCTCGGCGAGTGCGGCCTGGAACTGGATGCCGGACTGTCCCGGGGCCTGCGGCCACACCTGCTCCAGCCGGCCGTAGCGCTCCTCCCAGGTCTCGATCTCCTCCTGCCGCACCGCCACCAGCGGGGCGTCCGAGGGGGTGAGGCCGCCGGTGTCCGGGCGGGCGGCGTGCGCGGCCATGCCGTGCAGCGCCTCGACCCACAGCCGGGCCAGCTCCTCGGTCCGCTCGCGGGTCAGGACGCCGGTGGCGAACATGAGGGCGGCCTGGAGCCGGGTGCCGTCGGGGGTGTCCGTGGCGACCGAGTTGACCTCCAGCGCGGACAGCGCGGGCAGGTCCGGGTCGGGTGCCGCGATCAGCTCGGACGACCAGGACGCCGGTCCCCAGCCCTGTGCGCGCAGATGCTCGGGCACGTCGGACTCGGAGATCCGGCCGAGGTAGTTGAAGCCGATCTGCGGCGCCGGGTAGTCGGCGAGCTGCTCGGCGGTCTCCGGGTTCAGGTAGCGCAGCAGCCCGTAGCCCAGGCCCTTGTCGGGGACCGCGCGCAGCTGTTCCTTGACCAGCTTGACCGCCCGGCCGGCCGCGGGGCCGCCGGCCAGGACGCCGGCCTGGTCCACCCCGCGCACGTCGACCCGGGCCGGGTACATGCTGGTGAACCATCCGGCGGTCCGGGAGAGGTCGGCGCCGGGGACGACGTCCTCCTCGCGGCCGTGTCCCTCCAGCCGGACCAGGGTCGAGCGGTCCGTGCCGCGCCACCGGTTGACGGCACACGCGAGCGCGGCGAGCAGTACGTCGGTGGCGGTGCCCCGGTACGCCGCCGGCAGCCTGGTGAGGACCGCCTCCGTGACGTCGGCGGGCAGTTCCACGCGCACGGTGTCGACCGTGGCCCACACGTCCACCGCCGGGTCGAACGCCCGTGTGCCCAGGGGCGGGCCGGACGCCTCCAGCAGGTCGCGCCAGTACTCCAGTTCGGCTTCGCGCCTCTCGGAGAGCGCCTCGTCCTGGAGCGCCAGGGCCCAGCGGCGGGCCGAGGTGCCGACCGCGGGCAGTTCGGGTGCCTTGCCGGAGCGGACCTGCTGCCACGCCTCGGCGAAGTCCGACATGAGGATCCGCCAGGTGACGCCGTCCACCACCAGGTGGTGCAGCACCACGAGCAGCCGGCCCTCGCCCGAGGCGGCGGCGAACCAGACGAAGTCCGCCATGGTCCCGGCCTCCGGGTCGAGCCGTCCGACCGCGTCGTCCAGCTCCGCCTTCGCCGCCGTCAGCGACTCCGGCTCGTCCCACCGGCCGTCGCAGTCGACCCGGCGGATCAGGCCCGCCGCGCGTACGGTGCCCGGCTCGCGCACGACGAGGGCGGGCTCGTCGCCGCGGACCAGCCGGGCGCGCAGCAGATCGTGCCGGTCGAGTACGGCGTCGAGTGTGGCGGCGAGGCCGTCCGCGTCGATGCCCTCGGGCAGTTCCAGCACCATCGACATAGCGAAACGATTCGTCCCGCCGCCGTGCTCGAACACGTGTCGTGCCACCGGCTGGAGCGGCATCGGGCCGACGCCGCCGCCCTCCAGCTCCGCGAGCACGGGCACCCGGCCCTGGCGGTCGGCGGCCGCCTCGGCCAGCCGGGCCGCCGTGCGGCACTCGAAGATCTCCCGGGTGGTCAGCTCCAGGCCCCGGGCGCGGGCCCGCGCGACCACCTGGATCGACCGCAGGCTGTCGCCGCCGACGGCGAAGAAGTCGTCGTCGACACCGACCCGCTCCACACCGAGCACGTCCGCGTAGGCGGCGGCGATGATCCGCTCGGCCTCGGTGCGCGGCTCCCGGTAGGCCTCGCCCAGGAACTCCGGCTCGGGCAGCGCCTTGCGGTCCAGCTTGCCGGTCGGTCCGAGCGGCAGCCGGCCGAGGGCCACGAACGCCGACGGGACCATGTAGTCGGGCAGGCGGGCGGCGACGAACTTGCGCAGTTCGGCGGCCGAGGCCCCGGCCTGCACGTCCACGTCGCCGATGCCGCCGGCGCCGTCGTCGCCGACGGCCCCTTCGCCGGTGTGCACCACGTAGGCGACGAGCTGCTTGCCGCCCGAGGGCGCCTCGCGGCCGATCACCACGGCCTCGCTGATGCCGGGGTGCTGCGTGATGGCCGCCTCCACCTCGGCGGTCTCGATGCGGAAGCCGCGCACCTTCACCTGGCCGTCGCCGCGGCCGACGCACTCCAGCCGGCCCTCGGCGTTCCAGCGGGCCAGGTCGCCGGTGCGGTACATCCGCTCGCCGGCGGGGCCGAAGGGACTGGCCACGTAGCGCTCGGCGGTCAGGCCCGGCCGGTCGTGGTAGCCGCGGCCGAGGCAGGTACCGGCCACGTACAGCTCACCGACGACGCCCTGCGGGACCGGGGCGAGTCCCGGGCCGAGGACGTAGGCGCGCATGTTGCCGAGCGGGGTGCCGATGGGAGCGACGTCGCCCTGCGCCCACTCCTCGGACGGGTCGAGGGAGAACGTGGTGGCGTAGAAACTCTCGCTCTGGCCGTAGGAGTTGACGATCCGCGCGCCGGGCAGGGCCTCGCGCACCTGGCGCACCAGCCGGGCCGGGAGCACGTCGCCCGCGAAGACGACCGTGCGCACGTCGGGGGTCTTGTCCAGGTGGCCGACGAGTTCGCCGAGCACGGAGGGGACGCCGCTGATGACGTGGCCGTTCCAGCCGTCCCGTTCGCCGAGCGCCAGCGCGTTCGGCACCAGTTCGGCCGTGCCGCCGGTGGTGAGGGCGGTGAGCAGTTCGAAGACGGAGACGTCGAAGTTGACGGAGGTGCCGGCCAGCATCCGCCACCCGGGCGTCGGGGCGAGGACGCGTGCCAGCTCGCGCACGCCGTTGACGACGCCCCGGTGGGTGATCGCGGCGCCCTTCGGCTTGCCGGTGGAGCCGGAGGTGTACATCACGTACGCGAGGTTGTCCGGGCCGAGCGGCGCGCGGCGGCCCGCGTCGTCCGGCGCTCCCTGGGGCGTGGTCCACCCCGCGCGCTGGTCGACGTCGACGGTCTCGAAGTCACCGGGCGGCAGCTCCCGGGCGGTGGCGGTGTCGGTGACCGCGAACCGGGGGCGTGCCTCGGCCAGCACGGTGTGCGCCCGCCCGCCGAGATACTGCGGGTCCATCGGCACGTATCCGGCGCCGGACTTGAGGATGCCGAGCAGGCCGGCGACCAGGTCCTCGGTGCGGGGCAGGGCGAGGACCACCAGGTCCTCCGGCCCGGCACCGCGTCGGATGAGCTCCCACGCCACGCCGTTCGCCCGGTCGTCCAGCTCCCGGTAGGTCAGCGTCCGGCCGTCGCACTCGAGGGCCGGGGCGTCGGGCGTCCTGGCCACCTGGTTCTCGAAGAGCTGCGGGACGGTCGGCTCCGGCACCGCGGCCGTACGGTCGTCGCCCCGGGTCAGCCACCGCTCCCGCTCGGCGTCGTCGAGCACGTCGACGGTGGCGACCGCGCGCTGCGGGTCGGCCACGAGCCGGCCCAGGACGCGGACGAACCGCTGCGCGATGGCCTCGGCGGTGTCCTGGTCGAAGAGGCTGGTGGCGTACTCCAGCCGGCACTGCGCCCCGCCGTCGTTGTCCGGAAGCAGGTCGAAGAACAGGTCGAACTTGGCCGTGCGGGTCTCCAGCCGCTCGACCTCGACGCCGAGGCCGGGCAGTTCCAGCGGCGGTACGGGCGGCTGCCAGGAGAGCATGACCTGGAAGAACGGGTTGTAGGCGGTGGACCGGTGCGGGTTGAGCCGCTCCACCAGCCGCTCGAAGGGCATGTCCTGGTTGTCGTACGCGGCCAGCGACCGCTCCCGGACCCGCTCGAGCACCTCGTGGAAGGTCGGGTTGCCGGAGAGGTCGGCGCGCAGCACCCAGGTGTTGACGAAGAAGCCGACGAGGTCGCGCAGTTCCTCGTCGGTGCGGTCGGTGATGGGCGCGCCGATGGGCAGGTCGTCGCCGCACCCGAGGTGGTGCAGGAGCACCGCCAGCGCCGAGTGCATGACCATCGACACCGTGGCGTCCCGTTCGACGGCCAGCTTCTCCACGGAGCGGAGCAGGGCGGGGTCGATCGCGAACCGGATCCGGTCGCCCTCGGAGCGCATCACTCTAGGGCGGGGGCGGTCCGTGGGCAGGGGCAGCGGTTGCGGCAGGTCGGCCAGCGCCTCGCGCCAGTACTCCAGCTGCCGGGCCGCCAGGCTCTCCGGATCGGCCTCGTCGCCGAGCACGTCCAGCTGCCACAGCGTGTAGTCCGCGTACTGCACCGGGAGCGGCTCCCACGCCGGGGCGCCGCCCTCGGCGCGGGCCGCGTAGGCCGTGGTGAGGTCGCGGAACAGCGGCCCGAAGGACTCGCCGTCCACGGCGATGTGGTGGGCCACGACGACGAGGGTGTGGTCGCGCGGTCCGCACCGCAGCAGGGCGGCGCGCACCGGCACGTCGGCGGCCAGGTCGAAGGTCTCGGTGGCCGTCCGGTCGACCGCCGCCGCCAGCTCCTCCTCGGTGACCTCGACGACCGGCAGGCCGAACGGCTTCTCCCCGGACGCCAGCACCCGCTGGTGCGGTACGCCGTCGTCGTCCTCGACGATCACCGTGCGCAGGGCCTCGTGCCGGTCGAGGACGTCGCGGAGCGCCGCCTGGAGCGCCTCCCCGTCCAGGTCGCCGGTCAGGCGCAGGGCGAAGGCGCCGTTGTAGGTCGGCGACGGTCCTTCGAACCGGTCCACGAACCACAGCCGGCGCTGCGCGAACGACAACGGGATCATTGTGTCTCCAAAATCGGCGAACCGGTCAGCGGTCGGCGGTCGTCGGTCAGCTCTGGTCGAGCAGGTCCAGGAGCTCGTCGTTGTAGAAGTCGTCGAGGGAGATCGCCCCCGACAGCGTCGAGAAGTACCGGTCGATCTGCTCCTGGTGACCGACCAGCTTCTGCAGCATCTCGGCCCGCCCCTCGGGCTTGAGTTCGGCCACGTTGAGCGCGCCCTGGTAGTGGCTGAGGGCTTCGCCGCCCAGGTCGTTCTCGTAGCGCCGCAGCGCCGCGTTGAGCACGGCGTCGTCGTGCAGCCCGTCCCCGATGTGGTCGGTGAGCGACTGCGCCTGGACGAAGGCCTCGGTGATGCCGCGGGCGGTGATGGAGTCCTTGTGGTTCACCGCGTCACCGACCAGCGCCCACCCGGGCCCGAAGGCCTTGCGGAAGTAGTTCTGCTGGTGCCCGGTGCCGTAGAGCTGCTCCTCGCGCTTGCCCGCCGCCATCCGCTCCCACAGCTCGGGCGCCGTCGTGCGGAAGGCGTCGAGGTAGGCGGGTTCCACCGCCTTGCGCATCTCGGAGAACTCGTCCTGCGGGAAGTAGGCCATGAGCAGGGTGAGGTCGTCGTTGGTGGGGATGACGCCGATCCACCGCCCCGGCCGCGCGTACAGCTCGAAGTCGGAGGGGACCCCGGACCAGTAGCTGTAGTAGGTGCAGGTCATCCGCGGGTGCTCGATGACGTTCTGCGCGCCGGTCTTGCGGGCCACCAGCGACCGCATGCCGTCCGCGCCGACGACGAGGCGTGCCCGGTCCGTCGCCTCGCCTCCGCCGGGGGTCGTGTACCGCACCCCGACGACCCGGTCGTCCTCGAACAGCAGGTCGTTGACCGCGCAGCCCTGCCGGAAGTCGACGCCGGCCGCGACGGCTCCGTCCGCGAGGATCGGGTCGAGTACGTACCGCCGGGGCGCGTACGTCGTCCGCTGGCCGTCGATCGGCAGGGAGAATCCCTCGATACGGACCCCGGGCGCCTCGTAGCGCTGACGGTCGATCGGCCGGCAGCCCGCCTCGACGAGCCTGTCGAGCAGCCCCCATCGCTTGAGCAGGGCAACGCCCTGGGTGTGGAGGTAATGGGAGGAGAGCGTGTCCTGCGGGAACCGCGCTTTCTCCAGGAGCAGGACTCGATAACCCTGCCGCGCGAATAGCATGGCCGTCGGCGAACCCGCACAACGGGCACCTATGACAATCACGTCGTACATGGCGCGCCTCTCTTACCAGGTAGTTTTTTGCCCAACGCGGCAGCAGCCGGAAAAGTCATCGTGTTGGTGCGCGCTATCGACGCAGCGAATGAATGAACGCTGCCGAGCACGAAAATGATGCTAGCCGCCCGGACGGACGGCAGAAAGAGAATCCGCGACCGGAACCGCAGGTCGGCGCGGGCTGTGTCGTGTCCCGCCGGCGGGACACGACACAGCCCGCGCCCGCCACTACGGAGCCATCGGCTCCAGGGATTCGATGTACGCGGAGATGGACGCCACCGTCGGGTTGAGGAACATCTGGTCCATCGGGACCTCGACGCCCAGTTCCTGAATGAAAGCATCCTGAATTCGGAACATGATCACGGACTGGCCGCCCAGGGTGAAGAAATCGTCGTCGGCCGCTATGTCGTCGACTTTCAGCTCCCGGCACCAGATGTCACGCACACTGTCGGCAATCATCATTGTCCTCTCTGGTTCGCCGACAGGTTTGTTGTCGGCTGCCGCGTCGGCTATCGCGCCGCGCCGCTCATCGCGTACTGCTTCTGGAGCGAGTCGACCAGCGCCGCGCGGTCGACCTTCCCGTGCGGGCTCAGCGGGAGCCGCAGGACGTTCACGAAGTTGGCGGGGACCATGTTGCGCGGCAGGGTCTGCAGCAGACGGATGCGCACGTCGTCCTCGGTGAGCTCGTCCCGGGTCGGGACGATGAACGCGGTCAGTTCGGCCTCGCCGGCGTCGTTGGGCGCGACGACCACGGCGGCCTCCCGGATCCCGGCCAGCCGGCCGAGCGCGCGCTCGATGTCGGTGGGGTCGATGCGCATGCCCCGCACCTTCACCTGCGCGTCCATCCGGCCGGCGACGACGAGGTTGCCGGCCTCGTCGACGCGGCCGCGGTCACCCGTGCGGTACACCCTGAGCGGCACGCCGTCGACCTCGATCGTCGCGAACTTCGCGTTCTCGGGGCCCGCTCCGCCCAGATAGCCCGCGCCGACGCTCGCCCCGGAGATGCAGACCTCGCCGTACTCCCCCGCGCCGACGCCGCGCAGCTCCTCGTCGAGAAGGTGGATGTCGGTGTTGTAGGCCGGCCTGCCGACCGGGGTGATGTCGTGTCCGCCGCGCCAGTATCCGGCGAGGTCGTAGGAGGTGGCGACGTCCGTGCACTCGGCGACGCCGTACTGGTGCAGGAGGGTGCAGGCGTTGCCCTCGCGCCGCGCCCAGTTGGCGAGCCGTTCGGTCTTCAGCGGCTCGCCGCCGAAGAGCACGTAGTCGAGCCGGGTGAGCGCGTCGCCGCCGCGCGCGGTCTCCCAGTCCACGAGCAGGTACAGGGTGCTGGAGGCGCAGTGCACGACCCGTATGTCGTGCTGGGTGAGGATGCGGTAGGCCATCATGGCGTCGAAGTTCCGGCTCGCCATCAGGTACTGGGTGGCTCCGCAGAACAGCGGTGTCATCAGCGCCCGTTGGGACAGGTCGAACCCGAAGGCGCTGACGACCAGGTTGTGCGATCCGCTGTGCAGGCCGTACTCGAGCTTCAGCCAGTTCATCAGGTTGAACCAGCCCTCGTGCCGCACCGCGGTCAGCTTCGGCGTTCCGGTCGAACCGGACGTGAAGACCGCGTAACACACGTCGTCGCCGGTGACGTGGACGTCGGGGGCGATCGCCGGGAGCTGCGCGAGGTGGTCGGTGAGCTGCTCCAGGTCGACGACCTCGACGCCCGCCGAGTCGACCATCCCCCGCGTCTGGGGGGAGGCGACGATCAGGGCGAGGGAGGGGACCTGGCCCAGCAGGAGCTGGAGCCGGGCCGCCGGGTAGGCCGGGTCGAACGGCACGTACGCCGCGCCCGCCTTCAGCGTGCCGAGGATCGCGACGAGCATGTCGGCCGAGTAGTCGAGACAGACGCCGACCTTCGCTCCCCGGCCGTGCCCGCGCGCGGCGAGGAAGTGCGCGAACCGGTTCGCCCGCGCGTCCAGCTCGGCGTATGTCGTCCGACGGCCGGCGTGAACGACGGCCACGGCGTCGGGGGTGGCCGCCGCGTTGGCCTCGAACTGCTGGTGCACGACGGGCGCCGGGGGCAGGGCGACCCGCTTTCCCTGAAGGATCATCAACTGGCTCCGATGTGAGAGAAGTCCGGTCGGACGAGTCGCCGGCGCGTCACGGGAACGGGTGGCGGCCCGGCGCGTGCGGCGCGACGGGCCTTTAGGCGGTGCCGCTCCCGGCGGTGCGGCGGTCGGCGGTGCGAGGGGCGGCGGTGCGAGGGGCGGCGGTGCGAGGGGCGGCGGTGTGGCGGTCGGCGGTGCGAGGGGCGGCGGTGCGAGGGGCGGCGGTGTGGCGGTCGGCGGTCGCGAGCACCTGAGTCACCCATTCGCCGACGGGCAGACCATGCGCGGCGGCCGCCTTCGAGTAGTGCTCGAGCTGGTCGGCGGAGAGCTCGATGGTGAGGGTGGTGACCTGCGTCCGGCGCTGCTCGGCGGCCGGCGGCTTTGCGGACCGGGGTGCCGCCTGCTGCTCCTCGTCGCGGTCCGGGGAGATCTCGGTGGTGTCGCTCTGCGCGGCCAGGCTGGCGCGCAGTGCCCTGCGGAGTTCGTTGCGCGACCATTTCTGTTGCTCGGCCTTGCGCAGCCAGTAGTCCTGCTCCGGCGGCGACAGACGGGCCACCTCCGCGTGGTGGGCGAAGCTGAGGCCGTCCCGCCTGCGGTCGTGATCGAACCGCCGGGCCACCCATGCGTAGTTGCGCAGGGTCTGGTAGTCGAGCCCGGTGCGCTCGATGGCCTCCTTGTACCGCCGCCAGCCGTAGGTGGCCTCCCCGAAGAGCAGCCAGTCGGCGAGCCACCACGCCGAGGAGTTCACGAGCTCGCGCAGGTTGGTCCCGATCTGCTCCCAGGACCGCTCCGGCAGGTTCTGCGGGAAGAGCATCCCCGACTTCTGCACCTTGGCCTGCGTCCCCACGAAGGACAGGACCACATCGCGCTGCGCCGGCTCACCGCTGGTGTCCACCGGCCTCGCCTTGTACCTGCTCGCCGTTCTCACAGCCCCCGTCACAACCTTCATCTCCCAACTCAGAGCGTTTCCCGGGGCGTCGGCCGGTCACACGGCCGGGCACCCGGGCGGCATGTACTGCGTGAGCGCCGGCGGGACATGGGTGTGCGGGCCCGCGAAGCCGGTCGCGGGCGTCGCGGGCCGCGGCGCCTTCCACCAGGTTCTTTCCGTTCGCACGTCCGGACAGCGCCGTCCCGGCCGGGACCGCGGACCCGGCGGCGGTCAGCAGAGGGACCGGGACGGCGCGGGCGGGATCCGCCGCGTCGGCTCGACGGGAGTCCGGGCGGGCCGTTCAGCCCGCCGCCATGGCCTCCCGCAGGCTCTTGGGGCGCAGGTCCGTCCAGTTCTGCTCGACGTACTCCAGGCACTCGGCCCTGGCCGCCTCGCCGAAGACCACCCGCCAGCCCGCGGGAACCTCGGCGAACGCCGGCCACAGGGAGTGCTGCTCCTCGTCGTTGACCACGACGTGGAAGCGGCCGTCCTCGTCATCGAAGGGGTTCGTGCTCAACTGGCACCGTCCTTAACCGTCACGGGGTGACTCGGGATGGGAGAACGCCGGGCCCACCGGCCCGGCCTCGGGCCGGGGCCGCCGGCCCTCGACGTACACACGGAGATCGGCCGCCCGCGTTCCTGGGACCGGGCGCGGTCGTCGTACGGGCTTGGCTGCCCCACGTGGCCGGTAGCCGACTCGCCGACCACTGTAGCCAGGGCACCGCTCAGATCCGGTCGAGTTCCGCTCGAGACGCCGGGCGGCGGACGGCGCCCGCGGACCGGGGCGTGGCGGGCGCCCGAACGGGGGCTGAGACGGGCGTCCGGCGGGCGTCCGATGCGTAGTCACCCCGGTACGCAGAGCACTGACCCCACGTCGTGGGCGTGCCGCCCGAGGTTCGCTAGAGGGTTCCCACACCGGCGGCGGAGTCCCTCTGGTGGCCGCTCCGTTTCGGCCACGGCCGTTCTATGGTGCGAACGTGCGCAGCCCGATCCGAGGGGGAGCGATGGACAGCACACCACCTGCCTTGCGCCTGTTCGTCCTGCACCACGCGGGAGGCTCGCACGTGCTGTACCGCCACTGGCCTGCCGGGCTGCCGGACACGTGGAACGTACGGCTGCTCGACGCCCCGGGGCACGGCTTCCTCCTCGACCAGCCCCCGATCGCGGAAGCCGGCCGCCTCGCCGACTTCCTGCTGGACCACATCGAGCCGGAACTGACGAGTCCCTACGCCCTGTTCGGGCACAGCATGGGTGCCCTCCTGGCGTACGAGATCACCCGGCGGGCGCTCGACCGGGGGCTGCCCCGGCCGGTATGGCTCGGTGTGTCGGCCCGTACCGCGCCGCAGCTCGTGGTTCCGGGGCGGCGCTACCACTCGCTGTCCGAGGCCGAGCTGAGGGAACGTCTGAAGGCGCTCGGCGGCACGCCCGACAGCGTCTTCGACGACCCCGGGCTGTGGGCCCTGTTCGAGCCGGTCATCCGCAACGACCTGCGTCTGGTGGAGACCTGGCGCCCCACTCCCGGCACCGGTCCGCTGCCCGTGGCGCTGTCCGCCTACGCGGGCGCCGGGGACCGCCACGCCTCACCGCCGCGGATGGCGGGCTGGGAGGAGCACAGCGAGCACTTCCTGGGCCTGCGGGTCTTCGACGGCGGTCACTTCTACTTCCAGGACGATCCCCGGCCGCTGCTGCGGCGGATCGAACGGGACGCGACCACGGCGCTCGAAGCGGTGACCGCGGCGCACTCCTCCTGAACCTCCCGTGCCTCCCCCACGCACGGCACGCGGGCAAGCACGAGCACGGCATCCGCCACCTACGGACGAGTCTTCTGAAACGGGGAACTGACGATGCGGACGACGACACGGAAGAGACCGGGCGCGGGCCTGGTCGCGCTGGCGGCGGCGGCCCTCACGGCCACCGTCCTCACGCATCCCGCCCAAGCGGCCGGGGACGCTCCCGCCGCCGCGGCCGGCCACCAGGCGACGCAACGTGCGATGGACGCGGCCGTCGCCGCCGGCGTCCCCGGCGTCACCGCCGAGGCGCGGGACGCGGACGGGGTCTGGAAGTCGGCGTCGGGTGTGGGCGACCTGGCGACGGGCGCCCCGCGCGGCGAGAACGACCGGTTCCGTGTCGGCAGCATCACCAACACGTTCGTGGCGGTCGTCCTGCTCCAGATGGAGTCGGAGAAGAAACTCAGCCTGGACGACACCGTGGAGCGGCATCTGCCCGGCCTGGTGACCGGCAACGGCAACGACGGCAGCCGGATCACCGTGCGCCAGCTCCTCAACCACACCAGCGGTCTGACCGACTACTTCAGCGACCCGCGGTACCTCGACACGTACGTGCTGGGCGACGGTTTCCTCCAGCACCGGTACGACACGCTGCCCATCGGGACCCGCCTGCGGGTGGCGTTCTCCCACGCGCCGCAGTTCGAGCCGGGCGCCAGGCACTCGTTCTCCCACACCAACGACATCCTGGCCGCGCTGATCGTGGAGAAGGCGGGCGGCAGGTCGTACGAGAAAGAGGTGCGCGAGCGCATCGTCGCGCCCCTGAAGCTGGAGGCGACGTCCCACCCCGGCACGGCCTTCGGCCTGCCCCGGCCCAGCGGCCGCGAGCACGCCAGGCTCTTCCCCGCACAGCCGGACCGGATCGACGACGTCACCGAGGTCAACGGGTCACAGTTCTGGGGCGACGGCGACATCATCTCCAGTACGGGGGACCTGAACCGGTTCTACGCGGCGCTGCTGAAGGGCAAGCTGCTGCCGCCGCGGCAGCTGGCGAAGATGAAGGCGACCGTGGCCAACCCCGACGCCCCCGGCTCGTCCTACGGGCTCGGCATCGAACGGCTCACGCTGGGCTGCGGCACCACCCTCTGGTACCACGACGGGGGAACGATGGGGTCGATCTCCCTGGTCGCCATGACCGAGGACGGTCGCCACCAGCTCGCGTTCAACTACAACGGGACGTGGGCAGCGGAGAGCATCCTGGCCATTCTGGACGCCGAGTTCTGCGAGGCACCCGCCCGCGCACGCTGAGGCGGCGGGCCGCGAGGACCGGGCACGTGTCCGTCGACGGGGAGAATTCATGACAGTGCGAGCAGCCGTGGCGGGAGCGAGCGGCTACGCGGGGGGCGAACTCCTGCGTCTGCTCCTGGCCCATCCCGAAGTAGAGATAGGTGCCCTGACCGGGCACTCCAGCGCGGGTCAGCGGCTGGGCACGCTGCAACCGCACCTGGCCCCGCTGGCCGGGCGTGAGGTGCTGCCCACCACCGCCGACGCCCTCGCGGGGCACGACGTCGTCTTCCTCGCCCTGCCGCACGGGCAGTCCGCCGCCGTGGCGGAGGAACTGGGCGAGGAGTCGCTCGTCGTCGACTGCGGCGCGGACTTCCGCCTCGCGGACGCGGCCGACTGGGAGGCGTTCTACGGCTCGCCGCACGCCGGCACCTGGCCGTACGGCCTG
Source organism: Streptomyces sp. NRRL B-1140 (assembly GCF_001280065.1). Classification (GTDB taxonomy): domain Bacteria; phylum Actinomycetota; class Actinomycetes; order Streptomycetales; family Streptomycetaceae; genus Streptomyces. The sequence continues at coordinate 13,844 of NZ_LGEA01000110.1, forward strand.
CCCGAACTGCCCGGCGCCCGCGCCGCGCTGGCGGGCACCCGGCGCGTCGCGGTGCCGGGCTGCTACCCGACCGCGATCCTGCTGGCCCTCTCGCCCGCGTACGCGGCCGGGCTGGCCGAACCCGAGGCGGTGGTCGTCGCGGCGTCCGGCACGTCCGGCGCCGGCAAGGCGGCCAGGGCTGACCTGCTCGGCAGCGAGGTCATGGGCTCCATGCGGCCCTACGGCGTGGGCGGCGGCCACCGGCACACGCCCGAGATCAAGCAGCACCTCGGCGCCGCGGCAGGCCACCCGGTCACCGTCTCCTTCACCCCCACCCTGGCCCCCATGCCCCGCGGCATCCTCGCCACCTGCTCGGCCGCGGCCCGGCCCGGGGTGGGCGCGGCGGACGTACGGGCCGCGTACGAGAAGGCGTACGGCGACGAGGCGTTCGTGCGGCTGCTGCCCGAGGGGCAGTGGCCCGCCACCGGAGCCGTGTACGGGTCGAACGCCGGGCAGGTCCAGGTGGCCCTCGATCCGCAGGCCGGCCGGATCGTCGCGATCAGCGCCATCGACAACCTCACCAAGGGCACCGCGGGCGGCGCCGTCCAGAGCATGAACATCGCCCTCGGCCTGCCCGAGTCACTGGGGCTTTCCACGATCGGAGTCGCACCGTGAGCGTCACCGCAGCACGAGGCTTCAGGGCGGCGGGCATCGCCGCGGGAATCAAGCAGAACGGCAGCCGGGACCTGGCGCTCGTCGTGAACGACGGGCCGGGCAGTGCCGCCGCGGGCGTCTTCACCGCCAACCGCGTGCAGGCCGCCCCCGTCCAGTGGTCCCGGCGGGTCCTCGCGGACGGCTCGGTCCGCGCGGTGGTCCTCAACTCCGGCGGCGCGAACGCCTGCACCGGGCCGCGGGGCCTCGCGGACACCCGCGCCACCGCCGAGCGGACGGCCGGACGGCTCGGCCTGGACGTCTCCCAGGTGGCGGTCTGCTCCACCGGGCTCATCGGTGTGCCGCTGCCCATGGACCGGCTGCTGACCGGGATCGAGGACGCCGCCGGCCGGCTGTCCGGGGACGGCGGCGAGGACGCGGCGCGCGCCGTCATGACCACCGACACGGTGCACAAGACGGCCGCCGTGACGAAGGACGGCTGGACGGTCGGCGGCATGGCCAAGGGCGCCGGAATGCTCGCCCCGGGCCTGGCCACCATGCTCGTCGTCCTCACCACCGACGCCGACGTCGACGTCCGGGCGCTGGACCGCGCCCTGCGCGCCGCCACCCGCGTCACCTTCGACCGCGTCGACTCCGACGGCTGCATGTCCACCAACGACACGGTGCTGCTGCTCGCCTCCGGTGCCGCCGGCGTCGCTCCGGGCTACGAGGAGTTCGCCGACGCCGTCCGCGCGGTCTGCGCCGACCTGGCCCGGCAGCTCATCGGGGACGCGGAGGGTGCCGCCAAGGAGATCCGCGTCGAGGTCGTGGGCGCCGCGAGCGAGGACGACGCCGTCGAGGTGGGCCGCTCCATCGCCCGCAACAACCTCCTCAAGTGCGCCGTCCACGGCGAGGATCCCAACTGGGGCCGTGTGCTGTCCGCCGTCGGTACCACCTCCGCCGCGTTCGCGCCGGACCGGCTGAGCGTCGCCATCAACGACGTGTGGGTGTGCAAGGACGGCTCGGTGGGCGAGGACCGCGCGCTGGTCGACATGACCGGCCGCGAGGTCCGGATCACCGTGGACCTCGCCGAGGGCGCGGACCACGCCGTCGTCTGGACCAACGACCTGACCGCCGACTACGTCCACGAGAACAGCGAGTACTCCTCATGAGCGCTTCACCGTCTCCTCGGCCACTCCCCCGCTCCTTCGGCCACGACCGCTCCGGCGAGCACGCGGCCCTGCCCAAGGCCCGCGCCCTCATCGAGGCGCTGCCGTGGGTGGCGCGCCACCACGGCAAGACCGTCGTCATCAAGTTCGGCGGCAACGCCATGGTCGACGACGACCTCAAGGCGGCCTTCGCCATGGACATCCTCTATCTGCGGCACGCGGGCCTGAACCCGGTCGTGGTGCACGGCGGCGGCCCGCAGATCAGCGCGCAGCTCGGGCGTCTGGGTCTGGAGTCCCGGTTCGAGAGCGGCCTGAGAGTCACCACGGACGAGACCATGGAGGTCGTCCGCATGGTCCTGGCCGGGCAGGTGCAGCGCGAGCTGGTCGGGCTGCTCAACGCGCACGGCCCGCACGCGGTGGGCCTCACGGGTGAGGACGCCCGTCTGATGACCGCCGTCAAGCATTACGCCGACAAGGACGGCGAGCCCGTCGACATCGGCCGCGTCGGCGAGATCGCCCACGTCGACGCCGGGATCGTGCGGGGCCTCATCGACAACGGACGCATCCCCGTCGTCTCCCCCATCGCCCGGCCCGAGGACGACAAGGACGCGGCCGAGGGCGGTGTGTTCAACGTCAACGCCGACACGGCGGCCGCGGCCCTCGCCGTCGCGCTCGGCGCCGAGACGCTGCTGATCCTGACCGACGTCGAGGGCCTGTACCGCAACTGGCCCGACAGCGACGAGGTGATCCCCCGCCTGACCGCCGGCGAACTGACCGGGCTGCTGCCCCGGCTGTCCTCCGGGATGATCCCCAAGATGGAGAGCTGCCTGCACGCCGTGAACAACGGCGTGGGCTCCGCCCGCGTCGTCGACGGCCGGGTCCGGCACTCCATCCTGCTGCAGATGTTCACCGACGACGGGGCGGGCACGGTGGTCGTCCCGGACGACGACGCCGGCGTCCGGGAGGTGACGGCATGAGCGACGGCGTGCACGGCGGCGTGGACCTCGCCGGCGCCGGCGAAGGCGTCACGGACCTCGTCGGCGCGGATGCGGGCAACGCGGCGCTGACCCGGCGCTGGCAGGGCGCCATGATGGACAACTTCGGCACCCCCCGGCTGCCGCTGGTCCGCGGCCGGGGCGTCCGGGTCTGGGACGCGGAGGGCAACGAGTACCTAGACTTCGTCGGCGGCATCGCGGTCAACTCGCTCGGCCACGCTCACCCCGCGGTCGTCCGGGCCGTCTCCGAGCAGGTCGCCTCGCTCGGCCACGTCTCCAACCTGTTCATGGCCGAACCGACCGTGCGGCTCGCCGAGCGCCTGCTGCGGCTCGCCGGGCGCCCGGACGGCCGGGTCTACTTCTCCAACTCCGGCGCCGAGGCCAACGAGGCGGCGTTCAAGATCGGCCGCCTCACCGGCCGTACGCACATGGTGTCGGCGTCCGGCGGCTTCCACGGCCGCACCATGGGCGCCCTGGCCCTCACCGGCCAGCCCGCCAAGCAGCGCCCCTTCCGGCCGCTGCCGGGCGACGTCACCCATGTGCCGTACGGGGACGCGGAGGCCTTGCGCGATGCCGTCACGCCGGACACCGCGCTGCTGATGCTGGAGCCGGTGCAGGGAGAGAACGGCGTGGTCGTCCCCCCACCCGGCTATCTGCGGGCCGCCCGCGAGATCACCGCGGCAACCGGGACTCTCCTCGTCCTGGACGAGATCCAGACCGGCATCGGGCGCACGGGCCGCTGGTTCGCGGCCGAGACCGAGGGCGTCGACGCGGACGTCGTCACCCTCGCCAAGGGCCTGGGCGGGGGCCTGCCCATCGGCGCGACACTCGCCTTCGGCCGGGCCGCGCGGCTGCTCACGCCCGGGGCGCACGGCTCCACCTTCGGCGGGAACCCCGTGGTGTGCGCGGCCGCCCTCGCCGTACTGGACACCATCGAGCAGGCGGGCCTGCTGGACCACGTGGCCCGGACGGGGCAGCGGCTGCGGCACGGGCTGGAGCACCCGCGCCACCCGCTGGTGCGCGAAGTGCGCGGCGCCGGGCTGCTGCTGGGCGTCGTGCTCGCCGGGGACGCGGCGGCGCGCGTGCAGGGTGCGGCCGAGGACCGGGGGCTCCTGGTGAACGCGGTGATGCCGGACGTCGTCCGGATCGCCCCGCCGCTGATCGTGTCGGACAGCGAGGTGGACATCTTCCTCGACCGCTTCCGGGCGGCCCTGGGCGAGGCCCTCGGCGAGGTGCCGGCGGCGGCCTGAGCCGAGAGCGGGCGAGAGGGCCCACCGATGAAGCGCACTTCCCCTGGAGGCATGATGACACGTCAGGCCGGACGGACCGCGGGGTCGCCCGGCGGCCCGGCGAACACCCACCCCGAGCCCCACGGGGGCCAGGTGCTGACGACGAGAGTGGGCCTGCGGATGCCGGCCCGGATGGCGTACGACGAGTGGGAACGGGCCGGACAGCAGCTCGCCGGCGTCCTCGACTCGTCCTCCTGGTGGCTGGGCGACTGGCTCGTCTACGGCAAGGACCACTACACCGACCGCTACCGGCGCGGGATCCGCGCCGCCGGCCTCTCGTACCAGACCCTGCGCAACTACGCGTGGGTCGCACGCCGCTTCGGCCTCGCCCGGCGCCGCCCCGCCCTGAGTTTCCAGCACCACGCCGAGCTGGCCTCCATGCCGGCCGGCGAGCAGGATCTCTGGCTCGACCGCGCCGAGGCGGGCCGGTGGAGCACCAAGCAGTTGCGCGCCGCCCTGCGCGCCGCCCGCCCGGACGAGCGCCGGCCGCGCACCCTCACCGAGCCGAGCGGCCGCCTGGAGGTCCCCGGCCACCGTCTGCGACGGTGGCACGCGGCGGCGGAGCAGCTGGGCGTCGACTTCGAGCAGTGGGTGACGGCCACGCTGGACAGCGCGGCGGCCAGCGCCCTCGACGCACGGGACCCCGTCCGGCCGGTGGCCGTCAGCGCGTGAATCGTCGGTGCCGCGGGGCCCTCGGTGCGGGGCCCCGGGGCCGGGAGTCCCGGCACCGGTGGCCCCGGGCGGTCACGGCAGCCGGCTCATCAGCCCGGCGGTCTCGCGCTTGTACCGGCACCCGCTCTGCCCGAACGACTCCCGTACCCTCTCGCGCACCTCGGCCGGCTGCTCCTGGCTGAGCTTGAACATGCCCTCGGCCCCGGTCACCGTGAACCGGAAGGCGCCCACGGCGGGCAGGATCTTGCGGAAGTAGTCGACCGACTCGGTCATGTCCCAGCCGTCGCCGAACTCCCCCTCGTAGGCACGCACGGTGGCCTGCACCACCTCCAGCGTCTCCCGAGTCGAGTCGATCTTCTCCACCACGCCCCGGGCGTGCACCGCGGTGAAGTTCCAGGTGGGGGCGGCCGGGGTCGTCCGGTACGTCGTGGGCGACACGTAGGAGTGCGGCCCGGTGAACGTCAGCAGCAGGATGCCGCCCGTCCGAAGGGCCGACCAGTGCGGGTTCGCCCGGTTCATGTGCCCGAGCAGCGTGGCCCCCGGCAGCCGGCCGGGCCGGTCGCCGGACCTCTCGGGGTCGAATATGACCGGCAGATGCGTGGCTAAAGGACCGTCCTCGGGACTCCCATTGGACACGGCCAGTGCCAATGGATTACCACGGACCAGATCCACCATCCACGAATTATCCGGTTCGCGATAGAAACTGGGCACGAACATCCGGGTTCACCCTCTCGGCAATTGACTCAAGGCATGACTGAGGCTCAGAGTGTGACTGATCGCATTACTCCGGGCACTTACACCGTCGGCCGCGTCACGCGGAGTCATGACAAATCTCTGCCGACCATACCGGCGTCCCGTCGACAGGACAATGTTTTCGAATATCGCGCACCTCGAGAAGCTCTCGAATGGTCTTCATGCCGTCTTCAAGTTGCCTTTGAGATGCTCCTCGTGCTCCTCGGAGCAGCAGCACAGAACGGTCTCTCGGGCCACCGGTCGAGTTTTCCAGACGTAAGCGGGAGAATTTTCCATGGGCATAACGGGCAGGCGCCACCAAGAGATCTACGACGTGATCGGTATCGGGTTCGGCCCGTCCAACATGTCGCTCGCGATCGCCTTGGAGGAGCACGAGGCGAGCGCTCCACAGCATCCGCTCAAGTATCACTTCTTCGAGCGGCAGCCCACCTTCGGCTGGCACCGGAACATGCTGCTGCCGTCCACGACCATGCAGATCTCATTCCTGAAGGACCTGGCGACCTTCAGGAACCCGATGTCCCGGTTCAGCTTCATCTCCTTCCTGCACGCCTCGAACCGGCTGGTGCAGTTCGTGAACAACCAGGACTTCTTCCCGACCCGGCAGGAATTCCACCAGTACCTGGAGTGGGCGGCCGCCGGCCTGAGCGACCGGGTCACCTACGGCACCGAGGTCACCTCGATCCGTCCCGCCCCCGGGGGCGGGACCCTCGACCTCCTGGAGATCGAGGTGCGCGCCGGGGACGGCACCACCAGCGTGGTCACCGCCCGCAACGTGGTCATCTCCACGGGTCTGGTGCCGCGCCTGCCGGAGGGCGTGACGGCCGACGAACGGGTGTGGCACAGCTCGCAGTTCCTGAGCAGCTTCAACGCGCGCGACCCGCGGGAGCTCAAGAGCGTGGCGGTGGTCGGCGCCGGCCAGAGCGCGGCCGAGATCACCCGGTTCTTCTACGACTCGCTGCCGCACGCGCAGGTCTCCGCCGTCATCCCGTCCTACGGCTACTCCGTCGCCGACGACACCCCCTTCGCCAACCAGGTCTTCGACCCCGGCGCGGTCGACGAGTACTACTACGGCACCGACCGGGCCCGGGACGCGTTCTGGCGCTACCACCGCAACACCAACTACTCGGTGGTCGACACCGACGTCATCCGGGCGCTGTACCAGCGGTCGTACGACGAGCAGGTGCGCGGCACCCAGCGGCTGCACTTCCGCAACCTCACCCGCGTCGTCGAGGTCGAGAGCACCGGCGAGGGCACGCGGATGGTGCTGCGTTCGCTGCTCGACGACCGGACGGAGGACCTGGCCGTGGACGCGCTGGTGTTCGCCACCGGCTACGACGGGGTGGACCCGGCCCGCCTGCTCGGCGACGACTTCGACGCCCACTTCGCGCGCGACGCGTCGGGCCGGCACCGGGTAGAGCGCGACTACCGCCTCGTGTCCTCATCGGGACTGACCTGCGGCGTCTACCTCCAGGGCGGCACCGAGCACACGCACGGTCTGACGTCGGCCCTGCTGTCGAACATGGCGGTACGCAGCGGTGAGATCGCCGACTCGATCGTGCTGGGGCGCGCCGAGCGGGAGCTGGGCCGCACCCACTCGGTGGAGGAGGTCTCCTCGGCCGCCTGAGTACGTGTTTCCGCACCCCGGTTCTGTCCTGACGGTCAGGGACCGAGACCGGAGGAGCATCAACCTCAATGCGGAGATGTCTCCTGGTGTGGCTGTCCCCACCGCCAAGGGGTGGCTCACCGGATGGGCAATGACATCGGTGCGCGGCGATTGTGTGTCCCAGAAGACGACTTGGGTCAAAGGGGTAACAGTGAATCGTCCGACAGAGCACGCGCTCGCGCGCCGCACGTTACTGGCCGGCGCAGCGGCGGCCGGCGCGGGGATGGTGTGGGGAGGCACGGGGAAGGCCGTCGCCGGTGGGTGGAGAAGGCCGGTGAAGCATGCGGCGGTGGCCGCCGAGGCGGCGCGTCTGGACCGCGTGCTGATTCAGCTGCGGCGGGACATCCATCGGCACCCTGAGCCCCCGGGGCAGGAACAGCGCACGGCCATGGTGGTGGCCCGGGAGCTGCGGGCGGCGGGGCTGGCTGTCACCACCGGAGTGGGCGGCCACGGGGTCGTCGGGGTCCTGCGAGGCTCGCGTCCAGGCCGGACCGTTGCCTATCGGGCGGACATGGACGCGGTTCCGCCCAAAGACATCGTCGGAGGAGGTCCCGCGCCGGCCCATCTCTGCGGACACGACATCCACACCACGGTGGGTATCGGCGTCGCGCGGGTCCTGGCGCGGCTGCGGCGGCAATTGAGCGGAACGGTGGTCTTCCTTTTCCAGCCTGCCGAGGAGACGCTGTCCGGTGCCCGCGCACTGATCGACTCAGGTGTGCTGGAGCACGAGTACGTCGAGGAAATCCATGCCCTGCACTGCGGGCCGTTCCCAGTCGGCCGGTTCGCCGTGACTCCGGGCTATGGGATGCCGGGCCAGGACAAGGCGGAGGTGACCCTCTCCGGGCCGGACGCACTCGATGCCGCGCGGCGCTTGGCCGTCGATATCGGCGCGCTCGCAACCGTGGATCTACCACGGACACCAGCCGACCTGGAGCGGATCGTCGCTGACGCCCAGACACCCGACGGGCCGCTGGCCCGGTTCGTGGCCGTCCGGGCAGCAGCGCAGGAAGCCAAGGTGAGTGTCTCCTATCGCTGCTGGCCGCAGGAGCGGTACGTGCAGGTACGCGAAAGCATTCGTCGAGTGGCCATGCCATATGCGGGGGCCAAGGTGAGCTTCCCCGCTGAGCCGTTCCCGGCCATGGTTTGTTCAGAACGCGACGCCCGCCTGCTCGCCCACCACCTGCGCCGCACCGTCGGCCAGGACATGGTCACCGAGCTCTGCGCCGCTTTCCCGCCCTTCAGTGGCGAGGACTTCGCCCTCTTCTTGAACCGGATCCCCGGTACGTACACCTTTCTCGGCGTCCGTGCACCTGGCACATCCATCACAACGAGCTATCCGCATTACCCCGACTTCTCTCCGGATGAGCGCGCCATCGGCGTCGGCGTGCGGGCGATGGCGGGCTGGATTGCGGAGCGCACCCACAGAGCCCAGGGCCTGTCAGGCGGACCCAGCTAGCGCAGACTGCCTGACCTGCTGCCGTTGCATCACGCCCCATCCCGCGAAGGCTGGGGTCTCAGCCGTCTGCAGGCGTCGGCTTCCTTGTTGGGCAGCACGACGAAGCCGGAGGCGTCGTCGCAGCACCGGGGCCCGCTCCGTGTGGGCGAGACGCGTCGCCCGGGGCGTCCGCGTCAGGCCGCCTCTCCCAGCCCGCGCCCGTCCCGCCGTACCCGCTTGCCCCAGTCCCGCTGCGCCGCCCGTTCCTGCTCCTGCCGCGCCCGTTGATCCCTCTGCTCCCGCGCCTGCTGGACGGCGTACACGGCGACGAAGGCGGCGAGTCCTCGCGGGGCACCGTCCGGCCCGAGGGCCGTGACCGGCACGCTCCCTCCGAACTCCCGCGACAGCGTGCGGTGCGCCGACAGCGCGGCTGCCACCAGCTCACCCCGGCAGCGGCGGGCGCGGTCGGGGCGGTCCGCGTCCCCGCGAGTCATCGCGAGCGCCTCGGCCCAGGCCCGGGAGGCGGTCGTCTCGTCCTCGCGCGCCTGCGGTACCGGGATGGGACGTAGCTCCGGCATGGCTGCCTCCTGCTCTCGGTCGAGGGTTCAGGCCAGGTCGTCGCGGGTCACCCGGCGGTGCGCGACGCGCCACTCGCCTGCGGTGCGGACCAGGACGTCCTCCATGACGCACACGCGCAGCCCCTTGGGGCTTCCCCCGCCCGGCGTCACGTACACCAGGGCCGAACAGCGGGTGTGCAGTGTTCCGTCCGGCTGGGGCTGTACGTCCAGCATGCCGACCCAGTGGTCGAGGCGGCCGCCGGCCCGCCGCCGGCGTTCCGCGCCGGACCGTACGTAGCGGGCGAGCCCGTCGAGGGCGCGCACGGGCTCGGGGAGGGACGGCAGTTCGAGGACGGCGTCCTCGGTGAAGGTGAGCGCCCAGCGCTCGGCGTCGTGCGCGTCCAGGATCCGCATCTGGTGCGCGTAGAACTCCTGCGCCTGCGCGTACAGAGCGGCGAACGTCCGGCTCTGGAGCGGGCGTTCGACGGTGGTGCCCACCAGCTCGACGGTCATGATCTCAGCCTCCGCTTCCGTCCGTGTCCTTGGAGCGACACCGGGGGTGGCCCGGCGTCGCTCCAAGGAATCCGAACTCGGTGCGGACAGTTTCTGAGGCCCGGATCGAGCATCCTTCAAATACTCCTCAAGGCTCCCGCCGCGAGGGGCCGCCGACGCCGCCCCGGCAACCGGACGCATCGCGTCCGGGCGCCGGAGCATCCCGTGCCACCAGCCGATCCACCGCCCTTCGACCGGTGCGAGACATCACCTCGAGACGCCCTTGCCAACCTTCGGGCAACGTTTTGCCAAGCCGGGCCCAGCCGGAAGGCGCTGTCCTAAGGAGCGGGTTGCCGATGTTCGACTCCGGCCTCAACGAGCAGCAGGACGCCCTCGCCACCGTGCCGGGCGACGGCCCGACCGGCGGGATCAGCAGTTACGACGCCCTGCCGATCCCGCCGGCGCACCTGCGGGAGTGGCGGAACGCCACCCTCGGCCGGATCCGCGAGCTGCCGCGCCGCCGGGTCCTGCAGATCGGTGCCGCCACCAGGACGCTGCCGACCCGCCTCGCCCGCGACGAGGAGGTCCGGGAGTACTGGGCCACCGTCTCCTCCCCCGCCGCCGTCGCCGCGCTCACCGCGCGAGTGGAGGCCGACCCGGTCCTGCGGGAGAAGGTCCGGCTCGAGTTGCGCGGCGCGGAGGACACCTTCGGGTTGCCCGCCGGGCACTTCGACACGATCGTCGTCGACTCGGTGGTCCAGTACGTCCCGGACCTCGCTCACCTGCGCGCTCTCGTCGAGCGCCTGCTGCCGCTGCTCGCCCCGGGCGGCTCGCTGTTCCTCGGCGACCTGCGCAACCTCGACCTCGCCCACTGCTTCCGGACCGGCACCGCGCTGGCAAGGCCGGGTGCCGCCCGGGGCGACCGGGAGGCGCTGCGCCGCCGCGTCGAGCGCGAGGTCGCCCTGGAGACCGAACTGCTGCTCTCTCCCGCCCTGTTCGACGCCCTCGCCCGGGACCTGCCCGCGGTGCGCGCCGTCGACGTACGCGTCAAGCGCGGCGTCCAGCACAACGAACTGACCCGCTACCGCTACGACGTGGTCCTCTCCACCGCAGAACCCGCCGCCGACCTCACCACCGCGCCCCGCGCCCGCTGGGGCGAGGGGATCACCACCGCCGCCGGGCTCGTCGACCACCTGCGCGCCCGGCGCCCCGCCCTGCTGCGCCTGGCCGCCGTACCCAACCGCCGGGTGCACGACGAGTACGCGGCCATGCAGTCCCTCTTCGACCCCCTGGAGAGCATCGACCTGGCCCCGCAGGACGCGCCCGCCCCCGCCCCGGAGGCGCTGTGCCGGGCCGCCGAGCGCCTCGGATACCGCGCCGTGCCCACCTGGGGCGAGCGCCCCGACCTCCTGGATTTCGTCCTGCTCGACCCCGAGCAGGTGCCCGCGGGCCCGCTCACCGGCGTCTACGCGGCACCGGTCGTCGAGGCGGCCGGCTGCGCCGGCACCCCGGCGGCAGCGGGCCGCGACGCCGGCCCGGACGCCGTCCCGCAAAACCGCCGGCCGGCCCGTCCGCCGGAGGGCGCGATCCCGTCCGCGCGGACGGCACCGGAGACCCTGCCGCCGCACCCGGACGGCGCAGCCGCACCCGCGCCCCGCCCCGCGCCGCCCGCGCCGTCCACTCCGTCCACGCCCACCGTCACCGCCACCCGCCCGGACACCCGGCCGCGTACGGGGATCTGGGCGTGCGCCGGTGCGGACGCGCCGCCGGCCGAGGGGGACGTGGCCTCGCTGTTCGCGGCGCAGGTGGCGCGGGCTCCCGGGGCGGTCGCCCTGCCCGGCCTCGACTACGCCGAACTCGACGCCCGCTCCGACCTGCTGGCGCACGCGCTCCTGGAGCACCGGGCCGGCCCCGGCACCTGTGTGCTCACCGCCCTGTCCTCACCGGCCGGGTTCGCGGTGGCCGCGCTGGCCGTGGTGAAGACGGGAGCCGCGCTGCTGCCCGTCGACCCGGCGCTGGACCTCGCCGAGGCACCGCACCCCGCGGTGCTGCTGCTCGACGAGACCGCGGACCTGCTGCTGCCCGCCGTGCCCGGCGCGGCCCGGCTGGTGCGCGAGGAGAGCGCCGGCCCGCTGCCGCCGGCCGGACACTGGCCGGTGACGGACGCCGACCGGCTCCGGCCGCCGTGCCCCAGTGCTCCGCTGCTGCTGGTGCCCGGCGAGGACGGCACGGTCTCGGTGGGCGGCGAGGCCGTCGCCGCGGCGGCCGGGGCCGCACCGGTGGACACGGCCTGGCTGGTGCGCGGCTACCCGGACGGGGACGCGGCGATCGGGTTGCTGAGCGCCCTGGTGTGCGGCGCGCGCGTCCATGTCCCGGACGGCTCGCTCACCCGGGACGTGCCGCACGAGGTGCTGGGCTGGCTGCGCCGGCGGGGCGCCCGGATGGTGCTGGGGGGCGCCGACGACGTGCTGTGCGCGCTGCTGACGCTCGCCCGGGCGGAGGGCGCCGGGCTGAGCGTGAGCGGCGGCTGGGCCGAGGGCAGGCTGGTCGTCGAGCAGGTGCCCGGCTCCCCGCCCCGGCCCGCCCCCGGCTACCGGGCCTACCTCCTCGACTCGCTGCTGCGTCCGGTGGGCCCGGGAGAGACCGGAGCCCTGTACATCGCGGGCGCGGGCGTGGCCCAGGGGTACGCCGGGGGGCCCGGGGGCGACGGCGAACGGTTCCTGCCCGACCCGTTCGGCCGCCCGGACGGCGGCACCGCCCGCATGTGGCGCACCGGCCGCGCCGCCCGCCTCGACGAGGACGGCTGCCTGCGCGTGCTGGACGGTCCGGCCCACGACGACCCGTTCGCCGGCGAGCACACCACCTTCGTCGTCCTCACCGACGCGGCCGGTCACCGCGCCCTGTGGCCGGCGACGGCCGCCGTCCCCGAGGGCTGGTACGAGACCCACGGCGAGGACGCCTACGAGCCCTGCCTCGGCCACCTCCACAGCCCCCTCGACGACGACCTCGGTGACCTGTTCTAGTCCCCTCCCACCCCGGCGCCTACCGAGAACCCACCGACGTGACCACCGAGCACCCACCGACGACGCACCGACGACGCACCGACGACGCACCGACGACGAGCCTTCCGGAGGATCCCATGAACGTCACCTGCAACCGCCCCGTGTTCGCGCCCCCGGCCCCGTCCCCCGTGCGGGCCACCCCGCCGCCGACCGCGCGCCGCCCGTGGCCCGCCCGTCCCCGCGCCGGCGGGCGGGCGACCCGCGCAGCCTGGACGGGACGTCGGCCCTCGCGCGCGAACCGCCGCCGGACGTACGCCGCCACAACCGGGCGCGGCAAAGGAGGGACCCTTGCGTCGCGCCGGGTCCCGGCGGTCCCGTCGGTGGGGCGGCGCCCGGCACGGGACGTCCGGCCTCCGGCGTCCGGCGAGCACCGGCACGCCTCGGGTGCGCGGCTGTCCGCCCCTGCTCCCCGCGCCGGTGGCGGCTCCGCCCGGGAGGCGGACGGCCCGGCCGGCGGCCCACGCGCGGCAGGGGAGGCGGGCGGGGAAGCGGGCGGGGCCGGCCGCACACCGGGCCCGGCCCGTGGCCGACCGGGTGGTCAGGCCCCGGACGCGGCCGTGCCCCGCTCTCCGGTGGACTCGACCAGGGACTCGGCGAGGATGCGCCAGATGTCCGCGGCCAGGTCGATGTTGGCGTCGGCCTGGGCCTGTTCGGCCAGGGCGCGCAGGCCCTGGACGCCGCTGTCGTCGCCGGAGCGGATGCGCAGCTGGTGGCGCAGGATGTCCAGCCGCATCCGGTCCCGGTAGGTCATCATGGGCTGCGCCTGGGCGAGTTCACCGAGCAGTACGCGGGCGTCGTCGTACCGGGCGGTGAGGAAGGCGAGGTCGGCCTTGAGCGCGGTCAGCTCCTGGCGCAGGCCGGGCGTCCCGACGAAGGCGAGCGCCGACTCCGCCTGTGTGGCGCACCGTTCGGCGGCCTCGGGGTCCGGGGGCCGCTTCTGCAGGTGCAGCCGGCCCGTCGCGGTCCTGAGCCTGAGCCAGAGCACGAGGTCCTCACCGCTGTCGAACTTCTCCAGCGCCTCCTCCAGATGCGCCTGCGCGGTGGCATGGTCGCCCTGCCGGACCAGTACCGCCGCCGCGGTCCACATCGCCTCGGCCCACACCGCGTCCGACCGGCCCATGACCAGCGCGACCAGCTCGTCCGCGTGGGCCCGGGCGTCGGGCATCCGGCCCGCCTCGGCCTCCACGGAGACCAGGGCGAGCAGCACCGCCGCACGGTCGTCCGCCTCCAGCTCGTCCTCCTGGGCGAGACGATGGGCGGTCGTCGCGGCGTCGCGGGCGCCGGTGATCTCGCCGAGCGAGCGCAGGCAACGGGCGTACCGGGTCAGCCCGCGCACCCGCAGCGCGGTCAGCCCGACCTGGTCACCGAGCCGTACCAGCTCCTCCAGGTACTCCCGTTCACCGGTGTGGTCGCCCTGGACGCGCCGCTGCCGGGCCAGGTGCCACAGTGCCTGCCAGCGCAGCACCGGCGTCTCGTGCCCCTCGGCGGCGAGGGCCTCGCGGAGGGTTTCCATCGCCGCGTCGGAGCCGGTGGAGGCGGCCAGGGTGAGCGCGTGGGCGAGTGAACCGCCCGCGGGCTCCTCGAAGTCCGCCACTTCCAGGCCGAGCCGTCCGGCGAGGTGGGCGACGGCCCGTTCGGTGGGCTGGCGGGCGCCGGACTCCAGCCGGGAGAGGTATCCGGTGGACATGCCGTCACCGGCCAGCGCGGTCTGGGACAGCCCGCGGGCCTGGCGCAGTTTCCGGAGACGTCGGCCGAAAGCCGGCTGCTGCAGCATGTGACCAATCCCTGAGGGCAGGCGGGTGGGGGGTGGCCACGAGGCAGAAGGGGCGAGCCGTCCGAAGCCGCGACGAGCGTAGGGCGCCGGGCAACAGCCGGGCAATGTTTTGCCAGGCGCCGTGGCATCGTCTCGTGCGGACCTCTCGCGTTTCTCGTGCGTTTCTCGAGCGCAGGGCGCACGGCACGGCCCGCCGGAGCGCGCCCCGGCCGGCGGCCGGTCCCACCCGCCGGGCTTCAGGCCGTGCCGTCCGACGCGGTGCCGGACACCAGCGCCAGGTGCCGTCGCCCGGCCGTACGCCGCCGTGGACGCGGGACGCGTACCGCCGGGGCCGCGCCGCCGCCCTCGGCTGCCGGGAAGGCGGACACGGCGTGCGGTCCCGCCGCCGGGGCCGCCACCGCCCCTGCTCCCGCCGCCGCCACGGGAGCGGGCGCCACCGCCCGGACGGCCGTCGGCACGGTGTGGTGCCCGTGCCCGGCCAGGACGTCCCGGAGCGCTTCCGCGAACCGGGCGATGTCCTGCGCCGAGTTGTCGTGGTGGACGGAGACGCGCACGGCGGCGGTGACTCCGTGTCCGGGCAGGTACAGCGGAGTCTCCTGCGCGACCGTCTTGCCCGCGGTGACTCCACGGGCGGCGAGCTCCCGGCGCAGCGGTCCGGCGGGCACCTCGGCGTGCCGGAAAGTGACGATGCCGCACTGGACCCGCCCGGGGGCGATCAGCTCGGCGCCGGGCGTCTCCTCCACGGCGGCACGCAGGACGGCGGCGAGGTCCCCGGCGGTGGGAACGGCCTTCTCCTGCTCGGCCAGGGCGGCGTTCAGCGCGACGACGCGCGCGCCCTCCGGCGGAACCAGGGGTGCCATGCCGTACGGGGCCAGTACCCGACGCAACTCGGGCGCCGCGTAGGCGAACCCGACCGACTCCGGGCCCCGCAGGAACCGCCAGCCGTCCCCGGTAAGCAGCTGGCAGCCGATGCGTCCCGCGTCCACGGGGAGCTGGCCGACGGCGTACGAGGCGTCGACGGCGTAGAGGCACCGGTACGGGGCGAGGATGCGGCCGATGTCCTCCACCGGGGCGACGATGCCGCAGCCCGCCGGGACGTGTGCCACCGACACCAGGGCGACGTCGTCGTCGATGTGCGCCGCCATCCACTCCAGGTCCAGGTCGCCGTCCGGGCGCAGCGGTACGACCTCCAGCCGGCACCGGGCCCGGTCGCGCAGGGCGGACAGCACGGTCAGGTTGGCGACGCCCTCGTAGGGGGTCGTCCAGATCCGGTCGCCCGGGCCGAGCGGGAGGCGCTGCACCAAGGTGGCGAACGCGTCGGCCGCGCCGGTGGACAGGACGGTGTCGCCGGCCGGCGTGCCCAGCAGGGCCGCCAGGCGCGCGTCGAGTTCGCGGCGCACGACGTGATGGACGTGCTCGTCCACCTCGTGCGGACCATGGCGGTCCTCGTGCCGTGTCCACTCGGTGAGTTCCGCGTGGGCGGCGACTGTCATCCGGCCCAGGCCGGCGCTGTCCAGGTGGACCCTTCGGCCCCGGTCACCGTGAGGCATCGCGTTCACTTCCGACCTCCTCCCCCGATCAGCGAGCGCATATTGGCAACTTATTGCCTCTCGCTTGGCAATAAGTTGCCAGACTCTCGGGCGGATTGACAACGCCGGCTCCAGCGGCGCTCTAGTACGAGGGCTGCGGACCGGGTGCGGCAAAGGCGTTCCTCAGCGCGTTCCCCAGAGATTTCCTAGCGTTGCCAAGCCGTTCCCCGTTCTGCCAAGATTTCGCGTCCTCGCTGTTCAGAGGGCCTTAGTGATGGCAAAACGCGTACCTCGCCCCGCGCCGAGGAGCGCTTTCGGTGCCCTGCTCGAGTATCCGTCGACTGATTTCCGAGTGATTCCCGAGACCTCCTTGCCAATCTCTTGGCAAGAAGTTGCCAAGCACCGAAACGACATTGCCACCGAGGAGCCAGCCATGAAGCGCATCGCCGCCGCCGTCACGACCGTCGCCGCCGCCGTCGCCGCCACCGTCCTCTCCACGGCCGGCGTCGCCACCGCGGGCGACATCGGCTGGCCCGTCCCCCCGAAGCCCACCACCACCGCCGCCGCCACCACCGAGGGCGACATCGGCTGGCCCGTCGCCCCGAAGACCACCGCCACCGACGACATCGGCTGGCCCGTCGCCCCGGGCGCCACCTCCGACGACATCGGCTGGCCCGTCGCCCCGAAGACCACCGCCACCGAGGACGTCGCCTGAGCCTCCGCCGGGCGACCGGACCCCGCCCACCGATACGCCCCCGTCGGCCGCCGGCCGTCACGGGGGCTTCGGTCGTTCGGGAGCGGCGGGGTGGCATCCGCGGACGCGTGCGCGCGTCCGCACGGCTCTCACGTGTTCCTCGAGCGGCCCTTTAGCGGATCCGGCCAGGATTTCCAGCGCCATACGTCGGAAGCGCCTGCGCGCTGTCCTGCCCCCGCCAGGGAGTCGTCCATGAAGCATCCGGTTCCTGCACGGCGTGCTGCCCCCAGGAGCGGATGCGTACCTCGGGGGCCGAAGCGGGACGTGCCGTCCGACGACGACATCGGATGGCCCAAGAGGTGACGAATGACCACGGCATTCCCGTCCCGCCCGCACGACGACCTGCTCGGGATCGCGCGGGAGGACGTACTGCCCCGCCGCGCGCCCTCTCCGATGGCGGGGGCCGCCGTCCCTTCGCTCACCGAGTCGTCACTGGCCGTCTGCTCGGCCCTGCTGACTCTCGCGCGCGTGCGTCTGCGCAGAGGCGCGACCGCGGTGCGCCGGCGACTCGACGGCTGACCGCCGCCCGTCCCTCAAGCCGCTTCCAGCACCCGCCGGAGCACGGCGTGCACGTCGGCGCGGTGGCGGGACCACCACAGCGCCTCGAAGTCGATGCGCGGACCGGAGAGCTGCAGATGCGGCATGGCGGCCAGCAGCGCCGGCACCTCGCCGACCGCGACGGCCGTCTCCGCGTCCTCCCGCGGGCCCGGCCCGCACGCCAGCACGCGCCGGAAGCCCGCCGCGCGCAGCGCCGACAGGCCCTCCGCGTCACCGCCTGCGGGGACGGGCGCCCGAGGGACGTGACGGTCATGCACGTCATGACGCCCGGTCAGAATGTTCCGGACGGCCTTCTCCAGGTCCAGGCCGCCCGCCACGTGGGCCGCGGCCACCGTGCCGGAACCGGCCCCGGCCACCGCGCCGATGCGCATCCCCCAGTCCTGCCACGTCCGGTACAGCGCCACCTGGTAGGCGAACAGCGCGGCCCGGCCGAAGTCCGCACGGTCCAGCAGCCCGGCGTCGGCGCCGTGCTCGGGCGCGAAGACCGCCGCCGCCAGGGGCAGGGGCAGGCGTGCGTCGAGCACCCGGCACCCGGTGTCGAACTGCGCGCGGAAGACGGGGAACGCCCCGTACAGGGACCGCACCATAGCGGGCCGCACCCGCCGCCCGGCGACGAACAGCACCGCCGTCTCACCTTTGCCCGCCACCAGCACCGGTGTACGTGCTGCCGAGGCTTCCGGCCCGTTCCCGCCACGGCCCCGGCTCATCGGTCCGCCTCCTCCCGCGCCCCGGCCGCCGTACCCTGGCTCACGGGTCCGCTCAGGCGGCGAACAGGTCGAAGGTGGAGGTGTTGCGCGGCCCCGCCAGGACGTCGAGCTGGGGGTCGACGGACAGCATGGCCTGGTGCATGCGCTGCAACTGGGGCGAGGGCTCGACTCCGAGCTCGTCGATGAGCCGCATCCGCAGCCGGCGGTAGACCTCGAGCGCGGACGCCTGCCGGCCCGACCGGTACAGGGCCACCATGGCCTGCGAGTGCAGCCCCTCGTGCTGGGGGTGACGTGCCGTCAGGTCGGCGAGTTCGGCTATGAGTTCGGTGTGCCGGCCCAGCCGGAGGTCGGCGTCTATGCGCCGCTCCACGGTGACCAGGCGGCTCTCCTGCAGCCGTACGACCTCGATGTCGAGCACGGGCCCGACCTTCACGTCCACCAGCGGGGCGCCGCTCCACAGGTCCAGGGCCGCGCGGAAGCGGGCGGCGGAGATCTCGTTGTCCCCGGCCCCGAAGGCGGTCCGTCCCTCGCGCACCAGCTTCTCGTACTGGTGGACGTCGACG
This sequence comes from Streptomyces sp. NRRL B-1140, assembly GCF_001280065.1. GTDB lineage: Bacteria > Actinomycetota > Actinomycetes > Streptomycetales > Streptomycetaceae > Streptomyces. The sequence continues at coordinate 32,446 of NZ_LGEA01000110.1, forward strand.
CAGTCGCCGTCGATCTGCAGCAGGTAGCCGCCGTGCCGGGTGGCGAGCACGTCCTTGGCGCCCGCCGGTGAGCCGGGTCCCATCGCCGTGCCTAGTTTCCGCCGCAGTTGCAGGATGTACGTCTGCAGGGTGGTCAGCGCGCTCGCGGGAGGCGTGGTGCCCCACAGTTCCTCCATGAGGGTGGGCACAGGCATGACCCGTCCCGGGTACAGCGCCAGAAGCGCCAGCACCTGCCGCGGCTTCCCGGCCGTCGGAACGATCGAGCCCCCGTTGACCTCGGCACTCAACGGACCCAGGATTTGAATCTTCACGGTGTCCTCCGCTCGTCGAGCTCGTCGAGCTCCTCGAGTCCTCTGTCCAGTTCCTTTCGATGGCCAGAAAACTGCGTCACGAGCACGCTAGCCGCGTCCGTGTTCCCCAGCGTTTTTCTGCAGTCGCCCTCAAGCGGAGCTCCACGTGCGGTGTGGTGCCGGGTGCTGGGACGGCCCGGCCGGGGCCGTCCGTCCCGTTCACCGGGGCGCCTGTCCGACCCGGTCCGCGCGTCGTCACACGGCCGGGCCGCCCACCGGTTCGGGCAGCGGGATGTCCTGCGGGGCCGCGCGGGCCCACGGGAAGCCGTGGTGGAACTGGAGTACGGCGGGCTGTCCGTCGCCGGCCGGTACGGCGACCGCGACCAGGACGCCGGGCACCGGCTCCAGCTCCACGAAGCACCACCGGCCGAACCGGTCCTGTTCCGGCGGGCGGAAGGCGGTCACGCCCCGGTCGTCGTCGAGAGTGAAGGCGAACTCGTCGAAGGGCAGGCCGAGTCCGAGTCCGAGCGCCTTGGAGTACGCCTCCTTCAGCGTCCACAGCCGCAGCACCCGCCGGTCACGGGCGTGGCCCGGTGGCACCCGCGTCACCCATTCCTGTTCCTCGGGCGCGAAGGTGCCCGTGATGGTGTCGATGCCCCGCGCATCCCGGTCGAGCCCTTCGACGTCCACGCCGATGCGGTGCCTGCGGACGACGCCGAGGAGGTTGTAGCCGCCGGCGTGGGAGAGGTTGAAGTCCAGATGGGTTCCGCCGCGCGGCAGTCCGCCCGCCACCGGCCGCAGGAAGGGACGTCCGCGCTGCGAGCGCCACATGACCAGTTCGCTCTCGGCCAGCCCGGCCTCCAGCGCCAGCGCACGCCGGACGAGGATGTGCGCCACGAGGTACTGCCGACGGTCACGTTCGAAGAGGAACTTGCCCGCCGTCTGCCGTTCCTGGTCGTCCAGCCAGTGCGCGGCGAGCAGGTCCCTGAGGGCCGGCGTCAGATCGTCGTTGGGGCACAGCCACAACTTGACGGGAGGGGCCTGCTCCGGGGGCGGGAGTCCTTCGGGAATGCGCGTCTCGGGCTCGGTGACGGTCATGACGGCGCCGGCTCGTCCGTGCTCGGGCGTCCGGCCTCCCGCAGCGGCCGGCGCAGCAGCGCGCTCGTGGGCAGCGGCAGCACCGGAGCGGCACCGGCCGCGTCGGCGGCCGTGACGTCCACCCCGGCCAGCCACAGCCGCGCCAGGGCATCGAGCCGGCGCCCGCGCCACAGCGCCGCCAGGTACGCGCGGGTCTCGGGGAGGTCGCCGGACAGCACACCGGGTCCGTGGGCACCGCGCAGATCGGCATGCCGCACGCCCTGGCGCGGACCGCCGGCTGCGGCACCGTCCCGGTCGTCGGCGAACGCCCGGAGCGCGGCGGCCAGTTCCCCGGTGTCCCGCACGACGACGGCGAGGCGGCAGTCCCTCACGGCACGGCCGAGCCTGAGTTCACGCGCGAGTGCGGCGAGCTCCTGCCGATCGTCCGGTACGGAGCCCTGAACACCGCTGTGTGCTCCGTACACCGGCAGCGCCCGGTCGGCGAACAGCCGGGCCGTGGCGGCGAGGTGCTCCGGCGTCGGCGCGGACAGCAGCACCAGCTCCTCATCCCCGGACGCGGTGGCCGGCCCGGTCGGCCGCCCTTCCGGAATCGATCCCGGCCCGCGCCGCGGCGGCTCCTCGAGGAGCACATGGGCGGCCGCGGTCCCGGCCGTCGGGCGTACGGCGACAGTGGCGCGGCGCGGCAGTTCGCGTCCCGACTCGTCGTGCGGCCGTGCCCACGGCACGGCCGAGGAGTCGCCGGGGGCCGGCAGCAGCGTGCCGTGGCGCAGTTGCAGGACCGCACGCACGAGGGCCGCCGGTCCGGTCGCCGCGCCGGTGCCGCCGGTCGTGGCCGCCGCGGTGGCCTCGGTCTCCCGCAGCGCGACACCGGTCGCCGTGACCCCCGCCGCGGCCAGGGCCCGGCGGGCCAGCCGGTCGGCGGCGGCGGCCGGCGCGCGTCGGCCGGGGTGGGCGACGGCCGTGGCCCGCACGACCGCGTGGACGGTGTCGCCGGCGGCCTGGGCGGCAGCGAGCGGCCGGAGCAGTACGGCCCCCACGCCCTCGCCGCCTCCCGGGTGCCGGCGCGAGGGCTCGAGCCGCAGGTCGACGGCGCCGACCAGGGCGGCACCGCACTCCCCGGCACGCAGCGCGGACAGCGCCTGGTGCAGGGCGACGAGGAAGGACGCCTCGCCGCCGCCGACGCAGTGGCCGGGTCCCCGCAGGTCCAGCAGGGTGGACAGGCGCGCGGGCAGACCGGCACCGGCGCAGCAGCCGGCCGACGGTACGGGACGCGACCCGGCGGCGGTCGAGGCGTGGCCGACGGGGGCGTGGGCGACGTAGACGCCGACGCTGCGCGGTTCGCCGTCCGCCGCGGTGAGCGTGTCGAGGCGGGCGCCGGTGCAGCCGGCCGTCTCCAGTGTCTGCCAGAGCGCTTCGAGGAGGATCCGCTCCCGCGGATCCATCGACGCGGCGTCCTGCGGGCTGAGCCCGAAGAAGACGGCGTCGAACGCGTCGGCGTCCCGGAGGAAACGGCCCGTCCGCCGCACGTCACCCTCGTCCGGATGCCCCTCACCGGCGACCGGGGTCTTCTCCCCGGCGGCCGAGGCCCGTTGCCCGGCGTCGTGTCCGCCGAGCAGCGCGGTGTGCCAGAAGGCGTCCAGACCGTCCGCGTCGGGGAAGCGTCCGTGTACGGCCGTGATGGCGTACCCGTCCGCCGGGGCGGGACGTGCGACGCCCGCCGGCGCGGTCGTCAGGGCACGCGCCGGCGGGGGCTGGGACACGGCGGCACGCGGCTCGGCCACCGTCGTCGGGTGGGGCGCGGCCTCCGCCCCGGGGTCCAGGGCCGCGCCGGTCAGGAGGGCCGCCGCCTGCTCGCGGCCCAGGTCACCGTTCTTGAAACGGGTCAGGATGTCCCTGTGGTCCATGGTCTGCACGTGCTGTCCCCGTTCAGGCGGGCCGCGGCGTCAGCAGGGTGACCGCTTCGTCGACCGTGAGCATGTCGTCGCGCACCGCGTCGAGCAGCGCGTTCACCTCGTCCCTGGTGAGGTCGCTCCGCGCCGCGTGCGGCGCGGCGCCCGCCCCGGTAAGGCTCCCGGCCGCCTCCGGAACGCCCGGCGCGGCACCGGCGATGTACTCCGCCATGGCCCGGAGACTGGGGTGGTCGTAGAGCGTGACGGGCCGCTCGGTGAGGCCGTACGCCCGGTTGACCGCGGCCACGAACTCGGCGGCCAGGATCGAATCGAGACCGAGCAGCGGGAAGCCGGCCTCCGGGTCGAGTTCGGCGGGGTCGCAGTGGACGGTCGCCGCCAGGTGGTCGCGCAGACCGGCGAGGACGGCGTCCGCACCGGACCGGGCCGGCACGCCGGACGTGCCGGGCACCCCGGTACGGCCCTGGACGCCGGCCGCGGCGAGGTGGCGGGCGAGGTCGGCCGGAGCAGGGTGTTCGTAGAGCGCGGCCGCGGTGACGGCCGTGCCGAAGCGGGCGTTGAGGGCCGCCACGAACTCGGCGGCGAAGATGGAGTCCACACCCAGCGCCTGGAAGGGCTGTCGCGGGTCGATCCGGCCCGGTTCGACGTCCAGCGTGTCCGCCAGCACGGCCGTCAGACCGGCGAGGATGTCGGCCGTGGGGCCGTCGGGGCCCGGTGGCGGGACGGTCTGCGGCTGGCTGGTCAAGGCGGACGCCTCCTGTTCGGTACCGGTCTCCCGGAAGCGGTGCCGCTCTCCCGGGAAGGGACGGGTGGTGCGGGTCAGCCGGCCGGGGTCAGGCTGTGCTCCGGCGGGGGCTGCGAAGAGGGGCCCGGCACCACCGGCACGGGCATGCCGTCCTGGGTGGCGGCCAGGATCGAGTGCTGCAGGCGGCGCAGGCGCGGGGAGGGTTCGATCCCGAGGTCACGCACGAGGCTGGTGCGCAGCCGCTGGTAGACGCCGAGCGCCTCGCCGCGTCGGCCCGCGCGGTGCAGCGCCACCATGAACTGGGCGTGCAGGTTCTCGTGCGTGGGGTGACGGCTGGTCAGCACCGTCAGTTCGGCGAGCAGTTCCCGGTGGCGGCCGATCCTGAGTCCGGCCTCGATGCGCTGTTCGAGGGCGCACAGGCGGCTCTCGTCGAGCCGCGCGGCCTCCATGGTCAGCTGCGGCCCCTTCGGTACGTCCGCGAAGGCCGTGCCGTTCCACAGCTTGAGCGCGCTGCCCAGCAGGCGGGAGGCGCCGGTGAAGTCGCCCGCGTCCATGGCCCGGTAGCCCTGGCCGGCCAGCTGGTCGAACTCCCGCACGTCACTGGTGCCGCCGTTGCAGGCCAGCAGGTATCCCCCGGGCAGGGTGATCAGCACGTCCTTGGCCGTCCGGGGCTGCTCGCCCTCCCGGGCGGGATCCTTCGCCAGAGCCACGGCGATGAGTTCGCGCAGTTGCAGGACGTAGGTCTGCAGGGTGGTGCGGGCGCTGCGCGGCGGCCGGTCCGACCACAGCTCCTCGACGAGCGAGTCGGCCGGGACGATCCGGTCGGCGTGCAGGGCCAGCAGGGCCAGGACCTGGCGGGGCTTCGGCGCGGTGGGGGCGACGGACACCCCGTTCTCCCTCACATCCAGTGCGCCCAGTACGTCGATGTCCACGCCGTCTCCCTCGTTCGCGTGCGCTGCGGGCCCTCCGATTAAAAAACAGCATGTGCGGTATGTCAATAACAAACCGCATGAGCTGTTTTTAATGGCCTATGCAAGCAATGCTTCGTCGACGTCAGACGTCGTAAGTTCCGTTGGGGTCCAAGCGTTGTCGCCCTGGATGTCCACTCGACCCCCGATGGACGGCCTCTCCAGCCGTTGCCGAGGACCCGCACCAAAACCAACCGTCCCGGAGCTCCGCTCCCGCGAGGAAGCGACCGTGCGGTCTTACGTGGTTCCGATCACCGCGGACCGTGAGGTGCCCGTGGGGCCACGTCCGGCCCCCGCCACCAGCCGGGGTCGTTCGACGGTCCTCCGGCCTCCTCGGCCGCCTTCGCCCCGCCCGACCGCAACACGAGCAGCACGGCCGTGAGCGCGGCGAGTTCCTCCTCGCCGGGCCGGCCCCGCACGATGCGCAGGGCGAACTCCCCCTGGTTTCCGGGGGCCCCGCAGTCCGAATCGCCCATGTCCCTCCTCCGGCGTCCCGGTCATCGTCGGGCATCGCGCTCGAGCGGCGGCCGTGCGGCGGTGCGCGCGCACCGCCGGGCCGGGCCACACGCCCCGCGCGAGTTCACACGCTGCGCACGCGGACGGACTCCAGGGCCAGCAGGAGCGCGCGGGCGCTGTCGGCGGCGTCACCCGCCCCCGTCATGATCACGGTCGTCGGCCCGTCGGTGCCGAACGGAGCATTCCGGGCGATCTCGTAGGCGGCCCGGCTCGCGGGCCCGCACCCGCACAGCACCAGCCGGCGTCCGGGACCCGGCCCCTCCCGCAGGCCGAGTTCCCGCAGACCGGAGGGCGGCGGAAGGCCGCCCGCGTCGTCGAGGACCAGGGACACGATCCGCTCCGGACCGTCGTGCTCGCTGAGCAGCAGGTCGTAGGCACCGGGCGGCACGCCCGGGACCATGACCAGGACGATGACGTCCGCCCCCGGCTCCCCGGCCCGCAGCACCGCGAGGGCGAAACCGCGCGGTCCGGGCTCCTGCCGCGCCGCCAGCGGCACCTCGCCCGCCCGCAGCAGGTCGAGGACCTGGGCCACGGTGACCCGCTCATCGTGGTGGTCCGGCAGCAGGCGCAACAGGTGCATGCACTGCGACAGCGTCCCGGAGGCGTCTGCGTCGGACAGACCGGCCCGGTCATGGGTGGCGGTCAGCGTCAGTCCGCCCTGGCTGTCGTGCCGCGCGACGAGCGTCACCGGCAGACTCGTGTCGCTGCTCACGCTCTGCGGCACGTCCACCCGGATGCCCTGCGCGGTCAGTTCCGACCTCAGCGACTTGGGCAGTTCGGGCCGGGTGTCGAAGCGGACGAGCGTGTCGGTGAGGCGGTCACCGGGGTCCCGGCCGCTCCACTCGCGGATCAGGTCGCCGGAGACCCAGGGGTAGGCGCTCAGGTCGAGCGCGGCGTCGCGCACCTGCCGCAGCAGGTCCACCAGGGGGGCGGTGGGGTCGACCGTGACGGTCACCGGCAGCGGGTTCCCGAGCAGCCCGGGGATGTCGGCCGCGCCCCGCAGCATGAGGTCGCGGCCGGACAGGTGCATGCCGAAGCTGACCGGGGCCGGGCCCCGCACACCCGCCGCCCGGTACAGCAGCAGCGCCCAGACCGCGTGCAGGGCGCTGCTCTCGCCGGCGCCCCAGGCCGCGGCCCAGGAGCGCAGACGCGCGGTCTGCTGGGGGCGCAGGCGACGCTGGATGCGTCCGGGGCCGGTGTTGCGGCTGCGCCCACCCGGCCGGCCGGGGCTCACCGCTGCGTTCGCGGGCGGGGCGGCCGTGGTCCAAAAGCGCCGTGCGACGTCGGTGTCCTGGTTGCGGAGCCACTCCACGTGGTCGCGGATGTCGGGCCGTCGTTCGCCGCCCGGCACGACACCGTCGGCGAGGTAGGCGCGGTAGAACTCCCGTACCAGCAGCTGGGCGCCGCGCTCGTCGAGCAGGGCGGGAGGGTAGCTCAGCAGGATCCGGGTCGTTGTCGCCCGGCCGGTCGCATCGTGCTGCGGCGGGCCGTCGAGCAGGTTGACGCGCAGCAGCCCGGGGCGGTGCAGGGCGAACTGCCGCGCCCGGTCGCGCCGCAGGAGGTCGTTCCAGGCCACGGTGGTGTGGCGGTGGTGGACGACCTCGACGGCCGCCCGTTCGTGCAGGACGAGCCGGGGGGCGCCGGTCCAGTCGAAGGAGGCGCGCAGGACGACTTCGCGGTCGGTGACGGACTGCCAGGCCGCGGTGAACCGGCCGATGTCCAGCGGGCCGGTCCAGGACCAGTGGAGCTGTTCGATGTGGCGGCCGGCCGCGCCGGGCCGGTTCACGGCGGCGAGCAGCAGCTCACGCTGGTGACCCGTCACCGGGACGGTGCCCAGGCACGGGGGCTGCAGCAGGTCGGCCAGCAGCTCCGCGGTGAGCGGCACCGGTTCCGGGCCCCCCGCCGCGCCGGCCCGGCTCAGCCGCACCAGGTACCGGCCCGCCGCCTCCTCCAGCGCGACGGAGTACGCGCGGTGCCGGGTGGCGATCCTGGCCGCGACCGCCTCGGCCTGGGCGGTGCCGAGCGGCGCGCACAGTTCGAAGACCAGCGCGGAGCCGGGTGCCGCGCCGCCCGGCTCGTGGACCACGGCCAACACGGCCCCTGGCTGCGCGTCATGGCTGCTCATCCGCTCTCCCGGGCGCCTGGAACCACCGTCGCGGCGCGGCGGACCGGTCGTCCCCCGGCCTGACTAGCGCCGCGGCGGACCGGCTCCCCCGCCTTCCTCTGGCATCGTTTCCGCACCCCGCCCCCTACCCGGTACCTCGCAGTCCGCGGCGCCCGCTCGCCGTCCCGCCCATCGCCCCCGTTCATCGCCGACCAGGGCTCCAAGTCCCCCAAGACCGTACTGTTTGCGCAGGTGAGGGGCCCGTCCGCGCGAGTGCGTCTGGATCGTCGCGCAAGCGGTCCTCGACCTGGCCGGGGACCTGGCCCGTGATGTTGCAGGCCTCGCTGACCAGGTAGCGGTCCCGGACCAGGCTCGTGGTGAAGGACCAGGCGCGGGCGGCGGGCGAGTCGTCGGCGAGCACCGCGTGCCCGTCGCCGTCCCAGCGGAAGCCGACGGTGCCGAAGCCGCGCCGCATCCCCTGCCCGAGCGCCTTGGTGTACGCCTCCTTCAGCGTCCACAGCCGCAGGAACCGGGCCGCCCTCCGGTCGTCGGGCAGCGCGGCGAGCAGTTCCGCCTCCTGCGGGGTGCACACCTGCCCGTGCAGCGCCTCGAAGGACACCCGCCGGGTGACCGACTCGGTGTCCACGCCCACCGGCCCGTGGCGGCTCACGGCGACGACGACCAGTTCCTCGGTGTGGGCCAGGCTCAGCCACAGCTCGCCCGCGAAGCCTCGCAGCGTGGGCTGACCGCCGGGCAGGTAGGCGATGTCCAGGGCTGCCGGGGCGGTGTAGAGAACCGCCGCGGCCGTGTGCTTCATGACCACGCGCGACACGGCGAAGGCGAGGCGCCCGGCCGCCGCGGGGTTCTGCCGGTAGCGCGGCCGGTCCCGGCCGAGCAGGCCGCGCAGCTCCGGATCGAGCAGGGCTGCGGTCAGCCACTCGCCCCATGTCGTGTGGACGACGGCCCGCCCGACGGACTCGAACCGTTCGCAGACCTCGTCCCACGGCCCCTCGGGCCCGGCCACGTGCAGCGGCGCCCCGGAGGGCTCCACGCCGCTCATGTCCCGCCCCCGCCCCGCCGCACGCCGGCCTCCGTCCCTGCCCCTGCCCCTGCCCCAGTCCTCGTCTGTGCCCCCGCCCACAGCAACTCCGAGCCGTACACGTCGCAGTCGACGCCTTGCCGGGTCCGCTCGGCGAGCTCCGCCCACACGTCACCGGCCGGGTCGACGGCGGGCCCGGGCAGCGGGGCGCCGAGCCGCCGGATGACGCGGGTTAGGACGAGCAGCGCCCAGTGGGGGCGGCCGAGGAAACCGCCGGCCTCCTGGCCGACTCCCAGCACGGCCGCGGCCAGCAGCAAAAGGGCCTGACGGTCCGCCAGGGCCCGGGCCACCGGGTCGGCCGGGCCGGTGTGTCCGGCCGCCGGGTACGGCAGGCGCAGCGTCCGCTGCTCGGTCGCCAGCCGACGGGCGACGCGGGCGAGCGCGGCGACGGCCGGATCGTCGTCGGTGCGCTCGGCCAGCCGGGCGGCGGCGAGGGGCAGGGCCGCCGCGACGTCGGCGGTGGACACCGCGCCCACGCGCGTCCCGGTACGTACCGCACCCGGCCGCCCGAGCCGGAACACCTCACGTGACACGGCGTGTTCACGGCCCTCCCCCAGTTCCGCATCCGCCGGGAAGGCGCCGCCCGCCGGGTCGGCGAGCGAGGGCAGCGCGCGGATGAGCCGTGCCTGGGCGGCGGCCGCGGCCGCCGGGTCCGCCCCGGCCGCCACATGGTCCGCCCCGGCCGCCACATGGTCCGCGGCCAGCTTGGCGAGGGCCCGGCGTTCGACGGTGTCCGGCCCGAAGCCGCTCTCGTGCAGGGCGAGTTCGAGGTCGTCCAGGACTTGGCCGACCAGTTGGGGCACCACGTAGCCGGCCGCGGCGGTCAGGGCCGGCGTCCCGCCCGCGGTCAGGTCCAGGGCCCGCAGCGCCACCGCGGTCAGGCTCTCGCAGGCCAGCAGGTCGGCGAAGGCCGCGGCCAGCACGGGCTGCCACTGCCGTACGCCCGGTTGGCGCGCGGCGAGGGAGTCCACAAGCCGTGCGGTCGTGTGCAGCGCGCCGCCCGCCGCCGCGATCAGCGCCGCCGGACCGAGCAGCGCGCCCAGTTCGCCGCCCGGCCGGCCCGTCTGCGTACCGGCCACGGCGCCGGACAGGGGACGGACGGCCCAGGCGTGGCCGAGGCCCAGGTCGCGGCGGAAGAGCGGGCGCAGCACGCGCACGATCCCGGCGGCGCCGATACGGCGCACGTCGGCCGGCCCGGGGAGCACGGCGCCGAGCGCGCCCGAGGGGGCCGGGACCTCCCGCGCGGCCTCCGACGGCGTACGGCCGCAGGGACCCGTGGGGGCGAGGGGATCTCCGAGCAGCACCTCCAGCCACCGTGCGCGCAGCACGACGTCGGCGGACAGCGGCCCGTCGCCGAGAGAAGGCACATCGGCGTGCGGGGGCGTCGCGGTGGGCGCCGCGGCCTCCTGGGGTGCGAGCGGATCCGGTCGGGTGAGCGTCATCGCCTGCTTCCTCCTCGTCCTCATCGCAACCGGCGTACGGGGCTCTCGGCATGCCATTTGGCCAGGCGCAGCGTCTCCCGGCTCTCCCGCCCCAGCCGCTCGCGCACGTGTCGACGTGCGTCCACCGGCAGGGCGCCGGCCCCCAGGGCGGGCTCCACCGACTCCTCACGGAGCAGCACCCGGTGCGCGCACACCACCGTCAGCCCCGACTCGTCCGGTACGAGGCTCCACTCACCGCTGTGCGCGGCGATCGGCCCGGGCGGAGCCGTCTCCTTGAAGACGATCCGCCCGGCATGCGGGAAACACAGCCGTACGGTCTCGGAGCCTCCCGCCTCGCCGGAGCCTGCCGTGGGACCGGCGTCGTGCGCACCGGTGTCGAGCACCACGACCTGCGTGCCCGGCCGGTCCTCCAGCACGCTGCTGTCGTCGACGTGGGGGATCAGCTCGGGCCAGTCCTCCACGCGGTACAGGAAGTCGTAGACGAGTTCGGCGGGGCCGTCGACGCGCAGCCGCTCCTCGAAGGCGAGCAGCAGTTCGTCCAGCCTGTCCCACCGCTCGGCCGCCTCGCGCAGCCGGGCCAGCCGCTCGTCCACGTCCGCGCCGAGGCCGTCCGGCCCCGCAGCCGTGTACGGGTGCGGCGTCTCGTGCCGCAAGGTCACCAGCGACCGTTCGGCGCCGTCGGGTTCGACACTCCAGGAGCCGGCGACGGTGTCACCGGGCCAGGCGGGGTCCTCCTGTACGAAGTCGACGGAGCGCGCCTGCGGTCGCAGCGTGCGCCGCAGGCGCGAGGAGCGGACGCGGCCGGCCTCGAACTCCCAGGCCAGCAGCGTCTGCCCGGCACCGTCGAAGTCCATCTGCTCGACGTGGACGTACGAGGGCAGGAGCACCGGCCAGCGCGGGGCGTCGGCGAGCATGCCGTAGACCACATGGGCGGGTGCGGCCACGGAGACGGTGCGCCGGGTGGAGTGCACTCGCTGGGACGGCATGAGTGACCCCTCTCCTCACAGTGCGCCGCCAGGCTGTCCCGCGCGCCTCGAGCGCCGCTCGAGCCCCGGCCGGGCCGGCCGGATCAGGTGTCCGGACCGGGCGGCAGGATCAGCCCACCGGAGCGAGGCGGCCGGCGGCGGGCGTGGCGGCGGGTGCCGGTGCGCCCGCCGGACCGGACACCAGGATGGAACGCTGGAGCTTGGCCAGTGCGGCCGACGGCTCGAGGCCCAGGTTGCGCACCAGCCTGGCGCGTAGCTGCTGGTAGGCGTTGAGCGCCTCCCCCCGGCGCCCGGAGCGGTGCAGGGCCAGCATGTACTGGCCGCACAGGCTCTCGTGGGTGGGGTACCGGCTGACCAGTACGGTCAGTTCGGCGAGCAGCTCGCGGTGCCGGCCGAGCCTGAGGTCGGCCTCGATCCGCTGGTCGAGAGCGCACAGCCGGCTCTCCTCCAGCCGCCGGGTCTCGGTCTCCAGATGGAAGCCCGCGGACACGTCGGCGAGTGCGGGTCCGCTCCACAGGTCCAGCGCCTCGGACAGCCGGGCGGCGGCCCCGGGGTAGTCCTCGGCGTCCATGGCGCGGAAGCCGAGCCCGGCCAGCCGCTCGAAGTCCCGCAGGTCGTTGGCGCCTTGCCCGGTCTTGAGCAGGTAGCCACCGGGGACGGTCAGCAGGACGTCCTTGGCACAGCGCTGCCCTTCCTCGCCGCCGTCGCCCTGCCGGAGCGCGCAGGCGATGAGCTCGCGCAGCTGGAGGATGTAGGTCTGCAGGGTGGGCCGCGCGCTGCGTGGCGGCGCGGCGCCCCAGAGCTCCTCGGTCAGCGTTTGGACGGTCACGGCCTGATCGGCGCGGAGGGCCAGCAGGGCGAGCACCTGACGCGGTTTGGGTGCGGTCGGCGTGATCGAGACGCCCCTCTCCCGCACCGTCAATGAGCCGAGTATGCCTATGTCCACGCCCTCTCCCCCCGTCTGCCGCAGGCTTTGTGAAGCGCCATGCCAGACATCCGAGTAGAAAACAGCACGTGCGGTTTGTCAACGCGGCACTCGTCCTCCCGCACCACTCGAGCGACTCTCCGCCCCACGGACCTGCTCCTCCGGCCCACTCCGGGTAACCTCCTCCGGCCGCCCCTAGGAAGGCCCCTCCCCCGCGCCGGGGCTCGCACCGTCCGGGATCACTTCGGGCGACGCCGCCAGACGCGGCAGGACGAAGGCCCAGAAGCGCTCCGCACGCTCGGCCGAGAGCCACTCCTCGTCCCACCCGGCGAGCGTCTCGAAACCGACCGTGGCGGCCATGATCACCGCGGTCGCGTCCTCGGGCGAGACGTCCTGCGCCAGTTCCCCGGCGGCCCGTGCCCTCGCCACCAGTTCGCGCACCGCGCCACGCCACCACTGGAACAGCTCCGCCCCGCCCTTGCGGGAGGGGTCACCACTCAACCGGAAACCCGCCCTGACCATGGGGTCGGAGGCCATGGCGAGCACCAGGGCACTGGTGGTGTCCACCATCGACTCCAGCGCGGTCGCGGCCGCGGCCCGGCGGCGTTGCACCAGCTGCTCCGCCACGTCCACGGCCGCGCCCTCCACCTCCCTGGCCAGGGCGTCCTTGCTGGCGAAGTGGAAATGAAGGGCCCCGGAGCTCACGCCGGCCCGTTTGCAGATCAAGGGCAGGGAGGCCTTGACGTAGCCCTCGTCAGCGAAGACCTCCGCCGCCGCGGCGATGAGGGCCTGGCGCGTTTGCGCCGCCCGTACCTGCATGACCATCACTCTTCACCTCCTGGGCCGACACCGGTCCGCTGCCGTCGCGAACGCTCCGTCGCGAATCGCGCGTGCCAGTACACCGACCGAGCACCGATCCCCTAGCAGAAACAGCATGATAGGTCTGTTATTTGCGTTGCAGGTACACCGATCGCACGGGCGAGCCCACTTCGAGTCCGCCTCGAGTCGGCCTCGAGCCCGGCACACGCCCGCACGCCCGCCAGGACTGCACACCGCGACACCTCGGGCGCATGTCACGCGTCCTGGTAACTCCCTTACAGCGAAGGCTTGTTCATCGACCATCCGGCCCGGGCACACCGCCACTGGGGGCGCCTCCTGCGCCGCTTCCCTCCCAGGCGGACGCTCCGCCACAGCGCTGCGGAACCACTGGAAAGGAGCGCTCGAGGACCGGCGTCTTCGCGACCCGGACCGCACGAGCGAGGCCCCGGCGCGGAAACGCCCTGACACCCCGGATCAATGCCAACTCGCCCTGCACGCAAGGAGAATGACCATGTCACATGACGCCCTCGACCCCTGCGGCGAGCCGTCGGTGAACCGGTATGGGCCGCTCCGGAAACCCCAGAGGCGGAGTGCTTGCTACCGCTAGAAACTAAACCGGATGGTATGTATCTTCTCGGCCTGAGGGCGCACACAAAAACTTCGCACACCGCAGCCCAGGGGGAACAGGCATGCCTGCGAGCACCTTCCGCGTCGAACACCCGGTACCCGGCGCACGCCACACCGAGGAGAACAGCACAACGTCGGCGCGGATCGTCGTGCCGCGTTTCCCTTCCCTGACCACCACGGTTCCCGGGGAACTGGTCCATCTCGCCGGCGCCACCGAAGCGCTGCTCACGGACTGGGAGCGTACGGACGACACCCACTTCACCGTGGCCGCCCCGTGACGCCTCCGGCACGACTTCTTCACCACGAGTTCGGCGTCCCGTTCGGCCACCGGTTCCTGATGTGGCACCTCGAAGCCGACGCCAGACCCATCCACCACTCGAATGTCCTTCTCGTCCAGGGGGAGCGATGACGATCACGAGCACGCTTCGGATCGAAAACCCACTCATCGACCAGCGTCCGGTGCAAGCCACCTCCTCACCTTTCAGGATCGACACCCTCCGCCACGCCGGTCTGACGACCACGGTGCCCAGGGAACTGGTGCACCGTGCGGCCAACGCCGAGGTCATGCTCACCGGCTGGGACCGCCTGGAGGACACACGGTTCGATGTGCGCGCCCAATGGCCGCGCAGCCACAGCTTCTTCACCCCCGTCAACGGGGTCTACTACGACCCGCTGATGGCTGCTGAAACGATCAGGCAGATCGCTCCCCTGCTCTGCCACGCGGAGTTCGGTGTTCCTTTCGGCCACCAGTTCCTGCTGGAGCAGCTCGACCTCACCGTGCACCCCGAGCAGCTGCCGATGTACCAGGTACCCGCCTCGCTGGATCTTGAGGTGACGTGCACCGACGTCAAGATGCGAGGCCGCCGCCTGAGCGGTCTGTCCTACGAGACCGCGGTGCTGCGCGAGGGGCAGCTGGTGGCGATGGGGCGGCTCTCCCTCACTCTCATCGCCCCATCGGTGTACCGCCGTCTGCGTCCGGAGCGGGTGTTCAGCAGCGAACACCGCCCCTTGCCGCTGACGGCCCCGGTGGCACCGCAGAGCGTGGGGCGCACATCGCCGGCCGATGTGGTCCTCTCGCCCACCGAGGAAACAAACCGTTGGCAGCTGAGGGTGGACACCCGGCACCCCGTGCTCTTCGACCACCCGGTCGACCACGTCCCGGGAATGGTGCTCCTCGAAGCCGTCCGCCAGAGCGCGACCGCGGTCCTGGGAGACTCCTCCTTCCTCCCGCTCAGCATCACCAGCGAGTTCAGCAGTTACGTGGAGCTGGACGAGCCCTGCCTGATCGAGGCACGCCGCCTGCCCGCCGACGCGCCCGGCGGCGCCGAGGCAGTGGAGGTGACGGGGCATCAGCACGGTGAGCGGGCGTTCATCGCCACCGTGACCGCGGCGGCGCACGGCTGAATGTGAGGTGAGGCGGACGGCCCTGCACCCTCGAGGGTGCAGGGCCGTCCGCCTCACCTCCGGTCTCACCACCGCAGACACCTCACGACCCTCATCGGTGACACCACAACCAAACTGGCTTCCCTGTTCCGCCGGCATGGGCCCGCTGATAAAATAAGGACCGGATGGTTTGATATCTGGAGACTTTCTCAGCACGTCGATCGACCGGAGGGCACCATGGCCGAGCAAGAGCGGGCCATCCGTACGCGCATGACCATCTTGCTGGCCGCGGCCAAGGTCTTCGAGGAACGCGGGTACCTTGCGGCGACGATCTCCGAGATCCTCTCCGAGGCCAAGGTGACCAAGGGAGCGTTGTACTTCCACTTCCCCTCCAAGGAGGAACTGGCTCAGGCCGTTCTCACCGCCCAGCATCAGGAATTCGGCATTCCCGACCACCCGTCCAAGATCCAGGAAGTGGTGGACATCCTGCTGCGGTACACCTACCTCCTGCAGACCGACCCCATGGTGCGGGCAGGGGCGCGGCTGTCCATGTCCCAGGTGACCGACGGACTCGACCGCGGCGAGGCGTTCAACCCCTGGATCGAGAGATTCCAGGAGCGGCTGGAGAAGGCTCAGGCCCAGGGAGAACTGCTTCCTCACATCGTGCCGGCCGAGACCGCCAACGTCATCGTGGGCGCGTACTCCGGCGTACAGACCATGTCCCAGGTGATCAACAGCCACCAGGACCTCCCCGCACGGGTGACCGCGATGCTGCGTCACCTGCTGCCCAGCATCGCGGTCCCCTCGGTGCTGGCGTCAGTGGACCTCGGCGAGGGCCGCGGGAGGAAGGTCTACGAAGCCGGGAAGAAGGCCCACGAAGAGATGCAGGCTCACGCCCACGCCCACTAGTCGCGCCTCGCGAGGTGGGCCGTGTACCAGTGCGTGGCCTCGGCGAAACGTGCCTCGAAGCCCAGCCCCGGGGCCTCGCCGGTGCGGGCCCACAGGGCGTCGCTGTCGTACCAGTGGTCCTGCGTGAGCAGGGTGTACTGGTGATCGGACAGTTGGGTCGCGGCGCGGGCCAGCCTGGCCCGGTGCTCCGGAACGGACATGTCCCTGCGGGGAAGAGGAAGGCCGAGCCGGCGATGAAGGGTGAGCAGCACCTGCTCCATGGACACCGGCCGGGGATGGGCCGCGTGGTACACCCGTGCCCGGTCCGTGGCCTTCGGAGCGGTCACCAGACTCGCCACGCAGCGCGCCAGGTCCCGGACCGCGATCATGGAACTGTGTGACGTCGCACCGGATGGCCAGGCCGCCACCAGGGTGAGCAGACGGACGATCGTGGGGATGAACCACACGTCGCCGACACCATGAACCAGATGCGGGCGCAGCACGGTCCCCCCGGAGTCGAGAACGGCCTGTTCGGCCTTGAGCCGTGAACTGCTCGCGGGGGACGCCGGGTTCGGGGTCAGGGTGTACTCGTCCGCTCCGCGATGCGGACCGGCGCCGTAGACCGAGGCCGTGCTGACGTAGACGAAGTGCTCGACGCCGGCCCGGTGGGCCTCCTCCAAGAGGGCAAGGGTGCCGTGGTGGTTGACCGTCTCGCAGAGAGCGGCATCCCGCCCCACGTACGTGGCCGTGTGGACGACGGTCACCACTCCCGCGCACAGTCCGCGCAGTGCACCGGGCTGTGCGAGGTCGGCGGGTACATGGCTCACGCGGTGCCGGTGGGACAAGCGGGGCGGCCGACGCGACAGGACGCGTATGGCGGGCGCACCCTCCGCAGCCCCCCGTATGAGCAGTTCCTCGACCACCGCACTTCCGACGAAGCCGTTGCCACCCGCCACCAGCACGGTGCCCGCACCGCGCCGTACCGAGGTCGGCGCGCCGGTGGCCGGTGCCGTTCCGCTCTGCAGCACGCTCATGCCTCTTCCCCCTGGAGCACTGACCTTCGTGCCGACGACGTGACATGTGGGCCCCTGTGCCGACAGTAAAATATACCGGGCGGATGGTTCTTTTCAATGCTGGAAGCATCTCGTCGCACAACCGGGCGTACTGATGCCTGCGTAACCTGCCCCAGAGGATCTGAGCCCAGCCGATTACGCCGTAATCACCCCCCGCTCCGTACCCCGTCCGTCGCCGGTGCTCCGCCGACTGCGATCACGGGTCCGGCTTCTTCGCCGGGCCGGCCGGGACCGGACGGGAGACGGGCGGGATGACTCGGGGGCCATCTCACGGACGAAGAGTGCGCTGGGTTCGAACCGCCGCTGCCGACGGCCGCACGCGGTCCCCTTCGTAGCTGCGCGGACGCGGGATCCGGGCGGTGGTACCCGAGAAAACCGACCGCGGCGGCCAACCGGCACGGACTTTCCACCCTTCACGGCACGACCCGGTCGGCTACCTCGGCGGACTCCACCTGCACGGCGCGGCCATCTGACAACGCGGCCTCATATGAGGGTCTCCACTCGCGGCACGCCCTGGCACTACACAACCGGCCACGACACCGGCCCGCCCTCCGACCGCTCGGTCTTGTGGCCCTTGCTCCCCGGCGAGAGCGTGCGCGGGTCCACCGCCTCGGCCGGCGCCCCCATCGCATACAGACCCTCAGGATCGGTGTCGCGGTCGTGCGGCAGCAGCCAGAACACCCGGCGCCGGAACGTACCCGAGGAGCGCGACGGCTTCGCGCCGGGCCCCAGCAGCGCGTACCCGACCATGCGCCCGTCACGGTGGTACGCCGGCCTGCCGCGCCGCGTCGGCAGCCGGTCCAGGCTCTGGCGCACGTAGTCGAGATCGCCGATGTCCTCGAGCCAGACGAGGTCGACCTCGTTCTCGATCTCGCACTCCTCGATGAGGGCGCTCATGCTGTCTCCTCGTCGGCGACCAGTCCGATGCCCGGGTAGTACTTGCGCTGGTTGGACAGGATCATCTCCTTGGGAGAGGCCAGTCCCACCACTTCTCGGACCCGTGCGGCGAAGGCACGCGACGAGACGGCCGGGGACCCCTCATTCTGGCACCAGTCCCTGTAGGCCGCGTAGAGCCTCGCTTGCTCCGCCCTGAGACCGCCCTCCATCCGGCAGGACTCACCGAGGAATCGCCCGGTGTGGTCCTCGGTCTCCGCGTAGGCGTTGGTGGCGATCCGGACGCGTTCCGGCCCGGTCAGGTCCCTCTCGCCGCTCAGGTACCGACGGGCGCCCACGATCAGCCAGTTGAGGATGCCGGGGCCCTCCTCGGTGACGAGGATGTCCGCCAGGTTGTCGATCTTGCGGTCGTCGGGCACCACCCGCTCGAACGGGATCAGCCGCATCCGCCGCCAGAACGCGAACCCGCCGGTCCCGACCTCCGGCCGGTGGTTGCCCAGCAGCCACAGCTTGTGTGTCGGCTCGAAGCTGAAGAAGTCCTGCCGCATGCGCCGGGCCTTGATCCGGTCGCCGCCCGTCAGCAGCTTCACCCGTGCCTCGTCGAAACGGTCCCCCGGCTTCACCTCGCTGCACACGATCACGCGCCGGCCGTGCAGTTCGGCCAGATCGGTCGGATGCCCCTCGTAGGGCCGGGCCATCAAGAACCCCGGCGGCGCGGCGTCGGCGTAGTCGCCCAGCAGCTTCATCAGTACGTCCAGAAGCACCGACTTGCCGTTCTTGCCGGAGCCGAACAGGAACGGCATGACCTGCCCGCCGACGTCCCCGGTGATGGAGTAGCCCAGCAGCAGATGCAGGAAGTCGATCATTTCCGCGCCCTCGTGTCCGTCACCGAAGGTGTCGGCCAGGAACCGGTCCCATCGCGGGGTGGGCATCGGCTGCGGCGCCGCGGTCGTGGAACGGGAGTGGAAGTCCCGGTTCGGATCCGGCGTACGGATCGCCCCGCTCCGCAGGTCCACGATGCCGGCCGGCGTGCACAGCGCGTACGGATCGGCGTCCAGCCGGGAGGCGTTGAGCACCATGCCCGGAGCGGACCTGGCCTGGGTGAGCATCGCGTTCATGCCGCTGGTACTCAGCGCACGGCTGCGGTGCCGCTGCAGCGCCGCCGCCGTGAACACCCCGCGCGGATCGTTGCTCGCGAGGGACTCCGCCAGATCACCGGCGGCCCACATCACGGTGTCGTCCTCGTCCACCTGCCAGCGGGTGCTGTCCCAGCGGAACCAGCCGAGGCCAGGCACGTGCCGGTAGTCGTCGGCGTACAGCTTCACGAACAGCTTGGCATTGCCCCGGTCGCTGAGTGTGTCGGGCAGCAGCCCGTCGGCGGTGGCCTCGCCGTCCCGCCGGGGGCCCGGCACGCGGGGCTGGTCCTCGGG
Source organism: Streptomyces sp. NRRL B-1140 (assembly GCF_001280065.1). Lineage (GTDB taxonomy): Bacteria > Actinomycetota > Actinomycetes > Streptomycetales > Streptomycetaceae > Streptomyces. Next base: position 51,640 of record NZ_LGEA01000110.1, read on the forward strand.
CTGGTCCTCGGGCTGGGCGAGGATCCGCACGGCGACCGCCTGGGCGTCGAAGAGGGTGCCGTCGGGTCGGGAGGTCATGTCCGCTCTCCCAGGGCCAGCGGGCGCAGCCGGCCGGCGTCCAGGCCGCCGCGGATGATGGCCGCGTAGCGCCGTTCCTGTCCGGGACGGGCGTGCTCGGCCGCCTCCGTCAGCACCCGTTCCGCCTCCTCCTGCGCCAGGTGTCCGGCGGCCACGAGACCCCCCGCGGTGTAGGCGGCCCGGTTCAGCTTCTCGGAGAACGCCGCTCCCTCGGGTACGGCGACGCAACCGGCCACGTCGGCGAGCAGCGCCGCCAGGGCCCTCCCCGCGGCCCCACGGCCGCCGCCCGCAGCGAGGACGGCCAGCCGGGCCCGGGGCGGCACCGGACGGGACGCGGGCACTCGCGGCCGCGGCAGGTGCCCGGTGCGCTTCAGCTCCCGGGCGAGCCACACGGGCAGCGGGGCGGGCTCCCGCACGGGCCCGACGGCCTCGTACACCCCCGCCTCGGTCACCGTCCCCGGGGCGACGATGTACCCGCCGCCGGCCCGTACATCGACCTGCCAGGCCAGCGCCCGGCCGCCGCCCGACCCGGTGGAGCACTGCCAGGTGTGCCCGCGCTGGGCCCGGTACCACACGTGCAGGCCTCCGGACGGGGTGCGCACCCGCAGGGTCGTCTCGTCGTCGGCGGGGCTGGTGGCGCCCCGGAGGGCAGCCAGCAGGGCGATCGTGTGGAACCCGTTGGCCAGCCCGGTCAGGTCGACGCCGACGGGGATCCTGATACCGGGCAGCAGACGGTCCCGGTCGGGTAATTGCGTGTCGTGCGCGTCGATGTCGATGATCACCAGCCCGGCCGGGCCGCAGGCGACTCCCACCCCGAGTCCGGGGTGGTTCCCCCACCACTGCTCGATCCTGGTCACGTCCAGCGTGGCGGCGCGGAATCCATGACACCAGCGGCCCGCGGCAGGACAGCCGCACCCGACGTGGGTGTGCCCCTCCTCCCGGCAGGACGCACAGTTGCCCGCCGGGGTCTTGCGGCCGGGTGCAAGCGGATGAACCGGCCAGCCCCGGCCCGCACACCATCGGGCAACTGCCAGCGGACGACCGACGCTTGACGGACGGACATCCGATCCCCGTGAGTCGCTACATAAGAACGGCAGCTCAGAAGCCATGCGCATCCCCCATTAGCGACCCAAGCGACTGAACGACTGAAACAGACTAGCGAAACGTGAGAGGCAAAACGAGACACAGAAGGAACTGGACCGGAACGCATCACCAGCGACCCGAGCGACTCAACGAGCAGCCCAGCGACCGAAGATCCTCGCACCGCTTCCCGCACCGCTCGACGAAGAAGCAGGTCACAGGCCCTGACAGTGACCGATCAGCGACCGAAGCGACTCAAGGTCTCTATATATGACGCCACGCGCACGCGCACACACGCGCGCAAATGTCTCCATATACTCCGGCCTTCGGTCGCTTCGGTCGCTGATCGGCGGAAAACCCCTGCTTGACCAGGCCTTTTCCAACAGCGACCGAGAGCGACCGAAGCGGGTACCAGTCGCTGTCCCCCGCCCCGGCCCAGTCGACAGCGCCGACTGCAGCGCCTCTTGAGCGACCCTGCAGCGACTCTGGGCCGACCCACCGAGACGCCTCCGTCAGGTCTTCCGTGGTCCTGCAGGAGGGCCGTGAGTCCTGAGCTGGCCGCGTACGCGGTCGGAGGTGCGGTGGGCCTCGCGGGCAAGGCCCTGGTCGAAGCCGAACCAGGAAGCTGCCGGCGGAACGAAACGTTTCTTACATGGAGGACGTCCCACAGGCCGCACCTCATGTACGTGACGTACATGAGGTGCGGCCTGTGGGACGTCAGGTCGCCCGGCGAAGGGGGACGACGACGTTCTCGCCCAGGCGCTTGGGGTCCAGCCGGTAATACCTGATGTGCCCGAGCCTCTCGGTCTCCTCGAGCCAGCCGGCTTCGATGACCTGCTTCCGGGTGCGGGAGAAGACGGGCGCGGCCATACCGACGAGCTTGGCCAGGTTGGCGGCAGTCTCGAGAACAGCGCCGGCCCGGTCGGTCGGATGCAGGGCGTACAGCATGACGACGAGACGCTGGTTGGCGGTCATGCCGGCCGTCTTCTCCAGCAGCTCGAGGTTCTTCTGCTTGTCTTCGCTGCTGATCACTGGGCCTCCCACCGTGCAGGCACGTTCTCGTTGAATCCGGGGATGTCTGGCGGGTTGCACGTCTTCACCGCTTCACGTTGCTCGAGCCCTGTGCCGTGGAAGGCGATGTACGGGCTGATCCGGTAGAAGTTGTAGTTGCCGATGCGTCCGCGGACGATCAGGATGCGGTGCTTGGCCAACTTCCTGTTGATTTTCCCGACGGCGTCGGCCGACATGCCCACCCGCTTGGCGATGTCGGCTCCGGTGGCTCTCAAAGGTTCCATGCCCTCGGGCGAGACTCCGATCCACCACAGGACCAGGAACTTCTGACTGGGCGTGAAGGCCTTGGATTCGGTGATCGCCTCGACGCGCGCCTTGTCGACCTGGGTGTGCCTGCCGGAGAAGGCGTACGGCGCATAGGGCACCGCCTCGCCCGTCTCGGCATCAACCAGCCTGCGTACTGCTCCCAACGGGCCCTCCGTGAACGGGGGTTGTCTGACGGTTCATGAGAGGCGGCTTGGAGGCCGACCAGATGAACTTAACGTACATGAGCAGGAAGTCAATCAACCCTGCCCACCGACCGTGTCGCCTGCTGAAACGCTCAGGATTCATGTCTGCCGGATCCGACCGCACCACTGCCGACTCATGTACGTCACGTCAATCTGCCGCTGTTGCAGGATCTGGGTACCACGATCCTGCAACAGCGGTGCCAGTCCTCAGGATCGTGGTGTGCGGTTCCCAGAACCGAGTGCCAAGACCGTAGGAACTGTTCACCCAGATCCTCTGATCGCCCTCCGCTGTCGTAGGAACTGGCAGGCAGTTCCTACGGTCTTGGTCGTTCGAGGTGTTTATGCAGGTCAGAGGCTGATTGGGAAGCGCGCTCTCTTACCTCGACAGGAGCCGCGCCGTTCACCCGACCGCCCACGCAATCCCTGCACTCGTGCACGGCCGGACGGCGTGCTCAGCTCGTCTCGTCACCACCATCGAATGCCACTCGCGGGGAACGAACGGACCTCACCCCACGGCCGAGCCCCGTCCCGGCCCGCGGTCACAACCAGGACTACCCACACTGAAGGTGCTCGTCCCACGGAACCCCTGCCCACCCGTACCCGTCACTTCCCGGCGCGTACGGGCCTGTGCCACGACGAAACGGATTCGCGCCGGGATGTGGCGGGGCAGCGGGGTCCAGGGGCCGGCGAAGGCCCCTGGTACCACGCCGCCCCGCCACATCCCGGAACTCTTCGTCGGCCCGCAGTCTCATGACGGCCTGTGGCGACTGCGGCCTGGGCCGTGACCCGCACCCGCCCTCCTGCAGGTACCAGCAGGAGACTTCTGCGCAAGCCGCGCCCCGACAGGAGAGCCAGCGCGTGGCCGTTCCTATAGCAGACGTATGCCTTAATCGGGCGCACTCGTAGCCGAGATCCCCCATATAAGTGACGGTGGACGTGGGGTACCAGGCTGTTCGTGCCGACGGCGAGGGCCATGTTCACGTCGGTGCACTCAGAGCTCCCCGAGCTGTGACGATTACGCCGTAATAGATGGCGCACGTGCTCGCAGCCACTGGGGGTTATTACGCCGTAATAGCTCGCGGACAGACGTGAGCGCTCCCTGACACCCCAACAGGTAACAAACTAACGCGTCAATGACGACAAAGGATCATGGACGTTAGTATGGTGTCCTCCATGAGTTCGCCTGCCACTTCCAGCGACCGCGAGAAGGTCGTATCCAAGCTGCCGGGATGGCTCCGGCAGAACCTCAAAATCAGAGCCGCCCAGCACGGCATCGAGATCCAGGCGGCCGTTGAACAGGGCATCGCAGACTGGTGCACCCTGGCCTCCTCCCCCGCCCAGGTCGACACCGCAGGCGCGAGCTCCTTCTCCACCTTCCTCCCTCACGGACAGTGGGAAGAGTTCACGCGCACCGCATCCGACCGCCGCGTCTCCCTCGCCCAAGGCCTCGCCCAGGCCGTCCAGCTGTGGCTCGACACCAACCCGGCCCCTGACGTCGAGCGGCCCTCCATCACCCGGCGCATCATCGTCTGCAACCAGAAGGGCGGCGTCGGCAAGACCGCCATCACGGCCGGCCTCGGCGAAGCCCTCGCCGAAGACCCCAACGCGCTCCACGCCGTACGCGTCGCCAAGGCCCTCACGAAAGCCCTACGCGCCAGCGAGGTACACGACGAGCAGGAGACAGATCCCCTCGACGTGGAAAACCTGCCCGGGCTCGGGCAGCGCGTGCTGCTGGTCGACTTCGACCCCCAATGCCACCTCACCAATCAACTGGGCGCCTCTCCCCTGCCGATGAACGGCGACAGCCTCACCAACCACATGGCAGGCGACGCGAAGGGCGATCTCCGGGATCTCATCGTCTCCATCGATGACGACGCCTTCGGAGGACGCCTCCACCTCCTGCCCGCCTGCAACGACGCCTTCCTCCTCGATGTGCGCCTGTCCGCGGTACGGGCCCGAGAAGCCGCCCTGGAACGAGCCCTCGCCCCCCTCGAAGACGACTACGACGTCATCGTCGTCGACTGCCCACCCAGCCTCGGCCTCAGCATGGACGCCGCCGCCTACTACGGGCGCCGCCGCGACAGCGAGGCACCCGGACAATCCGGCGCGCTGATCGTCGTCCAGGCCGAGGACAGCTCCGCCGACGCCTACGACCTGCTGACCACACAGATCGACGACCTGCGCGCCGACCTCCAAGTCGACATCGACTACCTCGGCATCGTCGTCAACCTCTACGACTCCCGCCGCGGCTACATCGCCACCTCCTCACTCCAAGGCTGGGTCGACATAAAGGACCCGCGAGTCGTCGGCCTCATCGGCGACCTCAAGGAACAGAAGGAAGCAGTACGAGTGAAGAAGCCGCTCCTGTCATACGCGCCCAAATCGCAGCAGGCGATCGGCATGCGAGCCCTGGCGCGGGAGGTGTCGTGAGCAAGGCCAGCCAGCTGGGAGCCGGCCGCTTCGGCGGGGGAGCGCGGCCGGTCAGCGCCCGCCGGCAGGCCGTCGCAGCAGCGACCGGCGTGCCAACCGACGGCGTTGCACCTCCCACGGAACTCCCCCCACACCGGATCAGCCTCAACCCCGACAACCCCCGCTCCAGCCTCGGAGACCTCACCGATCTCGCAGGCAGCCTTCAGACCCATGGGCAGAAGCAAGCGATCACGGTCATGAACCGGGACGCCTACATCAAGGCCAACCCGGAGCGGGAGACCGACCTCGAACCGGACACCACCCACGTCGTCATCGACGGCAGCAGCCGACTCGCCGCCGCACGCGACGCCGGCCTCACCACCATCAAAGTGATGGTCAGCGACGACCAGGGCGGCAACTCCGAAGAGCTCCTCGAAAGCGCCCTCGTCGCCAACATCCACCGCCAGGACCTGTCGGAGCTGGACGAAGCACGAGCTCTGCAACGACTCCTCGCCATCCACGGCAGCCAAACCGCTCTGGCGAAAAGGCTTCATCGCTCCCAGGGGTGGGTCTCACAACGGCTCGCTCTGCTCGGCCTCACCCCGGAACTCCAGGCCCGTATCGGTGAAGAGCCCATCGACCTGCTGCGTGCTGTGGGCAGCAAGCCCCCCGAGCAGCAGGAGACGGTGCTCGCGGGACTCAAGCAGGAACGAGCCCGCAAGGAGGCAGAGAAGCAGGAGCGCAAACGAGGGAAGCAGACCCAAGCTGCTACTCCGGCCACCCAGGAAGCCGAGCAGACCGACGGCTATTACGGCGTAATAGACGATGGCGGCTCCGCTGTGCCGCCCACGCCCTCTCCGAGGCAGGGAGCTGCTGAAGATCAGACACGCACAGGAGAGGGTTCGCCGACTCTCCCCGTCCAATCCCCCGCCGCCGATACCACAGCGGGGGGAGGCGAGCCGCAGCTCAAGCGATTCCCCTACGACGATGGCGCATCCGCAGCCATCTACTTGATCCACAAGATGCCGCCGGCCGAGTTCGACAAGATGCTGGACCGGCTCATCAAGCACCGGGACAGCAGGGCCGTCTCTGCAGGTTGACCTCTCTCGCGCGTGGGCGGGTCTCTCGTGCGTGGGGCCGGTCTCCCGGCTGTCGGGAGACCGGTCCGCGCTCCGTCCCGGCGCCTTCGCGTTCCCTCTGAAGAAGGATGAGGGGGCTGAAGTGGGTGTCACCGGGTGTCACCCATGTTCCTGAACGAGCAAGGCTGTCGGAGCACCCCGCGTCGGCTGGAGGATGAGGCCGCGGGTTCCAACTTGCCGCCCGCGACATGGTCGTCCCGGGGGAAGATGGGCGCCATGACGGATGCAGGCTCCTCCATCGACCCCACCAAACCCAGCATCGCCCGTGTCTACGACTACCTGCTCGGGGGCAAGGACAACTACGCCGTGGACCGGCAGGTCGGTGACGTGTTCAAACGCGACCTTCCTGGGTCGGTGGCCATCGCCTTCGCCAACCGCCAAGCCTTGACCCGTGCGGTCGAGGTGATCGTGACGACCACCGGCATACGGCAGTTCATCGACCTGGGGAGCGGCCTTCCGACCGCCAACAACGTGCATCAGGTCGCGCAACGCCACGCTCCGAACTCTCGTGTCGTCTATGTCGACATCGACCCCCAGGTACTGGTCCACGGCCGCGCACTGCTGGAGGAGAACGACCAGACCCGGGTCGTCCCCGTCGATGTACGCGACCCCGAAGGAGTCCGTACCCACCCGGACACCCAGGAACTGATCGACTTCGACCGCCCCGTCGCCGTCATGTTCAGCGCCATCCTCCACCACGTCAACGACGAGGAAGACCCGGCTGGACTCGTCCGCTACTGGCGCGACCACGTTCCCTCGGGGAGCTACTTCTTCGTCAGCCACTTCCGTTCCGGCAACAACACAGAGACGGCAGAGGCCGAGAGAGTCCTCCAGGAAACTTTCGGCCGGGGTCGCTGGCGCACCGACGAAGAGATCAAAGCCCTGCTGCACGGCCTGGAGATCCTCGACCCCGGGATCGTCCCCGCGTCCCTCTGGCATCCCGTCGTGGCCGACAGCCCGTGGAACAGCAGCGGCGAACGAGACCTCACCGTCTGGGAGCACCTCATCGCAGCCGGGCTGGCGCGCAAACCCTAGCCCCCGACGACCGAAGTGCCAGGCCACTCGCCTGAGAACAGCGGGTAGATCTCCGGTGCCCATGCGGCCGTTCCGACCGCAACTCCAGGTGCCGTAGCGGCCAAGAGCTCCCCCCCGAGCCAGTGCCTCGAACGGTTGACTCAGCATTGTGGGGTTATGTTGTTGCCCACTCAAGGCCGTGGTTGGCCAGGGCCTGCAGTTTGTCCGCGGTGAGCTTCCCGCGCCTGCTCTTTTGGTTCATGATCCATACGCCGAGTCGGACCTCTGTGCCATCCGGCAGCATCTCTACATGTCCTCTTGGCACTGTCAGGTGCCCTTCCCGCTCCTTGTACTGCGCGAGGGCGGCGATACCCCGTTGGAAGGCGTCGGGGGCCGTCTTGGGGGACTTGGCGGGTGTTTCCTGTTCTGGGGGGAGGGGTGTGATGCCGAGTTGCTTGAGGAGCTCGCGCTGCTGGTCCATCAGTCCGTGCCAGACAGCGTGTTGGCGTTGCTTGTGGAGCCATCGGCCGATGTCCATCCCGTGGATGGTGACGCCGGGTGTGACGATGGTGGGGTCGCTCTGGTCGCGTAGTAGTTGCCGTGCGGCGGTGTAGTGGCGTTGCCAGTCGGGTGGCCAGGCGGGGTTCCAGTGCTCATCGACGGCCTCCAGTACCGCCCTCCACTCGGGGTGTGCGTCCAGCGCTCCGGGCCTGCGCAGGTTGGACAGCCATTGTCCGATGGGCCGGTCGAGCATGGTGGCGGTGCGGGGTGCGCACAGTGTCCAGTGCTGGTCGTAGTAGGCCTTTGCGGCTTCCAGGTTCTCCTGGAACCGCTCGTCGGCCAGTGACCAGACCATGCCGAGTTTTTCGAGCCGGCGGGCGCGCTGGCTGCTCATCTGCCCGGCCGTGTGGGCCCGCCGCTGTTCTGCGACCCACTGCCCGAGGGGGTAGGCGTCCTCCTTGTGCCCGTAGGGAACCCGGGTATGGCCCTCTCGCTCGGCGTACGTCTTGAGTTTCGCCCAGCCGCGGGCCCAGTCCTGTTTCTCGGTGTCGATGACGTTGAAGGACACCCAGTTGGCGACGAGTACCGGATCCCGCGGGGCTGCGAAGCGCAGCAGCAGGCGGGTTTCGTCCTCGCCTTCCCCGGGCGGCGGACCGATGTCCTTGGACGGCTGCGCGAGGTCTTTCTGCGGCTCCTGCGGGATGGCGAGCAGTTCGACGGCCTCTTCATCGTGAGCGCGCAGCCCTTCAAGGACTTTCACCAAGGGGCGATAGGACCCCGAGCCGATCATGTCCTGTGGTGTTTCTCCTGGCTGGAGGAAGACCGGCACGATCAGCGAGGCGAGTTTTCCCTGTCCCGGTTTCTGCCGCAGAGCGCGCCCGATGGCCTGCACGATGTCATGCGGGGCGCCCTTCGGATCGAGCAGGGCCACACTGTCCACGGCGCGGATGTCCACACCCTCACCGAGGATGCGGCAGTTGGAGAGGACAGCACGCCGCGTCGTGGAGCCGAACGAGCCCAGCACCTGCCGCCGGCGCTCGGGGGCGTGCTCACCGCACAGCCAGCCCGCCCACATCCCCTTCGGATACTTCTCCGGCTCGTTGGCGTGGAGCTTCGCCGCGACGCGCTCAAGGCCCTCGGCGTAGGCCTGCGCCTCGATCGTCCGGTGGTGGAACGCAATACACGTCGACAGGTCGTGCTGCGCCATGGTGTGCAGCAACGCGGCCTGCAGCGCCCCGAGACGCTGCCCGCGGACCTGTTCGCTGTACCGGTCCTCACCGTAGAGCAGCTGAGGGGTCAGGACCGGGTCTTGGAGCTCGAGGACGATGATCTGATACCGCGCCAGCAGCCCACGCGAGACGGCGGAAGCCAGCGACAGCCTGTACAGGACGGGCCCGAAGACCTCCTCATCGTCCATCGAGGCCGCCATCTCCCGCGGCAGCGGATCCCGCACCCCCTCAGCGACCTCCCGGCTCAGCCGCTCTTCCCAGATCCGCGGCGTCGCAGTCATATACAACCGCCGCGCCGCCGGAATGACGGCCCTGTCGTGGATGCCCGCCCATGCCTTACCCATCGACCCGGAAGTCCGGTGCGCCTCATCAACCACCGCCAGGTCCACCGGATCAAGCTTCTGGCCGTAGGCCCCCTCGAAAGCCTCCGCCAAAACACCCAGCGACGCATACGTCGCGTAGATGGTCACCGGTCCCCGCCCGTGCCACAACGCCAGCTGCACCGCACTGGTGGTGGAGCGCACCCTCAGGCTCCACAGCTCCGGGTCATCCTGCAGCGAGCACACCGCAACCGCCGGCCCCCGATGCCCCACCTCATGCCACGCCCTCACAGTCTGCGCCAGCAGATCCAGCGTCGGCACCAGCACCAGCACCCGCCCGCGGGGCACCATCCGCCGTGCCGCGGCTGCGGCCATGACGGTCTTCCCGGTCCCACACGCCGCATGGACCTGCCCCCGCAGACCGCCCGGTGGCATCCCCCCGGGCGGAACGTCCAGGCCCCGGACAATGGCATCAACAGCCTCGATCTGATGGTCACGCAGCTTCACAGCCGTCCCACCTCCTCCCTGACGCCCGCTCCCTCACCTCGCGCCATCCAGCGACGCAGCAAGCGCTCCGCCGGCTCATGGCTGTAGTGCCGGGCGACCTGCAAGGGGGTCTCACCGTCCGCGGCCGGCAGCCACGGGTCAGCTCCGTAAGCCAACACGATCGAGGTAGCGGCTGTGTTCAGCGGATGACCCGACTGAAGATGGCCGTCCCCTTCGACGTCTATGGCATGGGTAAGCAACGTGTGACCGAAACACAGCTCGTCAGGGTCGGCTCCGGCATCCAGAAGCACAGTGAGCGTCTCGTAGTCGCTCATCTCCACAGCCCGATGCACGGGCGTCCAACCCTTCAGGCTGCCAGCGCTTCGCCCCGTTTCACCACGCACTACTACCTCCGATGCGCACCACAAGCAGCGAGCAAATCCGACCAGCAGGAACCGACATCCAGGTATGCCGTCTACTCCCAAATCCTACACAGCGGCCTACCATGATGCACCCACTTCGGCGTATGGTTCACGTCCGGAGTGATGCACCGACAGTACGCCCTCCCACCGCCAGTTCACGTGCAGTCGATCGGAACAACACTGGCACGGGCACCACAAGCCCGAAGAAGCCAGGGGAGAGGTTCGGGTGGAGCGCAGCGGAACCCGTCATTACTCTACGGGAAATACCCGTAGAGCTCGGACGCCCGTCAACTCCCCTACAGGAGTGACAAGTGAGATCCTCAGACCCTACACAGGCCAGCACACGACGCACACCCTCCCGTAGCCAGCCCCAGGAATCCCGCTTGCGGGATTCCCCTCAATTCGCGCATGCGCGAATTGACACACCCTTAGAATTCCGCTCGCGGAATTCAATTCCCGCGCTTGCGCGGGAATCTGGCGGAGCGTCAGCGGAGCCAACGCCCCGAAGCGCAGCGGAGGGGCAACTCCTCGGCGCGTCAGCGCCGAGG
>NZ_LGEA01000111.1 GCF_001280065.1 Streptomyces sp. NRRL B-1140
TCCTCCACGTCTACAACTACCATCGCTGCCACACCGCACTCGGAGGCCAGCCACCGATCAGCCGTGTGAACAACGCTCCAGGTCAATACACCTAGGTCGCGGTCGGGGCGATCCCTATGAAGGTTGGTGTCCCCGCCATAGTGCACGAGATCGGTGTCCCTTGTCAGCTCGACCGTGCCCGATTCACACCGGTTCGAGCCCCCCGCGTTTCCCACGTGACGGGATTCGCACAGCCTGTTTGCCCTGTTCACGGCATTAGTCACGAAGATTCTTCGGGGTGGAGTGTCACACCGACCCCGGTCCGCGGCACCTATACCGAGAGGGGGGCCCATGTCCTCCTGGCGGCGCCGGCCGCCGCGGTGCTCCGGAGCTCCGTCCCGTGGGGCGGGACGCGATCCGAAGTTCCTGCCCGCCGGGCGGGAGGGAGCAGGCATTTCACCGCTGCTCGGAATCTGTCCACAGGCAACCTGCGCAAGGCTGCCGAGATGATCTCTTTCTCGTCCGTGTGTGTGGGCCGATGAGCGCGGTCGCGGCGTCGGCCGCTGCCGTGGAAGAGTCCGCGCCGGTTCGGCGGCAGCGGGTGCGGGTGCCGATGCGTCTGGTGTGGTCGGCGGCGTACGCGGATGTCGCGCTGTCGGTGTACGTGAAGGTGAAGGCGCTCGGGATGCGTCCGGAGGGGTGCCAGGCGAAGTCCACGACGATCGCCTCGTATCTGGGGATGTCGCCGGCGTCGGTGGAGCGGGGGATGACGCAGCTGTGCCGTCCGGGCCCGGACGGTGTGGTGGAGCTGTTCTCGGACCGTCGGACGCTGCCGGGCGGCACGGGCACGTCGGCGGTGCGGACGGTGCGGGCGATGACGCGTACGGAGGCGTTCGTGTGGCTGCCGGTGGCGGCCGCGGAGGACCTCACGCCCCGGCAGCTGCGCGCGTTCGCGTTGATCGCCTATGCGCAGGCTCGGGGGATCGCGCTGACGGAGGCGGAGCTGGCGGCCGGCCTGTTCCACCACTCGGGCAAGAAGGCGGGTCAGCCGATCTCGGTGACGGCGGCGTCGGCGGTCGTGGACGCGGTGGAGGCGGCTCGTTGGGTGACGGTGCAGCGGCGTGCGGGGGCGCAGGGGCGCAACCGGTACATCGCGCACGACATCGCCCCCGAGGCCCGTCCGGACGGTGGCTGCGCGGCGGTCGCCGGGGCTGCTGAAGCGGCTGTGACCAGTGGTTCTCAGGAGTCGGCTAGTTCCCAAGTTGGTGAGGGATCGGGTTCGCCGGTTGGTGAGGGATCCCTCGCGAATGAGGAATCACATAGGACTGACTCACCGGATGACGAGCGCGCGTTCTTCTCACCCGCCGTAGGCGAGGTACCGGTAGTTGAGGGCGCTGGGGTTGTGGAAAACCCGGCTGACGCTGCTGCGCGTACGGAGACCGGCGGTGGTCTCGCGCTTCGCGCGGGTGGAAACAGCCAGCCCTCCCCCTCGAAGCCGGAAACGGAAAAGCGCAGCAGCAGGGGCGGGGGGTCGGCGCGGTCGTCGTACGACGGACCGCAGTTGGCCATGAGCCCGCACATCTACGCCGTGCTGGAGCCGGTGCACCTGCTGCTGGAGCGGGTGACCAGCGACTTTGTCGCCCGGCAGATCGCCCGTGAGGTGGGCCGCCAGCTGCGCGAGGGCACCGACGCCGAACGCCTGCAGCACCGGCTGACCGTCCGGTTCGCCAAGGTGATGGTCTCGGAGATCCGCGACCCGGGCCGGTGGCTGCTGGGTGTGGCCCTGCCGCGCTGGGGCTGCGGTTACCAGGACTGCGAGGCTGGCGTGCTGTGGTCGACCGGCAAGGACTGCGAGGTGTGTGCGGAGATCGTCGAGGACAAGGCCGCCGCCCGGCGCCGTGCCCAGCGCATCGAGCAGGGCCTGTGTCCCGAGCACGGCACCCGTCCCGGCCCGGGCGGCCGCTGCGTCGACTGCGTGCTGGACGACGCGGCCCGCAACCCGGTGCCGGCCCCGGCCCCGGCGCAGCGCGAGGTGGAGGGTCCGCCGCGCGGTTCCTGCGGGGACTGCGGCGCCCGGATCGTCGGGATCGGCCGCGCCCTCGAGGACGGCCTGTGCAAGCTCTGCCGAGAGGAGGCCGCCGTGCTGGGCGCCGTCGTCGTGCCCGCGCAGACTGCCCCGGCCGGGCAGGAGACCTGTTCCGGTCGGGACGGAGACGTGCCGTGCAGGCGCAAGCCCCTGCCGTCGCGCAGCGTCTGCGGTGTCCACCGCGTCCAGGGGCTGGCCGGGGAGGTCGCGTGATGACCGAGACTCCGCAGCTCAGTGGCGTCGACCTGGCCCGCGTCGCATTGCGCGCTGCCAAGGTGGGCGGTGCAGAAGAACGGCGGCGGCCGTACGGTGCAGCCCAAGCCGCGCACGGCGTCGGTGGTCCGGCGCGGCGGGCGCGAGCCGATGGGGCTCGGTGCCGCGATCGGCGCGCTGGTGACCGAGCGGGCCTGGGAGCTCCCGGCCGCTGGCGCGACGCTGCGGGATCGGTGGGCGGCCATCGCCCCCGAGCTCGCCGGGCACGTCGCCGCCGTGTCGTACGACGCCGACTCTGGCCGGCTCACCGTGTGCCCGGAGTCGTCGGCCTGGGCGACGAAGGCCCGCCTGGAGCAGGCCCGCATCATCGCGGCCGCCAACGATTCGGCAGGTCGGACGGTCGTCCGGTCCCTGCGGATCCTGGCGCCCGGCGCGGTGCCGGTGCCCGAGCCGGCCGACGTCGATCCGGAGCCCGCGGTCGCGCCCGCCGGGCCGCCGCGTACCAGGGAGACCGCCTCGGACGGCTACCGCCGCGCGCTTGCCGCGCACCAGGAGGCGGCGCCGCCGTCGCGGGTGGACCCGTACATCGCGGAAGCGGTGGAGCGGCAGACCGCTGCGATGCGGAAGCTGCCCCGCCGCGCGTTCCCCGAGCCCGACGTCGTGTCGGACGATGCGTCGGCTTCGATAGGGCAGGTCCGTGCCGAGCGCCGTCGTCAGGCCGACGTCTCCCGCGCTGCGGCCCTGCGCCGGGCCCGCGCGGAGAAGGCCGGAACGCTGCCCAGCAAAGACGTGCCCCAGTCGTTGGGTAGAACGGCTTGACCGGCCGAACGGAGAGGACGTGACGGATCAGGTGGCGGCATCGCCCTTGCGTACGGGGCCCTCTGGCTGGTGAACGCCCCAGGTGACACGATGAGTTGGCACGATCGGTGAGACGCGACGGGAGCGTTTGTGCAGGCTGACAGGCGGCGGATCCAGACGGCGGTGCTGAGCAGTACGGAGTCGGAGGAGCCGCTGATGCTGCCGATGGAGGCGATCGAGCTGGACGTGTTTCGCCACCGCTACGCGGGCGAGACCTTCTGGTGCGGGACTTTGCTCGGTGGCTGCGGTGGTCAGTTGACCACGAAGTTGTACACGGATCGCGCCTGTCATTTCGCCCATCACCCGGATCCGGACGGGCTGCCGCACGTGTGCGGGCGCCGCGCCCGCGGCGTGAACAGCGCGGATCACCTGTATGTGCGGTCGGCGGCCGCGGCCTGGCTCGCTGATCACGGCGAGGAGGCGAGCTTCGAGTACACCGGCTCGGCCGGGGCGCCGCTCGGCTCCGTCGTCGACATCCGCTGGCCGCGCGGCGCGCTGCGGGTGCACCTGGACCAGGCGGTGGCGCCGGTGTGGGACGACGGCCTGGAGCCGGTGCTCGGCCTGGGCGTCCCGGTCGACCGGGACACGCTGATCCGGCGTTGGTACGTGCACCGGATCCGCCTGGACAGCGAGGGCACGAGCAGGCGGGTGCGGATCGGTACCGAGGCCTTCGCGCGGCCCACCGAGTGGTTCGCCCTGGAGGAGTGCGAGGTGACGGAGCGCGGGCTGTCGACGCCGGCGGTCCAGCGGATCATCCAGGCCCGCAGCGCGGCGGCGCCCACGAAGTGGACGCCGGGGCAGAACACGGACACGGCACAGGACACCCGGGCGCGGGAGCTGCTGCGCAAGCTGCTCTACGCCCGCCGGACCGAGTCCATCGCCCTGGCGGAGTCGGTGTGCCGCGAGATACCGGATCTCGCCGGCGTGAGCCCGCGGCTGCAGGAGCAGCTGGATGCCGCCCTGCGCTCCGGCCTCCTCTGGATCGAGAAGGAAGTCGGGGCCCGCAGGGGGCTGTTCGCCAGCCTGGAACAGGCGGTGGCCGAGAAGCGGGCCGGGAAGGTCAAGAAGCTGTTGCGGCATGCTAAGACGGCCGCCAAAGACGCCTGTTCCGAGGAGGAGAGCCGCGTGATCGACGCGGCTGACGCCTGTCTCACCGCCATCGCGGCGGCCAGGAGCAAGCGCCTGAACACCCTCCTCGACGACCTTGACCAACTTCCCCCGGACCCGGACCCGGACGTACTGCGGCTCAAGGTGCGTGAGCTGCTTCGGGCAGCGAGCGAGGCCGGCAGCATCGGGCCGCATCGTCAGGCAAAGGTCAAGGCGTGGAGGGAGCGGGTACGTCACACCGCAGGCCCTCTCCAGCCCGGACAAGGCAAGCGGCTTCCGCAGCTCCATCGGCAAATTACCCGGAAGAGGTGGCTGGAGAGGCGCTGCCCGCGCTGCGGGGCGGACAGCGGCCAGCAATGCGCCGTCGACACCATGCCCGGCGAGATGCGACAGGTGCCGCACGACGAGCGACTGAAGCCGATCATCGACGAACGCAGGGAACAGCAACGGTTGCGGCGGCCGTGGCGGGTGTACGAGGTGACCTGCCCTGACTGCG
This sequence comes from Streptomyces sp. NRRL B-1140, assembly GCF_001280065.1. GTDB lineage: Bacteria > Actinomycetota > Actinomycetes > Streptomycetales > Streptomycetaceae > Streptomyces. Next base: position 4,740 of record NZ_LGEA01000111.1, read on the forward strand.
GCCAGGAGCCCGAGCAGCGGTGCACCACGTTGGGCGGCCCGCACCGCTCACGGGTCGAACTGGCCAAGGAATACACCCGATTGAAGAAGGCTCACTCGTAGAACACAGCCGAGCTCCACCTGGCAGACCGACCCGTAGCGTGTGCGCCCGTCACCTGGTCCAGAGCTCGCCGGCGAGGTGGCGTGATGACCGAGAAGCGGACCTGGGCGAAGAGCGGCAGACAGCCGTGTCGACCGTGCTCGATCACAAGCATTAGGTTCCTGAACGGAGGTTCGAGACGTGAGGTTACGAGAAACGACCGAGGGTGTACGGATACCGGCGTACTTGCCCGGGTGTCGCGGTCCAAGGGGCATCGTTAGGCAGCACACCGTGGCCGCCCCGGCAGGCACGGCCACGCATGCGAGGGCAGGAGGAGACCGGTGAGCGACCGCAGTGCAATCGAGTGGACCGAGGCGACCTGGAATCCGACGACGGGCTGCGACCGTGTCTCTCCTGGTTGCGACAACTGCTACGCCCTGACTTTGGCAAAGCGGCTGAAGGCGATGGGGGCGGAGAAATACCAGAACGACGGTGATCCCCGCACGTCCGGCCCGGGGTTCGATGTCACGCTGCACCCGGATGCTCTGAACGTTCCCTATGGGTGGAAGAGCCCGCGCACGGTGTTCGTGAACTCGATGTCTGACCTGTTTCACGCGCGGGTGCCGCTCGATTTCGTCCGCCAGGTCTTCCAGGTCATGGCCGACACTCCGCAGCACACTTACCAGGTCCTCACCAAGCGGGCCCGGCGCCTGCGACAGATCGCTCCCAAGCTCGACTGGCCGGACAACGTCTGGATGGGCGTCTCGGTAGAGACCGAGAAGGAGCTGGCGCGCGTGGACGATCTGCGTGAAGTCCCCTCGGCTGTACGGTTCCTGTCCTGCGAGCCGCTGCTGGGGCCACTGGCCGGCCTGCGCCTGGACGGCATTCACTGGGTGATCGCCGGCGGCGAGTCCGGCCCCGGGCACCGGGCTCTGGACGAAGCCTGGGTCACCCAGATCCGCGACACCTGCCAGGACGCTGGCGTCGCCTTCTTCTTCAAGCAGTGGGGCGGGCGCACCCCCAAGGCCGGCGGCCGGCTCCTGGAGGGCCGGACCTGGGACCAGATGCCGCTGCCGGTCGCAGCCTGACCGATCTGCTCGTTGTGGGCCGGGCACGGTCAGGCCCGGCCACACATCAGGCCGCGAGGTTGCCGGGATACAGGGTGATCTCCCGGGTCTTCTTCACGCCCACGCCGTTGCTGGGCGTCCCGCCCTGCTCGTGCAGACGTTGTACCGCTTTGCGCACCACCGGCTCGGTGACCTGTCCATAGAAGGACCCGAAGACCTCCAGCGTGTGGTCGACGAGCCTGACCGGCCGCCGGGTCCGTGCCAGAAGCTTCGCAAGGTTCTCAGCGATCTCCGGCACCGCCTTGGCCTCGACCTCCTTCGGATCCGGGCGCGTCACCGACGCCACGGAGAACAGCGCGTCGTCCTCTTCACGCTCCTCCAGCGTCTCCCACCACGTTGCCCGGGCCCGGGCAACCGTGTCGCCGAACACCCACAGGCCATACGGGCTACGGGTGGCGAACACCAGCCGGTACACGGCCCGCTTGCGCGGCGAGTGCGACACCGGCACCGACTGCACGAGCATCCCGGTACGCCGCTCCAGACGGCGGGCGTACTCGGCCGCCACCGCCTCGATCGCATCCTCAGCCGCGCCGTCCTGGTGACGGGAAGCCACCGCGTCGGCGAAGTACTCCCGCCACCAGGTCCCGCCGCACACGTCGTCGAACCGCTGCAGCGACTTCTCGTTGCCCTTCGGGGAGCGGACGTGCCCGCCCAGACGCCACACGGCCATCATGCTGAAGTTCATCAGCAGCTCAGTCGGAGGCCACTTCTGCGGACGCTTACGCGCGAGGACATCGACAAGGCGGTCCTGCGGCAGAACAAGCCCGCACGGGTCCAGGAAGAGAAACAGCGGCTCCCGGACGGCCCGCTGACCGACCTGGTCAAGAACACCGTCGACCTCACCGCGATGAGCGTGCGCCCGGACACCGCGAGCCAGGTAGTGCTGGACGACCTCCTGTAACCGGCCGAACGACTTCGCCTGAGGCTCGGAGAAGAAGCACTCCAACGTGAGCCCGGGCTTATGACGCAAGGACGAAGCGACCTTCAGCGCGATCTCCGCGGACGCCGGATCGCCGTTCTCGTAGCGGCCCTCACCCGCGTACCCGTCGAGGTAGACGACGCGCTTGTCGTGGGAATGCGTGCCCGTCATCCCGCCGAACTGCGGCAGATACCGCTTGAGGAGATCGTGCTTGAACACGCTGGGAAGCGCTTTATCCGCCCAGTAATCCCCGCCTGTACCCGACGACATCGCCCCACCCCAGGTTCGCCGTAGTTGTCTGATCACAGATGGTGAGGCACTAGTGGGAACAGAGCAAGAGGCCCTGGCCGTGCCCGCGTACGAGGAGCGCCGTGTCGCTCTGCTGCTCCTTCTACGTTTCCGCGGTCGCGCCCGCCAGGGAGTCGAGGAGCTCTCCGAAGGTGATCTTCTCACCGTCGTGGTCGAAGGTCATGGCGGCGGCGAGGGCCTCCCATCGGTCGGCGCTGCGCCCGCAGTGGTCCAGCAGGATCTTCAGGGCGACTTCGGGTTCGTGGCGGGCGAGGATTTCGTCGGCGGGGATCTGGCGCAGGTGCTCCAGGGTGCGGTAGCGGGACTTCACGACGGCGCGGTAGACCTCGGAGCGGGCGAGGATCTCGCCGGTGGCTGGGGAGTCGAGCCAGGACTGCAGGACGGTCGCGGGGTCGGGGTGCTTGCCGAGTTCATCGTCGTCCAGCAGCCGCACCACACCGTCGTCCTCGTCTTCGGGTACCGGGACGGCGGCCGCCGCGGCGAGGAACCAGTCCGGGCCGCCAGCCTTCTCGGCGATCCAGGCCAGTTCGGCGGGGTGCAGCCCGTTCAGGACGTCCGTGACGGCGGCGTGCGGGGTGTGCGGGTTGGCGGCGAGGCCGGCCAGAGCCTGGACCCGGCGGTGCTCGTAGTGGCGTTCCAGGAGCTGGGCTAGGCGGTCGTGGTCAGGATCTGTGTTGTCGATGACGCGGATCAGGGTCCGGCTCGGCGTGGGGGAGACGACGGCCGACTGGGCAGCCGGGCGAGCTGGGCGCAAGCCCCGGCGAGGTGGTCGGGGCCGGCGCTGAGGAGGGCCAGGTCCTCGGCGAGGTGGAGGACGCGGCCGTCGAACTCGTGGTCGCCCTCTTGCTTTTCCGACCAGGTGAGCAGCTGGCCGCGGGTGTCGAGAGCGTCGACGGCCGCGTGCAGCTGATCGGCGGCGAGTTCGGCCAGGCGCGGGTTGCTGCGGACGCGGTTTGCGATGTGGTGCAGGGTCCGGCGGGCGGTCACCTGCGGGTTGGGCAGATCGGCCAGTTCGGGCAGGCACAAGGCCGGAAGGCAGGCGAGCAGCAGATCCTCGCGAGAGCGGGAGCCGGGTCGGCAGGGAGTTCCTCGCCGTCGGGGTCGGCGGCGCGGAGCTGGGCGTCCTCGAAGGCCTGCGTCTCGGCCTGGTCCAACAGCAGGTGCTGGACAGCCGCCCCGAACACGGGATGCGCGGTGAGCTGCGCCCACTGCTATGGGCACCGGGCCAGCATCGCCCAGCCGGCGCGGCCGCCCAGCTCCAGCGACCAGTCCTTCAAGAACGCGGACACGGCCTCCCCGCCTTCTTCGGGCTCCGGGTGAAGCAGGTACGCGGCGAGCGGGGTGAGGCAGGCTTCGAGGACGGCGTCGAACAGTGCCTGCGGCACGGGTGGGGCCGGCGCGGCGCCCTTGGTGCGGGTGCGGTCGGGGTCCCAGTTCCGGACGACCTGCTCTACCTCGTGGCTGGGGAGGCGGGGCAGGAGCGCGATGGCCATCTCGACCTGGTTGGGGTGCCGTGCCAGAGCGGAGATCAGCCCGGCCCAGACCCGGCGGTGCCGCAGGATGGCGGGCACGTCGGCGGCGGTCACGGTGCCGTCGGCCGCCAGGGCGGCCAGCGTCTTCTCGGCGGCGTGCACCAGGAGCTGGCCCCGCAGGCGCTTGGCGGGGGTCCGGGCCGAAGTGGCAAATTCGCAGATTCTTGGAGGGGCACGAGCAGGAACTCGCGCGCTCAACCGCCGACGCGGCGGTTGAGCGCGCGAGTTCGTCTGCTAGACGTTCAGCTCTTGCCAAAGAGCAAACTCATTTCATCCTATTGCACCAATTTCGGTTCACCTGTTGTCTAAGGCATCAAGTAGAGCCAAACTGCGTCCCGCAAGCTCGTGCGCAAGTCTTGTCGAGGGGGCGGGATGACACAGGATCCTGCGGCGCGTGACCGTGCTGATGCAGCATCGGGGGCGGATGGCGACGGTGTTACGGCAGGCACGCCTGAGGCCTCCGGTCCGGCGAGTGTGCCGACGCGAGACGCGGATGCTTCCGACGACGGCGATGCCCAAGCGTCCAAGCGAACTGCGTTGAAGGCATGGGGAGCAGGTGTGTGCGCAGTAATTATCGGAGGCGTGGCTACCGCCTTCTTCACCGGCTGGCTTCAGAACGACGCGCCCGACGTAGTCGACAGGGCCACTGGAAAGCCGCCAATCAAGGTCGCAAACGTCGCAATTTCCGTGGATGAGGGGCCATTTGCGCTGCGAAGCGCGGTGACCAACCAGCGAGACCGGGCCATGCTGGCGGAGCCCGCCGCTAGTGAGCAATGGCAGAACTTTCTGCAACGCCGACGGGCGGAGCCGGTCGGCCAGATGAACGTTGTGGCCGTACTTGAGGGAGGTAGGAGCAAGGCGAGAGTGATTGATATGCGCCCTCGCATCCTGCGGAAGCAGCCCCGGTTGAGTGGGGCGTACTTCTTGCCGGCGACTGCTGGTGAGGTCAGTACGATTCCCCTCGCTGCCAACTTGGACCGGCGCAACCCTGTTTTCGTCATGAACAAGGGAAAGGCGAAGAAGGAAAGCCGAGCCTACTTCCGCACACATCAAATTGATCTAGTGCGGGGCGAGCAGACTACATTAGCAATGTCATTCACCGCACGCATAGCAGCGTACGAGTTCGATGTGTTGGTTAACGTGATCGCGGACGGGAAGTCCAAAGAAGTTGTCATCCGTGCATCGGGTGGTAAACCGTTCCACATCACAGGGCCCCAGGATCGCCCTCGAGGTTACACCCAGATCTTCAACGAGTCCGGAGGGTCATGGGTGCAGGCTCCTCCCGGCAGCTGGTGTGTACAGTCGGCCACTAACCAGAAATGCTGACAGTGAGGCGGTGGGTCCGGCCCGTATTGGTGGCCCTATGTCTGGCGTTGTGGCCCTGGGTTGTGGGGACGGGTGGGCCTGCTCGTGCATGGCCTCCTGCAGTAGGGGTGCGTGAAGTGTGGCACGCGGACCTCAACCTCGGCGAGCTGAACAGTCTGTATGCCGACCAGGGATACATTGTGTCATCAACACGCCAGGGTCGAGGGCTGGTGATTAGCAGAATGGCGACCGGAGGCCGCCTCTCTGAGATCTTCCCTCAGGATATCCCCCAGGGATATAGAGCAGAGCAGTTGCGCATCAGCGGCTCGATACTAGTGATTGCTTGGACAGATGTCGGTTCGGATCCCGTCCTGCTGCGTGGGTACGACGTTGCGACTGGCCGGCAGATATGGCACAGGAATGTCGCCCTCCCTTCCAGGCTAGGGCCGCGTGTGGCCCTCACGGAAAACATCGCCGCAGTCTTCAGCGGTTTTCCGGTGCGCGTCAAGGCATTCGATGCATATACCGGCGTTCAGCGATGGAGTGTCGAGCCCACGATCGCGGACCTACGCTTCCCATGGTTGGAGCACAGCGCCGTATACGCCGGGGCAGGAAGCATCTGGTACGTCTTTATGTGGCACCGATCCCCGGGGTCCCTGGCCAAGTTGACCGCTCTGAACTCCCTCACCGGTGCGAAACTCTGGCAGCGCTCGATACGCATGCCCGCCGAACCTAGTTCTTATGACGCGATTGGGTACCCCTATGAGTTGATTCTCACGCCGTCGAACTCCGGTGACATCGCTGTGAAGGTAGGACAGGAGCTTCGAGTGTATTCCGACTCGGGGCGCCTATTGTCACTTGGAAATAGTTACGCATGGAGCCTGGCTCGGAAAGGGGCGGAGCTTTATGTGCAGGAGAGGGATCCACAGGAGAAGGAACTAAACCCTTCCGTTTGCGCGCCTTCGATGTCAATCGAGGTGAGATTCTTTGGGAACGCTCCGTCTACGCCTCTCTGGAGCTGGAAGGAAGCGCAATGATCGGTCAGATTCGTCACGAATGGCCGATGGCTACATATATCGAGCATTTGACGCTTGACTCCGGACGCTCCGTTCAGGTTCCGGTGCTTAGCAGTGTATTGCACACGGAACTCATCGGATCCCACGGCGACCTATTGGCTATCTAGGAAGAGAAGGGTAATACGGCTGTGCCTCCGGATAGTCTGTTTGGCCGACTCACCGTATACCGTCTTGTCGCCGACCCGCGGAACCTTCACCCGGCCCTCGCTGGCTTGTCGCCAGCCAGATGGCCAGATGCATGTGACCTTCTCCAAATCGGTAAACTGTCAACCAACCCAAAGTACACTCCTATTCCGCAGCGGCGCACTATTTTTGGCACGCGTTTGCCTCGACCTTCGGTCTGTACCTATGTGCCAGATACGGGCGCAGCACCATCGATCCGCATCTCTGTCGAATACACTGCACCTTCCCGACGAGAAGCCGAACGGCTCATGCGTTCCCGATTGGCCTTGGCTCGTCTCAGTTTTCAAACCGCCGAGAGGATCGGGCCACAGCGCATTGCTGTTACGGAGGAACCTCCCAGCGGCAAGGTATACGCCGTATATGCCCGGGTCGGCACGTCCGTGGTGCGGATCACTACCACACCCGCCTCGCCTGCCTTGGTTCGGCGCGCTGCCCAAGCGGTTGAGTTGTCGAGGAGTCACGACTGACCCAGTTGAGTCCTGCTGCGGAACCCTCGTAGATATGAGCTGTCCCGTAACTGGACGGCGCCCCCTTGCCGATTCCGGATCGGACCGTGTCAGTGGCTAGTGACAGGATCGAGGGGTGCTGATCAAGGGATACGACGTCGGCCCGTTGGTGCCGGGCGAGTCACTGCTGGTCCACCCGGGCTTCTGGTCGAACTACCTCCTGGCGATGTGCAGCAATGGGGGGTGTCCCGAGCGCCCGCTTCGAGAGTGGTTCGGCAAGGACGGCGCCGATGTCGATGCCCTGTCCGAGGTCCTCTTCGACCCTGGGGCGCTGGCCAGCGTTCAGGGTGCCGGCCGAAGACGGCCCCGGAGCCGTGGTGGTCTACCGCAACCTGGATGGCGAGTACGGCACCGACTACCTCCTCACCCATCCAGGCAGAAGCTACGCCGAGCAGATCGCCAGCTGGGACGGAGATTTCTCGGGCACTGGGCTGACATGGCACGAACTGATCCGGATCGCTGACAGTCCGTCGCTTGCGGACGAAGGCGTCCAGGACACGGCCACCCGCTTCCTGCTGCTGCTTCCCCTCCTCACCGACCCGGACGTGCCGGAAACAGCATCAGCAAGGCTTATCGCCGCCCTGACCGCAGTCGGCGCGCCGCAAGACACTGCCTCCATCGCGGCGGAGCACCTCCTGGCCCACCTCACGAGGAGATCCCGACACGACCCCACGTGGGCGTCTCCGCTGAGCGGCAGCTGAGAGGTGGGCCGAGCCGCCAGCCACACCATGAAACGATCTTGGTATGGCTGGTGTGATCACGGCGTCGGAAGCTTCCTGGATAGCCCCGTTCTCCGGGCTGAGCCCTCGCGCCTTCGGGAAGCTGGTAACGGTTCTGCGGCGCCAGGGTGCGGACGTGGTCCGCAGGGGCCGGCCGTGGAGCCTTCCGCTGGAGGATCGTGCCCTGCTGGTCGCGGCCTACTGGCGAACGAACCTGACCATGCGGCAACTCGCCCCGCTGTTCGGGATCTCGAAGTCGGCGGCGGACCGGATCATCGACCACTTCGGGCCGATGCTCGCGCTCCAGCCCCGCAAACAGTTCGCCAAGGACACCGTGCTCATCGTCGACGGCACCCTGGTACCCACCCGCGACCACACCATCGCCGAGCGGTCGAAGAACTACCGGTACTCCACCAACCACCAGATCGTCATCGACGCCGACACCCGCCTGGTCGTCGTGGTCGGCCAGCCGCTCGCCGGGAACCGCAACGACTGCAAGGCATGGGAGGAATCCGGCGCCAAAGCCGCCGTCGGGAAGACCACCACGATCGCCGACGGCGGCTACCCGGGCACCGGATTGGTCATCCCGCACCGTCGGCAGCGCGGCCAGACCGAACTCCCGGACTCGACGCTCCTCCGCCATCGCACCTTTCTCCACTCCTGCACCCGCCCCTCGGCAGGCAGGCCCGGACGACGATCATCGCGGCCACGCATCCCTGGCCGACCGCGGGCGGTCAATCGGAGAACCCCGCCACCTCGGTTGCCGGTTCCACGCCCCAGCCTGTCTGCGACTGCTGCTGCGCGTGGCGCAGTTGCCGAGCGGGGCCTGGGAGCCGGTTCGGGTCGGGGCAGTCGATGCCCAGTGCCAGGCGAAGCTGTGACATGTAGAGGTCGACCTCGAAGGCGCGGTATCCGCAGGTCTGGCCTCCGCCTGGATCCCTGAACGTTCCGGGATGCGTTCTGAGCAGGTGTTTCAGGAGGCTTTCATTCGACCGCGTCCGTACCTCTTCGAGGAATTTATCCACTGCGGAGATGTCGTACAGCGGCTGGCTTCCGGTGTCGCGATGGTCCCAGCGCTCCACTGCGAACCGGGGTGCCGGCACCGCTTCGAGGAGCTGGTCCATGGCGTCGGTCCGGCGGCGTGCCTCTTCGCGTTCGGCAGCCTCGTCCGTACGCCGGGCGTCGAGGCCGGCGGTGACGCGCTCCTCCAACTCCGCGAGCCTTTCGGCCGCGGCTGCGAGGGCCTGCTCGAGCACCTCGATCCTGCTCTGGGCTTCGTGAACCTCTGCGGCCAGGCTCTCGCTGGGACGCCGGTGCAGGTCGTCCTGGTGAGCCCGCTGCCATGCCTGATGCCACGGCTCCCAGGTCTGTCCGCATCCAGCCGTGATGAACGCCTTGAAGGTGGCTTCCCGAGGAAAGACCCTGCCGTTGACCAGGCCGGAGACGGTCCCGGTCGACAGGTGTGCCTTATTGGCGACCCGGCTGCCGCTCAGGTCCAGGCAGGCCATGAGCTCCTTCGCTGCGAGGACGAGCTGCAGCGAGGACGTCACGTGTGCCGGATCCGGCAGCGGGCGAGCAGGATAAGTCGTCATGAATCCCCCTCGGCAGTAGGCCAACACCGTAATTGAACGAGCCTTCCCAGCAGGGGCTTTCACTGCAATGCGGCGGTGTTCGCAATTGCCGTGCCATGAGGGGATCTGCTGGGGGTCAGGGGGGCCGGCTCTCTGCTGTCCTGGTCTTGGTTGCTCGCCGAGCCACACGTTCGGTCCCCGCCCCGCCATGCCGGGACGGGCAGACGTTTCCGACCCACGGACCACGCCCACAGGAGGTCGACTCCATGTCCAACGACCCTCAGGACCGCCACTCCGTGGCCATCGCCCTCCTGGGCACGACGCTCGCCGGGCTGATCGCCGTGGCGTACCCGGTCCTGATCCCGGCCCTGGGTATCGCGTTCGCCGCCTTCATGGCCCTGAGCGTGTTCCTGAAACTGTGACCTCGGCCGGCGGCCGGGCGTGAACGGGAGCGGCAGGTTGCCAACTGCTCGACGTCGCCCGCTCCCTCACCGCGATCCATGGCGCGGTCACCGCCGGCACCGAGACGTCTCGCACGCGATACAGCGACCCGGGACGGCGCGGCCGCGCTCGACTACGGCCTGTCCCAGTGCGCCCTGATCGCCGTCTCCGGCCGTAGCGGCGACGTCGCGGAGCCTGATCCGCCCGCCGGCTCACCGCGCTCGCTCACAGCGGCCTCCAGGCACTCGCTGAGGCCACGGTGCGCGCGGTGGTCCGCCAGGCCGTCCGTGACATCCGAACCGCGCCGCCCCGACACCCGCCGATCCATCGGCAGACCCGACCGTCGCCGCGCCGCGCCGCGTCGTCGACGAACTCGCCGCCGACACCCACGCGATCGGCGAGCTGATGCTCGAAGTCGCGCCAGCCTACGTATCCGACACCGAGGCGGCCGACGTCCTTGCCCTGCTCTGTGAGGAGATCGGTGAGCCCCTCGAGCACGGCCTCGCCGCCCGCCGCTACGCGACGTCCGGCGACCCCCGCGCCCTGCACGGCACCGTGCTGTAGACGCTGCTCCTGGTGATGGTCGCCGGCTACAGCAGGGCGGTCTCCTGGGTGCAGCGCAGCATTTGCATGGGCCAGGCGGCACACGGGTGCTGCACGAGCAGCAGCCCGTCCCGGCCGGGTGGAGCACGGCCAGCTGCTGCACGCGCTGCTCGGGCCGTGCTGGACCCGGCCACCGGCTCCTGTTCCGCGGGCTCCAGTACGACGGTGGGCCCGCTGCTGCACTGCATAAGACGGGAGTAAGCGCCCGAGGTGGTTCAGGAGCTCTTGCAGGGCCGGTCAGGGGCCTCGGTGGGCGATATTGGCCACGGGTCGGCCAACACCTGCATGGACAGTGGCCACCACGGAACGACCTGGCGATCAGTGACTGAGTCCTCTTTGGCCCCTGCTACTCAGTCCCTGGGCAAAACTGCAGGTCAAGCGGACATGAGGCTCAGTCGAGGGACTCAAGGGACTCTCATTCGGAATTATGAGCCAGTCTTGTGTGCAGGTGCGCGCGGGCGCATCTGCCTGCCTACAGGTTGTAGCTAGCTCATAATTGAGGATCCCAGTCCCTACGGTCCCTTGCGAGTTGTTCATTGCGCCTCCGACCTGCGAAAATGTTCAGGGACTAGGGTGAGGGACCAAAGGGCTGCGGCCGGCGGCTTCGTCCCTGCCGCTCCGCGGCGGGTTGGCGGTTGCAGCAGCCTGGGGTCATCGCTCAGTGATAAGTCCGGCCTTGTTCACGGCTGCGCTAGGGCTCCAGTCCCTCGCCGCGCGGCAGAGCATGGGTTTGCCGACTGTATGAGAGTGCAGTCCCTCCAACCACTCTCAATTCGGACATTGCCCCCATAGGTTGTGCCGCGGAGCGACTCAAGGGACCGTAGGGACTCTAAAAGCTGATGGGCCGCCACGCGGGGAAGCTGCCGCCCACCATCGTTCTTGGGTCCTAGACTCTCTTCCGAAACACAGTCCCTACAGTCCCTTGGGACCCTCACTACAGCACGCGGTCACTGCAACAGTTAGGCCCACCAGGGACTGAAGGAACTGAAGGAAACGAAAACTTCGAAGAAGGACGACGCGTGCCCGGCCCCACCGCGACGAGAGTGCCTGCAGGCCCTGCTAAGCCTGCCACACCGCATACCGTTGCCCGGTGGTGCGCTGAGCAGGGCTGGCCTGTCCATCCCCTTGCAGCGGGCCGCAAGACGCCCGCAGGAAACTGCGCAGCCTGCAAAGATCAGCACCACCAGCCAGCCGACTGCCCCTGCCTTCCAGCAGGCCGTCCATGCCATGGGTTCCACGCCGCGACGACCAACACCGCGCGCATCGACGCCTGGTGGTCCCGCACGCCGACCTGGGGCGTCGGCGTGGCCTGCGGGGGAGCGGACCTGATCGTCATCGATATCGACGCGCACTCCGCGCCGGTCCCCGACCGCAACCGCCTCCTGCCTGGCATCGCCATCCACGACTCAGTCGACCTGGACGGTTTGGCGTCCGGCTTCGACACCCTCGCGCTCCTGGCGGCACTACGCCGGCAACCCAGCCCCGCCGACGACGACAGCACGTTGCGCGTGCGTACCCCCTCCGGTGGCCTGCACGTCTGGTACCGAAACCCCCACCCAGCCACACGGTTCCGCTGCTCGACCGGCTCCAGCTCCAAGGTCGCCCTTGCCTGGCAGGTCGACGTACGGGCTGACGGCGGCTACATCGTCGCCCCCACCACCCGCACCGCCCAGGGGACTTACCTGCGCGAAGGACCGACCCGACTGCCTGCCCCCCTGCCTGAATGGCTCGGCGAAGAACTCGTGAGGACCGGCCACGTGATCCAGCGCCCACCGGTCCGACCCAAGCCCGAAGTCCCCCGCGCCCGCCGTCCCCGAACCGCTGCCGGCGGGCAACGTGTCCTGGAGCCCCTGCTCCAGGAGGTCGCCGAGTGCGCGGCCACGCGTGAAGGCGCGGCCTTCACCGAGAAACTCAACAAGGCCGCATACACCGCCGGAGGACTCACCGCAGCCGGGCATCTCGACGAACCCACTGCGCGAGCCCAACTGCTCGCGGCTGCCGAGGCTGCGCGCCCCTGGCAAAGTGCCCGCAACGTACGAATCGTCGACGACGCCCTCGCCGCCGGGGCCGCCCGCCCGCTCCACCTCAAAGGACGTTCATGAGCAGCGCCGAGACCCCGCGCTTCGACGCCAGCGCCGCCGCTCAGCAGATGCTGGACCTCGAACAGGCCGCCCCTCCGCCCGCAGCCCTGCCCGCCCAGGCCAACGCCTCCCCAGCCACCCCTTCCTGGGCGGAGCCAGCCCCATTGCCCGGCACGCTCACAGACCGCGGCAACGCCAAACTGTTCGTCAAGCTCTACCGCGACCAGTTCCGCCACGTCGAAGGCCTGGGCTGGTTCTCCTGGGACGGCTACCGCTGGAAGCGCACCGGCGGCGAGAAAGCCGCCCTGTGGGCCGCAGGAGAGATGGCCGAAGACATGCCGGACAGCGACCCGCGCGGCATCTTCAGCGACCGCGAGCTCCACCACCACAAAAAGCGCACCCTCTCCACCACCGGAATGAAGGCCCTCCTCACCCAGGCCAAAGCCTCCCCGGACCTCTCCGTCGATCCCGACACCCTCGACGGCGACCCCTACGCCCTGTGCACCCCCGCCGGCGTCGTCGACCTGAACACCGGCCTGCTCCGCAAACCGGACCCCACCCGCGACTTCCACTCCCGCGCCACCAGCGTCGCCCCCCAGCAGACCCCCACCCCGCGCTGGCACCGCTTCCTGCACGACACCTTCGGCGACGACGCCGAAGGCCAGGAAATGATCAACTTCCTGCACCTGCTGCTCGGCTACTCCATCACCGGCGATGTCGGCGCGCAGGTCCTGCCCTTCCTCCACGGACACGGCAAAAACGGCAAATCCGTCCTGCTTGACACCATGATCCAGATCCTGGGCGACTACGCCGACGCCGCCCCACCCGGATTCCTCATGGACCGCGGCGCATTCTCCGAGCACTCCACCGAACTCACCGAACTCCACGGCCGCCGCCTCATCGTCTGCAGCGAACTCAAACCCAACGACAAGTTCGACGAAGCCCGCGTCCGGCTCCTGACCGGCGGAGACAAAATCAAAGCCCGCCGCATGCGGCAGGACTACTTCTCCTTCAGCCCCACCCACCACCTGTGGCTACTCGGCAACCACCGCCCCGAAGTGTCCACCGGCGGCTTCGCGTTCTGGCGCCGCATCCGCCTGCTGCCCTTCGAACGCACCGTCCCCGACCACCGCAAGATCGACAACCTGGCCTTCGAACTCGTCCGCGACGAAGGCCCCGGCATCCTGCAGTGGCTCATCGAAGGCGCCCGCCGCTACCTCACCACCCGCGACAACCTCGAAGGCCCCGACCGCGTCCGCATCGCCACCACCGCGTACGCCAACACCGAAGACCACATCGGCCGCTTCCTCACCGAATGCTGCACCCGCGACCTCGAAGCCCAGCCCGACCTACGCGTCGAACAAGGCCTCCTCTACACCACCTACGCCTCCTGGTGCAGCAGCGGCGAAGGCATCCGCCCCGCCGGCGCCCGCGCGTTCGCCACCCGCGTCCGGCAAGAGGTCGGCCTCGCCTCACCCGCCGACATGATCAAATCCAACGGCCGCAAGTACTACCCCGGCCTTGCCCTGCTGGACACACCCTCATGAACCCACCCCCGCACCACCACACCAAACCACCGCGCCACCGCCCCGCCGTCCATCAGGGCACCCAGACGCCCCTACCCGCCCTCACCGGCCCGGCCTACCATGAAGCCGCCAGAGCAGGCTCTACCACAGGCGGCACACCACACCACGAGGCGGACCGCCGTCCGGCCCGGCACACCAAGGAGGGCAACCAGCTATGAGCTCGCTACTGACCGAGGGCGATCTCACCCACGAAGCACACGTCGTGTGGCTGGAAGACCCCGACAACCTCGACTACGTGCGCCAGGCCCTCGACAAGACCCCCCGCCGCCGCAACAAACCCCGCTACGCCCGCGACGGCCGCATGGTCGGCTACGCCGAACTCGACGACCACGCCGAAGCCGACCCCGACAGCGGCCTCTACCGCCGCCGCGTCTTCTTCCTCCTCCCACACGACCGCGACGCCCAACCCGAAGGCCTCTACCAAGAAGGCGCCCCCGGAGAGGCCGTCGACCCCCGCACCATCGACGTAAGGAAGGTAGGGGAGAAGACCCCCCGATCACAGAGGGGCCCTGCCGCCATAACCGGTACACGCGCATGACCTCCCTGCGCGGCGTAGCGCGCTGGTTGCAGTACTGCTCGACTCACCGCTCACCCCGGCCGGCGCTGGCACAGCTGCTCCTCGGCAGTCCGCCCGCGTCGGTGCCCACGGCTCGGGCGGCCCGGCGGCGCTGGACGGCCAGGACCGCGACGGGACGTTGTTGCAAGGAATCTGCGGCATCGCCATTCACCCCTACGTGCGGTGTGGCAATCCATGAAGAGCGCCGCAAGCAATCGTGTGTGCCGCTAGCTTGATTGGGCATCACTTGCAGGGGGGATTCACATGAGCCTATGGGGCAAGATCACCCAGCTACTTGGGTTGAAGGCTAAGGGGGCGCCGGACGGTACGAGGGTGCTCTCGTTCACCCACACCGTGGACGGCGCCACATACAGCATCCGCTTCACCTCCGCCGACATGCCCTTTTCGATGGTTCATCAAGCGTTGTCAGACACACCGCTCCGCCAGGACCTTGAAGCGGCGCGGCGCATCTACCGCTTCATCACGCGCAACGATCCGAAGCCGACTCTGGGAGACCTGTGGTCTGCGCTCGTCAGTGAGGGTCTCACTGAGCGAGTGCCGCTTGGCCCCGATCTCACCGACCCGGCCCTCGTCACGTTGGCCGTATTCCGACACCTAGAGGAGCGGGTCCACGACGACGTCGTGCTCCTCAACGAGGTACAGGAGATGCAGGGCGCAGTGGTCTCGGCTCTTCGGCACGACCTCATCGCAGCCACTTCCTCCAGGGCCAAGCCGCAGCTTGGAGGGCAGCCGTTGGGCCGCGAGGAGATCGAGGACGTGGCGCCGGCGGCGGAGGAAACTATCGATCACACACTGGCTCGCTTGTTCCTGCGTCTGGGTCCTCCTCCGGAGTCCACCACGCTCGACTACACGCCCGCGGGCAGAGGTGGCGGAGGCGCGCAACAGTGAACCCCGAGAACAGCGCAATACCCGCACCACGAGAAGACGACCCGCTGCTTTCTGCGGGAATGAAGATCGCGATGCAGTGGGGGCAAGTCCTCGACGCGGACAAGTTGAAAGTCGCGCTGGAGGCCTTGGAACCACAGCTGAAGCGAGAACATCAACTGCGTCTGAAGCAGCTAGATTTGCAGGCGCGCCGACAGGATGCGGAGGAACGTAAGGGAAAGCGTCGACACACGCTGCAGATGACCGGCCTGGTTGCTGGTGCGGTGGTGGGCGTGGCCATGCTGGCGGCCGGCGTGTACACCGTGAAAGACGCCTGGTGGCTGGGTGTGCTGCTGTGTGGTCCGGTGTTCGTGGCGGCGCTGAAGATCTTCGTACTTCGGCGGAGTGACAAGTCGGACGTGGATGCCGTGCTGAGTGCCATGAAGTTGGGGATGCGCGAGGCAGGGCAGACTCAGCAGCCCCCACCGCCTCCGCCGCCGGTCGTATAGGACGGGCCGACCAGGTCACTGGAGCAGGTCAGCGCAGTGGGATCGGACTCCGTGACCGGCGGTGCGGGAGTCGTCATCGTCATTTCCTGTTCTGAGCGACCACCGCCTGTCCACCCCGACCACGCCGACAAGATTGCCGGAATCGTGTTCGATGGCACCGCGCACGTGCAGACCGTCGATCCTGCCGTCGCACCCGCGTACGGGGCGCTGATCGAGCACTTCTACCAGCTCACCGGGGTGCCCGTCGTCGTGGGCAGCCGGGTCGAGTTCGTCCACTGGGGGTCCAGCTCACGGAAGATCACGCGGAAGCCGGCGGCAGCCAGGTTCGGGGCTCTGACGATGCCATTTGGGTCCAGCAGCCGGTGTTGCCGAACAACGGTGGACAGGCGCCTTCCAGGACCGGGTGGGACGGGATGACGGGCTCGTCGTCCCGGAAGACCGAGACGGGCAGGGCGAGCGGCAGGCGGCTGGTCATGCGTCGAACTCCACGTGTGCCGAGAGAGGGAGAGGCAGGGCCGCCTTGCCTTCGGCGATCTGGCGGCGGGCCTGAGCGATCTCTGCGTCGGTGCGGGCCTTGATCGCTTCGGTGACGTTGACGCGGCTCTGTCCCCAGAGCGTGTGGAAGAGCTGAGGCGACAGCCGCAGCTGAAGGCGTTCGAGATGGTCGGAGAAGAGCAGAAGCTGGGGCAGGTTCGCGGGCAGACGAACGCGTTGCGGCATTCGAGGCCGCGGGTGGGGGCGACCGGGCAGAGCTGGCCGCCGCGTCCGTAGGGAGAGGCGAAGGGGTCCCTGCAGCTGGAGACGCCCATGTCGAGCTGCCCGGTGCGCAGCTGTTCCACTTCTGCCTCCGACAGCCCCAGGGCGGCGGCAGAACCCGGCTGGCCCAACGACTGCTCGGCTTGACATACCCGCTGCAGCCCAGGGCTCAAGCCCATGATCGAGGGTCACCAAACGAGACACGCCCCCCCCCGCGGCCGGTACTTCAAGCCCCAGCGCCTGCATGCGGACAAAGCATACGACCGGGCTGACCTGCGCAGGTGGCTCCGCGGCAAGCGCATCGGAGTCCGCATCGCCCGCGCGCGCCCTGATCAACGCCAACCTCTACGTCGACCGGACCGGCATACCCTGGCGCTACCTGCCCCACGACTTCCCGCCCCACCAGACCGTCTACGGCTACTTCGCCTGCTGGGAAGCCGACGGCATATTCGACCAGCTCACCGGCCTCTTACGTGGCAAAGTCCGTCCGCTAGGCGGAAGGCCGCACCAGCGAGCCCAGCGCCTGCCTGATCGACAGCCAGAGCATCAAAACCTCCGCCACCATCCACCTGACCAGCCAAGGCATCGACCCGGCCTAGAAAATCATCGGACGCAAACGGCACATCGTCACCGACACACTCGGCCTCCTGCTGGCCGTCGCCGTCACCGCCGCCAGCGTCCACGACTCCGCCGTCGGCACCCAACCCCTGACTCGAGTCTGGGACCCCACCACCCCACCATCACCAAAGCCTGGGCCGACAACGGCTACAAGGCCAAAGCCGTCGAACACGCTGCCCAGATCGGCACCGACCTCGAAATCGTCCAGCGCGATCCCGCCGCCCGCGGCTTTCATGTCCACCCCGCCGCTGGGTCATCGAACGCACCCTCGGCTGGCTCATGCACCACCGCCGCCTGGCCCGCGACTACGAAACCCACCCCCACCGATCAGCCGCCATGATTGAGCTCGCCGCCATCAACCTCATGACCCGCCGCCTCACCCATGAAGCCACCCCGAACTGGCGCGGCTAAACGAAATGAAACGGACGAGCAAGCACCAAACGCTCATTAAGCGTGCTTGCCGGGTAATCAGCGCGTGGATTTGGACAGCCCAAGTCGTATTCGGACAAGTGTGCGTGGTGCGGATCACACTCGATTGACTCGCTCAGTGACTCTGCATTAACTCTGAGCTTTCTGTGTGAATTCTGTGACGGAGGGTGGGCTCCGTGATGCGGGGGGTGCGGTCTGTGTTGGGTCTGCGTGCGCGAAGAACGCGCGGGGTGTTACTGGGGGGTGTGGCCGCCTCGCTGGTGCTGTCGGCACTGCCAATGTTGCCGGCGAGGGCTGCGGCGCAGTCAACAGCCGCTGCGGCCACGGCGAGTGTGTTGGACGAGGCGACCGCGCTGGCGCAGGCGGCATCCTCCGGCGAGCCCGTGGAGGTGATGGCGGACCGTACGGAGTACTCCACAACGCACGCCAATCCGGACGGAACGTTCCTTCTCACCCAGTCCTCAACACCGCAACGCGTCCACCAATGGGACGGCAGTTGGGGGCCGGTCGACCCTGTCCTGGAGCGCCGGCCTGACGGCCGGATCGCCCCCAAAGGCGCTGTGGTCGACCTGTCGTTCTCTGGCGGTGGTTCCGGCTCTGACATGCTGCGGATGGGCAAGGACGGCCGGTCGATCACCCTTGGTTGGACTGACGCGCTGCCTGAGCCGACCCTGAAGGACGCAACAGCCACCTATGCCAACGTGTTGGACGGGGTGGATCTGCAGCTGACCGCGACCGCCGAGGGGTACCGCGAGGTACTCGTCGTGAAGACACCGGAAGCAGCCGGCAATCCTGAGCTCGAGCAGGTCAAGCTCACCGCATCCGGAGACGGTCTAGCCGTGGTACCGGGCGCCGGCGGCGGGCTGCGGGCCATTGACGAGGACGGCAACGCCCTCTTCCGTGGGCCGGCTGGCCAGATGTGGGACTCCGCCGGTGATGACACCGAGTCCGGCCCGCAGCCCCAGCTCATGGTGGCCGACGTGCAGACTGCCGTGAACGAGCCCGAGGACAACGATCCTGCGCAGCCCGGTAATGGGGACGCCAGCGCGGTCCTGCCCGTCAAGGTCGACAACAACACCGTCGCCGTACACCCCGACCTCGACCTGCTGCGCGGCAAGGACACCGTCTACCCGGTGTTCATCGATCCTTCGGTCGGCCTGGGAGCCCAGGAGCGCACGAAGATCTCCTCCGACGGTGACAAGTTCTGGATGTTCGACGGCGACAAGGGCGTCGGCAAATGCGGAACGGCTGATGGTTATTCATGCGGATCCGGCTACATCGACCGCATGTACTTCGAGTTCGCACCGACGAAGCTCTCCGGCAAGCACGTGCTTGACGCCACCTTCCGTGCCCGCGAGACGTGGTCGTACAACTGCACGCCCTACTGGGTGGACCTCGAGCGCACCGACAACATCTCCGAAGGCACCAGGTGGCCGGGCCCCAAGCAACTGGACCAGATGGGCGACCGGTACGTCGCCGCCGGGCGCGGTGACCTGTGTACGCCCGATCAGCCCGACGCCTGGATCGAGTTCAACGACAACCCCGATGAGGCGGACGAGAACCTGAAGAACACCGTCCGCTCCTTCGCGGACGGCAAGATCAGCCGCCTGACACTGATGCTGCGGGCCAAGGACGAGAGCGAACCGCGCGCATGGAAGCGCTTCGACGACAGTGCTGAGCTGCAAGTCATCTATGCTTACAAGCCGGGCACGCCGTCGGACGTTGGTCTCATCCCCGGTGATGGCACCACCGACTACTGCAAGAAGTCCTCGAGCGACCCGCTGATCGTCACCCGCAAGGATCCGATCGTGCAGGCCCGCGTTCAGACGCGGGTCGAGTCCAACAAAGGCGACCAGGAAGGCTCTCTGCAGGCCGAGTACGTTGTGGAACGCGGCGACGATGCGGCTTGGCACCGAGTGTGGACTGGCCACGCGCCCGATACCGGCTGGCACCCGGACGGCACGCTGGAAAAACTCCGGATGAGTGACCGCGCGGAGGGCGGCCTGTACCGCTACAAGGCCCGCACCCAATCCCACTGGTCCTACAGCGGCAAATCCGGCGACCTGTTCTCCGGCTACAGCTCCTGGTGCTACTTCAAGATCGACTCGACGGCGCCGAAGCCGCCCCGCATCACTGCCGGCTCTCCGTACACCGCATGCGCGGCGAACGTCTGTGAAGGGAAGGGAGGGCCGGGCGTGCCCGGCTCCTTCACCTTCCAGCCCAACACCGCCGACATCAACTCCAGCGGCAAGACCGACGTCACAGGCTATGAGTGGAAGTTGCTGTCCACTCCCGCTAAACCCGTAGCTGGCACCCTCAAAGTCACTGTCCCCAACGTGACCCCGCCCCTGTCGGGCACTCAGGTGCTATCGGTACGCGCCAAGGACGTCTACAACCGGTGGGGCGCCTACCAGGAGTTCACCTTCAAGGTAGCCACGGCCGAGGCAGCCGTGGGCCGCTGGCACCTGAACGGAGTTCCAGGCTCGGGCACCGTTACCGCCAAGGACACCGCCACCGTCGGCACCCGACATGACGCCACACTGGTCGGTGAGCAAGGGACCGGCTGGTCGACCAGGGCCCGTCGCGGAGAGGCAGACTACGCGCTGCGCCTGAACGACGACACCAGCGACCCGGCTCAGCAAACCGGCTACGCAGCCACGTCCGCCCCTGCGGTCAACACCCGAGACTCCTTCACCGTGTCCGCCTGGGTACAGCTGTCCAACACCTCCGCCAACCGGGCGGTACTGTCCGCGCCGGGAACCAACGGCAGTTCCTTCACGCTCTACTACTCCGCCGCGTACAAGAAGTGGGTCTTCAACCGCGCCGACAAAGACACAGCAAGCCCGGTGTACATCCGCTCAATGTCCGACCAGGAAAACCCGCCGCTCAACGTGTGGACACACGTGACGGGCGTCTTCAAGACCGAAGGCGATGACAACCTCCCGGACACTGACCCCGCCAACGACACCATCCAGCTGTTCATCAACGGCCAGCCCCAAGGCCAGCCGGTCGGCCTGTCCAAGGCCGCACCCACCTACACTCCTTGGACTGCAAGCGGGGGATTGCAGTTTGGGCGCTCCAAGGCGGGCGGCAGGTACGTCGACCACCACTTCGGTCTGCTCGACGAAGCCGCAGTGTGGCAGCGAGCCCTGCAGCCGGCTGAGGTCGCCAACGAAGCCAGGGTGCTGCAAGACGGCGTGCCGGCCAACGAACTGGTCGCACACTGGGACGCCACCACCGCAAAGGGCACTCAGGTTGCCGAGACCACGGCCTATTCGCTCTCGGCCATGACCCTGTCCGCCTCCGGCGCCACGCTGAACGAGGAAGACAACGCGCTGTTCCTGAACGGCACAGCCGGGTACGCCGCCGCAACCGGTCCGGTGGTCGACGAGACCGGCTCGTTCACCGTGTCTGCGAGCGTCCGCCTCGATTCCGCTGCCCTCAACGCCAAGCCGGTCGGCTACCAGGCGCAGGTGGCCGCCCAGCGCCTGAACTCAGAGTCCTCATGGGCTCTGTGGGTCACGAAGCCCGGCGACGGCATCTACCAGTGGAAGTTCACCCGCACCGCAGTGGGACCGGACGGCAAGGTCACCCAGAGCGCACAGGTGCCCGCAGCAGACGTGGCCGCCACCGACACCTGGGTCCAGATCACAGGCACCTTCGACGCCCAGGAAACCTGGGAGTGGACCGATGCGACCGACGGCACCACCGAAGTCCGCTACGGCCAACTTCACCTCTACGTAGGTGAATTCGACCAACCCTCAGAACAAGCAGCTGGCTTCACTACCCCGCAGCAGGGCAGTGGTGAGCTGAGCCTCGGCCGCGGGACCGCCTCAAGCAAAACGGGCAACTATCTGCCGGGCGGCCTGCAGGACCTGAGGGTCTGGACCGGAGCTATGACCGCCGACCAGGTCCGCTCTCAGGTGCTGGACACGCCCGACACCACCTGAGACCTGCCCCGAGC
This sequence comes from Streptomyces sp. NRRL B-1140, assembly GCF_001280065.1. GTDB lineage: Bacteria > Actinomycetota > Actinomycetes > Streptomycetales > Streptomycetaceae > Streptomyces. The sequence continues at coordinate 26,493 of NZ_LGEA01000111.1, forward strand.
CAGATCTGCCGGTACTGGGTGGCCAGCCGCGCGAGCGCGCCCGACCCCAGCACCGGCAGGCCGGATCCGCTTTCCCTCCTTCTTTCCACCGTCTCAGCGGCCCGCGTCCGGCGCGCCGCCCCGGCGCCGTACAGGAAGACACCACATGAAATCCCTCGGCATACCCGGCTCTGGCCCGGGCCGCAGGAGCGGGACCACCAGACGCTGGTCCCGCCGCCTGGCCGCCGCCACCGGACTGGCCATGCTCCCCGGCCTGCTCACACCCGTAGCATTCGGCGCTGAGCCCGATCCCCTGGGCGCTCCCCGCCTGCAAAAGCCCCGCTCGGCCAAGGTCAGCCCGTTCACCGCGAAGGTGAACAAGAAGGCCGCCGCCACGGTGAAAAAGTCCGAAGAAGCGGACCAGACAGCGATCGCCCGCGCACACCGTGACCGGTCGAAGCGGACTACGTGGCCCAAGGCCGGCAAAGCATTGATGAACCTGCCGGCCAAGGGCACCGCCAAAGCCACCCCCGGGTCCCTGCCCATCACCCTGACTGTCCCGGGCAAGAACCAGACGGCTGAGCCCGTCACGGTTGAGGTCCTCGGCCAAAAGACGGCGGCGAAGCTCGGTGTCAAGGGCGTCGCCCTGAAACTTACGGGCCCCAAGAACGGCGGCAAGACGCGGCTGGGCCTGGACTACTCGGCCTTCGCCTCCGCCTACGGAGGCGACTGGGCCGGCCGCCTGCAACTGACGCGTCTGCCCGGCTGTTCGCTGACGGATCCGGCATCGGCGAAATGCCGCAAACGCCTCACACTCGATTCAACCAATGATCGCTCCAAGAGCCAGGTATCGGCGCCTATCAACCTGCCGTCCTCGGGCACGCCGGTGATGCTGGCGCTGGCGGCCGGGACTCAGTCCGGAGCCGGCGACTACAAGGCAACCCCGCTGTCGGCCTCCTCGACCTGGGAAGCGGGCGGCTCGTCGGGCACGTTCACTTGGTCCTACCCGTTGCGGGTGCCGCCGGCCGCGGCCGGGCCCCAGCCGGACCTGTCCATCTCGTACGACTCCGGCGCCGTCGACGGACGCACCGCGAGCACCAACAACCAAGGCAGCCAGATCGGCGAGGGCTTCGACCTGACCTCGTCCTACATCGAGCGCAAGTACGGCTCCTGTGACGACGACGGCCAGGACGACAAGTTCGACCTGTGCTGGAAGTACGACAACGCCTCCCTCGTCCTCAACGGCCAGGCCACCGAGTTGGTCAAGGACGACACCACCGGCAAATGGCGGCTGAAGAACGACGATGCCTCCACCGTCACCCGCTCCACCGACGCCGACAACGGTGACGACAACGGCGAGTACTGGACGGTCATCACCGGCGACGGCACCAAGTACGTCTTCGGCCTGAACAAACTCGAGGGCGCCGGAACCGACGACCGCACCCGGTCGGTGTGGACTGTACCCGTCTTCGGCGACGACGAAGGCGAGCCCGGCTACGCAGACGGCACCAGCTTCTCCGGCCGCGCCAAGCCCCAGGCCTGGCGGTGGAACCTCGACTACGTCGAAGACACACACGACAACGCCATGTCCTACTGGTACACAGCCGAACACAACAACTACGACAAACTCGGCAACGACAACACTGGCACCGACTACGTCCGCGGTGGCTACCTCAAGGAGATCCGCTACGGCCAGCGTGCCGGCGCCTTGTTCTCTGGCTCTCCCGTCGCTTCGAACAAGGTGGTCCTCAACTACGCGGAACGCTGCCTCGCCTCCGGCACCGGTTGTGACTCGCTGACTGAGGACAAGCGGGACAACTGGCCAGATGTGCCGTTCGACGCGGTCTGCAAGGACGACGACAAGTGCACCGGCAATACCGGCCCGACGTTCTTCACCCGCAAGCGGCTGAGCACCGTCACCACCTATGCGTGGAATGCGGCGGCCACGACTCCCGCCTTCGACCCGGTGGACGTCTGGTCTCTGAAGCAGAACTACCTGGACCCGGGTGACACCGGTGATTCGACGGATCAGTCGCTGTGGCTGGACGAGATTAAGCACACCGGCAAGCGTGGCGCCGACCTGTCGTTGGACCCCGTCAAGTTCACGCACGAGATGCGGGCCAACCGGGTCGACGGAACTGACGACATCCTGCCCTTGCACAAGCCACGTCTGAAGAGTGTCACCTCCGAGGCCGGCGCGAAGACTATCGTCACCTACCTAGACGCCGACTGCGTCGCCGGCCAGACCATGCCGAAGGCCGACCGGAACATCAAGCGCTGCTACCCGGTGTACTGGTCTCCCAACGGCGAGAAGGACCCCATTCTCGACTGGTTCCAGAAGTACCCGGTGAGCTCGGTGCAGACCGTCGATGAGCGCGGCGGCTCGGAGGCGCTAGAGGACACCTACCAGTACAGCGGCGGCGGCGCCTGGCACTACGACGAGGACCCGCTCACCCCGGCCAAGGAGCGCACCTGGTCCGTCTGGCGCGGCTTTGAGAAAGTCATCCACCTCGCCGGCATTTCGACGGGAACCCAGAGCAAGACGGTCACCGTGTACCTACGCGGCATGCAAGGCGACCGCGTCCTGGGACCGGACGGCAAGACACCCGATTCAGACGCCCGCAAGACGGCAGAAGTCACCGGCATTAAGGCTGGCAAGATCACCGACTCCGACCAGTACGCGGGTTTCACCCGCGAGACGGTCACCTACAATGGCGCCGCCGAAGTCGCCGGCACGATCAACGATCCCTGGTCAAAGCGGACGGCAACCCAGCACAAGTCGTACGCGGACATCGAGGCGTACTACGTCCGCACCGGCGCCACCCATTCCAGCACCAACATCACCAGCAAGCTCGACCCATACGACCGGGTGCGCACGGTGAAGACCACCTTCGACGACTACGGCATGGCCGCCACCGTCGAAGACCAAGGCGACACCGCGGCTCCCGGCGATGAGAAGTGCACCCGCACCTGGTACGCCCGCAACGACGCCAAGGGCATCAACTCCCTGGCATCGCGCACCCGGACAGTGGCCAAGCCCTGCTCCACGGCCGAGTCGGCACTCGACTTGCCGGCGGACTCCAGCCGCCCCGGCGACGTCATCGCCGACACCGCCACCGTCTACGACGACGCGACAGCCACCGTCTGGTCGGCCGCCCAGACACCCACTAAGGGAGACCCGACCTGGACCGGACGGGCCAAGGGCTACGGCAGTGACGATGCGCCCGCCTGGCAGAAGGTGGCCACCTCGACCTTCGACACGCTCGGCCGCCCGCTGATCGTCAAGAACACCAACGGCCTGCAGGTCTCCAGGACCACCTACACGCCGACCGCAACCGGCCCTCTGACCACGACCGCTGCCGAAGACGCCAAGCTGTACAAGACGACGACCACCGTCGACTTCGCCACAGGCACGCCACGGAAGGTGACCGACCCCAACAACAAAATCACAGAGACCGAGTACGACAGCCTCGGGCGCCTGACCAAAGTCTGGCTGCCGAACCGCCTCAAGGCACTGAACAAGACGCCGAACCAGGTCCACGCCTACAACGTCACCAGCTCCGCAATGTCCTGGGTATCCACCGGGACCTTGAAGGGCGACGGCTCCGGCTACAACACCAGCTATACCTTCTACGACTCACTGCTGCGCACCCGCCAGACCCAGTCCCCGACCCCGCAGGGCGGTCGGCTCGTCTCGCTGAAGCTATACGACACCAGGGGCCTGGAGGTTAGCCAGCAATCAGATATCTGGGACAGTAGTTCAGCCCCCGCTCCCATGCCGGTGGAAATCTCCGCGGGTCAGGCGCCGATTCAGACGGACACCACGTACGACGGCGCTGGCCGCCCGATCAAGGCGGTCACCAAGGCTCACGGCGTTACGCGCTGGACGACGACTACGTCCCACTCCGGTGACACGGTCAGCACCAGCGCCCCCAACGGCGGCCAGGCCACCGCAGTGGTGACCAACGCCCTGGGCCAGACGACCGAACGCCGTGAGTACGGCGGCCCGCAGCCGACGGGGACCGACTTCACCAAGACCGCACTCACCTACACCCCGGCAGGCCAGCAGGACACCATCACGGGCCCTGACCAAGCTAAGTGGTCCTACACCTACGACCTGTTCGGCCGGCAGGTCACGGCCACTGACCCGGACAAGGGCAAGAGCGCCACCGAGTACAACGCCCTCGACCAGGTCGTCAGCACCACGCCGAACGCCGACACGAACAAGAAGCTGCTCTACGACTACGACGATCTCGGCCGCAAGACGGGCATGTGGCAGGTCGCCAAGACGGACAGCAACAAGCTCGCAGCCTGGACGTTCGACACCCTCGCCAAAGGTCAGCAGGACGCCGCGGTCCGCTACGACGGCGGCTTGGCCGGCAAGGCGTACACCCAGAAGGTCACCGCCTACGACAACCTCTACCAGGTCACCGGCAGCCAGCTGCTTCTGCCCGACACCGAACCGCTGGTGACGGCAGGCGTCCCGAAAACCATGTCATTCAGCACGGGCTTTAATCTGGACGGGACGACCAGCCAGTACGCCTCGCCCGCGATCGGTGGACTGCCCACCGAGACGGTCTCTTACGAGTACGACTCGACCGGCCACCAGATCAGCTCCAAGGGCACCACCGGCTACCTCCAAGGCGCGACGTTCTCCCCGCAAGGCGATCTCGGCCAACTCGCTCTCGGCATGGACCCCGCTGACTCGTCGAAGAAGGCGTACCTCAACTGGTCCTATGAGCCGGGCACCCGGCGACTCAGCAGCGCCTACGTCACCGATGACGTACACGGCTACATGCCGCAGGAGTTGAAATTCACCCGGGACGACGCCGGTAACGTCACGTCGATCTTCGACGGCACCACCCAGGGCGGAACGACCAAGACGGACTTCCAGTGCTTCGCCTACGACGGCCACAGACGTATGGCCGAAGCCTGGACACCGAAGACGGCCGACTGTGCGGCAACGGGGCGCGTGACGTCCAACATCGACGGCTCTGCCCCCTATTGGACCTCGTACACCTACAGCGCAGCGGGGCAACGCAAGACTGAGACCAAGCACACCTCAACAGGTGACCACACCACCAACTACACCTACGACACGACGAAGGACAACAAGCCACACACACTGGACGTCACCACTGGCGCCCGGGCCAGCAGCTACACCTACGACATCAGTGGCAACACAACGTCCCGCCCCGGCCCCACGGCGCAGCAGACACTGGCCTGGAGCGCCGAAGGCAAAGTGACCAAACTCACCGAAAGCGCGAAGGAGACCACCTACCTCTACGACGCGTCCGGCGAACTGCTGCTCCGTAGGGCCAAGGGCGACGGTGACACCGTCCTCTATCTGCCCGGCGGGAATGAGGTCCGCCTAACCGTCAAGGGCACAACGAAGATCCTCTCCGGAGCCCGCTACTACACCGCCAACGCCCAGACCATCGCGGTGCGCACGGCGGTCTCGGGTACCTCCGGCACGAAGCTCAACTTCCTGGCCGCAGATCACCACGGCACGTCGAGCGTCGCCCTGGACGCGACCACGTATGCGGTCACCAAGCGCTACAGCACCCCCTTCGGTGACACGCGGGGCACGAAGGCGAGCACCTGGCCTGATGACAAAGCCTTCTTGGGCAAGCCAGCCGACGGAGGAACCGGTCTTACCCACATTGGCGCCCGCGAGTACGACCCATCAGTCGGCCAGTTCATCAGCGTCGACCCGCTACTCACACTCGATCAACATCAGTCCCTCAACGGATACGCCTACGCCAACCAGCATCCGGCCACGAGCAGCGACCCGACTGGTCTGTGTGATGACCCGGTAGGGAACGGACATTGTCGGCCAGGGAAGATCGGCAAAGAAGCAGTAGACCCCGCCTACCCCCCAAACCTCAACCCGCCGGCATCTACGGGGCGAAACGGCGGGACGGCCAAGACCAAGAGTACTGGTCAGTCGATGTACAACTACAGCACGGGCGAAACGCTGGCGTGTGCTTACGGTCACTGCATCGGCCATGTCGATTCCACGGACACTGAACTTAATTTCGGCAACTATCTTTCAAGTCTCCTGTCTAATGGAGACTTCTGGTCTGGACTCATCGAGACCGCCGGCGGGGCATTTGGGACCGCCGGAGGCGGCGTACTTTTTGTCTCTGGAGTCGTCGAATGCGGAGTCGGCGTCCTGTGTGCAGCCGGAGTTCCTTCCATGGCTGGCGGCGGCGGACTCGTCGTTGCCGGAGGGGGGATGATCGATTCCGGTTCGGATAAACTGGGACAAGCGTTCCGTGAAGCCGATGGCGCCAAGGGGGGGCGAGCGGCGCAGGAACACGGTGACGCCTACGAAGGATTCCTTCACGAGAAGCTTGGCGGCGGCGGAGGTTTTTCTGAGAAGGGTCGCCAGTTCGATGGTGCCTACGTAGACCCAACGACCGGACGAGGCACATGGTATGAGGCGAAATCGGGTAAGTTCTTCGAGAACACCCTGAAAGACCCTAAGCGCCTGAGCAAGTTCTATTCCACCGAGGGGCAGAAGTCCGGGATAGCTCAGGAGGCCGGCATCGACTACAAGGTGATATCTGAGAATCCCATACCCGCTCAGATTACGAACTGGCTCAACAAGAAGGGAATCCCGTGGGAAGTAATCTCAAGATAGCCGAACCGGCGGAGGAGGTGAGATCATGAGTCGATCGGTTGATATCGACTTCACCTTCAACGGATCCATTGATGCTCCGACTTTCGTGCGAGCCCTATTGGGGGGTGGCCTGAGAGCATCAAGAGACGGGAAGGTGACATACCTCATCGATGAGGACGGTATGTTCGACTGGGGAAACGCGCCCAGTTCTCATCTGAATGAGATCTTGTCGAGGATGGAGAAAAGCAGTTCAGCGGGTCGAACCGTGGGAATCACGCTTCTCTTCACCGGTGAACACGGAGGTGATTTCCTGATTCACCCGGATCGAACTTCTGCTTCTTTCGTGATCGGAATCAACCCCAAACCTCTCGCGGGCTCCCAGAAGTTCTGTGACCTTGGCTGGTACCTGGCGCAACTGGTCCCAGTGTTTGAGCCTCTAGGTTTGTCGGACATTGAGGCGCGTGACTCGGTGTAAGGGGAACGTGCTTAGTTCTTGGTGAGGGCTCAGGAGGAATGTCCTGCCCTGAGCCCTCGCTGTAATTCCATAGGAACATCCGGCGGGAGCGTTGCGCTGGGCGGTGATTTAAGCGCACCGGCATATAATTCCGCCGGGGAAACTGCAGCTTGCTCCCCGCCAGGGTCACTTCCTGCTTCGCCCTCTGGACTGTGTCGGTTGCAGGTGCGCTGTGGCGGCCGGTTGGTGCTGCGTGGTCTGCTTTGCCTGTTGGAACGCGCGGCGTCCCGTGACCTCCCGGTCGTACAGCTGCGGGTACTTCTCGGCGATCGTGGCGCGCAGGGTCTTCTCGGCGCGGGCGTCGGCGGCCTGGGCGCGGTGACTGGCGGCGTAGGCCCGGAACTCGCCTGCCCTGCGGGTGGCGCGGCCGACGTCGTCGCGGTCCCGCTTGTCCATGCTGTGGCCGCGCTGCTCGGCTTCGGAGCGCATCTCCACGAGCCGCTCGGCGACCTTCTCCACGTGGTCGGGCACCGGTGTGCTCGCCACACCGAAGCTCTCGGCGAAGCGGCTCTGCCGCACCACGTCTCATGCCTCGGCCAGGGCCTGCCGGGCGTCCTGCCTCGCGTCGGCCTCCATCTGGAGGTACCCGGCGCGCTCCCTGGACAGGTGCCCGGTCAGCTCGCGGTACTCCTTCAGCGACGTCCCCGCCAGGCGCAGTGCGATGCGGCTCTTGCCCTCGCTCTCGGCCCCAGGGGAGTAATTGGCCCCCTTTCATCCGTACGAAGCCGGGGACGTTCATGTGTACACCGACAGTTCCTGCCCGTGCCGTGGGTGTTCACGGGATCCGGGCGCAGCAATCCGCGCCACTGTGGAGGCATCCTTCCACCGGCAGATACGGCATCTGCACGGCGCCAGGGCAGGCGTCGGGCGCCACCACCACGCCGGACCACCTTCAGGACCGGGCCGCATCTGGCGCCGTGCCCGTTGGCCTGTGTCGTTCTGGCCGACGTCCTGCAGGCGGGACATGAACCTCAGGAACGCGCACGGCAGCTGGCGTGCACTGGTGAACGGGTACGTCGCGGGAAAAGGCCGGTGAGCAGGACCAGAACCTGCTCACCGGCCACCGACGTCCTCCTGCCCTGCTCGGGTCACTTCTTCCCGCGAGGAGTGCGCCAACGCCAGAACTGGTCGGTCCAGGGGCCGAACTGTTCTACCTCCAGCGTCGTCTCGCCTTCCTGTCGGCCTTCCTTGGGACAGATGACCAGCTGGTTGTCCAGCATGGAGGCGATCACGAAGTCAGCTTGCGCGGTGTCCGGGGAGATCAGACGCCAGCACTGGGCGGGTGCTCCCGCCCCGCTGGGGTGCGTGTAGGTGACGGCAGTGTTCGCCGAGGGCTTCGACAGCGTGATGTACCGGTCGTACTTGCGGTTCCTGATCTGCACGACCCGGTCCTGGCCGTTAACCGGCTCGAAGACCCACTGCACATTCTCCTCTTCCTCGGATGCGGCGCCGTAGCGCCACAACCGCAACTCAACATCCTCGTTCTTGCGGAACATCGGGGTGATGTAGAGGCCACTGACGCTGTGCTGGATCAGCTGTGGAACCTTCTCCGGGATCATCTTGTTGACCATGAAGCGGCCCTCCTTCGCTGGTAACTGGTGATCACGAAGGGTATCCGCCCGGCCACCTTCAGGAGTCGGCTGCCGCCCGGAAGATCGTTTCTCCATCAGGGACGAACACCCGCTCGGCCGAGTGTCCAAAGCCTGCAACAGGCCATCGCCGATCCGGCACGGGCTGACGCAGGTGTACCAGCCGGCCTCTGATGACCGGCGTCTGCCCAGCCTGCGAGCAGACACGGGCCCATCGCACTGAGCGGCCGGAGAAAGACGGGGTCTGTCAGGGCGCGGGTGTGTAGGTGACGGTCTGGTCGGGGCAGGCACTTGGCTCGCCACCACCGGCGGCAACGACAAGAGCGTGCGGATCTGGAATGTCGCCCAAGGAGCCAATACGGCGACCGGAGAAGCGACACAACTCGGCTCGGCGGCTGCTCACGTCGCGGGCACGTTTGCAACTCCCGCATGGCGCGCTCGCTGGTGTTGGGCGAAGATCGCTTGGTTTCGTGCAGGTCCTGGGCGCGGCGGTGGACCGGGCCGGTGCGGTAGTCGTCCCACTAGTGCTGTATCTGCGCATCAGGTGAGCAGCCCGCCGCTTCGCCGCCCGCGCGTTCATCCAGTGGTACCGCGACCCGAAGGCTCGCTCGCCTGCCACGGCAAGTTCGTAATCAGCCCCCCAATCACATGAGTACACCTCCCCTTCGGTTCGCACCAGACCTTCTGCCTGATCGGCAAGAGGCCGGACTGCGCTCGGCGCGCATCAGGAACGACGCTCCGGGGCGATCTGCGGGGATACCGCCGATCGCCCTTCCACTGTCTCACCACACGACGGTGCCCAGCCGGAGCGAATCGTCTATGGACGGTTGCTGCGGGGCGCTGCTTACGGCGTTGGCAGCGGCGCGGTCAGCCTAATCATCATGTCGTGGCAAGGTCACTGACCTGCGAGTAGATCGCAAGATGCCCCCACCCAAGGCGGGGCCATCTGCATGCCAGGGCAGGACGACAGCAGCGCCTTGGGGCACGACTCAGCGCCCCGATCCTCGAACCCCCGAGACACCGATGTGCGCGTCGATGATGCTGGCTACAGGAGGCGTTCCAGACAGATGAAGGCGATGCCGATTGCTCCGGTGCCGATGCCGTAGCAGGCGCCGCGCAGCATGTGGGACAGGGCGATGCGTCGGCGGCGGGCGATCCGCTGCCGGAGCGTGGTGCGTCGTTTCCTGCCTGCGCGGGGTGGGTGGTCGTTAGGCTGCATGGCAGACGTCCTTTTCTGAAGCGGCGTTGTGTGGGGAGTCCGCCTGGCCGTGGCCTCGGAACCGGTGGCCTGGGCGGGGCTCCCCTTTTTGCTGTGCTGGATGACCTGGTCAGCGTCCTGCGGTGAACTCCTCCAGGCGGGCGACCAGCTGGCGGTCGGGCCGGGCGACGATGACGGAGCAGTCAGGCGTGCGTGCGGCGAGCCGGTCGACTTCGCTCTCCAGGCGGCCGCTGGGAGCGAGTGCGCGGGATCCGTTGTGGCGTACGTACCGGGCGACGATTTCCAGGCCCTCGAGGAAGGCGGCGTCGGGCGGGGTGGTGTCGGCCATGGAGTGGGTGAGCTGGTGGAACCAGTGCCACGCTGCGCGGGTCTCGCCGAGGGCCAGGTGGTGCAGGTGCAGGCAGTAGGCGGCGGCGCGGCTGCCGGCGCCGGCGGCGAGCTGCCACCAGAACTGGGCGGATTCCTGGTGGCCTGTCAGGTACAGCAGGCAGGCGAAGACGAGCGCGCCGTCGAGGTCCATCTGCTCTTCGGTTAGTGGTCCGCGTCCCGGGCCGTCGGCGATCTTGTCGACGTGGGCGGCGGCGTCCGGCTCGTTCAGCAGCCACCGGCACACCACCTCCAGGCGCTGTCCGGCCTGGGCGGCGCGGGCGGTCTCCACGGTGGGTGTCCGGCGGGAGGCGTCGGCTGCCAGCCGCCGCAGGGCGGCGGCGACATCGAAACGCTTGGTGCTGGAGACGGGAATCTGCGCTTCGTTCAGCAGGGTGTCGATGGCGGTGGTCACGGTCATTCCCCCTTCTGCTTGTGCTTGGGCTTCTTGCGGTCGTCGGGCAGTCCGAGTTTCACGCGCAGACGCTCCTTGCCGCGGCGCAGGTGATGACCGACGGTGCGCTCGTCGATTCCCATGAACCAGGCGACCCTCGAGGTGGGGTAGCCCAGCAGGTAACGCAGGACGATCACCTCGAACTGCCGGTTGGGGAGCTCCGCGATCGCCTCGTACAGGCCGGTCGTGGACTGCATCCTCTCCAGCCGGTCCTTGGTCGCGGCCAGCGCCTGCGCGATAGGGCCGTTGATGATGAAGGCCGGCGCACGCCCCTCGGACTCCAGGCGGTCGCGTACGGCCCGCCGCACGATCGCCCACGCGCCCTGCTCCACGTGGCCGGAGCCCAGCAGCTCCGTCCAGCCGGCGTGGATCTCCAGAAAGACCTCGTGTATGACCTCTTCCGCGGCCGCGCGGGTACCGAAGTGGACTTCCGCATACGCGTGGAAGGCCTCCTGGTGCGCCAGGTAGAACGCCTCGAAGTCGATCGGCAGGTCCAGCGGCACGTACATGGACTGGGACAACCCGAGGCCGTGCTCCTGCGCGGAGGGTTCCTGTGCGTCGTCGTGACTCACGAACGCCTCCCGTCGGCAGGGGACATGAGCGAGTTCCTCTCCATTGAGGGGTGTGGGACCCGGCGCCAACTCGCATGCGCCGACGGGCCGTTGGGCCTGCCTCCTACCTAAGTGATTCACGGGCCCGATCACTCATGCCGTCCCGCAGAAAATCACCGACCGCACCCACCCGACAGCCCTGTGCAACATTCAATAAGCGCTGCTAGTTACGCTAAGTAGCGCCCTGACCAGGCATAACCCCGCTGCACGAGACTGCGAACACTCCTCCGCATGCCGAACGTGTTCTGCGTCACACACCGTGTTCCACCCGGCGCACGCCAGCTCTACACCAGCGCACCCACCACGGTGGGCGCCGTATCGATCTCCTACGCAACGCTCTGCCTGAGCGTGCCGTCGTTGCCTTCGCCGCCACGCCTGCCCGCAGGAAAGGCGTGGCGGCCTGCCCTCCCTGCGGAGCTGCCCCAGGGCCGGGGGGCTGCACAGCCCCCCGACCCGGTCCGTCCTCACGTGATGAGCGGAACGACGACGGCCAGCAGCGCGATCCACAGCGACATGATGCTGAAGGCCACCATGCTGCCCCAGCCGATCGCCTTGTCCACCGGGGCACCGAGCAGACGAGAGATGCCGTACCCGATGAGACCGGCGAGGGCAGAGAAGAGGATGCCCATACCGAGTACGAGCATCAGGAACATGAGCAGGCGGCTGGTCACGCGGCACCTCGCTGGGTGCGGCGGCGGGTGCCGGCCTTGATGTGGAGCTGCTCGGGGATCCAGATGCGCCGCTCTCGGGCCGCGTCGTACAGCGCCTTACGGAAGCGGGTCTTGCGCATGCGGACAGCGGCGTGGGTGATGTTCAGCTCGTCGGCGATGTCGGTGTCGTTGTAGCCCTCGATGGTCAGGCTGATGACCGCCCGGGTGACGGCGGGCTGCTCGGCCAGGATGTCCGCGAAGTTGGTGCTGAGTACCGCAGCTTCGGTCTCGGAGACGGAGCCCGCCGCCAGGAGCCGACCGAAGAGCCTCGGGTTCTCGCGCGCGGTCTCCTCGGCGCCGTCGTACAGCGCGTGCAGCTCCGCCCACCGCTGGCGGTTCTTCGCCCATGTCGTGTACACCCGGCGGAACTCCCAGATGCACTGGCCCACAAAGTACGTGGTCAGGCAGCTGGCCCCCCGGCCCCCCTTGTAGTCGGGGTTCCAGCCGCCCTCGACCAGAGCCTTGCGCCTGAACGACTTCAGCGCCCGCATCAGCACATCGACGAGGATCTCGTCGCGGGCCACGGGACTGGAACGCAGCAGAGCCATGTCGTCGGGGTGAACCCAGAAGGGCAGGCCCCGCTCCTGACACCACTTCAGCGCGATCCGGGGAAGCCGGCCCTCACGGAGCATGCCCCGCAGGATCGGCCAGGCCTCCCGGCACAGGTCGTTCTCGAACACCTTGTAGGCCAGCCCGTCGAAGCCGCTCTCGGCCAGTTCGTCGACCCGAGCGGCATCGCGCTGAATCCGGACCGTCCGGTTGCCGGGCAGGTCCGCATCGACGGCCTCCACGACCTGATGCACCGCACGCATGTAAATTCCTCCGTCTTGGACCGCCCTGACCCCTCGACCACCGCCCTTGTCGCGCGCGTAGGGATTCACAGGCAGTCGCCTGGTTGTACTGCGTGATGTGCGGTGCGGAGATGTGAATGTCACACACCGATCCAAAGTTTTTTCGGCGGCAGCTTTTTGACTGCTGCACATTGCTGCTGGCGCCCCAATTGACACGGCAGATGCGTCCTTCAGCGATGCAGGACAGGCACTGAAACGGACCGGCGGCCGATCATCTACGACTCCCTGCGCGGCTGTCCGTGGGTCAGACCGGGAGGCCCGGCACGGGGCTAGCCGTTCTGACGGGCTGCGTGCCGGTCACGGAAATCTGTCCACAGGGAGATCGTTTTAGCGTCCGTGTCCGGCGTGGGTGTCCGCTTCTCGCGGCACCGTTGCGCCCCGCACAACCGGTACGAAGGGCGCTCAACGGCATGGCACAGACAAAGTTCGACAAGCAGCTGGAGGAGTCCGCCGACTCCCTCGTACGCGGGATCGGCCGGGTCCTGGCGGGCCGGGACCTGGACGGCGTGAAGCGGACCGACGCCACGTTCTGGCGCTCGGGCACCCGCGTCCTGCCGAAGGTGGAGGGTAAGGTCCGGCGCCGCTCCTACAAGCCCGGGTGGCGACGCCTGTCCTTCCGCCTGGCGCTGGGCGCCGGCGTCTGGGAGATCGGCTACCTGGCCACCCAAGACCTGGACGCCACCGTGCAGAACACCCAGGAGCTGTGGGACAACCGGGAGCAGGTCCTGGCGACGCTGGAGAGCGGCGGCATCGGCGGGGCCTGCGTGCTGACCGTGGGCACCGCGGCGTACATGGCGCTGACCCGCGAGCGCCGGGAGCTGATGCGCGAGTGGGTCGGTCCGCTGCACGACGCGATCCACCGGCCGCTCGGGCTGGCGGAGCAGACCGACCCGCGCCGCTACCTCCACATCCCGAAGAACTTCTCCGACGACGACGCGGAGATACGCATCGACCTGCCCCGTCATCTGGGCTTCTCCCGCGACGTCGTCACCGACCTCATCACCCAGAAGCTCGCCCTGGAGGGCGTGACGTTCGACTGGCACCCTGAGGGTCGCAAGCCATACGTGCGGGTGAAGAAGACCCGCAAGCCCCCGGCGAAGGCCCTCTTCAAGGACCCCAAGGTCCGCGAGCTGGTGTCCAAGGCCCCGGAGTCCGCGCCCATCATCGGGCTCGGCTCCGCAGGCCGGATCGTCTCCGTCGACCTGGACGCCGACTCCCCGCACATCCTGGTCAACGCCTCCACCGGCGGCGGCAAGTCGGCCACCCTGCGCTGCATCGCCTGCCAGATGCTCCACCACGGCTCGCTCGTCTACATCCTCGACACCAAACGCATCTCCCACCCGTGGGCCCACGGCATCGACGGCGTCACCTACTGCCGCGACATCGCCGACATCCACGACCAGCTCATCGAGCTCGGGCAGCTAGGCCGGCTGCGCACCCGGATCGCCGACGAACTCGGCATCGACGCCGACCCGAAAGCCATCGGCCCCAGGGTGCTGATCCTCCTCGAAGAGATCAACGCCACCATGAAGCAGCTGGCCCGCTACTGGGAGAAGATCCGCGAGTCCGGCGACCCGAAGGTCTCCCCGGCCGTCGACGCCCTCAACGAGATCCTCTACATGGGCCGCCAGCTGCGCATGCACGTGCTCCTGGTCGCCCAGTCCGCCACCGCCCGCGCCCTCGGTGGGCCCGAGGTCCGCGAGCAGTTCGCCACCCGCATCCTCGCCCGCTACAGCGTCAACGCCTGGCGCATGCTCGCCCCCGAGGTCCACCCGGCGCCGAAGTCCACCAAGCACCACGGCCGCGCCCAGGTCGTCATCGGCGGCACCGCGCGCGAGACGCAGATGCTGTTCTTCACCGAGGCCGAAGCCCGCGAGTGGGCCACTACAGGCAGGTCGGCAACAGCGGCCGGGAAGCTCCCCGCAGTCCCCGCGCAGCCCGCCCCAGCCGAGCTCCAGAAGGCCGCTGAAGGGCCGCAGGCCACCGGCCCGGACGACCAGATGCCGACCCCGTCCACGAAGCCGGAGACGCCCGCACACGCCGCTCTCCCCGCCCAGCAGGACGACGACGCCGACCCGCCCGGCACCACCGCGGCGACGTCGCCGGCGACCCCGGTCGGGGACGTCGACGACCAGACGGTGGGGCTGCGCCAGGCCGCCGAACACCACCTGCCCTACACCCTCGCCGCGCTGCGCTACGCCCGCGCCAACGACCCGTCCTTCCCGAAGCCGGTCGACAAGCGCGGCGCCGAACTCCTCTACCGCGTCGGCGACCTCAAGCGCTGGGCACGCAACCGGCCCCGCGCCGCCACCGGCACCACAGATCTCGACTGAACGGCCCTGTCCGCTCCAGCCGACACGACCCCTCGCCCTGGAGAACACCCGGTTCACCAGGCACAGCACAGAAAAGGAACCCCCGGCCATGTGGAAGATCGCCAAGAAGAGCACCCTCCCGCAACTGGTGCGCCTCACCGACTCCACCGTGCGCGAGCAGCTGGAGGCGCTGCCCGCCTCCAAGGCCCTCATCGGCCTCGGCAGCAACGGACGGCCGGTCTGTGTCGACCTGGACACCGAATCGCCGCACGTCCTGGTCTGCTCCGCCGCGGGCGGCGGCACCTCGACCGTCCTGCGCACCCTGTCCGCCCAACTCCTGCGCCATGGCGGGCACGTCCTGGTCCTCGACACCAAGCGCATCTCCAAGCCATGGGCGCGAGCCCTGCCGACGGCGACGTACCGCAGCGACATCGACGGCATCCACGACGCCCTGATCGGCCTCCGCGACGAACTGAAGCGCCGCATCAGCCACGTCAACGAACACGGGAACACCGACAACCTGCCCCGGCTGACGGTCGTGTTCGAGGCCGCCGGCCACACCCTGCGGCAGCTGGCCCGCCACTGGGACACGGTCCGCCAGGAAGGCGACCCAAGGACGTCCCCGGCCGTCGACGCGTACGAGGAACTTCTCTTCGCGGGGCGCGAAGCCCGCATCCACGTCCTCGCCGGCGCCCAGAGCTACAACCCCGCACTGGGACACGAACAGTTCTCCACCGTCCTCCTGGGACGGGTCACTACCCGCACCTGGAGCCAGGCGGCCCCCCAGATCGCCACCGTCCCGAAGGCCAGCGCCCACCGGGGCCGCTTCCGCACCGTGCAGGGCCTCACCGCCCACCCCACGCAGGTCCTGCTCATGACCGACGCCGAAGCCGCCGCATGGGCCGCCGCCACGGAGGCCGAAGAGGACTGATGCCGAACCGGCCGGACCGGGCGCCGTCCGGCCGACACGCACCCTCGCCGCGAGAACCACCCGGTTCACCAGCCACAGAACAGAAACGGACCACCGCACCATGACGAACGCCACCGCACTCCCGACGGTGCTGCACTTCACCGACCCCGGCCTGCGCGAGCAGCTGGAGGCACTGCCCGCCTCGGCAGCGCTGATCGGCATCGGCACCGACGGAACGGCGATCGCCGTCGACATCGACAACGCGCCGCACATCCTGGTCTGCACCGACACCGGCGGCGGCAGCACCACCATCCTGCGCACCCTCGCCGCCCAGTTCCTCCACCAGGGCGCCCACGCCCTGGTCCTCGACGCCACGCGCATCTCCCACCTGTGGGCGAAGGAGCTCCCGACGGTGACACACCGCGGCAACGTCGCGGGCATCCACGACGCCCTGGTCGGCCTCGACCTCGAGCTGAAGCGCCGCATCGACCTCGAAGGCGATCGCGATGACGCGCCGCGCCTGATAGTCGTCTTCGACGAGGCCGACAACACCCTGCGGCACCTCACCCGCTACTGGGAGACCTTCCGGCAGAAGGACGACCCGAAGAAGTCCCCGGCCATCACCGCGCTTGAGGACGTCCTGCACGAGGGACGCCAGGCCCGCATCCACATCCTCTACAACGGCCGTGCCGCCGGCCGCGCCCTCGCCCCCGCCGCCCGCGACCAGTTCGCGGCCGTCATCCTCGCCCGGGTCAGCACCGGCATCTGGCAGCGGCTTGCCCCGATAGACGACCCCACCCCGAAGACCAGCGCCCACCCGGGCCGCGTCCACGTCGTCCAGGACGGCGACGCCCACCCGACGCAGGCCCTGCTCATGACCGACGCCGAAGCCGCCGACTAGCTCACCGCCACGGCGGCCGGGAAGATCTGACCGCGTCCGCACACACCACGGGCCCCGGGGGAGACGACCTCCCCGGGGCCCGGTGTATGGAGTCGTGCTGGTCAACGACGGCGCGACGCTGGCGTCACGCAGGGCCCGCGACCTTCGCCGTGCCCAAGTAGCCCTGTATGCACGGTGGATGAGCGCGGATACCCTGCCGGGCATGGGTGGTCTTGATGACGCGATCAGGGCGTCTCGCTCCAAGGCGAACATGTGGGAGAACAGCGAGCGCCAGCGGGAGGAACGAGAACGCAAGGAACGAGCCGAGGCTCAGCAGTTGTTAGCCGAGGCAGCTGTACGGCTGCGACCGTTCGGCAGCGAGACCTTCGTCCGGGTCAAGCCCGTGATGATGTTCGGGGACTACACCGGTCCCGACGGGCAGCGCTATCGCCGGGTGTCGCAGCAGCGGTGCTGGCGGATCGTCCGCATATCCGGACGCCGTGAGGTCGACGGAGAACTGAGCAACGTGTGGATGGACTCTCCCATCCTGCTTCTGGAGGACGGCAGCGCCGGCCGCTTCTGGCTCGATCCCGAGCTGCGGCCCGCTCGGGAGGGAGAGTACGTGTCGTCGACCGACCCGGACCCGCTCAGCAAGCGCTCCTTCATCGACCCGCGCGGCGGTTTCGTTGACGAGCTCAAGCGGTACCTGGCCGACGCCATCGTCCGCTATGAGCGCGGGGACCGCTGAAGCCCCTGCCGGGCGGGCCCGGTGGTCTGCCCCGGAGAGCATCAGGCCGACGGCGGGTAGTCCGGGATCACGGTGGCCGCGGCGACCGCGGGGAACCCTGTCGGGAACCTGCGGTACACCTGGCGGCATGAAGTTGAGCGACCTCAGCCCGCTGATGGCACGCCGCCAGGACGGCGGCCTCAGCTTCGCCCGCTTCCGCGCCGACCCGGCGCTGGTCTCCCTGCAGTGGCCGGACGACGTCCTCGAGCAGTTTCTCTTCGACCACGGCGACAACGCCGCCTTCGTACGCGACTACGGCGGCATCGACCTGCGCGACGTCAGGTGGCGGCTGGAGACGATCCCAGCCGCGGACTTCGTCAAGATGCCGACCGGAGCGTCCGATGCCGGCTGTATCGAGAGCTACGCCGAGAACCCGGTGCACTGGGTCAACGTTCGCCGCCCCGAGGTGGGCCGGCACTGGGAAGAGCACGGGACATGGCTGCGCCCGCCGATCCTGATCGCCCGACACCTCCTGGACCCGCCAGACAGCGGGCTGCAGGTCGTGGAGGGCAGGACACGCGTTGGTGTCCTGCGCGGCCGCCTGCGCGAGGGGCTGCATGTCGCGTCCCACCATCAAGCCTGGGTCGGGCGCGTGTGACAAACGCTTCGCGCACAACAGTGCGTACGCTGCGAGCGTTTGACCGTTTCGAGGAAGAGCTGCGGATGACTGAGAACCCGTCGGTGCCCGGGCCGCGCCGGGACCTGGCGATGCACAACGACTGGTGGGCTTCGGGCTGGGACCACGTCCTGCCCCGCCAGGGCTTCCCGCTGACGATGCTGATCGGGACCGCGAGTCAGCCCGGTTTCACCGGCTCCCTGGACGACCTCCTTCAGGAGATCTTCGAAGGCCACTGGGACATGATCGGCGGCGATCTCGACGGCGCGCTCACGTTCTCGTGGCCCGATGAGGAATGGGACTACGAGGAGGCGCCGGAGGGGCGTGAAGCGAACGAGGCACATCGCTGGGAGAAGTTCGGCGCCATGCTCACGGCCGCCGGCTACCCGGTGCCCAAGACCGTGCGGGACCTTTCCGAGCTGTACCTCACGTGGGGCCTGGCGCGCCGCGAGGAGACACCGGACGGCACCCGGTGGTCGATGCCCGCCGCGCTGCCGTTGCCTGGTGACCTGCTGCCCCTGGACGCCGACCTCGCCAAGCGGCTCGATGGGATCCGCTGGACCTTGCGCACCGGCCCTCTCGTCGACGGGCTCATCAACCACTTGGTCGACGATCTGGGCGAACCGCAGGAGATCCTCACGTCCCTGGACCGACTGGCGGCCGCCACCAGCCAGGATGCCGACGACGTCCGCATCGCCCTCGCGGAGCTCGTGCAGTCCGGCGACGCCCGTGTGCAGCGCGGCCAGGAGCCGGCCGACGCGGAACGCCTGGAGGCGCACCAGCGCTTCCGCCTGGTCATGGACTGGGACCACTTCCACGAGCACCGACTGCAGCTGACCATCAATGGCGACGACGCGTGACGGAGAGCGTGCCGGGAACCGTAGGAACGGAGGACACGCGACTGATCGTGATCCGGGGCAACAGTGCCTCGGGGAAGTCGTCCGTCGCGGCTGGCCTGCGCGAGAAGTTCGGCCGCAACCTCGCGATCGTCGCCCAGGACAACCTGCGCCGCATCGTGCTGCGCGAACGCGACCGGCCCGGCGGCGCCAACATCGGCCTGATCGACCTCACCGCCCGCTACGCCCTGAACAACGGCTTCCATGTCGTCGTGGAGGGCATCCTGTACGCCGACCGCTACGGCACGATGCTCCAGGACCTGGTGCGCGCCCACCGAGGTGTCTCACGCTGCTACTACCTCCACGTGCCCTACACCGAGACGCTGCTGCGGCACGCGACGAAACCCGATGCCGAGTACCTCAAGCACGTCACCGCTGACCACTTGCGCGACTGGTACCGGGAGAAGGACCTGCTGCCCGACGGCCTGGAATCCGTGATCGACGCGGCAAGCACGCTGGACGACACCATCCAGCAGATCCTGCGCGAGAGCGGCCTGGACCAGGTGCTCCCGATCGACCGCTGACGCCCCTACCGGCCCCGCGTCCGGACACACCACGGGCCCCGGGGAGTGAAGGCATCCCGGGGCCCGGTGTATGGAGTCGTGCTGTTCAACGACAGCGCGACGTCGGCGTCACGCCTCGGGCTGTGAAGGCTCCACCTGGCGCAGGCAGTACACGCACCGGGATGCCGAGTCGACGCGTCCCATGCACCGCCGGCAGTCCCCGCGTTCACGCACCGGTCCCCGGCCGTCCGCGCAGCCGGGGCAGGTCATCACCGGCTGCCGGAAGCCGAAGCTGACCACCCACCCGTCGCCTTGGGCGGCGTCGCGCGCCAGCTGCGAGACCTCGGAGGCGGAGCGCGTGTCTTCGTCGTCGCCGGTCTCCACCGCCAGGTAGACGGCGAAGCAGTCGTCGGTGTCGCACACGACAGCCACTCCTGTAGGCATTCGATCCCCTCTCAAGCTGCAACTGCGCCCAACAAGACCATCTTGCTGACGGGAACGTCCTCGCACTGGCGTCCCCACAAAGCCGGGTCCGAGTGACTCGAATTCGAGTCGGATCGTTCGAATCGGACGCGGGGAATCGAACCCCACGCGGCACTGCGCCGCGGCCGCCGGCCTCGAGCTGCCTGGCTACCGCCTGAGCTGAGCAAAGCCCCTTGGCCTCCTGCTCAGCTATCCCCGGCGTAGCCTGCTCGGGAGCACGGGCCGTGACGATGCGCCTGGTTCGGCTCCACACGCTGCGGGGAGAGGGAAGCCGGGCATGGCGAACAACGGGCAGACGGACACGGCCGCACTGTTGGCGATGCTCAGCGAGCGCGCCGCCGTGAACGTCCGGCTGGCACTGGTCGCGGACGCACAACAGTGGCAACTGCACCATGGCCAGGTCACCCTGGACGACACCCCGCTGACGCAGCGGGCCTGGCGCTACAGCACGGCGAGCTTCCTGGAACTGCCCCTGCCCGGCCCGACGGTCGCCGCGCTGCTGCGGGGTGAGGAACAGGACGTCCACGGTCTCCACGTCGTCGTCCCCGGCCCGCCGGCCTCCAGCGCCTCCACCTCTCGGCTGCGCGGCCAGGAAGAGTGGGGCCGGGTGGCCACGCCGTGGCCGCGCACCGAGTGGACCATCAACCGGGACGCCAACATGCTCCAGACGGGCCATGACCTGCTGGTCGGGGACGGCCCCCCTTTCCTGAACTTCGACCAGGCCCTCAGCGCTTTCCTGCACCAGCGCCCCCACGACAGCAACGCGGGCCGCTCGGATCTGTGGCGTATCACCCTGCCGCAGCGTGCGGGCTGGCTTTCGCAGATCACCATCGGGCCCGACCTGCTGACGGCCGTCGTCGACGGCGAGGCCCTGGACGGCGCGGTACTGGAGCTGAGCTGGGCGGCGGGCAACGAGCGTCAGTCCGTCGATGGCGCCGGCGCCTACAGCTTCGCGTTGCCCGACGGACTCGCGCCCGACAGCCTGCTGATGCTCCGCCGCGAGGACCAGCGGCTGGACTGGCGCAGCTTCCCCGCTCCTACGTACGGGCGCGCCCGTGATGCCTCGGTTGTCTGGGAGCAGCCCGGCCCGGAGCTGGACCTTCTCCTGGCGAACGGTGAGGGACAGCACCTGGAGTGCAAACAGCAGGTCCCGGAGGGCGACTCGCGGAAGAAGATGCTCAAGACCATCGCCGCCTTCGCATCGCAGGACGGCGGCACCGTCCTGATCGGCGTCCGGGACGACTTGCAGATCGTGGGCCTGCCCGAGGGCACGAACGTCGACAAGCAGGTCCTCCAGGTCGTCGGCATGATCCGGGACAACCTGGAGCCGGTGCCGTCCTACGAGCCACGCGTGATCGAACACGATGGCAAGACGGTCCTCGCCCTCGAGGTCTCTGGCGGGGGCCAGATGTACGCCTACCGCGACGGACAGCGCGCGGAGTTCTACGTCCGCGTCGGCCCGAACACGGTTCCCGCACGCCACCATGAGATCGCCGCCGGATTCCGGCAGGCTCCGACCGCCGCAACGTTCTGAGAGCCGCCGCACCGGCCGCGTGGGTCAGTTCCACTTAATCCTGTGACGGAAGGGGGCGGTTCGGGCAGTATCGAGCGTCATGGTTGCTCTTCGCTCCCGTCGTCTGGAAGGGCTCTTCGGAGCCCGACTGGACGCGGTCTCGTACGCCCAGATCGTCGCGCTGAAGACGAACGCGGTCTCCGAGTCCTACGACTTGGAGTTCAAGGGGGAGCTCTACGGCGGCAACGACAAGGCCAAGCGCGACCTGGCGGGTGACGTGGCAGCCCTGGCCAACACCGCCGGCGGAGTCCTGCTGCTCGGAGTTGCCGAGGATGACCAGGCCCGGGCGGCTGAACTCCCCGGCGTCGCGCTCAGTGACGGCGAGGTGCTACGGATCCGCAACATCGTGGCCGACCTGGTCCATCCCCTGCCGACCTTCGACGTCCGGCAGATCGAGGACCCCAACCAGCCTGGCCATGGCGTCCTGATGATCGCGGTGCCCCGCAGTCCCTCTGCTCCGCACGGGGTCCTAGTCAACGAGGGCCTGCGCTACCCCCGCCGGAATGGCGCCAGCATCATCTACCTGACCGAGTCGGAAGTGGCTGCCGCCTACCAGGACCGCTTCGACCGCCGCCAGACCCGCTACGACGATCTGCTCCGCTACGAACGCGACCTGATCAGCCGCCTGGACACGGGCGAGCAGACGTACGTCGTCGTCACCCTGGTCCCTGACGTCAATGGGGACTTCGCCCTCGACACCAAGGCCTGGCGCACCTTCCGCCAGGAGACGATCGACAAGGATCTGCTCGTCATCCCGCGCGGTGTGACGGTCCGCCACGTCACGGTGGGCAGCCGTCGCCTGATCGCGCACGGCGGCTCCGAGCCCGCGAAGGCCAAATGGATCGCGTGCGAGCTCCACCAGAGCGGCGCCGGCGCCTTCGCCGCCATCGCAGCCAACCGAACCGACCTCGCCCGGCCTGGCCAGGTGGATGAGAACACGACCGCCAGCCGGATCGAGGACGAGGACCTGGTCCTCGACATCTGGTCCGGACTCCGGCTCCTGGCCCGCCACGCGCGGGACCGGTCAGCGGCCGGAGGCACCGCCACGGTCCGCGCGACCATCGCGCCTGTCACTCCCGATCTGCCAGCTGAACTCCGTCATCCGCGAGGCTTCGGTGGCTCGCTCGGCAGCCACCAGGTGACCGAGCAGCCCCAGGCGACGTCCGTCTTCGACATCGACGACCTCGCCGAAGACGGACCAGGCCTCATTGCGGCCACCTCAGTCCTCGCCGCAGGCTTGATCCAGCACTTCGGCTACCCGGAGACGCTTCAGATGACCACGGACGGCGCCATCCGCACCAAATACTGGAGTTCCCAGCGCTACGGTCCACGCGTACAACAGTGGGCCACACAGGCCAAGGTCGACCTTACGGACGACACGGTCGAGTGAGCCTGCCCGAGCACATCCTGCGTACACGAACTGGCGCCCGCCCAGGGCATAGCTCCGGGGCGGGCGCCGTCGCGTCCATGCCCCGTGTTCTCCTTTTTGCGGAATGGTTCGCGTAATCAGAAAGGAAATCCCGGCCCGGCGGGTGCGGCTCGGGGGGTGTGGTGTCTGTACCCAGACTCTACACAGTGCATCACCGTGATGCATCCTCCTTGCGTCAACTTCCACCCCCAGGGTGATGCATGGCCGAACCTCACCCCGTAGAGGCCGGTTGTCCTGTATCCTGGCGGGGTGTTGTTGGGCTTGGCTATGCAGGCTTCGGGAGTTGAGGGGGTGTCAGGGTGGAGCGTAAGCGGAACCCGTCACTGCGGTGGGGCCAGCACCCGTCGTGCCGATGGTCCGTCACTTCCGTTGCGGGGGTGGTGGCCGGGATTCCCAGTGGCTACACAGGCCCGAGCGTGATGCACTTCCCCTTGCTGCCAGCCGTGGCGACCGCGCTTGCGCGGTCGCTCGCAATTCGCGCTTGCGCGAATTGCCCTGCCTTTTGAATTCCGCTTGCGGAATTCCATTCCGGCGCTTGCGCCGGAATCCGAATTGCGCTTGCGCAATTCGCGCTCTATGCCCCGGCTTGCCGG
>NZ_LGEA01000112.1 GCF_001280065.1 Streptomyces sp. NRRL B-1140
CCGGTGGGAGACGGGGCGGGGGAGTCCGTGGTGGAGGCGGCGGGAGACGTGGCGGCGGAGCCGGTGGTGGAGGCCGCCGCGACCGGGGTCACCGGCCGCACGAACCCGACCTTGATCCGGTCCGCGGTGCGCATCACGACGGGTGCCAGCAGCAGCCCGGCGCCCATGACGGCAGCGCCCGCGACCGCGTCGAGGAAGTAGTGGTTGGCGGTGCCCATGACCACGATCGTCGTGATCAGGGGATAGGCGACCGCGGCCGCCTTCGTCGCACGCGTGCCGCCGTAGCGCCACAGCATCACTCCGCACCACAGGGCCCAGCCCACGTGCAGACTCGGCATCGCCGCGTACTGGTTGGTCATGTTCCCCATGCCGCGCGGCGCGCTCGCCGCGCCTCCCCACCAGCCGTAGGAGCTGTACTGGGCCATGGTGTCCACGAAACCGTGGCTCGCGTCGAGGAGCCGGGGCGGGCAGGTCGGCAGGAGTGTGAAGCCGATCAGGCCGATGAGGGTGGACGTCATCAGCCAGGTGCGTGCGGCGCGATAGCGCACGGCCCGGGAGCGGAAGAGCCACACCAGCACCGCCGGGGTGACGAGATAGTGCAGCGACGCGTACCAGAAGTCGGCGGGTATGCCTATCCAGGCCTCGCGCGTGAAGAAGCGGTTGAGCGGGTGCTCGAAGTTGAGGTACAGCGCCTTCTCGAAGCGCAGGATCGTCAGTCCGTTGTCGACGGCGCCGGAGACGTCGCCGCGGGCGAGGAGCCGGCCGGCCGAGTAGCACGCGTACACCAGAAGGATCAGCGGCAGCTCGGTCCACCAGCGCAGCCTTGGCGCGGGGGCCGCCTCGGTGCCCGGTGTCTCGGTGTGCGGCATCCGATCGTCCTCCCCCTTCTTCGTCGTCACGCGTAACCCGTTCGGCCGTGCCACTGTACGGCGTGGGCGGACGCACCGGGGTGCGCCTCCGGCCTTCGAAGACGCAGAGATCGCCCCCCGGGTTGCCCCCTGCGGACGTGCGCCATGATGGAGGAGTTCCCCTTGCGTTGTTCTTCCGGAGAGGTTTCCCATGGCCGCGCGCATCCTGCTGGCCCGCCACGGACAGACCGAGTGGTCCCTGTCCGGCAAGCACACGGGCAGGACCGACGTGCCCCTTCTGGAGGAGGGCCGGCGCGGCGCCAAGCTGCTCGGCGAGCGCCTGCACCGGGCGCCGTACGAGGGCCTCGACGGCGTCGAGGTGCGTACCAGCCCGCTGGCACGCGCGCGTGAGACCTGCGAACTGGCCGGCTTCGGTGACCGCGCCCGGACCTGGGACACGCTGCTGGAGTGGGACTACGGGGCGTACGAGGGCATGACCCCGGCGGACATCCAGGCCGTCCGGCCCGGCTGGCTGATCTGGCGCGACGGCGTCCCGGGCGGCGAGTCGCTCACCGAGGTCACGGCACGCGCCGACGAGGTGGTCTCCTGGGCCCGCTCCGAGGACCGCGACGTCCTGGTCTTCGCCCACGGGCACATCCTGCGCTCCATCGGGGCGCGGTGGCTCGGCCTCCCGATCGACTTCGCGGCCCGGATACGACTGAACCCGACGTCCCTGTCGGTGCTGGGCTGGGCCTACGGAGAGCCGGCGATCGAGAGCTGGAACGACCTGGGGCACCTCGCGTAGGTCTCAGGCCGGACACGTCCGGTTCTCAAGCCATGCGCGGCGCCGAGGCGTGCCTCTCCAGGAACGCCGTCACCCCGGTGGCCCGGCGATGCGGCCGCAGCACCCGGGCCGTCGCCGCCAGCATTATCTGGACGCGCGACGACTGGACCTCCTCCAGCAGATCCAGCACCCGCATCCCCGCCACCGCCGCCTCGTCCGGCCGGCCGCCGCGCGCGAGGTCGTCGGCCAGCTCCGCCGTGTACAGGGCGATGTTCCGGGTGAAGTGCGGATCCTGCAGCTCGGCGGCCCGGCGCGCATGCCGGGCCGCCCGGGGCCAGTCGCCCAGCGTGGACCAGCACTGCGCCTCCAGGCCCTCCAGTTCGGCCTCTCCGTAGAAGCTCATCCACTCGGGGTCTGCGTCCGAGGGGCCCCGTTCGAAGAAGGCCTGCGCCCGGGCCAGTGCCTGTTCGCAGCCGACGCGGTCGGCGAGCCCGGCCCAGCCGCCCGCCTCGCGCAGCGCGAGCAGCGACATCAGCCGGGCCGAGCCCACGGGCCGGGCGACGCGCTGTGCGGCCTGGGCCGCCCGGACCGCCTCGCGCGGCCGGCCCGCGTCGCGCGCGAGGAACGCCGTGTTGCAGAAGGCGTGCGCCTCCAGGCCGGGATCCCCGGTCATCCGGGCGGTCGCCAGGGCCTCCGCGTAGTGCGAGCGGGCGTCGTCGAAGCGCCCCGAGTCGTGCGCCAGCCAGCCCACCGAGATGGCCAGTTCACCGGCGCCCGAGTAGAGCCGGTCGGCCGTCGTCTGGCGGGTCGCCCCGGCGTCCAGCAGGGCGTAGGCGGCACGCAGCGGGGCGGCGGCGCGGCGGTAGAGACCGTCGGCGCCGTGCCGGTCGTCGAGCAGCCGGATCCGGCGGACGGCTTCTTCCAGGGCGCCCGCGTCGCTCGCCCCGGCGCGGTGCACGGGGCGGCGCACCGGGTGCTGCGCCGCCGCGGCGTCGCGGGCGAGGCCGACAGGCCCCAGTGAGGCGGCGGCCACCGTGGCGCCTCCGCCGGTCATGAACGCGCGACGTAGCACGTCGCTCTCCTCGTAGGTGTCGTGCGGGTGGTACGGGTCGTACGGGTTCCGCGTTTCATACGGATCGCACTCCCTGCTGGTCTCACTCGTGGCGTTCGCCCGGTTCGCGGAGCGCGGCAGGGGCGCGCCCTCGGTCTCGCGCGCCTGGCGTCCGCGTACCGACGAGCGGGGCGCGAACCCCAGGTCGGTGAGTGTGCGTCCCGGGAACATGTGCAGAAACACCCGTTCGTAGGCGTAGTTGGGACAGCGGATCTCGCCCGCCTCGACCCGGCCGATGTACCGAGCGTCACAGCTGACCTGCTCGCCGATCTCGAGCCCGGCCCGGCGGATCGCCGCGGCGAACTCGGCCGGCGAGCGCTGTCCGCGCAGCCGCCGGAAGGCGAGATTCGGCCGTGGCGGCCGGTTGGGTCGAGACGAGGTCACTGTTGACGACGCCATGGCCGGGTCCTCCCGTGCGAACCGTCGAACCATGCCGGACGCGGGCCGACTTGCGGTGAGTTGTCCGCGTGGTCCGCTCGTGTCCGGCGAGCAAGAACGTACCTGCTGTGATGGAGTCACCACGCTGGGTTTGGCTACAAACCGGATATCTCATGCGTGATCTGCCATGAACTGCCATCCTTTGCGGCTGACTTCCGCCGTAGCCGTTGACACCTCGCCGCGTTGAACCTCGCGGACCGGGAGGCCCCCGCTCCCGACCGCTCGTCCAAGCAGGGGTTCTCGTGGTGGAGGCCGGATGGAGACCAGCCGGATCAGCGATCCTCGTACACCGCCGGGCGCACCGGCGGCCGGCTGCGATGTGGTGACGGTGCCGGCCCGGCAGGGGCTGGAGGCGGTCGACATCCTGCGCCGGGGACCGGTGGACGCGGTGGGCCCCGTACTGCACGACGGCGGCGGCGACACCCTGGGCTTCCTGGTGCCGCCGGGGACGGCCGCCGCGTGGGACGTGCCGGGGAGCACCTGCACCGAGACCGGCGGACGCGGACCGGCCCTGACGCCCGAGCCTCCCGTCGAGGGCTCGGACTGGCTGCTGCCACCCGGCGAGGCGGACCTCGCGACCGACCCCGCGGTGCTGCGCGAGGCCCTGGGGGAGGCCGCCCGGATGATCAGAGCGGCGGACAGCTGCCGCTGAGGCCACCTCGCCGCCGTCGGGCCCCTCGCCCCCTCGCTCCCTCGACCCCGGGCGGCCGGAGCGTACCTCCCGCTCGACGGCCCACCCCGATAATGGCCCCATGGGAAAGTCCAAGGGCGGCCGGCGCAGACAGGCCGGTGCCGAGGCCGTCGTCGTCAGCGTCGACGGCGGGCTCGCCGAGCTCATCCCCGACCGCGAGCGGGCCCGGGCCTGGACGCTGGTGATCGACGGGGCTCCGCAGTCGCACGTCGACCTGGACGACCCGGCGTACCTGTCCTTCGAGTACCAGCGCCGCCTCGGCCATGTGATCGACCTGGTCGCCCCGCCCGGACGGCCCCTGCACGCCGTGCACCTCGGCGGTGGCGCTCTCACCCTCGCGCGCTACGTCGCCGCCACCCGGCCCCGCTCCACCCAGCAGGTCGTCGAACGCGACGGCACTCTCGTCCAACTGGTCCGCCGCGAACTGCCCTTGGATCCCAACGCGCGCATACGGGTGCGCTCCACCGACGCCCGCGCGGGCCTCGCCAAGGTGCCGGACGGCTGGGCCGACCTCGTCATCACCGATGTGTTCGACGGGGCCCGGACCCCGGCCCACCTGACCTCGACCGAGTTCCTCGACGACGTGCGCAGGGCGCTCCGGCCCGGCGGTGTCTACGCCGCCAACCTCGCCGACGGGCCGCCGCTCGCCCACCTGCGCGGCCAGATCGCCACGGCCGCCGCCCGCTTCGAGCAGCTCGCGCTGATCGCGGATCCGGCGGTGCTGCGCGGCAAGCGCTTCGGAAACGCCGTGCTGGTCGCCTCCGACCACCCGCTGCCCGTGGCCGAGCTGACCCGCCTCGCCGCCTCCGATCCGCACCCCGCCCGTGTCGAACACGGCAGGACCCTCACCGACTTCACCGGCGGGGCCGCACCCGTCACGGACCTCGCGGCGGTGGCGTCACCGGCACCGCCGCCGTCGGTGTTCAGCTGACCGGCCACGGCGCTCAGCGCGTGCCGACGGCCGCCCACCGCGCTCAGTAGGTCCCGATCTCCACCCGCGGCGGCCCGTCGTGCCAGGTGCAGAACACCGACACCCGGTCCGCGCCCGAGGAGAACTCCACGCGGATCCACGACTCCGTCTTCCACACCTGCATCGACCAGCCCGCCCCGGGCGTCGCAGAGACCAGCGAGGCGGACGTCCTCCCGAGGTCGAAGACCGCCCGGCCGCCGTCGGTGTCGTAGCTCCTGACCCGGCCGGAGGCGGCGGGGGCGGCGGTGCCGGCCGACGGCGTGGGGGAGGGGCTCGGGCCGGCGGACGCCGGAGGCGTGCTCGGCTGCCGCCGCTTGGGCGCGGGGGTGCGTTCCGGCGGGGTCGGCGGCGCCTTCGGCTCCCGTGTGGACGACGTGTCGGCGGCCTTGATGGGCAGCGCGCGCGGCGGGTCGTAGGCCGTGCCCGCCATCACCGTGTGGACACCCCACCACGACAGCGTGACCGCCGCGCCCGTGGCGAGCAGCCAGGCCAGTACGTGTACGAGTCCTCTGCGCATCGCGGGCCATACTGCCTCACGCGCCCCACGCGTGGCCCGCAAACGGCGTCCCGCGGGGGCCCGTTGTCCCCAGCCGGACAGTTGTCCACAGCCCCCCACCCGGCTGTTCGAGATGGCGTACGGTGCGGCGCATGGCAAGTGTGCTCGTGGTCGAGGACGACCAGTTCGTACGCTCGGCGCTGATCCGCCACCTGACCGACGCCTCGCACACCGTGCGCAGCGTCGGGACGGCACTGGAGGCGCTGCGCGAGGTCGCCCACGTCTGCTTCGACGTGGTGATCCTGGACCTCGGACTGCCCGATCTCGACGGGTCCGAGGCCCTGAAGATGCTGCGCGGGATTACGGACGTACCGGTGATCGTCGCCACCGCCCGGGACGACGAGACGGAGATCGTCCGGCTGCTGAACGCCGGGGCGGACGACTACCTGACCAAGCCCTTCTCGGTGGAGCACCTCTCGGCCCGCATGGCGGCCGTGCTGCGCCGTGCCCGCTCCGGGGCCGCGGAAGCGGAGCCGTCCCCCGCGATCCGGGTCGGCGGCCTGACCGTCGACCCGCTGCGCCGTCAGGCCGAGCTGGACGGTGCGCGACTCGACCTCACCCGCCGCGAGTTCGACCTGCTCGCCTTCCTGGCCCGCCGGCCCGGCGTCGTCGTCCCCCGCAGGGAGCTGCTCGCCGAGGTGTGGCAGCAGTCCTACGGCGACGACCAGACCATCGACGTCCATCTGTCCTGGCTGCGGAGGAAGTTGGGCGAGACGGCGGCCAGCCCGCGCTATCTGCACACCCTTCGGGGCGTCGGTGTGAAGCTCGAACCACCGGGCGCGCCGCGATGAGGTGGGCCCTGGTCAAGGTGTCGCTGGCCGTGACCACCATGGTCGTGGTCGCCTTCGCGGTACCGCTCGGACTCGTCATCCGCGAGATGGCCCGCGACCGCGCCTTCTCGAACGCCGAGCGGGAGGCCGCCGCCGTCGCCCCGGCCCTGTCCATCACCACCGACCGCGACCAGCTCGAACGGGTCGTCGCCGCCGCCGGTTCCGACGCCGGGATGGCCGTGCATCTCCCCGCGGGGGGCGGCAAGGAAGCCCTCGAACTGGGGCGGCGGCGCGCCGCCGACCAGGACATCGCGGCCGTGCGCAGGCTGGGCCGCGCCTCCACCACGGGCGTCCCCGGTGGCTCGACGCTGCTCCAGCCGGTCGCGCTCAGCACCGGCAAGATCGCGGTCGTCGAGGTGTACGTGCCGGAGTCCGACGTCACCAACGGCGTGGGCACGGCCTGGGCCGTGCTCGCCGCGGTCGGGGTGGCGCTGATCCTCGGCTCGGTCGCGGTCGCCGACCGGCTGGGCGTGCGCATGGTCCGGCCCGCGCAGCGCCTGGTCGAGGGGGCGCACGACCTGGGAGAGGGCCGGCTCGGCGCCCGCGTGCCCGAGGAAGGCCCGAGCGAGCTGCGGCTCGCGGCGGTCGCGTTCAACTCGATGGCCGACCAGGTCGTCCAGCTCCTGGCGAACGAGCGGGAGCTGGCGGCCGACCTGTCCCACCGGCTGCGCACGCCCCTGACCGTGCTGCGGCTCAACACCGCCTCGCTCGGCGAGGGGCCGGCCGCCGACCAGACCCGGACCGCGGTCGAGCAGCTGGAGCGTGAGGTCGACACCATCATCCGTACGGCCCGGGAGGCCAAGCCGCAGACGGCCGCGGCCGGTCCGGGCGCCGGGTGCGACGCGGCCGAGGTGGTCCGGGAGCGGATGGCGTTCTGGTCGGCGCTAGCGGAGGACGAGGGCCGCAAGTGGCGGGTGGCCGGGGCCGACCGGCCGGTGCGCATACCCGTGGCCCGCGCCGACCTGGCAGCCGCGCTCGACGCGCTGCTCGGGAACGTCTTCCGGCACACCGCGGAGGGCACCGCCTTCGCGGTCGACGTGCACAACGGCGAGGACGCGGTGATCGTCCTCGTCTCCGACGCGGGTCCGGGCATACCCGACCCCGAGACGGCGATGGCGCGCGGCCGCGGCTCCGGGAGCGACGGCTCCACCGGACTCGGCCTGGACATCGTGCGCCGGCTCGCGGAGTCCACCGGCGGGGACGTACGGATCGGCTCC
The DNA here is from genome assembly GCF_001280065.1 of Streptomyces sp. NRRL B-1140. Classification (GTDB taxonomy): domain Bacteria; phylum Actinomycetota; class Actinomycetes; order Streptomycetales; family Streptomycetaceae; genus Streptomyces. Next base: position 7,446 of record NZ_LGEA01000112.1, read on the forward strand.
TCGGTGCTCGGCGGGGCCGAGGTGCGGATCTGGATCCAGCCGGCCGGCCGCGCCCCGGCCGGCGGCGGGCACCGGCAGATGCGGCGGCGCCGCCCCGGCAGGCTCGCTGCCGTGTACAACCGCTCCCGGTCCCGCTGAGCATTCCCGAAACCGCGTCTTCACGGGACGGTCACGTTTCGACAAATGAAGGCGACGGCTCTTGACGTGTGACCGGACATCCGGCTGTCATTGCGCCACCGTGTTCGGTCAAGTTGGTTTCTGGTCGATTGCGACTGGATTTCACGCCACACCCTCATGGCCGGACCCTGCCTTCAGGAGCAGTTCATGCACGACCTCTCTCCCTCCGGTCTTTCCCTCTCCGCTCCCAGCCGCCGCACCCTGCTGCGCGGCGTGGGCGGCGCGGCCCTGCTGGGCGCCGGGATACCCCTGCTGAGCGCCTGCGGCGGCAGCGGTTCGTCCGCCGACCCGAAGACGGTCAGCCTCGGCTCCAACTCGTCCGACGCCGTGCCGAAGAAGGCGTTCGCCGAGATCTACGCCGCCTTCACCAAGAAGTCCGGCATCAAGGTCGACGTGAACACCAAGGACCACAACACGTTCCAGGAGCAGATCAACTCCTACCTGCAGGGCACCCCCGACGACGTGTTCACCTGGTTCGCCGGCTACCGCATGCAGTTCTTCGCGTCGAAGAAGCTCGCCTCCCCGATCGACGACGTGTGGCAGAAGGTCAGCGGCAACTTCCCCCCGGCGATGCAGAAGCTCAGCAAGGGCGAGGACGGCAAGTACTACTTCGTGCCGCTGTACACGTACCCGTGGGCCGTCTTCTACCGCAAGAGCGTGTTCGCGCAGCACGGCTACCAGGTGCCCACGACCTGGGACGACTTCGTCGCCCTGTGCAAGCGGATGAAGAAGGACGGGCTGGTCCCGATCGCCTTCGGCGACAAGGACGCCTGGCCCGCCATGGGCACCTTCGACCAGATCAACTTCCGCACCAACGGCTACGACTTCCACGTCGAGCTGATGGCCGGCAAGGCCTCCTGGACGGATGCCAAGGTGCGCAAGGTCTTCGACCACTGGACGGAGATCCTGCCCTACCACCAGGAGGGCGCGGTCGGCCGCACCTGGCAGGACGCGGCACAGTCGCTGGTGGCCAAGAAGGCCGGCATGTACCTGCTGGGTACGTTCGTCGGCCAGCAGTTCACCAACAAGGCCGACCTCGACGACCTCGACTTCTTCGCCTTCCCGGAGATCGACCCGCAGTTCGGGCAGGACACCGTCGAGGCGCCCACCGACGGCTTCATGCTCTCCAAGGCCCCGAAGAACCGCGACGGCGCGATCAAGCTCCTGGAGTACCTGGGCACGCCCGAGGCCGAGCAGATCTACCTCAAGGCCGACTCCAGCGTGGTGGCCGCCTCCACCAAGGCCGACACCTCCAGCTACACCGCGCTGCAGAAGAAGAGCTTCGAGATGATCTCCGGCGCCAAGAGCCTCACCCAGTTCATGGACCGCGACTCCCGCCCGGACTTCACGTCCACGGTGATGCAGCCGGCGCTGCAGAACTTCATCCGCAACCCCAAGAACGTCGACAGCATCCTCTCGTCGATCGAACGCCAGAAGAAGACGATCTTCGCCTCCTCCTGATCGCCCCTCTCGGAACGGAGACTCGACGAGTCGGATCCCCACATGACCGCCACCCCCGCGAAGGCTCCGGAGCCGGCCACCCAGCCGGCCCCGGGGCCCGCCCCCACACCCCCGCCCGCCAAGGTGCCGCACGGCCACCGGCGTCTGCTCACCCGCCGCGACCGCCTCACGCTCGGCCTGATGGCCGGCGTGCCCACCATCCTGCACGTCGCCCTGGTGTGGCTGACGGCCCTCGCCTCGATCGCGCTGGCCTTCACCACCTGGGACGGCATCGGCTTCGGCTCCATCAAGTGGGTCGGACTGCAGAACTTCCGGGAACTGTTCACCAGCAACCCGCAGTTCTGGCCCGCCGTAGAGCACAACGTCATCTGGTTCGTGGTGCTCATCCTGCTGCCCACGCCCTTCGGCCTGTTCCTCGCCGTGCAGCTGGACAAGAAGATCCGCTTCAGCCGCGTCTACCAGACGGCGTTCTTCCTGCCGGTCGTGATGTCGCTGGCGGTCATCGGGTTCGTCTGGCAGCTGATCTACAACCCGGACACGGGCCTGATCAACAGCATCATCGGCGCCAACAAGCCCGGCCACTACATCGACTGGATCGGCGACCCGGACCTCAACCTGTGGGCCATCCTCGTCGCCGCCTCCTGGCGGCACGCCGGCTACATGATGATCCTCTACCTTGCCGGTCTGAAGAGCGTCGACCCCGCCCTGCGCGAGGCCTCCGCCCTGGACGGCGCCAGTGAGTGGCAGACGTTCAAGAACGTCATCTTCCCGACGCTGCGCCCGACCAACACCGTCGTCCTGGTCGTCACGATCATCGAGGCGCTGCGCGCCTTCGACCTGGTCTTCGTCTTCAACAAGGGCGCCCAGGGCACCGAGCTGCTGTCGATCCTGGTGACCAACAACATCATCGGCGAGTCCAGCCGCATCGGGTACGGCTCCGCGATCGCCGTCGTCCTGCTGGTGATCTCGCTCGCGGTGATCATTCCCTACCTGATCGCCACCTTCCGGAAGGAGCGGCGCGCATGAGCTCCCACCCGTCGCCCACCACCACCCTGAACGTGGCGCTTCGCGCCGCTCCTTCGGACTCTGGCGCACCGGTCAAGCAGCGCACCCCGGTCCGCCCCGCCCGGATCCTGCTGCACACCTTCCTCGTCGTCACGGCGCTGGCCTGGCTCGCGCCCCTGCTGTGGGCCCTGCTCGCGGCGATGCGGCCGTACGCGGAGACCAGCACCAAGGGCTACGTCTCCTGGCCCGACAAGCTCACGTTCGACAACTTCACCAACGCCTTCGAGCAGTCGGAGATGCTCCACTACTTCGGCAACACGCTGCTGATCGCGGTCCCGGCCGTGCTGCTGACGCTGCTGCTGTCGTCGATGGTCGCCTTCTACGTCAGCCGCTTCGACTTCCGGCTCAACCTGTTCCTGCTGCTGGTCTTCACGGCCGGCAACCTGCTGCCCCAGCAGGTCATCATCACCCCGCTGTACCGGCTCTACCTGCTCATCGACCTGCCCGGCATCACCATGAGCGGCAAGCTGTACGACTCCGCGCTCGGCCTGGTGCTGATCCACGTGGCGTTCCAGTCCGGGTTCTGCGCGTTCGTGCTGAGCAACTACATGCGCTCGCTGCCGCACGAGCTCACCGAGGCCGCCCTGGTCGACGGCGCCTCCGTCTGGCGGCTGTACTGGCAGATCGTGCTGCCGCTGTGCAAGCCGGCGATGGCCGCCCTCGCCACCCTGCTCTCCATCTGGATCTACAACGACTTCTTCTGGGCCATCGTCCTGATCTCCACCGGCGAGAACATGCCGATCACCTCGGCGCTGAACAACCTCTCCGGCCAGTACTTCACCGACCCCAACCTCGTCGCAGCCGGCGCCCTGCTCACCGCGATCCCGACCCTGATCGTGTACTTCGCGCTCCAGCGCCAGTTCGTCAGCGGTCTGACCCTGGGCGCCAACAAGGGCTGAGCCCGGCCTCCTCTGAAACCCGGCGGCCCCGAGGGGCGCGGCACTCCCCTAATCGTGCCGCGCCCCCCGTCCCCCGTCGGTCAGACCGCCTCGACCTCGGGCAGTGTGCCGGTGCGTGCCGCCCGGCCGTACCACAGGGCGCTCGTCTTCGGCGTGCGCTCCAGCGTCGCGTAGTCCACGTAGACCGCGCCGAAGCGCTTGCCGTAGCCGTACGCCCACTCGAAGTTGTCCATCAGGGACCATAGGTAGTAGCCCCGCACGTCCGCGCCGTCGGCGATCGCGCGGCGGACCGCCGAGAGGTGGCCGTGCAGGTAGGCGACCCGCTCCGGGTCGTGCACCCGTCCGTCGGAATCGATCTTGTCGTCGTAGGCCGCGCCGTTCTCGGTGATGTACAGCGGCAGGCCCGGCGCCTCACGCGTGTAGCGCATGATCAGCTCGTGCAGGCCGGTCGGATCGATCGTCCAGCCCATCTCCGTGCGCTCTCCCGGCGTCTGGTGGAACGCGACGTCGTCGGCGGCCGGCCACGGCGAGTGGTCGCTCGCCCCGTGGCCGTCGGCACGCGGCGCCTTCGCCGACACGTCCCCCGCCGAGACCAGCGCCGGCGTGTAGTAGTTCAGACCCAGCGCGTCCAGCGGCTGGTTGATCAGCTCCAGGTCGCCGTCGAGGACGTAACTCCAGTCCGTCAGTCCCGCGGTCGCCACGTACAGCGACTCCGGGTAGGCCCCGTGCAGCATCGGCCCGTGGAACACACCGTTGGCCAGGTCGTCGATCCTGCGGACCGCGTTCAGATCCGCCGGGTCCTGTGACAGCGGCCTGACCACCGAGGAGTTGAGGCTCACCGCCACCGTGTTGCGGGCCGGCATCACCGAGCGCAGCGCGGACGCGCCCAGCCCGTGCGCCAGATTCAGATGGTGCGCGGCACGCAGCGAGGCCGCCGGGTCCGTACGGCCCGGGGCGTGCACCCCGGAGGCGTACCCCAGGAACGCGCTGCACCACGGCTCGTTGAGCGTGATCCACTGCTCCACCCGGTCGCCCAGCGCCTCGCCGGCGATCTGCGCGTACTCGGCGAACCGGTACGCCGTGTCGCGCTCCGGCCAGCCGCCCGCGTCCTCCAGGTCCTGCGGCAGGTCCCAGTGGTACAGCGTGATGGCCGGCTTGATGTTCTTGGCCAGCAGCTCGTCCACCAGCCGCCGGTAGAAGTCCAGACCCTTCTGCACGGCCGGACCCCGGCCGGTCGGCTGCACGCGCGACCACGACATGGAGAAGCGGTAGGCGCCCAGGCCCAGCTCCGCCATCAGCGCCACGTCGTCGCGGTAGCGGTGGTAGTGGTCGACAGCGATGTCACCGTGGTCGCCGCCGACGGTCTTGCCCGGCGTGTGGCTGAAGGTGTCCCAGATCGACGGCGTCCGGCCGTCCTCCCGCACCGCACCCTCGATCTGGTACGCGGACGTCGCCGCGCCCCACAGAAAGGCGGGCGGGAAGGTCACCGGAGTGGCCGGGTTCTCGGAGTCAGGCATGGAAGCGCTCCCAAAAGGGGGTCGTGGGGACCGAGTGGAGAGAAGTGGAGGGGGAGGGGGAAAGGGGCCGAGGCGGCTGTGGCTCGGCCCCTGGGAAACGGCGATCAGCCCTTGACCGCGCCCTGCATGATGCCGCCGACGATCTGCTTGCCGAAGATCGCGAAGACGATCAGCAGCGGCAGGGTGCCCAGCAGGGCGCCCGCCATGATCAGGGACTGGTCGGGGGTGTAGCCGCGGCCCAGACCCGCGACCGCGACCTGCACGGTCGGGTTGCCGGTCTGCGTCAGCACCAGGAACGGCCACAGGAAGTCGTTCCAGGTCTGCACGAACATCAGCATTCCCAGCACGGCCATCGCGGGCCGCGCGGTGGGGAACACCACATGCCACACCACACGCCAGCTGCTCGCCCCGTCGACGCGGGCCGCCTCGATGATCTCGTCGGGCAGCGCCTGGATGAGGTACTGCCGCATGAAGAACACACCGAACGCGCTCACCAGCGACGGGAAGATCACGGCCTGGAGCTGGTCCGTCCAGTCGAGCTTGGCGACCATCATGTACAGCGGGATGATGCTGAGCTGCGGGGGCACCATCATCGTGCCGATCACCACCAGCATCGCCGCGCCGCGGCCCTTGAAGCGCAGCTTGGCGAAGGCGAACCCGGCGATCGTCGACAGGAACACGATGGTGAACGACGAAATGCCCGCCACCAGAGTGGTGTTGAAGAACGCCTCGCCCAGGTTGGCGTCCGTCCAGGCCACTTCGAGTTTGTCGAAGAGGCCGGAGCCGAACCAGAAGGGCGGCGGGGTCTGCGCCAGGCGCTGGTTGTCGCGCGAGGCGGCGATCGCCGTCCACACCAGCGGGAACAGCGAGATGACGGTGAACAGGGCGAGGATGACGTACGCCACCGGGCCGGCGTGCATCTGCCCGCCCGCGCGTGCCGCCTTCATGCCGCGTGACCGCTTCGGCGGCTCGGGGACCGCGTCGGCCGGGGGTTTCGTCAGGGTCGTCGTCACGGCCGGTTCTCCTTAGCTACTGGCGCGCAGCCGGCGCGAGATGACGTAGTTGACGATCCCGATCACGATGAGGATCAGGAACATCGTCCAGGCGATGGCGGAGGCCCGGCCCAGGTGCTGGTTGACCCACCCCTGCTCGTACAGGTAAAGACCGAGCGTCTGGAACTGGTGCTGGGACCCGCCGGAGGCGCCCTTGTTCGCGTCGAACAGCAGCGGCTCACCGAACACCTGCGAGGCGCCGATGGTCGACACCACGACCGTGAACAGGATCGTCGGACGCAGCGAGGGCAGCGTGACGTGGAGGAACTGCCGCCAGCGGCTGGCTCCGTCCAGTGCCGCCGACTCGTACAGGTCCTGGGGGATCGCCTGCATCGCGGCCAGGTAGATCAGGGCGTTGTAGCCCGTCCAGCGCCAGATGATGATGCTGGACACGGCGATCTGCGACGGCCACTTGTCGTTCTGCCAGTCGATGTGATCGATGCCGACGGCGTTCAGCGCCCAGTTGATCATCCCGTAGTCACGCCCGAAGAGCAGCACGAAGACCAGGGAGGCGGCGGCGATCGACGTGGCGTAAGGGGCCAGCATCACCACGCGGTAGAAGGTTGAGCCGCGCAGTTTGTAGTTGAGGATGTGCGCCAGACCCATGGCCATCAGCAGCTGCGGAACCGTGGAGATGATGCCGATGGTCAGCGTGTTCTTCGCCGCGTTCCAGAAGAAGTCGTCGTCGAAGATGCGGGTGTAGTTGCGCAGGCCCACCCAGGACATGTCCGTGGGCGCCGTCAGCTCCACCTGGTGCAGCGAGGCCCAGCCGGTGTACAGCAGCGGGAACAGGCCGAACGCGAGGAAGAGCAGGAAGAACGGCGAGACGAACGCGTACGGGCTCCACCGCATGTCGCGCTGCCAGCGACGGGAGAGCCGGGCGCGCCTCTTGCTCGCCGCCTCTGCGTCGGCCGGCGGGCGGCCCGGGGCCGCGCCCCCCTCCTTCACGGGGGGCGCGGCGGTGTCGTGCCTGGTCGCCATTCCGGTCACTGGTCCAGGTTGTTGTCGATGGTCTTGACGGCCGTGTTCCAGGCCTCCTTGGGCGACTTGCCCTGGGTGACGAGGATGACGCCGTTGTCCGTCAGGCCCTGCTGGATGATCTGGTCCTTCGGGCCGATCGTCTGCACCGGGCTGCTCTTGGCGGCCGCGGCGAAGATGGTGCCGATCGGTGCGTCACCGGTCATCTCGTTCTTGGCGTTCTTCACCGCTTCCGACTCGTAGGCGGCCGGAGTGCTCGGGAAGCTGCCCTGCACGGCGAACAGCTTGGCCTGCTGCTCGGGCGCGGTCAGCCAGGCGGCCAGCTTCGCGGCCTCCTCGGCGTTCTTGCCCGACTTGGGAACCGCCAGGAAGGAACCGCCCCAGTTGCCGGACTTCGGCGACGCGGCCACGTCCCACTTGCCCTTGGCCTCCGGCTTCGACTTGCCCTTGATGTAACCGAGCATCCACGGCGGGCAGGACATCGCCGCGAACTTGCTGTTGGCGATCGTGGTGTCCCAGGCGGGCTGGAACTGTGTCTGGTTTCCGATCAGTCCGTCCTTGGCCGCCTTGGCGGTGAGGTCGAAGGCGGCCTTCACCGCCGGGTTCGACTTGTAGATGACCTTGCCGGAGGAGTCGTAGAAGCGGTCCTTCTCGCTGCTGAGGATCGCCTGGAGCAGACCGCCGGGGGAGTCGAGGAACGTGGTGCCCTTCGGTGCCTTCTTCTTGTAGTCCTCCCCGACCTGGACGAGCTTGTTCCAGTCACCGGCCCACAGCTTGGCGACCTCTTCGCGGTCGGTGGGCAGACCGGCCTTCGCGAAGAGGTCCTTGCGGTAGCAGATGGCCATCGGGCCGACGTCCGTGCCCAGGCCGACGGTCTGGCCGTCCTCGGTGGTGGCCTGCTGCCACTTCCACTCCAGGTAGTCGCTCTTCTTGCCGTACTTGGAGAGGTCCAGCAGCTTCGCGGACTGGGTCTTGACGATCTCGGCGATGTTGCCGACCTCGACGCCCTGGATGTCCTGCAGGCCGCTGTTGGTGGTCAGGTGGTTGACCAGCGTGGGGTAGTAGTTCTCGTTCCGCTCGACGACCGTCTGCTGGATGTCGACGTCCGGGTGGAGCTTCTCGTACTCCTTGTAGAGGCCGGCCTCCTCGAACCCGAAGGTGCCGAAGAGCCCCAGGGTGATCTTGGTCTTGCCGCCGCTGCCGCCGCTGCCGCCGCCCGACGAGGAGCCGTCGTTTCCGCCGTCGTCGGCACAGCCGGCCAGCAGCCCGGCGCCCAGCGATGCGACGGCTGCCACGACCATCGCCTTGCGGGCGGTTCGGATGCGTGCTCGCATGTCGTCCTCCTGTTGCCCTGACGTGCCGACCCCCCGGCCAACTGCTGTGTCGGACCGTTCTACGCGCTTAAGGCTCGGGCGGGGAACGTGCGGGTTGTGTATGTGTCAGGTAGTGTGGGAGCGCTCCCACGAGTGATGTGTTGAAGAGTCCCCGGTCGCGGCGGGGGTGTCAAGGGACCGGACAAGGAGAGATGCGTTCAGTTATCGGGCTGTTAACTGGACCCGGGAAGGACCCGGTTGGCTCCCGGGCCGGTTGAATCGAGCCAGTCGGACCGCCGGTGGCACGGCTCGTCCGGCGGAAGCGGAAGGCCGGGGCGGCAAGCACCCGGCTTCGGCCGTCACGGCTGACGGGCCTGTTAAATTCCAGGCCAGTCGCAGAGTGCGGGTGTGAACGGGAAGGCGGAGCCCATGGCAACCCACGGAGCGCGGGGCCGAAGTGGTGGCCGGCCCACCCTCGAAGAGGTGGCGGCGCGCGCCGGTGTCGGCCGCGGCACCGTCTCGCGGGTGATCAACGGTTCGCCCCGGGTCAGCGACGCGACCCGCGCCGCCGTCGAGGCGGCGGTCGCGGAGCTCGGTTACGTCCCCAACACCGCTGCCCGCGCCCTGGCCGCCAACCGTACGGACGCGATCGCACTGGTCGTGCCCGAGCCGGAGACCCGGTTCTTCGCGGAGCCGTACTTCTCGGACATGCTGAAGGGTGTCGGGGCGGCGCTGTCCGACACGGAGATGCAGCTGCTGCTGATCTTCGCGGGCAGTGACCGGGAACGCGCCCGGCTCGCCCAGTACCTGGCGGCCCACCGCGTGGACGGCGTCCTGCTGGTCTCGGTGCACGCCGACGACCCCCTGCCCGACCTGCTCGCGCAGCTGGAGATCCCGGCGGTGATCAGTGGTCCGCGCTCGGCGGCGGAGACCCTGCCGTCGGTCGACTCGGATAACTTCGGCGGTGCCCGCCAGGCCGTCGAACACCTGCTGTCCCGGGGCCGCAGCCGGATCGCCCACATCACCGGCCGCCTCGACGTCTACGGCGCCCAGCGCCGTGTCGACGGTTACCGCGAGGCCATGCGCGACGCCGGCCTCGGGGTCGACGAGGGGCTGATCGAGGCGGGGGACTTCACCGAGGAGGGCGGGCACCGCGCCATGGCGGCCCTGCTGGAGCGCCACCCCGACATCGACGCGGTCTTCGCCGCCTCCGACGTCACCGCGTCCGGCGCCCGCCGGGCACTGCGCGACGCGGGCCGCCGTATCCCGGAGGACGTGGCGCTCGTCGGCTACGACGACTCCGCCATCGCCCGCCACATGGAGCCACCCCTGACCAGCGTCCGCCAGCCGATCGAGGAGATGGGCCGCCGGATGACAGACCTCCTGCTCACCGAGGTCGCCGACCGCCGACCGCCGGCGTCCCGGGGCCTGGAGCGCCGGCAGATGGTCCTGGCCACGGAGCTGGTGTCCCGGTCGTCGTCGTGAGGGGCCATCCGCTCCTGGATGTCACCGAGTGACGACAACGCGGCAGATGTGCGGGCCAGGCCCCGCGTCTGCGGCGTGATTTGAACGACAGGCCCTGGCCGTACCTGCGGACGGTGGGGGAGGTGTTCCGCGGCGGAGTGGGGGCGCGGCTCTCGCGTCGGCACCCGCACGACGGTCCACGCCCTGGGCCGCGCCCTCCGTCTCCTGCTGGACGCGGGCGACGAGGAGCGCGCGTGGCGCGGCACGGCGGAACAACTGGCGGTCGGCGAACGGGCCGTGTGGGCCGATCCGCCTGAACGGTTCAGCAGTGTGGCGGAGTTGGCGGCCGCGTGGCGGTCGGTGAGCAGAGTCCGGGGTGACGGCGCAGGGCATCCAGACCGTCGGGCACGAACAGCCGTTCCCGGATCGCCTCCCGGAACTCCGCCTCGCTGAACCAGCCGTGCCAGGCGATCTCGGACGGGTCGGGGGCGAGGCGCTCCGGCACGACGGCCTCGTGCACCCCGAGCCAGTACGGGCTGATCGCCCCACGGCACAGGAACGAGAACACGAACCGCACCCGCGCCCGGACGCCCAGCTCCTCCGCCAGCTCGCGGGCCGCCGCCTCCTCGTACGACTCGCCGACCGCGACGCCCCCGCCGATCAGCCAGTCGTGGTGGCCGGGGAAGCGGGACAGGTGCTCCGACCGGCGGTGCACCAGCACCCGCCCCCGCGCGTCCCGGCAGGCCGTCGTCGCGACCCGGTGCGGCCAGCCGTTGCGGATCGCCTCGTCCCGGTCGACCACCCCGACGACCCGGTCCCGCTCGTCCACCCGTTCCACCAGCTCACCCATGGGCCTCACGATCGCACGCGCTCACACCCGGGTTGCTGCCGCCCGGCGCACCAGGTACACCGCCGCCGTCACCACCAGCACCGCCATGCACGCGATGAACACCAGCCCCGCTCCCTCCAGGCCGACCGGACCGGTCAGCAGGCCGACGCCGATCACCGGCACGGAGATGCCCGCGTAGGCCACCACGAACAGGGTCGAGATCACCGCCGCGCGCTGGTGTGCGGGAGAGGCCTCGGCCACGTCGGACAGGGCACCGCGGAACGCCAGGCCCTGGCCGGTCCCGCCCACGAGCGCGCTCGCGATCAGCAGGGCCATCTGGTCCCACCGCAGCGCACCGGCGAGCAGCGCGAGACCGGCGAGCAGACCGGCGCACCCCAGCGGCAGGGAACGCCGGGCACCGACCCGGCCGACCGCCAGTTGCCCGGCCGTCGACGAGAAGAAGGCCAGCGCGACGATCAGCCCGCTCACGGCGTGGTCGTCCACGTCCAGGGACCCCGCGAGGAAGGCCGGGCTGACGGAGGTGAACACCCCGAACAGGGCGAATCCGGCGAAGGAGGCGGTGGCGGCGGGCCCGAACACCGCCCGCACCTGCTGGGGCAGCGCGGGGCGCTGCGGGCGTACGGCGCGCAGCGGCTGCCGTTCGCGGACCGTCTCAACGAGCCACAGCAGGACGGCGGCCGAGGCTGCCACCAGGGCGAGGTGGGTGACGAACGGCAGATACAGCGGCCAGGGTGCGTACTCGGCGAGAAGTCCCGAAAGCAAGGGACCGCAGCCCAGCCCGCCCATGTTGGCCGCGGTCGCCACGAACGTGGCCCGCGAGGCGCCGCCCTCCGGCGCCAGCTCCATCACGTACGCCGTGGCGGCCCCGGTGAACAGCCCGGCGGACAGCCCCGACAGCAGCCGCCCCGCGTAGAGCCAGCCGAGACCGCCGGCGCTCAGGAAGCAGACGGCGCTCAACGCCGCGAAGGCCAGGCCGCACAGCAGCACCGGGCGCCTGCCCACGGCGTCCGAGGCGTTGCCGACCAGCAGCAGTACACCGATCACGGCGAAGGCGTACAGGGCGTACACCACGGTCACCGTCAGCTCGGAGAAGCCGAACTTGTCCTGGTAGAGGGGATAGAGGGGGGTCGGCAGCGTGGTGCCGGCCATGCAGACGGCGAACACCGCCCCGCTGAGCACACACGCGCGCCACCCCGGGCGTCGACCGTCCATGCCGCTGACCGTAGCCAGCCCGCCGCGCCGCCCCGGAGAGGCGCGCAAAAAGCTTCAGCCGGTGGCTTCTTCACGAAGCCACCGGCTGATTACTCAGGGTGAGTGACGGGACTTGAACCCGCGGCATCCTGGACCACAACCAGGTGCTCTACCAGCTGAGCTACACCCACCATGACCGGCTTGGAGGTCAGTGACTTCCCTGACCGGCCGAGAAAAAGTGTACAGGGTCCGAAGGGGTGCTCGCGCACGGCTTTCTCCGCGCCGCCCCCGACGGGCCCCGCCCCGCCTACTGAGCGGGCAGAACGTGCTTCGCCGCGATCGTCTTCGCGGTGTCCGAGTCGGGCCCGGGCTGCGGGACGAACACGGCCTCGCGGTAGTACCGCAGCTCCGCGATCGACTCGCGGATGTCGGCAAGCGCCCGGTGGTTGCCGTTCTTCTGCGGGCTGTTGAAGTACGCCCGCGGATACCAGCGGCGCGCCAGCTCCTTGACCGAGGACACGTCGACGATCCGGTAGTGGAGGTAGTTCTCCAGCGTCGGCATGTCGCGCAGCAGGAAGCCGCGGTCCGTGCCGACGGAGTTCCCGCACAGCGGCGCCTTGCCCGGCTCCTTGACGAACTCCCTCACGTACGTCAGGACCTGGTCCTCGGCGTCCTTCAGGGTGGTCCCCGCGGCGAGCTCCTCGAGCAGCCCGGAGGCGGTGTGCATCTGGCGCACCACGTCCGGCATCGTCTCCAGCGCCTGGTCCGGCGGCCGGATGACGATGTCCACGCCGTCCCCGAGCACGTTCAGCTCGGAGTCGGTCACGAGGGCGGCCACCTCGATGAGCGCGTCGTCCGACAGCGAGAGGCCGGTCATCTCGCAGTCGATCCACACCATGCGATCGTTCATGTGTCTAACCTTACGGCCCGCCGCCTCCGGCCGGGCCGCCCGTACCGCGAAAGCCGCAGGGCCCGCGGGAGGCGTGCTCCCCGCGGGCCCCGCGGCTGCGGCTACCGGTTCACGGCGCGCTGCGCTGCCCGGGCAGACTCGCCGACAGGGCCGGGGACTGGCCGACCGCGCTCGCCGCCGCCGTACGGCGGGACTGCAGCGGCACCGGGTGCTCCGGGTGCAGTGCGGCCGGTGCCTGGCCGGACTGGCCCGGGTGCCCGGCGTGGCCCGGATGGCCCGGCATGCCGGAACCGGGGCCGCCCGGTGCGCTCTCGGTCTCCTGGGGACGCTCGCCCTGCGGACGCCGGGCACGGTACGCAGCCCGGTACGCGGCCGGGGACGAACCCAGCTGGCGGCGGAAGTGCCCGCGCAGGGCGACCGGCGACCGGAAGCCGCAGCGCCCCGCCACCTCGTCGACCGAATAGTCCGACGTCTCCAGCAGACGCTGCGCCTGCAGGACCCGCTGGGTGATCAGCCACTGCAGCGGAGCGCTCCCGGTCAGTGAGCGGAAGCGGCGGTCGAACGTACGCCGGCTCATGTACGCGCGTGCCGCCAGTGTCTCCACGTCGAACTGTTCGTGGAGGTGCTCCAGTGCCCAGGCGACGACCTCGGCGAGCGGGTCGGCGCCGATCTCCTCGGGTAAAGACCTGTCGAGGTAGCGCTCCTGCCCGCCGCTGCGGCGCGGCGGCACGACGAGCCGCCTGGCCAGGGCCCCGGCCGCCTCGTTCCCGTGGTCCGTGCGCACGATGTGCAGGCACAGGTCGATGCCCGCCGCGGTGCCCGCCGACGTCAGCACGTCGCCGTCGTCGACGAACAGCTCACGCGGATCCACGTGCACCGACGGGTAGCGCTTGGCCAGCGTCGGTGCGTACATCCAGTGCGTCGTCGCGGGACGGCCGTCCAGCAGGCCGGCCGCCGCGAGCACGAAGGCGCCGGTGCACAGTCCGACGATGCGGGCGCCCTCCTCGTGGGCGCGGCGCAGTGCGTCGAGCGCCTCCTCCGGTGGCGGAGAAGTGATCGAGCGCCAGGCCGGTACGACGACCGTGCCCGCGCGCGAGATCGCTTCCAGGCCATGTGGTGCGGTGAGTTCGAGTCCCCCGGTGGTCCGTAGCGGACCTTCCTCGCCACCGCACACCAAGAGGCGGTAGCGCGGTACGCCGGCGTCCTGGCGGTCAACCCCGAACACCGACAGCGGTATGGAACTCTCGAAGATGGGGCCGCCGCTGAACAGCAGCACCGCGACGATCTCCTTGCGGCGTCGCCCGGACAGCTTCCGGGCCGCGGCTTCCGGCGCGGCAGTGGAGTCGTGGCTCATACTGCTAAGCCCCCCTCGTTGGTCGCGGCTCCTCGGTTGTGTCGCTCCTGCACGTTTCCCCTCGGTCCTGCACGAGTCCCCCGCCGTAGACAGTCAAGATCGAATCTACTGTGTGCCGTTGTGCCGAAGTGGCCGGTTCACCACTCGGCGCATTGTCGACTTGGCAACTTGGCGTGAAGCATTCGATCACGAAGCGTTGCACTCGTGGGCCGTGCAGGGAAGTGCGCCTCGTCGCGGTGGCTAATCCACGTAGGGTGCGCAGACCCCCCGAGGCCCTTTCCGTGCAGGTCGAACGGGGGCCGGGGGGTGGTCGGACGGGGTGATGCACAGGTACGAGAAGTTGGCTGAAAAGCGCTGTGTGTGTGCGCGGAAACCGGTCAGCCGACCGGTGTATCTCCCCCGGTGTGCCGTCCGCCACGGTGCGACCCCGTTCCGGTGCGGTGCCGCCGGCCCCGGTGGGGTGCCCGGTCCTCGGCCGCGAGCCGGGCCGCGCCGCGCTCGGACTGGCGCAGCAGGACCCGGCAGGCGCCCGTGACGGCGGCGAGCCCGAGGGCCGTGCCGACGGCACCGGCGAGCGAGGCGCCGTAACCGAGGAGTACCACCGGGACGAGCAGGCAGCTGAAGGCGGCCCAGCGAACCACATCCGTCGCGGTGTCCCGCGACGGCGGGGCCGCGTGGTCCACCTCGGCGGCGGGGCGTGGTGCGGACATGCGTGCTCCCTGGGGCGTGACTCACGGGGTTCAACGCGCGGCAGGGGCGTCGGTCACTGGCTGACCGGGTCGCCCCGCAGGTCATTGAATCCCGTGCAAACCGCCTGTACAGCGCAGCAACCATTGCGTTACGGGCGGTGCCTCGTGCATGCTCCCTGGAACCCGCACGCACCGTGAGCGGGATCTGGGCTAAGGAGGCGTGGCGCCGTACCCTTGAGGGTATGGGGTTGGGAAGACCATTCCCGGACACAGCTCCGCCGCACACTGTCGTCCCTCCCGTATAAGGATCACAACGCCGAGACAGCCATGGCCGGTCACGAATTCTCCGAACCCGCGGACCGCAAGCGGCCCGTCGCCGATCCCACGGCGGCCGAGCCCCTGGCGGCGAAAGAGCCACGCCACTCCTGCGATCCCGCCTTCAAGCACGGGGTCGTCGTCGGCTTCGACGGCTCCACGTCCAGCGAGCGCGCCCTGGCCTACGCCATCGGCATGGCCCACCGTTCCGGGTCGGGCCTGATCATCGTCCATGTCGCCAACCGGCTGCCGACCACCGTGTGGGCCGGCTGCGAGCCGCCGGTGTTCGTGGACGTGCCGGACCACCGCACCGAGGTGCTCGGACTCGAGCTGGCTTGTGCGGACTATCTCGCCGAGGTGCCCTGGATCCTGGTCGAGCGCGGCGGTGACATCTGCCACGAACTCGAAGAGGTCGGCCGGGAGTACGAGGCCGACGCGATCGTCGTCGGATCCACCCACGGTCTCGTGGGGCGCATCTTCGGCTCCGTCGCCGGGCGGCTCGCCAAGCGGGCGCAGCGGCCCGTCATCGTCATCCCCTGAGCTTCGACTCCCTTGGTGTCACGCGCGAATCCACTCGCGCGCAGAGGTGTTTGTGCCTTTGTGAAGGGCATATACGGAACACCGCACCACTGCACCTGCACGAAGGGAGCCCGCCGTGGACAAAGACGTCTCCGCGGGAAGCGGAATCACGACCGTGGCCGGTCGACTCGCCCTGGCCATCACCCTGTTGGCCTTCGGGCTGGGACATGCCGCCGTGATCGACGGCGTGTCAGCCGCTGACGCGGCATCAATCGCCCAGTACGTGGGGGGCATTGCGCTCTTCGCCGCCGGGCTCATGGCCCTGCGGGAGGGCGACGCCGCCGGTGGTACGGCGTTCTCGGTGCTCGGGGCACTGTGGTTCACCTGGGCCGTGTCCGAGACCGCCTCCGGCAACGGGGCAGGGCTGTTCCTGCTGTTGTTCGCCCTGGTGGCGCTGTCTCTGACCCTCGCGGGCGGGGATCAGCTGGGGCAGGGCGTGTACGGGCTGTTCTTCGTCGCGCTGTTGCTCATGTCGGTCGCCGAGTTCGCCGGGAGCGACGGGCTCACGAAGGCGGGCGGGTGGTTCGCCGTGGCCGCGGGGGCGGTGGCCTGGTACGCGGCCACTGCCACGCTTGCGCACTGGCCGACTGTTCTTCCGCGACGCGCTGCGGGCCGGGGAGTGACGGCCACCGGTTAGCTGCGCGGGCCGGGGAGTTGGGCGGCTTCCCGGCGATGAAACGGACCCCCCGTGCATGGTGGCAGCACGTGGGGGTCCGTCTTCTTGAGTGGCCTGTGCGGGTGCGTGGGGGTCCTTCGCGCAGTTCCCCGCGCCCCTAACAGGGGGTCACTTACTCCACCGTCACCGACTTGGCCAGGTTCCGCGGCTTGTCGATGTCCCTGCCCAGGACCAGAGCCACGTGGTACGCCAGGAGCTGGAGCGGGATGCCCATGAGGATCGGGTCCAGCTCGTCCTCGTTCTTGGGGACGACGATCGTCTCGTCGGCCTTCTCCTGGGGCTGGTGGGCCACGGCGAGGATCTTGCCGCTGCGGGCCTTGATCTCCTCCATGGCGGCGCGGTTCTTCTCCAGCAGGTCGTCGTCGGGGACGATCGCGACCGTCGGCAGGGCCGGCTCGATCAGGGCCAGCGGGCCGTGCTTGAGCTCCGAGGCGGGGTAGGCCTCGGCGTGGATGTAGGAGATCTCCTTGAGCTTCAGGGAGGCCTCGCGGGCCACGGGGTAGCCCCGGACACGGCCGATGAAGAGCATCGAGCGGGCGTCGGCGAACTGCTGGGCCAGCTTCTTGACCTCCTCCTCCAGCTCCATGATCTCGGCGATCTGCGCGGGCAGCTTGCGCAGACCCTCGATGATCCGCTTGCCGTCGCGGACCGACAGGTCGCGGGTGCGGCCGAGGTGGAGGGCGAGGAGGGCGAAGGCCACCGTGGTGTTGGTGAAGCACTTGGTGGAGACGACGCAGACCTCGGGGCCGGCGTGCACGTAGATGCCGCCGTCCGCCTCGCGGGCGATGGCCGAGCCGACCACGTTCACCACGCCCAGGACGCGCGCGCCCTTGCGCTTGAGCTCCTGCACGGCGGCCAGCACGTCGTAGGTCTCGCCGGACTGGGAGACGGCGACGTAGAGGGTGTCGGGGTCGACGACCGCGTTGCGGTAACGGAACTCCGAGGCCGGCTCCGCGTCGGCGGGGATGCGGGCCAGCTGCTCGATCATCTGGGCGCCGATCATGCCCGCGTGGTACGAGGTGCCGCAGCCGAGGATCTTCACGCGGCGGATCCGCCGGGCCTCGCGGGCGTCCAGGTTCAGGCCGCCCAGGTGCACGGTGGAGAAGCGGTCGTCGATGCGGCCGCGCAGCACGCGGTCCACGGCCTCGGCCTGCTCGTGGATCTCCTTGTGCATGTACGTGTCGTGGCCGCCCATGTCGTAGGAGGCGGCCTCCCACTCCACGGTGGTGGGCTCGGCGGTGGTGCGGGTGCCCTCGGTGGTGTAGGTGCGGAAGTCGTCGGCCTTGAGGGTGGCCATCTCGCCGTCGTCGAGGGTGACGATCTGCCGCGTGTGGGAGACCAGCGCGGCGATGTCGGAGGCGACGAACATCTCCTTCTCGCCGATGCCGAGGACGACCGGGGAGCCGTTGCGGGCGACGACGATCCGGTCGGGGAAGTCGGCGTGCATGACGGCGATGCCGTACGTGCCCTCGATCACCCGGAGGGTGTCGCGGACCTTGTCCTCCAGCTTGGTCGCCTGCGAGCGGGCGATGAGGTGGACGAGGACCTCGGTGTCGGTCTCGGACAGGAACTCGACGCCGTCCGCCTCCAGCTTGCGGCGCAGGTCGGAGGCGTTGTCGATGATGCCGTTGTGGACGACGGCGACCTTGCCCTCGGCGTCCAGGTGCGGGTGCGCGTTCACGTCGGACGGAGCGCCGTGGGTGGCCCAGCGGGTGTGGGCGATGCCGGTCGTGCCCTTGAAGCGGGCCGGGACCTTCGCCTCCAGGTCGCGGACGCGGCCCTTGGCCTTGACCATCTTCAGGCGGCCGCTCGAAGGGGTGGTGACGACGATGCCCGCGGAGTCGTAGCCGCGGTACTCCAGGCGCTGGAGGCCCTCCAGGAGGAGGGGCGCGACGTCACGCTTGCCGATGTAACCGACGATTCCGCACATGTATACGTATTCCTAGCCGTAGACGATGCGCCGCAGCTGCCGGAGCGAGAGCTCCGGCGGGGCCACCGCGCGGTATTTGAGGTCCGCCCCGATCCGTTCGAAGATCTCCGCGTTGACCAGGCCCTGGGCCTGGAGCTCGCGGTGGCGGCGACGGACGTATTCCTCGGTCGTCTCGTCGAAGTAGGCGAGCACGTCCTGGATCACACGCAGCGCCTCGCCCCGGCCGAGGGCGGTGGACCGGTTCAGATGATCAACGAGTTCGTCGTGCACTCGCTAGATCTTGGGCCACCGGCGGCTCTTTCGCAAGAATTCTGCCCGATTTCGGGCAGACCCTTGTGGTGAGCTTTTGGGGGAACGTTGAACCTGTCATGAGTGGCTGTTCGTGATCCGTCCACCGGACGTCCGGGATCCCGTTGCCCGAGGCGTCGACTTTTGGACGCCATGGACACTCCTCGTATGGGCGTACCCGAGCGGCTCGCCGAGCGCATGAGCATGGCCGAGCAGCACGAGTACCTGCGCGTGAAATTCTCCCGGCGCACGATGATCAGAGGCGGGGCCGTCACGCTCGGCGCCGTCGCGGGTGGCGCGTTCGTGCCCGGCGCCACCGCCCAGGCCGCCGTGCCGACGGCCCGCACCGCCCCGGCGACCGCATCCGTCGACGGCGCTCTCGTCGCCCCCTTCGGCCGCCACCTCGCCTACGGCACCGACCCGCGCACGGAGATGACCGTCTCCTGGCAGGTCCCCGTCGCCGTCAAGAAGCCGTTCATCCGCATCGGCGCCCACCCCTGGGACCTCTCCCGCAAGATCGACGCCGAGGTCCGCACCCTCTTCACGCCCGCCGGAGTCGGCGCGAGCGGCAACCACACCCAGTACTACGTCCACGCCAGGCTGAGCCGTCTGAAGCCGGGCCGGACGTACTACTACGGCGTCGGCCACCAGGGCTTCGACCCGGCCGCACCGCACCTCCTGGGCACCCTCGGCACCTTCACCACCGCCCCCGCGCACAAGGCGCCGTTCACCTTCACGGCCTTCGGCGACGAGGGCGTCAGCTACCACGCGCTCGCCAGCAACAGCCTGCTCCTCGGCCAGAACCCGGCCTTCCACCTGCATGCCGGTGACATCGCCTACGGCGACCCGACCGGCCAGGGCAGGACCGACGACACCGGCTTCGACTCCCGCGTCTGGGACCAGTTCCTCGCCCAGACCGAGTCCGTCGCCAAGTCCGTCCCCTGGATGCCCGCCTACGGCAACCACGACATGGAGGCCTGGTACTCGCCCAACGGCTACGGCGGCGAAGAAGCCCGCTGGACCCTGCCCGACAACGGGCCCGACAAGAAGAACCTGCCGGGCGTCTACTCCTTCGTCCACGGCAACACGGCGATCATCTCGCTCGACGCCAACGACATCTCCTTCGAGATCCCGGCCAACCTCGGCATCTCCGGCGGCACCCAGACCAAGTGGCTCGAGGCGCAGCTCAAGAAGTACCGCGCCTCCCACGACATCGACTTCATCGTCGTCTTCTTCCACCACTGCGCCTACTGCACCTCCACCTCCCACGCCTCCGAGGGCGGGGTCCGGCAGGAGTGGGTGCCGCTGTTCGAGAAGTACACCGTGGACCTGGTCATCAACGGCCACAACCACCAGTACGAGCGCACCGACGTGATCAAGGGGAACAAGGTCGCCAAGAAGCTCCCGATCGGCGGCACGGCCTACCCCGAGACCGACGGCGTGGTCTACGTGACCGCCGGTGCGGCCGGACGCAGCCTCTACGCGTTCAGCGCCCCGCTGTCCTACGAGGGCAACGAACACGACGTGGACTCCGTCGCCTCGTTCGTCAACGTCGAGGGCGGCAAGCAGAACGAGACCGTCGCCTGGTCCCGGGTGCGCTACCTCGACTACTCCTTCCTGCGCGTGGACGTCACCCCCGCGCCGAAGGGACGCCTGGCCACACTGACGGTGCGCGGCATCGCGGAGAGCGGTGACCAGGTCGACCACTTCACGGTGGCGCGGCGGGCCAAGTAGCCGCGAGCGGGCTCGGCGGACGCGACCGGAGCGGAAGGCGGCTCCGGCGGCGGCCTGCCGCGCAGACGGATGACGGGCACCCCGGAGGACCGTACTCCGGGGTGCCCGTCCGTCTCCGGGTCAGAAGCCCGCGATCGGGTTCTTCAGGTTGCCGACCAGCTGGAGGGCGCCCGACGGGTCGGACAGGTCCACCATCTGCTCGTTGTTGCGGAGCTGGAGGCGATTGAGGCAGGAGAGGGCGAACTCGGGGGCGAACATGTCGTACTGCTCGAACCGGTGGGCGAGTTCGGGCCTCGACTCCTGGTAGGCGCGGGTGACCTCCGCGACCGTGCGCCAGAAGTCGTCCTCCGCCAGGACCCCCTCCGAGGCGAGGTTCGCCGCGAGGAAGCGGAAGAAGCAGTCGAAGACGTCCGTGAAGATCGACAGGAGTTTCTTGTCCTCCGGGACCTCCACCCGCAGCCGCTCCACCGCCGGCGGCAGCACCGCGTCCGGGTCCATGACCGCGATCTCCTCGGCGATGTCCTTGTAGATCGCGCGCTGCACCACCCCGTCCTTCAGCACCAGGATGACGTTCTCGCCGTGCGGCATGAACACCAGGTCGTAGGCGTAGAAGCTGTGCAGGAGGGGCGTGAAGTAGGCCTGGAGGTAGCGGCGCAGCCACTCCTTCGGGGCGAGGCCCGACTGCTCGATCAGCGCGCCCGCGACGGACGCGCCGTCGTGGTCGACGTGGACCAGGGACGCCATGGTGGCCAGGGACTCGCCCTCGGCCAGCGACGGCACCGGGCTCTCCCGCCACAGCGCGGCGAGCATCTTGCGGTACGGCGAGTAGCGGTCCGTGGCCTGCTCGTACTCCAGGTGCCGGTAGCCGACGGCCGCGCGCTCCCGGATGATCGACAGGCCGGTGGACCGGAGCACCGGGTCCCCCTCGATGAGCTGGGCCAGCCAGTCGTTGATCGCCGGGGTAGCCTCCATGTAGGCCGCCGACAGGCCGCGCATGAAGCCCATGTTGATGACCGAGAGCGCCGTTTTGACGTAGTGCTTCTCGGGGCTGGTCCTGTTGAAGAACGTCCGGATGGACTGCTGGGCCAGGTACTCGTCGTCGCCCTCGCCCAGGCACACCAGGTGCCGGCGGGCCACCTCGGCCGCGAAGGTGACGCTGAGCTTGTTCCACCACTGCCAGGGGTGGACCGGGATGAGGAGGTAGTCGGCCGGGTCCAGGTCCTGCTCGCGCAGGACGCCGTGGAAGCGCTCGACGGTCTCCGCGCCCAGCTCCTCGCGCAGGAACGACTCGTACTCGATGCCGACACCGGCCGTGAACGCGGCACGCGACCGGTGCGCGGCCAGCCACACCAGGCGGACGGGGCTCGCCGTCTCCGGCGCGTAGCACAGGTACTCGTGAATGCCGAAGCCGAGCCGGCCGTTGTTGGCGACGAAGCAGGGGTGGCCCTCGGTCATGCCGGTCTCGATGGCCTGGAAGTCACCGCGGGCCAGTTCGGCCGCCGTGGTCTTCGGCTTGGTGAGCTTGTAGCAGGTGCCGGAGAGGGTGGAGGAGATCTCCTCCAGGTAGACCGGCAGGATCTCGTCGCTCAGACCGAGGGACTTCTGCAGCTCGATGAAGAAGTCCAGCGCGGTAAGCGGGACCTCGGTGCCGTCCCGGTGGCGGGTGATCGACTCGGCGTCGACCTGCCAGTGGTCCAGGGCGCGACGGGTCGCGGAGAAGCGGTAGCTCGTCAGGCCGTCGTCGCTGCGGACGACATAACCCTCCCCGTCCTGCTCGGGGGTGATCAGCCGCTCGTGCGCGAACTCGGCGAGCGCTTTGCGGATCAGGAGGCGGTTGGCCCGCGCCCAGCGGTGGGGGGACAGATGCGCTACGGCGTCGGACAGGGTCATACGGCTACTCCTCGGGCGGCCAGGAACTGTGCACGCGTGCAGAAGCTCAGCAGGGCGCGCTTCTCCGGCTTGTTGATCTCGCGCTCGGCCACGAAGCCGACGGCCTCGTTGAGCGCGTGGACGGCCTTGTTGCTCACGTCGGGCTCCACCACGACCCGGCGGGTGCGCGGGTCGGCGAACAACTCGTCCATCACGGTGGTGATGACGGCCTTGGTGAAGCCGTGGATCGGCCGGTCGGTCGGCGCGACCAGGAAGTGCATGCCGACGTCGCCGGGCTCCGGGTCGTACAGGCCGACCAACTCCACGTACCGGGGGTCGTACTTCTCCATCAGGAACGCCGGGCGGCCCTCGTGCAGACCGAGGTAGGCGTCGTGGTGCTCGTGCGCGGCGATCCGCATGTACTCGCGCTCGACGTCCTGGAGTCCGGCGTCCTGCATCATCCAGTAGGCCGCCTTGGGGTGGGTGACCCAGGAGTGCAGCAGCCCGGCGTCCTTCAGTGGGTCGAGGGGACGGACGGTGAGCGTTCCGATACCGGTGGCGGCGCTCATACGGCGAACTCCTGGAACGCGATCGTCTTCTCCACCGGGTAGTACTCGCTGCCGAGCAGCTCACGGATGATGTACGCGTTCCGGTAGGGGCCCATGCCGAGGTCGGGGCTGGTGATGCTGTGGGTGTGGACCCCGGCGTTCTGCAGGAAGATCCCGCGGCCGGTGACGTCGATCGCGTAGTTGCGGGCGACGTCGAAGTTGCCGTGGGAGTCGTAGACCAGGCGGTCCTTGACCGGCGCGAGGAACTCGGGTTCGGCGTACTTGTAGCCCGTGGCCAGGACCAGGCCCTGCGACTGGAGCTCGAAGTCCTTGCCCTGCTCCTCCTGGCGGAAGCCGAGGGTGTACGTGCCGTTCTCGTAGCGCGCGCTGTTCAGCGAGGAGTTGGTGAGCAGCCGGGTGGGGACGGGGCCGCCGATGTTCTTCTGGTAGAGCAGGTCGAAGATCTCGTTGACGAGGTCGCCGTCGATGCCCTTGAACAGGCCCTTCTGCTCGGCCGTGAGGCGGTAGCGGGTCGCCTCGGGCAGCTCGCGGAAGTAGTCGACGTACTCCGGGGACGTCATCTCCAGCGTGAGCTTGGTGTACTCCAGCGGGAAGAAGCGCGGGGAGCGGGTCACCCAGTTCAGCCGGTAGCCGTGGACGTCGATCTCGCTGAGCAGGTCGTAGTAGATCTCGGCCGCCGACTGGCCGGAGCCGACCAGGGTGATCGAGTCCTTCCTCTGCAGCTCCGCCTTGCCGGACAGGTAGCGGGAGTTGTGGAGGAAGTCGCCGCCCAGGCCCTGGCAGGCCTCGGGTATGTAGGGCGGGGTGCCGGTGCCGAGGACCAGGTGACGGGCCCGGTAGGTGTCTTTGGCGGTGGTCCGCACGACGTAGAGCTCGTCCTCGTACGTCACCTCGGCGACCGTCGTGCCGAAGCGGATGCTGCTCAGCTTGCCCGCGGCCCAGCGGCAGTAGTCGTCGTACTCGACGCGCAGCGGGTAGAAGTTCTCACGGATGTAGAACGAGTAGAGCCGGCCCTTCTCCTTCAGGTAGTTCAGGAAGGAGTACGGGGACGTCGGGTCGGCGAGGGTGACCAGGTCCGACATGAACGGCGTCTGGAGGTGGGCACCGTCCAGGAACATGCCCGCGTGCCACTCGAAGTCGGGCTTCGACTCCAGGAAGACGCCGTCGAGCTCGTCGATCGGCTCGGTCAGGCAGGCCAGGCCGAGGTTGAAGGGGCCGAGCCCGATGCCCACGAAGTCATGGATTCTGGTCGGGTTGTCAGGACGCGCGGTCAAGGGACTCTCCCAGGTACTGCTCGGCGTGGCCGGCGATCAGGTCGAGGACGGCGGCGATGTCGGACGCCTGCGTCTCGGGATTGAGCAGGGTGAACTTCAGGTAGTGGCGGCCGCCGACCTTGGTGCCCGCGACGATGGCGTCACCGGAGGCGAACAGGGCCTTGCGGGCGTGGAGGTTGGCACGGTCGATCTCGGCGGGGTCGGTGACGGCCGCCGGGATGTAGCGGAAGACCAGCGTGGACAGGCTCGGCTCGACGACGACGTCGAAGCGCGGGTCGGCGGCGATCAGCTTCCAGCCCTCCCGGGCCAGCTCGCACACCTCGTCGAAGAGCCGGCCGATGCCGTCGGCGCCCATGGTCCGCAGCGTCATCCACAGCTTCAGGGCGTCGAAACGGCGGGTGGTCTGCAGGGACTTGTCGACCTGGTTGGGGATGCGCTCCTCGACCATGCGACGCGGGTTGAGGTACTCGGCGTGGTAGGTGGCGTGGCGGAGCGTGGCGGCGTCCCGCACCAGCACGGCCGAGGAACTCACCGGCTGGAAGAAGGACTTGTGGTAGTCGACGGTGACCGAGTCGGCCCGCTCGATGCCGCTGATGCGGTCCCGGTGCTTCAGTGAGGCGAGCAGGCCGCAGCCGTAGGCGGCGTCTACGTGCATCCAGGTGCCGAACTGCGCGCACAGCTCCGCGATCTCGGGCAGCGGGTCGATGGAGCCGAAGTCGGTGGTGCCGGCGGTGGCGACGACGGCCATGGGGACGAGGCCGTCCTTCGTGCAGCGCTCCAGCTCGCGGGCGAGGGCGACGGTCTGCATGCGCTTGTCGTGGTCGACGGGTATGGAGACCACGGCGTCCGGCCCGAGCCCGAGCAGCTTCGCGGACTTCTTCACGCTGAAGTGGCTGACCTCGGAGGCGAAGATGCGCAGGTCGCCGAGGTCGTTGCTCTTGGCCTCCTCGCGGGCCAGCAGCAGCGCCTGGAGGTTGGACTGGGTGCCGCCGGAGGTGAACACGCCGTCGGCGGCCGGGCCGAGGCCGATCCGATCGGTCGTCCAGTCGATCAGTTTCCGCTCGATGAGCGTGCCGCCGGCCGACTGGTCCCAGGTGTCCAGGGAGGAGTTCACGGCGGACAGGACGGCCTCACCGAGCACGGCCGGGATGACGACCGGGCAGTTCAGGTGGGCCAGGTAGCGGGGGTGGTGGAAGTAGATCGCGTCCCGGAGGTAGACGTCCTCCAGTTCGTCGAGCACCGCGGTGGTGTCGTGCAGCGGCTGGTCGAGGTCGATCTCGTCGATGCGGGGGGAGAGGGCGTCGACGCTGATGCCGGTGAACGGCCGGTCGGTGGCGGCGAGTTTGGCGGCCACCCGCTCGACTCCTTCGGTCACGGAGCGGCGGTACTGCTCCGCGGTGGTGTCGTTGAGCAGGTGCGAGCGCATGTGCGGGTCCTCCGGTGGGGACAGTCCGGTGCGGGACAAGGTGGGCTGGTCTCCGGCGTCCAACTTAGGTAAGCCTAACCTAAGTCGATCAGTCTCGTCGCGTGCCCTGCCGTGACTGTGGTCACGTGTGGCACGTCGGGCGGACGGGGCCACGGTCACGCCTCGGCGCGCAGCTGCTCCTCGCTCACGCCGCGGCGCCAGTAGCCGACGAACGTCACCCGGCGCCGGTCGATCCCGAGTTCGCGCACGAAGTGCCGGCGCAGCTCCTTCACGCACCCGGACTCCCCGGCGATCCAGACGTACGGCCGCTCTGCCGACGGCAGCGGGGTGTCGCGGAGTGCGCGGAGGGCCAGGGGGGACCCCTCGGCGGTCCCCTCCTCCTTGACCAGCCAGGTGATGTCGGCGTCGGCCTCGGTCACCAGGTCCTGGATGTCGCCGGCGTGCGGGACCTCCAGCCAGACCCGGGCGCGGGTGCCGGCCGGGAGCGACTCGAGGATGGCGGAGGCGGCCGGGACGGCGGTCTCGTCGCCCCAGACGACGACCAGATCGGTGTCCCCGGGCGGCCGGAAGCGGATCGCCCGGTTGTCGGCGACGGCCGGGCCGAGCAGCAGGACCCGGTCCCCGGCGGTGGCACGGGCGGCCCAGCGGGAGGCCGGGCCGGCCTGGACGGAGACGTCCGGTCCGATGCCGTGCAGGGCGAAGTCGATGTCGATCTCGTCCGGGTCCCGCCGCAGGCCGCGCAGGGTGTACGAGCGCATCACGGCCCGTACGTCGTCCGGGAGTTCACGCCAGCCCTGCCACCAGCCGTCCCCGAGCTCGAGCGGGACGACCGGCTCGGGCTGACCCGGGTGCGGCAGGAACAGGGACAGGGACTGGTCCTGGCCGTCGGAGTGGAAGGCGTGCAGATCCGGCCCCCCGAAGGTGACGCGGACCAGGGACGGACCGAGCCGCCTCGTCCGCAGGACCTGGAGGGAGAAGAAACGGAACGGGGCGGCTACGGCGGTGGTCATGTCGACTCCTGAGTCGGGGTCGGGCAGTGGGGGTGCCGGCCTTCCCGGGGGCGCGGAGGACGGGGCGAGGGCCCGGGAGGCCGCGACGGGCCGCACGCGCGCCCGGAGGCTCGGTGCGCGCGGGAGGCCGGGTCATGTACCTCACGGCACGGGCCGGTACGCGCTCCCGGAGGCTCGGCGTGCCCTGGCGGAGGTGTCAGGCGACCTTCTTGGCGCTCTCGATCGCCTTGGCGAGGTTCTCGACCAGAGGGGTGCACTTGTCGTACGACAGGATCGGCTCGGGCGAACGCGCGATGACTTGCCCGGCCTTGACCGCCGGGAGCTTCTTCCAGGTGGCCTCGGTGATGTCGGCCGGCTGGATGGTCGAGGCGCGGTCGTCCATCATGATGATGTCGGCCGGGTACTTGTCGACGTTCTCCCAGCTGAGGTTCTCGAACCAGCCGCCGTTGGCCTCCATGGCCTTCTTCGGGGGCTCGACGAAGTTCACGCCGAGGGCCTTGAAGTACTCCAGGTCGATGGAGAAGTTGGAGCCGGAGACGTAGAAGATGGCGTCCGAGGCGGACCCGGCCATCACCTTGATCTCGGGGCGGGACTTGGCGGCCTTGCGCAGACGCTCGGAGGCGGCCTCGAAACGCTTCTTCGCCTCGACGACCTTCGCGTCGTTCAGGTCGGCGCCGAGCGACTCGGCGAGCTCGGCCATGCGCTGCAGCGGCTTCGGCATCTGACGGTCGAAGACCGAGACGGCCACGCTCGGGGCGAGCTTGGCGATCTTGTCCTTGGACGCCTCCGGGACGTACCAGAGCGTGCCGGCGGCGTCGAAGGTGGTGGTGATGAGCACCTCGGGCTGGAAGGCCGCGTACTGCTCGACGTTGAACTGGTCGAAACGGTTGCCGAAGACGGTCAGCTTGCTGACGTCCATGTCGCCGGCCTGGACGTCGGCCTTGCCGTCCTTGGTCTTCGTCGGGCCGAAGACGCCCTTGACCTCGATGCCGTAGTCGTACAGGGCGGCGGCGACACCGGTGAACGCGACGATCTTCGTGGGGACCTGGTCCAGCTTCACGGTCTTGCCGCGGTCGTCCTTGAAGGACCAGGGGCCGGACTTGGCGGCACCCTTCGCGTCCGAGCCGCCGTCCTTGGAGTCCTCACTGCCACAAGCGGTCACGAGGGCGCCGAGCCCGAGAGCGCCACCGGCGGCGAGCAGGCCGCGGCGGGAGAGACGGGCGGTTCTGGCGTTCGACATGACTGGGTCTGCTTTCGTGCGTACGGAGCCACTGCAGGCATGGCCGACAGCCCCGTGGCTGAGATCAACCTTAGGTTAGCCTAACCTGCTTTTTTGTCCAGGGCCCCCATATTCGTGCCCGGGGGCGTGTGGGGCCATGCCCGGCGGGGCGGTGACTCCGGTCACGCGGCGTAAGAGTGCGGGGACTTTGCCCGGGGGAGCGCGAAGTCCCGCCAGATCATGTGCAGTTGCACAGGGGTGATGTGCGTCGCTCCAAACGGCGGCCTACGGGCGGCTGTTGAGGTGCTCGGGATGCGTGGCCTGTGTCACATGTGATTCTGCTGTGAACATTGTGAGTGACACCCAGCGTGGCGGACTGCTACGGTCCCGGTGACCACTGAACCGAACATCGGTTCCCCGAAGCGCGCTTTTCACGGGGGAATGCTGCGCTATGTCTCGCTACGCCTTACGTGTCGTCCTGCCGCCATCGCACTCTTGTGCCCGGCGCGGCCGCGTCCTGACCACCGCGGCCGGTGACCACGTGCTCGCTCGTCCTGCGTGACAGCACCTCCTCCTTCGATACGGCGCCGTGCGTTCCGTCGCAGTCGGAAAGCACATCCGTAGAAAGAGACCCACTTGAGACGCAACGCCATGCTGAGGCGTGCGCGGATACCGCTGACGGCAGCCCTCACCCTGGCTCTGTCCGCCGGTGTCGCCACGACACAGGCATACGCTGCGGCCGACCCGCAGGGGGAAGCCAAGGGCTGGTCGGCACCGGCCGCCCACGATCCGGGGACCAAACCCGGCGACCAACCCGCCGCCGTCCCAACCGAGCGACGCCAGGAGATCCTCGGCGGGGACTACAAGAAGTCGTCCGACCGCGCCTACACCACCTCCGGTGACGGCACCGGCTTCCACGTCCTCGTCGCGGACGAGAAGCAGGGGTACGCCTGGAAGACGGCGGCCACCCTGTCCGAGCCCGGCTTCGACACCGACTCCTGGATCGGCAACGCCTGCCTGACCGAGTCCGGGAAGTACGCGGCCGTCGCCTACGCGCCCCGCACCTTCACCAACAAGCCCGAACTGATGACGCGCGGAGCGTTCACCGCCGTCGTCGACCTGACCGACGGTCATGTCACCAAGCTGCCGTTCCAGGCCACGCTGGGCTACTTCTCGCCGGGCTGCGGCCAGGGCGAGGAGGCGGTGTTCACGGCGCTGACCGACGACCGGTCGTCGAAGAACCAGACCCGTCTGGTCACGGTCGACGCCGGCACGGGCAAGGTCGGCACCAAGCAGACGGTCACCGGGCAGGTCACCTCGGCCGTGCCCACCGACCAGGGCGTTGTCGCCGCCGCCGGAAACCACATCGTCAAGGTCGAGGGTGGCAAGACCCGCGACGTCGCCACGACGAAGGCCTGGCCGTTCCAGCTCAAGGCCGACGCCGACGGCGGTGTGACCTTCATCGACCCGGCTCCCAAGCCGTCGCACGCGCGCAGCGCCGCGGCCGCCCAGAACACCGCCACGGTCTCCCGGGTCAGCGCCGCGCAGATCAGGACGGCCGACGGCCGGAGCAGGGCCGCCGGGCTCGCGCAGGGCAAGCTCGACGAGTTCGACCTCACCGCCACCCCCTCGGGCCGGGTGTACGTGACCGGCAAGGCCGCCTCCACCGCGCGCGCCGCGGCCGGCGCGCTGAACAACCCCGGCGGCCTCGACAAGGACGCCCGTGTCTCCAGCCGGGGCCAGGCCGCCGTCACGGCCCGCTGGGCGGACGGCAAGGACTCCCGGATCCGCCCGCAGGAGGCCCTGGAAGCCCGCACCGTCCGCACCACGGTGGAGACCCTGGACACCCGTAAGACCGTCGTCCTGGACGCTCCTCCCGGTTCCGAGCCCGTCGGTGGGCAGCGCGAGATCGCGCAGGGAACCCAGACCAGTCCGGTCCTGCGCGCGCAGGGCGCGAAGGGCCCGGGCGAGAAGACCTCGTTCGGCGCACGCGCCGCGAGCAACGACACGGTGGAAGCCGACCGTTACTGCTCGGTCCCGCGCAACGACCCCAAGAAGCAGGCCTTCCAGCCCACCCCTCGCCAGGTCGAGTGGGCCGTTGACCAGACCGTCGTCGGCAAGCTCAACAAGGGCGCCACCCGCCCGGCGAACTGGAAGAACACCGGCATGGCGGCCTACGCGCCGCAGACGCTCTTCCCGCTGACGCCGCTGGCCGGCGGCTCCGGTGAGGACTGGCACGTGCCCGCGCAGGTGATGCTCGGCATCACGGCGCAGGAGTCGAACATGTGGCAGGCCACTCGCCTGGCGGTGCCCGGTGTCACGGCCAACTCGCTGATCGGCAACTTCTACGGCGTCAAGTACGCGGCCAGCGGTCAGCAGCAGGACCCCTGGGCCATCGACTTCGCCGAGGCCGACTGCGGTTACGGCATCACGCAGGTCACCGACGGCATGCGGATGCACGGCAAGGAGAAGAAGGACGAGACGCCCAAGACGACGGCGCAGCAGGAAGCCATCGCGCTGGACTACGCGGCGAACATCGCGTCGGGTGTCAACATCCTCATCGAGAAGTGGAACACCACGCGCAAGGACGGCCTGGAGATCAACGACGGCCATCCGAAGTACATCGAGAACTGGTTCTACGCGCTGTGGGCCTACAACTCCGGGTACTACCCGAAGTCCAAGCCGGAGAACGGCAAGTGGGGCGTGGGCTGGACGAACAACCCGGCCAACCCGCTGTGGAAGGAGAACCGGACCCCCTTCCTGGAGAACTCCGCGGGCAAGGACGACTACAGCCACGCCTCGCATCCGCAGGACTGGCCGTACGAGGAGAAGGTGATCGGCTGGGCCGCCCGTCCGATCGCCGCGATGTTCAAGCCGGGTGACATGCAGGCGGGCTACCGTGCCGCCTGGTGGAACTCCAACGACGCCCGGACCTCGGCCAAGCCGCCCATCTTCACCTTCTGCGGCACGCAGAACCAGTGCGTGCCCACGAAGATCACCGAGGGTGCCTCCAACGACGACGGCAAGGGCCCGTGCGCGCTGCCCGGTGACCCGTACGACGACAACCCGATGTACCTGAAGTGCTGGTGGAACGAGCGGGTCGCCTGGAAGAGCTGCACGACCGAGGCCCGGTGCGGCAACCCGGTCCACCGGTTCGACGACACCTATCCCGAGCAGCCCGACGAGAACTCCTACCCGCCCCGCTGCAACACCGGCCTGCCGGCCGGGGCGCTGATCGTGGACGACCTGCCCAGCGGCAGCATCCCGGCGGGCTCCTCGGGACGCACCTGCACCGTGGCATCGAGGGGCACGTTCCAGTTCACCTTCGCCGGCGAGGGCGGCAAGTACCCGTCGAAGATGGACCTGCACCAGATCGGCGCGGGCAACAACAACCACTTCTGGATGGGACACACCCGCTGGCTCGCGACCGCGGACGGAAAGCGGCTGAAGGTCTCCGGCAAGTGGACGCTGGGCGGCACCCAGCGCGGCTGGATGCGCGTCTTCGTGCACATGCCGGACCACGGCGCCCACACCCGGCAGGCCGCCTACCGGGTCGGCGGCACCGACTCCACGTCGCCGGTCCGGGTGCACCCGCAGCGGATCGGCTCCAACAAGTGGGTCGACCTGGGCGTGTTCAACTTCACCGGCACACCGACCGTGACCCTGGACTCCGACACCGAGGACGGCACCGGCGACGAGGACATCGCCTGGGACTCGGTGGCCTTCCAGCCGCTGTCGGCCAAGCCGAAGGACTTCGTCGTCGGCATGGGCGACTCGTACTCCTCCGGTGAGGGCGCGTCCGAGGGCAACCGGGACTACTACCCGGAGACCAACTACCTCGACGAGCAGAACAAGAAGACCCGCAACGCCTGCCACCGCTCCACCCAGGCGTGGTCGCGTCAGGCGAAGATCCCGGGCCGCTCGCAGTCCGTCGGCGCCCTGGCCGACGGCTACGGCACCGCCATGGACTACCACCTGATCGCCTGCTCGGGCGCCCGCACCTACAACGTGGTGCACAACGGGATCGTGCAGTCCAACGGTGGTGAGGTGACCCAGATCGACAAGGGCTACCTGGACCAGAACACCACCCTGGTCACCATCTCCATCGGCGGCAACGACGCGCGCTTCTCCCACATCATCCAGAAGTGCCTGGTCGCCTTCAACGGCGGCAACTGCAAGGACAAGACCTTCGAGGACGGTGACGTCGACCAGTCCGTCGGCGGTCGCGACCGCAAGTTCATCGGGCAGCCGCTGGAGAAGGCCGCGGTCGGCGTGATCAACGAAATCGTCCGGCCGGACATCACCAAGGTCCTGACGGAGATCAGCCAGAAGGCCCCCAACGCCAAGATCGTGCTGATGGGCTACCCGCCGCTGATCGAGGACAGGGGCGCGTGCCTGAGCATCACGGTCCCGGGCCTCGGCCAGATCGGTCTGTCCGCCTCGTCCACGGACTGGCTCAACAGCGTGGCCGACTCGCTCGCAGCCTCGATGCAGGGGGCTGTGGACGATGCGAAGGCCAAGGGCATCAAGGCCTGGTTCTCCAACCCGAAGCAGAACTTCGCGGGCAAGGCCGTCTGCGGCAATCCCGAGACCGTCCACGGCATTGTGAAGACGCTGGTGGACTCCGACCAGCCGGCCCTGGACTACCCGATCATCAGCGGCTACGGCCTGTCGGCCCAGTCGTTCCACCCGAAGATCGGCGGCGCTCGACTGTACGCCGACTCCCTGGAGCGCACCCTCGGCGGCATGGGCCTGTAAGCCCACCGCCGACCCCGGGGCCCCGCGCGGGCGGGGCCCCACCCGATCTCACCCCGAAGGGACACCAGCATGAGGAAGCACCTGCCGACTGCCGTGGCGGGCGGCGCCGCCGCCCTCGCCCTCGTCGCCCTGGCCGCGGCACCGGCCTCGGCCGGCACGGCAGACTCGCAGTTCGACGTGGTCTTCCCCGGCGCCAAGCCGCAGACCTCGTACTACGTCGAGAACACCGCGACCCTGTCCGGCAGCCTGACCGGCAAGTCGGTCATGAGCTGGCAGATCATCGACGACCAGGTCGTCGACAACTCCAAGCGGTTCACCAGCTTCAAGATCACGACGCGGATCGAGGAGCGTCTGACCAAGACCAGTGAGGACCACGTCTACACGTCGAAGACGTGCGACCTGACCAAGCTCGTCAACGACAACTACTCGTGGTTCCAGGTGGAGCCCGCGAACACCTGCGTCGCGCCGTCCGCCGTGTACGACGGCGAGCTGTGGTGGTCGACCGACGCCACGGTCGTCTACGACATCGAGGGCGACGGCAAGGGTGCCATCACCCAGGAACTCCTCGGTTCGCCTCTGATCCACGGCTGACCACCGCACGTCGCCGGGCCTTGAGTACCTGCACTCAGGGCCCGGCCTTCGAGAGAGACTCGTCTCCATGACCGACCCCGCCTCTCCGAGACCTCCCGGCCTGCCGCAGTTCCGTGGTGACAACGTGCCGCCCCCGGGCGGCGGACGCCGGTGGCTGCCCCTCGCCGGTGACATCGCCCTTGCCGTAGGGCTGCTCGTCCTGGACGGCATCGGGGTCGTGGCGGCTTTCCTGCTCGGCATCGACTACAGCGGCTGGAAGCCGTTCGATCCCGGCGCGGACAACTCCGACATCGTCCTCGCCCCCAACTGGCTGTACGTGGGCATCGCCGGCGGCGTCATGCTGCTGACCGCGGCCCCGCTGTACCGGCTCCGCGCCATCGTCAGCACCTGCCTTCAGGTGCTCGTCGGCATCGCGGTACTGGTCGCCGCGGTGGGCGGCGCGCAGATCGACGAACACCGCGGTACCAGGGCGGAGGCGAGTGGGCCCGGCCAGTCCGCCCACGGGGAGACGGTCTCGACGACGGCGAGGTGACCGGGGCGGGCCCGCCGGTCTCCCGCGTCCGGCCGAAAGGCCTGCACCGTGGCGGGCGCAGGCCCTTCGGCGTCGCTCAGCCCACCAGCCCCAACTCCCGCGCGATCAGCATGCGCTGGACCTCGCTCGTGCCCTCGCCGATTTCGAGGATCTTGGAGTCTCGCCACATGCGGGCGACCGGGTACTCGTTCATGAAGCCGTAGCCGCCGTGGATCTGGGTGGCCTCGCGGGCGTTGTCCACCGCGACCGTGGAGGAGTGCAGTTTCGCCAGGGCCGCTTCCTTCTTGAAGGCGGCGCCGGAGACCAGGCGGGCCGCCGCGTCGCGCCAGGCCAGGCGGGCCGTGTGGGCCTTCATCTCCATGTCCGCGATCTTGAACTGGATGGCCTGGTTGGCGGCGATCGGCTTGCCGAAGGCCTGCCGTTCCTTCGCGTACTTGACCGACTCGTCCACGCAGCCCTGCGCCAGGCCCGTCGCCAGGGCAGCGATCGCGATGCGGCCCTCGTCGAGGATGCGCAGGAACTGGGCGTAGCCGCGGCCCTCCTCGCCCAGGAGGTTCTCCGCCGGGACCCGGACATCCGTGAAGGACAGTTCGCGGGTGTCCGAGGCGTTCCAGCCGACCTTGGAGTAGGGGGCGGCGACCGTGAAGCCCGGTGTGCCGGACGGGACGATGATCGAGGAGATCTGCGGCCTGCCGTCGGGCTTGCGGCCGGTGACCGCCGTGACCGTCACCAGGCCCGTGATGTCCGTGCCCGAGTTGGTGATGAAGCACTTCGTGCCGTTGATGACCCACTCGTTCGTGGCGGAGTCCAGGCGTGCCGTCGTGCGGGTCGCGCCCGCGTCGCTGCCGCCGTCCGGCTCCGTCAGGCCGAACGCGCCCAGCATCTCGCCCGTGCAGAGGCGGGGGAGCCACTCCTGCTTCTGCGCCTCGGTGCCGTACAGGTGGATCGGCATCGCGCCCAGCGAGACGCCGGCCTCCAGGGTGATGGCGATCGAGGAGTCGACCCGCGCCAGTTCCTCCAGGGCCACGCCGAGCGCCAGGTAGTCGCCGCCCATGCCGCCGTACTCCTCGGGGAACGGCAGGCCGAACAGGCCCATGCGGCCCATCTCGCGGACGATCTCGTACGGGAACTCGTGCCGCTCGTAGAAGTCGCCGATCTTCGGCGCCACCACCTCGTGTGCGAACTCCTCGACCGTACGGCGGAGGTCCTCCAGCTCGGGGGAGAGACGGTAGTCCATGGTGATCAGTGCTCCTCGGTGTCCTCGTGGGACAGGGCTCGTACGGTGCGGGACGGGCTGGGTCGGCCCAGGTGGGCGGCCATCCACGCGCTTGTGGCGACGAGGCGGCCGAGGTCGATTCCGGTGTCGATGCCGAGGCCCCGCAGCATCCACACGAGGTCTTCGGTGGCGAGGTTGCCCGTCGCCGACTTCGCGTACGGGCAGCCGCCGAGGCCGCCCGCCGAGGCGTCGATCGTCGTGACGCCCTGCTGGAGCGCCGCCAGGGTGTTGGCGAGGGCCTGGCCGTAGGTGTCGTGGAAGTGGACGCCGAGGGCGGACACCGGGACGCCCGCCTCATCCAGGGCGGCCAGGAGGGCGACCACATGGCCCGGGGTCGCCACGCCGATCGTGTCGCCCAGGCTCAGCTCGTCGCAGCCCATGTCCAGCAGGGCGCGGCAGACCCGCACCACCCGGTCGATCGGGACCTCGCCCTCCCAGGGGTCGCCGAAGCACATCGAGAGGTAGCCGCGGACGTGGGCCGAGTCGGCCTTCGCCCGGGTCACCACCGGCTCGAACATCGCCAGCGCCTCGTCCACCGTGCGGTTGAGGTTGGCCTTGGCGAAGGACTCCGTGGCGCTGGCGAAGACGGCCACCCGGCGGGCGCCGAGTGCCAGGGCCCTGTCCAGGCCGCGCTCGTTCGGGACGAGGACCGGGAGCGCGACGGGCAGGTCGGCGACCATCGGGAACAGCGCTTCCGCGTCCGCCAGTTGGGGGACCCACTTGGGGTGGACGAAGCTCGTCGCCTCGATCGTCGTCAGGCCGGCCTCGGCCAGGCGGTGGATGAACCGCGCCTTGACCTCCGTGGGGACCGTCGCCTTCTCGTTCTGCAGGCCGTCCCGGGCGCCGACCTCGTGGATGCGGACCCGGGTGGGCAGGTCCCGGCTCGGGACGGCCATCGGAAGTCCGGGGACTGTCATTGCGCCGCCTCCTCGTGCGGTGCGATGACCGCCAGCACCTGGTCCATGGCGACCGTGGTGCCGGGGGCCACGTCCAGTTCGGTGACCTTTCCGGCGTGCGGCGCGGAGATGACGTGCTCCATCTTCATCGCCTCCACCACCAGCAGGCTCTGACCGGCGCTCACCTCGTCGCCGACCGCGACCTTCACCACCGTCACCGTGCCGGGCATCGGGGCGGTCAGCGAGTCGGCGCCCGCGTGGGCGGCCCGGGTGAGGGACGCGGCGACCGGGTCGTGGTCGCGTACGTGCCAGGCGTCGCCGTCGCGGCCCAGCCAGTCGGCGGCGCGGTGGAAGGTGTGGCGGACACCGTCCAGCGTGACGCAGACCCGGTCGGCGGTGACCGTGGCCGTGCCGCGCGGGGTGTACTCCAGGGGCTCCTGCACTCGCAGGGGGAAGGCCGGTGGCTTCGGCTCGCCACCCAGGCGCCAGCCGCTCGGGACCGAGAAGGGGTCCGTCCAGCCTCCCGGCCCGGGCTTCAGGGCCTCCAGGCGTACGGCCGCCGCCGCCTCGTACACCTCCTCCGGCACGTCCGCCGGGACCAGGTCCTCCACCTCGCGCTCGACCAGGCCGGTGTCCATGTCGCCGGAGACCACCGCCGGGTGGGCGAGCAGGCGGCGCAGGAACCCGGCGTTCGTCTGCACGCCGAGCGTGACGGTCTCCGCCAGGGCCGCGCGGAGCTTGCGCAGGGCCGTCGCACGGTCGGGGCCGTACGCGATGACCTTGGAGAGCATCGGGTCGTAGAGGCTGCCGACCTCCGTGCCCTCAGTGAGGCCCGAGTCGGTGCGCACGCCGTCGCCCTGCGGCTCGCGCAGCCGCAGGATCGTGCCGCCGGAGGGGAGGAAACCGCGGGCCGGGTCCTCGGCGCAGATGCGGGCCTCCACCGCGTGACCGGTCAGCCGTACGTCCGTCTGGGTGAAGCCGAGGGGCTCCCCGGCCGCCACGCGCAGCTGCCACTCGACCAGGTCCAGGCCGGTGATCAGCTCCGTGACCGGGTGTTCCACCTGGAGGCGGGTGTTCATCTCCATGAAGTAGTACGACGAGGGGTCGTTGCCGGGGACGATGAACTCCACCGTGCCCGCGCCCCGGTAGCCGCAGGAACGGGCCGCCTGGACCGCCGCCTCGCCCATCGCGGCACGCGTCTCCTCGTCGAGGAGGACGCTCGGCGCCTCCTCGATGATCTTCTGGTGGCGGCGCTGGAGGGAGCACTCGCGCTCGCCGAGGTGGACCACGTTCCCGTGGCCGTCGGCCAGGACCTGGATCTCGATGTGGCGGGGGCGGTCGATCCACCGCTCCACCAGGAGGGTGTCGTCGCCGAAGGAGGCGTGGGCCTCGCGGCGGGCCGAGGCGATCTCCTCCTCCAGCCGGGTGAGGTCCCGCACCAGGCGCATGCCCTTGCCGCCGCCGCCCGCGCTGGGCTTGAGCAGCACGGGCGCGCCCAGCGCGCGGGCCGCCTCCGCCAGATCCGGGTCGCGCCCGCCGGGCACCACCGGCACCCCGGCCTCCTGGACCGTCTCCTTGGCGCGGATCTTGTCGCCCATCAGGGCGATCGCGTCCGCCGGAGGGCCGATGAAGACCAGGCCGGCCTCGGCGCAGGCGCGCGCGAAGGCGGCGTTCTCCGCGAGGAAGCCGTAGCCCGGGTGGACGGCCTGCGCACCTGTGCGGGCCGCGGCCTCCAGCAGGCGCTCCACCGACAGGTAGCTCTCGGAGGCCGGAGGCGGGCCGATCCGGACCGCCGTGTCCGCCTCGCGGACGTGCCGGGCGTCGGCGTCCGCGTCGGAGAAGACGGCCACCGAGCGCACGCCCATCGACCGCAGCGTCCGGATGACGCGTACGGCGATCTCGCCCCGGTTGGCCACCAGTACTGTCTCGAACATCGTCGTCCGTCCCCTCACATCCGGAAGACGCCGAACTGGGGGTCACCCAGAGGCGCGTTGGCGCACGCGGTCAGGGCCAGGCCCAGGACCTGACGGGTGTCCAGCGGGTCGATCACACCGTCGTCCCAGAGGCGGGCCGAGGCGTAGTAGGCGTTGCCCTGGCGCTCGTACTGGGCGCGGATCGGGGCCTTGAAGGCGTCCTCGTCCTCCGCCGGCCAGGACTCGCCGCGTCCCTCCAGCTGGTCCCGCTTGACGGTCGCGAGGACCGAGGCGGCCTGCTCGCCGCCCATGACCGAGATCTTGGCGTTCGGCCACATCCACAGGAAGCGGGGGGAGTACGCCCTGCCGCACATGGAGTAGTTGCCCGCGCCGTACGAGCCGCCCACCACGACCGTCAGCTTCGGCACGCGCGTGCAGGCCACCGCCGTGACCATCTTGGCGCCGTGCTTGGCGATGCCGCCCGCCTCGTAGTCCTTGCCGACCATGAAGCCGGAGATGTTCTGGAGGAAGACGAGGGGGATGCCGCGCTGGTCGCACAGCTCGATGAAGTGCGCGCCCTTCTGGGCGGACTCGGAGAAGAGGATGCCGTTGTTGGCGACGATGCCCACCGGGTGGCCGTGGATCCGGGCGAAGCCGGTGACCAGGGTCTGGCCGAACTCGGACTTGAACTCGGCGAAGCGGGAGCCGTCGACGACCCGGGCGATGATCTCGCGCACGTCGTAGGGGGTGCGGGAGTCGACCGGGACCGCGCCGTAGAGGCTGTGCGGGTCGACCTTCGGCTCCGTCGCCTCCGTGACCTCCCAGGGGAGTGCTCCTCGGGAGGGGAGCGTGGAGACGATGGTGCGGACGATGCGGAGTGCGTGTGCGTCGTTCTCCGCGAGGTGGTCCGTGACGCCCGAGACGCGGGAGTGGACCTCGCCACCGCCGAGCTCCTCCGCCGTGACGACCTCGCCGGTGGCCGCCCTCACCAGGGGCGGGCCGCCCAGGAAGATCGTGCCCTGGTTGCGGACGATCACCGCCTCGTCGCTCATCGCCGGGACGTACGCCCCGCCGGCCGTGCACGAGCCGAGGACGGCGGCGATCTGGGGGATGCCGGCGCCGGACATGCGGGCCTGGTTGTAGAAGATCCGGCCGAAGTGGTCCCGGTCGGGGAAGACCTCGTCCTGCATGGGGAGGAAGGCACCGCCGGAGTCCACCAGGTAGACGCAGGGGAGGCGGTTGTCGAGGGCGACCTCCTGGGCGCGGAGGTGCTTCTTCACGGTCATCGGGTAGTAGGTGCCGCCCTTGACCGTGGCGTCGTTGGCGATGACCACCGTCTCGCGGCCGCTGACCCGGCCGATGCCGGCGATGACGCCGGCGGCCGGGGCCTGCCCGTCGTACATCCCGTCGGCCGCGAGCGGGGCCAGCTCCAGGAACGGCGAGCCCGGGTCGAGGAGGGTGTCGACGCGGTCGCGGGGGAGCAGCTTGCCGCGCGCGGTGTGGCGCGCGCGGGCCTTCTCGCCGCCGCCCTGTGCGGCGGTGGCGAGCTTGGTGCGCAGCTCCTCGACGAGGGCGTGGTGCGCCTCCTCGTTGGCCCGAAAGGCCTCCGACGCGGGGTCTGCCGCGCTCGTGAGCTCCGGTGCCTCGTGCATCCTGCGGGTCCCCTCACCTTGTTAATGAGCGTTAACGCATTTCCTTCAGGTTAACGACCGCTAACCTCTCTGTCTAGAATTGTTTTCATGGCCACCAGAACCGACGCCCCCACCCGCCGTGAGCAGATCCTCAAGGAGGCCGCGCGGCTGTTCGCCGAGCGGGGCTTCCACGGGGTCGGAGTGGACGAGATAGGTGCCGCGGTCGGGATCAGCGGGCCCGGGCTGTACCGGCACTTCGCGGGCAAGGACGCGATGCTCGCGGAGCTGCTGGTGGGGATCAGTGGGCAGTTGCTGACGGGGGCGAAGCGGAGGGTCGCGGAGGCGGACGGGGGTGGGGCGGAGCAGGTGCTGGACTCGCTGATCGAGGGGCATATCGACTTCGCGCTCGACGACCGGCCTCTGATCACCCTGCACGACCGGGAGCTGGATCGCCTCCGGGACAGTGACCGGAAGATGGTGCGGCAGCTGCAGCGGCAGTACGTGGAGCTGTGGGTGGGGGTGGTGAGGGAGGTGTACCCGGGCCTGGGGGAGCCGGCGGCTCGGTCGGCCGTGCACTCGGTGTTCGGGTTGCTGAACTCGACTCCGCATCTGGGGAGGGGTGGGTCCTTGCCCGGGCGGGGGGCTACGGCGGAGTTGCTGCACCGGATGGCTCGGGGGGCGTTCGCTGCGGCGGGGGG
>NZ_LGEA01000113.1 GCF_001280065.1 Streptomyces sp. NRRL B-1140
ACGGCGACGAAGCCGCGGTGAACCTCGCCGAGATGGTCCTGCGCATGCTGGGCGTCCCACCGGACGACGCCCACGAGGTCGCCCGACGCCCCCTCCCCGGCCCCGCCTCACCGGCCACCCCTCTCGGCGGACAGGTCCGGTGACTCGGAGGCCCGCCCGGTACAGGGAGGCGGGCCGGGTCACCTGACCCGGCCCGCACCTGAGTATTCCGCTGTGTCACCGTAGGCCCGGCTCGCACCTCGTGCGCCCCCGGCGCGTCAGGGGTGTGCGGCGAAGTACCGGGCGATGCCCGCGATCCCCTCACTCACGGCTCGCTCGACGATGGGCGCCAGGGCCTCGGGAAGGATCTCCTGGCTGTAGACCACGCGTGAGCCGTCCACGTCGGGAAGCACGTCGATGGTGCCCAGGTGGAAGTCGATCGGCTGGGGCATGCCCGCGACGAACCGGTACTGGAAGCGGCGCAGCGCGTCGTCCTTCGTCACCACGAGGGACTTCAGCGTGCCCTCGGGCGTGGTCAGGTGGCGGTGGGTGCCGTCGAAGTGGGCCTCCTGTACGGCCGGGAACCACTGCGGAATCTTGCTCACGTCGGTGAGGACGGCCCAGACTCGGTCGGGGTCCTGTGCGACTCGGGTGTCGAAGCGGAACGTTGCCATAGGGACTCCCTGATGGTGGTGATGACGGCTTTGGGCAGGGGCAGTACCCGGCAGGATCGAAAGCGGTGGCGGGAGCGCTTTGTGGATCGCCGAAGGGTGCCTGCGTGCCGGCTACGGCGTGGTGCAGTTCCGCATGCTCGTGCAGATCGGTCGACACGGTCGCCGGATACAAGGCCCGCGCGGCCTGCCACCGCCGGTCAGGACGCGGGTCAGGCGCCGATCATGTTGAAGCCGCCGTCGGCGTTGAGGTAGGCGCCGGTCATGTGGGCGGCGTCGTCGGTGGCGAGGAAGAGGGCGGTGCCCGCGAGTTCGGCGGGGCCCGGGATGCGCCCCATCGGGGTCTTGGCGATCATGTCCTCGCGGCGGCCGGACTTCCAGTCCGCGCGGCTGAGGAGCATCTCGGTCTCGATGAAACCGGGGGCGAAGGTGTTGACCCGCACGGCGGGGGCGAACGCCTGGGCGTAGGACTTGGTGATCCCGAGGATGCCGTACTTCGCGGCGGCGTACTGCGGAGCGCGGGCGCTGCCGCGCACGATCACGGTGGAGCCGATGTTGACGATCGCTCCGTGGCCCTGCTCCAGCATCCTTGAGCCGAACTCGTGGACGCACAGCATCGTTCCCTTGATGTCCACCGCGAGGACGTGGTCGATGGACTCCTCGGTGAGTTCCCGCCAGGACATCTGGTCGCCCGCGACGTCGCCGACGTTGTTCACCAGCACGTCCAGGCCGCCGAAGTGGCCGAACACCTCCTCGGCCATGCGGATGACGTCGGCGTGGACGGCGATGTCGGCCTGCACGGTGAACGCATCGCCGCCGGCCTCCTTGATCCGGGCGACCGTTGTGTCGGCTCCGGCCGCGGAGTTGCGATAGTGGACGGCGACGCGGGCGCCCTCCTGGGCGGCGCGGACGGCGATCTCGGCGCCGTAGCCGGTGCCGGCACCGGTGACCAGGACGGTACGGCCGTCGAAGCGGCGGGGAATGCTCTGCTCTGTCATGGGACGTCCCTTCAGAGGTGTACGGCCGTGAAGCGCTGCCGGATCTCGCCGATGCCCTCGATACGGCTGACGAGTTCGTCGCCCTCGGTGAGATATCGGGGCGGATCCATCCGGTTGCCGACCCCGGCCGGGGTGCCGGTGAAGACCAGATCGCCTGGGAACAGCGGCACTACGGCCGACAGGCGGGCGACGAGCTCCGGCACCGGGAAGATCATGGACTTGGTGCGATCGTGCTGGACGGGCACACCGTTGAGCAGCCCGGTGATCTCCAGGTCGTCGGGGTCGTCGAACTCGTCCGGGGTGATGAGGACCGGCCCGGTGGGGCCGAAGCCCGTATACGACTTGCCGAGACTGAACTGAGCGGGTTTGCCTCGCAGTTGTGTGACGCGTTCGGAGAGGTCCTGGCCGACGGTCAGACCGGCGACAGCCTCCCAGGCCTGGTCCTCGCTCGCCCGGTACGTCTCCCGCCCGATGACGGCGACGAGTTCGACCTCCCAGTCCACCTTGCCCGCCGGGAGGGCCACCGTGGTGTGCGGGCCGGTGACGCAGGCCGGGAACTTGGTGAAGACGAGGGGCTCGTCGGGCGGGGTGAAGCCGGCTTCCGCGGCATGCGGCGGGTAGTTGAGGGCGATGGCGAACACTTGCCGGGGGCGCGGCACCGGCGCGCCCAGTGCGGTCGGATCGACGGGGATGTCGAACGCCCCGTCGGCCAGTCCGGCCGCCCACTCGCGCAGCCGGGGCCACTCCTCCAGCAGGGGCATCGGGTCGGTGGGCAACCGTCCCTTCGAGGCCCATCGGACATCCGCGGCCCGGTCACCGCGGACCACGACGGCCCGCCCGTCGATGACGCCGAGTCTCACCAGTCCACCTTCTTCGGTACAGGCGTTCCGTGGCCCTGCTCCCAGCTGACGATGGGGTTGCGCAGGACGCCGAGCCGTTCGACCTCCGCCTCGACGACGTCACCGGGCTTGAGGTACATGTCGGGATCGCCGCTGAAGCCGGCGACG
Source organism: Streptomyces sp. NRRL B-1140 (assembly GCF_001280065.1). Taxonomy (GTDB): domain Bacteria; phylum Actinomycetota; class Actinomycetes; order Streptomycetales; family Streptomycetaceae; genus Streptomyces. The sequence continues at coordinate 2,656 of NZ_LGEA01000113.1, forward strand.
CCCTGCACCGTGCCGGTGGTGATCAGGTCGCCCGCGCTGTAGCCCTGCGGGGAGTGGTAGGCGACCAGATGCGGGATGGAGACCGACATCCGGTTGGTGTTGGACTTCTGCCGGACGACGCCGTTGACCCTCAGTTCCATGTCGAGGTTCTGCGGGTCGGGGATCTCGTCGGCGGTCACGATGTACGGGCCGACGGGGCAGAAGGTGTCGATGGCCTTGCAGAAGGAGAAGACGCCCGACTCCATCTCACGGCGCTGGATGTCGCGGGCGGTGATGTCGTTGAAGACGACGTAGCCGGCGATGTGCTCGGGAGCGTCGTCCACGCCGAAGAACTTGCCCGGTTTGCCGATGACGACGGCAATCTCCAGCTCGTAGTCGAGTTCGCTCGTCAGGTGCTCGGGGTGGATCACCGGCTCGTCGGGGCCGACGATCGCGTCGACGTTCTGGAAGAAGACGATGCCCTTGTGCATGGGGTGCGACCAGTCGACGTTCTTCGACTCGTCCTCGTGTTCACGGAAGTTGCCGGAGGTGTGGAAGAACTTCTTCGGCACGATCGGCGCGCGCAGCGTCACGTCGTCCAGGGCCAGGCGGTCCCCTGTCTCCGCGACCAGGCCCTCACGCTCGAAGTACTCCCGCGTACTGGCCACTTCCAGTGGAAGCACCAGCCGCTCTTCGAGTTCGAGCCTTCCTACGCGTCCGTCGTCGAACGTGACCAGCTTCATCGTGTACCGCTTTCGGTCTGGGGTGGGTCGCAGGGATCTGCGGGCTCTTCTCCCGCGAAGACGCGCAACTGCAGGGCGAGCAGGGCGTAGTAGCCGACCAGGGCCGTGAGTTCGAACAGGCCTCGCTCTCCCCACGCGGCCACCGTGTCGTAGTACTCGCTGTCGCTCAGCGCGCCGGTTCGGGTCAGCGCGGCGGTCGCGGACAGCGCCGTCCGCTCGGCCGGGTCCGGCAGGTTCGGCAGTCCTCCCGAGCGCAGGGCGTGCAGTTCGGGTTCAGTGAGGCCGTGCGCCCGGCCCACGGCCTCGTGCGCCGCCCACTCGAAGGCACTCCCCCAATGGGCGGCGACGACCAGGATGGCCATCTCGCGGACCCGGTCGGTCAGGACCGACTCATAGCGCACCGCCGCCCCGACCGCCTGGACGGCCAGCCCGACGGGCGGGCTCAGCAGCATGGCGTTGAACGGTCCGCGCAGCCGGCCCCCCTCGTCGACGAGGGCGAACGCCTGTGGTCCCGCGGCCCGGGGGCCTGCTGTGATGGTCCGGTAGACCTCGCTCTGCTGCTCGTCCAGTTCGCCGGGCAGCAGTCCGGCAAGGCGTGCGGTCATCCGCGCTCCCTTCGAGGCAGATCCAGGGTGTCGGGGGGCCGAAGGAGTCGGAAGCTCAGACGAGCGTGCGGCCGCCGTCCACGTAGAGCACCTGTCCGGTGACATACGAGGCGCGAGCGGAGGCCAGGAACAGCACGGCTCCGACCACGTCCTCCGGCTGCCCCAGGCGTCCGGCGGGGACCAGGCCGGTCATCTCCTCACGCATGCCGGGCTTCGCGAGGTAGGCGCGGGTCAGCTCGGTCTCCGTGTAGCCAGGGGCGACGGCGTTGACGGTGACCCCTTCGGCGGCCCATTCCCGGGCCATGACCTTCACCAGCTGGTCGAGGCCGCCCTTCGACGCCGCGTACGGGCCGTGGTGGCGGTGCGCGAGCAGGGAGGAAACGGAGGAGAAGAACACCATGCTGCCGTGGCCGGCCTCGCGCATCAGCCGGCCGGCGGCGCGTCCGGCCCAGAACGCCGTCGAAAGGTTCAGGGTGATGATCCGGTCCCACACCTCGTCCGGTGTGTCCACCACGGGACGGCGGTCGTTGGTGCCCACGGCGTGTACCAGCACGTCCAGGCCACCGAGTTGGCGGGCCGCCGTGGCGACCGCCCGTTCGCAGGCCTCGGACGACGTCAGGTCCGCGGTGAGTGTCCGTACGACGGCGGCCCCGCAGTCCGGATCGTCGCGCAGGGCCTTGAGGCGGGCCTCGTCCGCGTCGACGACCGTCAGCCGTGCTCCCGCTTCCGCCAGGCCCCGGACGCAGGCGGTGCCCAGTCCGCCGGCCCCGATGACGAGCGCGCGGCAGCCCTCAAGGCCGAGCCACCCGGCGGGCGGCCTGTGTGTCTGTCTCGAAGAAGCCGTCACGTGAGCTCGATTCCGGCCCCGGCCGCCACCCGCTGGTAGTCGGCCCCGACGTCCCGCAGGCACATCTGCAGCATGTTGTCCGCCAGTGCGTTCCCGCTCTCGCTGAGACCGCCGTCGTGGATGGACAATGCGCTGCGCGGTCTGATCTCCCGGGCGTAGTCGATGACTTCGCCCGTCTTGGACCACGGGCCGTGGACGGGCAACAGGAGCGTGTCCACCGGGCGCGTGGGGACGGTGAAGGCGTCGCCCGGGTGGAAGACGGTGGCTGTGTCGGTGTCCCCTACGAGGAAGCCGACGTTGGTGACCCGCGGCAGGTCCGGATGGACCACGGCATGCAGTTCTCCGTGCACCTCGACGCCGATGCCTTCGATGTCGAAGGCGTCCCCGTCACCGACCACGGTGACCCGGCCGCCGCCGAGCCCGGCAAGCTGGTCCGCCACGGCCCGGTCGGCCCAGATCCGCAGGCCGGGGTCGGCTTCGGCTGCCGCGCGCAGCACGGGCTCGGCGAAGTGGTCCACATGCTCGTGGGTCACGAGCACGGCGTGGGCACCGTCGAGCGCGTGCGGGTCGGAGTAATTGCCGGGGTCGATGACGATGACGACGCCGTCCTGCTCCAGCCGGACGCAGGCGTGGCCGCGCCTGGTGAGTCGCATGGGTCTGCTCACTTTCCCAGTTCGTCGGCGGGCACCCAGGTGCCGTGGAAGCCGTACCGGAGCCGGAAGGGGATCTTCACGGTGGCGATCGGGCCGGCGGCGATGTCGAGGGCGTCGAGGACGACCAGGTCGTGCCGCATCTGATCGCGCCGGCCGACCAGCGCCAGCAGATAGCCGTCGCCCTCGGCGGCGTCCGCCGACTTGGGTACGAATACGGGCTCCTCGGGCGCGGAGTGCTCGCCCGGGGTCCAGAAGTCCGTCGCGCCGGTGTGGTCGTCGCGGTGGATGAGGGAGTTGAACGGCGGGCCCATGGGGCCGATCGCGGCCATCGGCACATCGGGGTGCATGCCACCGACCCAGGAGTGCCGGTTCTTCTCCATCAGCACGCGGGGGTCGACCCGGGGCATGTCACCGGGCGAGGAAAGGAGCTTCTCGCTGCGGTAGGTGTCGGTGGCGTCGTCCCAGTGGGCGGCGCCCTGGGTGAGGTCGAAGGTCCAGCGGTGCAGGAACGGCGGCTGTTCGGGCAGGAAGCCGGCGGTCGTCTTGGGGAACTGGGAGAACCAGCCGGACTTGGTGGTGAAGTGGTCGCCGACGAGGGTGTCGCCGTCCGTCCAGGCGTTCAGGGTGTGCGTCTCCAGGAGCCGCTCGCTGCGGAACCACTTGATGCCGCTCACGCCCTCGTCGCGGGGGATGATCGCGACGTAGGTCTCCCGGTTCGGGTCCCAGACGAAGTACTGCTCCTCCGTCTTCAGCTGCTCCGGGTCGGCCACCATGGGCGAGATCGTGAAGACCAGGTGGTCCCGGGTGACCAGCCAGTCGTGCACCATCGACGAGTACGGCACCTCGAAGGTCTGGGTCCGGGTGACCTTGCCGTCCGCGGCGATCTCGTAGATGTGGATCTGCTTGTCGGGCAGACCGCTCGCGTTGTAGGCGAAGGCCATCAGTTCGCCGGTGCGCGGATCGTGCTTGGGGTGCACGGTGAAGGTACGGCCCGGGATCTGGCCGGAGAAGTCGTAGACGCCCTTCGTCTCCAGTGTGGCCGGATCCAGCTCGTACGGAAGGGCCGCCTCCTTGAGTGCGAGAAGCTTGCCCGCGTGCCAGACGATCGCGGTGTTGGCGTTGCTGTCGTCGATGCCGGCGACGGAGGGGTCGTCGGTGTAGGGGTTGCGGTAGGCGCCGAACAGGGCCTGGCGCGCCTGGCGTTCGAGCTGGAAGCGCTGGGTGCGGACGTAGCGCGTCTTGAGATCCGCGTGTCCGTTGTCGAACCGCACCATGTGGATCATGCCGTCGCCGTTGATGTACACGTCGTTCGCGAACCGCGGCGGGTACTGGGTGTCGGCGGCGGCGCGATAGAAGGCACCGTTCAGCTCGGGGGGTATACGGCCCTCGACCTCCAGGTCGTATACGTCCGCCTCGATCCGCGACGGAGCGAAGAACCCCTGGAAGTGCCGCGTGTCCGGGAACTGCATCGTTTCCGGAGGCGGCTGGGTGCCCACGGGCTTCTGCCCGGGTGTCCCGTCGGACTGCGTCGTTGCAGTGGCCATGGCTCTCTCCCTTGTGGCAAGGTCGGATCAAGCGAAGGATTTGATTGATTGATTCGTCGGCCGGCGGCGCTCTGTTGCGAGAAGAGGCGCAGCGGAATCTGATGAAACCGTGCTGATCGGCTGGTGCTGACCATCATGTCCTCGGGATGTCATCGGCGTCCAACACTGAAACACGCACGAAACGATCGGAGAATGCGATGGATCTGCGGCAGATGGAGTACGCGGTGGCCATCGCCGACGAGCTCAACTTCACCCGGGCCGCGGCGCGCTGCCGCATCGGTCAGTCCGGGCTCAGCCACCAGATCACCCAGCTCGAGCGGGAGGTCGGTGCCCGGCTTTTCGAACGGACGAGCCGCAGCGTCCGGTTGACCCACGCGGGCCAGACCTTCGTCGCCTGCGCGCGACGGGTGCTCCAGGCGGTCCAGGAGATGCAGGCCGAGATCGCCTCGCTCGACGGGCCTGTGCGAGGACGGTTGCGCATCGGTTCGCTGCCGCTCACGGCCGGGAAGATCGACCATCTCGGCCTGCTGCGGGAGTATCAGGAGGCGTACCCCGCGGTTGAGGTGACCGTCTCCGACGCGGACGGTGTGGAAGCCGCCACGCAGCTCCTGACCGGCGAACTCGAAGTCGCCGTGATCGCCCTGCACGAACCGCAGTTGCCCCAGGGCATCGCGTACCACCTGCTGCGTCTGGCGCCGCTCGTGGCCGTCGTGGGCCGCAGGCACCGGCTGCGCGGAACCGGCGTCATGGATCTGGGCGAACTGGCCGACGAGCGCTTCCTCGAATGCAGCCCGGACACCGGACTGCGCATGCAGGTGGACGCCGCGTTCGACCGGGCGCGCGCCCGCCGCCGCAGTGTCTGCGCGTTGCGCAGCGCGGGAGACCTCGCCTCACTTGCGTTGGAGGGCATCGGAGTCACCATCGTGCCCCGGCCGGTGGCCGACGCGGTCATCCCGGGCGATCACGCCGACTGCGTCCTGCGCCTCGACGACCCGCAGGCGCTCCAGCCGCTGGCCCTCGCCCATCGCGACCCCGCTCCGGCCTCTCCGGCCGCGCAGGCGTTCCTGCGTCTCGCGCTCACCCGCCTGCCCGGGCCGGGGGCACTCGGGTTGGAGGAGGTGCCGGGTTCGGCCGAGCCCGGCGAGCGGTGACGGGCTGCTGTCCGGGCCGTCGGACGGGCCCCCGGCGGCAGTGACCGGCGGTTTCTACGGCCTCTCGCGCTCGTTCGTCCTGTACGGCCGCGAGGTGACCGTCTTCTGCACCGCCCGTGCTCACACGCACGACCGTCACGGGGCGGAGGCCAGCTGCCGGAGCTTGCGGACCGGCATCGTGTGGTTCACCGTCGCCGCCGCGCCGGCCGACCAGCGCAGAAGCAAGGAACTGCCGTCGGCATCGACCCGATCCGGTTCACCGAGTTCAGCCGGCTCCCCTGCGACCTTCGCCTCGACGCCGAACTGGTTGGTCCAGAAGTACGAGGGAAGCGAAGCCCCGGCCACGTCCTCTCCCAGCAGTGCGGCCGCGGCCACCCGCGCCTGCTCCACCGCGTTGGTCCAGTGCGGACGGCGGCACGTCCCACGGACCACCGCCGCATCCCCCGCCGCGACGATGCCGTCCGCGACGCGGCCGCGAGAGTCGGTGACCACACCGCGGTCGAGTGTCAGGCCGGAACCGGTGAGCCAGTCGACGGCGGGTACGTCCCCGACCGCCGACACGATCACGTCGGCTGTGAGAAGGTCACCGTCGGCGTCGACGCCCTCCAGCGTGTGGGATCCGACCAGCCGGACGCCGCAGGGCACCGTCCTGAGCACCACTCCGTACTCACGCGCGGCACTCGTGATCATCTCGGCGAGCACCGGCCCGAGCACCCGGCGCAGCGGCGGGTCCCGGTCGACCACCGTGACCTCCAGGCCGAGAGTCCGGCACGTCGATGCGATCTCCATGCCCAGCAGCCCGGCTCCGACCACCAGGACGCTGCGAGCGCGCCTCAGGTCCTCGCGCAGCGCCGCGCAGTCGGCGAGTGTGCGCAGCACCCGTTCTCCCGACATGCCGCGAGGGCTCAGCCGCCGGGCCCGCGCCCCTGTGGCGATCACGAGACCGTCGTAGGGCACCGGCTCGCCGCTGTCGAGGATCACCCGGCGTGCCCTGGTGTCCAGCGAGACGGCCCGGGCCCCGAGCCGCAGCACGACGCTGTCGTCGAGGGGCGGCAGTGCGGTGGAGGCGTCCGTCGCCTCGCCGGACAGCACGCTCTTGGACAGGGGAACCCGGGTGTAGGGCTGCTCCGTCTCCGCACTCAGGAGCGTGACCGTCCCGTCGAAACCCCGCACACGCAGCCAGCTCGCGGCGGTCACCGCGGCGATCGAGCCACCCACGACGACGATCCGCTTCATGACGTCGCCCGCAGGGCCGCGACAGGGCAGGAACGCACCGCCGCGAGGGCGGTTGCGTCGTCGTGCTCACCGCCGGGGACCAACTGCACCATTCCGTCGTCGTCCACCTGGAACACCTCCGGTGCGACGGCCTCGCACACAGCGTGCCCCTCACAACGGCCAGGAACGATTTCGATGCTCACGGTCACAACCTTCCGGTGGTTACGGTGACCGGCAGGCTGTCCAGCCCGCGGATCACGTTGTTCAGGTGCCGGCGCGGCGGGCCGGCGAGTTCGATGCGGTCGACACGATCAAGCAGCGCGGAGAAGACCGCCTGCGCCTCGATGCGCGCCAGCCCCTGGCCGGCGCAACCGTGGACGCCGTATCCGAAGCCGACGTGGTCCATCGGCTTCCGGTCGACCTGGAAGCGGTCCGGATCGGTCCACTTGCGGGAGTCCCGGTTCGCCGATCCGAACAGCAGGCTTACCTGTGCCTGCTCCGGGATCACCACGTCCTCGTACGCGACGGGGCGGGTGGTCCTGCGGAAGAACATCTGAACGGGCGATTCGTAGCGCAGGATCTCTTCGAACACCGACGGCACGAGGCTCCGGTCCTTCCGCAGCGCCCGCCACGCCTCGGGTCTCTCCGCGAGCAGCCACAGACCGCTGCCGATCGCGTTGATGGTGGTGTCCATGCTCGCCACGAGGTACGCCCGCAACAGCGGTACGACCTGATGCGCGCCGATCACTCCTCGGTCGGCGGCGCGGTGGACGGCCTCGCCCCAGCCGCCCGGTTCGAGGTTGTCGCGGCTCATCATCGCGGCGAGTTCGTCGAACAGCGTCTCGGCGATCGGCAGGGATTGCCGGGTGCGGTCGTTGAGCGGGCCGAAGGTGTTGAAGAAGGCGTCGGCGAACCGCAGCACCTCCTCCCGTGCCGCCAAGGGCATCCCGATCAGGTCGGCGACGACACTCACGGGGAAGACGCGGGCCAGGTCCCGGACCACGTCGAAGGTCTTGCGCTCCACGAGCGGGGCGACGAGTTCTCCGGCCCTGCGGCCGATGTCCGTCCGCAGCCTGGCGAGGGCGCGCGGCGCCAGGCTCTCGGACAGGACACCGCGCAACACCTCGTGTTCCGGCGGGTCCGACGCGAGAACTCCGCCCCGGCGCCGCTCGTTCAGAGCCGGTTCGAGACCGACACTGTCGACCGAGGAGAACCGCCCGTGATCGCCCAACGCCGCACGCACCTGCGCGTACCGCGGGAGTACCCAGCAGTCGTGGCGCGACAGGTAGACCGCCGCCCCGAGACCGCGCAGGTCTTCGTAGACGGGGTACGGGTCGTTGAGCACCTCGTCGTCGAAGATGTCCACATCGGAGACGGGTGTGGTGGTCGAGATCATCCTTGGTTCCTGTCGCTGTGTGGTCGGCGCGCCGGCGCGGGGCGGGCGCCTCGCCGGACCTTCAGAAGGGGTAGGAGGCGTGCTGGGTGGCGAGGGTGATCCAACGGGTGTTGCTGAAGGCCTCCATGCCCCAGCGGCCTCCGAAACGGCCGTAGCCGGAGGACTTGACACCGCCGAACGGCGCCTGAGGGTCATCGGCGACGGACTGGTCGTTGATGTGGACGATGCCGGTCCGCAGCCTTTGGGCCACCCGGAGCCCGTGCGTGCCGTTCTCCGTGATGATGCCGGCGGTCAGACCCTGGTCGGTGTCGTTGGCCATCGCGACGGCCTCGTCGTCGTCGGCGAAGGTGTCGACGACACAGACCGGCCCGAACGCCTCCGCGGTGTGCAGGTCGGCGTGGGCAGGGACCGCGCTGAGGACGGTCGCAGGGTGCACGGCGTCCTCGTTCTCGCCGCCGACGAGCACGGTGGCGCCCTTGGCGACCGCGTCCTCGACCAGGGCGGCGATCCGCCGTGCTGCGAAGAGCCCGCATCGCTGGTCGGGGTCCGTGTTGACCAGCGGGCCGATCACCGCGGCCGGGTCGGTGGGATCGCCGGACGGCAGCGCGGCGACCTTGGCCGTGAACTTGGCGGTGAACTCCTCGGCGAGCGACTCGTGCACCAGGATCCGGTCGGCGGACATGCAGATCTGCCCGGAGTTCATGAACGCCGCGAAGGCGGCGGCGTCGACCGCGTAGTCGACGTCGGCGTCGTCCAGGACGATGACCGCGTTCTTGCCGCCCAGCTCCAGGAGCGCGGGCTTGAGATGGCGAGCGGCAAGCTCGCCGATGATCCGGCCTATGTGCGTCGAGCCGGTGAAGTTCACCGCGCATACCGCCGTGTGGGCGATGAGGGCTTCGGCGATGTGCGGAGCGTCGGCGGGGTCGTTCGTGATCACGTTGAGGACCCCGTCGGGCAGTCCGGCATCACGCAGCACTTCCCCGATGAGGAGTCCGGCGGACAGAGGAGCCACTTCGCTCGGTTTCAACACGACCGTGTTGCCGGCGGCGAGAGCGGCGGCTACCGCGCGGGTCCCGAGAATGACGGGGGCGTTCCACGGCGAGAACGCGGCTACCACGCCCAAGGGTTCGCGCACCGCCAGGCTGAGGGCGCCCTCGTGCGGGGTGGTGAGCACCTCGCCCCGGGGAGCGGTGATCAGAGCGGCTGCCTCGCGCAGCATCGTGGCGGCGAGTGTCACGTTGAACGAGGCCCACAGCCGGGTCGCGCCCACCTCACCGGCCATCAGGTCCACGACCTGCTCGCGCCGCTGCTCCATCAGGTCGGCGGCGTTGACGAAGATCGCCCGACGGGTGAACGGATCTGTCCTCGCCCAGTCCTCGAACGCGGCGTGGGCGGCGTCGACGGCGCTGCTGACGTCCTGGACGCCGGCCGCGGCCACGGTGGCGTACATCGCGCCGGTGGAGGGGTTGATGACGGGCATGGTGCGGCCGGATTGCGCAGCCTGCTCTTTGCCGTCGATCAGCAGTTCATGTGTGATGGCCATGCGGGCGGCTCCTTTGCCGGGAAGGTTGCACCGCGGGCGCGATGCGGGGTTCGCCGGTCCACGCGGTGGGTCTCCGCACCCAGGGAGACAGTCGGGCATGACAGGGCCGGGCCCGCTGTCGGCGACGCCACCGGCGAGGACGGCTCAGGCCACGCCGATGTCTGCGGATGCCTTTGTGTGGATGGCGAGAAACTGCGAGCGGGGCACGCCGGAGTGGTCGGCGCCCTTCGCCCGTTGTCGAGCGGCGCTGTCTGTTGTTGCTGTCCCTCGCTGATGATGCTGCTCAGCCGGCGACGAAGTCCAACACGGATGCTGGCACGCAGCCATCGAAGGTGACGATCGATCAGTGCCAGTTCGTCGGGTTCACACCCTTGCACGACGGCCCGGAGAGCGTCTCACGCTCCGCGCGGTCCATGGCGTGGGACATCGACGATTCGAATCCTTCGATCATTGCGTGCGCGATTCAGCGTTGGACCACGGCCTGTGCCGCTAGGCATCATCGACGGAACAGCGAGCGTCTCGCGTGAAGCGGCCGGCCTCCTCGTGGACCGCCCGAGCCGAAGATGACGCGGACTTCTGCAGAAAGCACGGCACTCACAGCGGATGCACACCGTGACAGCCGCACCGGCTGACACGGCGGCCGTCGACCCTGGAGCCAATGATGCCCCCAACGACCCTGCCCTCGAGCGACGTCGACCTTTTCGCCACCACCACGCTTCTCGATCCGTATCCGGTGTATGCGCGCCTCCGGGATGCGGGACCGGTGGTCCGGCTCAGCCGGTTCGACGCGTGGGCGTTGCCGCGCTACGAGCAGGTCAGTGCCGCGTTGCGTGATCACGAGACGTTCAGCTCCGCGTCCGGAGTGGGCTTCGGGGCCGGGATGAACGAGCTGATGGCCGGCGGCGTGCTGGCCTCCGACCCGCCTCACCACACCACCCTGCGCGGCATCCTCTCCCGGATGCTGATGCCACGGGCGCTGCGGGACCTCGGTCCCTCGGTGACCACTGCGGCGGAGGAAATCGTCGACCGCTTGGCGGCCGGTGCGGAGTTCGACGCGGTGTCCGACCTCGCCGAGGCATTCACTCCGAGGTTCGTCGCCGATCTCATCGGTCTTCCCGAGGAAGGCCGCGACCAGCTCCTCGAGTTCGGCGCCTCCACCTTCGAGGGTCTGGGTCCCCTGGGGGAGCGGACACCTGCCGCGATGCGACAGCAGCAGGCTCTGCTGCAGTACGTCACCACCACCGCCGCCCGGGACCGGCTGACCGAGGGCGGTCTCGGAGCCCGCGTCTGGGAGGCGGTCGACTCGGGCGAGATCGACGAGGCCGCCGCGGTCACCCTCATGATGGCGTTCCTCGCCACGGGCATGGACACCACGATCCTCTCCCTGGCGGCCGCCGTCCGGCTGTTCGCCGAACACCCCGACCAGTGGGACGCGCTGCGGGCCGACCCTTCCCTGGTGCCCGCCGCCTACCTCGAGGTTCTGCGCATCGCGTCTCCGGTCACCGTTTTCAGCAGGGTGACCACGAGGGACTGGGAGTGCGACGGCGTCACCATCCCCGCGGGCGATCGCGTCGCCGTCATGTACGCCTCCGCCAACCGCGACGAACTCAAGTGGGCCGACCCGGAGCGCTTCGACATCACGCGGAAGCCCTCCGACCATCTGACGTTCGGCGTCGGCATCCACGCCTGTGTCGGCCAGAACCTGGCCAAGCTGGAGGCGCACGCCCTCCTCACAGCGCTGCTCGCGCGGGTGCGCCGGTTCGAGATCGGCAAGCCCGAGTTCATCGTGAACAACACCCTGCACGGACTGGGCAAGCTGCCCTGCCGCATCGTCACCTGAGCGAGCCGCGAGGACGAATCCCTCAGGCTGCTGGTCCCGTACGGCTCACGCCGCACTTCCTGCGGTCCGCACCTCCGGTCTGGACCGCCGCGACGAGCGTGGCGTCGGCCCGCCGTGCCGGGGAACGCGGGCTGAAGATGTGCGGTGGCTTCGCCGATGTCGAGAAGCTGGCGCCGGTGTTCGCTGCCTATCGGGAGGGTGCCCGCTCGGCGGGGCAGCCGACGGGGCCGGACCAGGTCGCCGTCCGCCGCAAGGTCGTGCTCGTGGAGGACGAGGCGGACCGGGACCGGGCCGCACAACTCGGCCGGGAGGCCGTCGACGAGCTTCACCGCTTCCGCGTCGATGTCATGAAGCTGCCCGACGCTCCGAGAACGCGGAGCTCATCCACGGCACTCCCCCACAGGTGGCCGACGAGATCATCCGCCAGTGCCGGGCCTCTGGCGTCGGCAACTTCCTGGCCGGCTTCCACATCTTCGAGCCGGAAGCGCTGCGCAGGACCCACGAGTTGTTCGGCCGCGAGGTCGTTCCCCGACTGCGTGAGGCAGAGATCGATCGACCCGGGTGATGAGTGAGTCCGACCTGCCGTCACGTCAGTTGTGACCGATGCGTCCGTGTCCGGCAATGCGGCGGCCTGCTCGAACCGCGCGCCCCCGCGTCCGGACAGGCAGTCGTAGAAGTCGCCACGAAAGCATGCCGGCAATACGAACGCCTGCCGCTCGTCCGGCCACGGCGTCCGGAGCGACCGTCGACGAGTTCGCCTCACATACGGGTGCCCGCTCTGGGCCCATCGATTAAGTCCTTTGACATAGCTATCTCTGTATACCTATATTGGAGGCATGCCTCAGCACAGCGCGTCCGCGCAGGACATCGATCACGTGTCCGCTGCGCTCACGGCATGCCTGCCCGCGCTGCACCGGGCGCTCGACCGGCAGGTCGGGCTGGACTTTCCGCACCCCAAGCCCCCCGAGGCCCAGCTCGCGCTGCTGCGCCATGTCGAGGCCCATGACGGGGTCACCGTGCGCGCGGCCGCCGAGGCGCTGCGCATGAAGCCGAACAACGTCAGCGCGCTGGTCAGCCAGATGACCGAGCAGGGACTGCTGGAACGCCGGCAGGACCCCGCCGACAAGCGCATCGCGCACCTGCACCTCACTCGCACCGCCCAGCAGCGGCTCACCGAGGTCGCAGACCTGATGGGGGCCCATCTCGGGCACGCGCTGCGCTCGCTCACCGACGGCGAACTGGAAGCCCTCGGCGCCGCGTTGGGCGCGCTCCGATCACTCACCGAGCAGCTGCACCGCCCCGCACGCTGAGTGGCGCGCCCCTAAGTCGTCGCTCCGGCATCCAGGACTTTCCGACGAAGACAGGCACTGTCGTATGCCCTCCATCACCACCACCGATCTGTCCACTCCTCCCTCAACCACCGACCGACCGCGCGGCCCGCGGGCCAAACCCTGGCTGACCCTGATCGCCGTCGCGTTCGGCCTGTTCATGGTCGGTCTCGACGGCTCGGTCGTCTCGATCGCCAATCCCGAGATCGGCCGGGACCTCAACGCCTCGACGGCCGATCTCCAGTGGGTGACCAACTCCTATCTGCTGGCCCTCGCCGCCGCGCTGATCCTCGGCGGCAAGCTCGGCGACCGGTTCGGCCGCCGCACCTTCTATCTGGTCGGCGTCGCGGGCTTCACCCTCGCGTCCGTCGCCATCGGGCTGGTCGGGTCCATCGAGGGCGTCATAGCCTTCCGGGCTGTGCAGGGCTTCTTCGGAGCCCTGCTGATGCCCAACACGCTGGGAATGCTGCGGGCCGTGTTCCCGCCGCGGAAGTTCGGCATGGCCGTCGGTATCTGGGCGATGGTCTCCTCGGTCTCCACCGCCCTCGGACCCATCGTCGGCGGACTGCTCGTCCAGCACGTGAACTGGGAGTCCGTCTTCTACATCAACGCCCCCATCGGAGTCCTCGCACTCGTCTTCAGCGCCGTCGTCCTGCCGCAGAGCAAGAACGCCGCCGCCGCCGACGAGAGCTTCGACGTCGTCGGCGTCGTCCTGCTTGCGCTGGGGCTGCTCGCCGTCGTGTTCGGCGTCGTCAAGGGCGAGACGTGGGGCTGGCTTTCGAGCGGCACGCTGGGCTCGATGGCGGCGAGTGTGGTGATCCTGCTGCTCTTCGGCCTCCACGAGACCCGGACCGCCGCGCCTTTGCTGCCCATGCGTCTGTTCCGCAACCCGGCACTGACCATCGGCACCGTCATCACCGCGCTCAACTTCTTCGTGCTGCTCGGTGTGATCTTCTTCGTCATGCTCTACCTCCAGAACGTACGCGGTTTCTCCCCCGTCGAGGCCGGTGTGCGCACCCTGCCGCTGAGCCTCACCTCGGTCGTGGCGTCCCCGCTGGGCGCGGCGCTCACAGCGCGGTTCGGGCCGCGTCTGACCATGCCGCTCGGCATGGCGCTCCAGGCCGTCGCCTGCTTCGCGATGCTGGGGTGGAGCGCGGAGTCGTCGTACACCGCCATGTGGCCGCCGTTCGTCGCGCTCGGTCTGGGTGTCGGCATGGTGATGGCGTCCTCGTCCGACGCCGTCGTCGGCAACGCGCCGGTGCAGGACGGCGGGGTGGCGGGCGGCCTCCAGTCGACCGCGCTCCAGATCGGTGGCGCGCTCGGTACCTCGGTGCTGGTGTCGCTCATCGGCAGCAGGGTCGGCTCGACCCTGACCGGCGAACTGACCGGGGCAGGAGTACCGGTCCAGGCTGCGCAGGGGCTGAGTGAGGCGAAGGACGCCGTGGCGATGGGAGTCGCGCCGGTCTCGGGTGAGATGCCGGCCCAGCTGAAGGCCGCCGTGGTCGAGGGAAGCCACCAGGCGTTCATGAACGGCGTGCATACGTCGGTGCTGGTCGCCGGTGTGCTGTGCGTCGTGGGCGCGGTGGTGGCGGCCGTGGGCGTGACCGGGCGGCAGCAGCCCTAGAAGGCACATGAAGATCTTGAGATCTCGGCCTCGCCGTATGAACGGCGGGGCCGGACTCGTTGCGTGGCGAATGCAGGGCTCCGGTTCGTCGGCGGTGACGAGGTAGGGCCGAGGGTGGCGGCCGCGTCCCTGCCTTGCACGGGCCCAGCCGACCTGCATCTCGCGGTACCGCAGGTCGTCGGCCTGCTCCGGCGTCAGGTCCCGCCCCTGCCGACCGATGACGGCGGTGACCTCCAGGTCGACATCGAGGACTTCGCTGCCCGACGGTACGCAGAGCGTGGCGGCTCCGGCGCGCAGGAGCACGTCGAGTCCATCGCCGGAGCGGATCAGCTCCGTGAGCGAGCGCGCGCCGGGAACTGGGCGGAGGGTGCCGTACAGCTCCAGGGTCCTGCGGTCCTCGACAGCATCGCAACACATCTGCACTTGACACAGCCACTTATCGGTAACAGTGTATCCATTATGAGTACCTGGTCTGAGCCGCAGCTCGATTCCCGGTTCGTCGTGGTGGACGGGCTGCGGATGCACTACAAACGCGCCGGGCACGGGCCGGCGCTCTTGCTGCTGCACGGCAGCGCGTCGTCGCTCCAGCACTTCGACCGTGCGGCGGACCTGCTGTCGGAGTCTTTCGACGTGATCCGCCCCGACCTGCCGGGGTTCGGCCTGACCGGCCCGCGTACGGACCGCGACTACCGCATCCCGGCCTACGCCGCGACGGTGGCGGGCTTCCTGGAGACGCTGGCCGTGCCGCGCTACGCGGTGGCCGGCAACTCCCTGGGCGGCAACATCGCCTGGAACCTCGCGCTGGACCACCCGGAGCGACTGACCGGCCTGGTGCTGGTCAATGCCACCGGCTACCCGGAGAAGGCGGTGCCGACGGGCATGCGCCTGGCCCGCAACCCGCTCCTGCGCCCCGTTTTGCGGCGCGTGATGCCGCGCGGCGCCATCGAGCGCAACCTGCGCTCGAACGTCGGCCCACGCTCCACGATCGTGGACGACGCCATGGTGGACCGGGCCCACCAGCTCATGAGCCGGTCCGGGAACCGCTCGGCCTTCGTCGACTTCTGCAACACCGACCAGCCCGACCGTTCGGCACTGATCCCCCGCATCGCGGCCCCCACGCTCGTGCTGCGCAGCGCCGGCATCGACGGCCAGCACTTCACCCGCGACATCCCGGGCGCCGAGGAGCTGGTGCATCCGCACGGCGGTCACCTGCTGCCGGAAGAGGAACCGCAGTGGGTCGCGGACGCGATCGCGCAGTTCCTCGGCTCCACCACCGACACCCCCACGCACTGAGGCCGAGGAGGCCCGTTCCATGAAGTACTTCGTCGCGTCAGGCGAGGACCTCCACCTCACCCCCGCGTCACGGCGAGCTCTGCGCGGCAGTTTCATCGAGCTGTCCGACGGCGTCACGCACTACGAACTGACCGGCCCCGAGGACGGGGATGTGGTCGTGATGGCAGGCGGACTGACCATCCCGCTGTTCTACTGGGACGGTCTCGTCACCGAGCTGCACGCCCGCGGCCTGCGGACGCTGACCTGCAGCGCGTACGGCCGCGGCTACTCGGACCGGGTGCGGGCGCGCTACGACGAGGGTCTGTTCGCGCGGCAGCTGTCCGAGCTGACGGACCGGCTCGGACTGACGGGGCGGCCTCTGCACCTCGTCGGTACCTCCATGGGCGCGTTGGTCGCCATGACCTACGCCGCCCGGCACCGATCGTCGGTGGCCACCCTCACCATCGTCGGCCCCGCCGGTCTCGCGAAACCGCAACCGACCTCGCCTCACCGGCTGCTGCGCAGCGATCTGCTCGCCGGCCTCGTCGCCCGGCGACGCGGACGTCAGATACTCCAGGGGCACCTCGGGCACAACGTCCGCGACCCCGAGCTCGGTGCGCGGCTGACCGGGATGGTCCTCGACTCGTTCCGCTTCGAGGGTTCGCTGTACGCGGTCTTCGACACGCTGCAGCACCTGCCCGTCTCCGGCCGTGACGACCTCTTCCGCCAGACCGGGACGCTGGGCATCCCGACACTGCTCCTGTGGGGCGACGAGGACGACGTCACGCCACTGGCCCACTTCGACACGGCACGCGCCTTGCTGAAGCCCCGGCACCATCACGTGATCCCGGAATGCGGGCACATGGCCCCGTTCGAACGGCCCCACAACGTCGCCGACCAGATCGCCCCGTTCGTGACCGCACAGAGCGAGAGGCTCGACTCGTGAACAACCCGCGGGTCATCGACGTTCTGGTCATCGGCGCCGGACCTTCGGGTACCGCCCTGGCGATCGACCTCGTACGCCGGGGACTGGACGTACGGATCGTCGACAGGGCTCCCCATGCTTTCGACGGCTCCCGCGCCAAGGGCGTACAGCCCCGCAGCCTCGAAGTCCTCGGAGACCTCGGCGCCCTCGACGACGTGCTGGCCGGCGGCAGCATCTACCCCAAGCTCGGGATCCATGCGGGACCCCTCGCCGTGCCGTGGAAGATGTTCCCCCACAAGGAGGCGACCCCGGACGTCCCCTATCCGAACACCTGGCTCATCCCTCAGTTCCGCACCGACCGCGCCCTGCACGCCCGGCTCGGCGAGCTCGGCGGCGTGATCGAGTTCGGCAGGGAACTGACCGAGCTGACACAGGACGAGGACACGGTCGTCGCCAAGGTGACGGGCACAGACGGCACCGAGGAGATCGCCGCCCGCTATCTCGTGGGCGCCGACGGCGGCTCCAGCGCGGTGCGCAGGCAGCTCGGCGTCGGTTTCGTCGGGACGACGGACGACAGCGACCGGATGCTCATCGTCGATGCCTCGGTGACCGGTCTGACCCGTGACCGGTGGCACATGTGGCCCGGACGGAGCGGCAAGTTCGTCGGCGCCTGCCCACTCCCCGGCAGCGACATGTTCCAGTGGATGATCCGGCTGACGCCGGACGAGGAACCGCCTTCCACGAAGAACGGCATCCTCAACCGGATCCACGACCACACCCACAACCGGCGCATCCAACTCCACGAGATCCACTGGAAGTCGGTGTTCCGGCCCAACATCCGCCTGGCGGAGAGCTATCGCCGAGAACGTGTCTTCCTCGCCGGTGACGCCGCACACGTCCACACCCCGGCCGGCGCCCAGGGCCTCAACACCGGCATACAGGACGGCTACAACCTCGGCTGGAAACTCGGCCAGGTCCTCGCCGGAGCGGACCCGAAGCTGCTGGACACCTACGAAGCCGAACGGCAGCCGATCGCCGCCGGCGTCCTGGGCCTGTCCACCGAGAAGTGGGGCGGCATCGCCAAGCTCGACCCGTCGAGCATGAAACGAGGCAAGGACGAGCAGCAACTCACCCTGACCTACTACGGCGGCCCGCTCGCCCCCGCCGACGGCATGCGCACCGGGACACTGCGCGTGGGTGACCGCGCCCCGGACGCCGAGCTGCTCGACGCCGACGGCGTTCCTGCCCGGCTGTTCGACGCCTTCCGCGGGCCCGACTTCACCGCCATCGCCTACGGCCACGGTGCCGCCCGGGACCTCGAACAGCTCCCCTGGCCGACCGCGGGCGCCCGGCTGAAGCGGCTCACCGTCGGACCGGCCGCCGCCCACGGCCTCACCTTCTCCGACCCGAAGAACACACTGCGGCGTGCCTACGGCCTGACCGGCGACACGCTGCTGCTGATCCGTCCCGACGGCTACATCGGGCACATCGCCACCCGGGACTTCCTCAGCACCACACAGACCGCCGTCCGGGCGATGACCCCGCAGGCAAGGAGCCGCACCATGCCCCAGCGCAGCCACCCCTCCCCCGGTTCGGGGGCCACCGCATGAGCCCCGTACTGCTGCGCGGAGCGCGCGTCATCACGATGACGCCGGGCCGGCCAGACGCCGAGCCCCTCGACATCCTCGTCGACGGCGACCGCATCGCAGCCCTGGCCGAGAACATCGAGGCGCCCGACGCCGATGCCGTCGACCTCTCCGGCCGTATCGTCATCCCCGGCCTGGTCAACGCCCACCTGCACACCTGGCAGACCGCGCTGCGCTCCGTGGGCGCCGACTGGACGCTGATGCAGTACCTCACCCATCTGCACGGCGAGTGCGTCGGGCACTACACCCCGGCCGACATGCACATCAGCAATCTCGCCGGCGCACTGAGCCAGATCAACTGCGGAACGACGACCCTCGGCGACTGGTGTCACAACGTCCTGTCGCCCGAGCACGCCGACGCGGCCGTCGAAGGACTGGTCCAGGCCGGGATCCGCGCCGTCTTCCTGCACGGCACGCCCTACCGTTCCCCTGAAGCCCCCCATCCGCTCGCCGAGATCGACCGGCTGCTCGACGGGCCCGTGCGCGACCACGCCCTCCTCACCCTGGGCATGGCGGTCCAGGGGCCGCAGTACTCCTCCGTCGAGACCGCGGTGGCCGACTTCCGGGCCGGCGCGGAGCGTGGTCTCGTCGTCTCGACGCACCAGAGCGGCGGTGAACCCTCACCCGGCTGGGAGGCCCTGCGCGCCGCCGGGCTGTTCAGCCCCCTGACCAACATCGTGCACGGCATCGACCTGCCCGACGACTGGATCAAGACGCTCGTCGATGCCGGCGTCACCTTCACCACCACCCCCGAGAACGAACTGGGCCAGGGACACGGCACGCCCGTCACCGGCTCCCTGCTGCGTTCGGGGGCGGCGCCCTCCCTGGGTACGGACATCGACACCGCCGTACCCGGCAGCCTCCTGACGGCCGCCCGGATCGCCCTGGCCCACCAGCGCAGCCTGGACCACGCCCAGCACCGGCAGACGACCGGCACGCACGCCGACACCCCTTCGGTCACCGCCAAGCAGGCGCTGGCCTGGGCCACCGCCGAAGGGGCGAAGGCGCTGGGCCTGGCCGACCAGGTGGGCCGGATCGAGGTGGGCATGCAGGCCGACCTGGTCGCCGTCGACGCCCGGGCGCTCAACCTGTGGCCGGCGCACGACCCTGTCGCCACGGTCCTGCACGCCGACATCGCGAACATCGAGGCCGTGATGGTCGCCGGCACCTGGCGCAAACGCGATCACGCCCTGCTCACGTCCGGCCTCGACGAGGTCAAGGACCGGCTCTACGCATCCGGAGAACGACTGCTGCACACCATCCGGCCCGCGGGCTCCCCCACCTGACACCGCAACAGCCCCGAAGGCACGAACGCGCGCCGCGCGCGACACTCCCTCGTCGTCGGCGCGACGTCTCCCCGCCCATGCGAATGCTCGGCAGTCGACTCGGCACCACCGGGGCGGCACTCTACTGGCACGTCAGGAGCAGAACGATCCACTCCTGCCGCCGCTGACATCGTCCGGGGCCGTATACCGCTCCCCGGTCTCGACGACCTTCCGTGGCGAAGGAGCAATCCGTTCGCAGAACTTGCCAGGGTGATCGCGCCGCTCTGTCAGGCCTCGTCGCGCAGATGGGCAAGCCCGCTGAGAAGAAGCTCGAGACCGAAGGAGAACTCGTCCTCGATCGGAACGGGCAACACCCCGGCCACGGTGACGGTGGCCGGGAACAGGTCCGGATCAACGCTCTGGAAGACGGCCGCCGGCTGGGCGTCGTCGGGCTGTCCTGCGCCGCCATGCCCGTTGGCCTGCACGGCGAACCCGAGGACATAGCGGGCCAGGGTCGCGAACGCGTACGCGGCGACTCGCGGCGGGAAGCCACAGTCGAGCAACACCGCGACGCAGCGCTCCCGCAGTGCCATGGCGTTGGGCCCAAGGGGAATCTGCTCGACCAGCAGGCGCGCCGCGTTCCGGTGCCGGGCCAAGGCGTCGAACATGGTGTGGGCGACCGTCCGCAGCGCCCGCTCCCAGCCCAGAGCGGTGAGTTCGTCGCCGTTCAGCTCCACGCTGCCGAACATGCGGTCCACGACATGGGCGACCAGCGCCGCCCGGTTGTCGAAGTGCCGGTACAGCGTCGCCGTGCCCGAGCCCAGACGCTGGGCCAGCGTCCGCATCGAGAGAGCGTCCGAGCCCTCCTCGTCCACGATCTGCAGTGCTGTAGCGACGATGCGCTCCAACGGCACCGGCGGCCGCCCCGGAGAACGCCGAGCCGCTGCCGCGTCCGCTCGCGCGGGCACAGGGTCCACCACGGAACGTCCCACCTCCTCGGCCAGCACCATAACAGTAACGCCGTAGCCGATATAGAGGTCGCCGATCGGACGAGACGCCTGATCATTTTCCCGGCACGCGGCCGAGGAAAGGCACTGCACGGCCACCACCGGCGGCGCTTCGGCGAACCTCCCCGGCACGCCACGGCCGAATTCCCGCCTGCACAGACCTTGACACCTTCTCGCCGAGCGGCAAAGAATTCCCGCTGCAAACACCGGAATGAAACGATTCAAAACCGTGGCGTCGCCGCATCCCCTCTTCCCCGGTCTCCGCGCCCCCCAACCCCCGCATCACCGCACATCGACAGTAGGAGCCCGCATGTCCTCTGTAACGCGCCGGTCCGTCCTGTGCTCCGCCATAGCCGTGGCGCTCACACCCACCCTCGGCTCGGTGCTTGTGCCGGGTCTGGCTCCCGTGGCGTCGGCCGCCGTCTCCTGGACCGCGAAGTGGATCTGGGCTCCATCCAGCTCGACGAACCAGTGGGTGGCGTTCCGCAGATCGTTCACCCTGGGTTCCGCACCGTCCAAGGCGGTGACGCAGATCGCGGCGGACTCCAAGTACTGGCTGTGGGTCAACGGCACGCTCGTCGTCTTCGACGGGCAGCTCAAGCGCGGCCCCGACCGCACCGGCACCTACTACGACGAGATCGACCTCGCCCCGTACCTCACGAGCGGTCGCAACACGGTGGCGCTGCTGGTGTGGTACTTCGGCAAGCAGGGCTTCTCACACAGCAGCAGCGGCAAGGGCGGTCTGCTCTTCCAGTCCGACATCACCACGGGTTCCACCACCACCCGGCTCGTCAGCGACACCAGTTGGAAGCACATCGTCCACCCGGGCTACTCCAACAACACCGGCGGCACCCAGGTCAACTTCCGTCTGCCCGAGTCGAACGTCTACTACGACGCCCGCAACGCCACCGCCATGGCCGCCTGGGAGTCGGCCGGTTTCGACGACAGCGGGTGGAACGCCCCCACCGACCTCGGAGCCGCTGGAGCCGCGCCCTGGAACAATCTCGTCCGCCGGCCGGTACCTCAGTTCCGGTACTCGGGCCTGAAGTCCTACGGCAACGCGTCGTCGCTGCCGTCCACGGGACAGGGCGCCACCGCCATCACGGCCACCTTGCCGTCGAACCTCCAGGTCACGCCCTATCTGAAGGTGGATGCTCCGGCCGGTGCGGTGATCGGCATGCAGACCGACCACTACGCCGACGGCGATGGCCTGACCGGCCTCACACCCGGGGCGGAGAACAACGTCCGCGCCACCTACGTCTGCGTGGGCGGGGTCCAGGAGTTCGAGGCGCTGGCCTGGATGAGCGGCACGGCGGTGAAGTACACGATCCCCACGGGCGTCACCGTCCTGGACCTGAAGTACCGGGAGTCCGGCTACGACACCGACTTCGCCGGCTCCTTCAGCAGCAACGAAGCCTTCTTCGACACCCTCTGGGGCAAGGCGGCGCGCACGATGTACGTCAACATGCGCGACAACTACATGGACTGCCCCACCCGCGAGCGCGCCCAGTGGTGGGGCGACGTGGTCAACCAGCTCAAAGAAGGCTTCTACACCTTCGACACCCGCTCCCACGCCCTCGGCGCCAAGGCCATCGCCCAGCTGACCGCCTGGCAGAAGCCCGGCGGAGTGCTGTACTCCCCCATCCCCTCCACCATCTGGACCGCTGAACTGCCCGTCCAGATGCTCGCCTCGGTGTGGGCCTTCGGCACGTACCACCTGTACACCGGCGATTCCGACGCCGTCTCCGGCACCTACCCGGCGGTGAAGGCCTACCTGAACCTGTGGAGCCTGGACTCGGCCGGGCTGGTCAGCCACCGCGCCGGGGACTGGGACTGGGAGGACTGGGGCAGCAACATCGACGCCCGCGTCCTGGACAACTGCTGGTACTACCTGGCCCTCGGCACGGCCATCACCCTCGCCGGCCTCAGCGGCAACAGCGGCGACGTCGCCTCCTGGCAGGCCAAGCGCGACAGCATCAAGGCCAACTTCGACCGTGTTCTGTGGAACACCTCCAGGAACGAGTACCGCTCACCCGGCTACAACGGCGACACCGATGACCGCGCCAACGGCCTCGCCGTCGTCGCCGGCCTCGCGCCCGCCTCCCGCCACCGGGCGATCACCGAGGTGCTGCGCACCCACCTCAACGCCAGCCCCTACATGGAGTTCTACGTCCTGGAAGCGCTTTACCTCATGGGAGCGGCCACCGTCGCCGAGGAGCGGATGCGTAACCGCTACGCCGCCCAGGTCGCCGACCCCGCCTGCTACACCCTGTGGGAGATATGGGACAAGTCGGGCGGCACCGACAACCATGCCTGGAACGGCGGCCCCCTGTACACCCTGTCCGCCTACGCCGCCGGGGTCCGTCCCACCAAGCCCGGCTGGGAGACGTACGACGTCGTCCCGCAGACCGGCACCCTCACGAAAATCAACACGGTCACGCCGACCGTCAAGGGCGACATCCGCTTCGGCATCACGCGTGACGGCGACCAGGTCACCCTGACCCTGACCTCCCCGGGTGCGACGAGCGCGCGGGTGGGTGTCCCGACGTACCGCGGCTCATCGCCGGTCATCAAGGCCAACGGAACCACCGTCTTCACGGGCGGCGCCGCCACCGGCAGCGTCCCCGGCCTCAGCTATGCGAGCAAGGACTCCTCGTACGTCCACTTCACCCTCCAGCCGGGCAGCTGGACGTTCACGGTCACGGGCGCCGGCCGCCTCGACAACCTCGCCCTCCGCCGGCCCGTCACCAGCAACAGCAGCCTGGAGAACGGCGACTGGGGCAAGAACCGGCTCACCGACGGCAAGCTCACCAGCGTGACCGGAGCCAAGGGCTACACCAGCATCGACTTCCCCTCCGCCGACGTCAGCGCGAACCCCGTCTGGGTGGAGATCGACCTCGGCACCGACACCGACCTCGACGCCGTACGGCTCTTCCCCCGCACCGACACCCCGGCGGCCGGCGGCGGCACGGCCGGCTTCCCCGTCGACTTCACGATCCAGACCCGCCCCGACGGATCCAGTACCTACACCACCGTCCGCACGATCACCGCCGAACCCAACCCGGGCGGGCTGGTGCAAACGTACGGCTTCAAGACCACGACCGCCCGCTACGTGCGCCTGCAGGCCACCAAGCTCGGTACCCCTCCCGTCGACGAGACCACCAAGTACCGCCTCCAGCTCGCCGAACTCACCGTCCCCACCGCCGCGACCGCCGTCACTGCCAACTACACGCTGGAGAACGGCGACTGGGGTAAGACACGCGTCCTCGACGGCAAGCTCACCAGCGTGACCGGCGCCAAGGGCTTCACCAGCATCGACTTCCCCTCCGCCGACGTCAGCGCCACCCCGCTGTGGATCGAGGTCGACCTCGGCGCCGACCGGGCCATCGGTTCCGTCACCCTGCACCCCCGCACGGACGCCGGCGCAGCGGGCGGCGGCACAGCGGGCTTCCCCGTCGACTTCACGATCCAGACCCGCCCCAGCGGGACGAACAGCTACGCCACCGCCCGCACCGTCACCGCCGAACCCAACCCCAACGGAGCCGCTCAGACGTACACCCTCACGTCCGCCACCGGCCGCTATCTACGCCTGAAGGTCTCCAAGCTCGGCAAGCCCGCCTCGGACGAGACCAACAGGTACCGCCTCCAGCTCGCCGAGATCCGCATCAAGTAGCGGGTCATACCGGGACGGGCGGCGGTGCAGGGCGTTCACCGCGACCTGCACCGCCGCACCCCCGGAGAAAGCGACGACGCGGCCCGGCGGCATTCTCGCCCCCAGCGAGTCGCCCGGCACAGCCGTCCCGGCGAAGCTGGGGCCGGAGCAGACCGGGCGGATTCCAGGAAGCGTCGCAACACGTGATCATTCCGGTGCTGCGACGAGCTCAGTGACCATCGGGTGACGCGGTCATGGACGCGAGGACCTCACGCGCCACCCGGAAGCTGTCCAGCGCGGCGGGTACTCCACAGTAGACAGCTACTTGCAGGAGTACCTCCTTGATCTGCTCGGGCGACAGTCCGTTGTTGACGGCGCCGCGGACGTGCGTTGCCAGTTCGTGCGGGCGGTTCAGCGCCGCGAGCATGGCCAGATTGATCATGCTCCGCTGTGCTGGCTCGAGGCCCGGGCGGTTCCAGATGTCGCCCCAGCAGTACTGGGTGACGAGCTCCTGCATGTCCCTGGAGAAGCTGTCGGCTGAGGCCAGGGAGGCGTCAACATAGGCATCGCCCAGCACCTTGCGGCGGGTGGCGAGGCCCTGGTCGAAAAGATCTTGATTCAGCACCGAATTCTCCTTACTTGGAGGAACGCTTAAAATCGTCGATTCCACTTGGGTGGAACGCGTTCGGTCGGCGACACCGCCGCTCAATCGCGACCGAAGACCCGAAGCAGGTGGTCCGTTATGTGAACGGCGACCTCGAGGGGCCGTTCCAGTGCGCTCAAATGGGCCGTGTCGAGGTATTCCACGGTTCCATCTGCTACTGACTTGGCTATCAGTTCCAATGCTTCGGCAGGCGAGGCGACATCCCGGGTGCCGGCCAGAGCGAGAACAGGGCAACGGAAGCCGGGCAGGTGATCCACTACGTCGAATCGCCCCAACGCTTCCCATGTTTGAGCCCAGCGCTCCGGTGTGATCTGCGCGAGAGCATGCCGGATGTAGCCGTTCACCTCGTTGTCTGCCGCAGGATCCGATACCCACCTGGCGAGCGTGTCGTCGACTTGGCTGGCGACTCCATTGACTTTGCCTCGCGTGGCACGGTCGTACATGGCGGCCCGCGGGAACTGGGAGGACGTTCCCAATAGCGCCAGGGATGCGATGCGGTCGGGTGAGGCCAGCGCGGCCGCCTGCCCCACTGCGCCACCCAGGGACAGTCCAACAACATGGACCGGCCTGGTGGTCAGGTTCAGGCAGATCGCGAGGAGGTCGTGAGCCAGTTGGTCGATTGAGACGATCGATTCTGCTGCGGCCGCGCCGTGACCACGAAGGTCATAGGCGGCCAGAGTGAATGGTTTTCCGGTGACGGAAAGCCGGCCAGCGATCTCGTACATCGTCCGATACCAGGCGTGTCGATCAAGGAGGGCGGAGTGAACGAACAGGACCGTCGACGATTCACCGGCAGGCCCGGAGGTGAGTTGACTGAGCAAAGTCTCGTGGTCACCGGCCAGTACGGCATTGCTGTGGGGAAAACGCGGCCAGGGCGTAGTCATGGGGCGAGGGTATGTCGATCACAATTATCTAGTCAACCAGTTGACGACTTCGCCCGTGATTCTTTGGTCGGCCGAGAGCGGCCGAGCACGCGCACGCGTTCTCGCGGGTTCTACTGGCGCCGCCAGAGCACAACCCGGACGCAATAGGAGGAAGCCCTTGTTCGAGCGCTTCTGCGGGCGCTGATGCGAGAACGTGGACCCCCACCGCCAACTGTGGCCTGTCGGCCTTCACATGAGCGCCACCTGGAGCAGCCCATCAGGTGTGGCGTGTAAGCTACGTGCGTGTCAACTCCGTCGAAGCCCGGCCGTTCGAACAGGAAGCCGCGCGATGAGTCCGGGCAGCGTCCGGCGTCAGGGCCCATCATCCCGCTGATCCACCGTTCCGTCGTTGCCGTCACGAACTACGTCGAGCATGGTCTCCGCGCTGCTGGGTACGACATCTCGCCGCCGCGCGCGGGAAATGTGATGCGAAACCTGACCCCTGACGGGGTGACGATTGTTGATATCGCGCGGGCGTGCGGGGTGAGCAAGCAGGCCGTCAGTCGGCAGGCAGAGGCACTACGAGAATTGGGTTACGTGGTCATCGAGACCAGCGCCGCTGACGGGCGGGTGAGGATCGTGAAGCCGACAGCCAAAGGCCTCCAGTCCAGATACGTCGCTGACCACGTGTACGAAGAATTCGAGGCTGACCTCGAAAAACGGGTCGGAGCGGCCGATGTCGCAGCCTTCCGAAGGGTCATGGCAGCGATACATGAAATCGGCGAGGGTACCGACACGACATGAGAGTGACCCAAGTCAAGGGAGTGAAATGCCGGTCAGCAGGGAACGGCTTTTCCCGGGGCGGCGGGTTCCTCGGACAGCACGAGGTCGAGGAATTCGAGTCGCCCACCTTTCCTTGGCGTTGACCTCGCAGTCCGCGACGGTCGAGTGCATCGCTCCTGATCACCGCCGGGAGTAGGTTGTTCGACAGCCTCTGCCCCGCCCAGCGGACGCACCGAGCGGGGCGAAGGCGACCGGAACCCTGTGGCTCCGGCCCCCAGTGAACCGGCGGAAGCGGATCGGGCGGCTGCGGCCTCGCCCGCGTGGCCGTGCAAGCCGGTGACGATCTCGGTGAGCTGGGCGGCGACCTCGGCGTGGTTGGCTGCGAGACAGCCAGTCGATGGCGTTCTTCAGGACTGCCGGAATGCTGCCGATGTACTCGGGGCCTATGGGCCGCGGCGGTCGACCGCACGACGGGTGCTCATCAGGCGGTGGACCTCGCGCCCAGTACGAAGTCGGCCGCGCGCTCTCCGATCATGATGGTCGGACCGTTCGTGTTGCCGCTCACCAGGGTGGGCATGATCGATGCGTCGGCGACCCACAGGCCCTCGACCCCGTGCACCCGCAGCGTCGGGTCGACGACCGACTCGCTGTCCACACCCATCCGAGCCGTGCCGACCTGGTGCTGGCCCGTCACCGTCGCCCTGCGGACGTACTCCCGTACTCGCTCGCGGGTGCCGAAGTCCGGCCCAGGATGCACCTCACCCTTGTGCAAGGACTGCAGGGCCGGCTGCTCCCCGATCTCCCTGATCTTGAGCAAGCAGTCGACGAGGACCTCGAGGTCGTCAGGCTCGGAGATGTACCGCGGGTCGATCAACGGCGCCACGGTCGGGTCCGCGGAGCGCAGCGAGACGGTCCCCCGGCTGAGCGGGTGCAGCACCTGGCCGGTGATGGTGAAGCCGTACTCCGGCAGCCGCCCGCTGATGAAGGGGTACACGAAGGACATCAGCATCGGCTGCACGTTCGGAGCCAGCAGCCCCGGCCTGGTCCGGCCGAACACACCGGCCTCCAGTCCCTGGGTCTTGGGGAACACGGGCTCGGCCGTCTCGAAGATGACCGGGCTGGTGACGTGGTCCTGCAAGTTGCGCCCGACGCCCGGTACGTGCACCTGGACGTCGATGCCCAGCGAGCGCAGCTGCGCCGCGTCACCGATCCCGGACAACTGCAGAATCTGTGGGGTGCCGAAGACACCCGCGGACAAGACCACGCGATCGGACCGGACCTGGTGGAGCTCACCGCCGCGCAGGTACTCCACGCCTGTGGCCCGGCCGCCCTCGACCAGGATCCGGATGACGGTGGCCCCGGTGACCACCGACAGTCTGGGGTTGTCGGCAACGGGGCGGACGTAGGCCTCCCAAGACGAGACCCGGCGACCGTCGCGAATGGTGGTCTGCAGGTAGCTGACGCCATCGCTGAGCCCGCTGTCGTCGTTGTAGTCGTCGTTGTAGGGGTAGCCGGCCTCCTCGGCCGCCTCGACGAACGCCCTGACGATCGGGGAGGGATCGGGCAGGCGCTGGATGTGCAGCGGACCGCCCACGCCGCGCCCCCCGACTGCTCCGCCGTCGTAGTCCTCGAGCTTGCGGAAGTACGGCTCGACCTCGCTCCAGGTCCAGCCGGCCGCACCCTGCAGCACCCAGGCGTCGTAGTCCGACGGGACGCCGCGGGCGTAGATCATGCCGTTCAGGGAGCTGGTGCCGCCCAGAGTGCGGCCCCGCGGCTGCAGCAGCTCCACGCCGTTGGCGCTGGTCTGCGGCACAGTCCGGAAGTTCCAGTCGAACTCCGAGCCCAGCAGATGCACGGACTGCAGCGGGTCGTGGATGGCCTCGGCCTCGTCGGACGGGCCGGCCTCCAGCACCGTGACCGCCAGGCCGGCATCCAGCAGGCGGCGCGCGACGACGGCACCCGCCGAGCCGGCGCCGACCACCAGGGCCTCCGGCCGGTCGTTGTTGGATGTGCTCATCTGTCATGCTCCTCTCGTGCCCCTCGGTCGCCGAAGGGGACATGGTCCGACGCGGTGGTCACCGCGGCAGGTAGGTGCTCTTGAGGATTTGGTAGGCCTCGAGACCCTCCGGGCCGAGCTCGCGGCCCATTCCGGAGGCTTTGGTGCCGCCGAAGGGGGCGGCCGGGTCTGCCAGGAAGCCGTTGACGCCGATCGCGCCGGTGTCGATCCGGGAGGCCACGGAGAGCCCGCGCTCGACGTCGGGGGTCCAGACAGTGCCGCCCAGGCCGTACGGGGAGTCGTTGGCGACGCGTACGGCGTCGTCGTCGTCCGTGTACTTGATGATCGACAGCACCGGCCCGAAGATCTCCTCGCGGCCGATGGTCGAGCGGTTGTCCACGTCCGCGAACACCGTCGGGTCCACGAACCAGCCCTGCTCACGGGGTCGGCCGCCGCCGGTGGTGAGCCGGGCGCCCTCCGCCTTGCCCTTGGCGATGTAGTCCTCGACGCGCTTCTGCTGCTGAGCCGTGGCGAGCGGGCCGACCCGCGTAGCGGGGTCGAGCGAGTCGCCTACGGGCAGAGAGCGGACGAAGTCGGTGATGGTGTCGACGACCTCGCCGTAGCGGGAAGCCGGCACCAGCACGCGGGTGCCCAGGTAGCAGGACTGCCCGTTGTTGAGCATGGTGGCCATGAAGAAGCCTTCGAGGTCCTGGGTGAGGTCGGCATCGTCGAGGACGATCGCCGCCGCCTTGCCCCCCAGCTCGAGGGTTACCGGGCGCAGCATCCGTCCGGCTGTCTCGGCCACCCAGCGGCCGACCTTCTCCGAGCCGGTGAACGACAGCTTGTCCACCCCGGGGTGCTCCACAAGGTAGGCGCCGGTCCTCGGGCCGCCGGGCACGATGTTGATCACACCGGCCGGTAGCTGGGCCTCCTCGGCGGCCTCGGCGAACAGCATCGCGTCGAGGACGGTCTCGGGGCTGGGCTTGATCACCAGGGTGCAGCCCATGGCCAGCGCCGGACCGTACTTGTGGGCGCCGATGGTCTGGGGCACGTTCCATGGCACGATCGCGCCGACGACCCCGACGGGCCGGCGGCTGACCCGGATCCGGCCCATGACGCCGTCGCGCTCGCTGTCGAACTCGATCTCGCCGGTACGCAGCATGTTCGCGTAGTAGCGCAGCATCATCTGAGGCATGGTGTTCTCTGCCCGGCCGGAGATGGCGATCGGCATGCCGTTCTGCGAGGAGACGCGGATCGGCATCTCGTCCGCGCGGGCGTCGAGTGCGGCGGCGAAGCGCTCGATGGCGTCCGCCCGGCGCTCCGGGGCCCAGTTCGCCCAGCCAGTGGGGTCGTCGAAGGCCTTGCGGGCCGCAGCCACGGCCGCGTCGACGTCCGGCTCCAGGGCCTCGGGTACACGTCCGATGGCCTGTTCCGTGTTGGGCGAGATCACGTCGATCGTTGATGACGACGAGGGGGCGACCCACTCGCCGCCGATATAGAGGGACTTGTACATCAGGCTCATCGCGTGCTCCGCACGATCGT
Source organism: Streptomyces sp. NRRL B-1140 (assembly GCF_001280065.1). Classification (GTDB taxonomy): domain Bacteria; phylum Actinomycetota; class Actinomycetes; order Streptomycetales; family Streptomycetaceae; genus Streptomyces. The sequence continues at coordinate 32,739 of NZ_LGEA01000113.1, forward strand.
GGCCCCGTGACTTTGGTCCAGGGGCGCTTGGGGTTGGCAAAAGGTGCCGTCGCGGAGCATCGCTGAGCGCACGTCGGCTCGTCGTCGCGCGGGGCAGAGGGGTACGTCGGTGTGGTGCTATCCCTGAGCGATCTTCTTGTCGTATCGGGCCCGCGAGACCAGGTCGGCCGCTGCGGACCGGCGAGGAAGACAGCCCGCTCGAGCTGTTGTTCCTCGTCGGGAGGCTGTTCCCTCGGGGCAGGGAACCCGAGCTGCGGCGGGCGTCAGCCCGGCGTAGGAAGCCGGGTGAGCCGCGGACAGGAAAGCGGTGCCGTCCCCGGTGTTACCAAGGATCCTTGTTCCCGTCCTGGACGCCGATCCCCGGCATGGACGTCAGGACCGCGGCAGGTGTGATGTCGTCGATCAGGATCCGGGCCGCAAAGCAGAACCGGTCGAGCAATGTCGGCACGGCTGGCTGCTGGATGCGCGGGCCGACAACCCGCTCAAAGTACGGGTGGATCATGTAGCACACGATCTCAGGGGGTGTGGGTGTCGATACGAGCCCGGACCAAGGTGCTGTTCCGCTGGCGCCGCTGGCCTTTGCCGTTCCAACGAGGGCCGGTGGAGCGGAAGACGTCGTCGGTGACGGCGGCATTCGTGTAACCCCCGTCGGCGTAAATCACGGTGCCGGTGACGAAGTTCGAACTCGGACCGGCAAGGAACAGAGCCGGTCCGATGAGATCTTCCTCGCTCGCGAGCCGGCCCAGAGTCATCCTGCGTAGCCGCTCGTTGCGTTCGACCTCGGTGTATTGGGTGGAGTCGGTGGCGCCGCGGGCCAGGCCCATGCAGCGCACCCCAAAGGGGCCGAGCGACTGGGCGACTGAGCGGGTAAGCCCGTCCACTGCGGCCCGCGATGTGCCGTACAGAACGGCACTTCCGGCACCCAGCACGCCCATGATCGAGGTGATGTTGATGATCTTGCCGTACCCGCGGCGGGACATGCGCTCACCCAGCGACTGGCAAGTGAGGAAATAACTCTTCAGACCGATCGCCATGCTTCGGTCCCACTCCTCCTCTGAAATGCCAAAGAACTGACCATGACCGCCCCAGAGTGCCGTGTTGATCAGGATCTCTATATCGCCGATCTCCGACTCGGCGGCCTGCGCCATCTCGTCCGCCGCGGCGCCAGAGGTGAGGTCCCACGTCCCATATCCGACTTTGCCCGGCGTGCGCTGCGCGAGATCAGCGGCGTTACGCTCAAGAAACTCCGCGGAATCTTCCCAGTCCTGGATATAGACCGATGCACCCTGGTCGGCGAAGGATTCTGCCAGCACCCGTCCGAAACTTGCTCCCGCGCCGGTGACGAGAACACCCTTACCGTCGAACTGCCCCATTTGGTTACTCTCCTTTTTGCGCTTTGCACACGCGCGGACCAGCGAGCCTGTTGCGCGACGATCCAAAGTGCTGCTGAGCTGATTCACGCGTCAACGGCAGTGGGGTCCACGAAGTCTTTCCAGCCACCCTTTTCCCGATGGGCTGGCTTGCCTGAGTACGGCGCGGTGATGAACTCCCACTGATGCCCATCCACCGGGTCGTGGATGTAACACCCCCGGCCGCCATAGAGGTTGTTCACACCGGGCTCGTCGTAGAACATGTCCTGATACGGCTGCACACCGTGGCGCTTCAACTTCTCCAGCACGATGTCCAGTTCTCCCTCGGACATCAGAAAGGCCAGGTGTGTTGTCGGGATGTGGTCATTCGCGACGTTATCCTCGATGTTCTGGAACTCGATGTCAGTCTCACCGGTGTGCACCCGGACGAAAGGTCCGAACGCAGTGGCCTCCGACTCCACCATATCGGCCAGGAATTTGGCCGCCGCCCACTTGTCCTTGGTCAAGACGATCGTGTGGTTCAGCGATATGGCCACCGTTGCCTCCGAACGAGATGTCGACGCTAACGCATTCGAACGTACTCCCACGTGCAGCAGATCGTCAACCTGTTGACGACTTGATTGGGTCGAGTCCCCGTTGCCGGGGCGCGCAGGCCGGCGAATCGTCCACCGAGACGGTCCAGCCCACGTCGTCATGGGCGGCCGCGTCCTCGAGGACGGCCGCGAGGACCCATTACCGTGTGCCGTCCATGGCCCACCTGATCAGGCGCTTGTGTCCGGCCTGAAAGGGGCCGAGCTCTTCTGGCAGAACGCGCCAGGGTGAGCAGGTGCGGTCCACGCGTCAGCTTCCACAGCCCAGCGGTGGTCGGCCCGCCCGAGGCCACGGACCGGAGCGGTCGGCATCAACAGCTCGATCCGGTCCCGCATCGCATCAGTGATCACCCATCGGACAGACACATCCGATCAACTGATCAACCCAGCAAAGAGACCCGCTCTAGAAGACGAGCGGACGCGTTTCCCCCGGGGTGCGGCCGAAACGGCTCCGGAAGACCCGGGTGAAGTGGGCCTGGCTGGCGAAGCCCCAGCAGTGGGCGACTTCGGCGATCGTCAGATGGCGGGAGCCTGGATCGGCGAGCACCTGCCGGGCCTTGCCGAGCCGCTGTTCGAGAATGTAGCGGGAGGGGCTCACCCCGGCCGGCTGGAAGATACGGCTCAGGTGCCGCGCGGACACTCCGACCGCCTCGGCGACCTTCTCCGAGCTCAGCCCGGGGTCGGCAAGGTGCCGGGCTATGTAGTCCTTGGCCACCGCCAGCTGGGAGAGCGTGGCGGGCGGCGCGGAACCGCCGAGCGCCGGTGCGGCCAGCGTGCGGACGAGGTCCAGCACGGTGGCCTGGGTGCTGACCGAGTCCTCGCCGCCCTCCCCCGTCACCCAGCCGGCCAGCAGTGCCTCCAGTGCGGACGTCCGCGCACCTTCGGCCGCCGACGTCCTGCCGAGCAGTATCGGCGCGGATACCTCGCCGGGGGCACATTGCGCGGCGAACACCTCACGGGGGATGTCCACCAGAAGTTGCCGCATGGGAGAGGGGAAACCGAACAGATAGGGCCGACGCGTGTCGTAGAGGATCACGTCGCCCGTCCGCAGAGTGACGCAGCCGCCCTCGTGGAAGAACACCCCGCAGCCCGCTGTCAGCAGCGTGACGAAGATGGAGTCCTTCGGCAGGGTCCGACAGGTCTGTGGGGTCCGTTCGATGACGTGCTCGTTGCCGGCGATCTCTGCCAGCCGCAAATCTCCCAGCTCGACGTTCGTCTCCGTGGCCAGCAGGCCCTCCTGCGCGTATGACGAGCAGGTCAAGCCCACCAGGGCCTGTCGGTTGTGTTCTTCCCAGAAGTCGATGCGGTCCGCCGGATCGACCGACTGCGTGGACACGCAGGAGACGATAGGCAGGTTCACCTGAATCTCCTTTCCAGCCCGTGCATTCCCGACGACTGTGAGGCAGGACCGCTCTGCTGTGACGCCAGGCCGTCGATGCGGTCGCTGGGCTGGGCCTCGTGCTCTGACGTGAGGGGCCGTCAGAGGTGCGTGGTGGTGTCTCCCGGCGAGGGTACCCCCGGTGCGCTGCCGCGTCACGGGCCGCGCCTGAAGCCAGGACCAGCGTTCGCACTGGCGTGGCCGTGCGCCGGCAGCCGGGTGAGAACGGTCGCCGTCCGCCGGGCCGAGCGGTTCAGACGGTCGAGGAGCCGTCATCGACCGGAGAGTTCCGAACGCTGGGAAAGAGCCGCGCCGGGGAGGACCGCCCCCGTCGCCACAGCAGACGGCAAGTGGAAACGGGGAGCGGACCTCAGCACCTCTTCAGCCTCTCTTCTCGCGGTCTGAGGTCCCCTGCACCGCGGTCCCGGATGATGCCGCGCAGGGAACGAGGTGGTCGGGGCGGTCACGGTGTGCGCCCGGATGGACGAGGATCTTGACCTGGTTTCCCGGACCGTCCAGCAGCGCCTCGAAGCCGTGGGGAACCAGGGCGTCGAGAGCTATGGTCGAGGTGACGACCGGTGTCAGGTCCAGCCCTCGCTCCGCGACGAGCCGGACGAGTTCCGGATAGGTGTCGCGGTAGCCGACGCTGGCGACGATCGACTGCTCGTTGTTGACCAGCGCGAAGGTGTCCAGGGATACCTCCCGGGCCAGGCCGACGAGGACGACCCGGCCGCCGCGCCGGGCCGCGGACAGGCAGGTGCGCAGGGCGCTCTCGGATCCGACCACCTCGAACGCGACATCGACGCCCTCACCACCGGTCAGCTCTCGTATCCTCTCCCCCGCACCTTTCTCCGGGCCCGCGTCGATCAGATCGGTGGCGCCGAGTCCGGCCGCGCGGCGCAGGCGAGCGGGGGAAACGTCGACGGCGACGATGCGCCGCACGTTGCGTTCCGCGGCGAGCCGGACGGTGAGCAGGCCCACCGGCCCCAGGCCGACCACCGCCACGGTGTCCGGGGTGGGCCCGGCACGCCGCAGTGCGTGCAGGGCGACCGAGGCCGGTTCGAAGAGTGCGGCCTGCTCCAGTGACACGGTCTCCGGGAGGCGGTGCGCCATGTAGGCGGGAATGACGGCGTACTCGGCCATGCCGCCGTTCCCCATCAGCCCGGCGAACCCGAAGTGCCGGCAGATATTGTACTCGCCTGCGCGGCATCGCGGGCAGGCCCCGCACCGGTAGTTCGGTTCGACCGCCACCCTGTCACCGATCGTCAGGCCGGTCACCGACGGTCCGAGGGCCGTCACCGTCCCGCAGAACTCGTGGCCGAGGACGAGCGGGGCTGTGGCCCCGGAGCCGGGATGCGGCTCCGCGACGGGGATGGCGTGCGGCCCGTCGGCGTACTCGTGCAGGTCGCTGCCGCAGATACCGCAGTAGGCGACCTCGATGAGCACCTCGCCGCGCCGAGGTGTGGGAACCTCCACCTCGGCTATGCGGACGTCCCTGGCTCCGTACCAGACAGCGGCCTGCATACGCTGCGTGCCGGCCCTCATTCGGCCGCTCCCGTCACCATCGCGCCCGAACCGACCGCGACCGCGGCCCGCTCGGCCCGCCGGCGCAACACCCGCGGCGCCGTCTCCCGCAGGCCGAGGGAGAACAGGACGACGGCGACGGCACCGCCGGCGGACATGAACATGGCCGTCTGCAGGCCCCAGACGTCCGATGCGCGCCCGGCGATCATCGGGGCGAGGAAGCCACCGGCCAGCTCGCCGACCCCCATGACCAGGCCGAGTGCGGTGGCCAGCGCTGCACGGGGCACTGTCTCGGCGGGGATGGTGGCCATGAACAGGGTGAAGCAGCCGAGCCCGGTGTAGGTGAGCACGACGACCAGGCCCAGCACCACCGGATCGGTGACATAGACCATCGCGAGCGGGCACAGGGCCGCTGTGGCGGAGAACGCGATCATGGTCGGCTTGCGGCCGATGCGGTCGGAGACGGCCGGGGTGAGGAAACCCCACAGCACCCACCCCGCGCCCAGGCAGGTCATGACTGCGCTCATGGTGCTCGGGGAGAAGCCTTTGACGGTCAGCAGGTAGGTGGGGGTGAAGGTGACGATGACGATGAACCAGGTGAGGTAGCAGCACGCGACCGCCATGCACAGGACGATGTTGCGGTGCCCCAGAACCTCCCGCACCGACGGCTTCGGGGCGGCCGTCGTCTCGGGGACGGCCTCGGCATCGGCGGTGGCGACATGGATCCGGCCGCCGGGCGGCACCTCCCTCACCGACGTGGCGATCCAGGCCGCGATGAGCAGACCGGGCACGATGGTGACGAACAGGGCCGTGCGCCAGCCATGGAGCTCGGCCAGCCACACCACCGCCGGCGGAGCGAGGATCCCGCCCATCAGGCCGGCCGACGAGCCCTGGAGCAGCCCCATGTTGAGACCGCGACGGCTCTCCCGGGACGCCTCCACCATCAGCGACTGGGCCAGCGGCAGCACGGCTCCCTCCGCCACGCCCATCAGGGCCCGCGCGACGAGCAGACCGAGGAAGCCGGTCATGAGCCCGCCCGCCGCGGAGAAGCACGAGAAGAGGAGTACCGCGGCGATCAGAATGGGCTTGCGTCTGCCGAGCTTGTCCGACAGACGGCCGGCCACCAGCCCGGACAGTGCCCACGTGAGGGCCAGCACTCCCGACAATGTGCCCAGTTCGGTGTTGGACAGATGGAAGTCCTTGCTGATGAACGGGGCAAGGAACGGCAGCGCCTGGCGGTCGAAGAAGACGAATCCAAAGGCCAGGAAAAGGATCAGCAGCAGCCGGTTCTCATAGCGGTGTGCTGCACCGTTGCCGGCCGCGGGCGCTTCCGCGCCGGGCCGCACTCGGGTACGGAAACGTGACATCGGAACCTCGTTCGGAGCGGCGGGACCGAGGTCACCGGAAGAGCGAGTTGACGTAGTCGGCACCGATGCCGACTTTGTCGTAGTGATTCCTGCACAGCTCGATGTAGTCGTGGACATCGAAGTAGCCGGTGGTTCCGCCGTCCTCGTCCAGCCAGATCAACGGACCCTTGACGATGAAGAACGCCTTCATCGGCTCGTCGCTCTCGTAGGCCACCAGCGTGTGCCCCTCGCCCGGAGCCTCGTAGACGAAGTCACCCGCCCGCGCGGTCCAGGGGCGCTCCAGGTAACCCCACTTGCCGGAGATCGTGTACGCGAACACCTCGTGCGGGTGGTAGTGCCGGTTGACGAGTCCGGCCTGCGTGGCGCAGAGGATGTCGGCCCAGGAGTTGTCCTTGACGTTGATCCACAGGGGGCGTGAACCCACGGTGTCGCTGAGCGGCGCGTAGTACCGGTCGTCGTCTGTGGCCACCTGGGACAGGTAGACCTCCGGCTGTGCGTCGGGTTTCACCGAGTCGGTGATCGGCTTGAGGCCCTTCCAGAATTCCGACTTGGCTTCCTCGGGCATGTTTCGGCTCCTTCTCGTCGAGGTGGCCGACAGTGAACCCTGAGAACCGAGCGCGGGTCTTTCCCGTGGCGGACATGGCGGATTGCCTGTTCGGGACATGCGCGGGCCGCAGTCGTTGACCGCAGTGCCGCCTCCCTTGGGTCTGGAGCGGAAACCCCCTGATCTTCGATGTCCGTCAAAGCGGATCAAGCCCACTCCGGCTCCAGCGGCAATGAGGATCGGGTGGCTGGCTCGGCGTAGTCGTGGCATCGTCCAGTCGCCAGGTCCTCGCCGTGCTGGTGACCGCCAGACGGCCGTCGCATCGATGGGCTCGACCGCTACATCCGCCGTGCACGTGATGACGCCCGGCATGGAGCATTACGTCAAGAGCCGGTACACCGCGGCTGTGGCGTGCCCGCCTGGCCGGCCGCGGTGAAGCCGAACGACGTGGTGGCGCCCGGTGAAAGGGAACCGTTGTGGGCGGCATTGCGGACGGTGGCCCGGCCCTGGGCCGCTGACAGGGAACCGTTCCAGAGGCTGGTGACGGTCGAGCCGTTCAAGTCCCAGGCGACAGACCAGCCGGTGAGTGGGCCGGTGCCGGTGTTCTTGACCGTGACCTCCGCCTGGTAGCCGCCGGACCAGGACGAGACGGTCTTGAAATCGGCGACACACGTCTCGGGTGCGGGCTGGGGGCCCGGGCCCGGTCCGGGGTTCGTGCCGTAGGTCAGGCCGTGACCGTACGGGAAGAGAGGGCCCTTGCCGTCGCCGTCGTTGATCGGTTGCTGAGACGCACTGCGCATCCAGGTCATGGGCAGTTTGCCGCTGGGCGCATGGTCGCCGAAGAGCACGTCTGCTACTCCGCTCCCCTCCGTGCCGGGCAGCCAGGCCGCCAGCAGGGCCTTCCAGTCGGGCAGTTGGGCGGCGATGTCGAGCGGACGGCCGGAGACCAGGACCACTACGACAGGTACTCCGCTCGCCTTCAGCCTGGCGAGGGTCTGCAGGTCCTCCTGGTCCAGTTCCATGCTCCCAGGCCGGTCTCCACGCATCTCCGCATACGGTGTCTCTCCGACGATCGCCACGGCGGCCGAGTAGCCGGCGTCGATGCCGTTGCCGTAGCGGTTGTACGTGACCTGGGAGGAGCCGGCGGCGGCCCGGATGCCCTCAAGGATCGTGGTGCCCTCGGTGATCGGGCCACTACGGCCCTGCCAGCCAAGGGTCCAGCCGCCGCTCTGGTTGCCGATGTCGTCGGCGGACTTGCCGGCCACGAACAGCTTCGCGTTCTTCGCCAGCGGCAGGATGCCGCCCTCGTTCTTCAGCAGGACCTGCGAGGCGCGTACGGCCTCGCGGGCGAGCGACCGGTGCTCTGCGGATCCGACACCCGTCGTGTACGAGCGGTCGGTGAGCGGGTTCTCGAAGAGGCCGAGCTGGAACTTCTTGGTGAGGATGCGGCGGTTTGCGTCATCGACGCGAGCGACAGGGACCCGCCCGGCGGTCACTTCGGAGCGCAGCAGGCCGAGGAACTTCTTGTAGTCCTGCGGAACCATCACCATGTCCACGCCCGCATTGACGGCCGTGGCGATCTCTGCACCCGTGAAGCCGCTCTGCCCGTCCAGCTGGTCGACGGCGGCCCAGTCGGACACGACGAACCCGTCGAACTTCAGCTCGCCCTTGAGCAGGTCGGTGACCAGGTACCTGTGTGCATGCGATTTCACGCCGTTCCAACTGCTGTACGAGAGCATCACCGAGCCCACACCCCGCCGCACCGCCTCCTGGAAGGGCGGCAGATGGATCGCGCGCAGCTCGGCCTCGGACAGTTCCGTGTTGCCCTGGTCGACGCCGCCGGCGGTTCCGCCGTCACCGAGGTAGTGCTTGGCGGTGGCGAGCACCGAGGCGGGGCCGGCGCCCAGGGTCTCGCCCTGCAGGCCGGTGATGAACGACGTCATGGACGTGGGCAGTTCGGGCTTTTCGCCGAACGACTCGTACGTGCGTCCCCACCTGTCGTTGCGGGCCACACACAGACAGGGAGCGAAGGACCAGTCGATGCCGGTGCCGGCGACCTCCTCGGCGACCGCGCGCCCGACCCGCCGTACCAGGGCGGGGTCCCGGGCGGCGCCGAGACCTATGTTGTGCGGGAAGATCGTCGCCCCGTACACCGCGTTGTGGCCGTGCACGGCATCGATGCCATAGATCATCGGGATGGCGAGTGGGGTACCGAGAGCCGTGCGCTGCAGTGAGTCGTAGGTGTCCGCCCACGTGCGGGCGTTGTTGGGGCTGACCGTGGAGTCTCCGCCGGAGAGCACCGAGCCGATGCGGTATGCGGCGAGGTCTGCCTGCGGCACCAGGGCATCCTTCTCGACCTGCGTCATCTGCCCGAGCTTGTCGTCGAGCGTCATCCGGGACATCAGGTCGGTGACACGGTCTGCCACCGGCAGGGCGGAATCCCGGTACGGCAAGGCCTCGGAAGCCGTCGAGGCGGCGGATCCACCGGCTCGAGCGGGCAGTGCCGCGCCGGTCAGGCCGATCACTGTGAGAGCGGCGGCGCACAGGGCGGCGACGAGCGTGGGACGTCGGGAGGACGGGGCGAGGCTCTGGCTCATGGCGTAAGGCCTTTCCGGGGGGCGCCGGAGGAGCGAGGGAGCGGAATGGTTGCCCCGGGGCCCACCCTTTCGGCATGGGAGTGGAGGGCAGGCCCCGGGGCGGTCCGGTGAGGAGATGGTGCGACGTGCCGCACCGGGTCACGCGCAGGCGGTGCCGTTCAGGCTGAACCCGGTCGGCCTGGCGAACGAACCGCTGTAGGTGGCCTGGAAGCCGAACGTCTGGCTGCCACCGGGCGCGATCTGCGCGTTGTGGCCCAGGCCGCTCGCCGTCACCGCCCCGGAGGAGGGGGAAACGGTGGCGTTCCAGGCGTTGCTGATCCGCTGTCCGGAGGGCAGGGCGAAGGACAGCTTCCAGGCGTCCAAGCGGGACGAGCCGGTGTTGGTGATCGTGACGTCGGCGGTGAAGCCGCCCTCCCAGACGTTCGGCGCGTAGGTCACCTTGCAGCTCGCCTTCGGGTCGCCGGGGTCACCCGGGTTGCCCGGATTGCCCGAGCCGCCGGTGTTGACGGTCGACGAGAAGGAGTTCACCGCGAGTCCCGCACCGTTGTGCCACGGCTCGAAACCGGCCTGCACGCTGGTCAGATACCAGTCGTTCTGCGCCATCCCCCGGGAGACGGTCTGCCGGACGAAGTCCATGACGTCGAAGCTCCATCCGCTGATCGCCGAAGGGGCGACGAAGGAGATCACGTCGTTGGAGCCGTTGTTGCCCGTCCACACCTGCCAGCTGCGTCCGCCCACGGAGGCCGTGCCGCTCGGGGAGCCGATGGGCTGGATCGAGCCGACCTTGTTGAACCAGATCATGATCTCGGTGCGGTTCACCCCGTCGGTGCGGGGCGTCGGATCCAGCCAGATGTCGTACGAGGCGTTGTACGAGGCGTCGCCGACGAAGCCGTAGGAGATGCTGCTGGGCGCGCTGCTGATGCCGTTGATCCGAGCCGGGAGGTTGGTACCCGGTGAACAGTTGGTGTAGTGGCAGCCGTTGTAGACGGAGGGGTAGGACTTCGGGGCGCCGTTGGTGGGCACGGAACCGTCGGCCTGAGTGACACGGAAACCTGTGTCGGTGGCGGTGACACACTGCGTCGCGCTGGTTCCCCAGCGGTTGTTCTGGACGACGTAGCGCCCCTGGATGACCGTCGAGCCGAACGGCTGACAGATCGTGGTGTCGGCCTGCGTCGCCGGCGCGACGGCCACCAGGGCGGCCAGGGTGGCGAAAGCCGTGAGCAGCGCACCGAACAGGGTGCGCGCGGTGAGTGGGTGACGTGGTGACGATCGCATGTGGGGGCCTCTTCGGGAGAGTGGAGCGGACGGGTGACGCAGATGCGGGACGCCCCGCCCGATGAATGTTGGGAGCGCTCCCACTCATTGCTTCGGTGAGGGACTGTAGAAGCGCTCCATGTCCCTGACAACCCTTCAGACGGTGAATCCAGTGAAGTGATCTGGAATGGCCAGGTCACGGGTCGACGGGAGGCGCAGTGGCGCTGCGTTCACTCGGGCGTGTTCGGCAGCGCTCCCCAGGCTGCGCGAGGAGTCGTCGGCCCGGGCCGCCGCACAGCCTGTAACGGTCGCACCGTCGGGGGCGTCGCGGTCCGCCGGGCCGACTCGTTCGAACCGGTCCCGGCGGACACTCACCGTGTCAGAGGATTACGGCAGCGGCGGGTAGGCGTTCTGCATGAGCTGGCGGAACTGGGCGGAGAACCAGTGCCCGGCCACTGGCGCGTTCGGCAGGGCACCGGTGGGGTTGTTCCCGTTGCGGGCATTACCGCCGTAGGTGGGGTCGCACATTCGGTCGAAGCCCTTGCCCTCGTCGTTGGGGACGGCGGAGCTGGAGCCGTCGGACTCCCCCGGCGGCTTGACCCACACGTAGGCGTCGATGCCGGCGGCCGGAGCCGCGGTGTGCCGCTCGCCGAGGCCGGCGCCGCTCTGGTTGCACCAGTTGCCGGCGTGGATGCGCCGGTCGATGCGGCTGCCGTTGACGTAGTCGTCCACCGAGGTCTTCGGCCCGGGACCGGCCGGCCGTGCGGAACCGCCCCAGCCGTTGCGCGAGGTGTCGATCAGCATGCCCAGACCGGAGTTGAAGCCGGCCGCGACGAGCTTGTCCCGCAGGGCGAGTGCGAACGACTGCTCATCCACGTACTGGTTCCAGTCCACCCACTTGGACTGCCGAACCGTCTGACCGTTCACCGAGTCGGTGACCTTGTAGTGCGGCTCCTTGGTGGGGCTGGTGTTCGCGGTGTTGACGATGAACCCGGCCACGTCGTTCACGCTCGCGCCGTTGGTGGTGGCGGTCCTGTAGAACTCCTGCACGGCGGGGCCCAGGTTGCTGTCCCAGCCCAGCCAGCCGTGGTGACCGGCGTCGATGTAGTTGTAGACGTTCGGAATGGCGCCGAGCTTGTCGAGAGCGTAGGCGACGCCCTTCTCGTAGTTGCCGTTGGCCTTCATGGCCACGCAGGCGTCGGTGGTGGTGGGGGTGCCGCCGGCGTTGGTGACCAGGTTGGGCAGCGAGTCGGGCTCGATGACGGTGGCGACCCTGAGGGAGGCGTACTTCGACTCGGAGAGGATCGAGGCGATGGGGTCGATGTACTGGGTCTTGTACTTGTCGAGGTCGTTCGGGCCGAGTTCGCCGTTGGACGCGAGGGCGGCGCAGTCGCGTCCCGGAAGGTCGTAGATGACCAGTTGGATGACCAGGTCGCCGGAGCCCTTCTGCTTCAGGGCCTCGTCGAGGTGGGCGCGCAGACCCATGCCGCCGTTCACACCGTTGATCGCGGCGATGCGGTCGAGCCAGACGGCGGTGGGCTCGTCGGCGATGCGGCTGCCGCCCGGCTCGGCGGCGGCCTTGGCCGACCACTCCGGGTTCACATAGGCCTTGGCTCCGACGTAGGGATTGGCCACTCGGCCGTCGGTGCCACCGCCGTTGTCGCCTCCGTCCCCTCCGTCGCCCGGATCGCTTCCGCCATCGACGTTGCAGGTCACGCCGTCGAGAGTGAACGTGGCGGGGATCGCGTTGCTGCCGCTGTAGCTGCCCTGGAAGCCGAAGCTGACCGAACCTCCGGTGGCGAGCGAGCCGTTGTACCCCTCGTTGGCGGCGGTGACGGCCGCCCCACTCTGGCTGATCTTGGCGTTCCAGCCGTTGGTGACCCTCTGATTACCGGAGTACGACCACTTCACCGACCAACTCGACTTGGCGGACGCGTTGTTCGTGATGGTGACGGCGGCGGTGAATCCGGTGTCCCACTGGTTCTGCACCTTGTAGTCCACCGTGCAGGGCGCGGCGGCGGTGGCGGCACCGGCGGGTGCCGCAAGGAGCGCAGTACCGGACGTTCCGGTGAGGAGCGCGAGAGCGGCGAGCAATGAGGTCCTGGTGCGACTCATGACTGGGGGTTCCTTCTCCTTTGGGGATGTTCTCTGCTGTTCGATGCGCAGGCGATCACGCAGTCAGGTGCCGTACGACGGCGTTGCACCGTCGCATTCCGAGATCAGCGGGGTTCCGGTCACCGGGGGCTTCGCTAGGACGCCGGCACTTGCACACCCTTCGGGCCACCGGGGACGCCCCGTCCAAGAACGGGGCGTTGACGGTGTGCAGGCGATGGAGTGGTAAGCGCCTGGTACTGGCTGCCGGCAGGGGATGCGTACGTCCGAGCGGCGCACCGCTTGTCGGCGTGCCGACGGCGGTGCTGGTCGACCCTCGGATCCTGTCGTGCGCTGCGAAACGGTCCGGGCTGATCCTTCACGGCGCCGACGGGTTCACACCCGCTCGATCCGGTGTGACGCGTGTGGAGGCTACGAGATCGTTGCCGCCTACCGCGGCTCCGAGCAGTGAAGGTGGGGGGTGTCGCATGAGCGACTCCTTGCAGTTTGGCGCCCCTTGACCGGCGCGTCGACTGATGGAACCGCTCCCACTGGTGCGAGCAAGGTAGCGCCGAACGGCACGGTTGCCCAGAGGTTCTGCGAAACTTTCGATGAACTCAACCGTTCTCCGTCTTCGACTCTTCAAGCGTCTTGACCGCTGTCATGCTCATCCCCATTATGGGAGCGCTCCCACTGGCCAAGAGTTGTCCTTCCCCGAGCCGCTAGCCGCTAGGAGGAACCAGTTCATGGATCCCGGACGCAATCGCAGAACAGTTCGGCGGGTGTGGACCGCCGTGGCGGCCGCTTTAGCCCTACCCCTGTCGATGCTGGCCACCGGCACACCGACCGCGCAGGCTGCGGCACTTCAGTGCAGTGTCGACTACAAGACGAACGACTGGGGCTCCGGTTTCACCGTGGACCTCACCCTCACCAACCGCGGCACGG